>NZ_JADBGI010000009.1 GCF_014892575.1 Nocardiopsis coralli | reverse complement strand
GGGGTGGTCCTTGAACCGGGTGGGGATCTGGCGTTCTGTGTGGGCACAGTGCAGTGGATCACTCCAGGGGGATCGTATGGCGTCGTTGCAGGGCAAGAGTGTGGTCATCACCGGCGGTGCGCGCGGGCTGGGGGCGGAGGCCGCGCGTCAGGCGGTGGAGGCGGGGGCGCGGGTGCTCATCACCGACGTGCTGGAGGAGGAGGGTCAGGAGACCGCGCTTGCGTTGGGCGAGAACGTCTCCTACGCCCATCACGACGTGACCAGCGAGGCCGACTGGCAGAGCGTGGTCGAGCGGGCCCGGGCCCGGTTCGGCGGGGTGGACGGGCTGGTCAACAACGCGGGGGTCTCCACGGGCAGTCTGTTGACGGAGGAGTCGGTGGAGCATTTCCGCCAGGTGGTGGACATCAACCTGACGGGGGTGTTCATCGGTATGCGCACGGTGGCGCCGGTGATGCGTGAGGGCGGTGCGGGTGCGATCGTCAACGTCTCCTCGGCCGCGGGGATGATGGGGTTGGCGCTGACGGCCGGGTACGGGGCCTCCAAGTGGGGTGTGCGCGGGTTGAGCAAGATCGGTGCGGTGGAGTTGGGTACCGATCGCATCCGGGTGAACTCGGTGCACCCGGGGATGACCTACACGCCCATGACGGCGGAGGTGGGCATCCAGGCGGGGGAGGGCAACTACCCGAACACGCCGATGGGGCGGGTGGGGGAGGCCCGCGAGATCGCGGCGGCGATGGTGTTCCTGCTCTCGGAGGAGGCGTCCTACATCACCGGTGCGGAGTTGGCGGTCGACGGCGGGTGGAGCAGCGGGCCCACGATCAAGTACGTGCTGGGCCAGTGAGTTTCGCCCTTTTCACGCAGGGTTCCACGTGAAACACCCTGTGTGTCTTCCTGGTGGCCCTGGCGTGCGGCGTCGGGGCCACAGCTGTGCGGGGGTCAGCAGCGTTCGGCCAGCCAGGCCAGGAACAACACCAGCACGAACAGGTAGAAGACGGTCGAAGCCCACTCGGGGCCGCGTGCACCCATGGCACCTCCCAGGGGTCGCTGCGGACACGGATCCTCTCGGGTTACCACCGCACGCGCACCGGGCGCGGGCGTTGGCCACATCAGGCCACACGCACACCAGGGGCCCCGCGTTCCGGTAAGGGGACGCGGACGGGGGCGGGGGAAACGGATCGCAGGCCCGGGAACGGGGTGCGTAGACTCCGCCCCGGCGTGCACCGCAGCGGTATCGGTACACGTCAGGGCGGACCGAACAGGGGGCGGCGTGGGCGCACCGATCGAGGACCTCTACCACCGGCTGGGGTACGGGAGCGTGCGGGTGCTGGGCCAGGGCATGGAAGGCCAGGTCCACGACCTGGGCCAGGGTCGGGTGGGCAAGGCCTGGGCCTGGCGCACCGAGGGTGAACTGCGCGCCCTGGCCGCCTTCTACGAGGAGCTGGCCGCACAGGACCTGCCCTGGGACAGCCCCCGCATCCTGGCCGTGCACCGCGACGGCGACCGGGTGGTGAGCATCGAACGCCGGCTGCACGGCACCGCCCTGAGCACGGCCTCGGGGTCCGGGCAGGTCGGGCTCGAACAGGCCCGGGCGTGTGTGCAGCAGGTGGTGGCCGACCTGGACGCCACCCGCGCCGGGCCGGCCACCCGGGCGCTGGCGGTGCTGGACCAGGGCGCGGGCCTGCGCCGGGCGGGCCGTACCTGGGGCCGCGACCTGGCCGCGTTGGTGGCCGAGCGTGTGCACCGGTTCGCCCCCGCACTGCGAGCGGCCCTGCCCGACCTGGACGCGGTGGCCGCGCAGGTGGTGGCGGCGCTGGAGCACTTGGAGGCGGGGCCGGAGCGGATCGTGCACGGGGACCTGTGCCCGGAGAACATCCTGGTCGACGAGCACGGCCGGGTCAGCGCCGTGCTGGACTGGGGGTTCTTCACCACCGCCGGGGACGGGGCCTTCGACGCGGCCACCGCCGCGGGTTTCTTCGACATGTACGGTCCCCGGGCGCGCGAGCACGAAGAGGCCATGTTGGAGGCCTTCGCCGCGCGCGGGTGGGACCGGGAGCTGATGGCGCTGTACCGGGCCGCCTACGGGCTGGCCGGCGCCAACGCCTACTCGGACGAGGGCGACGACGGCCATTTCGCCTGGTGTGTGGCGGCCCTGGACCGGCCGCAGGTGCGCCGGGCCCTGCAACGCCGCGCCTGAACGGGGCCCGGGCGCTCACAGGGGGTGCGTTGCACCAGCGCGTGGGGGCATCCGCGTCGCGTCGGGCGCCCCGATCCCGTGGCGGGTCCGGTGCCGGTGTCCGGGCGCTGGCGGGTCGCAGCGGGTGCGTAGGGCGCGGGCCCGGGCCGCCGCGGTGGACGGCGCCGGACCCGCGACCCCCGAGGGGGCGCTGCCTCAGCTGCTTCAGCGGGGCATCAGCGCGAAGACACCCCAGCCGAGGTGTTCACGCTGGTAACGCGCGTAGAGCGCGGGCCCGGTGTCGAGCTCGGCGCGCACCTGGGCGGCCAGCTCGTCGCCGGGGTTGGCATCGAGCCACCGGCGCAGGTTGAGCCACTGCGCCGCCTGGTACCGGTCCCAGCTGTCCTGGTCGGCCAGCACCATCTCCACGACGTCGTGACCCAGGTCGCCGAAGTGCTCGACGAGCCCGGGCAGGGTCCGGAAGTCGTCCGGGCTCTGGGCGAAACAGGCACGGGCGGTCTCAGCGTCGGGGACCTGGCCGCGCCAGAACGGTTCGCCGATCAGCATCAGGCCGCCCGGGCGCAGGCTGCGGCCCAGCAGCTGCGCGGTTCCGGCCACCCCGTCGCCGATCCAGGTGGCGCCCAGGCAGGCGGCGACATCGACCGGTTCGTCGGCGACGTGGCCGGCGGCGTCGCCGTGCACGAAGGTGAGCCGGTCGGCCACGCCCAGTTCGGCGGCGCGGGCGCGGGCCTGGTCGGTGAAGACCGTGCTGATGTCCACGCCGGTTCCGGTGATGGCGTGGTCGCGGGCCCAGGTGCTCAGCATCTCGCCCGATCCCGAGGCCAGGTCGAGCACACGCGTTCCGGGCTGCAGGTGCAGGGCCCGGCCCAGGGTGGCGTACTTGGCGTGGGTGAAGGGGTTGTGGATGCGGTGGCTACTCTCGCGGATGGTGAAGATGCGTGGAAGGTCCACGTTGGTTGTTCCTCTGCTTGGGTGCGTTCGTGTCGTGGTCGGCAGGCGACCGGTCGTGGCCGGCCGGTGTCGTCGGGGCGGGCATCAACGCACCTCACAGGGGACGTCTGGTTCAGGGACCGGGCCAGTGAACACCGGGGTCGGGGCGGGTGTCCAGCGGTTTTTCGCCGCGGCCTTGCGGTCGTGCCGCGCGAGCGACCCCGGGCCCGGGCCCCGGGGTTTTCAGTGTCCGGTCGGTGAGAGCCGGCGCGTGAGGAACTGCTCCGCGGTCAACAGCCCCGGGTGCTCACGGCGCACGGCCGCGATGTCGGCCCGGTAACCGTGCTGGTCGAACCAGCGCAGCATCGGGTCCTCGATGGGCAGCACGGGCTCGAAACGCGTCGGGGTGCCGGTGATGCGTTCGAAGAGCTGGGCGATGGCCGCGAAGGTGATCTCGTCCCCGGCCAGTGCGATGGTGCGGCCCGCGTACTCGTGCGGGTCTTCGAAGGCGTTGGCGGCGAAGAAGGCGATGTCCTGGCCGGCGACCATCTGGATCGGCCGCTGGGCCCGGATGGGCAGCTGCATGAGCCGCTCGCCCTCGGCGTCGGCGAAACCGAGCAGGTTGTCCAGGAAGAACACCGGCCGCAGAACGGTCGCGGACAGGCCCAGGGCCCGGATGTGCTGCTCGACCTCGTACTTGCTCTCGAAGTGGTCGATGCCGGTGCCGCGCTCGGCGCCCTCCACCGAGCTGTACACCAGGTGCGCCACCCCGGCCTGCACGGCCGTGTCCGCGACGTTCTTGCCCTGGCGGACCTCGGCGGCGATCTCCCGCGGGGTGTCCCCGGTCGCCTGGACGCTGAAGACGCCGTCCACGCCCTCCATGGCCCGGCGCAGTGATCCGGTCTCCTCCAAATCGCCGCGCACGAGTACTGCTCCGCGTTCCTGCAGCGCTTGCGCCTGTGCCTTGTCGGGGTCGCGTACGAGCGCGTGCACCGTGTGCCCGCGCCGGAGCAGCTCGCGGGCGGTGACCCCGCCCTGGGTCCCGGTCGCTCCGGTCACGAGAATGGTCCTGCTGCCGGCCATGTCCAACCCCTCGTCCGTGGTTCACCGTGCGCCGGGCGTGCCGCGGTGCCCTGGTGCGGCCCCGCGGTCCGGCCCTTCGTGGGTCCCGGCGCTGGGATGTTCATGCTCGGGCCTCAAGCGCGCTTCAGGTCAAGGAGAAGGAGCGCGGTGCGCGGTTCTCACACGGGGCGTTGCAGCAGCAGGTGCATCTGGGCCCAGCCGCGGCGCCGGTCCTGGGAACCGTCGACGACCAGGCGTGCGGCCTCGGACAGGCCCGCGTCGCCGGCCGCGCCGAGCAGGTGCTCGGGGCTGTGGCGGTGGGCCGGGGCGACGTCGTGATCGAAGGGTTCGGTGCCGGTTCCGGGCTCCTGGGCCTGGAAGGAGACCAGTACGGGCCCGCCGGGGGCCAGAACCCGGGCCCATTCGGTGAAGGTCCCGGCCACCTGGTCGGGCGGGGTGTGGATGAGTGCGTAGTGGGCCAGGATGCCGCCCAGGGCGCCCGGGGCCAGGGGCAGGCAACGCATGCTCGCGCGCACGAACACCGGCCCGGGGTGGGTGCGGCGGGCGTGGGCGAGCAGGCGCGCGGACACATCCAGGCCCAGGACCCGCAGCCCGCGGGTGTGCAGGTCGGCGGACACGTGCCCGGGGCCGCAGCCCAGGTCGGCAAGCGGGCGTGCGGGGTCGGCCATGTCGGCGAAGGCCGGGATCAGGGCGCGGTGCAGGGGGTGGGTGGTGTGGTGGTGCGCGGCGAAGTCGCTGTAGCGCTGGGCCAGACGGTCGTAGGCGGCGCCGGTGGCGGCCTCGTAGGAGGGCTGGGTCATGGCCGCCCATCGTAAGCCGGGTTCGGGCGGGTGAAGCGGTCGGGCCCCTTCCTTCTACTCAGATCCGTGATTAGTCTGTTCGATGACTGTTGTGTCCGGTTCCCGCGCCGGCGCACGCGCACACGGGTGAGCAGAAAAGGGGCACGATGGCGCTCAGGCACGCGGTCCTGGCCGCCCTGCTGGAGGGCGAACTCAGCGGATACCAACTGGCCAAGGCCTTCGACGCGGGGGTGGCCAACTTCTGGCACGCGCGCCCCCAACAGCTCTACGCCGAACTCAAACGCCTGGAGAGCCAGGGGCTGGTCACCGGGCGCGAGATCGTCCAGCACAACCGCCCCAACAAGAGGCTCTTCACCGTCAGCCCGGCAGGGGTGGAGGAGCTGCGTTCCTTCACCCGGTCGGCCTCGGGCCCCTCGGCGGTGCGCGACGACCTGCTGGTCAAGGTCCAGGCCTGCGACCACGTGGAGACCGGTGCGCTGCTGGAGGAACTGGGCGAGCGCGCCGAACTGGCCCGCACCAAGGTGGAGCTGTTCGAGTCCCTGCTCGCGGCGATGCGGGGCGAGCGCAGCGAAGAGGAACACCTGGCCCGGGCCGAACGGGTCGGCCCGTACCTGACCTGCCTGCGCGGGCGCGCCTTCGAACAGGGCAACCAGCAATGGTGTGAGCGGGTGATGGGCGTGCTGCGTGCCCGGCAGGAGGGGCGCGGTGATGGCTGAACACAGACCCCTGCGTTATGTGGCCCTGGGCGACAGCCAGACCGAAGGGGTGGGAGACGGGCACGAGTCGACCGGATGGCGCGGGTTCGCCGACCGGTTCGCGGTGCTGCTGGCCCGGCACCACCCGTCGCTGTCCTATGCCAACCTCGCGGTGCGGGGCCGGCGCGCACACCAGGTCCACCACGAACAGCTGGCCCCGGCCCTGGGGTTGGAACCGGACGTGGCCACCGTCGTGGCCGGGGTCAACGATGTGCTGCGGCCCCGCTTCGAGGCTGCGCAGGTGGCCGGACACGTGGAGTCGGTGTGGGCGGCGCTGCGCGGGCAGGGCGCCCAGGTGCTGTCGATGACCTTCCCCGACCCGGCGCCGCTGGTACCGGCTGCCCGGCCGGTCTCGGGCCGGGTGCGGGAACTGAATGCGCTCCTGCGCCGGGCGGCCCGGCGCCAGGGCGTGCTGCTGGCCGAGATGGAGGGCCACGCCGTGGTGGGTGATGCGCGCCTGTGGAGCCAGGACCGTCTGCACGCCGGCCCCGAAGGGCACGCGCGCATGGCCGCGGCCCTGGCCCAGGTGTGGGGGTTGCCCGGTAGCGACGACTCCTGGACCCGCCCGTTGCCCGGCCCGGCCCCGGTGGGCAGGGCCGGGTGGCAGGCCCTGGCGGGCGAGGTGGGCTGGGCCGCGCGGTTCGTGGGCCCGTGGGTGCTGCGTCGGGTGCGCGGGCGTTCGTCGGGGGACGGGCGCAGCGCCAAACGCCCGTTGCTGATGCCGGTCAGGTGAGGGCCGGGCCGGTCAGCGCTCGGGGTCGGGCACCAGCCCGTCGGCGACCAGTCCGGCCAGGACCGCCTCGCCCAGGGCGTGCACGGCCGAGCGGGGGCGCACCATGACGGTCATCTCCGTGATCAGGCCGTGTTCGTCCAGGTGCAGCAGGTCGATGCCGTGGATCTTCTTGTCGCCGACGCGGGCCTGGAAGAGCAGTACGTGCGAGTCGGTGGTGAGGTCGTCGCTGGTGCGGGCCTGTCCGGTGTGCTCGCCGATGTAGTGGAAGTCCTCGAAGGTGCGCAGCAGGACCTTGAACAGGCCCAGGACCATGTCCTTGCCCTCGAAGGGGGTGAAGGTGACCGGGCTCAGCAGGCGGATGCCGGGGGCCAGGAGCGGTTCGATGGCCTCCAGGTCGCGGGCGTCGACGGCGGCGCGGAAGCGTCGGGGGGTGTCCACGGGCTCTCCCTTGTCATATTGATGAATACTCATATTCATGACTATCACGGCGGGAGGGCGGGCGACAGGGGCCGGCCTCCACCCATGGCCGCCGAAGGGGCCGCTGAACGGAGCCCCCCGAGCCCGCCAGGAGCGGGAGGCCCAGGCCCCGGCCATCGGCCCGGGCGCGAGGGCCCAGCTCCCAGGGGTCGGTGGGAACCACGCGTGTCCGGAACCGCAGACACCGGCACCCGGACCCGGCATCCTGGGACCCGAACACCCGATGGGGCGTCCGGCCCCGGGCCCAGACGGGAAGGAGGGCTCCGGTGCGCATTCTGGTCGTGGGAGCGAGCGGGTTCCTGGGCGGTGAGGTCGCCCGCCGGGCCCACCTGGCGGGGCACCGGGTGGTGGGCACCTACCTGCGCGGGCCGGGCAGTTCCGCAGCGGCCTGGTGGGTGCGCCTGGACGTGCGCGAGCGTGCCCGGGTCCGGGACCTGGTGGCCGCAGAACAACCGCAGGTGGTGGTCAACGCCGCCTACCGGCAGAGCGAGTGGACCGCCACGGCCGACGGGGCGGCCCACGTGGCGGCTGCCGCGGCCGAGCACGGCGCGCACCTGGTGCACGTCTCCAGCGACGCGGTCTTCTCCGGAGCGGCCGAGCACTACGACGAGAGTGCCGTGCCCGACCCGATCACCCCCTACGGTGCGGCCAAGGCCGCGGCGGAGACCGCGGTGCGGGCCCTGCACCCGCAGGCGGCCCTGGTGCGCACCTCGTTGATCCTGGGCCACGGGGCTTCGGTGCACGAGCGCCGTGTGCACGCCCTGGCCTCGGGCGAGCAGGACGGGGTGCTCTTCACCGACGACGTGCGCTGCCCGGTGCACGTGGACGATCTGGCCCGGGCCCTGCTGGAGTTGGCGCAGCAGGAACGGGGCGGGATGTTCCACGCCGTCGGCCAGGACACGATCAGCCGACACGAGCTGGGTGTGCTCATCGCCCGCCGCGACGGGCTGGATCCGGACGCGTTGCCGGCCGGGTTGCGGGCCCGGACCGGGCCGCCCGGGGCGTTGCGGGTGCATCTGGACAGTGCCGCCACACGGAAGATCCTGCGCACCGAGCTGCGCGGGGCGCGCCGGTTCCTGGTCTGAGGGAAAGGAACGGGGCGGATCCGCTCGGCACCGTTGCTGCCCTGCCCGTGGTCGGTCACCACCGGAGTGGAGCTCCTCCACCGGAGTGACCCGTGTGCACCGGGGCAGGCTCCGGCGTCCGCGACCGTCACCAGACGTCGAGGCACGGCGCGACCGGGGTGCGGGGCCGGTTCAGGAGGGCAGGTCGGGGGCCAGGTCCTGGATGGCGCGGGTGGGCCGGCCCGACACGGAGGTGGCCACCAGCCGGTCCACCCCGGGCAGCGCCGAGAGCCTCAACGCCAGGCGCCGCAGCCGCAACCGGCCCGGTGTGGTGGGCAGGAACCAGCCGGTTCCGGTGCGGGCCGCGCGTTGGCGTTCGGCGACCACCGGGCGCCAGCGGTCCTCGTAGTGCTGCAGTGCCTGGGCCACGGTGTCGGCGCGGGCCAGCTCCTCGCCCAGGACGTAGGCCCCGCCCACGGCCAGGGACGCGCCTTGGCCGGCCAGCAGTGACACGGCCTGGCAGGCGTCGCCCACCAGGACGGTGCGGCCGCGGCTCCAGGAGCCCATTCTGACCTGGGCGACCAGGTCGTAGTAGATGTGCTCGGGCGGCGGGCACAGTTGCAGGGCGCGCGGGACGACCCAGCCCAGGCCGGCGTAGGTGCGTTGCAGCTGGTCGCGGGGGTCGGCGGGCAGGTCGGTGTGGTCGGTGCGGTGCACGGTGAAGGCGGCCACGCGGTCCTCGCCCAGGGCGTACAGGCCCATCTGGGCGCCCAGGGTGTCGGTCAGGCAGAAGCGGTCGCGGGTCAGGGCGTGGATGCGGGCGTCGGTGAAGGTGTAGGCGCCGGTGTGGAAACCCAGGGGGTGCAGGTAGCGGTCCTGGGGGCCGAAGAGCAGGCGGCGCACGGTGGAGTGGATGCCGTCGGCGCCCACGAGCAGGTCGGCGTGCAGGGTGTGGCCGTCGGGCAGGTGCACGCGTACCCCGTCGGGTTCCTCTGTGATGGCACGGGGTCCGCACCCGTAGCGCACCTGCACGTTCTGGGGCAGGGATTCGCGCAGGGCCCGTTCCAGGTCGGGGCGCATGAGTGAGACCACCGAGCCGCCCAGGGAGCGGGCGAAGCGGTCGAAGCGCAGGGAGGCGCGGGTGGTGCCGTCGGCGCCGACCAGGTCGGCGCGGGCGAAGGCGCGGCCCAGTTCGCGGATGCGGGGCAGGAGGCCCATGGCCTGGGCGGCCTCGTGGCCGGGGCCGAAGAAGTCGATCATGTAGCCCTGCGGGCGCGGGCCGGGGGCCTGTTCGAGGACGTGGACCCGCCACCGGTGGTGGGCCAGGCGTTGGGCGGTGGCCAGGCCGGCGATGCCGGCGCCCACGACGACGGCGGTGCCGGGTGCGGGTGTCATGGTTGCTCCTCTTGGGGTGGTGGGTTCAAGAGCCGGCGCAGGACGGGTGCGACCTGGTCGGCGTTCAGGTGCGGGTCCAGGGAGCGGTGGAGCATGAGGCCGTCGGCGGTGGCGGCGAGCACGTGGGCGGTGTTCTCGGGGTCGGCGATGTGGCCGTCGTCGAGCCAGGCGGTCAGGTGGGTGCGCAGGCGCTGCAGGAGGTCGGTGATGCCCCGGCGCAGGTCGGCGTCGCGGGTGGCGGCCAGGTAGGCCTCGGTGAACAGGACGGTGGCGGGGTCGTCGGGCGGGTAGGAGTGGAGTTTGCCCAGGAGGTGGTCCAGGCCCTGGCGGGGGTCGGTGCGGGGCAGGTCGGTCAGGGTCTGGTCGATGACCTGGGCCATGCCGGTCAGGGCGGCTTCGTTGAGCAGGGCGCGCAGCGAGGGGAAGTGGTAGTGGACCAGGCCGGGGCCCACGCCGGCGCGGTGGGCGAGGGTGCGGGTGCTCACGGCGGTCCAGCCGCGTTCGGCGATCAGGGCGCGTGCGGCTTCCAGGAGGTCGTGGCGGACCTGGTGGCTCTTGGGTGTGCTCATGCGGGGCTGCTCCGGTTTCTTGGGCACCTGTCTTGGTCGAGTGCCCAATTCTCAGGGTGGCACGGGGCCGTGCCCCTGTCCAGGGATCGGTACAGCTGTGGCTGTACCCGGCTCGTTCTCGGGGGTGGAGGAGGGGGCGCTCATTACGTTGGCGCGGCCGGGGTGTCGCTCGGGGGCGGGCAGAAGCCTCTGAGGCTCTGACCCTCGGGAAGGTTCAGTTATCGGAGGCCAGGATTTGGGGTCTCGCACCGGGATTCTGTTTGCTGTGAGCATTTAACGTTTCTGGGTAACGTTAAGAACCAACGAAACGGAACGGAGGGGTCCCCGAGCAGCCCTGAAGCCCAGGCCGGGCCCCGCGGCGCCGCTCCTGGCCCGGCCGGCGGACCGAACCAGGGGCTCACACCCCCGGGCCGGTCAGCCCTTCGGCCACGGCACGGAACCGATCCGGGCGGGTCAGAACGTCGGTGCTGTCCACCCACTGGTCGATGGCGCCCACCACCGGCAGGGCGCGCACCCGCGGATCGGTGATCGATTCCCTCAACGCCGCACACAGGCGCTCGGCGCCCAGCACCCGGAAGGGGCGCGTGTGGAACAGGCGCGTGGACGCATCGACCGGCGCGCTCAGACCGAGCCGGTTGTGCCTGCGGGCCAGCGCCTCGTAGACCCGGCACAGATGGTCCTCCCGGGTGTGCCCGTCGGTGGCGCACAGCGCCGAGCGCAAGTGCGGGGCCAGATCCTGCCCCTGGCGGGTGCGGGCGAAGGTGCTGCCGAGCCACTTGTCGTAGGGCGGGTAGCGGCCGTCCATGAGCAGGGACAACCGCATGAGGTCGCGGGCCAGGTGTGCGGTGACCACCGCCGAACCGAGCTCGTCGCCGACCTCGGCGCAGCGCCCCACGAACGCCTCCCGCTGGGAGACGCGCAGCCACTGGCAGGCCAGCACGTGCATCCACACCTGGCGGGGATACCGGGCCAACGCGGAGCGGACCGGGGCGAGCAGGCCGAGCCCGTCGTGGAAGAGGGCGCCCCCGGTGGCCTCGGCCAGGCGTTGGGTGGGGATGGCCATCCAGTCGGCCACCGTGATGCCCCGGGCGGGATCGAAGCCCAGGTGGTCGGTGAACCAGGTGGCGGGGTCGGTGATGTGCACGCGGTGCTCGACCGGCCCGTCGGTGGGCCCGGCCACGCCGATCCCCGGGGCCTCGCCGGTGGGCTCGAAGTGGGTGGGATGTCCGCGGAAGGTCGAGGGCAGGCGGTTGGCCAGGTGTTCGCGCAGGTATGCGCCGTGGCAGGCGCTGTCCCGCGCGGAGAGGAAGAGCTGCAGGCGCGGGCCCCAGTCGTGGTCGCGTGAGCGGTCGGTGTCCAGCCCCAGCACCTCGGACCCGGTTCCCATCAGGGCGGCCGAATGCGCGGTGTCGGGCAGGGCCCGGTCCAGCAGGGGCAGGACGGCCTGGTGGTAGAAGTCCCGGGACAGCTGCAGGCCGGGCACGAAGGCGGGTTCGTTCATACCGGCACGATCCCCAGAATGGGAAGGCGAGGTCGAGCGGTTTTCTGCCCGGCCCGATTCGGTCACCCCCTCGCGCCGGGCCCTGGGCCGCCCGCGGTCACCAAGGGTGTGTGCATGCCGAGCCCTACCTGCGGTGTTCGCCCGCGTAGAACAACGCCCGGGCCGGGACGGGGGCGGCCGCCGGTGTGTGGCTGGGGCCCGGGGGTCGGGCCGAGCCCCCTCCAGGCCGCCGCGGGCGCTCCTACCGTGAGCCGATGAAGAGCAGGACACTGCTCGCTCTGGCGGTGGCCGTGGCGGCCCTGTCCGGGTGCCGCGCGCCGACACGCCCTCCCCCCGAAGAACCGGCCGGTGTGGAGAACACACGTGCCCCGGGCCAGATCGAGGAGGGGTGGGACTGCGAACGCCGACAGGACGCCGGACCCCACTGACCCCCTACAGGTGAGGGTCCGCTCCTCTGCGGGCCCCTCGGTTGTGGTCGCAGGCCCGAGACATCCTCGTGGACGTTGATGGCCGCTTCGCCGTGGTCGGGAACGAAGCGGTCGGCAGTGAACGGGTCGCCGTCCGCACCGGGGGCGTAGACGGCCACGCCCTCCGGTGGGCGGCGATGGTCGAGCGGTGTTACGCGCGGGGCCTCGGACGGCGCCGTCGTCTGCCTGGGTGAGCTCGGGGCCGACCGACGCTCCGGCGCGACCTGCACCGCGGCCCGCGCAGCCACCCCGAGGGAACTCCTCTTGCGGGCCGGCGGGGATCGGCCCGCTCCGCCCCTCACCCCTGGCCGGTGCGGCCCGGCTGCTCACCCGCCGGAAGGCCCCGCGTGCACAAGGATGCCGTCGAGGAGGAAGGACGTGCGGCGGTCGTAGTCTCCCCGCGGCGGGCGGTCGCCGTGTTTGAGGGCCAGTGCGTTGTCGACGACCAGCGCGTGCAGGTCATCGGCTGTGCAGTCGGGGCGCAGCGCTCCTCCGGCGTGGCCGGCCTCGACGAGTTCGCCGTAGATCTGGCCCGCGGCCCGGCAGATGTCCATGAGCTGCTGTGAATGGGGGTACTCCTGCAGCAGCACGTCGTTGGCGGTGGGCTGGCGGTACTGCAGGTCGCGGATCGCGGTGATGTAGTACGCCAGGCGCGCTCCGGGATCCTGGAGCGCGCGTGTGTGGTCGATGACGGCGTAGAGCTCGTTGGCGACGACCTCCTCGATGACGGCCTCGATGAGCCCGACCCGGCCGCCGAACCGGTTGAAGATCGTGGCCTTGCTGACCCCCGCCGCCGTGGCGACCTCTTCCAGCGGCACGGTCAGGCCCCGGCCCTGGAAGGCGCCGATCGCGGCGCGGCGGATCTGCTCGGTGTTGCGGCGGGCGTCGGCGCGCAACCCGGGTTTGGCAGGTCGTGTGCCGCTCATGTTCCCCACCGCCTCTGGCCGCCACCGTAATTTGACTCGCCTGGTCAGTTTATCTACTGTCGGCGACACCACGAAACTGACCATGCTGGTCAACTTATGGAACCGCTCGCGACCAGGCAGGACACTGGTGCGGGCACACAGCGAAAGGCCACGAACATGATCGTCGTCACCGGCGCCACCGGCACCCTCAACGGGGCCACCGTGCAACACCTCCTGGAGCGCCTGCCGGCCGAGGAGGTCGGCATCAGCGCACGCGAGCCCGCCAAGGCCCGGCACTTCGCCGACCGGGGCGTGCGCGTACGCCAGGGCTCCTACGAGGACCCGCAGGCCCTGCGCGAGTCCTTCGCCGGCGCCGACCAGGTGCTCCTGGTCTCGGGCAACGACCCGGCGGCCGACATGGTGGGCCTGCACCGCAACGCGATCGAGGCGGCCCTCGCGGCCGGTGTCGGACGCATTCTCTACACCAGCCAGCAGGGCGTTGCGGCCGACGGCCCCTACCCTCCGGCGGCCATCCACGCCGCTACCGAGCAGATCCTGGCCGATTCGGGGGTTGCGTGGACCTCTCTGCGCTACGGGTTCTTCTCCCACAGCTTCGTCCCCCTGCTCGGGCCCTGGCGTGAGACCGGGGTGATCGCCGCCCCGGCCGACGGGCCCGTGCCCTGGACCGCACCGGCCGACCTGTCCGAGGCCACGGCGGCCCTGCTCAGCGGTGAGCGTTCCTTCGACGGGCCCATCACCCTGATCGCCGGCGAGGCGCTCACGCTCGACGACTTCGCCGCTCTGGCCTCCGAACACAGCGGCCGCACCGTCGAACGCGTGGTCCTCGGCGACGAGGAGTGGGTCGCCGACCAGGTGGCCGGCGGTGTCGCCGAACCGGCGGCCCGCTTCATGCTCACCATGTTCCGCGCCACCCGCCAGGGACACTTCGCCGAGCACGACCCGCTGCTGGCCGAACTCCTGGGCCGCTCACCCCGGCGTGTGGCCGAGCGCCTGGCCGAGTTCTGAGCGCTCGGGCTGTGCTGGGTTCGGGGTCCGCTCCGTGTGTCCGGGGGGCGGACCCTGCTGCTGCCTGAGGGATGGGGCGTGCGTTGCCGCGGCATGGGCGCGCCTGTCGCACGCGGGTGGTTGGATCGGGCAGGTGAGCACAGCGGCGCGCACCGGCAGGGGCGCGGGGGAAGGGGACGGCGATGCAGCACCAGACGGCGGCACAGGCGAACGGGGCGGTGCATGTGGCCGACAGCCACGAGCAGATCCGGGTGCTGGGGGCGCGGGAGAACAACCTGCAGGGGTTGGACGTGGTGCTGCCCAAGCGGCGGATGACGGTTTTCACCGGTGTGTCCGGTTCCGGTAAGAGTTCGCTGGTCTTCGACACCGTCGCCGCGGAGTCGCAGCGGTTGGTGAACGAGACCTACAGCGCCTTCCTGCAGACGTTCATGCCCACCTCGGCGCGCCCGCAGGTGGACGTGTTGGAGGGGCTGACCACCGCGATCATCGTGGACCAGAAACCGATGGGCGCCGACCCGCGCTCGACGGTGGGCACGGCCACCGACGTCAACGCGATGCTGCGGATCCTGTTCAGCCGGCTGGGTGAGCCGCACATCGGTTCGCCCAACGCGTTCTCCTTCAACGTGGCCTCGGTGCGTGCGAGCGGGTCCTTCACGGTCGAGCGCGCCTCGGCCGCACCGCGCGAGCACGTGACCTTCACCCGGGCCGGGGGCATGTGCGCCTTCTGCGAGGGGCGCGGGCAGGTCGCGGACGTGGACGCCGCGCAGCTGTACGAGGCCGACAAGTCCTTGAACGAGGGCGCGATCACGGTGCCCGGGTACAAGGCGGGCGGCTGGTCGGTGCGCATGTTCGCCGAGTCGGGGCTGGTGGACGCGGACAAGCCGGTGCGGGAGTTCTCCGAGGAGGAGTTGCACGACTTTTTGTACCGCGAGCCGGTCAAGCGGCGCATCAACGGGGTCAACATGACCTACGAGGGTCTGGTGGTGCGGGTGCGCAAGTCGTTCCTGGCCAAGGAGCGCGAGGCGATGCAGCCGCACATCCGGGCGTTCGTGGACCGTGCGGTGACCTTCACCGAGTGCCCCGAGTGCGGCGGTACGCGGTTGAGCGAGGCGGCCCGGTCCTCCCGGATCGGCGGGCTCAACATCGCCGAGGTGTGTGCGATGCAGGTCAGTGATCTGGCCGAGTGGGTGCGGGCGTTGGGTGAGCGTGAGCCGTCGGTGGGCCCTCTGGTGGGGGCGCTGGTGCACACGTTGGACTCGTTCGTGCAGATCGGGTTGGGGTATCTGTCGTTGGACCGTGCGGCGGGCACGTTGTCGGGCGGTGAGGCCCAGCGGGCGAAGATGATCCGGCACCTGGGTTCGTCGCTGACCGATGTCACCTATGTCTTCGACGAGCCCACGGCGGGGTTGCACCCGCACGACGTGGCGCGGATGAACGAGCTGTTGCTGCGGTTGCGGGACAAGGGCAACACGGTGCTGGTGGTCGAGCACGAGCCGGAGACGATCGCGATCGCCGACCACGTGGTGGACCTGGGTCCGGGTGCGGGCAGTGACGGGGGCCTGGTCTGTTTCGAGGGCACGGTCGAGCAGTTGCGCAACAGTGCGACGGTGACGGGCCGGCACCTGGACGACCGGGCCCGGGTCAAGGAGCAGGTGCGCACGCCCACGGGGGTGCTGGAGGTGCGCGGGGCCTCGGCGCACAACCTGCGGTCGGTGGACGTGGACATCCCGTTGGGGGTGTTGGTGGTGGTCACCGGTGTGGCGGGTTCGGGCAAGAGCTCGCTGGTGCACGCCTCGATCCCGGCGGGTGAGGGTGTGGTCTCCATCGATCAGAGCCCGATCCGGGGGTCGCGGCGCTCCAGCCCGGCCACGTACACGGGGTTGTTGGAGCCGATCCGCAAGGCCTTCGCCAAGGCCAACGGGGTCAAGGCGTCGCTGTTCAGCGCGAACTCCGAGGGGGCTTGCCCCAACTGCAAGGGTGCGGGGGTGGTCCAGACCGACCTGGGGATGATGGCGGGGGTGACCACCACGTGCGAGGAGTGCGGGGGACGCCGGTTCGAGGCCTCGGTGCTCGAGCACCGTCTGGGCGGGTTCGACATCAGCCAGGTGTTGGAGATGTCGGTGGACCGTGCCCTGGGGTTCTTCTCTGAGGGGCAGGCCCGGGTGCCGGCGGCGGCGCGGATCCTGGGGCGCCTGCACGAGGTCGGTCTGGGTTATGTGGGTCTGGGCCAGCCGATGAGCACGCTCTCGGGCGGTGAGTTGCAGCGGGTGAAGCTGGCCGCGCACATGGCCGAACCCGGCGGGGTGTATGTGTTGGACGAGCCGACCAACGGTCTGCACCCGGCCGATGTGGAGCAGTTGACGGCGATGCTGGACCGGTTGGTGGACTCGGGCACTTCGGTGGTGGTCGTGGAGCACCATCTTGCGGTGATGGCGCGGGCCGACCACCTGATCGACCTGGGTCCGGGCGCGGGCCACGAGGGAGGGCGTGTGGTCTTCGAGGGCAGCCCCGCGGAGTTGGCGGCCGGGGCGTCCACGCTCACGGGTGAGTACCTGGCCGAGTTCGTGCGGGTCTGAGCCTGCGGCGGCCAAAAGCGCAGGGGCGGGCCGGGTGGGCCCGCCCCTTGCGTGGGTGCTCAGTGCAGGGTGCGCACGGCGTCCTTGGTGTAGGGGACCAGGTCGCCGCCGCGGCCGGTCAGGACCTTCTGGGCCCAGGCGGGGTCGGCCAGCAGGGCGCGGCCCACGGCCACCATGTCGAACTCCTCGGCCTCCAGGCGGTCCAGGAGTTCGTCGATGCCGGTGACCTCGGCGCTGCGGCCCAGCCGGTCGGGGGCGAAGACGCCGTCCAGGCCCACCGATCCGACGGTGATGGCGGGCAGGCCGGTGACCTTCTTGGCCCAGCCGGCGATGTTGAGGGCCGGGTCGGATTCGGGGAAGGCCGGTTCCCAGTAGCGGCGGCCGGAGGCGTGGAAGGCGGTGACGCCGGCGCGGGCCAAGGGGGCCAGGACGGTGTCCAGGTCCTGCGGGGTGGGTGCGATCTGCGCGTCGTAGTTGTCGGCCTTCCACTGGGAGAAGCGCAGCAGGACGGGGAAGTCGGCCGAGACCTTCTCGCGCACGGCCTCGACGATGTCGGCGGCGAAGCGGGTGCGGGAGACGGGGTCGCCGCCGTAGGTGTCGGTGCGCTGGTTGGTGCGCTCCCACAGGAACTGGTCGATGAGGTAGCCGTGGGCGCCGTGCAGTTCCACCCCGTCGAAGCCCAGGTGTTCGGCCTGGGCGGCGGCCTCGGCGAAGGAGGCGATGAGGTCGTCGATGTCGGTGAGGGTGAGCGCGTCCCCGGCGCCGGCGGTGCCGTCCAGGGCGATGCCGGAGGGGCCCACGGAGGGGGCGTCGGGGAAGGGCGGGGACCCGGCGGCGCGCTGGATGCCGATGTGCCAGAGCTGGGGCATGATCGTGCCGCCGGCGGCGTGGACCTCCTGTACGACGCGGCCCCAGCCCTGGAGCTGCTCGGTTCCGGCGAAGCGGGGGACGCGGTCGCTCTCACCGGCGGTGGGGTGGCCGACGTAGGTGCCCTCGGTGATGATCAGGCCGGTTCCGGCGGCGGCGCGGCGGGCGTAGTAGGCGGCCACGTCGGGGCCGGGGATGCCGCCGGGGGAGTGCATGCGGGTCATGGGTGCCATGGCCAGGCGGTTGGGGATCTTGGCCGATCCCAGGGTGAGGGGCCGGTCGAGGAGCAGGGCGGCGCGGGTGGGCAACGGTTCTCCTGGCGTCACGTGGGGACGGGGGGCGTGCACCGCGAACGTACCGGGTGGCAGGGGTGTGCGGTGCGGGGCGGGGTTGTGATGCGTGCCGCTGCGCACGGGTGCGGCCCCGGTGCGGTGGCCGGGGCCGCGGGTCGTGGTTCGGTGCTCCTCACAGGTGCAGGCCGCCGGCGAAGGGTCCCTTCTTCCATTCCTGCACGGCCGGGGTGAGGTGGTCGGCCAGGACGGGCAGTTGCGGGACCAGGGCCAGGGTGGCGATGACGCGCAGTTTGCCCACGGCGTTGACGAAGGCCAGGACGTCGGGGTCGGACTCGTGCATGCCCTGGTCGCGGGCGCTGCGGTCGTAGGCCTGGACGAGTTCGTCGGGCAGCCCGCCCAGGTCCCATTCGACGGGGCCGAGGCTGACCAGTTCGAAGTCGGCGTAGAGGGGGCCGCCGGTGCTGGTGAAGATGTTGGCGGGCGGGGAGTCTCCGTGCACGGGCTGCAGCGGGGTGTCGGGGAAGGCCTGTTCGAAGCGTGCGCGGGAGGTGACCAGGGGTTGAAGGAGCTGCCATTCCTGCTGGGCGCGTTCGAGGTCCTGGGCGTCGATGAGTTCGGGGTGCTGGTGCAGGCGGGCCAGGTCGCTGGTCAGGGAGGCCGGGTCGGCGGCTGCGAGGAAGCCCAGGTCGCCGGGGTAGTCGCGCAGGGCCCGGTGCAGTGCGGGTGTGTGCGCGGCGTTGGCGGCGTAGTCGGGTTCGGCGCCCGGGGCCTCGTCGACGTACTGCCAGAAGGTGATGGAGAAGGCGTCGCGGCGCACGGGTTCGCGGGGTACCAGCGGCGAGGGAGCGATGACGGGTGTGCCCTGCTCGTGCAGCCACTGGGCGACGTCGAGTTCGTGCTGTTGGCGGGCGGCGACCTGGTGCGGGTCGGTGCCTGGTGGCAGGACGGTGGGGATGCGGGCGACCACGGGTTCGGGTGCCAGGTGCACGACGACGGAGAACAGGTCGTGCAGGATCGCGGGTTCGGTTGGGTTCAGGCCCACCTCGCGGGCGGCGGCCAGGGCGGCTTCGTGTGCTGCGTCGGTGCGCTGTGCGCGTTGTTGCTGGGTCATGTGAGCGCTCATGTGGACATCGTGGCACGGGGCCGGGGGTGAACGCGACGAAACGTCCCGTCTCGCTGGTGGATGTGCGGGGGCTCTCCCGTGTCCGGCGCAGCCGCACGGGGGCAGGCAGGGGGCTCACGAGGGGGCCGGGCGTTGCCCAGGCAGGGTCCCGTAGCTGTTGCGGTAGGTCTTGCCCGGCTTGGGGCGGGTGAACTTCAGGGCGGCCCACGTCCGGTCCACGCGCAGACAGGTGCTCTCGACCATGCCGAGGCTGTAGCCGATCCCGATCACCGACTTCATGGTCAGGTCGGTGCCCAGGCGCCCGCCCTTGGGCCAGGACACCCAGAGCATGCCGCCCTGGGCGAGGTGGTCGCGCAGGACGGGAAAGCGTGTGCGCATGTGCTCCTGCGTGGTGGTGAACAGGTGCAGGAACTCGAAGGTGCCGTCGAGCTCCTGACGCAGGTCCAGCTCGGGCAGGTCCAGGGCGTGGACCGCGTCGGCGGGGGCGTGGGCCAGGTGCGCCCGGCTGCCGGGGCGGATACCCATCTTCTGCGCAACGGTACGTGAGCTCATGTGCCGAGCCTAGACACGGGCAGTGACACTTCCCGGCCAGGAAAATCGCGGGCGCCCGGGCGTGCTGCACGGCTACGATCTGCGCGGACGCGGATGGGACCGCGTCGGCGCCCCACCGGGCAGGAACGGTCCCGGCCGTGGGGCCCAACCCAGCAGAACGAGGACGACGATGCCAGCCTTGACCACCACACCCCTGACCCCCGACCTGGTCCGGGGCGCCCTGGAGGTGGAGGCCACCGAACGCGGCCTGCGCCCGCACCGCCTTCCGGCCTGGGCCCGCGAGCGCCACGCCGACGCGCAGATGCTCCTGGCCCAGTCCCACCCCTCGGGCGTGCACCTGGCCCTGCGCACCAGCGCCCGGGTGATCGAGCTGGACGCGCTCGCCTCCCGCCGGGTGTATGTGGGCGCGCCCGCGCGCCCGCCGGGGGTGTACGAGGCCCAGGTCGGCGGCCGGGTGGTGGCCTGCGGCTCCCTGGACGGCGGGGACGAGCTGCGCATCGACATGGCCACCGGGTCGGTCGAACACGTGGCCGGTCCGGTGGGCACGCTGCGCATGGACGGGCTGGGCGAGGGCGACAAGGACGTGCGGATCTGGTTGCCGCACAACGAGGGCTGCGAACTCATCGCGCTGCGCGCCGACGCCCCCGTCCGGGCGCTGCCGGCCGGCGAGGGCCGGCGGGTGTGGGTGCACCACGGCAGCTCCATCAGTCAGGGTTCCAACGCCGAAACGCCCACGGGCGTGTGGCCGGTGCGCGCGGCGAACGAGGCCGGGGTGGAGCTGGTCAACATGGGCTACAGCGGTAGTGCGCTTCTGGACCCGTTCGTGGCGCAGTCGCTGTCCGAGGTTCCCGCCGATGTGGTCAGCCTGGAGCTGGGCATCAACGTGGTCAACGCCGACCTGATGCGGGTGCGCGCCTTCGCCCCGGCGGTGCACGGGTTCCTGGACCAGGTGCGCCGGGGCCACCCCGATGCGCCGCTGGTGGTCGTCTCGCCCCTGTGGTGCCCCATCCACGAGGAGACCCCGGGGCCGGGGGCCTTCGACACCGAGGCGCTGGCCCGCGGGCAGGTGCGTTTCCGTGCGACGGGGGACCCGGCCGAGGTCGCCGCGGGGCGGTTGACGTTGCAGGTGGTGCGCCGGGAGTTGGCGCGGGTGGTGGCCGAGCGCCGCGAGCGTGACCGGCGGCTGTTCTACGTGGACGGGTGCGAGCTCTTCGGGCCCCGGGACCACGAGAAGTGGCCGTTGCCGGACAGGTTGCACCCCGGACCCGAGGCCCACCGGGCGATCGCATCGCGTTTTGCCGAGCGTGTCCTGGCCGGTCAGGGGGTTGCCGCGGCCGGTTGAGCGGCCGTGAATGCCGGCCCTGGCACGGGTGGGGTCGGCCGCGGCCCGCGCCGGGGCGGGGGCACACTGGTTCCAGGTTCGGATCTGGGACGGGGGCAGGTATGGACGTGGTGGTGGTCGGCGCGGGCATCGCCGGGGTGGGAGCGGCACGGGCCGCGCACCGGGCGGGGCACCGGGTCAGGGTGCTCGAGCGCGCGCCGGCCCTGCGCACGGGCGGGTACGCGATCGTGCTGTGGCCCAACGGGGCGGCGGTGTTGGGCGACCTGGGGGTGGACACCTCCGTGGTGGGGCACCGGTTGAGCGCCCTGGATGCGCACGATGCGCGCGGGCGCGCTCTGGTGGAGGTCGACACCGCGCGGTTGGAGCGCCGTCTGGGCGGGCCGACGGTGTGTGTGCGCCGCTCGGAGCTGATCGCGCACCTGGCCGAGGGGTTGCCGCAGGAGGCGTTCGTGTTCGGGGCCCGGGTGAGCGGCATCGAGCAGGACGCCGGCGGGGTCCGGGTGCACACCGAGAACGGCCAGAGCCTGACCGCGGATCTGGTGGTGGGCGCCGACGGGGTGAACTCGCGGGTGCGCACGGCCGTCTTCGGTGAGGGGGCCGCGCAGGCCGCCCCGACGGGGGTGGCGACCTGGCAGGGGTTGGTGCGCCTGCCCCTGGAGTTGGGTTCGCGCTCGCGGATGTTCATGGGCCGCCAGGGGATGGTGGGGCTGCACCCGGCCGGGGACGGCGTCGTGCAGTGGTTGATCGACCTGCCCTGGGACCGTGAGCGCAGTGAGCGCGATCCGGTCCGGGCCCTGGCGGGGCTGCGGGAGCGCTACTCCGGGTGGGCCGAACCGGTGCGCACGTTGTTGTCGATACTGGGGCCCCAGGACGTGGAGGTCTTCCCGCACCGCCGCCACCCTGCGCCGCTGTGTTGGAACCGGGGCAGGGTGGCGCTGGTGGGCGATGCGGCGCACGCGATGTCGCCGGTGATGGCGTTGGGCGCGGGCCAGGCGCTGGAGGACGTGGGGGCGCTGACCGAGGTGCTGGCCGCCGACCCCGGTGGGGACGGCGACCCGGGGGCGGCGTTGGAGCGTTACGGGCGGGGCCGGGAGCGCCGTGCGGTGCGGGCGGCCACGATCGCGCAGGGGGCGATGGCCACCTCCGACCCGCCCGGGGCGATGCGGTGGTTGCCCTCGGGGGCGAGCACGTGGATGTTCGAGCGCCTGTTGCGCGGGGTGAGCAACCGGCTGTGAGCCCGGGGTGTTCGATCGGGGCTGTCGGCGGACGTGAGGGGGGACGGTCGCGTGACCACCTCCCCCCGGCTGCAGCCGGGGGATCCCGACACGACGTTTCGGTCGTGCGGCGTTACGCGCCTCGCGGCCGGTCTCCCGCCCCTGCTGCGCGGGCTTCGCCATGGTCGCGCAGCGGGGGCCCGGACGGCACCGCATGCCCTGCGGCGCGTATCCACGGGGTTGTTGCGGATGTTGCGGACAGGAGCAAGCGCACCGGAGGCGAAGGGCGGATGACACCACGCCTGAAGCCGGGGGTCCGCGCCCCTTGAAACAGATCGGACCCCGTGGTTCGTGGGTGCGTACGGGCTGTCCTGACGGATGGCCGTGCAGGGTCCCGGCGCTCTTGCGTCCGGGGTGGGACGGGGTGCGGGAGCGGCGGTGACCGGTGTCGCTGCGCGGCGCCCCCCCCGTGCGGGGCCGGTCGGGGCAGGTGCGTGCGTTGCCGGTCGCATCGCACCTCGTCACCGGTGGTAGAGGGGTTTTTCGTAGCGCATCACCGGGTGCAGGGCCGAGCCGGGCCCGAAGTCGTGGGTTCCGCGCCGCAGGTAACCGCGGTGTTCGTAGTAGCGGCGCAGGGCGTGGTTGTGGGCCACGCAGTCCAGGCGCACGGCGTGCAGTCCCCGGGCGCGCGCCTGCTCTTCGGCCCAGGTGAGCAGGCGGGAACCGGTGCCCCGGCCGACGCGGGTGCGTTCGACCATGAGCCCGTGCACATACAGGGCGCCGCCGGTGGGCTCCTCGGGCCAGATGTGGGGGTCCTGCTCGAGCAGGCGCACGGCCGCATCCACGGTCTCTGCGGTGCGCAGGACCCACCACTGCCGGCGGTCGATCTGGGCGGCGAAGGTGTCGCGGGTGAGTTCTCCGGGGCTCCACTGGTCGATGCCGTGCTGTTGTTGCCAGCGGGCGCAGGCCTCGCGCAGGTCGCACAGGGCGGTGGCGTCGGCGGGGTGTGCGGGGGTGGGGAACACGGCGGGGTTCCTGTTCAGGGCCGGTCGGGGGTGTCGGGCAGGGCGCGGCGCACGATCTGGCGCAGGTCGTCGTGGTGGGCTCCGGGCCAGTAGACGCGCTCGCAGTCGTTGCACTGGGCGAAGGTGTCGTAGGTGGCGCGGGTTCCGGGTTCGAGGCGGTGGGCGACCTGCTCGGGGGTGACCGGGTACAGGAGCCCGTTGCAGGCGGGGCAGCGGGTCCAGGGGTGGAGGGGCGGGGCGAAGCGGGCCAGGACCTCGTGGAGTTGGGCGTCGGTGTGTTGTGCGCGTACGTGGGCGCCGGCGTGCAGGGCGCGGCGGAACAACAGGCCGCGGTCGCGGGTGAGCAGGATGCGCTGTTCGGCGTTGGCCTGGGCGAGCAGGGAGGGGTCGTCGCGGTCGTTGTCGTAGGCGGTGTCGATCCCGAGCAGGCGCAGGCGGCGGGCGAGGGTGCCCAGGTGCACGTCCAGGAGCAGGCGGGGCGGGTCGGTGGGTGCGTTCTGGGGCCAGGAGGGGACGTCGACGCTGATGGTGTCGCCGGGTGCGGGGCGGTGGTCGGGGGCCACGGTGGCCTCGCCGATTCCGATGCGGCCGACCTCGGTGAGGGGGATGCCCAGGGACTGCAGGGTGTGGCCGAGGGTGGCGTCGGGGTCGTGGGGCAGGTGCACGCGGGCGCCGCGGTGGCGCGGGGGCAGGAAGAAGCGCAGGTCCGGTGGGACGTGGAGGGTGATCGTCGGGTGCGCATCCATGGCGTCAGGATGGCACACCGCCCGGGCCGGCGCCGGGCGGTGTGCGGGCAGGTTGGGCGGGCGTGGGTTCCTGGCGGGTGGGTCGGTCTTTCGCAAGATCCTGGTCGGCTCTGGTGCCGGGGCGGGGCAGGGGGTGCCCTGACCCGCGGGGGCTACGCGTCGACGAATGGCACGTCCGGATCCGGACACAGGGTCCGCACCGGTTCGGGCCGGCCCGAGGATCGCCCCCGCAGCCCCGCCGGGCCCGCGCCGGTTCAGGCTCGGGCGGGTGCGCTCTCGGGCAGGCCGCGGTTGCAGGTGCCGCACACGCCGCGGCGGCGCAGGGCGTAGGCGCAGGCGGCCACGGCCAGTGCTGCGCCCCACAGGGCGGTCAGGGCGAAGGCGGTCTCGTGCAGGGGTGCCTGGCTCGGGCCGGTGAGCAGCAGGGTCATGACGGTGGCGCGTCCCAGCCCGAACAGGGCCAGGGCCACGACGGCGGCCGGTACCACGGCCAGGCTGATGGGGATGCGTCGCCCGCCCAGGAAGGGGACGGGGGCGGGCAGGCGGGTTCCCCAGGTCTGGACCAGGCCGAGCATGAGGGCGGCGCCGGCCAGCGCGGCCGAGGCCAGGCCCAGTCCGATGACGGTGGTGCCTTCGGTGGCGGCGAGCTGTTGGGCCTGGTGGGCGGTGAAGTCGGGGTAGTGGCCGAAGATCCAGGGGATGCGCAGGGCGGGGTAGGCCAGGGCGGAGGCGATGGCGATGCCCACGGCCCAGCGTCCGGTGCGCCGTGCGCGCTCGCGGGTGGTGTGTTCGTGTTCGGGGCTCCAGTGGGGGCCGCGTCCACAGCGGGTGCAGGTGTGGCGGTGGGTGCGGGTGGCGGTCAGGGCGGTGCCGGCCCACAGCCCAGCCCCGAGCAGGAAATGGAGCAGCAGAAGGGTCTCGGGGGCGGTCAAGGTCTGTGCTGCGGCCGCCCAGAGCCCGGGCACGGCCCATCCGGCCAGCAGCACCACGGGCAGGTAGCCCAGGATGGGCAGCAGGCCGCCGTGGACCAGGACCAGGGCCGCGAGCCCGGCCAGGACCCAGCCGCCGGCCGCGCCGGTGCGCACGGGCGCGGTGCGGTGGGTGCGTAGGCCCCACAGCAGTGCGGTGGCCAGGGCGGTTGCGCTCGCGCCCAGGGCCAGGACGGTGGCGCTGCTGGTGGTGGCGGGCAGCAGGCTGAGCAGGTCACCGGTGCGCAGGGCCTGTTCGGGGCCGTTGCGTGGCAGGGCCAGCGCTCCGGTGGCCCACAGCAGCGCGATCAGGGTCGTGCCCGCCGACCAGGCCAGGGCGGCGAGTGCGAAGGCCCGGGCTGCCCGGCGGTGGGTGGTCGGGCGTGTGGGTGTGTGGTGCGGGTGCGCGGTCATCGCGGGTCCCCTTTCCGGGTGCGCTCGTCGGGTGTTGCCGTGTTCTGTCGATCGTGGCGCTGTTCGGACCCGGGGCGCTTCCCTCCGGGGTGGGTTCGTGCTCCCTCGCGAGGGGGAGGCGGGTGCGTGCGGGGCCGTGCCAGGATCTGGTGCATGAGCATTGCGCGGCGGGCTCTGGGGCCGCTGGCCAGGGGCCGGACCTACACACGCTGGGTGCACCTGGTGTTGGGCGGGGTGTTGTTCGTGCCCTACTGCCTGGCGGTGCTGGTGGTGGTGACGCTGGTGACGCGGTGGGGGCCCGGAACGTGGTCGGCGGGTGTGCTGGTCGTGGTCTCGGTGGCGACTGTGGTTCTGGTGGGGGCCACGGGGCTCTTGCCGGGGGTGCGGGCCCAACAGGTGCAGGTGGGCCGTGCGCTGCTCGGGGGGCCGATGGAGCAGGTGCCCGACCCCGGCGGCGGACGGGCCGGACCCCGGGAGCGGGTGCGTTCGGGTGCGGCGCTGGCCCTGCACTTCGGGGTGGGGCTGGTGGTGGCGGTGGCCACGATGGTGGTGCTCACCGACGCCGCCACGCTGGCGCTGGTGGCGGTGACCGGTGCTCCGGCCGATGCGGTGGCGGTGCTGACGGCGTTGCCGGTGGCGCTGCCGCAGGTGTCGGGGGTGGCGGCCCGGGTGCTGGGGCCTGTGGCCGGGCTGGTGCTGTTGGTGGTGTTCGTGCTCGTGGTGGCGGCTGTGGGTGCGGGGGCGGCCCGGGTGGGGCCGCTGTTGCTCGGGCCCTCGGTCTCGGAGCGGTTGGCGCAGGTGCGTCGCCGAGCAGATGAGTTGACCGAGCGCAACCGGTTGGCTGCGGAGCTGCACGACTCGATCGGGCACGCGTTGTCGGTGGTGGCGTTGCAGGCGGGCACGGCGGCGCGGGTGTTGGAGCAGGATCCGGCCTTTGCGCGTGCGGCGCTGGAGGCCATCGCCGAGCAGGCGCGCACCGCGACCGGGGAGTTGGACCATGTTCTGGGCCTGCTGCGCCAGGAGCGTTCGGGACGGGCGCCCGAGCCGTCCCTGACGGACGTGGAGCACCTGGTTCGCGCGGCCCGGGGCGGCGGGGCCGAGGTGGAGTGTGTGGTGCAGGGGCCGGTCGGGGATGTGGCGCCGGTCCTCTCGCGTGAGCTGTACCGGATCTGTCAGGAGGGGCTGACCAACGCGTTGCGTCACGGTGCGCCCGGGGGTCCGGTGCGGCTGTGGGTGCGGGTTGACGGGTCCGGGGCGCGGGTGGAGGTGGCCAACCCGGTCGGTGCGGGTGCGGGCGCGCGCAGGGGCGGGCACGGGCTGGAGGGGGCGGCCGAGCGTGTGCGGTTGCTGGGGGGCGAGCTGGAGTACGGCGCCCGGGACGGTTGGTGGACCCTGTCGGTGCGTATCGATGGTGCGAAGGGGTGAGCGCGGTGGTGCGGGTGGTGCTGGTCGACGACGAGTCCCTGGTCAGGGCGGGGTTGGCGGCGCTGGTGGGTGCTGAGCCCGACATGGAGGTGGTGGGCGAGGCCGAGGACGGGGCGGCCGTGCCGGACCTGGTGGCCCGGTGCGCGCCGGATGTGGTGCTCATGGACGTGCGGATGCCGCGCCTGGACGGGATCGAGGCCACGCGGGCGCTGATGCGGGCCCCTGCGCCGCCGAAGGTGATCGTGGTGACGACCTTCGACAGTGACGAGTACGTGTACGGGGCGTTGCGGGCCGGAGCGCAGGGGTTCGTGCTCAAGCGCAGCCGGCCCGAGGACATCCTGGCGGCGGTGCGTGTGGTGCACGCGGGGGAGTCGTTGCTGTTTCCGTCGGCGATCCGTGCGCTGGCACGGGCGCACGCGGGCGCGGACGGGCCCCGGGTGCGGGCGGTGGCGGCGCTGAGCGGGCGCGAGTCGGACGTGTTGGTGCTCATGGCGCGGGGGTTGTCCAACAGCGAGATCTCGGGCGAGCTGTTCTTGGGGGTGGAGACGGTCAAGACGCACGTGTCCGCGATCTTGGCCAAGCTCGGGGTGCGTGACCGTACGCAGGCGGTCATCGCCGCCTACGACTCGGGGTTGGTGGGTGTGCACCGCGGGTGAGGGATGCCCGGTCGGTGGCCGTACCCGGCCACGGCCCCGGGGCGGCGGGCATGCCCCCGGTCGGGGGGTGTTGTCCCAGGTGGGCGCGGGTGCGGTGGTGGTGGCACCACCGTCGGAGGTGGGTCGGGGTGCAGGTGGGCCGGGGTGGCAGCCCGATCGAGTTCGGCCGGGTCCGTCTCTAGCGTGATCAGTGATGGTGCTCAGTGCCCTCGCACCGGGGGCCCGACCACGGGGAGAACCAGAACCATGATCACGGCCGCGCCGCAGGAACCGGGGCTGGGTCCGTTGACCTACCGGGAGCACACCTGGCACGGGCTGCGGCTGCTGGCCCGGTGCACCGAGGGTCCGGGGCGGATCGTGGAGGTGCTGGGCGAGGTCGCCACCGCCGACCACGTGGTGGTGCTGGTGCCGGGCAACGACAACCACCTGGGCAACTACTTCGATCCGGGCCGGCG
The DNA here is from genome assembly GCF_014892575.1 of Nocardiopsis coralli. Lineage (GTDB taxonomy): Bacteria > Actinomycetota > Actinomycetes > Streptosporangiales > Streptosporangiaceae > Nocardiopsis > Nocardiopsis coralli. The sequence goes on along the minus strand of NZ_JADBGI010000009.1, from coordinate 205,620 downwards.
TACGCGTCCGCGCGTCAACGGCGTGGGGTTGTTGCGCACCATGGACCGTCTGGCGCCGCGGGGGCGTTTCGCGGTGGTGGTGTGGCTGGGTTATGCCACCCCGAACGGGTTCGTGGAGGCCTCGCTGCGGGGGCCGGCCGAGCGCGGGGCCCCGGATCTGGCCCGGTTGACGCACGCGTTGCCGGCCGATGCCCACATCACGCTGGTCGGGCACAGCTACGGGGCGGTGGTGTGCGGTCTGGCCCTGGGCGGGGGGCGGGTGCACGACTGTGTGGTGCTGGGCAGCCCCGGGATGGGCGGGGCCTCGGTCCAGGCGCTGGGGTACTCGGGGCGGTTGTGGGCGGCGTTGGGTGGGCGGGACTGGATCCGGTTCTTCCCGCGCGGGCGTCTGGGCGGGTTGGGGCACGGGCCCTCGCCGCTGCGGCGGGGTTTCGGTGCGGTGCGTTTTGCGACCGGGCCGATCCGCGGGCACTGCTCCTACTACGCCCCGGGCAGCGAGTCGGTGACCAACATCGCCCGGATCGCGTTGGGGCGCCCGGGCGAGGTCACCCTGGCGGGGGCCGCGGCCGGGGGCGGTGCGTCCGGGGCGGGCGAGCAGGCGGAGGTGGCGCGGTGAGCACGGTGATCCGGGCCGAGGGTGTGCGCAAGCTCTACGGGGGCGGGCGTGCGGCTCTGGACGGGTTCGACCTGCAGGTGGAGCAGGGCACGGTGCATGCCCTGCTGGGACCCAACGGTGCGGGCAAGACCACGGCGGTGCGGGTGATGGCGACCCTGGTGCGTTTCGACGGGGGCCGGATGTGGTTGGACGGGCACCGGGTGGACCGGCACGCGCGTTGGGTGCGCTCGCGGATCGGGTTCGTGGGCCAGTACGCGGCGGTGGACGAGGCGTTGAGCGGGCGCCGGAACCTGGAGATGTTCGCGCGCCTGTCGCACCTGGGGCGGGCCCGTGCGCGCCGGCGTGCGCAGGAGTTGTTGGAGCACTTCGATCTGACGGGGGCGGCCGAGCGTGCGGTGCGCCAGTACTCGGGTGGGATGCGGCGCCGGTTGGACCTGGCGGCGGCGTTGGTGGCCGATCCGGTGGTGCTGTTCCTGGACGAGCCGACCACCGGGTTGGACCCGCGCAGCCGCGCGCGGGTGTGGGAGGCGGTGCGTGAGTTGGTGGGGCGCGGCACCACGGTGGTGCTGACCACCCAGTACCTGGAGGAGGCCGACCGGTTGGCCGACCGCATCTCGGTGGTGCGCGCGGGGCGGGTGGTGGCCGAGGGCAGCCCGGAACGGTTGAAGGAGCGCATCGGCGGCGGGCGTGTGGAGGTGGTCGTGGAACCGCAGGACCTGGCACTGGCCGAGGAGGTGCTGGGCCGGGTGGCGGGTGTGCTGCCGCGGGTGGAGGCCGATCAGGCGCGGGTGAGTGTGCCGGCCGGTGACGGGGCGCTGGGGTTGGCCAAGGTGGTGCGGGCCCTGGACGAGGCCGGGTTGGTGGTCGAGGACGTGGCGTTGCGCCGTCCGAGCCTGGACGAGGTGTTCTTGAGCCTGACCGGGGAGGAGGGCGAGAGTGATGGGTGAGGCGGTGGCCGAACGGTCCGGGCCCGCTGTGTGGGAGCGGGCGCGGTGGATGGTGGCCGACACCTGGGTGGTGGCGGGCCGGTACCTGTCGCACCTGGTGCGCAAGCCCGACGAGGTCGTGGGCACCCTGTTGATCCCGGTGCTGGCGGTGCTGTTGTTCGGGTTCGTCTTCGGTGAGGCGATGGGTGCGGTGCTGGGGGAGGGCGCGGATTACCGCGAGTTCCTCATGCCGGGGTTGTTCGCGTTGACGATGGCGTTCGGGATCGGCAACACCACGATCGCGGTGGTCACCGATGTGGGGCGCGGGGTGGTGGACCGGTTCCGGACCCTGCCGATGGCTCCGTCGGCCCTGTTGGCGGGGCGCAGTGTGGCCGATGTGGTCTCGGCGCTGGTGGACCTGGCGGTGCTGGTGTTCATGGGGTGGCTGATCGGGTGGCAGTGGCACAACGGGCCCTGGGCGGCGCTGGCGGCGTTGGGGTTGCTGTTGTGGTTGCGGTTGGCCTTCACCTGGATCGGGATCTGGTTGGGGTTGGTGGTGCGCAGCCCCGAGGCGGCGATGAAGTTCTTCTCGTTGGTGTTTCCGTTGGCGATGGTGGCCGAGACCTTCGTTCCGGTGCACACGATGCCGGGGTGGTTGGTGCCGGTGGCCGAGTGGAACCCGCTCTCGGCCACGGTGGTGGCGGCGCGGGAGCTGTTCGGCAACCCGGGTGGTGCGGGGCAGGGGTGGATGGCCGAGCACGCGGTGTGGGTGGCCCTGGTCTGGCCCGCGGTGCTGTTGGCGGTGTTCGTGCCCCTGGCGGTGGGCCGGTTCCGGCGCATGAGCCGTTGAGCCGTGGGCGTGCGGGGCTCACCCGGTGTGGCGGCCTCGGGCGCGCAGGAGCCAGGCCGGTTCCCACCAGTAGTCGCACAGGTGGTGGGCCTGCACGTGGGTGAAGCCGGCCTGCTCGAGGTCGCCGATCCAGTCCTGGATGGAGTGTTCGTGGTTGGTGCGGGTGTGGGTGGCGAAGTGGCCCAGGACCACGGGCAGGATGAAGCCGGTTCCGACCAGGTCGCGGTCGCCCTCGTACTCGCGCAGGCCGCGTTCGAGGCGCTGCAGGCAGGAATCGAACCAGTGCGGGTCGAAGGGGTCGGGTACGTGGGCGACGTCGAACTCGACCACGGCCAGGTGGCCGGTGCGCTGTGCCAGGGCCGCCAGGACGGGGCCGCGCTCGTGCGGGGACAGTGACTGCAGGGCGAAGGTGGACTGGGCCAGGTCCCAGCGCATGTCGGGGTGGGTGGTGAGCAGCTCCTCGACGGTGGTGTTGTGGGCGCGGTGGCCGATGTGCTGGGCCTGCAGGGCGTCGGTGGCCTGCTCGAGCAGGGCGGTGCTGGGTTCGACCAGGTCCACGTGCGGGGCGGGTCCGGCGGTGCCGTTGAGGGCGGGCAGCAGGGCCAGGCCGTCGCCGGGGCCCACGTCGAGCAGGGTGCGCGGGGTGTGTTCGTCGAGGATGCGGGCCAGGGCGCGGGAGGTGGCGCGGTAGAGCTCGACGTTGCCGCCGCCGCGGATGAAGGCACCGAAGGCCTCGGGTGCGTCGTAGACGCCGGTGTGTTCGCGTTCGAGGTGGTGGGGCAGCAGGCGGGCGAATTCGCTGTTGGGGTCGAGGCGGTGGGCCAGCTGTGCGTGCTCGCGGGCCGGTTCGGGGTGGCCGTCGGCGTGGGCCCACAGGGCCAGGTACAGGGCGTCGGGGGTGGTGCGGGGCGGGTGTGCGGCGGCGGCCTGTTGTGCGGTCAGGCCCTGGCGGCGGGCGCGGTGCAGTGCATCCAGCGGCATGGTCGGCGCTCCTGGGGTGTGTGGGACTTGCACCTGTGGTGGGGGCACTCAACCACAGGTGCAGGCAAAAGCAACCTGGCGCCGATGCCCCGGGCGGGGTGCTCTTCCTAGCGTGATGCACGGCCGGTCGGCGCACTGGTGATCGCTGCGGGTGTGGGGCTGGTTGCCGTCAACTGGGTGGCCGCGGCGATCTCGCTCACGGCTCTGCCGGTGGCTCTGCTGGTGCTGCGCCGGGACCGGCGTGCCGAGGCCGCGAGCGCGGACGCACCGGCGCGTGCGGGTCTGGGCTGAGCAGCGCCCGGCGCCGCCCGGGCACAGGTCCGAGAAGGTTTCCGAGAAGTGGAGGAGAGCGTGATGAAGGCGATCGTGATGGACCGGTTCGGTTCCCCCGAGGTGCTGGGTGAGGGCGAGGTGCAGGACGCCCCGGCCCCGGGCCCCGGACAGGTGCGCGTACGTGTGGTCGCGGCCGCGGTCAACCCGGTCGACAACCAGGTGCGGTCGGGCTCCAAGGGCGAGGACCTGGGGGTGCCCCTGCCGATGGTCCTGGGGTGGGACCTGGCCGGCGAGGTGGAGTCGGTGGGCGCCGATGTGCCCTTCGACGTCGGAGATGCGGTCGTGGGCATGTCCGCGCAGCCGGCGACCGGTGTGGGTACCTGGAGCCAGTGGGTGACGCTCGATCACCGGTTGCTGGCCCCGGCCCCCGTTTCGGTGCCCCTGCGTGATGCGGCGGCCCTGCCGTTGGCGGCCCTGAGCAGTTACCAGCCGCTGTCGCGCCTGGACCTGCCGCGAGGGGCGCGCCTCCTGGTGACCGGGGGTGTGGGCGCGGTGGGCGGCTTCGCCGTGCAGATCGCCCGGCGGCGCGGTTGGCGGGCGGCGGTGCTGGTGCGCGAAGGCGACCAGGCGGAGGCCCGGTCCCTGGGTGCGGCCGAGGTGTACACGCAGGTGCCCGAGGAGGGCGGTTTCGATGCCGTGTTCGAGACGGCGGGGGTGGCCGGGGCGATCCGGGCGGTGCGCCGGGGAGGGCGGTTCGTGACCGTGGTCCCCACGGCGGTGCCCGAGCCCGAGCGCGGGGTGGAGCCCGAGGTCTCCTTCGTCGATCAGGACGGAGCCTCCCTGCGGGTCCTGGCCGACTGGGTCGACCGGCAGGACCTGACGGTGCGGGTGGCCCAGGCGGTGCCCTTCGCCCGGGCCGCCGAGGCCGTGCGGCGCTTCGAGGCGGGCGGGGTCCGCGGCAAGGTGCTGCTCCTGCCGCCCGCGCAGTGAGCACGAGCGGTCGGGCGATCAGGATGGAGGCGTAGTGCGCATCGGAGTCAACCTTCCCAACTTCGGCCCGGACATGGGGCCCAAGACGCTGCTGGGGTGGGGGCGGACCGTGGAGGAGCTGGGTTATGACCTGCTCCTGGTCTCGGACCATCTGGCGCTGGCCCCGGACGCGGCCTCGCGGTCTCCCGCCCCGTTCTACGAGTCGTTCACGTCCCTGGCGTGGTTGGCGGCCCGGACCGAGCGGGTGGAGCTGGGCACGGGTGTGGTGATCATGCCGCACCGCCATCCGCTGGACCTGGCGCGCACCGCGGCGACGTTGGACCAGCTCTCGGACGGGCGGCTGGTCCTGGGCGTCGGCGTGGGGTGGGCGCGGCAGGGTTACGAGGCCCTGGGGGTGCCCTTCGAGCGGCGCGGGCGCATCACCGACGAGTACCTGCGGGCGGTGCGCCGGGTGTGGGAGCAGGAGCGGGCCACGTTCTCGGGGGAGTACGCGGTGTTCCGGGACGTGCACACCGGGCCTGCGCCCGCGCGGTGGCCGGGGCCTCCGGTGTGGGTGGGCGGTAACAGCCGTGCTGCGCTGCGCCGGGCGGTGCGGCACGGGGACGCGTGGCATCCGCTGTGGCCGCAGGTGTGGTGGTTGCATGAGGCGGCCCTGCCGGAGATGCGGCGTATCGCTCGGGCCGAGGAACGCCCGGTGCCCGATCTGTGTCCGCGTATCCAGGTGTCGGTGCATTCTGCGCCGCTGCCGGAGGACGCGCGGCGCACCGGGCACGGCAGTGCCGAGCAGATCCGGGCGGACCTGGAGGCCCTGCACGCGCTGGGGTGCGCGTACGTGGTGGTGGACACCGATCCGGGGGACCAGCGTCTGCGCCGTTCGGCCGAGGAGGACTGGCAGGAGCTGGCCCGGGTGGCGCAGATCGTCTCGGACCCGTTCTGAGCCCGGTGGCCTGGCGGGTGTCCCGGGGGGCGGGTCAGGGCCGTTGGTCGGCGTAGGCCGGGCATCCCGGGGCGGTCGGGGCCGCGGAGGGCCTGACCAGGCCGTGTTCGTAGCAGTAGGCGACCAGTTGTGCCCTGGTCTCGGAGCCGAGTTTGCCCATGATGCGGTGCACGTGGCTCTTGACGGTGCCTTCGCTGACCACGAGTGCGGCGGCGATCTCGCGGTTGCTGCGGCCCTGGCCCGCCAGGTGCAGGACCTCGTCCTCGCGGCGGGTCAGGGGGGCCTGGGCCGGTGCGGGGGCGGCTGCGGGTGCGGTGAAGACCGCGCTGAGGGCGAGGGGGTCCAGGTAGAGCCCGCCGTGGTGGACCGAGTGCAGGGCGGCGACCAGGGAGTCGGCGGCGCTGTGGTGGGGCACGACCCCGCTGGCCCCGGACCTGAGGGCGGCGGCGACGTCGATGTCCTGCTGTTCGTGGGACAGGAGCACGACCTTGGTGGCGCCGGCCGTGGTGTCGGTGATCAGGCGGGCCACGCAGTAGCCGTTGACCCCGGGGCGTTCCTGCCTGATGTCGACGACGGCGACGTCGACGGCGGCTCGGCGCAGGGCCGCGCTCACGAGCTCGGGTGCGTCGAGCTCCTCCACCGGCTGGGGGAGGCCGCCCCGGGCGAGCAGGGCGCTCGTCCCGGCCCTGATCATCGGGTTGGGGGAAAGCACGAGCAAGCGCATGGGTGCTCCTCGGTGGTCTCTGTGCGCTGCCCCACCGTCGGTCGGTGGTTAGGGGGTCGTCGGTCCACTGGTGTTCAGCCTAGGCCCCGGTGTGCCGGCGGCGAGGGTGGAACGCGGCGGGAGCGTCCCCGATCGGGGCCGTGTGACCTGCGCAGACGGGAAGCCCGGTGGTGGACATCACGCGGGCCGGGCGGGGTGGAACGGTGTTGCGGGTCTGCGTCGGCCCTGGTCGGGGGCGGGGTGTGCGNGCGGCGAGGGTGGAACGCGGCGGGAGCGTCCCCGATCGGGGCCGTGTGACCTGCGCAGACGGGAAGCCCGGTGGTGGACATCACGCGGGCCGGGCGGGGTGGAACGGTGTTGCGGGTCTGCGTCGGCCCTGGTCGGGGGCGGGGTGTGCGGTGGCGCGGGTCGATGACCGGTTGCGGACACCGGGGGGGGTGGCGGGTGCTCAGCCTTCCAGGCGGCGGGTGAGGCGGTCGTGGCGCTGGCGGGCGGCCTGGGCCGAGCCCAGCCCCAGGTGGTGGGCCATGTTCTGCCAGGTCATGCCGCGGCCCTTGGCCATGGTGAGCAGGCCCAGTTCCATCTGGTCGAACTCGGCGCGGGCGTGGGGGAGCAGGGTCAGGGCGTCGGTGAGGTCGTCGGCGTCGACGGCGGGTTCGCCCTCGGCCAGGGGCAGGCTGCCGGCGGCAAGGTCGCCGACGCGGCGCACCGCTTCGTGGGGGGTCAGGGGCAGGCCGTTCTCGGTCCAGCGGGTGCGGTGCTCGCCGGTGGCGTGGCGTTCGGTGAGGCGGATCAGGGCGCGGTGGCGGTCGTGGGGTGTGGTGTCGGTGTGCATGGGCCCAGCATGCGGCCTTCAACGCTTCGTTGTCAACAGATTGTTGAAAACAGGATGTTGAAGGCCGAGCGTGGGAGGTCGCGGGGTCAGTAGCGCCCCTCGTAACCGTCAGTTCCCAGAGCACAGAACTCGGCGAAGGTCTGCGAACCCACCTTGCGCTCGGGGGCCAGGTGTTCCCCGCGCCGGTAGGCGGCGAAGACCCGCCCGGGAAGGCGCACCGGGACGGGACGGCGCGGTGTGTCCACCGAGTCCAGGTAGGCGCGGGCCAGCTCGGTGAAGGGCTGCACCAGCGGCCCGCCCATGTCCGGCACCCGGCCCTGCGGAGGGCCGGCGGCGAGCTTGGCCAGGCGCGCGGCCACCTCGGCCACCCCGACCGGTTGCACGTCGATGTCGGGCACCGCCATCACCGGCAGCCGGGCGCTGCTGCGGCACAGCAGCCGCACCAGGTCGTGGAACTGGGTCGCGCGCAGCACGCTCACCCCCAGGTCGGAGGCGAGCAGGGCCTGCTCCACCACGTGTTTGGTGCGGTAGTAACCCAGCGGGACCCGGTCACAGCCCACGATGGAGACGTACACCAGGTGGCCCACCCCGGCGGCGCGGGCGGCCGCGATGAGGTGGCGGGCCGCGGGGATGTCGCCCCCGGTCGGGGAGGAGGCGCAGTGCACCACGGTGTCGGCCCCCTGCAGCACCTGGTCCAGGCCCTGGCCGGTGCGCAGGTCCACCGGGGGTTCGCCTTCCCCGACGGGGTGGCGCCCGGCCGGGCGGACCTGGTGGCCGTCCCCGCGCAGCAGTTCGGCCACGGGCTGACCCAGTGTGCCCGTCGCTCCGGTGACCACGATCGTGCCCATGCGCCCTCCCTCGGCCCTGAAGTGGCCCCAAGCTAACACCGGCACGTCGGACCTGGGGGGACCTGCGCGTCCGGGGCCGGACAGGGGCCCGTTAGGCTGCGCGCAGCGTTGCCGCGGCAGGTGCGGCGACCGTGGCGTGAAGGAGTGTGACCATGCCCGGGGTGGCCCAGGAGTTGGCGGAGGCGATCGGTGCCGAGCAGGTGGTCACCGACCCCGAGATCATGGAGGGCATGGCCCACGACGAGGCCGAGTGGGCCCCTTACGGGCGCCCGGCCGCGGTGGTGCGGCCCCGGCACACCGAGGACGTCGCGGCACTGGTGCGGGTGTGCGCCGGCGCCGGGGTTCCGGTGGTCGCACGCGGGGCCGGAACGGGGCTGTCCGGCGGGGCCAACGCCGTGGACGGATGGGTCGTGGTCTCCTTCGAGCGCATGGACCGGGTGCTGGAGGTCGACCCGGTGCAGCAGACCGTGACCGTCCAGCCCGGGGTGGTCAACGCCCACCTGCGCGAACGGGTGGCCCAGGACGGGCTGTGGTACCCGCCGGACCCGGCCTCGGCGCCCTGGTCCACGATCGGCGGGAACGTGGCCACCAACGCCGGCGGGCTCTGCTGCGTCAAGTACGGCGTCACCCGCGACTACGTGCTGGGCATGGAAGCGGTCATGGGCAGCGGCGAGGTCGTGCGGCTGGGCCGCAGGACCGCCAAGGGGGTCACCGGCTACGACCTGGCCGGGCTCATGGTCGGCTCCGAGGGCACCCTCGGGCTGGTCACCGAGGTCACGCTGCGCCTGGTGCCGCTGCGCACCGGCGTCGAGCACACCGTGGTGGGCTACTTCGACTCCTTGATCGATGCCGGCCGTGCGGTGGCGGCGGTCTCGGCGGCCGGGATCGTGCCTTCGGCGCTGGAGCTGATCGACCGCTTCTGCCTGCAGGCGGTCGACGAGTGGAAGAACATGGGCCTGTCCGCCGAGGGCGAGGTGCTGCTGCTGGCGCGCAGCGACCTTCCCGGGGCCGCGGGTGAGCAGGAGGCCGACCAGATCCAGGCCTGCTTCGAAGGTGAGGGCGCGGTCTATGCGGTGCGCTCCACCGACCAGGAGGAGGCCGAGGCGCTCTTCGAGGCCCGCCGCCTGGCCTACCCGGCGCTGGAGCGGTTGGGGCCGCTGCTGACCGAGGACGTGTGTGTGCCCAAGGGCAGCGTTCCGGAGATGCTGGGCCGCATCGAGCAGGCCGCGCGCCGCTTCGACACCCACATCGGCAACATCGCCCACGCCGGCGACGGGAACCTGCACCCGCTGTTCATCGTCCCGGCCGGTGATGCCGAGGCCAAGAAGCGGGCGCAGGAGGCCTTCGAGGTGATCGTGGACGAGGCCCTGGAGCTGGGCGGCACGGTCACCGGCGAGCACGGGGTGGGCCTGCTCAAGATGCCCGGTGCGGCCCGGGAATTGGGCCCGCAGGTGCTGCAGATGCACCGCGCCCTGAAGCAGGCCCTGGACCCGGCAGGGGTGTTCAACCCCGGCAAGGTCTTCTGAACGGTACCGGCCGACCCGGGCCGGTTCCTCCTCGCCCCAGTGGTGGCCGGGCCGGCCGGTGGTGCACCTCACCTGGTGGGGCGTGTGTGAGCCCCGGGGGCCCGGCGGGTAGGGCCGCCAGGGAGAGCACCTCGAGGAAGGAGGCCGTCATGGCCGGGGAACTGAACGGACGCAAGGTCGCGGTCCTGGCAGCGGACGGCGTCGAGAGGATCGAGCTCGTCCAGCCCAGGAAGGCACTGCAGGACGCCGGCGCCGACGTGGAGCTGGTCTCCACGCACGGCGGCCGGATCCAGTCGATGAACGGCGACATCGAACCCGCCGACCGTTTCGACGTGGACCGCGAGGTCTCCGAGGTCGAGGCGGGCGACTACGACGCGTTGGTGGTGCCCGGCGGCACGATCAACCCCGACCAGCTGCGGGTGGACGCCGACGCGGTGCGGTTCGTGCGCGCCTTCGTCGACGGCGGCAAGCCCGTGGCGGCGATCTGCCACGGGCCCTGGATCCTGGTGGAGGCCGACGTGGTGCGCGGACGCACCGTGACCTCCTACCCCAGCATCCGGACCGACATCGCCAACGCCGGCGGCACCGTCGTGGAGGAGAAGGTGGTCACCGACCAGGGCATCACCACCAGCCGCAACCCCGACGACCTGCCCACGTTCTGCGAGCGCATCGTCGCCGAGTTCGCCAAGGCCTAGCGTTCTCGCGTGCAGGACCCGCTGCCCGGGTGCGACCCCTTCCGGGCGGTGGCAGCGGCCCGGCCGGGGCGAGGCTCCGGCCGGGCCCTCGTTTGTGCGGGGGGAGAGGGGTCAGGCCAGGGCGAGGAAGAGCTTTTCCAGCTCCTGCTCGGTCATGGGCGGTTCCTCGCCGTTGGCGCGCGCGGTGGTGCAGTGGCGCATACCGCTGGACACGATCTTGAACCCGGCGCGGTCCAGGGCCCGGGAGACCGCGGCGAGCTGGGTGAGGACCTCCGCGCACTCCTCGCCCTGTTCGATCATGTGGATCACCGCCGAGAGTTGGCCGTGGGCGCGGCGCAGGCGGGTCAGGCCGTCGCCGACCATCTCGGGTTTCATCTCCATGGGGCACTACTCCTCTCCTGGGCGCTCCAACATACCGCCCCCGGTATGCGGGCCGGTGCGTTCACGACGAAGCCGCCCGCGGCCTGGTGGCGCGCGGGCGGCTTGCGGTGACGGTGCTGCGGTTCAGCTCTCGTCGGGCTCTTCGGGGTTGCGGATCAGGTGGGTCACGGCTGCCACCAGTCCGCCCCAGAGCACGACCATGGAGATGACCATCATGACGATCGCGCTGGTGCTCATCGGCTCTCCTCCTCGTCCTGCTCGTTGTCGGCCGTCTCGCCCTGGCGGTCGGAGGCGGCGATGCGGTCGGCCCGCTTCCAGGGGAGCAGGGACATCACGACACCGAAGACGATGGCGCCGATGGCCACGCCCCACCCGGCGACCAGCAGGAAGCTGTCCGGGTAGTCCTCGTAGTTCTGGGTGAGTTCGGTGCGCAGGCTGTCGAACATCATGAAGCCCAGCAGGACCGGGGTGATGATGCCCAGGGCCACCCGCCACCAGGTGCCCAGCCGCACGAGGGAGACCTCGTTGGCGTGGCGCTGGAAGAAGGGCAGGCGGCGCAGCACCCAGGCGAAGACGATGATCATCACCAGGCCGGCCAGAGCGATGCCGTACTGGTTGATGAAGTGGTCGAACGCGTCGAGGATGTACAGGCCCTCGTGGGTGGGGAAGAGCAGGATCGAGGCCAGGGCGGTGGCCCCGCCCACGAGCACGACGGTCTGCACGCGGCCCATTCCGGTGCGGTCCTGCACGGCCGAGATGATCACCTGCACGATGCTGATCAGCGAGGTCACACCGGCGATGGCCAGCGAGACGAAGAAGAGCACGCCGAAGAGCGCCCCGCCCACGGGCAGGCTGGAGATGATCTGCGGGAAGGCCACGAAGGCCAGCCCGATCCCGGATTCGACGACGGTGTCGACGCTGGTGCCGGCGGTGGTGGCCATGAAGCCCAGGGCGGCGAAGACGCCGATGCCGGCCAGCAGCTCGAAGGAGCTGTTGGCGAAGCCCGCGGTGATCGCGGTGCCGGTCAGGTCGGCCTTGCGCTTGAGGTAGGAGGCGTAGGTGACCATGATGCCGAAGCCGATGGACAGGGAGAAGAAGATCTGTCCGTAGGCGGCGATCCAGACCCCGCCGTCGAGCATGGCGCCCCAGTCGGGGGTGAACAGGGCGTTGAGGCCCTCGGCGGCGCCGTCGAGGGTCAGGGCCTGCACGACCAGGATCAGGAACAGCACGACCAGCAGCGGGATGAAGACCTTGTTGGCCTTCTCGATGCCGTTGCGCACGCCCAGGGCCAACACGACCAGGACGACCAGCCACACACCGATCAGGGGCCAGGCCACACCGGAGACGTAGCCGGAGACCATGCCGGGGGTGTCGGAGACCTCGAGGAAGTCGTTGTTGAAGAAACCGTCGGGGTCATCGCCCCACTGCTGTCCGACCGAGAACCAGGTGTAGCGCACCGCCCAGGCCACGATGACGGCGTAGTAGACGGCCACGACGAAGCAGACGCCCACCTGCCACCAGCCCAGGGCCTCGGCCGGGCGCGCTACGCGGCGGTAGGACAGCGGCGCCGAGGAGCGGTAGCGGTGCCCGATGGTGTATTCGAGGATCAGCAGGGGGATACCTGCGCTCAGCAGGGCGATGAGGTAGGGCAGCAGGAAGGCGCCGCCCCCGTTGTCATAGGCGATGTAGGGGAATCGCCAGATGTTTCCCAGTCCGACGGCCGAGCCGATGGCGGCCATCAGGAAGCCCGCGCGCGTTCCCCACTGCTCGCGGCTCTGTTGGACCATGTTCAGGTCTCCTAAATCATCCCGTAGTTCGCGATCCGCACGCTAGCAGGAGTTGGCCTGTTGAGCACGGTCGCGACTGGGGGGTGAGCACGACGTCGTGTGGGCGCGAGCCTTTGATGATGGTACGTCCAGATCCTTGTGCCCTGACAAGAGGGACAAGTTTCGCTTTGGTTGCATGTGTAGCGCACCTGTCGCCCGGGCGCGGCCGCCGTCTCACCAGCGCATGTGCACGTCCTCGGCGAACCCGGGCAGAGCGTGCACCGCGATCGTCCGGCCGTCGTCGGTGCGCACAGTTCCGTCGTAGTGGCCGAAGCACTGGGTGGTGTCGTTGACCAGGATCCCGGCGTCGGTGGTCTCGGAGCGCTCGTGGAAGGGCGTAAAGGTCAACTCGACCCGGTCCGATCCGGGCACGTGCAGCCGCCAGGGTTCCATCGGGTGGGCGAGGTCGTAGTCCCAGTCGAGCTCCTCGCCGATCTTGTGCAGGCGCCCGTCCACGCACAGGGCGTTCTCGGTCAGGCCGGTGCCGCGGGTCCAGGTTCCGCCGAACTGCAGGCCCAGGACACGGCCGTCGGTGCGGCCGGCGGCGGCGCCCCAGTTCCAGCGGGTGTCGTAGGGCCAGCGTCCGCGGCCGTGGTCGAGCACGCCCCAGGCGTCGGTGAAGGCGATGTCGTTGCCGGCCAGGCGCACGGTGCCGCGGGCGGGGCGGGCGGTGTGCTTGGAGGTGTACTGGAAGCGGGTGGGGCTCCAGGGGATGACCACGTTCATGGTCTCGTGGCCCGGGGGCAGGTCCACGGTCAGGTCGGCGCTGAGCGGGCCGCGCTCGGTAATGCAGGAAAAGCGCAACCGGGTGCCGTGGGCGGTGTCGCGGATGCGCGCGCGGATGGGGCCCAGGGAGGCGGCCGGACCCGAGCCCAGGGACGGGGGAAGGTGGACCCCGTGGGCGAGGGGTCGCAGGGCAGTGCGGGTGAGTTCGCGGGGCGGGCGGGCTCCGGGGCTGTCGCCGTGGGCGCCGTGGACGCCTTCGGCGTTCCGGGACCCTCGGTCGCCCCGGTCGCCCGGGTCGCCGTGTTCGAGGAAGTGGACACTGGCCAGGCCCAGGTAGTCGATGTCGGCCAGGGTCAGCGCGATGGAGTGGGTGGGCGTGCTGACCAGCCAGTACTCCCAGCGCTTGTTGCGACCCCACCCGGATCCGGCCAGGTGTGATCCGGTCAGGTGCGTGCGGTGCAGCGGGGTACGTGACCAGCCGACCGCGTCGGGGTTGAGGTGCCCGTCGGGGGTGCACAGGTCCACGGGGGCGGTGATCTCGTGTTCGTGTGTGGGCATGGGCGAAGCCTAGGAGCCGGACGGCTAGATGTGCTCGGCACGGCCCGGGTGGTCCGGGAATTCGGGACACCCGGGGTAGCCGGCGAATTCGTCGCACACGTCCTCGACCAGCCGGGGCAGCTGGCCGCGGGGCACACTGCGAACCGAACGCCCGTCCCGCGACCAGTAGGTCCAGTGGGAACCGTTCTTCAGGCCGATCCGCATGTTCCCGAGGTAGGTGGGACCGACGAGCGCGCAGTCGAGGTCGGCCCCGTGGGTCCACTCGAAACGGTGCCACTCGATGGTGAAGTCGAGCCCTCGGAGGTCACGGAAGGCTCGGCGGGCGTCGGCGAAGGCGTTGAGGCTGTTGCGGGTGATCATGCGTCCAGCGTCGAAGCCTGACTGCTGTTTCACCAGGTAGATGACTCTATCTCTGGAGACAATGGCTGAACCTGAAACAGGTCGCCTAGTTTATGAAACATGCAGGAACAAGAATTCGGACAATTCCTCGCAAAAGAACGAAAACGATCCGGGCGTACGCTGAGAAAGCTCGCGAGCCTGGCCGGATATTCAGCTTCCACCTTATCCAGGTGGGAAAACAGCCATTCGATGCCAGCGCGGACAGATGTTCAGAAACTGGACGATTCGCTCAATCTCAACGGAAGGCTGACACGCAGGTGGGAGGCCCTGACCTCTCCGCCCGAGCTTCCCCCGTGGATGCTCGACGCTGGGAGACTGGAAGAGGCCGCCTCTCAGGTCACCTACATCTCGCCGTCGTTGGTTCCCGGACTGCTCCAGAGCCCGTCATACTCGACCCTGATCTTCCAGGAAGGCCAACCCTCCTGGACTCAGGAGGAGATATCCCGGGTAGCGGGTCTGCGATGTAAGCGGTACGAACTCCTGCGGGAGCGCAACTCTCCACAGATCACGGCCGTGTTTCCTGCTGTGGGCGTGAGCATGGTTCCACCCCGAGTACGCAATGAGCAGTCCGCGCACCTCTTACACCTCATGGGCGAAGGCGTGAGGGTTCACCTGATAGCTCCACCTCGTCTCTTGATGGGGGTGACTTCGCCACTGCTACTCGCGAGGTTGCGGGACGGACACCGCGCTGCCTCCAGTGATCACCAGAACGGTAACGTCGTCTTCGGCGCGAGTTGTGGCTTGGAGCGACTCTTCCACATCGAACGACTCGCCCTGGCCGATGCCCTCCCGCTCGAAGAATCCCAACGGTTGTTGAAGGAGATGACTACGTGACTGAAACTGGGTGGCACAAGAGCTCGTACAGCAACACCGGCTCACAATGCGTGGAGGTCCGCGAAACAAGCGACGGCGCGCACGTGCGCGACACCGTCAACCGGGACGCGGGCCACCTGACCTTCCCCGCCGCCGAATGGACCGCCCTTCTCCGGGGCATCCACTAAGAGACACGCCCCCGCCTCCGCAGGCCCCCGACTGCGGAGGCTCCACCCCAGGGAGACCTCATGGCCGACACCTCGCTACACGTGTGGCACACGTCCAGCTACTCGCAGAACGGCGGCCAGTGCGTGGAGGTGCGTGAGGGCCCTGCAGGCACCGATGTGCGGGACAGCCAACACCGGGAAG
The DNA here is from genome assembly GCF_014892575.1 of Nocardiopsis coralli. Lineage (GTDB taxonomy): Bacteria > Actinomycetota > Actinomycetes > Streptosporangiales > Streptosporangiaceae > Nocardiopsis > Nocardiopsis coralli. The sequence goes on along the minus strand of NZ_JADBGI010000009.1, from coordinate 190,347 downwards.
CAACCACACTGACCTTCCCCACCACCGAGTGGAGCGCCCTTCTCCGGGGATCCCACAGGCCGGGCCCAGAAGCGACTCTGTGAACGAGACCCGACACAACATGTGGCACACCAGCTCACACAGCAACGATGGTGGACATTGTGTCGAAATCCGTGAAGCGTCGAACGGCGCGGATGTGCGGGACACCGTGAACCGAGATGTGGGCCACCTGACCTTTCCAAGGAGGGAGTGGACCGCCCTTCTCCGGAGCATTCACTGACGCCCCCTGGTAGTCCTTCTTGATGTAGCCCGGACCTCCAGGCATTTCCAGCCCTCCATGGAGACCCTGTGAACGAGACCCCGTTGCGCGCATGGCACAAGAGCTCGTACAGCAACACGGGTGGCCAGTGCGTGGAGGTCCGCGAAACAAGCGACGGCGCGCACGTGCGCGACACCGTCAACCGCGACGCGGGCCACCTGACCTTCCCAACCAGAGAGTGGACCGCCCTGCTCCGGGGAATCCGGTAGCCCGTATCCGGTCTCGGGCCCGAAAACGCGGGTCTCAGGCGGGCTTCTGCCCGCGCACCCCAACGAAGGGGAAGAACCCCACGCGCAGGCGGGCATCCTCCAAGAGCTCGTGCACGCGCTCGATCTCCTCGGGCGGGGTGCCCATCGCGCGCAGAGGCGGCGTGAGTTGCTGCAGGTAGATCCCCAGCAGCCGGCAGACCGGTGAACCACCGCGGGCGGTGCGGCGGTACTCCATCGTCTCGATCCCTCCCAGCCCCTCCTCGGCCATGGCCGCTTCGAGCTCACCGGCCCAGGTGTAGTCCTGTCCGGCCGGGATGGCGATGCGTTCGAAGTTGGTCCGCAGGATGCGCTGGTAGAGCTCGGCGTCGGCGTCGGAGGGCGCCTCCAGGGGGACGAACGGCAGGAGGGTGAACTCGCCCAGCACCAACCACCCTCCGGGCGCCAGCGCCTCGGTCAGCTCGGCCAACAGCTCCCTGCGGTTGCGCAGGTGCAGCAGGAGCAGGCGGGCATGGATCAGGTCGAAGGGCCCGCCCAGCGCCTCCGCGCCCAGACCCTCGGTGAGGTCGTGGCGGTGCACCCGCACCTCGGAGGGCACGTCCAGGTGGGTGGTGTCCAGGTCCAGGGCGTGCACCTGGCCCCCAAGCCCGGACCGCTGGGCCATCCACCGGGCCATGGACCCGTTGCCCGAGCCCAGGTCGAGGCATCGGTCGCCCTCCTTGGGCCCGACCTGCCCGGTGAAGGCGCGGCTGTGCTCGTCCAGTAACACCGACAGGTGGTCGAGTTGGCCCTTGCCCAGATCGCTGCCGGAGTCGTGGATGTAGGTGCTGGTCATCGTCGCCCCTTCGCGGTGGACCGGACCGGTGGGTCCACCGGCCGTTTCCATCCTCCGCAGGCGTCCTTGCACAGGCCTTTCACCGACCCGGCGATGCCATATGGCCGCCGGCCCGCGGCCCCGGCTCAGCCCCGCCGCATGCGCAGGCGCAGCTCGGTGTCCAGGGGCACCCCGATGCGCCCGAAGAGGGTGGCGGCCTCGTCCCAGTGCTCGCGCGCGTCGGTGTCCTGGCCCAACAAAGCGTGCGCCTCGCCGATCCCGCGGTGGGCGTTGGCCTCGCAGTAGCGGATGCTGCACCCCTGCGCGGCCGAGAGCGCAGCCCGGTGCTGGGCCAGCCCCTCGCGCGCCGAACCGTCCATGCGCAACAGGGTCCCCAGGGTGTTGCGGGCGCTGGGTTCGATGAGGCGCTCGTTGGAGCCCAACGCCACGGCCAGGCACTCCTCGGCGGTGGCGAAGGCCTGTTCGCGCATGCCCAGCGCCCAGTAGGCCAGCGCGAGCGGGTGCACCCAGGCCTGCACGAACCGGTTCCCGCGTTCGCGCGCCATGGTCCGCGCGAGCTCGAAGTGGGCCCGGGCCCGTTCGGGGCGTGCGAGGCCGATGTGCACGTATCCGGTGATGGCCTCGGTGTCCACGCGCGAGGCCTCCTCCTGACGGACCAGAGCGCGGGCGCGCGTGAGGTGGTCCAGGGCGCGGGCGTCGCGGCGCAGCAGGTGCAGGAAGAACCCGAGGTAGGCGTGTGCGCCGACCTGGATCTCGTGTCCGGCCTCGCCCAGGTCGTCGGCGCGGCGGCGGGCCCGGTGCAGGTGCACGGCGGCCTGGCGGTACTGGGCCTGGAACAGGTTCATCACCGCGAGCTGGATCAGTTGCAGGAGCTGTTCGCGGTCCAGGTCGGTGTCGAGCAGGCAGGTGTGGGCGTCCTGCATGTGTTCGGTGGCCGCCTCGATCCGGCCCAGCCGGCGGTGCACCGAGCCCAGGCACCGGTGCGCTGTGGCGGTCTCGGCGGCGTCCTGGAGGGCTCGGGCGGCCGACAGCGCGCTGGTGTGCACGGCCAGGGCATGGTCGTGGTGTCCGCCCAGGCTCAGGTGGCGGCGCAGCGCGCAGGCCAGGTCCACGGCGGTGCGTTCGTTTCCGGTGCGGGCGGCGTGCTGGGTGATGTGCACCAGGTCGGCGCGGTTGGCCTCGAGCCAGCGGGCGGCGGTGGCGGCGTCGGGCAGGGGCGGGACGCTGCCGGGTCGGTCCTCGGCGGGCGCGTGACCGGAGGCGTCCTCGCAGCGCTGCTCGGCGCGGGTGGTGAGGGCGGGCCCGTGGGCGGCCTCGGTGGCGGCGGTGACGGTGGCCAGGCAGTGCCGGTACAGGCGCTGGGCGGCGGCGTGGCGTTCGTCGTCGCTGTCGTGGTCCTGGGACAGGTCCAGGGCGTAGGCGCGCAGCAGGTCGTGCATGCGGTAGCGGCCGGGGGTGTGTTCCTCCAGCAGGTGGGCGCGCAGCAGGGTGCGCACGTGCCCGCGCATGCGGGCGGGTTCGGCGCCGGTCAGGGCGGCGGCGGTGTGCAGGTCCAGGTCGTGGCCGGGGTGGGCGGCCAGCAGGCGCAGGGCGCGGGCGGCCTCCGGCGGCAGTTGGCGGTAGGACCAGGACAGCACGGTGCGCACGGAGGTGGCCTCGTCGCCGTCGGCGTCCAGGACCTGCAGGGCGTGCTGTCCCTGGGCGAGCTCTTCGGTCAGGTCGGCGATGGGCTGGCCGGGGCTGGTGTTGACCAGTTCGGCGGCCACGCGCAGGGCCAGGGGCAGGTGGGCGCAGCGCTCGGCGAGTTCGGCGGCGGCGCCGGGTTCGTCGTGGGTGCGCGCGCCCACCAGGGTGTGCAGCAGGTCCAGGGAGCGCTCGGGGGTCAGGCGTTCCAGGTCCTGGCGGTGGGCGCCCTCGCGTGCGACCAGGGCGGGCAGGGTGTTGCGGCTGGTGATGAGGGTGCGTGCGGTGGTGGTGCCGGGCAGCAGGGGGCGCACCTGTTCGGCGGAGCGGGCGTTGTCCAGCAGCACGAGCAGGCGGCGTCCGGCGATCAGGCTGCGGAAGCGGGCGGCGCGTTCGTCCAGGCCCGTGGGCACCGAGGCCCCCTCCACGCCCAGGGCGCGCAGGAACGCGGCCAGGGCCTCCTCGGGTGGCAGGGGCGGGTGGGGGCCGTGTCCGCGCAGGTCGATGTAGAGCTGGCCGTCGGGGAAGTGGGTGCGGGCGCGGTGGGCCCAGTGCACGGCCAGGGTGGTCTTGCCGACGCCGCCGGTGCCGGTGAGCAGGTGGGGGCCGCTGGTGTCGGGGCGCAGCAGGGTGTCCAGTGTGGCCAGTTCGTGCTCGCGTCCGGTGAAGCCGTGGGCCTGGTGGGGCAGTTGTGCCGGGGGCCTGGGGGAGGGGGCAGGTGCGGCCAGGTCGGCGGGGCGCCCGGCCAGGACGCACTGTTCGATGCGGCGCAGCTCGGGGCCGGGGTCCTGTCCCAGTTCCTCGCGCAGGTGGCGGCGGGCGCGGTGGTAGACCGACAGGGCGCGGCCGGGTTGGCCGGCGCGGTGGTGGGCGACCATGAGCAGGGCGTGCAGGTGTTCGTCCAGGGGGTGGCGGCGCACCTGTTCGGCGAGTTCGCCCAGGACGGCGCCGTGTCGGCCGCGGGCCAGTTCGGCGGTGAACAGTTCCTGCAGGGCGACCTGGTGGCGCTCTTCGAGGCGGTGGGCGGTGTCGACCAGGTGGGGCACGTCCAGGCCCTCGAAGGGCGGGCCTTCCCACAGGTCCAGGGCCTTGCGGATGAGTTCGGCGGCCCGGTCGGGGTCGTGGGGGCCCAGGGCGGTGCCTTCCTCCAGGAGCGTCTCGAAGCGTTCGGCGTCGATCTCTCCGGGGTGGACGGTGAGCCGGTAGCCGCCGGGTTCGGAGTCCAGGCGCTCGGGCCGGGGCAGCAGGCGGCGCAGGCGGTGGACGTGCAGGTGCAGGCGGGCGGTGGTGCCTTCGGTGCTGTGGCCGCCCCACATGGCGTCGATCAGCACGTGGGCGGGGACCACGGCGTTGGCCCGGCACAGGAGCACCCCGAGCAGCACCCGTTGCAGGTGTCCGCCCACGGTTGCTTCGTGTGCCTGGTCTCGCACCCGCAGGGGGCCGAAGATCTGGAACTCCATCTGGTCCATCCCACCCGGTTCCGATTATGGCAGAAGAGTGCCGGTGATCCCCTGGGAACGGCTGATGCGTTCACCGGGGGTGCAGGGTGAGACGTGCCCGCGCCGCAGGAGGTTTCGCAGTTCCCCCCGGGCGCAGGGAAGGTGCCGCGCATAGAGGTGTAGCGTCGGGGCAAACTTCCCGAAACACACCCGACACACATGTGTGTTTCGGGTCGGCCACAACGGCGTGGTGCACAGCAGCGAGAACAGCCACATGAAAGGACCTGGTACCTCCATGGCCAGTGAGTCCGACCTGCGCAATCACCACCCCGGTGTGCGTTCGGCCTACGAGCACGTAGTGCGGCGCAACCCCGATGAGCCCGAGTTCCAGCAGGCGGTGCTGGAGGTGCTCGACAGCCTCTCCCCGGCTCTGGAGCGCCACCCCGAGTACGCCGACCAGCGGGTGCTGGAGCGCCTGTGCGAGCCCGAGCGCCAGATCATCTTCCGGGTGCCCTGGCGCGACGACGACGGCAACGTGCACATCAACCGCGGTTTCCGCGTGGAGTTCAACAGCGCCCTGGGCCCGTACAAGGGGGGCCTGCGCTTCCACCCGAGCGTGAACCTGGGCGTCATCAAGTTCCTCGGCTTCGAGCAGATCTTCAAGAACGCCCTGACCGGGATGAACATCGGCGGTGCCAAGGGCGGCAGCGACTTCGACCCCAAGGGGCGTTCCCCGGGCGAGATCGAGCGTTTCTGCCAGTCGTTCATGACCGAGCTGCACCGGCACCTGGGTGAGCACACCGACGTGCCGGCTGGCGACATCGGCGTGGGCACCCGCGAGATCGGTTACATGTTCGGCCAGTACCGGCGCCTGGCCAACCGGTGGGAGGCCGGGGTGCTGACCGGCAAGGGCCTGGAGTGGGGCGGCTCCCGGGTGCGCACCGAGGCCACCGGGTACGGCACGGTGCTGTTCACCCAGCGCATGCTCGAGCGCAACGGCAAGGACCTGGACGGGCGGCGCGTGGTCGTCTCGGGTGCGGGCAACGTGGCCCTGTACTCGATCCAGCGCGCCCAGCAGCTGGGCGCCACGGTGGTGGCCTGCTCCGACTCCAGCGGGTACGTGGTCGACGACAAGGGCCTGGACCTGGAACTGCTCAAGCAGGTCAAGGAGGTCGAGCGCAAGCGCATCGACGTCTACGCCGAGCGGCGCGGCCAGAGCGCGCAGTTCGTCGAGGGCGGCAACGTGTGGGACGTGCCCTGCGACGTGGCGCTGCCCTCGGCCACCCAGAACGAGCTGGACGAGCGCTCGGCCCGCACCCTGGTCGAGAACGGGGTCATCGCCGTGGCCGAGGGGGCGAACATGCCCACCACGCCCGAGGCGGTCGCGGTGCTGCGCGAGGCCGGTGTGCTGTTCGGACCGGGCAAGGCCGCCAACGCCGGCGGTGTGGCCACCAGCGTGCTGGAGATGCGCCAGAACGCGCGGCGCACGTCGTGGTCCTTCGACCACGCCGAGTCGGAGCTGGCCGAGACCATGGCCGGCATCCACGACCGGTGCGAGGAGGCGGCCGAGCGTTACGGCGCCCCGGGCAACTACGTCCTGGGCGCGAACGTGGCCGGTTTCGAGCGGGTCGGTGACGCCATGCTGGCCCAGGGCCTGATCTGACCGATCGTGTGTGCGGGCGGGGCGCTCAAGAGCCGGGGCGCCCCGCCCTCGGTGCGTACGCAGCATGGCGAGGAACCCATGGCTGCACGTGAGGGGCGCGCGAGGCCATGCACGTGCGGGGTGAGGAGCTCTTCGCCTTGCAGGTCGGCACACTCCGTGCCTGGGCAGTGGAGCAGGACCTGCCGCCCGGCGCGCGCCTGACGCAGGCGCGTCAGGGCCGGGTCTTGGACAGGTCGCGGACCACGGTGCGGTGGGGCACGAACCTGACCAGGCGGGCGTCGGCGGCGAAGTCGGTGAAGTCGGCGGGCCAGGTCGCCTCGTCCTGGCCCAGATAGCGGCGGAGCTTGCGCCGGGCCAGGTCGGCGTCGAAGGCCACGACCTCGGCCCGCCCGTGCATGAGGACCTGGAGGAACTCCAGGGACTGCAGGTCGCAGGTGTCCACGACCACGCTCACACGCGGATCGGCCGCCACGTGCTTGCTCACCACCGAGTAGGAACCGGTGATCCACCACAGCGCGCCCTCCTCCCACAGGAACCACACCGGCCGCACCGTGGGCGCGCCGTCGGAGGCGGTGGTGGCCACCCGGGCCACCAGGGGGCGCGCCAGGAAGGCTTCGGCGTCGAAGGGCTGCTCTGCGCTGTCGGGGAGTGCCATGTCCTCGAGCCTGGCGCGGTCCGGGGCACCGGGCAAGGGTACGGAGGCGCAAAAACCGCGTGACAGGGGGCGGGCGCCGCACCACGATGGTGCGATGGTCGATGCGCACTACAGCAACCCGGACCTGGCCGCGCTCTACGACGTCTTCAACGCCTGGAACTGCTCACCCCAGGACCCCTTCTACCTCGACCTGGTCATGGCCGCGGGCGAGGCCCTGGATGTGGGGTGCGGAACCGGGAAACTGCACCGGGTCGCGCGCGAGCAGGGGCACCGCGGACGCCTGGTGGGCCTGGACCCTGCCGACGCCATGCTCGAGGTGGGCCGCACCGAGCGCGCCGACATCGAATGGACGCTCGGCGACCTGGTGCAGGGCCCCTACGACGGACAGGCGGGCGGGCCCTTCGAAGCCGAGTTCGACCTGGTCACGATGTCCGGCCACGCTTTCCAGGTCTTCCTCACCGATGAGCAGACCGCCGCCAACCTGGCCGGGGCGCGGCGCGCGCTGCGTCCCGGGGCCCTGCTGGCGTTCGAGACCCGAAACCCGGCCGCACGCGCCTGGCAGCGGTGGACCCCCGAGCACGAGCGCCGGGTGCAGGCCCCTGACGGGCGTCAGGCGTGGTCGGCGCACACCCTGGAACGCGTCGAAGGGGACCTGGTCACCTTCTCCACCGCCTACGGCATCCAGGGCTGGGCCGAGCCGGGGCACAGCCGCAGCACGCTGCGCTTTCCGGAGGCTCAGGCGGTGAACGCGCTGCTGTCCGGGGCCGGATTCGAGGTGCAGGCCCAGTACGGCTTCTGGGACCGCACCCCGCTCACCGAGACTTCACCGGAGATCATCACGCTGGCCCGGGCGGTGTGAGCACGGGCCCCGGGCGTGGCCGGTCCCCTCGCGCCGGAACGGTGGTTGCACGGCCCGGGCATACTGGGCACACACGGGCCCCGGCGCCGAACGAGGGGAGCGCAGGTGTTCTTCTTCTACAACTCGCGGATGGGCTGCGCGGGCTCACTGCTGACCTCGATCGCCCTGACCGCGCTGCTGTTGCTCGCGCTGCGCGCGTGCGGGTGGGTCTGACCCCTGACCGGCCCGCGTGGGCGGGGCCCGGCCGACGTGGCCGGGCCCGCACCTGTTTTCAGGCCTTTGAGGGCAGGCGAGCGGCGATGCCCTCCAGCAGGGCCGTGAGCCCGAACTGCAGGGTCTCCCACGCCTCCTGCTCCAGGTAGGGCTCGCTCTCGTTGTCGTTGTTGAAGGCGCCCTCGGTGGCCATCGCGGTCAGGGTGGGAAAGCGCTCGCCGAAATCGGGGGAGACCCGCTCCAGTTCGGCCGAACGCTCATACCACCAGTCGTCCTCGGGTACCCCGGTGGCCTGCGCGGAGCCGCGCGCTTCCGCGGCGGTGGAGGCGACCCCGCGCACCAGGTAGTACAGGCTGCCGTGGGCGGCGCTGGTCTCCTTGGCCGAGAGCCCGGCCCCGCGCAGCACGGCGGCCAGGGACTCGAAGAGCGCGTACTCGTTGGGCCCCAGCACCGGGCGGGCGTGGGAGACGGCCAGCAGCCAGGGGTGATCCAGGTAGGTGCGCCACAGGCGCGTGGCCCAGGCGGTGGTGGCCGCGCGCCAGTCCCCGGGCTCGGCGCCGGCCTGGGCGGCCAGGTCGGCGGGGGAGGCCTCGGTGGCGATCGAGGCGTAGGCGTGGTCGTACATGAGCTCGACGAGCTCGTTCTTGCTGGCCACATAGGTGTACAGGGACATGGCGGTGCGTCCCAGGCGCTCGCCCACCGCGCGCATGGACAGCGCCTGCAGGCCCTGGGCGTCGGCGATGTCGATGGCGGTGCGCACGACCACGTCGACGGTGAGTTCGCTCTTGGGCCCCGGAGCGGTGCGCTCCTGGCCCTGGTCGGACTGGTCGTGGGTGCGCCACAGCAGGGCCATGGTGCGGCGGGGGTCCCCCTGGCCGGCGTAGACGACCATGATGGTCTCCTTATGCGATAAACGGCTGTGCGTCGATGGTCACTTTATCTCATAAGGAAGGGCGGGGGCCAAGGGGTGGGATCGACCTCGCCCCCGGAGGGAGTTCGCGTAGTGCCAGCTCACTGCGGGTGTTTGGACGCCGTGGTCGTGTGGGTCCGGCCGACCCCGCTTGCATCCCCTTATTCCATAAAGTAATGTTGGTCGGCCGCCACCCCGCCACATGAATGAACCAGCAGGAGGCCTCGCACGTGCAGCCCATCGACGCCGCAGCCGACACCCACGACACCATCGAGGTCAGGGGAGCTCGGGAGAACAACCTCGACGACATCAGCGTGGACGTGCCCAAACGCCGCCTGACCGTCTTCACCGGCGTGTCCGGCTCGGGCAAGTCCTCCCTGGTCTTCGGCACCATCGCCGCCGAGTCCCAGCGCCTGATCAACGAGACCTACACGACCTTCGTGCAGTCGTTCATGCCCACCCCCGACCGCCCCGACGTGGACACCCTGCGCAACCTGAGCGCGGCCATCGTCGTGGACCAGGAACGCATGGGCACCAACTCCCGCTCCACCGTGGGCACCGCCACCGACGCCGCCGCGATGCTGCGCATGGTCTTCAGCCGCGCCGGCTCACCCCGCGTGGAACCCTCCAGCGCCTTCAGCTTCAACAACTCCGAGGGCATGTGCGGCGAGTGCGAGGGGTTGGGGCGCACCAACACCATGGACACCGCCGAGCTCGTCGACACCGGCCTGTCCCTCAACGAGGGAGCCATCACCGTGCCCGGTTACGCGGTCGGCAACTGGTACTGGCAGGTCTTCGTCGGCTCCGGGCTGCTGGATGCGGACAAGAAACTGAGCGAGTACACCGAGGCCGAGTGGCACACGCTGATGTACCAGCCCACCACCAAGGTCAAGGTCGATCGCAACACCTTCACCTACGAGGGCCTGGTGCCCAAGATCGAGCGCACCTACCTGGTCAAGGACCGGGCGAAGATGCAGACGGCCGTGCGCGCCTTCGTCGACCGCGCCGTGGTCTTCTCGCGCTGCCCGGCGTGCGAGGGCAGCCGCCTGAACGAACGCGCCCGCTCGGTGCGCGTGCAGGGGCGCTCCATCGCCGAGTGCTCCTCCCTGCAGATCGACGACCTGGCCGAGTTCGTGCGCACCGTCGACGAGCCCTCCGTCAAGCCGATGGTCGACGCGCTGGCCCACACCCTGGACTCACTCGTGCAGGTGGGGCTCGGCTACCTCAGCCTGGACCGCGAGTCCAGCACGCTCTCGGGCGGTGAGGCCCAGCGCGTGAAGATGGTGCGCCACCTGGGCTCGAGCCTGAGCGATGTCACCTACGTCTTCGACGAACCCACCGTCGGGCTGCACCCGCACGACATCGAGCGCATGAACCGCCTGCTGCTGGAGCTGCGCGACAAGGGCAACACCGTCCTGGTGGTCGAGCACAAACCCGAGACCATCGCCATCGCCGACCACGTCATCGACCTGGGCCCGGGCGCGGGCCCGGCCGGGGGCACCGTCACCTACACCGGCGACGTCGCCGGCCTGCGCGCTCGCGACACCCCCACCGGGCGCCACCTGGATCACCGGGTGCGCCTGAAGGACCGGGTGCGCCGGCCCACCGGGCACCTGCCCATCCGCGGCGCGAACAGCCACAACCTGCAGGGCGTGGACGTGGACGTGCCCCTGGGCGTGCTCACCGCCGTGACGGGTGTGGCCGGTTCGGGCAAGAGCTCGCTCATCCACGGGGCCCTGCCCGGGCGCGAGGGTGTGGTGGTCGTGGACCAGTCCGCGATCAAGGGCTCGCGGCGTTCCAACCCGGCCACCTACACCGGGCTGCTGGACCCCATCCGTACCGCCTTCGCCAAGGCCAACGGGGTCAAGGCCTCGCTGTTCAGCGCCAACTCCGAGGGCGCTTGCGAGCAGTGCAAGGGCGCCGGCCTCATCTACACCGACCTGGCGATGATGGCGGGGGTGGCCACCACCTGCGAGAAGTGCCGGGGCAAGCGGTTCCGCCCCGAGGTGCTGGCCCACACCCTGCGCGGAAAGGACATCAGCGAGATCCTGGCGATGTCGGTGGTCGAGGCGCGGGAGTTCTTCCCCACCGGTCGGGCGCGCACGATCCTGGACCGCCTCAACGACGTGGGGCTTGCCTACCTGAGCCTGGGGCAGCCGCTGACCACGCTCTCGGGCGGGGAGCGCCAGCGCCTGAAGCTGGCGATCAGCATGGCCCGTGAGGGGGCCGTCTATGTGTTGGACGAGCCGACCACGGGCCTGCACCTGGCCGACGTGGACCGGCTGCTGGCGCTGCTGGACCGCCTGGTTTCCGACGGCAACACGGTGGTGGTCATCGAGCACCACCAGGCGGTCATGGCCCACGCCGACCACGTCATCGACCTGGGGCCGGGGGCCGGCCACGACGGGGGCCGGGTGGTCTTCGAGGGCAGCCCCGCCGAGCTCGTCGAGCAGGGCCAAACCCTGACCGCCCGCCACCTGCGCACCTACCTGGGGCGGTGAGGCGCAGCCGGGGCCAGGGCGAGGGTGGCGCGGGTCGGGTCTGTGTTCGGGGTGCGCAGGCGGGTCGGCTGCCCGCGCGATGGAGGGGCGCCCCCGCGTCGAAAGGACGGCGACGGCGGGCGAGGAGGCCCGTCCGGGCGGACCGCGCGGCGTAGCATGCCCGCGACGGTACCCCGAACGGAGGGACACACATGGGTTCCAGGACCGCTACCGTGGCCGCCGCGGCCCTACTCGCCATCCCCCTGGCACCGGCGGCACCGGCTGCCGCATCGGCAGGATCGTCCGCATCAGCCGCATCGGCCGCGGCGGAGGACACCTACGCCGATTACGCCGAGCTGGCCGCCAACGAGGTCGAGGGCACCGACTACCAGCGCATCACACGCGCCGGCGGGACCGACGTCGCCCACATCGCCATCCACGGGGGCCTCATCGAACACCCCACCAGCGAGCTGGCCGACCACGCCGCCCGGTCCGGTGGCCACGCCTACGCCTCGTTCGAGGGCATCAAGGCCAGCGGCAACAGCGTCCTGCACATCACCGCCACCAATTTCGACGAGCCCATGACCGTCGACATCGTCGAGGACTCCGACTACACCATCGCCTGGCACGGGGCCGCGGGCGATGAGGCCCTGACCTACGTGGGCGGGCTGGACACCGACCTGCGTGATGCCGTGCGCGAAGAACTGCGCGCGGCCGACTTCACCGCCCCCGAGGAGGTCCCCGACGGACTCAAGGGCGAGAGCCCCGACAACATCACCAACCGCAACGCCCGCGATGAGGGCGTCCAGCTGGAGATCACCCGCGCCCAGCGCGATGCGTTCCTCACGGAGGACGGTGCCCCGACCAGCACCTTCTACGACTTCACCGCCGCCGTCGAGGAGGCCGTGGCCCAGCGCTGACCTGCTAAGACCGCGTGTGTGGCGGGCCCCGGGTGCGGATGCGCGCCCGGGGCCCTGTCTGCGTCCGAGCCTTCTCGGGCCCCGGCCCGCCGGGGGAGAGGGGCGGTTCAGGCCCCGCGGTCGGGTGCGTCCATGTCTCCGGTCTCCGGCTCGCCCTCGACGAGCCCGTAGCGCAGGTGCACCGCGCCCTTGGGCCCGGCGGCCGGCGGTTGCAGGAGTTCGAGGTTGGCGGGCACGGCGCCCCCGTCGAAGACCTTCTTCCCGGTGCCGAGCACGATCGGGTACACCCACAGGTCAAGGCGGTCGAAGAGCTTCTCGCGCAGCAGGCTCTGCACCAGGTTCAGGCTCCCGACGACCTTGACCCGGTTGTGGCGCTCACGGACCTGGCGCACCGCTGCGGCCAGGTCCGGGCCCAGTTGTGTGGAGTGGTCCCAGGTCAGGTCGGGTTCTCCCCGGGAGGCCACGTACTTGGGGATGCTGTTGAAGAGCGCGGCGATCTCGTTGTCCTCCTCGCCCTGGTAGTGGGGCCAGTAGGCGGCGAAGATGTCGTAGGTGCGCCGCCCGAGCAGCAGGGCGTCGGTGCCCTCGTAGGCCGCCTCGATCTGGGCCCCGGCGACCTCGTCCAGCAGGGGTGCCTGCCAGCCCCCGAAGGCGAAATCCACCGGGTCCTCATCGGGGCCGCCGGGTGCTTGTGCGACCAGGTCCAGGGTGGCGAACAGTTCGATGTCGATCAGGCCCATGGGGTGCTCCCGGTGGATCGGTGTGTGCTGTTGCAGGGGTGGACCCGTGAACACCGGCAGACTCATCGCCGCGAGCAGAACGGGGTGCGTTCCCGGAGCCGGCATCGAATACATTCACGGCAAGGAAGAATGAATCGGGCGATAGGTGACGCCTCTATTGAATGTGGATGACTCGACCAGGTGCGCGGAGAAAATCCGACTCCGGCGCCGGCACGGATCCGGGGACACCGCCTTCCTGCACAGGCCAGAAAAGTGGCACCGTGCACTTTACTCTCGCTGCTTCGATCGCAAGGGGGTCGGAACCGGTGTTTCGGGCGCCCCGGCTCAGCTGCCCTGTGCAGGCGATTGCGCTCACCTGCTCCGAAGAGCTGGACATCGAGAAGTCGCACGGCCTGGCGGGGGATCGGCCACAGCCACCACAGTCCACCCGAGTCGCCCCACAAGGAGGCGAACGCGACCCCGGCCGCCCCGCTCACGCAGCGATGGGTCGCCGACCAACGGGACACCGCAAGGCATTCAACCGAAAAGCGACCATGAGCCCAAGGGGTGATTTTTTCAGCAAATGTGGATGACCCGACCTGACCTGCGGGGTTTCTCCAGGAAAACGGCTCCGAACTGCTGTTCGGGCCGCTAATGTGGACCGCGACAAGAAAAAGCCCCGGCCGGTGCGTCAACACCGGTCCGGGGTTTGGCCGAGTCCTGTGGCCACAGGTTCCTCGGCGTGCCACCTCCTGAACCCACCAGGAAGGCGACTGCCACCTCCCTGAACCCACCAGGAAGGCGACTCGTGGAGTCTACACTTTCCCTCCCCCGCCCGGTATCCGAAACCGGGATTTCGGCCGGATCTTTCACCGCATGCCGGCGCCCCTTGGGTGTCATGTCCGGGATCGGTTTCGTTCCCACCATGTGGGTCTGCGACCAGCTCTCCGCAGGCCTGTTCCCTTCGTTCAAGGCCTACCTCGTGGCGCTGGTCATCGCCAAGGCCGCCGATGCCGACGGGCGCTGGTGCTTCTTGCGCCAGCAGTCGATGATCGAGCGCTGCTCAGGCTTCCTCTCGCTCAGCAGCATCAAACGCGGCCTGAGCGAGCTCTTGGAGGCGGGCATCGTGCGCGCGCTCGACCCGCAGCCCGCCCGTGACTTCTTCGCCGAGGATCTGCGCCTGGGCCGGCGCAGGGCCGACAACCTGCCCGCGGTGTTGGAGCTGTGCATCCCCGCCCGCGAGTACAGCCCCCACGCCCTTGCCCAGATCAACCGGGTGCGCCAGGACCTGGGGGAAGAACCCCTCGACGAGACCACCCGCCCGCCGCTGACCCCAGCCCGGCTCGAGCCGCGGCCATCGGCACCCGCCCCGTCGGTGGTGCCCCGCCCCCGAGACCCGGAGTCGACCCCGACCCCGCAAAACGGGACACAGCAGTCAGATGTGCCCGAGCCGGCCACGGCAGCTCACTGTGAACCCCACGAGGGGTCACAGCGAACTACAGACCTCTCTTCCAATAACCTCTCTTCAACGGGGGCGGGCGCATGCGTGCGTGGGACCTCCAGTACAGGGCGCGGACCGATCGATCTCATCGCACGCATCCCCAACGCCGCGCTCACCAACCCCCACACCGACCGCCAGTCCCTGGCCGGGGCCGTTCACGATCTGGCCGCAGCGGGCTTGCCCACCGAGCAGATCAGCGCCCTGCTGGGCGGGGCCGATCGCCTGAAGCGGGCCTTCCCCGGGCTCATGAGCCGCATGTCCTCGCTCGCACGCGCCCAACGCTTCCTGGCAGGGCGCCTGGGCCGGGGCGTGCACGGGCCCCTGTGGCCGGCCCCGCCCACCTGGCCCGCCGCGCAGTGGCCCCCGGACACCTTCACTGACGAGCCCGGATTCAGCGTGGATGCCCAGGGCCGGGCCGCACGCACCTGTCCCGACCACCCGGGGGTACGCAACGAACCCGGAGGATCCTGCCGCGTGTGCTCGCGGCCCTGCCGCAGCGCCCCGGGACAGGACCCGCCCATGAGCCCGCCCCCGGTGCCTGCTCCACGGCCCGGGACCTGGGCCGCCGACCCGGACCCGAAGGACCCATCATCCCCGTCCGAGGCGGGCCCCGACCTCGAAGCCGAACCCGGGCTCGAGGCCGCCTGCCCCGACCCGGCCCTGGCACAACAGATCCAGCAATCCCTGCAGCAGGCGGGAAAGGCGAGCACACAACCACCAACGGAACCCGCGCCACCGCCCCACCCGCCCCAGCGCCGGGACCTGCTGCAATCCCTGCGCCAACAGCTGAGCCAGGCCGGGCCCGAACCCCGCACGCCCCGCGGCTCGACCCGCACCAAGGGACGGGCCGAGGCGGTGCCCTGAGCCGATGCACACCGCATCGGCCAGTACATGCCCAGGGGGCTCCACCAGCCCGGGAACGGCGCTCATGTTCAGGGCGTGCTCAGCGCAGGTGTCGTCGTACGTCGGCGGCGAACCGGGGAACACCGGTCCGCTCCAGCAGGGCAAGGACCCCGGGAACGGTCCTCGGTTCGCGGCGGTAGGAGGCGGCCTGCTTCTCGAGAACGCCGAGCGTCAGCCCCGGATACAGGTCGAGTTGGTCCAGGAGGAAGTCGTCCGCGTGCGAGCGGGAAAAGCCACGGCCTACCGATCTCACCTGGTGGTATCTGGGGTGTCGGTCATCTCGTACAGACCCATGCCCTCGGCCTCGACCGCCATCTGGTCCAGGACCTGCTCTCGCTCCTGCCGGGTGCATTCCTGGTATTCCAGGACGTCGCGGAGCAGGATCCGGCGATGGCGGCCCCGCATGCTGAAGGGGATCTCGCCCTCACGCAGGAGTCTGACCAGGGTGGGGCGGGAGATGCTGAGCAGGTCTGCTGCCTCCTGGGTGGTCAGCATGGTGTTGTGCGGTGCGATGGAGATCGCCAACCCCTGGGAGAGCGCCGCCACGACATCGCACAGGACCCCGTAGAGCTCCTCGGGGACCTCGATACCCGAGTCGTCCGGACCGATGAGCCGCGCGCGGCACGGGCGGTCCCCGGCCAAGCCCCGCGCGAGTTCGGCCAGCTCGGTGAGGTCGTCGGGAGGAAGGACCGTTCGTTCGCGCAGTGTCGGTGCCATGCCGCCATCGTGCCCATTCGAAAAAAACGAAATCCAGCGTGCCCGGCCGGGCCCAAGCGGACCCGGCCGGGGGATCCTCACCCGCCACCAGGAGGCCGCCACGCTCGAACTCGACCACGGCGTGCGCTACCGGCGCCTGACCCCGGGCCCGGTTCCGGGGATGAACTACTTCGAGTCCGTCTACCCGCCCGGCGCCTACTCCAGCCAGAACGCCGAGTACGTGCGCCACCGCGGCCACGAGATCGGCAACGTGGTCAGCGGGGTCCTGACCGTGGACGTGGGCTTCGACAGCTACGAACTCCACCCCGGCGACTCCATCACCTACCCCTCCACCACCCCGCACCGCATCTCCAACCAGGGCCGCGACGATGCCGTGGCAATCTGGCTGAACCTGGACTGAACCCCGCCCCGACCGCCCCCGGGGCGCGATGGGGGCGAAGCCCCGCGCGTGCGGCGGGTCCGGACGCTAACGTCGGGAACCCCAGCACCGACGAAGGGATGTGCCCATGGCCGGCCAGAAAGCACGCATGCTCGCCGGAGAGCCCTACAAGGCCGAGGACCCCGAACTCCAGGCCGACCTGGAAAGGGCCGAGAAGCTCGCCCGCGCCTTCAACGACACCCCCGTGGACACCGCCGCACGCCTGCAGGCCCTGCGCGAGCTCCTGGGCTCGGTGGGCGAGGACGCCTACGTGCGCCCGCCGCTGGCCGTCGACTACGGCTACCGCATCACCCTGGGCGCGCACACCTTCGTCAACTGCGGCGCCGTCATGCTGGACGTGGCCCCCATCACCGTGGGCGAGTACGTGCAGATGGGCCCCAACGTCCAACTGCTCACCCCCACCCACCCGCTGGATGCCACCGAGCGCAAGGAGGGGTGGGAGAGCGCCGAGCCCATCACCATCGGCGACAACGTGTGGCTGGGCGGCGGCGTCATCGTCTGCCCCGGGGTCAGCATCGGCGAGAACACCGTCGTGGGCGCCGGCTCGGTCGTGACCAAGGACCTGCCCGCCAACGTGGTGGCCGTGGGCAACCCCGCCCGGGTGGTCAAGGAGCTGTGAGCGCCCCTTCGGGCAACAGCGCCGGGGTCACCTCGCACACCACCGACCACCCCAGCGCGGTGTAGAGCGCGCGCCCGTCCTCGGTGGCCACCAGCACCCCCGTGTGGGCGCCCTGGCCTGCACTGATACGGCCCAGGGCGCCCATCAGGGCCCGCCCCAGACCCCGGCGCCGGTGCTCGGGGTCGGTCACGACCCGGTCGAAGACGGCGTGGCCTGCGTGCAGGGCCGCCCACGCCTCGGCGGCCACGCGCCCGTCGGGGGCCAGGGCCAACGCCCGGTGGGTGGCCCCTTGCGACTGCACCTGGATGCGGTAGGGCTCGGGCGCAGGATCGCAGCCCGCGGACAGGTCGGCGCTCATGAGGACTTCGCCCTCACCCACTCGCCAGCGCGGACCCAGCACCGCCTCGGTCTCGGGCCCGGACAGGAACGCCTTGACCACCGTTCCGGGCCCGGTCCAGGCCGGTGCGTGCGAGGCCAGGTCCCGCCCGCACGCGACCACGTAACGCACACGGTGCTGGGGCAGCCCCACCTCCAGGCGGTGGGCCCTGCCCAGGGCCGTGGGGGGTGCGACGCCGCGGGACAGGGCCCACCCGTGGGCCCACACCCCGGCCAGGTGCGTGATGTGTTCGCTGCAGGCCTGCATCCCTCCAGCATGTCAGCCCCCGAACGTGGCCCGGTCCCCCGGTGTGGCGCCACCGGGGGACCGGGACGGGGGCGGATGCGCCCGCACGCACCCGCCCCGGCCTGTCACAGGACCGATCCGACCTGCTCGCCGGCGTCCTGGTCCTCGGAGAACTGGGTGCGGTACAGCTGCGCGTAACGGCCGTTGCGGGCCAGAAGCTCGGCGTGGGTCCCGCGCTCGACGATGCGCCCGGCCTCCAGCACGCAGATGGTGTCGGCGGCACGCACCGTGGACAGCCGGTGGGCGATCACCAGTGAGGTGCGCCCGGACAGCGCCTCGTCCAGAGCCGCCTGCACGGCCCGCTCGGAGGTGGAGTCCAGAGCCGAGGTGGCCTCGTCCAGGATCACCACCTCGGGGTCGGCCAGCAGCAGGCGGGCGATGGTCAGGCGCTGGCGCTCGCCCCCGGAGAAGCGGTAGCCGCGCTCACCCACGACCGTGTCCAGCCCCTGTGGCAGAGAGGCGACCAGCTCGTGCAGGTGTGCGCGTTCCAGGGCCTGCCAGATCCGCTCATCGCTGGTCCCGGGCGCGGACAGGGTCAGGTTGGCGCGGATGCTCTCGTGGAAGAGGTGGCCGTCCTGAGTGACCATCCCGATGCGCGAGCGCAGCGACTCAAAGGTCAGATCGCGTACGTCCTGCCCGCCCAGGCGCACGGTCCCGGAGTCGGTGTCGTACAGGCGCGGGGCCAGGGCGGCGATGGTGGACTTTCCCGCCCCCGAGGAACCCACCAGGGCCACCATCTGCCCCGGTTCGACACGGAAGGAGACGTCGTGCAGCACCTGGCTGGGGCGCACGTGCTCCAGCGTGACCACGTCCTCCAGCGAGGCCAGGGACACCTGCTCGGCGCCCGGGTAGGTGAAGTCGACGCCCTCGAACTCCAGGGACAGCGAGCCTTCGGGCAGGTCGCGGGCGCCGGCACGCTCGTCCACCAGGGGCTTGAGGTCCAGCACCTCGAAGACGCGGCTGAAGCTGACCAGGGCGCTCATGATCTCCACGCGGGCCCCGGCCAGTTCGGTCAGGGGCGCGTACAGGCGGGTCAGCAGCATGCCCATGGACACCACCGTTCCGGCCTGCAGGGTGCCCGAGAGGGCGTAGAAACCGCCGAGCCCGTAGACCAGGGCCAGCGCCAGGGCCGAGACCAGGGTCAGGGCGGTGAAGAAGACCTCCTGGACCATGGCGGTGCGTACCCCGATGTCGCCCACGCGCTGGGCGCGGCGGGCGAACTCGGCCGATTCCGACCGCGGGCGCCCGAACAGCTTGACCAGGGTCGCCCCGGGCGCGGAGAAGCGTTCGGTCATCTGCGTGCCCATGGCGGCGTTGTGCACGGTGCGTTCGCGTTCGATCTTGGCCAGGCGCGCGCCCATGCGCCGGGCCGGGAGCACGAACAGCGGCAGCAGCGCCAGGGTGATCAGGGTGATCTGCCACGACAGCGCGAGCATCACGCCCAGGGCCAGCAGCAGCGTGACCAGGTTGCTGATGATGCCCGAGAGCACGTCGCTGAAGGCGCGTTGGGCCCCGATGACGTCGTTGTTGAGGCGGCTGACCAGGGCGCCTGTGCGGGTGCGGGTGAAGAAGGCCACCGGCATGCGCTGCACGTGGTCGTAGACGGTGGTGCGCAGGTCCACGATCAACCCCTCGCCCACGCGTGAGGACAGCCAGCGCACCAGCAGCCCCAGGACGGCCTCGGCCACGGCCACGGCGGCGATGAGGGCGGCCAGGGCCCCCACCATGGACAGGGGGCCGCCGTTGACGATGACGTCGACGACCTGCCCGGCCAGCAGCGGTGAGGCCACGGCCAGGGCGGCGGTGAGCACGCTCAGGGCCAGGAACCAGATCAACGGTTTGGTGTGGGGCCGGGCGAAGGCGCCGATGCGTTTGAGGGTGGCCGCGGAGAAGGGGCGGCTGTCCTCCTGGGCGTGTGTGGCGTGGTACATGGTGTTCCACGCGGCCATTTCCATGCTCATGGGGTTGTCCCGCCGCTCGTTCGGTGTCGTCGCCACGACCGTAGAACCTCAAGCTTCGTTGAGGTCAACCCGCGGCGACGACCGGGCGGCCGGCCCCCTCAGAGCCCGACGGAGTCCAACAGCTGGCGCAGTCCGATGGTCTGCGCGCCGTTGACCAGCAGCAGCACACCCACGATGCCCAGGATCCAGGCCATCGCCTCGCGTGAGGCGCCGTCGACCTTGGCGCGCCAGCGCTCCAGGCGCGGGCGCATGCGCGACCCCAGGGCGCGGTGGCCCAGGTAGAGCAGGACCGGGGGCAGCACCATCATCAGGTTGTAGGCGGCCAGCATGGGCACCCATGCGCCCGGCGCGAGGTCGGCGGCGGTCATGATCCCGATCGCACCGAGGTAGGGGAAGGCGGTCCCGGCCTCCAGGGCGCCGGTGGCCAGCCCCAGGGCGATCATCGAGGTGGTGCGCAGCGAGGCGGGCCTGCGCCGTGTCTTGGGCCCTGTGGGCATGACCCAGGAGTAGGCGAACAGCGCACCCCCGACCACGACCATGACCCATCCGGCGGCGGTGGTGCCGGCCAGGGAGCCCGCGCGCTCGAGCACCGCGCCCAGGCCCAGCATGAGGGCGCACCCCAGGGCGAAGTAGAACGCCGCCACGGTGGCCAGGTAGGCCGTCAGTGGGCGGCCCACGTTGCGCACGCCGCTGAGCAGCACGAACAGGCTCACCCCCAGGGTCGTGGGGCTCAGGGTGTCCAGTAAGGCCAGTCCGGCCACCGGCAGCAGGGTCTCGAGCGTTGGCATGTCGCCCTCCAGGTTTTCGCACGACTGTGTCAAATAAAATAACCCGAGCGTGCTAAATAAAGCAACACGGTTGTGCTAAAACGGGGGAGTGCCCAAGATCGTCGACCACGAACAGCGCCGCCGCGACCTGGCCCAGGCCCTGTGGCGCGTCATCGCCAACCAGGGCCCCGCCGCCGTGTCCATCCGCTCGGTGGCCGCCGAGGCCGGACTCTCGGCCGGAGCGCTGCGCCACTACTTCCAGACCCGCGAACAACTCCTG
Source organism: Nocardiopsis coralli (assembly GCF_014892575.1). GTDB lineage: Bacteria > Actinomycetota > Actinomycetes > Streptosporangiales > Streptosporangiaceae > Nocardiopsis > Nocardiopsis coralli. The sequence goes on along the minus strand of NZ_JADBGI010000009.1, from coordinate 169,598 downwards.
CTCTTCGCCATGGAGCTCTCCGAACAGCGCGTCAGGCAGCGCCTGCAGGAACAGGCCCGGCGGGCCCAGGCCCCCGACGCCGACCCCGACCTCATCGAGCGCGTGGCCGGCTTCGCCGAACAGCTGCTGCCCCTGGACCCCACCCGCCGCGCCGAGTACCGCGCCTGGGAAGCCGCCGGCGAGCTCGGCGAACAGGACGCACACCGCCAGGAACGCTGGGACCAGCAGCGCAAGCTCTACCGCCAACTGGTCGCCGCCCTGGCCCACGCGCCCCTGCAGGACCCCAGCGGCCCGCACCCCGACCCCCGGGTGGAGGAGTGGGCCGAACACCTGCACACCTACGTCGACGGCCTGGCCCTGCAACTGGGCGTGACCCCCCTGGTCACCGGGGCCCAGGACGTGCAACAGCGCCTGCGCACCTTCCTGTGCCGCATCGGCGACCACCTCGCCCGCGACAGCGACTGAGGCCCCGCACACCCCGCGCCCCGGCCCCGGCGGTGGGCGATCCGACCCTCGGTGTCCGGTGCGCACCGGCCGGGCCGGTACCGTGTTCTGGGGAAAAACGGGGAAGGGGACCTCTGTGACCAGCACCGAGACCGAGGGCGCGGCCCCACTCGAGTTGAGCTACCGCGCCGCCACCGACGCCGACGCCCAGGCCCTGGCCGACCTGGTCAACTCCTGCTACCGGGGCCAGAGCTCCCGCCAGGGCTGGACCACCGAGGCCGACCTGCTCGGCGGCCAGCGCATCGACGCCGACGCCGTGCGCAAACTGGTGGCCCGCCCCGACACCACCGTGCTGCTGGCCGAGTCCGACCGCACCCTCGTGGCCTGCTGCGAACTCCAGCGCGGGGTGGGCGGTACCTACTTCGGCATGTTCTCCGTGGCCCCCGGCTTCCAGGGCCGCGGACTGGGCAGGCGCGTGCTGGCCGAGGCCGAGTGCACCGCCGCCCGCCTGTGGCGCTCACCCCTGATGCGGATGATGGTCATCGCCCAGCGCAGCGAGCTCATCGCCTGGTACGAACGCCGCGGCTACACCGGCACCGGGCGCACCGAACCCTTCCCCTACGGAGACCCGGCCTTCGGCGAACCCAAACGCGAGGACCTGGCCTTCGTGGAGATGAGCAAGGACCTCACCGCGTTCCTGTGACCCGCCCGGCCCCCGCGGCGCCCACGCGGGGGAGTGCTCAGCGGTTCTCCAGGTTGGCCGACATACGCTCGAGCACCTCCACCGCCGCACGGTAGTCGCGCTCGCTGATGCCCTCGCTCAGCCGGCGCCGCGACTCCTCCACCCGCGCGAAGAGATCGGCGTGGGCGCGCGTGCCCGCCTCGGTCAGCGACAGCGACACCAGGCCTTCCACCCAGCCCCGCTCGCGCAGTGCCTCGACCACCGGCGCCGCGGTCAGCTCCTCCTCGTCCAGGAACGGCGCCAGGCGCTCGTCCAACACCGCCAGGGTCGCCGCACCCTCGTGCAGCGAGTGCAGGACCTGCCAGTGGCGCCGCCCCAGCGACTCGGCGGCCAGGATCCGGTCGAAGTCGTTCTCGATGAGCCGGTCCAGGTGTTTGAGCCAGAAACCGATCGGCAGCTGCGACATGGGATCCTCCGCGGGTGGCGTCCTCGCCCGGCGGCCGGGTCCGGGCGGTCGTGGTGAAGGCCTACCCGCGGTCCCCGCACCTGCCACCCGCTCCCGGCGCCGACCGGCTCACACGCGGCAGAGCAGCGCCCCGCGCGGAACCACGAACACCCCGTCGGGGTCCTCGCTCCAGCGCAGCCACCCCGCGGAGATCTCCTGAAGGTCCTCGCGGGTGGCCAGACCCTCCTCCAGCGCCTGGCGTGCGGTGTCCGACTCCAGGATCCGGCGGGCCCACATCTGCCCCCACCACGGGCGCCGGTCGGGGGTGGAGTGGTTCCAGGCCTCGACCACGTACTGCACGTCCTCGAACCCGGCGGAGTGCGCCCAGGCGACCATGTGCCGGCCCGCGTCCGGCTCGCCCCCGTTGCGGCGGGCCAGCCTCTGGTGCAGGTCCATCCACGCGTCCAGCTCGGGCAGGCGCGGATACCAGAACATCCCGGAGTAGTCGGAGTCGCAGACCGCCACCACCCCGCCGGGCCGGGCCACACGGCGCATCTGCGACAGGGCCGCCACCGGATCGCCCACGTGCTGCAGCACCTGGTGGGCGTGCACCACGTCGAAGCTGTCGTCGGCCAACTCCAGGGCGTGCACGTCACCGACCACGAAGTCGACGTTGTCCACCCCCGCCTCGGCGGCGCTCTGCCGGGTCAGCTCCACGGCCGATTCGGAAGAGTCCAGGGCCGTGACCCGGCCCGGGGCCACCCGCCTGGCCAGGTCGACGGTGATGCTGCCCGGCCCGCAGCCCACGTCCAGCACCGTGCGGCCCGGGGTGAACTCGGCGAGCGCGTAGGCCGCGGCATTGGTCGCGTTGCGCCAGCGGTAGGAATCGGTGACGGTGGGGTGCTGGCCGTGGGTGTAACGGGCCATGGTCCGCCCCTTTTCTGGTGGAGGTCTGCGAGCGGCCCGACCTTAGCACCTCCATCTCTTCACGTGAGATCCGCATCTCTTGATATGAGACGCCGCGCTGTGGCCGCCCCGCCCGACCCCCTCCGGCCCCGGGCCTCTAGGGTCTGCCGCACGGCCCCGCACGAGCGGGCGGAGCACGACAGAAGGGACCCGGCGTTGAGCACCGGCGACACGAGCCGCATCACACACAGCACCGTCGACGTGGGCGGGCTCGACCTGCACGTGGCCGAGCAGGGCAGCGGGCCCCTGGTGGTGCTCCTGCACGGCTTCCCCGAGAGCTGGTACTCCTGGCGCCACCAGTTCGCCGCCCTGGCCGGGGCCGGCTACCGCGTCGTGGCCCCCGACCAGCGCGGCTACGGCTCCAGCCACAGCCCCGAACGCATCGAGGACTACACCCTGCCCCACCTGGTGGGCGACCTCGTCGGCCTCATCAGGGCGCTGGGGGAGGAGCAGGCCGTGGTGGTGGGCCACGACTGGGGCGCACCCGTGGCCTGGTCCGGGGCCATGATGCGCCCGGACGTGGTGCGCGCGGTGGCCGGGCTCAGCGTCCCCCCGGCCCCGCCCGCGTTCATGCCCCCGCCCTCGGTGACCCGCAGGACCTACGGGGAGGGCTTCTACCAGGTCCGGTTCCAGGAGCCCGGTGTGGTCGACGCCCAGCTGGCGGCCGACCCGGCCGCCACGGTGCGCCGCATCCTCATCGGCGGCTCGGGCGACAACCCGGCCCTGGACAAGCCGGTGCCCTGGGTGGTGCCCGAGGGCCTGGAGCTGCTCGACACCATGCCCGAGCCCGCCTGTCTGCCCGACTGGTTGGACGCCCAGGACGTGGCCGCCTTCGCCGACGACTTCTCCCACCACGGCGAGCGCGCCTTCACCGGGCCCCTGAACTGGTACCGCAACATCGAACGCAACCAGGGCCTGATGTCGCCCTTCGCCGGGGCCACCATCGACGTGCCGTCCCTGTACATGGTCGGGGACCTGGACATGGTCACCGCCCTGCACGGGGTCTCGCAGCTGCGCGAGTCCCTGCACCTGATCGCACCGAAGCTGCACGCCCAGCACACCCTGCCCGGGTGCGGGCACTGGACCCAGCAGGAGCGCCCCCACCAGGTCAACGAGGCCCTGGTGGACTTCCTGGCCCACGTGGACGGCTGAACACCCCGGCCCCGAGCCGTGCGCGCACCCGCGCGCACGGTTCACCCCTCGTAGAGCAGCGCACGCACGGTCAGCGGCTGCCCGGCGTTGCCGTACCAGTCCCAGCACACCGAGAGCGCCTCCACCACACGCAGCCCCAACCCCGCACACCCCGGATCCGTGCGCGGGAACGGCATCGACTCCACCCCCGGCGGCGGGCCCGCGTCGGTCACGGCCACGACGAACCCGCACTCCAGGCGTTCGATCTCCACGCGCACCGTCCCTCCCGGCTCGCCCGAACGGGTGTGGCGCAGCGCGTTGCTCACCAGCTCGCTGACCACCAAGGACAGGTCGGCGGCCTGCTCGGGCCCGCGCCCCGAGGCCGCCTGAGCCCACTGCCGGGCCAGGCGCACCTGGGTCGGAGCGCTGCCGCACAACAGGGCCGACCGGTGGGGGCCGGCGACCCGCACCCGGCGGGGCAACGTGAGGTCGGCCGAGGTGGAACGCACGGTGTGTGCCTCTTTCGTGTGGAGGTGGGCCGTTCGACCGGCCCCCGTGGCGGTGCGCGGTGCACACCCTGGGCGAGTGCACCCGCTCAGGACTGTGTACAGCGCCCGCCTCGGCCGAGCCACGAAAACAAAAAAACTGTCCTTTGTCGCAGCATCCAGTAGTGGGCAGTCGCATTCCGTCGTTTAATGTTTCCATGACGCAGAACACGGCCGCGAAGTGGCGCCCCTTCGGTGCGGAGATACGCAGACTCCGTGTGGAACACGGATTCTCCCAGTCCCGGCTCGGAAAACGTCTGGGCGTGACCGGTGGGATGGTCGGGCACATCGAACGCGCCACACGGGTGGCAAACCGCCCCCAGGTCGACAAAATGGACGAGCTGTTCGCTACCGAGGGCGAACTCGTGCGTTTTTGGAAGGACACCCTGCGCGAGGGCGCCGTACCCGAGCACTTCCGCGACGCCCTGGCCCTGGAGCACAAGGCCCGCCACATCCGCGAGTACCAGTCGGTGCTGATCCCCGGCATCGTGCAGACCGCCGACTACGCACGCACCCTGATCCGGGCACGCCACCCCCATTCGGACACCGAACAGATCGAAGGCCTCGTGCGGGCACGAACCTCACGACTGGAGGACATTCGCCGACGAGGAACCTTTCTCTGGCTCGTCGTGGACGAAAATGTCCTGAGCCGCCCCATAGGTTCACCGGAGATTCTCGCCGATCAGCTGAAATGGATCACCTTCCTCATCGAGAGCGGTACGATCCGACTCCAAGCCCTTCCTCTGACGGACAACCCCGGGTTGTGCGCGCCATTCCGTCTGGCCTCCTTGGATGCACGGAGATCGGTGCTCTACCTGGAAAACGCACTGGGGGGCCAGATCGTGGACGAACAGGAACAGATCAGCCAGGCCTACACCCTCTTCGGGGCGATGCAGGCCGAGGCCCTGTCCACCCAGGCCACGCTCGAGCTGATCCGACGCATCGAAAAGGAGCGACCGAGCACATGAACGACTGGCACAAGTCCAGCTACAGCGACGGCGGCGGAGGCAACTGCGTGGAGGTCGCCGAAGGCCCCACCACGCACGTGCGCGACACCCAGCACCGCACCCTGGGCCACCTGAGCGTGCCCGCCACCGAGTGGAACGCGCTCCTGCACACGCTGCGCGCCTGAGACACACCCCCACACGCACCGCGGGCCGGCCCCTGCCAGGGATAGTGGCAGGGACCGGCCCGCGGCCCGTACATGCGCCCAGGCTAACCGCCCCCGCCGCCCTGATGAAGGGACCAAAGACCGTCCTCCCCGGTCCCACCCGCGGCCTCAGCCGGGCTCGGGCAGATCCTCCAGCTCCCCGGCATCACCCGCACCGGCCGGGCGCACCTGGGCCGCCAGCTCGGTGAGCGGCTGGGGCCCCTCCTGGGCCCCCTCCCAGCGCAACAGCACCACACCGCCCTGTTCGGAGGGCATACGCACGTCGGCCACGCGTTCGGGGTCCTCCTCGTCCTGGCGCACCACCATCGTGTCCACCTGCTCGCACGTGCCCGCCTCGGCCTCGGCGCACCCCAACGTCGGCGCCGAGACCCCCTCGTGGGTGTGCACCCGCAACCGGGCCCCGCCCTCGTGCGCATAGACCAGGTGCACCTCCTGGACCCCCTCGTGCTCGGCCAGCCCCGCCGGCTCCCACTCGGGGTGCTCCAGCACCGCAGCGCCCAGCACGTCCTCCTGCTGGGGCGCGCCCGTCCAGGCCCCGTCGGACTGCGGCAGCACCCACCACAACACCGCGACCGTGGCCGCGAACCCAGCCAACGCCACCGGGGCCCGCCAGAACATGCGGCGCCGGGCCAGCGACCACCGCCCCACCACGAAGGACCACACCAGCACGGCCACACCCACCAGCGCCAACGCCGCCGGTTCCTCGTCGCGCACCGCCACACCGCCGACCGGCACCGCCACGGCCAACAGCACCAACGAGGTACGCAGCGGCGCCCGGGCGCCCAACGCCCGCGGAACGAACTGCAACACACCAGCGGCCACCACCACCAGCACCGCGCACACACCGACCACCCAGGCCGTGCGCCCCGCCTGCCCACCGGGGCCGCCGGCCGCCTCCCACACCGGGGGCACCACCCACAGGGCGGCGAAGACCCCCAGCACGGCCGCACCCCAACACGTCAACGCGGCCGCCGCCACCGCCGCCGGCGCCCACCAACCGCGCACCCACCGCACCCGCGGCCCCGCCCCGCTCACACCCTGCTCCTGCACCCGCACCCCTTCGTCCGCCACGCCCGGCCAACGCACCGCGACACCGCCATGGTTCCCACCACACGAGCGCACCCCGGCCCGCGGTGGTGGTCGCACTACCCCGCATCCACGTGGTGGTGGGATCGATCCCGAAGCGCCACGAAGCCTAGATTTGAGAACGTGAGCAGCCATGACACCGACACCGCACCACCGGTGGCCCCGGGTACCGGGACCGCCTGGCGCCAACGCGCCGTGGAGGTCCTGCACCTTCTGACGTCACTGCCGCTGGGAGTGTTCTACCTCCTGCCCGCCCTGATGCTGGCCGCCGCCGTGACCGCCCTGGTGCTGACCTTCGCCCGCCCCTGGCTGCCCTGGAGCACCGAACTGGGCATGCTCCCCACCCTGTCGTGGGAGGTCCTGGCCCTGGCCGCCCTGCTGTGCGTACTGGCCACCCTCACCGCCCGCCTGGCCTGCCGCATCCAACGCGACCGCCTCGACACCGTCTTCGGCATCGTGGAGGCCGACACCCCCGACCCGCTGCCCGCCTCAGGACCCCTGATGCGCACCTGGCGCTTCCTCTTCGGCGCTCGCGCCTGGTCCATGGTCGTCTACAGCACCGTCGCCGGCCTGCACGGACTGCTCCTGGCCGGCACCACCGTCGTACTCGTGGTCTGCGGCGCAGCCTCGGCCCTGGGAGCACTGCTGGGCCTGGTCGTGGTCCTGGGCCGCGGGGCCGAGGGCGCCGACCTGTGGTGGCCCCTGGCCCTGATGCTGCTCGCCCCGCTCGCCGCCCTGGCCGGCATCCGCCTGGCACCCCTGGTCGTGGACTCGGAGATGTACCTGCACCGCACCCTGCTCCTGGAAGCGCCCGAGGCCCGCGTACGCCGGCGCCTGATGCACGTCCAGGACAGCCGCCTGCGCATGGTCGACGCCGCCGAGGCCGAACGGCGCCGCATCGAACGCGACCTGCACGACGGCGCACAACAACGCCTGCTCGCACTCACCCTGACCCTGACCCGCGCACGCGCCCGCGTGGGATCGGACCCCGACCGGGCACTGGAACTGATCACCCAGGCCCAACAGGACTCCCGCGAGGTCATGGACGACCTGCGCCAGGTCGCCCGCGGCCTGCACCCCAAGGTCCTGACCGACCACGGCCTGACCTCGGCCCTGCCCGTGGCCGCCGAACGCGCCCCCGTCCCGGTCCGCCTGCACGTGGACCTGGAGGAGCGCCCCTCCAAACGCGCCGAGGGCGTGGCCTACTACGTGGTCTGCGAGGCCCTGGCCAACGTCGCCAAACACGCCGGCGCCGAACACGTCAGCATCCACGCCCGCCGTATCGAGAGCACACGCCCCCAGCGCGCCCTGCTGCGCGTGAGCATCACCGACGACGGCGTCGGGGGAGCCGACCCCGAGAACGGCACCGGCCTGTACGGGCTCTGGGACCGCGTCGACGCCGTCGACGGACACCTGATCGTGGGCACCCCGCAGGGCGGGGGAACCGTCCTGACCGCAGACATCCCGTGGGAGGCATGAGCAGTGCACGGCCACACCGACCACCCCGCACCCGCCGACAACAACAGCGGACCCCGCGTCATCATCGCCGAGGACTCGGTCCTGCTGCGCGGCGGCATGGCCCTGCTCCTGGCCGAATCAGGGGTGCACATCCTCGACCAGGTGGGCGACGCCGACGCGCTGCTGGCCTCGGTCGCCGACCACCCGCGCGTGGACCTGTGCCTGATCGACATCCGCATGCCCCCCACCTACTCCGAGGAAGGCATCGAGGCCGCGGTCCGCATCCGCCGCGAACACCCCCACGTGGCGGTCCTGCTGCTGTCCCAGCACGTGGTCAGCCGCTACGCCGCCGACCTGCTCGGAGCCGGATCCACCAAGGTCGGATACCTGCTCAAGGACCGCGTCGCAGACATCGAGGAGTTCCTGGCCACCCTGCGCCGGGTCGCCGAGGGCGGCGCCGCCATCGACCCCGAGGTGGTGACCCAACTGCTCAGCCGCAACCGCGACAGCGCCCTGGAGGCCCTGACCCCGCGCGAGAACGAGGTCCTGGAGGTCATGGCCCAGGGGCTCAACAACGCTGGCATTGCCGTGGAACTGTCCATCACCGAACGCGCCGTGGAAAAGCACATCCGCTCGATCTTCACCAAGCTCGACCTGAACCAGGACGACCACGACCACCGCCGGGTGCAGGCCGTCCTGCGCTTCCTGCGCGGCGCCGACCGGCTCTGAACACACCGAACACAGACGGAGGCAACACACACCTCCACACAGAAGGGGAACGACGTGACTTTCAAGGCCCGAGGACTCTACGCCTCCTCCAGCAAGGAACCGCGCCGCTCGCGCGTGGGCCTGTGGCTGTTCCTGGGCGGGCTGCTGGCCCTGGCCCTGGTGGCGGCCACGGTCCTGTCGGTGCTGGGCAACGTCGCAGTGACCCGCGAGCAGGCCTCCGACACCTTCGACGCCGGATCCCGCGTCCAGATCGACAACCGCACCAGCGGATCGGTGCGCATCGTCACCGCCGACGTCGAAGAGGTCCAGGTCGAGCGCACGCTCAGCACCAGCCCCCTGCGCGGGGTCGACGAATCGGTCACCGAATCCGGCGACGGCGTGCAGGTGGAGGCCGGCTGCACCGGACCGGGCCTGTTCTTCGCCACCTGCTCGGCCGACTACGAGATCACCGTGCCCGCCGACACCGACCTGGAGGTCACCACCATCAGCGGCCCCGTCGAGTCCTCCGGACTGCAGGGCCAACTGCGCGCCTCCACCACCAGCGGCGACATCACCGTGGCCGACCACCAGGGCGAGGTGAGCGCCGAGGCGGTCTCCGGACGCCTGGAACTGACCGACGTGCAGGGCTCCGTCGAGGCCGAGACCACCAGCGGCGACATCAGCGCCACCGGTGAGGGAGAGCGCGCCCGGGCCACCACCACCTCCGGCGAGGTGGACCTGTCCGGCTACGCGGGCCAGGAGGTGGAGGCCGACTCCACCAGCGGCACCGTCACCGTCGGCGACTTCACCCAGGCCGACCTCTCCAGCGTCTCCGGCGACGTCGAGATCAACAGCGGCCAGGAACTGCAGATGCTGACGGTGGAGACCACCAGCGGCAGTGTGCGCGCCCAGGTGCCCGAGGGCGCCTACGACGTCAGCGGCGACTCCACCTCCGGGGACCGCGAGATCGGCGTGGACACCTCACCCGACGCCGACGCCCAGATCAGGATCGACACCGTCAGCGGCTCGGTCCAGCTCTCGCGCTCCTGAACGGGGGGGGTCTAGCCCGCGGGTTCGAACCGCAGCGCCGCCCAGTCCGAGTCGATCGGTACCTGGGCGGTGCTGTGCCACCCGGCGTCGACGAAGGTGTCCCACCCCTTGTCGGCGGTCAGGTCCGTGATGATCGTGCCGCCCTTCTGCGGATAACACACCCAGAACCGGGTCTCGGGGCCCACCGCGGCCAACGTCCGCGAACTCTCCCGCTCGACCGTGCCCCGGTCCAGGGTGAACAGGTGCACGTCGTCGTAGACCGCGCCCTCGATGGGGCCCAGGTCGATGTGCAGGTCCGAGGGCGGGTCCAACAAGCGCAAGTAACGCTCGGGGGCGTTGAGGACGAGCAGCCGGTCGCCGGCCTGCACTCCCAGTCTCCGGGCGAGCGTCTCCGACATTCCTCCTCCTTCGGTCTCCCGCGCGGCCCCGCGGGGCCCGGTTTCCAGGCCACAGTACGGTCCACCGGCCGTGAAACCGAGCATCATCCCCTCTCCTACCCGAGTTGGCCCTGTTTTTAGGATGCCCTCATGGCACAACAGGAGCCCTCCCCCCGGTGGGGCCTGATCGGAACCGGTCACAGCGCCCACGCCTTCGCCCGAGCCCTGGCCACCGTGCCCGGTGCGCACCTGGCCGCGGTCGGCTCGCGCTCACCGGCGCGCGCCGAGGCCTTCGCCCGCACCCACGGGGCCGCCACCGCCCACGGCAGCTGCACCGGACCGGCCACCGACCCCGGCGTGGACGCGGTGTACGTGGCCACCCCCCACCCCTGGCACCACACCCACGCCCTGGCCGCGCTGGAATCGGGCAAACACGTGCTCGTGCGCGCACCGCTGGCCGCCAACGACCTGCAGGCGGCAGAGCTGATCCAGGCGGCCCGGGACCGGGACCTGCTGCTCATGGAGGGCTCGGCGCCGCGCCACGTACCCGTGCAGCGCCTGGCACGGACCATGGTCGAGCAGGGCGCGATCGGGGCGGTGCTCTCGGTGCACGCCGAGCTCGGCGCCGGCCTGGACCACGACCATGCGCACCCCTTCTTCGACGCCGAACGCGGCGGCGGGGCACTGTCGCTGCTGGGAACACACCTGCTCTCGGCGGCCACCTGGTACCTGGGGGAACTGACCGTGCTCGGCGCGGCCCGGCAGCTGGCACCGGGGCGCACGGTCGACACCCTGGCCACCGTGCTGGCGCGCGGGGGCGGCGGGGCCACGGCCACCCTCACGTGTGCTTCACGCCCCGACGTGGCCCGGGCGGTGATCACGGGTTCGGCGGGGCGCATCGAGATCGAGGGGACGGGCCAGGCCACCGACGCGGTGCTGCACCGCCACGGGGCCGCGCCCGAGCGCCTGCACCGGGAAGAGGGGGCAGACACTCACCGGTTCCAGGCCCTGGAGTTCGCCCGGTGCCTGAACCAAGGGCTCACGCAGAGCCCGCTCATGCCCTGGTCGCACAGCCGCGCGCTGGCACAGGCCGTGGACCGCGTACGCGACGTCGCCGAGCTGATGGATGATCCGGCCCACCTCACCGGCGCCGGCCGGCCCACGGGTAGCGCCGGTGCAGCTCACGCAGGCGGCGGGCGGCGATGACCGCGGCCAGCAGAGGCGCGTTGAGGCGGGCCACGACCATGACCGCGTCCTTGGACCCGACCCGGTCGGCGAAGTAGGCGTCGATGCGCTCGTCCCCGCACGTGGGCTCGCACCCGTAGACCTGGCCCTCGAACATGCGGTAGGCGTCGCGCACCACCAGCTCGCCCGGTTCCAGCCCGGGCCCGTCACCCAACCAGCGGGCCGCTTCCTGCGCCACGTGCCGGACCTGAGCGGGGACGGCCCGGTGCTCGTTGGGAAAGACACGGCCCGCACCCAGGCCCTTGCGCCAGCCCGCGTAGACGGCCGGGTGGCGGGTGCGCAGCAGCACGTAGGTGGCCGCCCACGGGTGGCGCCGGATCTCGCGGGCCATGAAGTGCAGGGTCAGGGCCGCCGAGAGGCCGAACCGGCGGTGATCGGGCTCGACCCCGGCCGCGTCCAGGTACAGGGCGCGCCGGTCGGCGAACCGGTGCCGGTGGTAGCCGCCCCACCCCACGGGGGAGCCGTCCGGGCCCAGGATCAGCGCCAGGGTCGAGATGCGGTCGAAGAACCCGCCGGCCACACGGGCGTCCCAGTAATCGGAGTGGTCGGCGGCGAAGGCACGCGCCGCCAAGGCCCGCAACAGGGAGTGCAGGCGTTCTCGGCATTCGGGTTCCAACGCCCACGGTGCGTCCCACCGGGCCACGCTGTAACCGGGACCGAGCCCGGACACGGTCGGTTGGACGCTCAGGTCACGCAGTTCCGGGCACGCGGGTCGGATCTGGGCGGGCAAACCAGCACCCCTGCTTTCATCACGTAACGAAGGTAAACGACTCCTCAACGTAATGGATGTGGGTCACGTGCGCGCCCGGTTCGGTCACACCCCGTGATCGATCTTCACGGGTCTGCCACCCGCCCGGCCCCGGAGCGATATGTTCTTCGCAGTCGAGCCCACCCGAGGAAGGCCCCCATGAACGCCGACGAATCCGGCCCGCGTGAGGGCTTTTGCGCAGCCGACCTGGACGCCCTGGTGGGGCTGCCCGCCCACACCGAGCTCGACGAGGGCGCCCTGGTCTTCGCCGAACCGCGCACCGGATGGCACACCACCGCTGTGGACCTGCTGGTCCAGGCGCTGCGCGCGGCCGCCCCCGCCCCCTACCGCATCCGGCGCGAAATGACCGTGACGCTGGGACCGCGCCAACGCCCCGAACCGGACCTGATGGTGGTTCAGGCCGCTTCGATCGACAACGAACAGACCACGTTCTTTCCCCAAGACGTGGTCCTGGCCGTGGAGGTCGTCTCCCCGGAGTCCACCGAACGCGACCGCGACCGCAAACCCCAGCTGTACGCGGGGGCGGGCATCGCCCACTTCTGGCGTGTGGAGAACAACGACGGGGTCCCTGTCGTCCACACCTACGAACTCGACCCCGCCGGCCGCTCCTACGGCCTGACCGGGATCCACCACGACCGCCTGAGCACGGCCCGCCCCTACGACCTCGACATCGACCTGACCGAGGTCAAACGCCTGTGACCCTGCCGGGTCAGGCCCCCGGCAGCACCGCCACGGCCTCGACCTCCACGAGCTGGTCGTCATAACCCAACACCGCCACACCCAGCAGGGTGCTGGGGGCGTCGTGCTCTCCCATGCGCCCGCGCACGACCTCCCAGGCCGCCACCAGGTCTTCCTGGCTCGAACTGGCCACGTACACCGTGGTCTTGACGACATCGCTCAACCCCGCACCGGCCTCACCCAGAGCGGTGGCCAGGTTGTCCATGACCTGGACGGCCTGGCCGGCGACGTCGCCCACGGCGACCGTGTTGCCCTCGGTGTCCAACGGGCAGGCGCCGGCGGTCCACACCACCTGGGCGGGCCCCTGAGCCACCGCCGCGTAGGCGTAGTCCACCTGGTCGGTCAGGGTCTGGCTGCGTACGAGCATGGGGTTCCTCCCTCGTTTCGGCGAACACTCCACCGGAACCGACGCCCCGGGCCGCCGCAGGGTTCGTGTTTCTGCTGCGGGCAGAGGCTCACCGGGCCGGGTCGGGCACCAGCACGCTCAGGCACGTCACGCACCCCTCGAGCTTCTCGAACTCGGAGATGTCCACCGGCACCACCCGCCAGTGGTCGGCCGTCAACCGGTGCACCGTCTCGCGGGCGGCCGCGCTGACCAGCACCTCGCGCCCGCCCAGGGGCAGCACGTGCGCGCCCGCCTCCTCGGCCACCGGCCGCACCGGGCCAAGCGCACCGGTCTCGACCAGGTCGGGCAGGCCCACCAGCGTGCCGTCCGCCAGCGCGGTCACCGCCGACTTCAGGTGCAGTACCTGACCCAGCTCCACCGTGTGCACCGTGCGCCCCAACGGAGCCAGCAACCGGCCCAACTGGTCGGCGCCCTCGGCGTCGGTGCGCCCACCGAGACCCACGTACACCGTGGTGCCGACCTGGAGCACGTCACCGCCCTCCAGGTGCCCCGGCGCCTCGATACGACCCACGCGCAGGCCCAGCTCACGCACGGCCTTCTCCGCGCCGCGCACCTCCTCGCGCCGGCCGGCCCCACCCGGGCGCGTGAGCACGGCCAGGTCCTCGCACACCACCAGGGTGTCCTCCACGAACACCGAGTCGGGCCGGCCCGGGTCAGCCTCGACCTCGCGCACCCGCCACCCCGCGGAGGCCAGCGCCTCCTGGTAGACGATGTACTGGCGCGCGGCCAGCACCGGGTCCACGGGCTCGTACTCCAGATGGGTGCGGATGCCCCGGTCCAGTTCGGGGGAGGGGCGGCGCGTCAGCGCGGTCCCCTGGTAGGTGAAACCGTCCACGTGGGGTGACCTCCGGGCGAGGGTGGGATCACGCAACGCCATGCGCTGCGCACGTTCGGTCGCCAAAGGTACCGCGCGGCCGCGCCGCACAGGTGCCCACGGCACACCCGCACCACCCGCCCGTCGGGGGTGAAGCAGAACCCGACCACGCTCGGACACCGGCCCCCGCGCACCTGCTGTTCGGTACCGACACAAGACACCGTTCGGCGCGCCACCCGTCTCGTGTAAGGGCGCCCCTGGGCCGCCGCCGGGGTGAAGCAGCCCCCCACGCGCTCGGACCCGGGGCCGGGGGAGCCCACTGTCCGATGCACACACCCAGCGCACCGGGCCGGGTACCGGCCCGAACCGGGACCCTGCGCCCGCCCGAGCCACGTGTTCGCGACCTCCCGCCGGGGCATGCCCAGGCCCATGGACGTGATCGTTGTCGGCGGCGGCATCGTGGGCGCCAGTGCCGCCCACCACCTGACCACCCAGGGCGCCTCCACCATGCTGGTGTCCTCCTCCCACACCGGGGCCGCCACCCCGGCCGGAACCGGGGTGATCCACCCCTGGCCCTTCCCCTGGGACACCCCCGCCGACTGGGCGTTCAAGCTCGCCGCAGCCGCCCACCTGCCCCGCCTGATGGCCGAACTCGACGAGGACGGCCACCCACCCGGATACGAGGTCACCGGCGCCCTGTCGGTGGACGCCGAGGGCGCCGACTCCGGGTTCGAGCTCATGGACTCCCTCTCCCGCCGCGAGGGCTTCCAGACCATGGGACGGGTGGAACGCCTGGACCCGGGAACCCCGCGCGAGCTCTTCCCGCTGCTGCCCGAGCGCGACCGGGGCGTGTTCATCGAGGGCGGGGCCCGCCTCGACGGCGCCCTGGCCCGCCACGCACTCATCGAGGCCGCACAGGAACGCGGCCTGCACCTGCGCACGGGCCAGGCCCACCTGATGTGGGAGGGCGACCGCGTGAGCGGGGTACGTGTGGGCGAGGAGGCAGTGCGCGCCCCGGTCACGATCGTGGCCGCGGGCGCCTGGTCGGCCGCCCTGCTCGCCCCCACCGGGGTCCAACTCCCGCTCTTCCCGGTACGCGGACAGATGGCGCACTTCGCCCTGCCCGGACAGCGCACCGGCAGCTGGCCCGGTGTGCGCTTCGGCGAGCACGACTTCCACGCCGTGGCCTTCGCCCCCGACCGCATCTCCACCTCCGGAACGCGCCGCCCCGAGGCCGGCTTCACCTACCGCGCCACCGCCGGCGAACTCTCCCAACTGCTCACCACCGCACTGGAGACCATGCCCGGCCTGCAGGAGGCCACCCTGGCCCAGGCCCGTGTCGGCTTCCGCCCGGCCACCCACGACGGCCACCAGCTCCTGGGGCGCATCGAGGCCGTGCCCGGGGTCGTGGTCGCCACCGGCCTGGACTCCCAGGGGCTGACCTTCGGCCCCTTCCAGGGCAGGGTCGCCGCGCAACTGGCCCTGGACCGGGAGACCGGCCTGGACCTGGAGCCCTTCCGTCCCGACCGTCCGACGCAGCCCGCCTGACTCGGACCGGTCGAGCCACGGGCGGGTTCCTGCGGGTTCCGCCCCACCTCATCCGGGTTATGGTGATTTGATGCGCCCTCCGGGGTGACTTACGTCAAGTATTAGTAGTAAGGTCCTGCGCAGCCGGTATACCCCCGGACCTCATCGATGTCCGAAACCGTGCCGGCCGCCCGAACGTACGCACACACAGCCCGGATCTTCTGACCCGACCCCCCACGGGCACCGGGCACCCCCTGGGGGAAGGAAACCACCATGAGCTCGACCGACGCGTCCCGGGCCGCGCGCCCCGGCGCCGGAGGGGCAAGCCTGACCCACGTCACCCTGATCGCGGCCGCCGCCGCGATGGGCGGCTTCCTGTTCGGCTACGACAGCTCCGTCATCAACGGCGCCGTCGACGCCATCCAGGGCCGCTTCGACGTGGGCCCCGGAACACTCGGCTTCACCGTCGCCTCGGCCCTGCTGGGCTGTGTCCTGGGCGCGGCCCTGACCGGACAGCTCGCCGACCGCCTGGGCCGCCTGCCCGTCATGCGCATCGCCGGCGTGCTCTTCGTCGTCAGCGCCATCGGCTCGGCCCTGCCCTTCGGCATCTGGGACCTGACCGCCTGGCGCATCCTGGGCGGCGTGGCCATCGGCCTGGCCTCGGTCATCGCACCGACCTACATCGCCGAAGTCTCCCCGGCCGCCTACCGCGGACGCCTGGCCTCCCTGCAGCAGCTCGCGATCGTGCTGGGCATCGCCGCCTCCCAACTGGTCAACTACGCCATCGCCCAGGCCGCCGACGGCAGCGCCGCGAACATGCTCGGCCCCGTCCAGGCCTGGCAGTGGATGCTGGGCATCGAGGTCGTCCCGGCCGCGCTCTACATCGCGCTGAGCTTCTGCATCCCCGAATCGCCCCGCCACCTGGTGCGCGTGGGCCACACCGACCGGGCCCGCGCGGTCCTGACCCGCATCGAGGGGCCCGACTCCGTCGAGGGGCGCATCACCGAGATCCGCCGCGCTCTGGGCTCGGAGGTCCGCCCCAAGCTGCGCGACCTGGCCGGCCGCTACGGGCTGCTGCCCATCGTGTGGATCGGCATGGGCGTCTCCGCCTTCCAGCAGCTGGTCGGCATCAACGTCATCTTCTACTACTCCAGCTCGCTGTGGCAGTCGGTGGGCATCGACGAGGGCAGCTCGCTGCTGCTGAGCCTGTTCACCTCCATCGTCAACATCGTCGGTACCGTCATCGCGATCCTGCTCGTGGACCGCATCGGCCGCAAGCCCCTGCTGCTCATCGGCTCGGCCGGCATGACCGTGGCCCTGGCCACCGCCGCGCTGGCCTTCTCCAACGCGGTCGTCCAGGGCGAAGAGGTCGCCCTGCCCGAGGTCTGGGGCGTGGTCGCGCTGATCGCCGCCAGCTCCTTCGTGCTCTTCTTCGCCCTGTCCTGGGGTGTGGTCGTGTGGGTGCTGCTGGGGGAGATGTTCCCGCTGCGCATCCGCGCCGCCGCCATGGGCGTGGCCACCGCCACCCAGTGGCTGGCCAACTGGGCGGTCACCGTCAGCTTCCCGTCCCTGAGCGACTGGAACCTGAGCGCCACGTACATGGTCTACGCCGCCTTCGCGCTGCTCTCGCTGCTGTTCGTGTGGAAGTTCGTGGCCGAGACCAAGGGCAAGACCCTGGAGGAGATGCAGGGCTGACCCGGCCCCGCACCACCGCACACCCACCGGCCCGGGTGCCGCCGTCCCTCACACGAACGGCGGCACCCGGGCCGGACCTGCATCTCGAACCGGTCTAATGGAGCGCGGACACGGTGCCCTTCCCCGTCCCACCGAGGCGGGGAAGGGCACCGCCGCCGCCCGGGAGAGAGACCGATGGAAGCGATGCACACCGCACACTGGCCCCACGCGCTGCGCCCCTACCAGGAACAGGCCCTGCAGCAGGTCGAGCAGCTCTGGCAGAGCGGACACCACCGCACCTGGATCGTCCTGCCGCCCGGGTCCGGCAAGACCCTCGTGGGCCTGGAAGCCGCACGCCGCCTGGGACGGCGCACCGTCGTCCTGGTGCCCAACACCGCCGTCCAGAACCAGTGGATCTCCCACTGGCGCTCCTTCCAACACCCCGACGCCACCCCCGCCACGGCCGGCACCGGACCCGGCCTGGACCACGACGTCACCGTCCTGACCTACCAGTCCCTGGCCGTCTTCGACCCCGAGGCCGAGACCGACGCCGAGGGCCGCTCCACCACCCCCGTACGCGACCGCCTGCACCCCAACGGCCGCGCCCTCGTGCGGGCCCTGCAGCAGGCCGGCCCCCTCACCCTGCTCCTGGACGAGTGCCACCACCTGCTCCAGGTCTGGGGACGCCTGATCGACGAGATCCTCACCGACCTTCCCGACGCCCGCGTCATCGGCCTGACCGGAACCCCCGCCACCACACTGACCAGCACCGAGAAGGACCTGGTCGACCGCCTCTTCGGCACCCCCGTCGTCGGCGCCTCCGTACCCGCCCTCGTCCGGCAGGGGTACCTGGCCCCCTTCGCCGAACTGGCCTGGTTCACCCGCCCCACCACCGCCGAACACCAGTACCTCGCCGAACAGGGCACCCGTTTCACCGAACTGTGCACCGACCTGCTCCGCCCGGGTTTCGCCACCACCGACTTCCTGGCCTGGATCGACGCCCGCTTCGTGCACCGCCCCACCGACTCCGGCGGCCACCTGGACTGGTCCCACGTGGCCACCTCCACCCCTGACCTGGCCCAGGCCGTCCTACGCCTGCACCACGCCGGACTGTGCGCCCTGCCCCAAGGCGCCCGCACCCTCGAACACCACCGCCGCCCACCCACCGACCAGGACTGGACCGCCCTGATCGGCGCCTACGCCCGCACCGGCCTGGACCCCGACCACGACCAGGATGCCCTCGAACGCATCCGCACCGCCCTGCCCGCCGTGGGCCACCACCTGACCCGCAACGGCGTACGCCGGGGCGCCTCACCCGTGGACCGCGTCCTGGCCCGCAGCGACGCCAAGTCCCACGCCACCGTCGAGATCCTGGCCGCCGAACACGCCCACCTGGGCGAGCGACTGCGCGCCCTGGTCCTGTGCGACCACGAGAGCGCCGGCTCCCGCCTGCCCGCGGCCCTGCGCGAGGTGCTCGCCCCCGACTCCGGCTCGGCCCGCCTACAGGTACAACTACTGGCCACCGACCCGCGCACCCGCGACCTGCACCCGCTGCTGGTGACCGGACGCACCGTGGCCTGCGGCCCCGACACCGCAGCCGACCTGCTCGCCTTCGCCCGGGCCGAACACCCCGGACTGCAGCTCAGCGCCCGCCCCGACCAGGGCCTGCACGTGATCGAGGGAGCCTGGACCTCACGCACCTGGACCGCCACCCTGACACGGTTCCTGGAACAGGGACACAGCCACGTACTCGTGGGCACCCGCGCCCTGCTCGGGGAAGGCTGGGACGCCCGCGGCGTCAACACCGTCGTGGACCTGACCACCGCCACCACCGCCACCGCCGTCGTGCAGAGCCGCGGACGCGCCCTGCGCCTGGACCCGAACTGGCCCGACAAGTGCGCCCACACCTGGACGGTCGTGTGCCTGGACCACGACCACCCGCGCGGGCACGCCGACTGGGACCGGTTCGTACGCAAACACGACGGCTACCTCGGGGTGGACCAGGACGGACAGATCATGAGCGGCATCGCCCACATCGACGCCTCCCTCTCGCCCTACAACCCGCCCACCGACACCGACGCCCTCAACGCCCGCATGCTCACCCGCGCCGGCCAACGCCACCGCACACGCCAACGCTGGAACGTGGGCGCCCCCTACCACGACACCCTCCTGCCGACCCTGCGCGTACGCCAGCACCGGCGCCCGCCCTCCACCACGGCCGGCGCGGGCCAGGACCTGCCCGCACCGGTCCCACCGGAAGCGGTGACCACACCCTCCGGCGCACGCGCCACCGCCGGCGCCCCGCAGCTACTGACCCCCGCCACCGGGATCCTGGCCGCCCTGGCCGTGCTGTTCCTCCTCGCGGGATGGACCGCACCGGGCTGGTTCACCGCAGCCGCGGTGTGTGCGGCCGCGGCCGGGGCCCTGGTACTGCGCCGCCGCCACCGCCACACCACCCGGGTACTGGCCCAGGCCGCGCTCCCGGTCGAAACGGCCCGCTACGCCGCAGCCGTCGCCGATGCCCTGCACGGGGCCGGGCACGCACCCATCGGCGCCCAAGGGGTACGGGTGCACTGCGACACCGACGGCATCTACCGCTTCACCCTGACCGGGGCCGGAGGACAGGCCGCCGAGCACTTCACCCAAGGCCTGGAAGAGGTCCTGGCCCCGCTGGTGGAACACCCCCGCTACATCGTCGCCCGCCACGTGCTGCCCACCCCACCCCACCGGGCCGCACACCGCGCCCGCACCTGGCGCGCCGCCCTGGGAGCACGCACACCGGTCACCACCGTGCACCACGCCGTACCTGCCCTGCTGGGACGCAACCGCCAGGGCGCCCGCGCCTTCGAACGGGCCTGGTGCCGCTGGGTCAGCGACGGCGAGGTGCTCTACACCCGCCGCGGGCACGGACAGCAGGTGTGGCTGGCCCACCTGGGCAGCGATCCGGTGGAGGTGGCCACCGCCCACCGCCTCATGTGGGAATGAGACTCGGGGGACCCCACCACAAGCGTGCGGGCCGGGCTCACTCCAGGTCGATCTTGCGCTGCAGGAACTCCTCACGCCCGATCTCACCGCGCGCATAACGCATCCGCAGCTCGGCCAGGGCCGGATCCATGCCCGCAGGCACCTCCCGCTCGCCCTCGGGGCCCGCCAACCGGGAGAAGGGCCCGCGCGGACCGCGGTGCCACGGGCGCGGCGTGGCCGCGTGGGCGGCCGCGGAGACCGTCACGGCCACGAACACACCCATGGCCAGCATGAACAGGACCAGGATCGCGGCCATGAGATCACCCACGCTCTCCATCCGCTACGGCGCACCGGGCCCCGAAAGAGCCCTCAACGTAGTTCTACCCCCGCCCGGGCCCGGGCACCAGAGGCGCTCTGCCACCTGTGGACGAACGCCTGCCCCGCCCCGGCCCGCACCGGAGCCCACCGCAGCGCCCTACCCTGGAATACCGCAGAGCGGAAAAAAAGGGGCGAGCATGCGCGTTCTCCTCGTGGACAACCACGACAGTTACACCTACAACCTGGCGCACCTGGTGGCCGCGGTCACCGGCGAGCGGCCCACCGTGGTGACCAACGACGACCCCGCCTGGGACCGCCTCGACCCGTCCGCCTACGACGCCCTGGTGCTCTCACCCGGCCCCGGACGCCCCCAACACCCCCGCGACCTGGGCCGGGTACCCGACCTGCTGGCCACCACCGCCCTGCCCGTCCTGGGCGTGTGCCTGGGCCACCAGGCCATCGCCCACCTGGCCGGCGCCCACGTGAGCGCCGCACCCCGCCCCCTGCACGGCCACCTCACCCGCGTGCACCACAACAACACCGACCTGTTCGCGCACCTGCCCCAGGACTTCACCGCCGTGCGCTACCACTCCCTGGCCGTGGCCGAACCCCTGCCCCACACCCTGCAGGCCACCGCCCGGGCCGAGGACGGCGTCCTGATGGGCCTGGCCCACCGCGACCTGCCCCGCTGGGGCGTGCAGTTCCACCCCGAGTCCGTGGCCAGCCAGAGCGGCCACGCCCTGATCACCAACTTCGCCGCCCTGGCCCGCCCCCGCACCACCGGCGCCGCACACACCCCCGCCCCCGAACCGGCCCCCCAAACCCCGAACGCAACCACCCCCACCCGGCCCGCACCCCTGGTCGAGGTCCTGCCCTGGGAAACCGACACCGAGGCCGCCTTCGACCGCCTCTACGGCACCACCGTCCCCGCCTTCTGGCTCGACAGCTCCCTGCCCCAGGGCCCCGCACGTTTTTCCTTCCTCGGCGCGGCCACCGGAGAGGTCCTCACCCACCACGTCGACCAGAACAACGTGCACATCCGCACGCCCGACGGCAGCGGCCACCACGAGAACGGCGACATCTTCACCGCCCTGCAACGCCGCCGCACCCCCGCCCCCACCAGCCCCGACCTGCCCTTCGACTTCACCGGCGGCCACGTCGGCTACTTCGGCTACGAACTCAAGGCCCACTGCGGAGGCCGCGCCGCCCACACCGCCCCCACCCCCGACGCCGTATGGATGCGCTGCGACCGCTTCGTGGCCGTGGACCACCACCACCGGCGCACCTACCTCGTCAGCAACGACCACGGCCCCCACGCCCACCAATGGCTCGAACACACCCGCCGAGCCCTGACCGACCTGCAACCCCTGCCCGCCCCCACCCCACCCACAACCGACCGACCCGACCCCGCCGACCTGCTCGAACGCGACCACGCCGGCTACCTCACCGACGTCAAGGAATGCCTGGCCCAACTCACCCAGGGCGAGAGCTACGAGATCTGCCTGACCGACCGCCTGCACCTGCCCGACGACGACACCGGCGACCTCGAGCTCTACCGCCGCCTGCGCCGCGCCAACCCCGCCCCCTACGCCGCCCTGCTGCGCCTGGACGGCCTCACCGTCCTGAGCTGCTCACCCGAACGCTTCCTGCGCGTGGACCCCGACGGCACCGCCGAATCCCGCCCCATCAAGGGCACCGCCCCCCGCCACAGCGACCCCGACGAAGACACCCGCGCCGCCCGCGCCCTGGCCACCGACGCCAAGACCCGCGCCGAGAACCTCATGATCGTCGACCTGCTACGCAACGACCTGGGCCGGGTCGCCCGCACCGGCAGCGTCCAAGTGCCCGCGTTCATGTACACCGAGTCCTACGCCAGCGTCCACCAACTCGTCTCGACCGTGCGCGCACACCTGCGCCCCGACGTCGACGCCCTGGACGCCGTACGCGCCTGCTTCCCCGGCGGATCGATGACCGGCGCCCCCAAACAACGCACCATGGAGATCATCGACCGCCTGGAGTCCTCGGCCCGCGGCGTCTACTCCGGCGCCCTGGGCTACATCGCCGACACCGGCGCCGCCGACCTCAACATCGTCATCCGCACCGCCGTACGCGCAGGCGGCCGATACACCGTCGGCGCCGGCGGGGCGATCGTGCTCGACTCCGACCCCCAGGCCGAGTACGAGGAGATGCTGCTCAAGGCCGCCGTACCCCTGACCGCCCGCTGACCACCCCCGACCCGGGCTCACCCGCCCGAACTGCCCGGGCTGGCGTGCCAGAGCCCGCGCGAGGGCACCGGGTCCGAACGCAGATCCGCATACGGCGAGACCGTCATCCCCGTCACGTACCGCACACGACCCCCGCCCACACCGGGCCCGCCAACACCCGGGGCCGCATGCACCGCCCCCGCCAACCCCGCACGTCCGCCCTCCTGCCAAGCCCGGCCCAGCTCCACCAGGTCCAGAGCGTGCGTGGCGGTGACCGTGGCCATCCCCGACCCCGCACGGCGCACCCGACCCCGCGCCACCAACAACCACGCACCGAAGACCGTGGCCGCGCACCGCTCCTGCACCGACTCGAAGAAGGTCAGATCCACCAGACCGGTGGCATCGTCCACGGTCGTGAAGATGATGCGCTGACCCGAACGCACCGCCGGGGTCTGGGTCGCCACCTTCACCCCCGCCACCAGCACCTGGCGGCCCGTCGGAACCAGGTGCAGATCGCGGGCGCGCACCAGCCCGTGGTCGGCGGCCAGCGCGGCCAACACCTCCGCGTGTCCCTGCAACAGGTGGCGTTCGACCTCATAACCCAGCACCTGCAACTCGGCCCCGGTACGCTCCTCGGCGCTCATCGGCGGCAGGTGCGCCTGCGGGGCCGACCCGGTCACCTCCAACGCCGACTGCCCCGCACCCACACGCGTGCGCCCGGCCCGATCCAACGCACTGACCTGCAACAACAACTCACGCCGGTGCACAGCCCCCGCCTGCTCACCGACCCCGTACAGCGCATCGAAGGCCCCCACCCGCACCAGGTTGTCCAACGCCTCACGCGACAGGCGCGCCCGCGCGGCCGCATCGGGCAGCGAGTGGAAGGGCCGCTCGGCCAGGACCCGCTCGACCTCCGCACCGCTCAAGGCCCGCACGTCCTCCAGGCAGGCCCGCACACCCCACACACCCGACTCGGTCAGCTCGACCCGCCACTGCTGCCCGGAACGGTTCACGTCCACCCCCAGCACCGCGACCCCGAAACGGCGGGCGTCGTCGACCACCGCCCGGCGCGGGTACATGCCCGGGTCGTGGGTGAGCACCCCCGCGTAGAAGGCGGCCGGATGGTGGCGCTTGAGCCAGGCCGACTGGTACGTGGGCAACGCGAACGCCGCGGCGTGGGCCTTGCAGAACCCGAACGAACCGAACGAGGACAGCACCCGCCAGACCTCCGCGACGGTGGCCTCGTCGTGCCCGCAGTCGGCAGCCATAGCGGTGAAGGCCTCGCGCACCTGTTCACGCCCCTCCTCGCTGCTCAGGGAGCGACGCATCGCCTCGGCCCGGTCCAGCCCGCACGCGGTCATGGTGTGCAGCACCTTCAACACCTGCTCGTGGAAGACCACCACCCCGCCGGTCTCGGCGAGCACCTGCGACAGGATCGGCGCCGGCGCCCGCGGCGGCGCCTTGCCGTCACGCGCGTCCAGGTAGGGGCCGATCATGTCGCTGCCCACCGGCCCGGGCCGGAACAGGGAGATGTCCACGATCAGGTCCTCCATGCCGGCCGGGCGCAGACGGCTGACCAGCTCGCGCTGGCCGGGCGATTCCACCTGGAAACAGCCCAGGGTGTTGGAGGAGGCCACCATCTCGTACACGTGCGGGTCCTGGGGCAGGTCCTCCAGGTCCGGGGCGCTGCCGGTGGTGCGTTCGATCTCCTCGCGGGCGGTGGCCATGGCCGACTGCATGCGCACCCCGATCACGTCCAGTTTGATCAGGCCCATCTCCTCCACGTCGTCCTTGTCGAAGGCGACCATGGGATAGCCCGCACGGCTGGGCAGCAGGGGCGTGCGCTCGGCCAGGGTCGAGTCGGAGACCACCAGCCCGCACGGGTGCATGGCCGTGTGCCGGGGGAGCCCGTCCAGGTGTTCGGCCAGCCGGAAGAGGGTGTGGGCGGTCTCGGCGCTGACCCCCGACCCGTCCAGCCCCCGCAACTCGGGCAGGTCCTGGGCGGCCGAACGGATCCGCCGCGCCCGCAC
The DNA here is from genome assembly GCF_014892575.1 of Nocardiopsis coralli. Lineage (GTDB taxonomy): Bacteria > Actinomycetota > Actinomycetes > Streptosporangiales > Streptosporangiaceae > Nocardiopsis > Nocardiopsis coralli. The sequence goes on along the minus strand of NZ_JADBGI010000009.1, from coordinate 144,846 downwards.
GTGCGGGAAGGCCTTGGCCAGGCGGTCGATCTCGTGCGGGGGCACCCCCATGGCCGCACCCACGTCGCGGATGGCGCTGCGGGCCCGGTAGGTCTCCATCATCGACACACACGCGGTGTCGGGATAGGCCGCGAAGACCGCGTCGTAGGCCTCCAGACGGCGCGCCGACTCCACGTCCAGGTCCACGTCGGGCAGGCCCTTGCGGCTCAGCGTCAGGAACCGTTCCATGAGCAGCCCGTGGTCGAGGGGGTTGACCGCCGAGATGCCCAGCAGGTGGTTGACCAGGCTGCCGGTGCCCGAACCCCGGATGGAGCAGCGGATGCCCTTGTCGCGGATACGGTCGGCGGCCTCGGCCACGGTCAGGAAGTAGGCCGACAGCCCCTTGTGCTCGATGATGCCCAGCTCCTCGGCGAGCCGGTGGCGCGCCTGCTCGTCCCGATCCAGACCCAACCGGTCCAGGCCCTCCTCACAGGAGCGCCACAGACGCTCGCGCGGGCCCGAGAAGCGCGGCAGATGGGTGCGGTCCATACCCAGGTCGGCGTCGGGGTCCAGGGCACAGGAGGCGGCCAGGGCGTTGGTGTGGGCGATCAGCCGCCGCGCGGCGGCCGGATCCTGCACCAGGCGCTGGGCCACCTCCAGCATGGCGGCGCCGCCCTTGAGGTGGGCCTGGGCGGTGGCCGGGCCGGGCGGGGTGCCCCCGGGCAGCCAGCGGCGGGCCTGGTCGAGCACGTGGGCGACCTCGGCGCCCTCCTGGGCGGGGTAGCGCACGGCGTTGGTGAGCACGGCCATGGTGCGGGTGCGTTCGGCCAGGGCCAGCAGGGAGCGGGCCGTGGAGCGCTGCCCGGGCAGGTAGTGGTCCACGGCCTCCAACACGGTCTCGGTGCGTGCGTGCCAGCGCTCCAACAGGCGCTGGGCCTGACCGGGGCGGCCCGCGGCCAGGGCCAGACCCACGTCGGAGCCGGGGCCCAGCAGGGCGACCACGTCCTGGGCCTGCTCCAGCTCCTGCAGCGGCAGGGCCGGGGGCTCGTGCTCGTGGGCGCGGGTGATGAGCCGGCACAGCCACGCCCAGCCCCTGCGCCCGCGCGCCAGCAGCAGCACCCGTCCGCCCTCGGGCGCGGCCACGGCCAGGTCACAGCCCAGGACCGGGCGCACCCCGGCCCTCTGGCAGGCGCGCACGTGTTTGACCGCGCCCGAGACGCTGTCGCGGTCGGTCAGGGCCAGCAGGCCCTGGCCGAGCTCGGCGGCCCGCTGCACCAGCGCCTCGGGATCGGCGGTGCCGTAGCGCGGCGAGGCCGAGGAGGCCACGTTCAGATGCACGAAGTCCACGTGTGCGTTCGAACGCGCCATGGTCCGCCCCTTCCCCTGGTGTGCCGGTTTCGGCACGGGCGAGGCCCGTGGGGAAGGAGTGCCGAAATAGAACTTATGTTCGAATCATACCGCAGTTCGCACACCGGGCAACGCCACGACCTGCACCGACCCCACAACCCCTGCGCCACAAGGGCGATCCGTTCGAACACCACCGCAGCGACCACAACCCCCACCGGCCCACCGGGCACACGCATCCGCGGGGGAGTCCACACGCGACAGGGCGGGGCGGCGGCCGTCCACAGCCCCCGAGCACGAGATGGCCGCCCCCACGGCGTTCACGGTACGGTTACGGCCATGGACAACGCACCGACACGACCGTCCACGTCGGTCGAGGACTACGTGAAGGTCATCTACGACCTCCAGGAGAGGGGCACCGGCCCGGTGACCATCTCCGGCATGGCCGAACGGCTGTCGGTGTCCAACTCCTCGGTCTCGGGGATGCTGCGCAAACTCAACGAACTCGGCCTGGTCCAACACCAGCGCTACGGCGCCGTCAGCCTCACCGAGGCCGGGACCAAGGCCGCCCTGTCGGTCCTGCGCCGCCACCGCCTGCTCGAGACCTACCTGGTCGCCGAACTCGGCTACTCCTGGGACGAGGTCCACGACGAGGCCGAGATCCTCGAACACGTGGTCTCCGACAAGTTCGTCGACCGCATCGCCGCCCACCTGGGCGAACCCGTCGTCGACCCGCACGGGGACCCCATCCCCACCCGCGAGGGCGACATCGTCCAGCGCGAGTCCCTGCTGCTCTCCGAGGCCGACGAAGGCACCGCCGGAACCATCGTGCGCGTCAACGACACCGACCCCGACCTGCTGCGCTACCTCGCCGAGGTCGACATCGGCATCGGCATGCACGTGCGGGTCCAACGCCACCAGGCCTTCGCCGGCTCCATGGAGATCACCGTGCACACCTCCCAGGACGGCGAACGCCACCAAGCCCTGGGGCTCGTGGCCGCCGAAGCCCTGTGGATCAGCCCGCACAACCACTGACCAGCAGGGGAGCGGTAGTCGTCGCGTAAAAGCCGTCGCGCCCTGCCCGCACCCTCTGGCATCCTGGAACCATGGACCAACGACACCGCTAGAGCCGCATCCGAGGTCGGTCGACCCCGCAGGCACGAGGGCCTCCCACCGGGAGCCCACACCGCCGCCCACGACCGGAGCCGACCCGAAAGACCTCGATGACCACCCATGCCCGGCGCGCCCACCACGCGCGCCTGCCACGCCTGACCAGGCCCCTGTACGCCTACGCCGTGTGCCAGGAGTTCGTGCTCCTGTACCCGGTCTACGCGCTGCTGTTCGAACGCAGCGGCCTGTCGGTGTCCCAGATCAGCTCCCTGTTCGTGATCTGGTCCCTGACCGCGGTCGTGCTCGCCGTGCCCTGCGGGGCCCTGGCCGACCTCGTCCCGCGCCGCCACCTGCTCGCCCTGGCCCCGCTGCTGACCGGCACCGGCTTCGCCCTGTGGCTGCTGGCGCCCTCCTACCCGGCCTTCGCCGCCGGGTTCGTGCTCTGGGGCGCCGGCGGTGCCCTGGCCTCCGGGGCACTGGAGGCCCTGGTCCACACCGAACTGGACCACCGCGGCGCCGCCGACCACTACGCCCGCGTCATGGGCATCACCCGCGCCCTGGGCGTGGCCTCGGTCGGGGCCGCCGCCCTGCTGGCCGTACCCGCCATGGCCCTGGGCGGCTACACGGCCGTGGGCACCGCCAGCATCGCCGTGTGCCTGCTCGGCGCCCTGGCCGGCCTGGCCCTGCCCGAACACCGCACCACCACACCCGCCCACACCCACGACGAGCCCGAACCCGGCTACGCCGCCACCCTGCGCTCGGGCCTGCACGAGGCCCGCACCAGCCGCCCGGTACGCCACGCCCTGATCCTGCTCGTGGTGGCCACCGCCTTCTGGGAATCCCTGGAGGAGTACATCCCCCTGCTGGCCTCCGACGCCGGCGTGCCCGCCGCACAGGTCCCGGCCGTGCTGCTCGTGGTCTGGGCCTTCGTCACCACCGGAGGCCTGCTGGCCGCACGCGCGGCCCTGTGGCCCCGACCCGTCCTGGGCCTGGCCCTGCTCACAGCGACCCTGGCCGCGGCCGCCGGCGCCCACCTGGGCACCTGGGCCGGATGGGTGCTGCTGGGCGCCGGCTTCGCCCTCTACCAGATGCTGGCCGTGGTGGCCGACGCCCGCCTGCAACAGACCATCACCGGCCGCGCCCGCGCCACCGTCACCTCACTGGCGGGCCTGGGCACCGAAGCGGTCGCCATCGCCGTCTTCGCCACCTACGCCGGACTGAGCACCGGCCTGGGCCACCCGGCCGTGTTCACCCTGTTCGTGCTGCCCTACGCGCTGATCGGCGTGATCATGGCGGCCCCGCACCGGCACCCGCGCGGGCACACACCACGGAGCCGTTAGAACCGAACCGCCCTCGAACGCGTCTTCCCCAGGGACCGGGCCCGTGCGGGAGCCCGGCCGGGCCCCGACACAGGGGCCCGGGCGCACACCGCCTCCCGAGGACGGCGGGAGACGGTCCACGGGCCGCAGGCACCCCGACGGGGGCACGCCTGCGGCCCGGCCGCGCACCGCGCCCACCAGGCACACCGTGCCCCGCCCCGGGGCGCAATCCTGAAGGACGACGCCCCCCACTAGCATCAGAGGCCGTGGCACCTACGACGCACCCCCGCCAACCGGGACCAGAACCGCGCACCGCCGCCGTGCGCGACATCGACGTGCGCTATGCCGACCACGGCAGCGGCCACCCCGTCCTGCTGCTGCACGGCCACCCCTTCGACCACACCCTCTGGCACCCCCAGATCCACACCCTGGCCGACCACGGATTCCGCGCCATCGCCCCCGACCTGCGCGGCTACGGCCACAGCACCGTCGTGGAAGGCACCACCTGCCTGGACACCTTCGCCCGCGACCTGTGCGCCCTGCTCGACCACCTGCAGATCCCCGCCACCAGCGTCGTGGGCACCTCCATGGGCGGACAGATCGCCCTGGAGCTCTACCGCCTCTTCCCCGACCGCATCGACTCCCTGACCCTGGTGGCCACCGACCCGCGCCCGGAGAGCCCCCAGGGCCACCAGCGCCGCCACGAACTGGCCGACCGCCTGGCGCGCGAAGGCATGCAGGGCTACGCCGACGAGATGATCGTGGGCATGATGAGCGCCGACAACGTGCGCACCATGGCCCACACCGCCGCCCGCGTGCACACCATGATGTGCCAGGCCCCGCCCCAAGGCGCCGCGGCCGCCCTGCGCGGCCGGGCCCGGCGCCCCGACCACCTGGGCCTGCTGCGCCACATCAGCGCACCCGCCCTGCTCGTGGTCGGCGACCAGGACGCCTTCACCCCGCCCGACCTGACCGAGGCCATGCACCTCAAGATCGCCGACTCGGTCGTGGCCCGCATCGACGGGGCCGGGCACACCCCCAACCTCGAACGCCCCGAGGCCTTCGACCGGGCCCTGCTGTCCTTCCTGGAACGCGTGCGCGCCGACCTGCGCCCCTGAACACCCCGCGCACAAAAAGGCCGCCGCCCTTCCCACCCCGGTCCAGGGCGAAAAGGGCGGCGGCCCCATGGGAACAGACGGTAGGTCAGGGATCCTCGCGCGAGGGCCCCGGCTCACCGGCCCCCGGGTCGGTGCCGGCCGGGGGAGAGGAGACCCGTTGCCGCTCGGGATCCTCCTCGTCCTCCTCACCGGGCGCGCGCAGCATCCCCTTCTCCGTGGAGGCGACGATGCGCGTACCCACCAGGTCACCGGTCACGTTGCACATGGTGCGGGCCATGTCCAGCAGCGCGTCGATACCGGCCACCAGAGCCACCGGGGCCATGGGCAGGCCCACCGACTGGGTGGCCATCGTCAGCATGACCAGGCCGGCCCCGGGCACACCCGCGGTCCCGACGGAGGCCAGAACACCCACCAGCACCACGGTCGCCAGCTGGCCCAGGGTCAGGGTCTCCCCGGCGACGTTGGCCACGAACACCGTGGCCGCACCCACGTAGATCGCGGTGCCGTCCATGTTGATGGTCGCGCCCAGGGGCAGGCTGAAGCCGTACACACCCTCGCGCACACCCATGCGCTTGGCCGCGGCCGTGGACACCGGCAGGGTGCCGTTGCTGGAACGGGTGACGAACGCGGTCACCATGGGGTCCTTGGCCGCGGCGAAGAACGCACCCAGCGGGGTACGGAAGATCAGCAACATCACGGCGTAGACCACGATCATCAGGATGATCGCGCCGTAGACCACGGCCGTCAGCTGCAGCAGCGGCCCGATCGCCTCGGCCCCGGTGTCGGCCAGCACCACCGCGATCAGGGAGAACACACCCACCGGCGCGTACTCCAGAACCCCGCGCACCACACGAAAGACCAGGTCGGCGGCGGCGTCGGTGCCCTTGCGCAGGAACATCCCCAGGTCCTGGGCGCGCTCGTCGTCGCTGTTCATCATGTAGGTCAGCGCCAGGCCGAAGACCAGCGCCATGAACATGACGGCGAGCACGTTGCCCTCGACCAGGGCCTCGAACGGGTTGGCGGGCACGATGCCCACCAGCGTCTCGACCACCGAGGGCACCTCGGCCGTCTCGTCGGCCTCACCGGGCATCTGCAGCCCCGAGCCGGGGGAGACCGCCAGCGCCAGGGCCAGACCCACGGCGATGGCGAAGGCCGAGGTGATCAGGTAGAACAGGAAGATCTTGCCGCCGATGCGCCCCAGACGTTGCGGGGAGATCGAGGTCACCCCCACGATCAGCGTGGTGATGATCAGCGGGAAGATCAGCATCTGCAGCAGGCTCAGGAAGATCTCGCCGAGCGGCTCCAGCACGGGCAGGGCCCGCTCCTGGACACCGGCGGCGTTGATCGCCAGCCCCGCCACGATGCCCAACACCAGGGCGACGGCCATCTTCCAGATGAGGGGGATGTCGAGGTAGCGGCGCAGCAGCGAGGGTGGTGCTGCTGGGGGTTCGGTGGACATCGGTGTCCTTCGTCGTTTCGGGTCGTTTCTTGTGGAACGCAATGAGGACCACCGAAACTGGTGGTTTCCGGTCATCCGCCCACAGCCAATACCCCCGTGGCCTCCAAGAGAACCACGACAGGCACTCCGTCACCACTTCGATACACACACCCGCCCCCGCGCGCGCCCACACACGCGGCGGCCCAGGTCAGTCGGGGGCAAATCCTTGGACAAGGAGCGCGCTCACCTCGACCACACCTATGTCCAGATCGCACCCTGTGTCCGAGGATGTCCGTAGGCCGACCCCAAGAAGGAGGTGGGCGGGGCGGGGGAACACACGCCCTGCGCGCACATGGACCTGGGTTTTCTGCGACCGCTCTACAGCACCGACGCCCCCGTGGCCTCGGTACACCTGGACACCAGCCGCCAGAGCACCGACGCCGACAAGGAGATCGAGCTGCGCTGGCGCCACCTGCGCCAACACCTGGCCGAGCTGGGCACCGACCGCGCCACCCTCGACGTGCTGGAAGAGGCCGTGGGCGACGGCTCCTCACGCTCCTACGGCCACCACGGCCAGTCCCTGTTCGCCTCCCGGGGCGAACTCCTGGGCGAGCACACCCTGGCCATCCCGCCACAGAGCGACCGCGCCACCTGGATGCCCGTCCCCGACCCGCTACCGCTGGTCGTGGACCGCGGACGCCACATCCCCTACGTCCTGGTGGCCCTGGACCGGGTCAACGCCAAGGTCGTGGGCTACACCGACCGGCCCACCGAACGCCCCGTCCTGGAAGAGGACTCCCAGGGCGAGACCATGCACAACATCGACGGCCTGGGCGGACGCGGAGGCCCCGGCCAGCGCGGCGGACTGGGCGGACGCGGCAACGCCAAACACGCCGCCCAGGAGATGTGGCGCGAGAACACCGCCAAGGTCGCCGAACACGTGCGCGAGGCCGTACGCGCGGTCGACGCCAAGATCATCCTGGTCGGGGGCGACGAAGAAGCCATCGCCTACCTGCGCGACAACCTGGGCCCGCGCCAACTGACCACACCCATCCGCCACATCCCGGGCGGGCGCGGGGGACCCGACGCCCAGGCCCGCCTGCACGAGGCCGCCGAGCAGGCCCTGAGCGACTTCATCATCGGCGAGCACGACGCAGCGCTCGAGGACTACCAGCAAAAACTCGCCCACGACCAGGCGGTCAAGGGCACCGACGAGGCCGTGCACATGCTCACCGAGGCGCGGGTACAGACCCTGTTCCTGGGCGCCGAACGCCAGGGCGAGAGCGAGCTGCACGCGAGCCTGCACCAGCCCATCCTGGTGGCCAAGGACCCCGCCGACCTGGGCCAGCCCGAACCGGAGGTCTTCCGAGCCCCGGCCAGCGCCCTGATGCTGCGCTCGGCGGTGGCCTCGCACGCGTCCTTCACCGAACTGCTCGACCACGGCCAGACCAGCGCCGACAACGGGGCGATCCTGCGCTTTGCCAACAACAACCACTGATCACCCGCAGCACGACGAAGGGGCGCCTCCCGTCCGGGGGGCGCCCCTTTTCGCGTGCGCGCGGGCAGGGGCCGGTGCGCGCCGCGGCTCAGGTGTCGTCCAGGCCCAGCAGGGACAGGAAGGCGGCCTCGTCCACGATACGGATCCGCTGCCCCTTGGCGGCGTAGTCCTCGGCCTGGCGGTGCTTGGAACTCTTACCGCCGTGGTCGCTGCCCCCGGCCACCAGCACACCGGTCTTCTTGGTCACGTTCTTGGCCGGGTGCCCGCCGGCCTCGGCCACACGCTTCCACGCCTCGGTCTTGTCCATGGCCCGCAGGTCACCGGAGATACAGACCACCTGCCCGAACAGGGGCCCGTCCGGGTCGGCGTCGGGGGAGGCCTGCGGCAGGGGGCTGCGCGCCTGGCGCTGCCACCGGCTGAACCGGTCCTCCCCGCCACCGCCGCGCACCGCGGGCGCGGGCGCCGGCGCTCCGGCGGGCAGGTGGGCCAACGGCAGACCCGAGGCCCCCGACAACTCCAGCAGCGAGGTCGTGCCGTGGTGCTCCATCGCGGCCAACAGCACACGGGCGGCGGCCTCGGCGTCGGCATCGGCACGGTGGTGGGCGCTCAAGGTGTGGCCGATGTGGGCACACACCGTGGGCAGCTTGTGGTCGGCCAGATCGGCCCAGGTACGCCGCGACAATGCGAGCGTGCACGCGTAGTCCCACTCGGGGTGGGCCATACCGCTGTGCGCGCACGCCTGGCGCAGCACCCCCACGTCGAAGGCGGCGTTGTGGGCCACCAGCGGCGAACCGTCGGCGAAGGCGACGATGTCGGCGTGCACCCGCTCCCACCCCGGGGCCTCGGCCACGTCCTGGGCGGTGATGCCGTGCACGGCGGTGTTGTGGAAACTGAAGAAGTCCACCGCCCGGGGCGGGCGGATCAGGGTGCTGTACCGCTCCACCACCCGCCCGCCGCTGACCCGGACCAGACCGACGGCGCAGGCGCTGCCGCGGTCGTTGTTGGCGGTCTCGAAGTCGATCGCGGTCCAGGTGTCGAGCACCGCATACCTCCTGCGACAAGGGCCAGAACGAACCACGAGGCTACCGCCCCCGGGCCGCCCGCGGAGCCGGATCCGGGCCACAGGTGGCCCTCGCCTCACACCGGGCTCTCACCGCGACTGCCCGGGCCGGCCTCGGGCACCCCCTCGGTCAGGAACTCGCGCACCAACCGGTTGACCAGACCGGGGGACTGGCGGTTGGGCCAGTGCCCGTTGCCGCGCAGCATACGCAGGCGCGCGCCCGGGACCCGGCGCATCGCCGCGATGGTGGCCCGCGGCGGCACCGCCACATCGTGCTCACCCTGCAGGAACAGGGTGGGCGCCTTGATGTGCTCCAGCTGCGGGCGCAGGTCCACCTGCAGCCCCCACGCGTTCACCGAGGTGTTCTGCCAGTCGGAGGAGCCAGCACCGTTCTGGGCGGCCTCCTCGAAGATCTCCTCCACCACCTCGTCGAAGTCGGCGACCGGCCCGGCGAACAGGCCCCGGCGGGCCATGGCGGCCACCCGGGAGCGGTCGCGCGCCAGCAGGGTGGGCAGCGTGGTGTTGAGCAGGCGGCTGCGCGCGCTCACCCACAGCAGCTGGTGCACCCCCGGTGGGTAGGCGGTGATCGCGCCCGGGGCGAGGGCCACCACCCGCTCCACCCGCTCGGGGCGTGCGGCGGCCTGGGCCAGGGCCACCGCCCCGCCCTGGGACAGGCCCACCAGGTGGGCGCGTTCGATGTCGAAATGATCCATGACCGCCTGCAGGGCCTCGACCAGGCACGCGTGGTCGGCCACCCCGTTCCAGGGGCGGCTGCGGCCCTGTTTGGGCCAGTCGGGGGCCACCACCCGGTGGTCGGTGGCCAGGTCCGGCATCAGGTGGCGCCAGCTGAGCAGCGCGTTGTCCAGGCCACCGCCGCTGAGCAGCACGACCGGGGTGCCCCGGTCTCCGGCGGTCAGGACGCTCAGCGGGCCCTCGGGCAGCTCCAGCGTGGTGCGCTGGAGGGGGTCGGTGGTCGTCATGGCCCAAGAGTGTAGGGCCCCCGGCCCCGGCGCCAGGGGCACCACGCGCACCCGGTTCCGGCCTCGCCCGCGGAGTGCCCACCGGGGCCGGGGCAAGCACCGACGCTGTGCTGTTCGTCCAGGTTGTGGTAAAAAGTTAGGCGTGCCGAACTTTGGAGATTGGGGCGCTTGATGAACAGGACCGCACCGGTCACCGCCACCGCAGCGGCCGCCCTCACCCTCACCCTGGCCGCCTGCACCACCAGCGGCGCCACCGACGACGGCGACGAGCGCCCCCTGGTCCTGACCACCTTCACCGTCCTGGCCGACATGGCCCAGAACGTGGCCGGCGAGCGCCTCGAAGTGACCTCCCTGACCCGCCCCGGCGCCGAGATCCACGGCTACGAACCCACCCCCGACGACCTCGTGCGCGGCTCCGAGGCCGACCTCGTCCTGGAGAACGGCCTGGGACTGGAAGCCTGGTTCGACCAGTTCACCGACCAGATCGACGCCCCCACCCGCACCCTGACCGAGGGCATCGACACCATCCCCGTCACCTCCGGCGAGTACGAGGGCGAACCCAACCCCCACGCCTGGATGTCACCCGACAACGGCCGCACCTACGTCGACAACATCCGCGACGCCCTCACCGAACTCGACCCCGACGGCGCACAGACCTACGCCGACAACGCCGAGGACTACAAAGGCGACCTCGACCAGGTCGCCACCGACCTCGACCAGGCCCTGGAAGCCGTCCCCGAACGCTCCCGCGCCCTGGTCACCTGCGAAGGCGCCTTCTCCTACCTGGCCCGCGACGCCGACCTGGCCGAGGCCTACCTGTGGCCCGTCAACGCCGAGAACGAAGGCACACCCCAACAGATCGCCGACGTCGTCGACTTCGTCGAAGACAACGACGTACCCACCGTCTTCTGCGAGAGCACCGTCAACGACAGCTCCCAACAGGCCGTGGCCCGCGAGAGCGGCGCCGAACTGGGCCAGACCCTCTACGTCGACTCCCTCTCCCAGGCCGACGGACCCGTACCCACCTACCTCGACCTGCTGCGCCACGACGCCGAGGCCATCGCCGAAGGCCTCACACAGGGGGAGGACCGCCAGTGAACACCGGCCAGGACACCGCCGCCATCGAAGTCACCGGCACCACCGTCCACTACGGCGAGGTCCTGGCCCTGGACCACGTCGACCTGGACGTGCCCCCAGGACTCATCTGCGGCCTGCTCGGCACCAACGGCTCCGGCAAATCCACCCTGTTCAAGACCGTCCTGGGCCTGGTCCGCCCCGACCACGGCCGCGTACGCATCATGGGCCGCACCCACACCGCCGCCCGCCGCGCCGGACTGCTCGCCTACGTCCCCCAGTCCGAACAGGTCGACTGGGCCTTCCCCGTACGCGTACGCGACGTGGTCATGATGGGCCGCTACGGCCACATGGGAACCCGGCGCCGCCCCCGCCCCACCGACCGCGAGGCCGTCGACCAGGCCCTGCACCGCACCGGCCTGACCGACCTGGCCGACCGCCAGATCGGCGCCCTGTCCGGCGGCCAACGCAAACGCGCCTTCCTCGCCCGCGCCCTGGCCCAACAGGCCCAGGTCCTGCTCCTGGACGAACCCTTCGCCGGCGTGGACAAACACTCCGAATCCACCATCATCGAACTGCTGCGCACCCTGCGCGAACAGGGCCACACGCTGCTCGTGTCCACCCACGACCTGGCCCAGGTCCCCGCCCTGTGCGACCGCGCCGTCCTGCTCCAACGCCGCGTCGTGGCCCGCGGCACCCCCGATCAGGTCCTGCGCCCCGAACTGCTCATGGAGGCCTTCGGCGTCCACACACCCGAGGAAGGCCCGGTATGGATGCCCTGACCGCCCTGGTCGACTTCTTCGCCGTACCCCTGCAGTTCGCCTTCGTCCAACGCGCCCTGCTCGTGGCCGTGGTCGCGGGCGTGGTCTGCGCCGTCCTGTCCTGCTGGATGACCCTCATGGGCTGGTCCCTGATGGGCGACGCCGTCTCCCACGCCGTCCTGCCCGGCGTCGTGCTCTCGGCCATGTTCGGGCTGCCCTTCGCCCTGGGAGCCTTGGTCTTCGGCGCCGGCTCGGTCGCCCTCATCGGCGCCGTCAACCGCACCTCACGCGTGAAGGAGGACGCCGTCATCGGCGTGGTCTTCACCGCCATGTTCGCCCTGGGCCTGGTCCTGATCTCACGCGTACCCAGCCAGACTGACCTGGGCCACATCCTCTTCGGCAACGTCCTGGGCGTCACCGACACCGACATCGTCCAGATCCTGGCCCTGGCCGCGCTCGTGCTGACCGTGGTCTGGTACAAACACCGCGACCTGACCCTCTACGCCTTCGACCGTGTCCACGCCCACGCCATCGGCCTCAACCCCCGCCGGCTGGAAACCCTCCTGCTGGGCCTGCTCGCCGTGACCGTCGTGGTGGCCCTGCAAGCGGTCGGCATCATCCTGGTCGTGGCCATGGTCATCATCCCCGGCGCCACCGCCTACCTGCTCACCGACCGCTTCGAACGCATGCTCGCCATCGCCACCGCCGTGGCCGTGACCGCCGCCGTCCTGGGCGTGTTCACCAGCTTCCACCTCAACATCTCCACCGGCGGATCCATCGTCCTGGCCCAGGCCGGCGCCTTCACCCTGGCCTACCTGTTCTCACCCCGCCACGGACTCCTGGGCCGGCGACGCACACGCCGGCGCACACGCACCCGCAACCCCGCCCACACCTGACCGGGGCGGGCACGCCCACCCCGCCCCTCGTCCCTGCTCAGAGCCGCAACGAGCCCCTCCAACACCGGTTGCCCGCCCACGGGGCGCGCACTAGCGTTCTCACGAAAAAAGCGTCGAACCGTGAGAAGACCGGCCCGGCCCGCCGGTGGAGGGACCCCCGTTGACACTTCTGCTCGCCCACATCAGTGACCTGCACCTGGACGGCAGCGAACGCGCCACCGAACGCGCCACCCGCACCCTGGACCACCTCACCCGCCTACACCGCCGCCCCGACGCCCTGCTGGTCACCGGCGACCTCGCCCACACCGGCGCCGAGGACGAATACCACCGCGCCGCCCAACTCCTGGACGTGCCCTTCCCCGTCCTGACCTGCCCGGGCAACCACGACGACCGCGCCGCCCTGCGCCGCCACCTGCTGGGCCGCGCCCCCTCCCGAGAACCCCTCAACCAGCTCCACCACGTCCACGGCACCGCCGTCCTGGTGTGCGACTCCACCGTCCCCGGCCACGACGGCGGACACCTGGAACCGGCCACCCTGATGTGGATCAACCAGACCCTGGAATCCCTGGAAGGCGACACCCCCGCCCTGCTGGCCTTCCACCACCCGCCCGCGCGCGTGCACCACCCCCTCTCCGACCGCGTGCGCCTGGACAACGCCCAGGACCTGGCCGCACTCCTGCGCGCCCACCCCCGCGTGGCCGGCATCCTGGTCGGCCACGCCCACACCGCCGGCGTCACCACCTTCGCCGGACTGCCCCTGCTGCTGGCCCCCGCCCTGATCCGCAGCGCACCCATGCCCTGGGACAGCGAACACACCGCCGCCATGGACCAACCCCCGGGCGTGGCCTTCCACCTGCTCGACCAGGACCACCGCCTGACCACCCACTTCCGCGCCGTGGTCTGAACACCACACAAAAAAAGGGGGCCCGCGCCGCACCACGGCGGCCGGGCCCCACACAGGGCGGCTCAGAGCAGCATCGCGAGCTGGCGGGCCTGGGCCACCAGCGTGCCCCGGGCATCCCACAGCTCCACGTCCTCCTCGTGCAGCCCGCCGGCCACGTGCTTGGTGAAGACCCGGCAGGCCAGCCACCCCGGCGCCGGGCGGGCGCGCACGTGCACGCTCAGCTCCACCGTCACCGTCTGGAACTCACCGATCTCCAGCACCGCCGGGGGAGCGAAGTCCACCATCGAGACCAGCGCACGCGTGTCGGCCGCGCGCCCGTCGGCGAAGCGCATCCAGAACTCGGAGTGGGGCCGGCCGTCGGTGCGCCCGTCCAGCCACCCCGGCCGGGAGGGGTAGCGGTACTGCACGCTGGCGGCGATGGAGGTCCCCTGGGCGGTCCCGTCGAACTCGGCGGGCACCAGGCACTGCTCGGGGTCGGGAAGGTCGGGCGGCTCCTCCAGGCTGAGCTCGCGCGCCGAGGGGTCCGGGGCCAGGTCGCCGTAGGTGGCGCCCACCCGCACGACCTGCTTGCCGCCCTGTTCCAGCACGGCCTGGCCCGTCGCGGTACGCCGCCCCTCGCGCACCACCTCGGTGGACACGGTGGCCGGGCCGGGCGCGGCCGGGCGCAGGAAGAACGCGGACACGGCCAGGGGATCGGGCTGGGACAGGCACTGGCCCAGCCCCTGCAGCGCCGCCCCCAGGACGTAACCGCCGTTGGGGTGGGTGGTGAAGGTGGTCCAGGCGTCGGTGAGGGTGGCGGTGAACTCGCCGTCCTCGCGCTTGTCCACGGCGGTGTCGCGGTCGAAACGGGAGGTTCCAGCGGTGGGGTCGAGGCTCATACCCCGATGTTACCGGCCAGTAGGAAGCGTGGTGTGCCCGACCTTCCTCACACCCGCCAGGCCGGGGCCGCCTCCACCACAAAATCCGCAAAATCCACCGCCGCGCGCCCGGTCACCTGCTCCACCACACCCGAAGGAACCGCATCACCGCGCTCCACCAACCCCGCGAACGAGGCCAGCATGCGATCGATCTGCTCACCGTCCACACCCGCCCGCGAGAGCACCCGCACAAAATCCTTCGCCCCACCCTCGAACCGCACCTCGAACCCCGCCTGCTCGGACACCAACGCCACCGCCTCGGCAAAAGACAGCGCCCGCGGCCCCGTCACCCGCAACGTGCGCCCCACCAACCCCTCCCCGGTCAGAGCCGCCGCGGCCACCGCCGCGATGTCGCCCGCGTGCACGAACGCCTGGCGCACCCCTTCCACCGGCACCACCACCGCACCAGCACGCACCTGCTCCAACAGCACACCTTCGTCGAAGTTCTGATCGAACCAGTCCGGCCGCAACACCGTCCACTCGGGCACCAACGAACGCACCGCCTCCTCCGCGGCCAACAGGCGCTCATCACCCATCTGCTCGAGGGCATCACTGGACAGCAGCACCACCCGCTCCACACCCAGCTCCACGGCCCGCTCCAGGAACGCTGGATCCACCCACACCCCGTCGGGCGCCATCACATAAGCCGCACGCGCCCCGTCCACCGCCTGCTCCCACGTGGCCGGATCGGCCCAGTCGAAGCGCACCCGCGCCGACCGCGCCACCGACCGCACCGCACACCCGGCCCCCGTCAACGCCGCGCACACACGCCGCCCCGTCGAACCACTACCGCCCACCACCAGAACCGGTCGCTCGTCCATGGCCCCCACCTACCCGCCCCGCCCGGCCCGGTACCGGCTCACCCGCGGCGCAGATCCTCCTCCACCAACAACCGCTCACCCACCCGCACATACCCCAGCGAACGGTTCAACGCCACCATCGCCGTATGAGGCGGCTCCACCATCACCGACAACACCCGCACGTGCGGGAAATACTCGTGGATACGCAGAGCCTGAGCCGCCTTGGCCCGGATCGCCAACCCCTTGCGCCGATGCGCCGGCAACACCGCCGTGTCGTGCTGCAACGCCACCTGCGACCGGCTCACCGTGCTGGCCGTGGCCGCCACCACCTCATCAGAGGTCCGGTCCAGCACCGCACCCACCACCAGACGCGCCCCGTCCTCGGTGATGCGCCGCTCCCAGGCCCGCACCTGCTGCGCACCCCACACACCGCCCCCGCGCAACCCCGCACCCGGAGCCTCCAACAAGTGCCCCATCACCCGCCCGAACGAGGCCGCCAACGCATCAGGGGCCGGGCCCACCCAGTGCGCGGGCCGATACCCCGGACGCGGCGAGGACGCCAACGACCGGCACCGCGCCAACGTGGGCTCGTCCAAGACCTGCTGGTGCAGCTCCAGCGCCAGCACCGTGCGCAACCACGGGCTCGTACGCGCGAAATCCTCACCCTGCGGCCCGGCCACCACCGTGCTCTGGGTACGCTCCATCCCCTCGGACCGGGCCCGCTCCAACGCCGCCGCCCGCAACCGCATCCCCAACCCCTGACGGCGCGCCCCCGGCTCCACGTACAACCGCAACGCACCCACCGACGCATCGAAGGGCTGACGACGCAACTCACCCACACCCACCACCGCACCGCCCGACCCCGTGCACGCCGCCCACCGCCACACCTGAGGCGAACCCGAACCGCGCACCCGCTCGGCCACCTCACCCGCCGAGAGCCCGCCCCCGGCCACCTCCGCCTCACCGCCGGCATACACACGCGCCCACTGCGCCCGCTCCTGCTCACCGGCCCCCGCACCGTCCCACTCCCACACCCGCGCACACATGCGCACACCGTCCCACACGCCCCCACGCCTGTCTGCGCCCCGAACACACCCCCCTTCACCGCCCCGACCTGCCCCGGGTGAGCCGACCGTTGCGCGCACGTTACGCAAGGACACCCGCACGCAACCCGCCCTGCCTAGGTTCTGAGGCGGCCACCCCACCCGCCCCAGGAAGGCAGACCCGTGCCCCTCACCGACCACCTGCGCCCCGACCGTACCCGGCCCAGCTGGATCAACCACTGGCACCCCGAAGACCCCCACTTCTGGGAACAGACCGGACGCCCCCTCGCCCGCCGCAACCTGTGGGCCTCCATCGCCTCCGAACACCTGGGCTTTTCCATCTGGAGCATCTGGTCGGTCCTGGTGCTGTTCATGATCCCCGAGCACGGCTTCTCCACCACCCCCGAACAGAAGTTCCTGCTGCTGTCCACCGTCACCCTCGTCGGCGCCGTACTCCGAGTGCCCTACACCCTGGCCGTGCCCCTGTTCGGCGGACGCAACTGGACCATCATCTCCACCGCCCTGCTCATCGCACCCACACTCGCCGCCCTGGTGGCCGTACAGAACCCCCAGACCCCCTTCTGGCTCATGATGGCCCTGGCCGCCACCGCCGGCCTGGGCGGAGGCAACTTCTCCTCCTCCATGGCCAACATCAACTCCTACTTCCCCGAGAAAGAAAAAGGCTGGGCCCTGGGCCTGAACGCCGGCGGCGGCAACATCGGCGTGGCCACCGTGCAACTGGTCGGACTGGCCGTCATCGCCCTGTTCACCACCGCCGCACCCCACCTGGTGCCGCTGATCTACCTGCCCCTGATCGCCCTGGCCACCTGGTGGGCCCTGCGCTCGATGAACAACCTCACCCACGTGCGTTCCGACGCCCGCGCCCAACTCTCCGCCGTCACCGACCGCCACTTCTGGACCATGAGCGTGCTCTACATCGGCACCTTCGGATCCTTCATCGGCACCGGCTTCGCCTTCGGCCTGCTCCTGCAGTCCCAGTTCGGCCTGGCACCCATCACCTCCGCCGCCGTGGCCGTCCTGGGCCCCGTGATCGGCTCCCTCATCCGCCCCCTGGGCGGGCGCCTGGCCGACACCCACGGCGGAGCCCGCGTCACCCTCTGGGTCTTCCTGGCCATGACCGCCTGCGCCCTGGCCCTGGTCGCCGCCGTCCAAGCCGCCCACCTGGCCCTGTTCGTGGGCGCCTTCGCGCTGATGTTCACCCTCACCGGCCTGGGCAACGGCTCCACCTACAAAATGATCCCCACCATCCAGCACCAACGCGCCGAGCACGCCATCGCCGCCGGCGCCGACCCCGAGGCCACCCGCGCCCACACCAAACGCACCGCCTCCTCCATGCTCGGCCTCATCGGCGCCGTCGGCGCCCTGGGCGGGGTGGGCGTCAACATCGCCTTCCGCGAATCCTTCGCCGCCTTCGGCACCACCGCACACGCCTTCGCCGCCTTCGCCCTGTTCTACCTGGGCTGCGCCGCCCTGACCCGGTTCCTGTACCTGCGCCCCCACACCACCGCACCCGCCCCCGCCGAGGCCGCCACCCGATGAGCACCACCCACTGCCCCTACTGCGCCCTGCAATGCGCCATGCACCTGGAACCCGGCCCCGACGGGAACCTGAGGGCCCGCCCCGCCCCCTTCCCCACCAACCGCGGCGGCCTGTGCCGCAAGGGCTGGACCGCACCCGACCTGCTCACCCACCCCGACCGCCTCACCACACCCCTCATCCGCCACAACGGCCACCTCGAACCCGCCACCTGGGAACAGGCCCTGGACACCGCCGCCCACCACCTCGACCACCTACGCCGAACCCACGGCCCCGACGCCAACGCCGTCTACGGCAGCGGCAGCCTCACCAACGAAAAGGCCTACCTCCTGGGCAAATTCGCCCGCCTGGCCCTGGGCACCTCACAGATCGACTACAACGGCCGCTTCTGCATGTCCTCGGCCGCAGCCGCCACCAACCACGCCTTCGGCCTCGACCGCGGCCTGCCCTTCCCCCTCACCGACATCGCCACCGCCCAAGTCGTCCTGCTCGCCGGCGCCAACCCCGCCGAAACCATGCCCCCGATGATGGGCCACCTGGCCGCACCCACCCTCATCGTCATCGACCCCCGCCGCACCCCAACCGCCCAACAAGCCCTCGACCACGGCGGACTCCACCTCGCACCCCGCCCCGGAACCGACCTGCCCCTGGCCCTGGGCCTGCTCCACGCCGCCCGCACCGCCGGACACCTCGACCACACCTACATCGAACAACGCACCACCGGCTTCCGGACCACCTGGGCCCAAGCCGCCGCCCACTGGCCCGAACGCACCGAAGAGATCACTGGCGTGCCCGCCCACCACATCCGCGCCGCCGCCGACCTGCTCGGCCACGCCGCCCGCAACCGCTCCGCCTACATCCTCACCGGCCGCGGCAGCGAACAACACGCCACCGGCACCGCCACCGCCGGCGCCTGGATCGACCTCGCCCTCGCCCTGGGCCTACCCGGACGCACCGGCTCCGGCTACGGCTGCATCACCGGCCAGGGCAACGGACAAGGCGGACGCGAACACGGACAAAAAGCCGACCAACTCCCCGGATACCGCCACATCACCGACCCCGACGCCCGCACCCACATCGCCCACCTGTGGAACACCACCCCCCACGACCTGCCCGGACCCGGCCGCTCGGCCACCGAACTCCTGGCCGCCCTGGGCACCCCCCACGGCCCCCGCTCCCTCTTCGTCATGGGCTCCAACCCCGCCGTGTCCGCACCCGACACCACCCTCATCAAAAAACGCCTGGCCGCCCTGGACCACCTCATCGTCTGCGACTTCGTCCTCTCCGAAACCGCCCAACAGGCCCACGTCGTCCTGCCCACAGCCCAATGGGCCGAAGAAGAGGGCACCATGACCAACCTCGAAGGGCGCCTCCTGCGCCGCACCCGCGCCCAGAACCCGCCCCCCGGCGTACGCACCGACCTACAGGTCCTGTCCGACCTGGCCCCGCGCCTGGGCGCCGACCCCCACCACTTCCCCCACGACGCCGACACCGTCCTGGCCGAACTCGCCCGCGCCTCCGCCGGCGGACGCGCCGACTACTCCGGCATCGACCCCCACCACCTGACCGCCGGCCACCCCCAGTACTGGCCCGCACCCCGACCCACCACCACCGAACCCGACCCCGACCGGGTGCCCTCCACACCCCGCATGTTCCTGGACACCTTCGCCCACCCCGACGGCCGCGCCCGCTTCAGCACACCCACCCACCACGGCCCCGCAGAAACCACCGACACCCACTACCCCCTCTGGGCCACCACCGGACGCCTGCTCGGCCACTACCAATCCGGCGCCCAGACCCGCCGCATCAGAGAACTGGCCACCACCGACCCCGAAGCCACCGTCCAGATCCACCCCGACACCGCCGCCCACCACGGCCTGACCCACGGCGCCCGCGCCCACCTCACCTCACGCCGCGGCACCATGACCGCCCGCGTACACACCACACCCACCGCACGCCACGACACCGTCTTCGTGCCCTTCCACTACGCCCACGACCAGGCCGCCAACACCCTCACCCAACACGCCCTGGACCCCACCAGCCGCATGCCCGAATTCAAGGTCAGCGCCGTACGCATCACCCCCGCCCCCGACCCCGCCACGGAAGGACGCCCATGACCAGCCGCCCCCGCCACATCGCCCTGGTCGGCCACGGCATGGTCGGCTCCCGCTTCACCGAAGAGATCACCCGCCTGGACCCGGACGGCACCCGCGTACACCTGACCGCCGTGGGCACCGAACCCGGCCCCGCCTACAACCGCATCCTGCTCCCACACGTGCTGGCCGGACACCACACCGACCACACCATCGCCCTGCCCCACACCCCCGCCGACCACGTCCACATCCGCACCGACACCACCGCCACCCACCTGGACCCGCTCGCCCGCACCCTCACCCTGGACGAAGGCACCCACCTGCACTACGACGAACTCGTCCTGGCCACCGGCGCCCACGCCCACCTACCCCCCGTGCCCGGCCTGCGCGAGAGCGACGGCACCCCCGGACCCGGCGTCAGCGCCCTGCGCCAGGCCGCCGACTGCCACCGCATCACCTCCCTGCTCGAGCCCGGCGCCCCCGCCGTCGTCCTGGGCGGGGGAGTCCTGGGCCTGGAGACCGCCCGCGGCCTGGCCCAGGCCGGCATCCGCGTGCACCTGGTGGAATCCTCACCCTGGATCATGCGCCGCCAGATCGACCGCGGCGCCGCCCGCATCCTCACCCGCCTCTACACCGACCTGGGCGTACAGGTACACACCTGGCGCGTGGCCGCACGGTGGATCCCCGGAACCGGACTGGAACTGGACGACGGCCACGTCCTGGCCGCCGACGCCTGCATCGTCACCGCCGGGGTGGCACCCACCACCGACCTGGCCCAGCAGGCCGGCCTGGCCACCGACCACGGCATCGTCGTCGACGACCACCTGGCCACCTCCCACCCCCGTGTGCACGCCATCGGCGACTGCGCCCGCCACCCCGGCGCCCCCGCCGGGCTCGTGGCCCCCGGATGGGAACAAGCCGCAGTCCTGGCCCGCCGCCTGACCGGAACCGACCCCGGCGCCACCTACACCGGCACCCGCCCCGTCACACGCCTCAAAGCCACCGGCATCGACCTGACCGCCTTCGGCCAGGTCGACACCGACCCCGACCACCCCGACCCCGACGCCGGGGACACGGTCACCGTCACCGACCCGCGCACCGGACGCTACGGAGCCCTGACCGTCACCGGCGACCGCATCCGAGGCGCCGTCCTGCTCGGCTTCCCCGAGGCCGCCGCAACCCTGGCCCAGATGTACGAGACCGGCGCCCCGCCCCCGCAGGACCTGCTCGCCCTGCTGCAGGGGCTTCCCTCGGCCCTGGGCCACAGCCAGGAGGAACCGGAGCAGGACCCGCTGGTGTGCCGGTGCAACGCCGTACACCGCAGCACCATCGAAGACGCCCTGGACCAGGGCGCCACCGACCGGGACGCCGTGGCGGCGCGCACCCGCGCCACCACCGGCTGCGGAGGATGCACACGCCAGGTCCAGGACCTCATCGACGCCCGCCCCGCCCCGGCCGCCCGGTGAGCACCACCCGGGCCACAGACCGGCTCGGCGGCGCCCACCCACCACCCGCCACCAACGCCCCCGACGAACGCCGATCTCTTCAGCGCAGCTGCATACCGAGGCCGGGCCCCGCTGTGTGAAACTGCTGAGCTCGCCAAGCAGCGCACAGTGAGGGGCCTGCTTCCTCGGCCTTGCGGGGCACCACCGGATACGCCCACCCTCACCCTCGAGGGACGTGCGCGGCGCAGTCCCTCGAACGAGGCATTCGGCGCAGGACTCGCCAAGGCGACAGAAGGTGCACACAACACAGGCCCTGGCCCACGGCCGAGGCCGCGCCGGGGGAGAGGTCCCTCTCCTCAGGTGAGCACGTCAGGCCGCCCGTCCTGCCCGATGGGCCCAGGCCGGCTCCGGTGACCGGACCCGGACGGGCCAGGGACCGGATCCCCCGCGGCCAGGGCACGGAAAGCCTCCAGGGCCGCGCGCAGAGGCGGCCCGTCGCTCGCCGAACGCAGAACCGCGGTCACGGTACGCACCGGGGCGGGACGCACCACGGGCACCGCCCTCAGATCCGGCGGCAACAGCACCGAACACAACCCCGGGATCACCGTGATGCCCATCCCCGCCGAGACGAACGCCATCGCCGTCGGATAATCGTGCGCCCGGAGCCGAAACGGCGGAGCGAACCCCGCTGCATGGCACGCCTGCACGAGCCGCGCACGGCACGGCCCGTCAGCGACATCGTTGTCGATCCAGGGCTCACCCGCCAGATCCAACAGATCGATCGCCCCCTCACCCGCACGCGCATGCTCGCGCGGCAGCACCGCGAGGTAGGGATCCTCCCGCAGACGGTGCGCGGTGAACCCCGGCCCCGGAGCGAAACCCTCGGTCTCCACGATCAACTGCAGATCCGCGCGAACACCCGGGTCGGCGGGCAACGCCTCACTCAACCGCAGATCCAGACGCACACCGGGAAAGGCCTCCGAGACACGGCGCACCGCCGAGGGCAACCACGCCGCACCCGCAGAGGCGAAGTAAGCGATGGACAGCGTGCCCGTGCGCCCCGCACGCAGATCGGCCACCCGGGACTCCGCCTCACCCAGCCGCGCCAACACCGCATCGGCCTCGGCAGCCAACACCAGCCCGGCCGGGGTAGGACGCAACCCCCGCCCCACCCGCTCGAACAGCACCAACCCGGTCTCACGCTGCAGCGCCGTGATGTGCTGACTGACCGCCGAAGGCGTGTACGCCAGGTTGGCCGCAGCACCCTGCACCGACCCGCTCGCCACGACCGAACTGAACACACGCAACCGGTGGACATCGAGCATCCCCCGACCATAAAGCCCCACTGAATCGTGCGTAAGGACTATTCGCTGGTCCTTCACCGACCCGCAGCGCCACGATGGCCCCATGACCGAACCACGCCCACACCAGCGGCCCCAACCCGCCACCGCGCCCACATCCACACCCCAGCGCCCCGCAGCCGCGCACGCCGCCCTGCCCGCCCTGGCCGCAGCCGTCACCGTCACCCTGTGGGCCTCGGCCTTCGTCGGCATCCGCGCCGCCGGGCACGACTTCTCCCCGGGCGCACTGGCACTGGGCCGGCTCCTGGCCGGCGCCGCCGTGCTGACCGCGATCGTCGCCGCCCGCGCCGTGTGGACCCGCCGCACCCTGCGCCTGCCCCGGGGCCGACCCCTGGCCGCCACGATCGCCTGGGGTGTGGCCTGGTTCGGCCTGTACAACCTGGTCCTCAACCAGGCAGAACAGCACCTGGACGCAGGCACCGCAGCCCTGCTGGTCAACACCGCCCCCGCACTGGTGGCGCTCTTCGCCGGCCTACTGCTCGGCGAAGGCTTCCCCGGCCGCCTGCTCATCGGCGTCGCGCTCGCCTTCGGCGGGGTCGCACTCATCGCCGCAGGCACCTCCTCAGGGCTCGGCGACACCGCCGGCGTCGCCCTCGGCCTGCTCGCCGCCCTCCTCTACGCGGCCAGCGCCACCGGACAGAAACGCCTGCTCGACCACGTCGACGCCCTGACCCTCACATGGCTGGGCTGCCTCGCCGGCGCGGTCGCGGCCCTGCCCTACGCCCCGCAGCTGGCCGAGCAGACCGCCGCCGCACCGCCCCCAGCCACCCTCACGATGATCTACCTCGGCGTTTTCCCCACCGCCATCGCATTCCTGACCTGGGGATACGCCCTGACGTACGTGACCGCGGGCCGCCTGGCCGCCTCCACCTACCTCTCACCCCCGCTGGTCATCGCCCTGTCCTGGCTACTGCTGTCCGAGGCCCCGGCACCCCTGGCCCTGGCCGGCGGCCTGCTGTGCCTGGCCGGTGTCGCCGTGGCCACCCTGCGCCGCCGCCCCCACCCCACCACCCCGACACCGACGCACCCGGACCAGGACACCCACACCGACCCGGCCCGCCCCAACAACTGACCCCCACCAACACCAACGGGGCGGGGCACACCACACGTGCACCCCGCCCCGCCACAACCCCCGCACCCCTCAGGCGGTCGAGGCCTGCCGGGCCCGCTCCAGCGCCGAGACGAACACCTCCACCGGCTGGGCCCCCGAAATACCGAAAGCCCGGTCCAACACGAAGAAGGGCACCCCGGTACCGCCCAGCTTCTGCGCCAGCGCCACGTCCTCGCGCACCTGGCGCGCGTACTCGTCACTGCCCAACACCCGGCGGGCGAGCCCGGCCTCCAACCCCGCCTCCTGAGCCAGCTCCACCAGCACCTCGGGCTCGGACAGATCCCGCGCCTGCACCAGCTGGGCGCGCAGGAACACCTCGTGAGCGCCCTCGCCCACCCCCTGGTCCTGCGCGGCCTGCAACAGCCGGTGCGCATCGAAGGTGTTGACCATCACCCCGCCGGCCAGGTCGTAGTCCAACCCCTCCTCGGCGGCCACCTGCGTCACCCGCGCCGTCATCTCCTCGACCTGCTCGATGGGCGCACCCATCTTCTTGGCCAAGGAATCGTAGACCGGCTCACTCACCCCCACCGGGAAGTCGGGGTCCAGCTGGAAGCTGCGCCAGCGCACCTGCACCTGATCGGCGCCGGCGAACTCGCCCAGGGCCCGCTCGAAACGGCGCTTACCGATGTAGCACCACGGGCACACGATGTCGGACCAGATCTCGACCTGCACGAAGCCTCCCCCTCAACCGCAAAAACCGTCCGAGCACGCCGGAGCGTCCTCAGAACCCAACGACACCAGCCCCACCACCTCGGCAACCGGCCCGTCCTGCTCCCTCTGCCCGGTCTGCCCGCCCAGGGCCTGCTGCCCGTGCTCGACCGCGTCACGGCCCGGCTCGGCCATGTCCACCACCCTCACTCACGCACTGTGCGCAGCCACGATATCCGCGCCCGGCGCCAGGGCGGCCCGCCCGTGACCAGGAACACGCAGGGTCACGACTCGTTGGGTGCGCGCCCAGCAGGGCCGGGGGAGGGGCGGCCGCGCCAGCCGTCATCGGCACACCCCGGCCCACCCCGGCCCACCCACACCGGGGACCGGACCCGCCCCGACCCTCCACCCCTTCACACCACGCCCACCTGCACAGAGACCACAACGAAACACCCCCGACACCCGCACCTGACCCCGCAGCAACAGCCCACCGGTTCCCTGAGCCCAGAGCCCGCCACCCCAAGGAGAGCACCCCCATGCACGACCTCCTCGTCATCGGCAACGGCATGGTCGGCCACCGCCTCGTCCAGGCCCTGCACCAGCGCGACACCACCCACCAGTGGCGCATCACCGTCCTGGGCGAAGAACCCCGCCCCGCCTACGACCGCGTCGCCCTGTCCACCTACGCCGACGGCGCCACCGAAGACGACCTGGCCCTACCGCCCCTGACCAGCCCAAACACCCGCATCCTCACCGGCCACACCGTCACCCACCTGGACCCCACCGCACACACCGCCACCACCACCGGCGGCACCACCCACCACTGGGACCGCCTCGTCCTGGCCACCGGCTCCGACCCCTTCGTCCCACCCATCCCCGGCCACGACCTGCCCGGATGCCACACCTACCGCACCATCGACGACCTGGACGCCATCACCCGCGCCGCCGCAGGCGCCCGCACCGGCGCCGTCATCGGCGGCGGCCTGCTCGGCCTCGAAGCCGCCAACGCCCTACGCCTGCTCGGCCTTGACACCCACGTGATCGAACTCGCCGACCACCTCATGCCCGCCCAACTCGACCCCGGCGCCGGCCACCTGCTCGCCACCCACATCACCGACCTGGGCCTGCACCTGCACACCGGCGCCGCCACCACCCACATCACCACCACCCCCCAGGGCACCAACCACCTGCACCTGGACAACGGCACCACCCTGGACGCCGACCTGGTCGTCTTCTCCGTCGGCATCCGCCCCCGCGACCACCTCGCCCGCCAAGCCGGCCTCGAACTGGGCCCGCGCGGAGGCGCCGCCATCGACCACACCTGCACCACCAGCCACCCCGACATCCTCGCCATCGGCGAAGTCGCCTCCCACCAAGGCACCGTGCACGGCCTCATCGCCCCCGGCAACGCCATGGCCGACACGGCCGCCGACCACCTCACCGGACACCCCGCCCACTTCACCCCCGCCCGGCCCGCCACCGAACTCAAACTCCTGGGCGCGGACGTGGCCAGCCTCGGCGACGCCCACGCCACCACCCCCGGCGCCCTGGACGTCGTGGTCAACGACACCGCCGGCGGCCGCTACGCCAAACTCGTGCTCTCCGACGACGCCACCACCCTGCTCGGCGCCGTCCTGGTCGGCGACACCACCGCCCTGGCCACCCTGCGCCCCCTGCTCGGCCACACCCTGCCCGGCGACCCGCTCGCCCTCATCAGCCCCAACGCACCCGCACCCACCGCCACCGACCTGCCCGCCACCGCCCAGATCTGCTCCTGCAACGCCGTCACCAAGAACGACCTCACCAGCGCCATCGACCAGGGCTGCCACACCCTGGACACCCTCAAGAACCACACCGGCGCCGGAACCAGCTGCGGCTCCTGCGTTCCCACCCTCACCCGCCTGCTCAACGACGCCGGCATCGAACAATCCACCGCCCTGTGCGAACACTTCACCCACTCACGCGCCGACCTGCACCAGATCGTGCGCGCCAGTGGCATCCGCACCTTCTCCGAACTCATCACCACCCACGGCACCGGACGCGGCTGCCACCTCTGCAAACCCGCCATCGCCTCGATCCTGGCCTCGGCCGGCACCGGCCACATCCTGCAACCCGACCGCGCCCACCTGCAGGACACCAACGACCGCCACCTGGCCAACATGCAACGCAACGGCACCTACTCCGTCGTGCCCCGCATCCCCGGCGGCGAGATCACCCCCGACAAACTCATCACCATCGGCCAGGTCGCCCGCGACTTCGACCTCTACACCAAGATCACCGGCGCCCAACGCGTGGACCTGCTCGGCGCCCGCCTCGAACAACTGCCCCACATCTGGCGCCGCCTGGTCGACGCAGGCTTCGAATCCGGCCACGCCTACGGAAAATCCCTACGCACCGTCAAATCCTGCGTGGGCACCACCTGGTGCCGCTACGGCGTCCAGGACTCGGTCACCCTCGCCATCCGCCTCGAAGAGCGCTACCGCGGCCTGCGCGCACCCCACAAACTCAAATCCGCCGTCTCCGGATGCGCCCGCGAATGCGCCGAAGCCCGCAGCAAGGATTTCGGCATCATCGCCACCGACACCGGCTGGAACCTCTACGTCGGCGGCAACGGCGGCTTCACCCCCCGCCACGCCCAACTCCTGGCCACCGACCTGGACGAGCCCACCCTCATCCGCACCATCGACCGCTTCCTCATGTACTACATCCGCACCGCCGACCGCCTCCAACGCACCGCCCCCTGGATCGAGAACCTCGACGGCGGCCTGGACCACCTGCGCGAGGTCGTCCTCGACGACAGCCTCGGCATCGCCGCCGACCTCGAACAAGCCATGGAAGAACACGTGGCCCACTACACCGACGAATGGGCCGACGTCCTGAACGACCCCGACAAACTCGCCCGCTTCACCACCTTCACCAACGCCCCCCACACCCCCGACCCCACCATCGCCTTCACCACCGTGCGCGACCAACCCGTCCCCACAACCCCCACCGACCTGGGCCTGCCCACCACCCGCCCCCAGGAGGCCACCCGATGACCACCACAACCACCACCCACACCTGGATCACCGCCTGCCCCAGCCACCACCTGCACCCCGAAGACCCCCTCGCCGTCCTGCTGCCCGACCACACCCAACTCGTCCTGGTACGCACCCACACCCACCACCTGCACGCCCTGGACAACATCGACCCCTACACCGGAGCCGCCGTCCTGGCCCGCGGCATCATCGGCGACCACCACGGCCGCCCCACCCTCACCTCACCCCTGCACAAACACACCTTCGACCTGGCCACCGGCCACAGCCTCACCGACCCCACCACCCGCCTCAACACCCACCCCGTCCGCACCCACAACCACCACATACAGATCCACACCCGCCCCGAACAGGACACCCCATGAACCAACCCACCACCCAACCCCTGGCCGGCTTCACCGTCGCCGTCACCGCCGCCCGCCGCGCCGAAGAACTCACCGCCCTCCTCACCCGCAAAGGCGCCCACGTCATCGCCGCCCCCGCCCTGCAGATCCTGCCCCTGGCCGACGACCGCCGCCTGGCCCGCGTCTCCGACGAACTCGCCCACCACCCCGCCGACATCGTCGTGGCCACCACCGGCATCGGCTTCCGCGGCTGGCTCGAGGCCTGCGAAACCTGGGGCACCGCAGAACAACTCAAGACCGCCATGCACCACTCCCGCGTCCTGGCCCGCGGCCCCAAAGCCAAAGGCGCCGTCCGCGCCGCCGGCCTGACCGAAGAATGGTCCCCACCCTCCGAATCCTCCGCCGAAGTCCTGGACCACCTGCTCGACCAAGGCGTCGCAGGACAACGCATCGCCGTCCAACTCCACGGCGAACCCCTGCCCGACTTCACCGCCGCCCTACGCATGGCCGGCGCCACCGTCATCGAGATCCCCGTCTACCGCTGGACCCACCCCACCGACACCACACCCCTGGACCACCTCATCGACACCACCTGCCAACGCGGCATCGACGCCATCACCTTCACCAGCGCCCCCGCCGCCGCAGGCCTACTCACCCGCGCCCACCACACCGGCCACCAACACCACCTCATCCGCGCCCTGAAAAACGACGTCATGGCCATGTGCGTGGGACCGGTCACCGCACGCCCCCTCCAAGCCCACGACATCCCCACCCAATGGCCCCGCCGCGCCCGCATCGGCGCCCAAGTACGCACCCTCACCGAAACCCTGCCCGCGCGCTTTCCCACCCTGCGCGTGGCCGGCCACCACCTACGCCTACGCGGCCACGCCGTCCTGCTCGACGGGTGCGTGCACACCCTCTCGCCCACCCTCATGCGCCTCATGCACGCCCTGGCCCACCGCCCCGGACAGGTCTGCACCCGCACCCACCTGCTCTCCTGCCTGGGACCCGACGCCGACACCCACGCCGTCGAAACAGCCGTCGCACGCCTGCGCACCGCCCTGGGAAACCCCCGCCTCATCCAAACGGTCGTCAAACGCGGCTACCGCCTGGCCACCGACCCCCACTGAGAACGGGTACACACACGGGCGGACCCACCCCCGCCCGAAAGGCCACCCGCCGTGCTCCCACCCGACCCCACCGACGACCGCGCCGCCGGAGCCGCCTGCGCACCCACCGCCGCCGCCCGCCTGCACCAGCGCGACCCCCAACACGCCCGCGCCGTCACCGACCTGGTCCACACCGCCCTGACCGCACCCCACACCGCCACCGACCCGGCCGACCGCACCTGGGCCCACCACCTGCACGCCCTGGTCCACACCCGCACACCACCCCCACCCACCCCGAACTCGGCCGACCCCCGCACCGCCTCACTGCACCTGTTCACCCACACACCCCAACCGCCCCACCACCCCGCCCAGCACACGTTGGCCGCCCACCACCTGCACCACACCCTGACCGCCGCCCGCCAACACCCCCACCCCGACACCCTGCTGTACACCGCGGCCCTGGCCACCGCCCACTGGGGCATCTCCGCCCTGGACCCGCACAGCCTGCGCGCCCTGGGCCACGACCAACACACCCACACCGAACGCGCCCTCACAGCCCTGCACGGCCACCACCCCGACCAGTGGCCCCACCACCCCATCCGCACCCGAGACGACCTGCGCCTTCCCCCCTTCACCACACCCCACCCCCACGACCACGGCGTCAGCCTGGGCAACATCGACCACCTACGCACCGCCCCCACCACACCCACCGCCGCGGTCTCGCTCTGCCGCACCCACCCCAGCGACGCACCCCACCTGGACCCCACCCACTGGGTGCGCCCGTGGCTGCACGACCGGCCCGGCGCCAACACCAACCTCCACCACACCCTCACCCAGGCCGCACAAGCCGTCGCCGACCTGCGCACCGAAGGCCACCACGTGTTCCTGCACTGCTGGGCCGGGGCCTCACGCACCCCCGCCGTGGCCGCCCTCTACGCCATCACCCACCTGGGCGCCCACCCCCGCACCGCCCTGGCGCAGACGATCACCGCCGTGGGCGGACACCTGGACAACCCCTCCCTGGCCCACGCCGTCGCCGACCTGGCCGGCACACCCCTGCACCACGCACACACCGACCTGTTCCCGCAGGGCATGGGCCCGCGCCGCCCCGACCTGCCCCGCCCGCACGAGACCGGGTGAGAAGTTCCACAAACCCCGCCTTTCCGGTAACGTTACCCTCGCGTTACTCATAGGCTCAGCGCTCGGACCCCGTGCGAGTCCTCTCCAAGCGGTCATGCGCACCCCGTTTTCCCAGGTCGCCCTTCCCGCCCGGCCCGGAGACCACCTCCGCCCACAGCCCGGCACGACCACCAGGGGGCACACGCCCACGGCCACGCTCCACAGCCGCCCGGGCCCACCGCTCACCCTGTTCCCGTTCGAAGGACACACCTGATGGGCACACACCGGCCCGACGACGCCCCGGACCAGACCACCACCCTGGGGCCGCGCCGCTCAGCCGCCCGCCACCGCAAGCGGCGCGCACTGTTCATGGGCTCGGCCGTGGGCGCGGCCCTGCTGGTGGGCGGCACCGCCACCGCCGCGGTCATCGCCACCGACACCTCACCCCAGGACGCCTCCCAGGCCGCCACGGTCCCCGAGGCCGCCACCGACCCCCTGCACTCGGCCGCAGACAGCGACCAACAGGACCAGCCCGACGACCAGGCCGGGGGAGAGGACACCCGCGGATCCGGCGCCAACGCCACCTCCTCCTCCCAGGGCGAGGCCGTCACCGAGGACAGCGAACCCACCGAACAACCCCAGGACGACACCCCCGGGACCGGCGAGAACGAAGAATCAGGATCGGGCGCAGAGCCCACCGGCGAAGGCGGCACCTGCGAAGCCTCCTTCTACGGAGACGGCTTCCACGGCTCCACCACCGCCAACGGCGAAACCTTCGACACCCACGCCATGACCGCCGCCCACAAGACCCTGCCCTTCGACACCAAGGTCGAGGTCACCAACCCCTCCAACGGCCAATCGGTCACCGTACGCATCAACGACCGCGGCCCCTACATCGACGGACGCTGCCTGGACCTGTCCACCGCAGCCTTCGACGAGATCATCGGCACCGGATCCGGCGTGGGCACCGTCGACTGGCAGGTCGTCGAATAACACCACCACCCCTGCCCGGGGGCACCCCCACCCCGGGCAGGACCACCACACACCCCACAGACCCACCCCCACCCGTCCCACCCCCGTGACACAATCCCCACCAACCACACAGCCACACCCAGGGGGAGCCGGGCGTGTTCGCCACCACCAACGGATGGGTCGTCTCACCCACCGACCTCGTCGACCAGCTCGAGTGCGACCACCGCAGCCACCTCAAAACAGCCCTGGCCGCCCACCTGCCCGGCGCACCCACCCCCGAGCCCCTCGACGACCTCATCGCCCAACACGGCCTGGCCCACGAACACCACACCCTGCACCACCTGCAGGCCCTCACCCACGTCGAGCACATGCCCGACCCCGGCACCGACCCCCACACCCTCACCCAGGCCGCACGCGCCACCACCAAGGCCATGGAAGCCGGAACCCCCGTCCTCTACCAGGCCAGCTTCTACCACCCCCTCACCCCCGACGGCGCCACCACACCCCTGTGGTTCCACGGCCGCGCCGACTTCCTCATCCGCTCGGACCTGGACACCACCACCGGCCACCTGACCCACGACCCCGACTTCACCTACGAACCCTGGGACACCAAACTCACCCGCCGCCCCACCCCCGCAGCCCTGGTGCAACTGGCCGCCTACGCCCACGCCCTCACCCACACCGGCCACCACCCCCACCGCATGCACCTGCTCACCGGCGACCACCACACCCACACCCTGCCCACCGCCGACTTCACCCCCGTGCTCCGGCCCCTGACCGAACGCCTCACCCACCGCCTCACCCAACCCCCCACACTGCCCACCCCCACCTGGGGCACCCCCCGCCCCGCCTGCGACAGCTGCGGCTACAACACCTGGTGCACCCAGGGCCGCACCGCCGCCCGCCACCTCTCCCTCGTGGCCGGCCTACGCACCGACCAGGCCGCCAAACTCACCGACGCCGGCCTGGCCACCATCGACCACCTCGCCACCGCAACCCCCGACCAGCGCCCCCACACCCTGCCCGAGGCCACCTTCGACCAACTACGCGCCCAAGCCGCACTCCAGGTCGAACAGGACCTCACCCGCACCCCCACCAACCCCCAGGGCACCGTCACCGCCCACGTGCACGCCCCCGACCACCTGGCCGCCCTGCCCGCCCCCAGCCCCGGCGACCTCTTCTTCGACATGGAGGGCTACCCCTACCACGACGAGGACGACCAACGCGGCCTCGAATACCTCTTCGGCGCCACCACCGAGGACCAGGAAACCGAAACCTTCCACACCTTCTGGGCCCACGACCGCACCCAGGAACAACGCGCCCTCGAAGACTTCGTCGACTTCGCCACCGCCCGCATCGACGCCGACCCCGGCGCGCACATCTACCACTACGCCTCCTACGAGGCCGACCGGCTCAAACACCTCAGCTCCGCCTTCGCCACCCGCGAAGAAGCCGTCGACCGCCTCCTACGCGAACACCGCCTCGTCGACCTCTACACCGTGGTCCGCAAAAGCCTGCGCGTGTCCCAACGCTCCTACTCCATCAAGGCCCTCGAACCCCTCTACCTGCCCAACACCCGCGCCGGACAGGTCACCACCGCCACCTCCAGCATCGACGCCTACGCCGCCCACCTGCGCGCCCACACCGACGGCGACCACACCGGCGCCCAGCAGATCCTCGACGACATCGCCGCCTACAACCGCGACGACTGCCACTCCACCGCCCGCCTGCGCGACTGGCTCGAGACCCTGCGCGACCAACACGGCGTCACCGAACGCCCCCTGATCCAACTCGAACTCACCGAAGAAGAAGCCGAACGCGCCCACAAACGCGCCCAGACCCAACAACGCCTGGCCGCCATCACCGGCCCCCTCAACGAACACCTGCCCCCCACCCCCGACCAACGCACCCCCACCGACCAGGCCCGCGCCACCCTGGCCGCCCTGGTCGGCTACTACCAGCGCGAAGCCCAACCACCCTGGCGCGAACACTTCCGCCGCACCCAAGCACCCCTGAGCGAACTCGAGACCGACACCGACTGCGCCGTGCCCCACCGCGTACGCGCAGGGGAGTGGATCGAACCCACCGGACGGCAGAAGAAGGCCCGCCGCGAACTACGCATGGACCTGGACCCCGCCCGACCCCACCCCTTCACCACCGGCCAGTCCGTCCACCTGCTCACACCCACCCGCCCCGGACAAGAACCGGCCACCACCACCGCCACCGTCACCGAAGCCGCCACCGACCACCTGCTCATCACCCAGACCGCCGAGCCCGACGACACACCCCGCACCCGCCCCGTCGCCGTCCTGCCCGGCGCCCCCGTACGCGCCCAACCCAAGGACGGCGCCCTGGAACAACAGGCCACCACCACCGTCAAGGCCCTGCCCCACTGGCCCCACAACGCCGGCACCGACATCCTGCGCGCCCACCCTCCGCGCCTGTGCCCACCCGGACCCCTGCCCACCACCGACGACCACGACGGCGACCCCATCGCCACCGTCCTGGCCGCCACCGACCGCCTCGACCACTCCTACCTGGCCGTACAGGGCCCACCCGGAGCCGGAAAGACCTACCTGGCCGCCCAACTCATCAACCACCTCATCGACCAGGGCCGCTCCGTGGGCGTGTGCTCCACCGGCCACAAAGCCGTCGAGAACGTCATGCACGCCGCCCTGGCCACCGCCCACAACCGCGGCACCACCATCCACGCCGCCAAACGCCCCAAATCCCGCACCGAACACACCGACCACCCCTGGGACGAACCCACCACACCCCAAGCCATGGCCACCTGGCGCCGACGCCGCCAAGAACAGCACGAGCCCCACCTCATCGGCGGCACCGCCTGGGCCATGACCAACGCCGCCATGGTCGCCGACCCCCTCGACGTGCTCATCATCGACGAAGCCGGACAATTCGCCCTGGCCGACACCCTCGCCGCAGCCACCGCCGCCCACAACATCGTCCTACTCGGCGACCCCCGCCAACTCCCACAAGTCGTCCAAGGCACCCACGGCGAAGGCGCCGACGCCTCAGCCCTGCAACACCTCATGGGAACCGACACCGTCATCGACCCCACCCGCGGCTACTTCCTCAACACCTCACGACGCATGCACCCCACCGTGTGCTCGGCCATCTCCCGCCTGTCCTACGACAACCGCCTGCACGCCCACCCCACCACCGCCCAACGCACCCTGACCCCACTCGAACCAGGCGTCTACGCCCACCCCGTCACCCACACCGCCCGCACCACCCACAGCCCCGAAGAGGTCGACGCCGTCCTGGCCATCGCCCACACCCTGCTCAACCAACACCTGCACCCGGAAAACACACCCCTGACCGGCACCGACATCCTCGTCGTGGCCCCCTACAACCTCCAAGTACGCGCCCTACGCCGCGCCCTCAACCACGCGAGCCAACACACACCCGAACTCGCCCACATCCGCGTAGGCACCGTCGACCGCTTCCAAGGCCAAGAAGCCGCCGCCGTCATCTGCTCCATGACCACCTCCGACGCCGCCCAGACCAACCGCGGCCCCAGCTTCGTCCTGGACCGCAACCGCCTCAACGTCGCCCTCTCCCGCGCCCAACGCACCGCCGTGGTCACCTACGCCCCCGCCCTGCGCACCACCGCACCCCGCACCGTCGACGAACTACGCCTCCTGGCCGCCTTCACCGGACTCATCGACACCGCCCGCCCCTGGCCCACCTAGCCCCCCAGGGCGGTTTCGGGCACCGACCCGTGTGGAGTACGTTGGTCACCAGGCGCGCCACCTGCCCCACCAGCACCGGGACACAGCGCGGCGCGCCGGCGCCCCGCGCACCCGCCGGCCCCGCCCGCACGGTACGCACCAGCCCAAGGGCGCCCCACATCCCAGCCGCCCCGGCCCGCCACCTGTGACCCGAAAGGCACCACGGCCCCCGTGTCTGACCGTCCCACCAACCACGGCGGTGGCCACAACACCCGCCACCCCACCGGAATCCGCGTCGTCCTGGCCGTCCTGGCCACCCTCACCCTGATCCTGGGCCCCTTCGGCTACCTCATGGGCCTGGACGCCGACGCCCACGCCGGCTCGGCCGCCGAATGGTTCACCCTCGCCTTCGGCGCCGCCGTCGGACTACCCTTCCTCGGCGCCGCCGTGGCCACCGTCGCCGGCGACCGCAAGGCCGCCCTGTGGTGCCTGGCCCTGCTGGCCTGGCCCATCGTCTTCGTGTCGGCCATCCACCTGCTCTCCCTGGGCGGGTAAGCTCCCGGGCGTGTCACCCAAGAAGCGCAAGCGCAACAAACCCGACCCGCCCGCAGCACAGCCCGAGACCACCGACCGGGCCGACACCGCGACCGAGACCGCCCCGGCCGACACCACGGCCAAGAGCCCGCGCCCCAGCCGCGAACCCGTCCGCGTACCCGACCCACCCGACCGGCGCATCACCGCCCTGTGGGTCGGGCTGGCCCTGACCTGGGCCCTGGGCACACCCCTGGCCCTGGCCAACCTGCTCTTCACCTTCATGGACCTGCAGGAAGCCGCCATGGCCGCCGAACAGGACCCCGCCGCCGGCGAACTCACCACCGTGCCCGGCGACCACCTCGCCAGCCTGGGCACCGCCCTGATCTGGGTCCTGATCCTGGCCCTGGCCGTGCCACTGATCGCCGCGATCCTGGCCGCCTTCCTACGCCGCAAGATCGCCTTCATCGGCTTCACCGTCGCCCTGGCCGCCACCGCCCTGCCCCTGTTCCTGCTCATGCCACCGGCCGAACTCTTCGAAGCCCTGCGCACACACTTCACCGGCCCCTGACCCACCGCGGCGGAAAGACACACCCGTGCACCACGGCCCCCAGGACAGCGACGACCACGACCACCTGCCCGCCCCGGTCCAACACCGCCTCGACCGGGCCACCCACAGCGTCCTGATCGACCCCACCGCCCTGGCGGCCGTGCGCGAACGCTTCGACACCGAACAGGCCCACACCCTGGGCCACTACCTCACCCGCGCCCAATCACCCAACACCCTGCGCGCCTACCGCACCGACTGGAGCCACTTCACCGCCTGGTGCCTGGCCGAACACCGCCAGAGCCTGCCCGCCGAACCCGTCGACGTCGCCGTCTACCTGGCCGCCTGCGCCCACACCCGCACCACCACCGGAGACTGGGCCCTGGCCACCTCCACCCTCGAACGCCGCGCCGCCGCCATCGCCGCCGTCCACGCCGCCCACGGCCTGGACTCACCCACCCGCGCCGACGTCGTACGCACCACCCTGCGCGGCATCCGCCGCACCCGACGCACCCGCCCCCGCCGCAAAGACCCCCTCATCCTGGCCACCCTCGAACACCTGCTCACCGCCCGCCCCGACGACGGATGGCCCGGGGGAGTGGCCCGCCGACGCGACGCCCTGCTCCTGCTCACCGGCTTCGCCGGAGCCCTGCGCCGCAGCGAACTCGCCGCCCTGCAGATCGGCGACCTGCACCTGCGCACCCGACCCGGCAGCACCCACCCCACCCTGACCATCGACCTGGGCGCCACCAAGACCGACCAGGAAGGGCGCCGCTCCGACCAGATCGCCCTACCGCGCGGACGCCACCGCCACACCTGCTGCCTGTGCGCCTACGCCGACTGGGCCGACCTGCTCACCCTGCACCACACCCACGGCCACCAAAGCCTGCGCAACCACCTCGAACACACCCCGCCCCCGCCACCCTCACCCACCCACCGCTGCCACGACCTGCTCACCCACCCACCCCACCTGCCCCCGGCCACACCCCTGCTGCCCACCGTCGACCGCCACGGACGCATCGGCACCCACCCCATGTCCGGACGCGCCGTCGGCGAACTCGTCAAACGCTACGCCGCCCGCGCCGGCCTGAACCCCGACGACTTCGGCGGCCACTCCCTCCGCGCCGGCTTCGCCACCCAGGCCGCCCTCGGCGGGGCCGCCGACCGCGAGATCATGCGCCAGGGCCGCTGGACCAACCCCCGCACCGTGCACGACTACATCCGCACCGCCGACCCCCTCGACGACAACGCCGTCACCCGCCTGGGCCTCTGAGACCGGCCACCATCTCAGATCACCAACAAACCCACCCGCACCACCCGAAACAGCACCACACCGTGCGAACCTGCATCCGCGACACACTACGTTGGTGACGTGAGAAAGGGGACGGCACGCATGGTCGAGACGTTTCGCAACGCCTTCCAAGAACTCATCGACGCCTCCGTGGCCACCGACCCCCACCACTTCCCACCCACCCTGGGCCGCGTCCACACCCACGCCGCCCACGTCCCGGCCGGCGAACGCGAACTCGCCCTCGAAGCCCTCGCCGACCTGCTCAACACCGGACACCTCGCCCCCGGCATCACCGCCGACCTGTGCGTCCTGGCCGGAGCCCTCGTCGAACTCGGCACCGACCCCGGCCCCACCGCCCCCACCACCCTGCACCTGCTCCACACCGTCGGCCAAGGCGCCCTCGCCTTCACCCGCGCCTGGACCCACACCCAACCCGACCCCCCACCCACCCCCGAACACGTCACCGCCCACACCGAAACCCGCATCACCCCCCACCTGGGCCCCGACACCGCACCCGCCGCCACCCTGTCCTGGTGGGCCATCGAACGCCACGCCCTGGCCGCCCACACCATGCTCGGCGAACCCACCACCCGCGCCCACCTACGACGCAACCCCACCCTGCACGCCCAACTCATGGCGCTGACCAACCAACTCAGCCCCCACCTGGACCTCTTCGAGGACCTGCGCGCCCTGCTGCGCATGAGCGAAGCCACCTCCGCCCTGGTCCTGCACCGCACCACCGGCCGCGCCTTCCGCGTCCTCTACGACGGCATCGGCGACAACTTCCAACTCCACACCCTGCTCGCCGACGCCCTCATCGGCCCCCGCGGACAACACCTGCAGGGACAGGAACCCGACCCCCGGTGGGTGAGCGCCTTCCGCGACGGGCCCACCGACCCGGCCGCCCAGACCGTGCGCGGCTGGTGGAACCTCATCGCCCACGACGGCACCTGGGTCTGGAACGAGGGCGTGCCCGCCGAGATCCCCACCGTCGAGGGCGAACGCGTCCTGGTCCTGGACCCCCAGCCCTACCCCCGCTCCTGGAACGCCCGGCGCCGCCACCGCCACGTCTTCGGCTGGCTGGTCGTGGACGGCGAACTCGCCCCGGCCGAGGCCCAGCAGTGGTGGAAGCACATCGCCCCCGCCCAGGAGGCCCTGCCCCCCTCCCACCAGCAATCCCAGGACAGCGACCTTCCGCCCCTGCCCGAACCGGTCACCGCCGCCGACCTGCACCCCGGCCCGGAAAGCACGGACGGCCCGACCAACGCGGCAGAGCGCGAGAGCGAACCGGAACCTCAGACCCAAGAGCACCCCAGGACCGATCAGGACCCCGTCCCAGAAGAGCCTGAGGGCGACGAACAGCCACAGCGACCGCCCGAGCCGACCCAGGACCCGCCAGAGCCCGCGCACGAGCCCCAGAGCGGCTCCGACCCCGAACCCGGCCAGGGCCGCCGGCGCGCCCACCCCGGGCTGGGCCTACCACCCCTGCCCCCCGAGGTCTCCCGCAGCACCTCCTGGGCCCCCACCTGGCGCAGCTGACCCACCCCCCGCACACACAAAAAGGCCCGGACCCCCGTCTCCCCGGCACAGGGACACAGACAGGGCCCGGGCACGCCCACAAGCGCGCTCCGTCAGAGACGGTGCTTGGGCCTGGCGGGGGAGGGCTCGTCCTCCTCGTAGAGACCGTCGAAGTACTCCTCCTCGGTCACCTCACCGTCGGCCTCGCGCACCCACCGCTGCGTGTTGAACAACGGGGCCAACAACAGCACCACCACGGGCACGAACACACCCAACGGCAGCAGGACCAGCGCACCCTCGGCACCGGGCACCATCGGCAGACGCTCCAGCAGGTGCATACGCACCATCGCCGCGGCGCTCATCGCACCGATCGTCAGGGCCGCACCGAAGGCCAGCATCGGCGTCAGGCGCGGAGGCACCGCCACCATCGCCAGGATCAGACCGGCCGCAGCCAACCCGCACAGCGCCAAAGGACCGGACCCGGACAGGGCCGAGACCTCGCCCGCATGCAGGTTGCGCAGGTGCGAGAACGCCCAGCCGGCAATCAGGACCAGCAGCGGTCCCAACAGCAGTCCGGACAAGAAGCCGACAACATGTCGCACGGGGAGCTCCTCTCAGGGGTTGCGCAGCACCATAGCGACAAAAACCGAGTTCAGCACCACATGCGGCGTAGCAGGCATTCCAGACAGCCGATGCGGGGCACTGGACACGCCCGCTAGGCTCACCCCCGTGAGCAACCAACAGCCCGACCACGACCCCGACATCATCGAACTGGCCACCCGCATGTTCGACCACGCACGCAAAGGCCAAGCCGGGGCCCTGGACCAATACCTACGCGCCGGACTGCCGGTCAACCTCACCAACGACAAGGGCGACACCCTCCTGATGCTGGCCGCCTACCACGGCCACCCCGAGACCGTGGCCACCCTCATCACCCACGGCGCCGACCTGGACCGCCTCAACGACCGCGGCCAATCCCCCCTGGCCGGCGCCGTCTTCAAGGGCGAGAACGACATCGTGGCCCTGCTCACCCACCACGGCGCCGACCCCGACAACGGCCACCCCACCGCCCGCGAGAGCGCCCGCCTCTTCGACAAGACCGACTACCTCGCCCTCTTCGACACCGAATAACCCCCGACACCCCCCGCCACACAAAAAAAGGGGGTGCCCCTCCCGCAGGAAGGACACCCCACACCGACCACAACACCTCAGGGCGAACCGCCGCCCCCAGAACCGGCCGAACCGGCCCCGCCACCCGGCTCCGGAGCCGAGGACGCCTCACCCACCGGCGCACCCCGACGCAGAGCATCGGTCGACTCACGCCCGGGCACCGGCAACGCCACCACACTGGGCGCCCGACGCCCCACACGCCGACGCACCTCATAGGCCAACAGCGCCACCACCACCGACGCCAACGTCGCCCACAACGCCTGACGCTGGTCAGGGATGACCGCCATCGCCACACCGATGGTCACCAACCCCAACAACACCACCCACGTCAGATACGGGAACGCCCACATCCGCAACGTCAACCGGTGCGGCTGCAGACGGCGCACCCGCGCCCCCAACACCAACTGGGAGGCGCAGATCGTGATGAACAGCACCAACAGGATCGCGCCGATCGAGGCGACCAGGAACGGGAACACCTCGTCGGGGAACATGTACTCCACGACCACGGCCACATACCCCACCGCAGTGCCCAACAGGATCGCCCGCACCGGCACACCCCGCCGGTTCGTGCCCCGCAGCACCTTGGGAGCATCCCCCTGCCGGGTCAGCATGAACAGCATCCGCGACGAGGTGTACAGCGCCGCGTTGAGCACGCTCAACACCGCGATGAACACCACGATCTCCATGATCAGCGCCGAACCCGGAATGCCCACGTGGTCCATCACCGACACGAACGGGCTGTACCCCGGCACCACCGAGTCCCACGGCAACACCACCACGATCACCAGGATCGAAGCCACGTAGAACAGACCGATCCGCCAGAGCACGTTGGTCACCGCCGAGGCCACACCCCGCTCGGGCTCGGCGCTCTCACCCGCAGCCACCGTGATGATCTCCACGCCACCGAAAGCGAACAGCACCACCACGGTCGCGGCCAACACCGCCACCCACCCGTGCGGGACGAACCCGCCGTGATCGAACAGGTTCGACAACCCCGGCGCATCCGAACCGGTCCACAGCCCCAGCGCCCAGAGCACACCCACCAACAAGAACGCCACGATCGTGGCCACCTTGATCAGCGAGAACGCCGACTCGGTCTCGGCGAAGACCTTCACCGAGATCAGGTTCGCCACCGTCATCGACACCAGCACCAACAGCGCCAGCACCCACCCGGGCAACGCCACCCACTGCGCCAGGATCGCCGCACCGGCCACCGACTCCGCGGCCACCAGCACCGCATACATCCACCAGTACAACCACCCGATGGTGAACCCGCCGCGCGGACCGAACGCCAACCGCGCATGATCGGAGAACGAACCCCCCGTCGGCACGGCCACCACCATCTCGCCCAGGGCCCGCAAGGTGAAGAACACCAGCGCCCCCGCCAGGACATAGGAGACCACCGCCGCCGGCCCCGCGGTCTGGATCACCGCCCCCGACCCGATGAAGAGGCCGGCTCCCACCGAACCCCCGATGGCGATCAAAGCCATGTGGCGACGGCGCAGACTGTGCGCCAGCCCGCCCCCGCCCGCCTGCGTATTGTTGCCCGCACTCTGCTGCGGTTCTTGACTACTGCTCACCCGCACAAGACTAAGAGCCCCCAACACCCCCAGGTCACACCGGCCCCACCAGCACCCCCACACCCCACCAGAACCACCCGCGGCCACCACGCATCACACCCGCCCGGTAGCTACCACGACACACCCCACCCACACCACTACACACAGCAATCAAACTGCTACATTCAGTGCACGTTTTGTTCACGGCCCAACCCCACACGAAAGGCACCCACCCATGACCACCACCCCAGCCCCCGCCATCGACCTCGACCACATCACCACCCTCTACCGCACCCACCGCGACGACCTCGCCCGCGCCCGCGAACAGATGCGCGCCCACCACCACGCCGCCGACCCCACCATGACCCCCCAACTCGACGACATCGAAGCAGAAATCACCTACCTGCTCCTACGCGAACACCAGCCCGCCAACGTCGTCGAGATCGGCACCTACTACGGCTGGTCCACCACCTGGATCCTCACCGCCCTGGCCCACAACGGCACCGGCCACCTGCACTCCTTCGACATCGTCGACCACGCACCCCGCCACGTCCCCGACGACCTCGCCCACGACCGCTGGACCTTCACCAAGGGCGACGTCCGCGCCAAGATCGCCCACATGCCCGCCCAGACCGACTACCTCTTCCTCGACGCCGCCCACAACGGATGGTTCGCACGCTGGTACATCAACCACCTGCTGCCCATCCTGCCCCCACACATCCCCGTCAGCGTCCACGACGTCTTCCACCAGCGCTACGCCCTGCCCTTCACCGAAGGCGCCGTCGTCCTCAAATGGCTCACCAACAACACCACCAACTACTTCACCGCCTCCGCCGCACGCGCACCCCGCGCCCACCAACACCTGACCGACCTCAAGACCGAACTGGGCCTGAACGAACCCGTACGCACCAGCCAGGCCAACCCCATGATCTTCTTCCGCCTGCCCGAACGCCCCCGCCCCGGCTACAGCCTCACCATCCCGCCCCAACGCCCCGACACCCACCCCGACAACAACTGACCCCCACCCCCACAACACGGGGGCAGGGGCCACAACCCGCCACACACAACCGACCAGCCTCAAGGACCCTCCGGACCCGCCTCCAACCGACCCGCATCCGCCTCACGCACCGCCACCACATCAGCAGCATCAGCCACGATCCGCGAAAAATTCACCGGCTGATCCAAACTCACCATGTGCCCCGCCCGCGGCACATTCACCAACCGACCATCCACACACGCGTCATAGAACTTCTTCTCATGGATCCGGAAATGATCACGCGCCCCATTGATCAACCACACCGGACCCTCATACGAAGCCAACGACGACAACGCGTCCAACGACTGGATCTCATCGATCACCGCCGTGGCCGCCTCCACCGCCAAACCACCGTCCAACACCGCCTCGGCCGCACCATCACGCAACGTCAACCGATGGAAACGCTCATTGACCGCCGCACCCCGGTCCGGCAACCGATCCATCAACACCGACGGGATCCGGTACACCTGCGCCAACGACTGCGCCGGCTTGGCCGTACAACTGGCCGCCACCAACCCCGCCACCCGCCCCGGCGAAGCACCCGCAGCCGCGATCGAAACAAAACCCCCCAGACTCAACCCGCACAACAACGCACGGCCACCCACCTGATCGATCGCACCCAACACCGCATCGACCGCCGAACCCAGCGAGAACACCTCACCACGCCGCGACCCGTGCCCGGGCAGATCCGGCGCCACCACACGCCGCCCCTGCGAATTCAACAACTCCACCTGCGGCCGCCACATACTCGACGACAACCGCAACCCGTGCACCAGCACGATCGGCACACCCATCACAGGCCCCCATCCAGCTCATAAACCACCGACACCGGAGCATGATCGGACCACCGCGCCCCATGCTCGGCCGCACGCTCCACCCGCCCCGACACCGCACGCTCGGCCAACCCGGCCGTGGCCATCTGATAATCGATCCGCCAACCCGCATCGTTGTCGAAGGCCCGCCCCCGGTAGGACCACCACGAATACGGGCCCGCCTGGTCCGGATACAGCCCCCGCACCACATCGGCCAGCTCCGCGCGCTCCAGCACCTGCCCCAACCACGCACGCTCCTCGGGCAGGAACCCCGCGTTCTTGCGGTTGTTGCGCCAGTTCTTCAGATCCGCCTCGGTGTGCGCGATGTTCCAGTCACCGCACACCACCAGCTCACGCCCCACCCCGCGCACCTGCGCCGACCTGCGCTCCAGGTACGGAAGGAAAGCCGC
The DNA here is from genome assembly GCF_014892575.1 of Nocardiopsis coralli. GTDB lineage: Bacteria > Actinomycetota > Actinomycetes > Streptosporangiales > Streptosporangiaceae > Nocardiopsis > Nocardiopsis coralli. Next base: position 101,245 of record NZ_JADBGI010000009.1, on the reverse strand, counting down.
CATGAAGCGCTCCTTCTCCTCCTGACGCTCCGTGCCCACCTCACCCGAGGGCAGATACAGGCTCGCGACCGTCACCGCCCCCAGATCCACCTCCACATACCGGCCCGAACCCTCGAACTCGGCCACCCCGAACCCCACACGCACCGCATCGGGCTCACGCCGCGAATACACCGCGACCCCCGCACGCCCCTTGGCCGCCGCAGGACACAACTGCACATGCCACCCGGCAGGCTCCAACACCGACCCCGGCAACTGCTCAGACAGCGCACGCGTCTCCTGCAAACACACCACATCGGCATCCGTGGAACCCAACCAGCCCACGAACCCCGGATCCTTCTTGGCCGCCGCACGCAGCCCGTTGACGTTGACCGTCGAAATCTCGAAGCGCTTCACACAGCAAACTCTAGGACCTCACCCGCGCCCACCGAGCCGCAACCGCAGACCACAACCCCCACCCGCACGCCCTCACTCCCCGGGCCCGGCCAGCTCCCGCAACACCCCATAGGTCCGGTTCGCCGACGCCGCCTGACGCCGCGCACCCTCACTCACCTCGATATAAGCCTGCGACGACGACACCGACGCATGCCCCAACAAATGCATGATCTCGGTGACCGACGCCCCGTCCTCGGCCAACCGCGTCGCGAACGTGTGCCGCAACGCGTGCACCAACGTGCCCCGCGCCACCCGGTCATGCACCCCCGCATGCCGATAACACTGCTGCACCAGATACTGCAGACCCCCGCGCCGCAACCCCCGCCCCCGGTTGTCCACCAACAACGCATCCTCACCCCGCACCACACCGAACCGCTCACGCCGCGAGACCAGATACGCCTCCAACAACACCTCCAACGGCGCCTCGATCGGCAACACCCGCTCACCACCGCCCTTGCCCACCACCCGCACACGCCGCTCACCGGGCCGACCACCCAACGAATCCATCCGCAGCGACAACATCTCCGCCGACCGCATCCCCGTCAGCAACGCCAACGCCAACACCGCCAGATCGCGCTCCGGCCACGGATCACGCGCCTTGCGCGCCCCCTGCGCCAGAGCCCGCAACAACTGCTCAGGGGTGTCCTCACCCCTGAGCGGCTTGGGCGCCGAAGCCCGCACCTTCGGCCGCGGCACCGCCGACATCGGATTGCCCGCCACCACCTGCTCAGCCACCCAGAACCGGAAGAACCCGTTCCACGTCGACCACGCCCGCACCACACTCGAGGCCGCCCGCTGCGCGGCGAACTCCGCGAACGCCGCCCGCAACACCACCACCTCCAACTCCTCCAGCACCACCCGGCCCGGCTCGGTGCCCCTGACCCGGGCCACCTCACCCAACACCGCCTCCAGATCACGCCGGTAGGCCGCCACGGTGTGCGCCGAAGGTTTGGCCGCACACCGCGCCCGCAGATACTCCTCGATACGCACCACCACCAGATCCCGGCCCCGACCCTGGCCCCGGAAGTCCTGCTGCGGTTCGTCCTCGTGCTGAACACCCATACCCACAGCATCCCCCAACCCCGCCCCACAACCACCACCCGGCCCGCAACCACAGGCCATCCCGGGCCAGGGGAGTGGCACCACCCCACACACAAAAAAGAGGGGCCCGCGGCCACCACACCACGAACCCCCGCCAACACCATCAACCACCCAGAACCGCACGCACCCCCCGCGCGATCTGCACATCCTCCCGCGCACCCACCACAAACGTCCGCACCGGAGCATCCCCCGCAGAGATCTCACCCTCACCCCGCAACGACCCATTCACCCCCTCATCCACCTCCACACCCAAAAACGCCAACCCCGCACACACCCGCGAACGCACCACCGCCGACCCCTCACCCACACCCGCCGTGAACGCCAACACATCCAACCCACTCAACGACGCCGCCATCGCCGCCACCCGCGCCCTCAACCGATGCACATACACCCCCACCGCCAAAACCGCCTCCTCCACCCCACGCCCCTCATCAGCCAACACCTGCCGCATATCCCCAGACCCCGCCAACCCCAACAACCCCGAACCCCGCTCCAACCCCTCCGCCACCTCATCCACACCCAAACCCGCATACCGCTGCAACCACAACAACGCCCCCGGATCCACATCCCCCGAACGCGTCGCCATCACCAACCCCTCCACCGGCGTAAAACCCATCGTCGTATCCACACACACCCCCTCACGCACCGCCGCCAACGACGCACCCGCCCCCAAATGCGCACTCACCAACCGATCACCCACACCCCCCAACCGCTCCGCCACAAACGCATGACTCAACCCATGAAACCCATACCGCCGCACACCCCACCGCGACCGCCACTCCCGCGGCACCGCATACGTACGCGCCACCTCAGGCAACGACGCATGAAAAGCCGTATCGAAACACGCCACACCCTCCACCCCCGGCAACACCGCAGACACCGCCTCGATCCCCGCCAACGCCTTGGGCTGATGCAACGGCGCCAACACCGCCAACCCCTCCAGATCCGCCACCACCCGATCGTCCAACCGCACCGGCCCCACATACCGCCGACCACCGTGCACCACCCGATGCCCCACCGCATCAGGCACCGGCAACGCCCCCAACACCCCCTCCAACTCCGCCTGATCCCACCCCGACCCCGACAACGACACCGTCCGCGCATCCAACACCGCGTCCGCGCCGTCCAGCACACTCAACTTCAACGTCGACGAGCCCGCGTTGACCACCAGAACCCGCATCAGTAAGGCCACCTCCACTCACGCACCGACTCCGCGTCCTGCCCGAACTCCCTGGTGTGCGCACGGTGCGCCAACCGCTCGTCCACCATGCGCTGGCGCACCGGCGCGGCCCGCTCCCGCAACCACGGCAACCGGTCGATCACATCCATCACCAGGTGGAACCGGTCCAGATCGTTGAGCATCACCATGTCGAACGGCGTCGTGGTGGTGCCCTCCTCCTTGTAACCGCGCACATGCAGGTTCTCGTGGCCCCGACGCCGATACGTCAACCGGTGGATCAACCACGGGTACCCGTGGAACGCGAAGATCACCGGCTTGTCCGTGGTGAACAGCGCCTCGTACTCCCCATCGGCCAACCCGTGCGGGTGCTCACCCGCCGGCAGCAACCGCATCAGATCCACCACGTTCACCACCCGCACCCGCAGCTCCGGGAAGTACTGCCGCAACAGGTCCGCGGCCGCCACCGTCTCCAACGTGGGCACATCACCCGCACACGCCAACACCACATCGGGGTCCTGGCCCCCGCCCGTGCTCGCCCACTCCCAGATCCCGATCCCGCGCGTGCAGTGCCACACCGCCTCCTGCTCCGACAGGTACTGCAACCCCGGCTGCTTGCCCGCCACCACCACGTTCACATAGTCACGAGAACGCAGGCAGTGATCGGCCACCGACAACAACGTGTTCGCGTCCGGCGGCAGATACACCCGCACCACCGACGCCGGCTTGTTCATCACCACATCCAGGAACCCCGGATCCTGATGCGTGAAACCGTTGTGGTCCTGCCGCCACACGTGCGACGTCAACAGATAGTTCAACGACGGGATCGGACGCCGCCACGACAGGTCCCGCGTCACCTTCAACCACTTCGCGTGCTGGTTGAACATCGCATCCACGATGTGCACGAACGCCTCGTAACAGTTGAACAACCCGTGCCGGCCGGTGAGCAGATACCCCTCCAACCACCCCTGGCACAGATGCTCACTGAGCACCTCCATCACCCGCCCGTGCGGCCCCAGATGCACATCGGACTCCACCACCTGGGCCTGCCACACCTTGTCCGAGGCCTCCAATACCGCCGACAACCGGTTCGACGCCGTCTCGTCCGGACCCATCACCCGGAAGATCCCCGGGTTCTGGTGCATCACGTCCCGCAACCAATGGCCCAGCACCCGCGTGGCCTCACCCACCACACGCCCCGGCTCGGCCACCTCCAACCCGTAACCCCGAAAATCCGGCAACACCAGATCCCGCGACAACAACCCACCGTTGGCATGCGGGTTCGCACTCATCCGCCGCCCACCCGCCGGCGCATTCACCCGCACCGACGCCACCGGCACACCCTCAGAATCGAACAACTCCTCCGGCCGGTAAGAAGCCATCCACTCCACCAACATCCGCCGGTGCTCCTCGTTCGAGCGCACCTGCGACAACGGAACCTGGTGCGAACGCCACGTCCCCTCCACCGGCTCACCGTCCACCTCCACCGGCCCCGTCCACCCCTTGGGCGAACGCAACACGATCAACGGCCACACCGGCCGCTCGGTGTCCCCGCGCCGGCGCGCCCCGTCCTGGATCTGCTCGATCTCGTCGAAGGCCTCCTCCAGAGCCGCGGCCATCTGCCGGTGCATCAGCTCCGGCTCGCTGCCCGAGACCAGGATCGGCCGGTACCCGTACCCCTCCAACAGCGACACCAGCTCCGCGTCGGGGATACGCGCCAGCACCGTCGGGTTGGCGATCTTGTACCCGTTCAGGTGCAGGATCGGCAGCACCGCCCCGTCGTGGACCGGGTCCAGGAACTTGTTCGAGTGCCAGCTGGCCGCCAACGGGCCCGTCTCGGCCTCGCCGTCACCCACCACACACGCCACCACCAGGTCCGGGTTGTCCAAGGCCGCCCCGAACGCGTGCGTGAGCGCATACCCCAGCTCACCGCCCTCGTGGATGGAACCCGGAACCTCCGCCGACACGTGGCTGGGGATCCCCCCGGGGAAGGAGAACTGCCGGAACAGGCGCCGCATCCCCGCCTCGTCCCGGCTCACGTCCCGGTACACCTCGCTGTAGGTGCCCTCCAACCACGCGTTGGCCACCGCCCCCGGCCCGCCGTGCCCCGGACCCATCACGTACATCATGTTCAGATCACGCGCCTTGATGAGCCGGTTCAGATGCGCGTAACAGAAGTTCAGCCCCGGGGTCGTACCCCAGTGCCCCAGCAGGCGGGGCTTGATGTCCTCGGGCACCAGCTCCCGACGCAGCAGCGGGTTGTCCATCAGGTAGATCTGCCCCACGGACAGGTAGTTGGCCGCCCGCCAGTACGCATCGACCACCGAAAGGTCGTTGTCGTCCAGAGCCATGGGTGTGCGCCCCTTCCTCGGCTGTGTTGTCCAGAGTCGGCCCGCCTGGGGCGGGCCGTGGCCGGTCGAAGGGGGAGACGGCCGGGTGAGCGCCACGCTAACGGCGCCCGGCAGCAGGCTCCAGGCGACGTGCCGCGCCTGGTGGCGGCGCTGGTGCGGGCTTCGAGGGACGGTGGGGCAGGGGAGAGGCACCCATGTTCGCGATGCGCACAGGTGGGGGTGCGGCCCAGGTGCGGGCGGGGGAGTGGGGCGCTGTCACGGCGTCCGGACCACCGGCAGCGCGAAGGGGGTGGGGGCGCGCGGTGCGCCGGCCAGGGGAGCGGAACGGGCGAGGGGAAACAGGGGAGAGGACGTACGCATGGCGTGCAGCCATGGGGGAGTCGCGGTCCGGACCGCAGGGACGCGAGAGGGCGAACGGGCCAGGCGCCTACCGGGCCGGGGCCACCGACAGAGACAGAAACACCCACACGGTCACATACTTCGCAAAATCATGCATAACACAGTTTATGCATGAAACATCGAAGGGGAGAGGCCAGGAGGAACAGGGAGGGAGCCACCCCGAACAGGCAATACGCAGACCCCACCCACACGCGCCCGCGCGCCGGATGCCTGACACCGGGCAGGCCACCGCCGGAGACCACCTGGACCCAGGGGCGTTGCACACGGAAGCGCTGACCTGCGCTCCCGCTGCACAACGACACCGCAGGCCACATCGCACATCAGGCCGACGCTCCGGGTGCGCATCGGCGTTCAGGCCGCCGGCGCAGAACCTCGAACCTCCATGACAGATGAGCCGAGGCGGCGACTCCAACGCCGGCGCACACATCCTCAGAACGCATCGGCCTGAGAACGCATCGGCCTGAGGCGTTCTTTCGACCCGTTTCGCTCTGTGGCGCTCCCACACAACCCGCGGCGAACCACTCGAGACGCCAACGCGCACCACGAGCCTGCGACGCAAGCCGGCCGCGCATCCTGCAGCCTGTATCAACGGCCCGCAGGGCGCACCCGCGACGGTCCGCCCCCTTCCCCGCAGCACAGACACGACGCCGATAATGCACATTATGTAAAGTAAATCGGGTCAAGGTGCCCACACCCCCTGCCACACAGGCGATCCCGCCCCCACACCCGCCGCCACACCAACACCAGGCGAAGACCTCACACACCCATCACAACCCCGACCAAAACACCTCCACGCCCCGACCCCGCCGACCTATGCTGCCCCCCATGCACATCCACCTCATGTGCCGCGCCTGCCTGGGCAGCGGAACACGCGTGGACGCCCACGCCCACCGGGACGGCCAGGCCCTGTCCCAACGCCCCTGCCCCGACTGCCACGGCAGCGGCCACCACACCCAACCCGCCACCCGACGAGGATGAGCCCCGCCTCACCCCGCACCCGCCGGCCACAACACCCCCGGGTTGAGCACCCCCGCCGGATCCACCTCCCGCTTGAGGGCCCCCATCCCCGCAGCGAACACACCCGGACGCTCCCCCGCATACCAACGCATGTGATCACGCCCCACCGCATGATGATGCGTGATCGTCCCACCACACTCCGCAATCGCCGACGACACCCGCGCCTTGATCTCGTCCCACTGCTCCACCATCGACCCCCACCGCCCCTGCGCATACACCCCGAAATACGGCGCCGCCCCGTCCCGGTACGCATGCGTCAACCGACACGTCACCACCCCCTGACCCCCACACACCTGCCCGATCGCCTCCTGCGCCGCAGCCACGACCCGCGCATGCAACCCCTCCAACGCCCCCCACGTGCACGCCGTCTCGAACGTCTCCACCAACACCGAACGCCGCACCAACGCATCACGCTGATACGGCATCCGCACGAACGCCGACCGCCACCGGGCCGAACGCTCCTCACGCCCTCCCCCACCACCGGCCTCGTCACTGTGGCGCACACGCCCCACACGACCACCGTGATCCGCACACAACGCCACCACACGCTCCATCGCCGCCTCCTGAGGGTGATCGGCCGACTCCAACCCCACCACCAACAACCCGCCCCGCACCGAGGTCCCCGCGTTGATCAACGCCTCCGCCGCGTCCAACAACCGGCAGTTCGCCGGCTCCAACCCCGAACGCGCCAACGCCCGCACCGCCGCCACACCGTCGAAGAACCGGTCGAAGACCACCGAGGTCTGCGACCGCCACCGCGGCCGCTCCCGAAGCTGCATCCACGCCTGCGTGATCACCCCGAGCGTGCCCTCCGACCCCAGAAACACCCCGTCAGGGCTGGGCCCGGCACCAGACGAGGGCACCCGCGCCGACTCGGCCACCCCCGCAGGCGTCACCACCCGCAACGACTCCACCATCGCGTCGATCCGCGTGGGACCCGTCGCGAAATGACCACCCGCCCGCGTGGCCAACCACCCGCCCAGACTCGAGAACTCGAACGACTGCGGGAAATGCCGCAGACTCCACCCGTGCGGCCGCAACTGCCCCTCCAGATCCGGCCCCAACACCCCCGCCTGCACCGACGCAGCCCCACTCACCGCGTCGACCTCCAACACCCGCCGCATCCGCGACAGATCCACCGTCACCACACCGGCGAAACCCTCACCCACACGAGGCTCCACACCACCCACCACCGAACTGCCGCCCCCGTAGGCGATCACCGCCAGATTCGCCCCCGAGCACCAGTCCAACAACCGCTCCAGATCCGCCTCCCCCTCCGGGAAAGCCACCACATCCGGAACCGGACCCACCACCCCCTCGAGGTTGCGCACCACGTCCCGCAACGCCTTGCCCCGCGCATGCGCCACACGCTCCACAGGCGCCACCGAACACACATGCGCCAACGACTCAGGGACCACCACCCGCGGGCGCGCCAACCCCAACGACCCCACCGCCGGCGCATCATGCACCGTCAGATCCGCCTCCGGCAGGAACGAACGCACCGCCCGCTCCAGCTCGCGGGCCTCCTGCCCCTGCACGGCTTCCTCGTCCAGACCCCAGCCCCACCACGAACGGCCCACACAACCACCTCACACACCGGCGGTCCGCGCCCGGGCACCACCGCGGCACCCCCGCCGCCCGCATCCTCCCCCACCCCCCGCAACGACACCACCCCCGAACACCGACGGATCCCCCCCACCGCCCCAACCGGATTTAACCCGCCCACCGGATACCGACATGTATACGTAACCGGCCGACACCACCGCAGAAACACCCCGCCCCCAGCCTCCTAGGGACACCACCCCGACCCCACGGGAGGCCACGTGAGAACCCGCCCCACCCACACCGCCCTGGCCACCGCCCTGGCCCTGACCATCGCCGCCACCGGATGCACCACCCCCGGCCCCGCCGGCGTCGACGACGACACCGTCACCGTCGGCATGCTCCACTCCCTGTCCGGAACCATGGCCATCAGCGAAGTCACCGTCCGCGACGCCGTCCAACTCGCCATCGACGAGATCAACGCCGACGGCGGAGTCCTGGGACGCCAGATCGAACCCGTCATCGAGGACGGCGCCTCCGACGAAGCCACCTTCGCCGAACGCGCCCAAAAACTCCTCACCTCCGACAACGCCGCCACCGTCTTCGGCACCTGGACCAGCGCCTCACGCAAAGCCGTCCTGCCCGTCTTCGAACGCAACAACGGCCTGCTCTGGTACCCCGTCCAATACGAAGGCCTCGAAGCCAGCGACAACATCGTCTACACCGGCGCCACCACCAACCAACAGATCATCCCCGCCCTGGACCACCTGCGCGAACAAGGCCACACCAGCCTCTACCTCGTCGGCAGCGACTACGTCTTCCCCCGCACCGCCAACCAGATCATCACCGCCTACGCCCAGGCCCACGACATGGACATCGTCGCCGAGGAATACACCCCCATGGGCCACACCGAGTACTCCACCATCACCAACGACATCGCCCGCCACGAACCCGACGCCGTCTTCAACACCCTCAACGGCGACTCCAACGTCAGCTTCTTCCAACAACTGCGCTCAGCCGGCGTCCAAGCCGACCACACCCCCGTACTGAGCGTCAGCGTCGCCGAAGAAGAGATCGACGGCATCGGCGCCGACAACATCACCGGCCACCTCACCGCCTGGAACTACTACCAGAGCACCGAAACCGAACCCAACAGCCGCTTCGTCCAGGCCTTCACCGACACCTACGGCCCCGACCGCGTCACCTCCGACCCCATGCAATCCGCCTACAACAGCGTCCACCTCTGGAAAGCCGCCGTCGAAGAGGCCGACAGCTTCGACGTCGACGACGTCCGCGCCGCCCTGGACGGCATCACCATCGACGCACCCGAAGGCACCATCTCCATCGACGGCCCCACCCAACACCTCGTCAAGACCTCCCGCGTGGGCCAGGTCAACGACGACGGCCTCATCGACCAGATCTGGTCCTCCCCCGAACCCATCACCCCCGACCCCTACCTCGAGAGCTACGACTGGGCCACCGACCTGCACAGCTGACCCCCACCGCCACCGCCCCGCTCCCCCCATGACGAAAGGAACCCCGGTGGAGGCACTGCTGACCCAACTACCCACCGGACTGGCCATCGGCTCCGTCCTGCTCCTGGCCGCCCTCGGCCTCAACTTCACTTTCGGCCAAATGGGCGTCATCAACATGGCCCACGGCGAATTCATCATGGTCGGCGCCTACACCGCGTTCGTCCTGCACGCCTGGATCGGCCTCGACCCCGCCACCACACTCCTGCTGGCCCTACCCCTGGCCTTCGCCATCACCGGCACCCTCGGATGGCTCCTCGAACTCGGCCTCATCCGCCACTTCTACGGCCGACCCCTCGACACCCTCCTGCTCACCTTCGGCATCGGCATGATCCTCCAACAAGCCGCACGCGACCTCTTCGGCGCCCCCAACGTCGACGTGCCCACCCCCACCTGGCTCACCGGCGGCATCACCCTCTTCGACACCGTCCGTATCCACCACTCACGCCTGTTCATCCTCGCCCTGGCCCTCACAGCCGTCGCCGCCCTGGCCTACTACCTCCACCGCTCCCGCCCCGGACGCCAAATGCGCGCCGTCATCCACAACCGCGACCTCGCCGCCACCACCGGCATCAACACCCGCAAGATCGACGCCACCACCTTCTTCATCGGCTCCGGCCTCGCAGGCCTGGCCGGCGTCGCCCTCACCCTCATCGGCCCCACCGGACCCACCCTGGGCACCAACTACATCGTCGACGCCTTCCTCGTCGTCGTCATCGGCGGCCTCGGCCAACTCCGCGGCACCGTCATCGCCGCCTTCGCCCTGGGCCTGCTCAACGCCACCGTCGAAGCCTGGGCCGACGCCTCCCTGGCCAAACTCATCGTCTTCGCCGCCATCATCGCCTTCCTCCAAGCCCGCCCCCAAGGCCTCTTCACCGTCAAGACCAGGTCCCTCACATGACACACACCCACCCCACCCTCACCAGATGGCGCGGCCCCATCACCTTCATCACCCTCCTGGCCGCCGCCCTCCTCCTACTCCCCCTCCTCCTCGAACCCTTCCGCCTCAACCTGCTCGCCCAATACCTCTGCTACAGCATCGTCGCCCTCGGCATCGCCCTGGCCTGGGGACGCGGCGGCATGCTCACCCTCGGCCACGGCGTCTACTTCGGCCTCGGCGCCTACGCCATGGCCATGCACCTCACCCTCGAACGCGCCGCCCACGACCCCCTCAACACCACCGGACTCCCCCAATTCATGCAGGTCACCGGGGCCACCGAACTCCCCCTGCTCTGGCAACCCTTCACCAGCGCCACCTTCGCCATCACCACCGCCGTCCTGGCCCCCGCAGCCCTGGCCACCCTCCTCGGATGGTCCGTCTTCCGCCAACGCGTCAAAGGCGCCTACTTCGCCATCCTCAACCAAGCCCTCGCCGCCGCCTTCGTGCTCCTCCTCATCGGCCAACAACACCTCACCGGAGGAACCAACGGCCTCACCGACTTCCCCACCTTCGCCGGCCACGACCTCTACACACCCACCGCCCAAACCACCCTCTACACCCTCACCGTCCTCACACTCGCCACCCTCTACCTCGCCTTCCGCCACCTCACCCGCAGCCGCTACGGAAAACTCCTCACCGCCATCCGCGACGCAGAAGACCGCGTCCGCTACCTCGGCCACGACCCCACCTGGCCCAAAACCCTCGCCTACGCCCTCTCCGCCACCGCCGCAGGCATCGCCGGAGCCCTCTTCGTCCCCATCATGGGCATCATCTCCCCCACCCTCATCGGCGTCATCCCCTCGATCATGATGGTCCTCGCCGTCGCCATCGGCGGCCGCTACTCACTCGCCGGAGCCGCCACCGGCGCCCTCCTCATCAACGCCGCCCAAACCACCTTCGCCGAAACCTTCTCCGGCACCTGGACCTACCTCCAAGGCGCCCTCTTCGTCATCGTCATCGCCCTCGCACCCCAAGGCCTCGCCGGCCTCACCACCACCCTCAAAAACCACCTCACCCCCACACCCCCCGAAACCACCACCCACCCCCAACCCCACAAGGCCCACACATGAGCCTCCTGACCATCACCGACCTCACCGTCACCTTCGGCGACTACACCGCCCTCGACCACATCAACCTCACCCTCACCCAAGGCGAACTCCGCTTCCTCATCGGACCCAACGGCGCCGGAAAAACCACCCTCATCGACACCATCACCGGCCGCACACGCCCCACCCACGGCCACATCACCTACAACAACAAACCCATCCACCACCTCCCCGAACACCGCATCGCCCGCAACGGCATCGGACGCACCTTCCAAACCAGCGTCGTCTTCGAACACCTCACCGTCGCCGACAACATCGACCTCGCCACCACACACCACCTCCGCCCCTGGCAACTCCTCCGCGCCCCACGCACCCTCCCCGACACCGTCCACCACATCCTCGACCGCGTCGGCCTCACCCCCCACACCCACCACAAAGCCGCCACCCTCTCCCACGGCCAACGCCAATGGCTCGAAATCGCCATGCTCCTCGCCGCCCGCCCCCAACTCCTCCTCCTCGACGAACCCGTCGCCGGCATGAACACCGACGAACGCACCCGCACCGGCCAACTCCTCACCGAAATCGCCACCGACCACACCATCGTCGTCATCGAACACGACATGGACTTCCTCCGCCGCTACGCCCGCGACATCACCGTCCTCCACGAAGGCCGCATCCTCACCCACGGCGACCTCACCACCATTCAGAACCACCCCGAAGTCCAACAGGTCTACCTCGGCCACACCCCCCACCAGGAGCACACCCCATGACCACCACCCCCGCCCTCCACCTCAACCACCTCAACGCCGGCTACGGCCGCGCCCACGTCCTCTTCGACATCGACCTCACCATCCACCCCGGCACCATCGCCGCCATCATGGGCCGCAACGGCGTCGGAAAAACCACCCTCCTCAACACCATCGCCGGCCTCATCACCCCCACCCAAGGCACCATCACCCACCACAACACCGACATCACCCACACCCCACCCCACACCCGCATCCACCACGGCCTCGCCTACGTCCCCCAAGGCCACGACACCTTCGCCCCCCTCACCGTCGCCGAGAACCTCCACCTCGCCCACCAAGCCAACCCCCGCTCCCACCCCCACCCCATCGACCACGCCCTCCACCACTTCCCCCGCCTCCAACCCCTCCTCCACCGCAAAGCAGGCCACCTCTCCGGCGGACAAGCCCAACAACTCAACCTCGCCCGCGCCCTCATCACCCGCCCCACCACACTCCTGCTCGACGAACCCACCGAAGGCATCCAGCCCTCGATCGTCACCGAGATCGAGAACGCCATCACCGACATCGCCGCCCAAGGCATCACCATCGTCCTCGTCGAGCAGTACCTCGACCTCGCCCTCCGCCTCGCCGACACCATCACCGTCCTGGACGCCGGCCGCATCACCCACCACGGACCCCGCACCGAACTCGACCACGACAGCGCCCACGCCCTCATGGCCATCTGACCCCGCACATGCGCAAGGGCCGGCCCCCACGGCCGGCCCCGCACACCCCTCTCCCTCAGCTCACCGCTCCGCCAACTCCGAATACACCACCCCGCGATCCACACCCAGCTCGTCCAACAACGCCGACACCGGCTCCGGCGCACGCACCACCACCAACCGCACCAACACCTTCGACCCCAGACCCCCGCCCGGAGCCTTCCGCCCCACCCCCTTCAACACCGCCTTGGCACCGGGCGTCAACGGCAACTTCTCGTCGACCCTCCCCCGCGCCACACCATCAGCCCGCTCCACCCGGACCCCCACCGAGGCCAGCGCCCGCACGTCCAACGCCGCCAGGGCCCGCCGCGCCCCGTCCAGGTCCACACCCTGCTCGGCCAACACCTGCGCGGCCCGACCGCGCTCCTCCGACAACAGCGCCAACAACAGGTGATCGGTCCCCACCTTGCGGTCGCCGCGGGCCAGGGCCTCGGCCTTGGCGTCCAGGTACAGCTGACCGCCGCTCTCGCGCGTCTCCACCATCGTCAACCTCCGTACTTGGTGTGCACCGACTGCCGGGTCACCCCGAGGGCATCGCCGATCTGCTGCCACGACCAGCCCGCCTGCCGGGCCCGGGACACCTGTTCGGCCTCGACCCGTTCGGCCAACCGGCGCAGAGCCGACACCGCACGCAACCCCTCCTCGGGGCCGCCGGTCCCCTGCTCGGTCATCTTCTCGTCCATGCATGTCAGTATGGACTGACAAGACCACCATGTCAACCCATACTGACAACCCATCGGGCCCAAAAAAAGGGGCCCACCCACCGGCAGACCCCTCACACCCCTAAGACAACCGCACCCAACCCGTCCTCACCCACCACCGACCACCCGCCACCAACCGATCCACCACCGCACGCTCCAACCGCGTCCCCCGCGGAACCCGCTCCACATCCACCACCGGCGACCCGAACACAAAACGGAACACATCCGACTCCCCCGCACGCCCCTCACCCACCAACGTGAACCGACGCTGAAAAGCCACAATGTTCGACCCCTCCCCCAACACCTCACCCCACTGCGGATCCAACAACCACGACGTACACGTGGCCACCACCGGATCAAAACCCAAACACCCACGCGCGAACGCCCGCGCACGCCCCAACGACTCATCCACACCCGCCGGATCCAACCCACCCGTCGGAATGTGCAACCTCAACACCGGACCCCCCACACCCATCCCCTCACCCAAACCAGCAGCCTCCGCCTCCCCGTACCACTCCACCCCCGACTCACTCACCAACCGAGCCGGCTCCAACTGCAACCCCCCGACCCGGAACAACCCACCCCGGAACTGCAACGCCACCCACCCAGACGTCTCCAACGACAACCAACCCCACATCACCCGCGACCGCCGCACCTGCGCACCCACATCCGCCAACGTCCCCACCGTCACCGAACGCGGCACACCCCACCGCCCCTGCACCTCCAACTGCACCGCAACCATCGCCGCGAACGCCCACAACGACGCCACCCTCAACCGCACATCCGACACATCCACCAACGACGGCCACCACCGGAACCGCCCCACCGGCAACTCCGCATCCGCCCACAACCGCCGATACATGCACTCCACGACATGCCACAACTCCGCCGACCACGCCCCCGGAGACCCACCACGCCCCCCACCGGCATCACCCGGCCACAACGCCTCCACCTCCTCCCGATCACGCCCCTCCAACGCGAACAGATCCAACACCCGCGCAGCCTCATCACCCACCGGCACACACAACGGCCGCCCCGGAGCCGGCAACCGCTCCGCCTCCTCCAACCACTCCCCCACATCCGCCGACAAACCGAACCGATCCACCACAACAGAGCTCTCCATGGCCCCATCCTCCAACCACGTCAACCACCCACGCGAGTGAGGTCCCCCTCACAGGTGGGCATAGTGTTGACGTAACACGGCCAAACCCACACACCACCGAAAACGAGGACCACCACCGATGCCCGACCCCGCACAGCGCGTGGCCGACTGGCTCGCCACCTACGACACACCCACCACGTCGGTGTCCCACCTGCTCTGCGACCGCCACGACCCCCACGCCACCGCCATCACCGAGATCGGCCCCACCCTCGCCCCCACCACCCTCACCTTCGGTGACCTCCAACAACGCTCCCGCGACCTCGCCACCGGCCTCGCCGACCTCGGCATCGGCCAAGGCGACCGCATCGCCACCCTCCTGCCCAAAGGCATCGACCTCGCCGTGACCGCCCTGGCCGTGTGGCGCCTGGGCGGGGTCCTCGTCCCCCTCCTCTCCTCCTTCGCCCCCTCCGCCATCACCGAACGCCTCACCGGATCCAACGCCCGCCTCGTCATCTGCGAGGACGAACAACGCGGCAAACTCGACACCGACACCCCACCCCCCTGGCACATCGCCACCATCGGCCCCGAACCCACCCGCAACGGCGACCACACCCTCGCCGCACTCTCACAACGCGGCCACGGCCCCGCACCCGAGACCGCCGTCGGCGGCGACGGCCCCATCGCCGTCGTCTTCGTCTCCGCACCCGTCGGCCCACCCCGCGGCGTGGTCGTGCCCGCCCGCGCCCTGGCCGCCATGCACTCCCACCACCACTACGGCCTCGGTGTCGACGACGAGGACGTCTACTGGAACACCGCCGACCCGGGCACCGCCCACGGCCTCTACCACGGCGTCATCTCCCCGCTGCTGGCCGGGCACGCCTCCCTGGCACTGCGGGCCGGCTTCTTCGACCCCGAACTGACCCTGGACGTGCTCGGCATGTACCAGGTCACCAACCTGGCCACCGACCCCACGACCTACCGGACCCTGCGCGCGGCCACCAAGACGCTGCCGCCCGAGGTCGTGGTCCAGCGCCTGTCCAGCGCCGGCGAGCAGCTCTCCCCCGAGGTCATCGAGTGGGTCACCGACATGTTCGGCGTCCCGGTGCGCGACCACTACGGGCAGACCGAACTGGGCTGGTGCGCGGGGGTGCCCAACGGCGACACCGGCGAACCGGAACAGACGCTGGTGCCCGGGGCGGTCGGCGGATCCCTGCCCGGGTGGAAGGTGCAGGTGCTCGAGGCCATCAGCGACGAGCCGGCCCCCGTGGGCGCCTACGGGCGTATCGCCGTGGACCTGCGGCAGAGCCCGCTGTCCTGGTTCACCGGTTACCTCGACAACGAGGCCGCCTCGCAGGTGCGTTTCACCCCGGACGGCGACCACTACCTGACCGGTGACACCGGCATCCTGGACCGCGAGGGCCGGCTGCACTTCTCCACCCGCGACGACGGTGCGATCCTCACCCACGGGTACCGCATCGGCCCCTCGGAGGTGGAGACGGTGCTCAACGAACACCCGGCGGTGGAGGAGTGCGGGGTCTACTCGGTGCCCGACGAGATCGCCGGGCAGCTGATCGGCGCCCGCATCGTGCTCGCGAGCGGGTTCGAGGCCCGCGACGGGCTGGCCGAGGAGCTGCGCGAGTGGGTGTGTGAGCGCTTCGCCCCGCACGCCGCTCCCGCGGAGGTCGACTTCGTGGCAGAGCTGCCGCGAACGGCTTCGGGCAAGATGCGGCGGGCCCGGCTGCGCTGAGGGCGGCCGCCCGGGCCCGCCGGCGGATCAGCCCTGGTGGTGGGGCACGAGTTCGTCGATGCGGGCGGCCAGGCCGATGTCCTTGTCGGTCAGTGCGCCCTCGGAGTGTGTGCTCAGGGCGAGGTGGACCTTGTTGTAGCGAATGTCGATGTCGGGGTGGTGGTCGACCTGCTCGGCGACCTGCGCGATGTCGTCGACCAGGGCGATGGCGTCGGTGAACCCGGGCAGACGGACGGTGCGGTGGATGACGGGTTCGGCGCCCTCGCGCCGCCAGTCCTGGAGCCGTGCCAGGCCTTCTTCGATCTGTGCGTCGCTCAGAGCCATGGGACTCTCCCCCTTCGTAGTCGGGTACCTGGCCTGTCCCTACCCAGTGGGCCGCAGGTGTTGCGTGTGCGGCGCGGTCTGTCTGTGGTCGGTGCGGCGTAGCCGCGCGATTGTGTTTGAAGCTTTTTTTGAGAAAAGCCGGGGAGCCTTTACAGTGTAGATTTTATAGTGGCCGCATGCGGCCACGACGAGGTCCACCTGGGACGACGGCCCACATCCACGCCCCTCTCGTGTCGCAGGCCTTGCACCGGCGCTCCCCCGACGGTTCACTCTGGGAGACCCCGGTCACTCCCCCACCCCAGGCAGGGACGGCCCGTCCCCGCCGCTTCTCCCCCGGAAGCGAGCCCATGGCCCACCACGCACACCCACGTCCCCTGCCCCGAGCCGGCGCAGCCCACGGCACACCCCTCCCCTCCCCCACGCAGGGGGTGGCCCGGTGAGCGGGCTCTGGCCACGGGAGCCGGAGGCGGCCCTGATCCGCCCCTACTCACTGACCGGCGGGCGCACGCTTCCCTCCCGCGAGGACCTGCCCCTGGACGCCCGGGTGGTCGCGGTCCCGGCGGTGGAGGAGCCGCACGTGGACACCGAGCTCCGCGAGATCCTGGCGCTGTGCGTGCGCCCGGTGACGGTGGCCGAGGCGGCAGCACGGGTCGACCTCCCGTTGGGTGTGGTGCGCATCCTGCTCTCGGACCTGCTGGACCGCGGCCTGATGGTGGTCGACGAGGTCGGGACCGAGCGCGAACGGCCGAGCATGGAACTGATGCGTTCGGTGCTCGACCGCATCCGAGAACTCTGACCCCTCCCCCGCCGTCGCCGTCGCCGTCGCCGTCGCCGTCGCCGGGGAGGATGGTCTCAGGACGGGATGAGCGCCCACTCGGGCATCGGCGGGAGCGGAGCGATGCGGTAGGCCGGGGGCTCGACGCCATGCAGGTGGCGCACCAGGTAGTCCCACGTCCGCCGCGTGATGTAGTGGTAACGGCCGGTCAGACCGTGGTCGACCCCGGGCACGAGAAGCATGTCGACGTCGGCGTCGGCCTCGATGAGCGCGTCGACCAGGCGCAGGCTCTGGTAGTGCAGCACGTTGTCGTCGAGCTCCCCGTCGATCAGCAGGAGCTTGCCGCGCAGGTTTGCTGCCAGGTGCGTGTTGACCATGGCCCGGCGGTTCTCCGGGCTCGGCTCGCCGCAGAACTGTTCGGTCCAGAACGGCAGGTAGACCGAGAAGTCGTGCGCGCCGGTACGCGCGACCCCCACGGTGTAGAAGTCCGGTTGGGTGAGCAGGGCACGGGCCGTGGCGAACCCGCCCCCGGAATCGCCGGTCATGGCCACCCGGCCGGTGTCCAGCCAGGGGTGGCGCTCCCCCAGTTCGCGGATCGCGGCGACGTGGTCGGCCAGCGCCGCCGACATGCCAAGGTCACCCGTGTAGGAGTGGTCCAGGAACCCCTTGCTGCGCAGCGGGGTGCCCCGGCCGTCGATCGCGACCACGGCGAACCCGAGCGCGGCCAGCGCCTCGGGCTCCCCGGTGAACAGGTTCCCGAACGCCGGCGAGGCCCGGTGCGTGTTGGGTCCGGGGTAACAGTGGTCGATGACGGGGTAGCGCTTGGCCGGGTCGAAGCCGTGCGGACGCCACAGCACCCCGTGGATCGGAGTGCGCCCGTCGGCAGCCAGGGTGCGGAACCGCTCGGGCGGGCTCCAACCCGCCGCTTCGAGCGACGCGGTGTCCGGGGCCTCCAGCTCGACCAGCAACCGCCCGTCGCCGTCGAGCACCCGGGCCTGCGGCGGCGTGGACACGTTCGAGGCCCGGTCCAGGAGGTATCCCCCTTGCACAGGGCTGACCGCGTCGTGGTCGAGGTCGTCGTCGGTGAGCCGCACGAACCCACTGCCGTCGAGGTCCACGCGGCAGATCTGTCGGACGTAGGGGTCGTGGGCGTGGAGTCCGCACGCGAGGAACCACACCTGACGGCGGTCCTCGTCGACCCACAGCACCCGGTGGACCAACCACGGACCCTCGGTGACCCGCTCGACCCGCCCGCCGTCGGCGGAGTAGAGGTAGAGATGGCCCCAGCCGTCGCGTTGGGACCACCACAGGATCTCCCCGGAGTCCAGCACACGCATCACCGGCGGCAGGTGCAGGTAGGGCGAGGGGTCCACCCGGGTGCGGTCGGTCTCGGTGACCAACGTCGTGCGCGCGCCGGTGAGCGGGTCGAGACGGCGTAGTTCCAGGGTGCGCCCGTCCCTCGACTGGTGCAGGACGTGGATCGCGCTGCCGTGCCGGCCCGTCCACCACCGTCGCGAGAGGTTGTGGACCGAGAGGACCTCCGGGTCGCCCTGTTCGCCGACGACCTGTCGGGAAGCGACGTCGAGCACGCGCCACGACACCGTCGCCTGGGCCTCGTCGCCCGGCATGGGGTAGCGGATGTGGTGCGCCACGGGCCGCCCGCCCCCGGGTGGGGCCGACTCCACCAACACCTGTTCGGGCAGCCCCCGCTGGTCGATGCGGTGGGTGAGCAGCCGGGTGGAGTCCGGGGACCACTCGGCCACGAGCGGCGCGTTCAGGCCCTGCAAGGGCAGCGACACCTTCGTGGCGGCGTCGGGCAGGCCGCCGTAGTCCCAGTCCGGTTCCGCGTCCTCGGTGAGGGGGAACTCCTGCCGGCCGTCGCGGCTGCGCACCCACACGTCACCCTCACGCCGGAACGCCACCCATGCCCGGTCGGGTGAGGCGACCTCGCCCGGTCCCGCGGGGTGGTCGTGCTCGATCCGGGTGCAGGTCGCGGTGTGGTCCGACCATTCCCAGCGGGCGTCGAACGCCGAGAAGCGGATGGTGCCGGCGTCGCTGCCCGGGGTCTCGAAGGCGAGGGACGTCAGAGGTAGGTCGTCGGCCCCGACCGTGTGTCCGGAGCTCTGTGACAGCGCTTGCGCCAGTCGTTCGTGGTCGAACGCATCACGTCTGGTGCCCGCCGTCGGGTCGACCACGACGTGGCGTGTCCCCGACCGGTACCAGAACCGCGTGCCGTCGACGGACCACTGCGGTGCGACGGAGGCACCGGGTAGGAGGCGGTCTCTGTGGGGTGCGAGCATCTGCTCCGCGCGGGCATAGTCGGCGGCGTCGGGGCGTGTTCGTTCAGCCGGATCGTTCACGGGGAGGCCTTCCGCTGGTGGTGCTTGGCTCCGCCCATTAAAAAGGGTGACGTCGCGTCGGACTCAAGCGTCAGGCGGCCGACGATCCACGTCACCCATCTCCCCGATGACCTGCAGCGTCATTGACATGCAAGTGAGTGCTTGCCTATAGTGGGGCCGTGACTGACGCCTTCAAGGCCCTGGCCGATCCCACCCGCCGCACGATCCTCGACGAACTGACCGCACGCGACGGTCAGACGCTCTTCGAGCTCTGCGCGCGGCTGACGACCAACCACGGGCTCGCCTCCTCACGGCAGGCGATCTCGCAGCACCTGGAGGTGTTGGAGTCCGCCGGGCTGGTGCGGACCAGGCGCGAGGGCCGCTACAAGTTCCACGAGATCGACACGGCCCCGCTCGAACCGATCGTCGAGCGGTGGCTGCGCAGGCCGGGCAGTGATCCCGGCGGAACAGGGGAAACATCATGAGGATCGCTCTGGCCAACGTCTTCGTCGACGACCAGGAGCAGGCCCTGCGCTTCTACACCGAGACCCTGGGGTTCGTGAAGAAACACGACGTTCCCCTGGGTGAGGCGCGGTGGATCACCGTGGTCTCGACGGCGGCCCCGGACGGGGTCGAGCTGGTGCTCGAACCCAGCGGGCACCCCGCGGTGAAGCCGTTCAAGGAGGCCCTGGTGGCCGACGGGATCCCCTACACCTCGTTCGACGTGGACGACGTGCGGGGCGAGTACGAGCGGCTGCGCGGGCTGGGTGTGGACTTCACGCAGCCGCCGGTCGACATGGGCGAGGTGACCACCGCGGTACTGGACGACACGTGCGGCAACCTGATCCAGCTCGCCGAACACCGCGGGCAGGCCGGCTAGCCGACACACACGAGGAAGCGCGGAGAGGGCGGGACCCAACCATGGCATGCCGTATCAGTGAGCTCGTGATCGACTGCCACGACGCCGAGGCGTTGGCGCGGTTCTGGTGCGAGGTGTTGGACCACGTCGTGCTCGACCGGCAGGAGGACGGCATCGAGATCGGCCCGCGCGAGGGGTTCGGCGGGGCGCAGCCGACGATCATCCTGAGCCCGACCGAGGAGCCCAAACAGGGCAAGCTGCGGCTGCACCTGGACGTCAACGCCACCGACCGCGACCAGGACGCCGAGCTCGATCGGCTGTTGGCGCTGGGGGCGCGGCGCGTGGACGTGGGGCAGAGCGGCGAGGAGCCCTGGTACGTGCTGGCCGACCCGGAGGGCCACGAGTTCTGCCTGCTCAAGGCGCGCATCGACCCGCTCTGAGCACGCGGTGCACCTGTGGGGCCCGGCAGCACTGCCGGGCCCCACAGGTGTGTCAGGCCACGTCGCCGTCGATGGCGAGCTTGAACTGGGCGTGTACGAGGCGGCGGCCGCTGCTGTCGTCGTGGGCCACGGCCAGGGCCAGGGGCGTGTCCGGATCGACGAAGATCTCGTGGTGTTTGGTGAAGCACTGCATGCCGGGGCTGGGCGCGCGGTGGTCGGTGGCGGTGGCGTCGGAGCCGTCGGCGAGGTCGAGGGGGTCGCGTACGAAGCGGTCGCGCAGTTCGCTGTAGTTGCCGCTCTCCCACTGGACCATGGCGGTCAGGCTGGCCCAGCCGGCGACGGTGGGCCAGATCAAGCCCGAGCGCGGGTCGGAGTCCCAGTCCTCGATGGTGTGGCCGTCGGGCTGTCGGACCTGGTGCATCTCGTGGGTGTCGGAGGACTCGGCGTCGCCGAAGGGGAAGCGGACCACGTGGTAGGCGCCGTCGGCGGGCACGGTCTGGTCGGTGTCGCGGATGAGGGAGCAGATGTGGAGGGTCACGGGTGGCCTTCCCGGTCTGTGGGTCCCGTGTCGGGGGTGAGCGGGGCCCTCCTGTGGTGTCGTACGCGAATGTTGTGCCCGGTGGGAGGGGTGGGCCAACCCAGGAGTGTGTTCAGCGCACACCTTTGACGAAGGCGATGGACAGGGCGCCGAGGAGTCCGACACCGGCGCCGACCAGGAACAGGGAGCTGTACCCGCCCACGTGCAGGATGATCATCGAGGCGATGAAGGGGGCCATGATCTGCGGGCCGGCGGCCGCGATGTTGAGCAACCCCATGTCGCGGGCGTAGTTCTCGTGGTTGGGCAGCACGAGTGTGGCCAGGGCGGTGTCCACGGCCAGGAAGCAGCCGAAGGCGCCGCCGAGGGCCAGCCCGAAGACGATCATGCCGGTCCAGGTCGGCGCGTAGTACGGGATGAGCATCGCGAGCGCCGAGGCCACCCCGGAGACGAGGGTGAAGAGTTTGCGCCGGTCGAGGCGGTCGGAGAGGGGCCCTCCGATCGCGGCGGTCACGACGGTTCCCACGGCGCCGAGCGCGGTGACGATGGGGACCGCGGCGGCCGGGGAGATGCTGTCGGGCAGCTCGATGTAGTAGTCGAAGATGTAGAGCTGGTAGCCGATGATCAGGAAGTAGCCGAGGAAGAGCAGGGCCCGCCCGATCAGGACCAGGGCGAAGTTGCGGTGGGTCAGCGCGGACAGGAACCGGCCCAGGGCGACCAGGGGTGCCACGCGCTCGGCGGGCGGGGGCGGGGGCGGGGGCAGCTCGTCGCCACGGGGGTCGTGGGTGAAGGCGCAGAGCAGGACGACGGCGGCCACGGCGACCCCGCCGAGCGCGATGTAGCCGAGTTCGATGCGTTCGGTGAACAGTGCGGCGAGCCCGGTGCCGAGCACGCCGGCCACGGAGAGCGCCATGCCCATGACCGAGGCCACGGTCCCGCGCCTGTGGTCGGGCACCCGGTCGGGCAGGATCCCGGTCAGGGCGGCGTGGCAGAGGTTCATCGTGGCCTGGGCCAGGCACCAGCCGAGCAGGACCATGAGCACGGAGTCGGCCAGCCCCAGCACGACGGCGGCCAGGAGGGCGGCCAGGGCACCGCCGACCATCCACGGGTTGCGCCTGCCCCAGCGGGTGCGGGTGCGGTCGGAGAGGGCGCCGCCGATCGGGTTGAAGAGGGTGCCGAAGACCGCTGCGACACCGGTGACGATCCCGAGGTTGGCCACCGCGGCCTCTTCGTCGCCGGGGTGCAGTCCCTGGATGTGCAGGGGCAGCAGGACACCCGAGATCCCGATGTAGAAGGCGTAGACGGCGAGGTTGCCGGCGCCGAGGAGGGGAACGAGCCGGACCAGTCCGCGCCGTCCGGTGGGCGGGGCACCGAGGGCGGTTCCGTCGGGGCGGGCGGCCGCGTCCGAGTCGGGGGGTGTGTGTTCGGACATGTGACAGCTCCCTGCTATCAGGGGTCATGGGGGTGGAGAGCAGCTGTACCGGCGCCGGTTATTCGATTAATCTAAGTTACACGTTTAACCGAGTCAATGACCTGTTCACACCCGGTTCACACACGCACCCCTCCCCCGGCTGCCGCGCATCTCCTGCCGGTACCGGCGGCCCGAACCGACAGGGCAAGATAGCGCTATGACTTCGATCCGCCCACGGCCCGCCACCCTGACCGACATCGCCCGCAAGGTGGGGGTCTCGACGGCGACCGTGTCCTACGTCCTCAACGACGCCCCTGCGGGGCGCCGCATCCCCGAGGCGACCAGGACCCGCGTGCGCAGCGTCGCCGACGAGCTCGGTTACGTGCCGCACGCGAGCGCGCGTTCGCTGCGCAAGGGAACCACCGACCTGCTCCTGCACGTACAGGCCGACATCGTGCAGGGCCCCCTGGCCGCGGACTTCGTGCACGGGCTCACCCAGAGCGTGCGCGGGCTGGGGTACACGCTCGTGCAGTACGGGGCCGAGCGCCACCGCGGGGTCAAGGCGGCGCGCAGCTGGGCCGGGATGCGCCCCGCTGCGGTCATCGCCCCCCGCGACCGGCTCACCGAGGCCGGCACCGACGTCCTGCGCAAGGCCGGCATCCACGTGTTCGCCGTGGGTGTGGCCCCCGAAGAGAGCGCGGGCACGGGTGTGTCCACGCTCAACATGGACCACCGCGGTCTGGGGCACACCGCCGGCCGGCACCTGGTGGAGCGCGGGTACCAGGACATCGCGGCCCTCGTGCCGCGGACGCAACTGCTCGCCCGGATGGGGAACGAGCGGCTCACCGGCCTGAAGGAGGTGGCCGAGGACCAGGGCGCGGCCGTGCGACCGGCGGAGATGGACTGGACCCCCGACTCGGCCGCCGACGTGGTGGCCGGGTGGCTGGAGGACGGCCTGCCCGACGCCGTGTTCGGCTACAACGACGAGTTCAGCGGGCTGCTGCTGGGGGCGCTGCTGGACGCCGGGGTCCGTGTACCCGAACGTGTGGCACTGGTGGGCGCCGACGACACGATGGTCTGCCGGATGCTGCGCCCGGAGCTGACGACCGTGCGCATGGAGTGCCAGGGCCACGACGAGGTGGCACGCAGCATCGTGGGCGCGGTCCAGGAGGACACCCAGGTGCACCTGTCGCCCTGGTCTCCGGTGCTGGTGCGGCGCCAGACCTGAGACAGGACTGCGGGGCCGGCCCGCACCCGTGTTCGGTACGCGCCGGCCCCCCGCAGTGGCCCTCGGGAGGACCGTCGGGTTCAGGCGACCCGGATCTGCTCGGTCAGGCGGGTGTCGTGCAGGGAACGGCCCACGTGCAGGTCGTAGCCGCCGGGGACGTACTCCCACTCATCGGCGTCGGCGGCCCAGGTGCGCACGGCCTCGCGCGGCAGCGTGACGACGGCCTCGGCGCTCTCACCCGCCGCGGCGGTGACCGTGGCGAAGCCGGCCAGGGTCCTGGCGGGGCGATCGCCGGGCTCGTGCGGGGCCAGGTAGACCTGGACGACCTCGCGGCCGGAGCGCTCCCCGGTGTTGGTCACACGCACCCGCACGGTGGCCAGCACGGGAAGACCGTCGGCATCGGTCTCACCGGGCTCGGCCGGGGACGCCTCGGCGGAGTCGTAGCGCCACTGGGTGTAGGACAGGCCGTGCCCGAACCCGAAGGCCGGTTCCGCGTCGGCGCGTTCCCAACCGCGGTATCCCACGTGCACACCCTCGGCGTAGTCCAGGGCGCCGTCCTCGGGGGTCACCGACAGGACGGGCACGTCGGCCTCGCGGGCGGGCCAGGTGGTGGGCAGGCGGCCGGAGGGGTCATGGTGGCCGAGCAGGACGTCGGCCAGGGCACCGCCGAGTTCCTGCCCGCCGAACCAGGTCAGCAGGATCGAGGACACGTCCCCGCGCCAGGGCATCTCCACCGGGGAGCCGGCGTTGACCACGGCCACGGTGTTGCCGTTGGCCTCGGCGACGCGCGCCACCAGTTCGTCCTGGCGCCCGGGCAGGGCGAGGGAGGCGCGGTCGAAGCCCTCGGACTCCACCTCGGCGGTGGTGGCCACCAGCACGACGGCGGTGTCGGCGCCCCGTGCGGCCTCGACGGCCTCCTCGATGAGGGTGTCGCCGTCGGGCATGGGTTCGCGGTGGGTGAGGTTGAAGCCGATGAAGGCGAAGTCGCCGCCGACGTTCTTGGCGGCGTCCTCGCGGACCACGCTCAGCCGGACGGGCTCGCCCGCGGTGAGGTGGACGGGGTGTGTGGTGGCGGGCGGGTCGAACATGGCCGCGGCCGGGTCGTCGCCCTCGAACGCGAGCTCGCCCTCGAAGACGGTGCGGCCGTCGACGGTGAGTGTGTAGGTGCCGGCGCCGGTCACCCCGACCAGGTGCTCGCCGGTGGTCTCGGGGACCAGGGTCCCCTCCACCTCGATGCGGTCGAGTTCGCCCATGGTCACACCGTCGGGCAGTTCGCCGATCCAGCGCGCGGTGCCGTCGGACAGGGGGTCCGTGCCCAGGACCCGGCCGTCGGTCGAGTGGAAGGTCGCGGTCAGGGGTGTGGCCACGGCCGGCAGGGCGGCGCGCGGGTCGGCGCCCACGGCGTAGGTGAGTTCGACGTCCTCGGGCAGGGCCTCGCGCAGTCCTTCGAGCGGGGTGACGGTGCGCTCGGCGAAGACGCTGGCGCTGCCTCCGCCGCTGGTTCGGGCCTCGGAGGCGGCCAGGCCGATGAGGGCGATCCTGCGTGTGCGCGCCGTGTCGATGGGCAGGGCGCGGTCGTTGTTGCGCAGCAGGACGAAGGAGCGCGAGGCGGTCTCGCGTGCCACGGCCCGGCCGTCGAGCGGAGCGGGGCGGTCGGCGTGGGGGACGGCGGGTGGGGTGCCCTCGAGCAGGCCGACGCGGGAGGCCAGCAGCAGGACCCTGCGGGCGAGGGCGTCCACGGCCTCCTCGGGGACACGGCCGTCGCGTACGGCGTCGATCAGGTGGTGTCCGTAGACGGTGTTGGGCCCGGGCATGGCCACGTCGAGCCCGGCCAGGGCGTCGGCGACGGTGTCGCGGGCGGCCGTCCAGTCCGAGACGATGAAGCCGTCGAAGCCCCATTCCTCGCGCAGGACGGCGTTGAGGTCGGTGTGTTCGGTCATCGTGGTGCCGTTGACCCGGTTGTAGGCGGACATCACGCCCCAGGGGCGGGCGCGGTTCACGATGTGTTCGAAGGGGGCGAGGTAGATCTCGCGCAGGGTGCGCTCGTCGGCGCGGACGTCGACGGTGAAGCGGTCGGTCTCGGAGTCGTTGGCGACGTAGTGCTTGACGGTGGTGCCCACGCCGCCGTCCTGGACGCCCTGGACGTAGGCGGAGCCGATCTCGCCGGTCAGGTAGGGGTCCTCGGAGAAGGTCTCGAAGTGGCGCCCGCCCAGGGGTGAGCGGTGCATGTTGACGGCGGGTGCGAGCAGGACGTGGACGCCCTTGCGGTGTGCTTCCTGGGCGAGCAGGTGTCCGACGCGGCGGACGAGGGCGCGGTCCCAGGTGGCGGCGATGGCGGTGGGGCTGGGCAGCTGGACGGAGGGGTCGTCGGGGCTCCAGTGTTCGCCGCGCACGCCCACGGGGCCGTCGGACATCACGAGCCGTCCCAGGCCGATGGCGGGGTCGGCGGGCAGGGCCCACATGGAGTCGCCGGAGAGCAGGCGGACCTTGCCTTCCAGGTCGAGGGCGTTCAGGGCCTGCTCGACGCGCTGCGCGCGGTCGGTTCGGGGGTCGTTCGGTGCGCTCATGTCGCTCCCTGGTCGGCGTGGGCGGAGCGCCCCAGCAATTTACCTACTGAGCACTCGGAAAAATGTTGCCCTCAGGTTAATCGCTTAACTTCCGGTTGTGAAGCACCCCTGCGCACCCCATACCTGCGAGGGCCCCGTGGACCGGCGCCCAGCCGGTGCTCGGCGGGGGACACGTAACCTTGGCCCGATGAGCGAGAACCCACCTGCCCCTGTCCCGGAACGTCCGCGCCGCGGCCGGGGCAGGCCGCCCGCCACCGACCGGCGCCGACAGATCGAGGACGCGGCGCTGGAGGAGTTCGCCGAGCACGGGTTCCGCAACAGTTCGCTGGCGGCGGTCGCACAGCGGGTGGGCCTGAGCCAGCAGGGGCTGCTGCACCACTTCCCGAACAAGGAAGCGCTGCTGGTGGCGGTGCTCGCACGCCGCGACGCGGTGGACACGGCCGACTTCGGGGGCCTGCGCGACATCGACCGGCTCACGGGCCTGGCCGAACGCAACACCGAGCGCCCCGGTGTGGTGCGCCTGCACGCCCTGCTCACCGCCGAGGCGGTCACCGACGACCACCCGGCCGGCCCCTTCTTCCGCGCGCGCTACGAAGAGCTGCGCACACGTGTGGCCGAGGCCGTGCGGGAATCGGAGCACGAGGAGGCCCCCGCGCCGCAGCCGACGCCCGAGGAGACCGCCGCCTTGCTCGTCGCGGCGATGGACGGCCTCCAACTGCAGTGGCTCCACGACCCCGAGGCGGTGGACATGCCCGCCCTGCTGGGGTTGCTCACGCGGGTCCTGTACGCACACCGGGGCGGGGCCGAGCAGGGGTGAGGCCGGGGGCCGACAGGGCGGTTGCGTTTGTGTTCTCTCCCGCCGGTGAGGGTTCGAGAGATTCGGACGTGTGAGCCCGCCGTGGTTCCGTTCTGTTTCCTGGAAAGGGGATCAGGCGAACAGGCCCCAGCCCATGCGCATGAGCAGGGCGAGCACGACCACGAGCAGGACGGCGCGCACGAATCCGCTGCCGCGCTTGAGGGCGGTGCGGGCGCCGAGTTGGGCGCCGATGATGGTGCACACGGCCAGGGTCAGGCCCAGGAGCCAGTCGACGTGGCCGCCGACGGCGAAGACGACGAGGGCACCGAGGTTGGTGCAGGCGTTGACGATCTTGGCCGAGGCCGAGGCGGTCAGGAAGTCCAGGCCCAGGACGGCGGTGAGGGCGATGATGAGGAAGACGCCGGTGCCGGGGCCGATGAGGCCGTCGTAGAAGCTGATGCCGAGGCCGGCCAGGGCGATGGTGGCCAACAGGCGGTTGCGCGTGCGCAGACCGGGGTCGGTGGCGGCGCCCATCGTGGGGCGGAAGTAGACCATCAGGGCCACACCGGCGAGCACGACCATGATGATGGGCTGCAGGACCTCGCTGGTCAGGGCGGTGGCCAGGCCCGCACCGAGGCCGGATCCGACCAGGGCGAGCAGGGCGGTGGGCACCACGAGGCGCGGGTCGACCCTGACTCTGCGGGCGTAGGCGACGGCGGCCGAGGTGGTGCCGAAGACCGAGGCGAGTTTGTTGGTGCCCAGAACGGTGGCCAGGGGCGCGTTGGGGGCTCCCACGAGGAGCGCGGGCAGCAGGAGCAGCCCTCCTCCCCCGACGACGGCGTCGATCCAGCCGGCGGCGAGGGCGACGGCGAGCAGGAGGCCGAGGATCTCGGGTTCCATGCGTCACCGTCCCCGGGACGGGAGTGAGCGGGTCATGGGTTCTTTCTTGGTGGGGGCACCCGGGGGGAGGGTGTGTTCTGTCTGGGGGAGAGTACACAGAAATGTCGCCCTTACGGTGTAGATCCCAACCGGGGCGAAGGGGGACGGCGGCGCCCGGGGTCAGGGGACGCCGCCGCCGATCAGAAGCTGTTCAGAAGCCGGACTCGGAGAACCAGGAACGCGCCTGAGCCAGGACGTCGGGCGCCAACTGGTGCCCGCCCGGGTGCTCGCGCTCGGTCACCTGCGCACCCCGCTCCTCGAGCTGGCTGCCCAGCAGTCTGGCCTGGTCGATGGTGGTGATGGGATCGGCCACACCCGAGCCCAGGAAGACCTTGGTCCCGCTCAGGTCGACGGGGTCGGGCTCGCGCCCCTGCAGGGGTGCACCGGCGGCGAACAGCGCGGCCCCCGACACCACCCCGGGGTGGAGCAGCAGCAGGGCGGCCCCGGTGTTGGCGCCGTTGGAGAACCCGCTGACCACCAGGCGCTCGGGCGAGAGCGCGTAGGCCTCGATCGCCTCCTCGATCCACGCGGCCAGGTGGTCCGTGCGCTCGATGAGGTCGTCGACGTCGAAGACACCCTCGCGCAGGCGGCGGAACCACCGGTTCATCCCGTTCTCGTCGACCCGACCGCGCGGGGACAGCAGCGCCGCCCCGGGGGCCAGCGCGCGCCCCAGGGGCAGCAGGTCGTGCTCGTCGGCGCCGGTGCCGTGCAGCAGCAGGACGGTGGGCGCGCCCGGCTCGGTGGCCGGCTCCCACACGTGGACGTAGTCGTCGACCGCCATCAGCGCACCTCCAGGTCGGGCAGGGACGCGGCGATCTGCTCGTGGCGCGGTTCCAGCCACGGGGGCAGCTTGAGGGAGCGGCCCAGTTCGAGCAGGGGTTCGTCGTAGTCGAAGCCGGGGCCGTCGGTGGCGATCTCCAGCAGCACTCCCCCGGGTTCGCGGAAGTAGATGGAGGTGAAGTAACTGCGGTCGCGGATCTCGGTCACGCCGACGCCGTCCTCGGCCAGCGTCTGACGCCAGGCCTCCTGGGCGTGGCCGTCGGGTGCGCGGTAGGCGACGTGGTGGACGGTTCCGGCGGCGACCAGGCCGCGTTCGGCACTGGGGCGGGCGAGCACGTCCACGATGGTGCCGACGCCGTCCTCTGCGGCGTTGGTGCGGAAGCGCAGGCGCCCCTGGTCCTCGCTCTCCAGGCGGAAGCCCAGCTGCCCGTGGAGCATCTCGACGGTGCCGTCGACGTCCTGTTCGGTCATGGTGACCGAGCGGATGCCGCGGATGGCGTGCTCGGTGGGGACCTCTGCGCCGTCCCAGGGTTCGGTGTCGTGGTGGTCGGTGGAGGCGGCCAGTTCGATGAGCAGGCCGTCGGGGTCGCGCAGGGTGAGTACGTCCTCCTCGCCGCGTTCGGCGGGCCGGCTGGTGGGCACGTCGAGGGCGGCCAGGTGCTCGGCCCACCAGCCCAGGGAGCCCTCGGGCACGGAGAAGGTCGTGGTGGTGGCCTGGCCCGCGCCGAGGCGTCCCTTGGGCGCGCCGGGCCAGGGGAAGAAGGTCATGATGGTGCCGGGGTTGCCCGCGCGGTCGCCGTAGTAGAGGTGGTAGGTGTCGGGCGAGTCGAAGTTGACGGTGCGCTTGACCATGCGCATGCCCAGCGCGTTCAGGTAGAAGTCGGCGTTGGCCTGTGGGTCGCTGGCGATGGCGGTCACGTGGTGGATCCCCGCCGGGCGCACGTCCATGTCGTCTCCGTTTCCGTGGGGCTCGCCGGTGGTCGGCCAATGTTGTTGAATCTTAAACTACTTCGGTTCGGGCTGTCTTCCCCCACCGTGCCCGGGGCCGGGTCCCCTCTCGCCCAACGGCGCCCCAAAACACGTGTGCCCCTCCCCCGGGCGCGGATCCGGGGCAGGGGCACTGGGGCGCGGCCGGGGTCAGGGGGTGGCGGGCCCGGCGGGCAGGCGGCGCAGGCGCAGGGCGATGAGGCCGGCCAGGGTGGTCAGGGCGGCGGCGAAGGCCAGGGAGCCGTTCCAGCCCACGGCGTCGTAGACCAGGCCGCCCATCCACCCGAACAGGCTCGAGCCCAGGTAGTAACAGAGGGTGTAGATGGCCATGGCCTGGGTGCGCCCGTGCACGGCCCGGGTGCCCACCCAGGCCGAGGAGGTGGCGTGGGCGCTGAAGAAGCCGTAGGTGAGTACGAGCAGGGCGGGGATCACCGCGGCCAGGTACGGGGCGGTCAGGCCGGCCAGTGCGGCGACCATGAGCACGTGGGCCAGGGTCAGGACGGTGTAGCCGCCCCAGCGCACGGTCATCGATCCGGCGGCGGTGGAGCCGACCATGCCGGCGGTGTAGGCCAGGAAGAGCAGGGAGGCCACGGCCTGGCTCAGGCCGAAGGGCTCGTCCATGAGCCGGAAGCCGAGCAGGTTGTAGACGGTCATGAAGGCGCCCATGAGCAGCAGGGCCTGGGCGTACAGGGGCAGGAGCCCGCGGGTGGTCAGGGCCGAGCGCAGGCGCG
Organism: Nocardiopsis coralli; assembly: GCF_014892575.1. Classification (GTDB taxonomy): domain Bacteria; phylum Actinomycetota; class Actinomycetes; order Streptosporangiales; family Streptosporangiaceae; genus Nocardiopsis; species Nocardiopsis coralli. The sequence continues at coordinate 69,937 of NZ_JADBGI010000009.1, read as the reverse complement.
GCCCCATGCCCTCTCCCCCGCCGGTGTCGGGGCGGGAGGCCGAGGCGCGGGCGTGGGGCCGGGGCAGGACCAGGACGAAGACGGCCAGGGCGACCAGGCCGAGCAGGGTGTTGGCGGCCACGCCCCACTGCCATCCCCCGTACTCGGCGGCCATGCCGGCCAGGAGGCGTCCGCCCATACCGCCGAGGGGGTTGCCGGCGATGTAGAGGCCGGTGGCGCGGGGGACGTCGGCGGGGTGGATCTCCTCGGACAGGTAGGCCACGGCGGCTGCTGGGACCCCGCCCAGCGCGGCGCCCTGCAGGGTGCGCAGGACCAGCAGGAGGACGAGGTCGCCGGCGAAGGGGGCGAAGCAGCCCAGGAGGGTGGCCAGGAGCAGGGAGAGGGTGATGACGCGGGCGCGGCCCAGGCGGTCGGCCAGGCCGCTCCAGACGAGGGTGAAGCCTGCCATGCCGCCGGTGGCCAGGGAGACGGTGAGGGCGGCCTGGGCGGCGGTGGTGTCGAAGCCGTGGGCGACGGCGGGCAGGATCGGTTGGACCGACCAGAGTTGGGCGAAGGTCGCCACGGCGGCGGCGACCAGGGCGATGACCGTGCGCCGGTAGGCCGGTGTGCCGGCCCTGGGGCGTGCGTCGCGGTCGGGTGTGGATGTGCTGGTCACGGTCATGATTCCACGCTAGGAACGCGCGTTTTCATACGTCCAATGCATGATTTCACGTTGATGCATACTGGTTTGCATGGATTCTCCCGAGGCGGACCGGTTCCTGGCGGCCCTGGTGCCCCGGTTGCGGATGATCAGGGCGGTGGCGCGCACCGAGCACATCACCCAGGCGGCGGAGTCGTTGCGTATGCCCCAACCCACGCTGAGCAGGGCTTTGTCGCGGCTGCAGGACGAGCTGGGCCTGGCGCTGGTCGAGCGCACCGGGCGTGGTGTGCGCCTGACGCGGGCGGGGCGGTTGCTGCTGCCGCACGTGGAGCGTGCGCTGGAGGATCTGACCCGCGGGGTGTCGGAGATCACCGGCGGTGAGCAGGGGCGGGTGGCGTTGACGTTCCTGCCCACGCTCGGGGTGGAGGTGGTGCCGGCGCTGTTGCGCGGGTTCCGGGTCGAGCACCCGGGCGTGCGGTTCAGTCTGACGCAGGAGCCGTGGGCGCAGTCGTTGCGGCGGGTCTCCTCGGGCGGTGCGGATCTGGCGTTGACCTCTCCCCTGCCCGCGGTCCCGGGGTTGGTCTCGTCGGTGCTGCACACCCAGGCGTTGCGGTTGGTGGTGCCCGAGCAGCACCGGTTGGCATCGGCGACGGCGAAGGTGGTGCCGTTGGCGGCCGCGCAGGAGGAGTTCATCCTGCTCAAGGAGGGGCGGGGTGTGCGGCACCTGACCGACCGGATGGGTGAGCGGGCCGGGTTCACGCCGCGGGTGGCCTTCGAGGCCGACGACATCGCGACCGCGCGCGGGCTGGTGGGTGCGGGGTTGGGGGTGTCGGTGCTGCCGGCGCGGCCGGAGGGTCCGTTGCCCGGGACGGTGGAGTTGGCGATCGCCGACGGCGACACCGAACGCCCGTTGGGGGTGGTCTGGCCTGCGGAGGGGTCCGGAGGCGGGTACGAGCCCCCGGCGGTGCGGTTGTTCCGCGACTACGTGCAACGGGTGGGGCCCCGGGTGATCCCCGACCTGACCGGGTGAGGCTCGGGAGACAGCACAGGGGCGGGGCCGCGGTGTGCGGCCCCGCCCCTGCGGTGTTCTGTTCGGGGTCCGGGTGGTGCTCGGGCCCCGGGCGTGGTTCAGGCCCAGAAGCCGAAGCTGTACAGGAGCCCGTTGGTGGCGGCGATGACGGCCAGGGCCAGCACCGAGCCCACCACGTAGGAGGTGCGCAGCGAGCGGATGAGGTACTCCAGCGAGACCAGGTTGTTGAGCAGGAAGTAGCCCAGCATCGTGGCGTGCCAGAAGGAGTCCATGGACAGGGGCTCGAAGTAGTAGGGCGTGCCCGTCCACACGTCGGTCTCGGTGGTGAACCAGGACCAGGCCAGGGCGGCGCCGTACCCGAGCGGGATCTGGATGAGCGGCAGGATCAGCAGCGGCAGGAGTTTGACGAAGCTCCACAGGCCGGGCTGTCCGGCGCGGCGGGCCTCGGCCTGGGCGCGGCGGGTGGCGTCCTGTTCGGCGCGCAGGCGTTCGCGGTGGGCGCGTTCGGCCTCCTGCTGCCGGCGCTGGTCCTCCTGCTGCCGGCGCTGTTCTTCCTGTCGGCGGCGCTGCTCCTGTTGGCGCTGGGCCTGTTGGGCGGCCGGGTCGGGGGTGGCCGAGCGGCGTTCGCCGTACAGGTCGGCGTAGGGGTCCTGGTCCTGTCCCTGTCCGTACTGGGCGGTGGGCGGGCTCTGCTGCTGGGTGGCCGGCAGGGGCGCGGTGCCCTGCTGGGACTGGTGGCCCATGACGGAGGTGGCGTCGCCCGCACCCTGGCCGTTCTGGTCGGCGGGTGCGGCCTGGGTGGGGTCGTCACCGCTCAGGGCGTGCGCGGCCGCGGCGCCGGCGGCCACACCGGCGGCCCCGCCCAGGAGCGCGGCCCCGCCCGGGCCCATGCCCTGGGTGCGTTCGTGGGCGGCGGTCTCGCCGGCGGAGGTGGCCAGGGCCTTGTTGACCTGGGCGACCTGTTCCTGGACCCCGCTCATGACGGCCGGGGGCAGCCAGGAGGTGCCGGCGGGCACGTCGCCGACGTAGTCGAGGATCTGCCCGGGGGTGGGGCGCTGGTTGGGGTCCTTGGCCAGGCAGGCGGCGACCAGGCGGCGCAGGCCGTCGGGCAGGCTGCTCAGGTCGGGCTCGTTGCTGATGATGCGCATGACCATCGTGGGCATGTTGCCCTCGCCGAAGGGGCCGGTGCCGGTGGCGGCGTAGGCCAGCACGGCGCCGTAGGCGAACAGGTCGCTGGCGGGGGTCATGGTCTCGCCCTGGACCTGTTCGGGGCTCATGAACCCGGGGGTGCCGATGACCGACTGGGTGGCGGCGGTGCCGTCGGTGGCGCGGGCGATGCCGAAGTCGATGACGCGGGGCCCGTCCTCGGCCAGCAGGACGTTGCCGGGTTTGAGGTCGCGGTGGATGAGGCCGGCGCGGTGGATCTCGGCCAGGGCCTCGGCCAGTCCGGCGGCGAGCACGCGAATGGTGGGCTCGGGCAGGGGGCCGTGGTTCTGCACGGCGTCGTCCAGCGGCAGGGAGGGCACGTAGGAGGTGACCAGCCAGGGCACCTCGTCCTCGGGGCCGGCGTCGATGACCGGTGCGGTGAAGGCTCCGCTGACCTGGCGGGCGGCGTTGACCTCGCGGGCGAAGCGTTCACGGAAGGAGGCGTCGGCGGCCATGTGCGGGTGGATGCGTTTGACGGCCACCGCGCGGCCGCCGCCGGAGCGTCCGAAGAACACCTGACCCATCCCGCCGGCGCCCAACCGGCCGATCAACCGGTACCGGCCGATGCGTTCCGGGTCGTTGCTCTCCAAAGGACCCAACGTCCTCAACCTCCGACTCTGACGTGTCTGTCTTGCCTGCGGCCCCAGTGATCGTAGCCAACCGCGCGCGGCGTCGGGGACGCCGTTCCGTTGCGGGGCGGGCCGCGGGTGGGAGGGCGCCCAGTCTAGGCGGCGCTCTCGCGCCGGGGCACCCTCTCACTGTGTGACCCGTGTGGGCCGCGCGGGGTTCACGCCGATCGGTGAGGCAGGCAGGTCGCAGGGCTGCTCGGAGGTGCGGCCGCGGTCATTCGCTGGGTGTCAGGTGGCGGCTGACGGGGGCGTGGGCGGCGCTCTGCAGGCGGCCGCGGCCTTCGGGGCGGAGCCAGGAGAAGTCGTCGTGGTCGGGGCCGGCGCTCTTGTACTCGAGTCCGATGTTTCCGCGGTAGCCGGTCTCGTGCAGGGCGTCCAGGACCCGGCCGTAGGCGATCTCGCCGGTGCCGGGTGCGCCGCGGCCGGGTGCGTCCGCGATCTGTACGTGCGTGAGGGAGGGGGCGTGCCGGCGCAGGGTGTCGATCAGATTCCCCTCCATGCGCTGCATGTGGTACGCGTCGTAGAGCAGTCCGAGCCGGTGGCCGGTGTCCTCTCCGACGCGGTCGATGAGGTCGAGGGCGTGCCGCGTGCGCACCAGGGGGTAGCGCGGGCTCTCGATGGAGTTGAGGGGCTCGATCACGACGGTGGCCACGTCCTGGGCGGTGCGGGCCGCCAGTTCCAGGTTCTCGAGCGCGCACTCGTCCTGCCGCCAGGGTGCGGCGTCGTCCAGGCGGTTGCCGTAGAGGGCGTTAAGCACGGTGCATCCGGTGCGTTCGGCGATGGCCACTGTGACCGGGACGTTGGCGCGGAAGCGGTCTCAGGGCCCGGCCCACGGGTTCCCGGGTGGCCGCCAGTGGCCATCATCGGCGGAACCGGGACGGGGGCGCAGCGGGAGATCTAGGGTCGGGGGCATCACGGGAAGGACCTGGCATGAACCTCCTCGAAGGCTTGCGGATCGACGCACAGCTGCGTCTGGCACACACGTTCTCCTGGGTCTGGGCGCAACGGGGCGACCACGCCGGCCGGTTGCTGCACTGGCCCTGGCAGCACACCCCGTATCCGACCTACGCGCGCCTGCGTGCGCAGGGGCCGGTGGTCTCCAGCCCCGTGGGGTTCGAGGCCGCCACGACCCGGGCGTCGGTGGGCGAGGTGTTGCGCGGCGCCGAGTTCGGGGTGGAACCGCCGCAGGGGTCGGGGCTGCACGAGCGGTTCGACGTGGTGGACCTGTCCTTCCTGCTGCGGGACCCGCCCGACCACACGCGGCTGCGGCGGGTTGCGCGGCCGGCGTTCGCACCCCGGATGATCCGCACCTACCGGGACTCGGTCGAGCAGGTGTGCGGTGAGCTCCTGGACCGGGCGCTGGAGCGGGGCCGGTTCGACCTGATGCACGACTTCGCGCAGCCGTTCCCGATCCGGGTGATCGCACGCCTGTTGGGGGTACCCGCGTCCGACCAGGCCCGTTTCGTGGAGATCGGCAACACGATCGGATCGTCGTTGGACGGGGCGCGCTCGGCCCGCCACCTGGCGCGGATCCGGAAGGCCTCCGCCGAGTTGGACCAGCTCTTCGACCGGTTGCTGGCCGAGCGCCGGGCCCAGCCGCGCGAGGACGTGCTCTCCTCGCTGGCGGCCGCCGTCGACGAGGGGCAGGTCAAGGGCGACGAGGTGGGTGCGATGTGCCGGTTGCTGCTGGTGGCCGGGTTCGAGACAACGGTGAACCTGATCGGTAACGGGGTGATGGCGCTGTTGCGCAACCCCGAGCAGTGGCGGGCGCTCGTCGATGATCCCGCGCTGGCCCCGGCCGCCGTGGAGGAGGTGCTGCGCTACGACTCCCCGGTGCAGACCACGGGCCGGTGGGTGCACCGCGACACCGAGGTCCAGGGGGTGCCGTTGCGGCGCGGGTCGCAGGTGATCTGCCTGCTGGGATCGGCCAACCGGGATCCGGAGCACTTCACCGATCCGGACCGTTTCGATGTGCGGCGCGACAACGCCGGCGAGCACCTGTCCTTCTCCTCGGGTGCGCACTACTGCCTGGGGGCACCGTTGGCCCGGTTGGAGGGTGAGGTGGCGTTGCGGGCGCTGGCCGAACGGGCGCCGGACCTGGCGCCCGCGGCGATGCCGAAGCGGCGCCGCACGCTGGTGCTGCGCGGGCTGTCGGACTTCCCGGTGCGGACGGGGGCGGGCCGGTGACGCAGGATCGGGACGCCCGGAAGGCGGCGCTGTGGCGCCGTGCGGGCCTGTCGGCGGTGGCCGTGGGTGTGGTGGTGCTGGTGGTGGCCGCTGCGCTGGCGTTGGTGCCGTGGTCGCCCGAGGAGGAGGGTGACCACGCCGACGGGGACCTGCGCGAGCTCGCCGACTCCCACGGCTTGGACCTGGGGGTGGCGGCGGCGGTCGACCCGCTGGTCGAGGACCGCACGTACCAGCAGGTGGTCTCGGGCAACTACACGTCGATGACGGCCGAGAACACGATGAAGTGGTCGCTGGTCCAGCCCGAGCGCGGCGAGTTCGACTTCGAGGGCCCGGACGCGTTGGTGGACTTCGCCGACGAGCACGGGATGTCGATGCGCGGGCACACGTTGATGTGGCACAACCAGCTGCCGGAGTGGTTGGAGGAGGGCGACTGGGAGGAAGAGGAGCTGCGCGAGGTGGTGCAGGAGCACGCCGAGGCGCTGCTGGGGCGTTACCAGGGCCGGATGGAGTCCTGGGACGTGATCAACGAGCCCTTCGAGGACGACGGTCCGGAGCTGCGGGAGAACCTGTGGCTGGAGGTGTTCGGCGAGGACTACATCGCCGATGCGCTGTGGACGGCCAACGCGGTGGACCCGGAGGCCAAGCTCTACATCAACGAGTTCAACGTCGAGGGCGGCGGTGACAAGTCCGATGCGCTGTACGAGTTGGCCTCGGACCTGGTGGAGCGGGACGTGCCACTGCACGGGATCGGTTTCCAGAGCCATTTCGTTCACGGGCAGGTGCCCGAGGACCTGGTGGAGCAGATGGAGCGCTTCACCGACCTGGGCCTCGAGGTGACCATCTCCGAGCTGGACGTGCGGATCCCCGATCCGGCGGGCGAGGAGGAGATCCAGGCCCAGGGCGAGGAGTACCGGCGGGTGGTCGAGGCCTGCCTGGAGGTGGCGCGCTGCCCGGGTGTGACGGTCTGGGGTGTGGCCGACCACCACTCGTGGGTGCCCGAGTGGTTCCCGGGCACGACGGACGCGTTGCCCTTCGACGAGGACTACGTGCCCAAGCCCGCGCGCAGCGGGATGGTCGACGCGCTGAGCCGCCATCGGGAGGCGCGCCGGCGCGGGGCCGCGCGGTGAGTCCGAGCCCCTCCCCCGAGGTGCGGGTCCCTGCGGCCCTGGACGCCCACCTGCGCCGACACGCGGGGGCGTCCTGGGCCGACGGGCTCGCGGAGCTGACCTCCGCCCGGCTGCGGGTGTGGGGGCTCCGGGTGCGGGGGCCGGTCCTGCACGGGATGGTCGCGCTCGTGGTTCCGGTGTGGTTGCCGGGCGGGGGCCGGGCGGTGTTGAAGATGCAGCCGCTGGACGCCGAGACGGCGGGTGAACCGGTGGCGTTGCGGGCCTGGGACGGCCGGGGCGCGGTGCGGTTGCTCGACGACGACCCGGGCACGGGTGCGCTGCTGTTGGAGGCGCTGGATCCGGAGCGGAACCTGGAACGGGTGGACCTGGATGCCGCGCTGGAGCGTGTGGGCGGGTTGCTGGCGCGCCTGCACGCGGTCCCGGCCCCTGCGGGGATACGGGGTCTGGGCGAGGAGGCGCGGGACCTGGCCGGGCGGGCCGATCATCTGTCCCGGACGATGGGAGCGGAGTCGGGGCGGGCCCGGTTGGTGGGGCTGGCGGCGCGGGCGCGGGAGGTCTCGGCCGAGCCGGGTGGGGCGTTGCTCCACTGGGACCTGCACTTCGCGAACGTGTTGGCGCCGTTGCCGGGGGCCGAGCGCGAGCCGTGGGTGGCCATCGACCCCAAGCCCCTGGCCGGGGACGGGGGGTTCGACCTGTGGCCGTGCCTGCACAACCGGTGGGAGGAGGCGGTGGCCACCGGGGATCCGGGCCGGGAGGCACGCCGGCGCATGGAGCTGTTGGCCGAGGCGGCCGGTCTGGAGCGGGACCGGGCGCGGGCGTGGACGCTGGTGCGGGTGTTGCAGGAGTGTGTGTGGGCGCTGGAGGACGGCGGGCACGGCCTGCCGCCGGTGCCGGTGGCGGTCGCCGAGGCGTTGGGGGCCTGAGGGGCCTCTCCCCCGCCGCGACGGCGAACTGCCGTTACCGGTCCCTGGTTGCGCCGCTCGTCGTGCCACGTCACGTCCCTGGTTCACCGGCCCGGTGGCGACTGCGCGGGACGCTCTTGTGTGTTGGGGTCATGCGCTCTCCCGCCCCGGAGTGGGCGGCTGCGATGGAACAGCTCGGCCACCTTGACGGTGTAGATCCCCTTGCGGGAATCCGAGTGCCCGGCGCACCGGGCCCGGGCTCAGGTGACCACGGTCAGACCGATCCCCGCCAGGATGGTGCCGGCCTGGGCGGGGGTGATGCTCGCGCCGCGCAGCGCCCCGGCCTCGGTGAGGGTGGGCTCCCCCAGGTCCGCCCCGCGCAGGTCGGCGCCGGTGAAGTCGGCCGCGACCCAGGTGGCCCCGCGCAGACGCGAGTCGCTCCACACGGTCTGGCGCAGGTCGGCGGCGGACAGGTCGGCCTCGTCCAGGCGCAGCCCTTCCAGGGTCTGTCCGCGCAACGACAGCCCCTTGCAGCGGGCGAGCATGAGGTTGCACTGGGAGAAGGTGTGGCCGATCCCCCGCAGGCCGGTCAGGTTGGCGCCGGTCATACGGCATCCGGTGAAGGCGGTGTCGGTGAGCAGGGCGCCCTGGAAGTGCGTGTTGGCCAGGTCCACGCGTTCGAAGCGGGCGTCGGTGCAGTCGCTGTGGGAGAACGCGGCCCCGGCGGCGCTGCCCCCGGTGAAGCGGGCACCCTCCAGCACGGCGCGTTCGAGGCGGGCCCCGTCCAGGCGGCAGTCGGCGAAGGTGGCGCCGGCCAGGTCGGTACCGCGCAGGTCGGCCTCGGAGAGGTCGCAGCCGGTCAGGACGAGGGGTTCGGGCGCGGCGCCGGCCAGCACCTGGCGCAGGTCGGCCCCGCTCAGATCGGTTCCGGTGTGGTGCGCGGTGGCGGGATCGAAGTTCATGGCCGGTGACCCTACGCCGGGGCCACGACAGTCCGCGGCCGGGGCGCCGCCTACTCGCGGAGTTTGAGGGCGAGGAAGAGGTCGACGCGGTGTTCGAGGCTGCTCAGGTCGCGTCCGGTGATCTCCTCGATACGGCCGATGCGGTAGCGCAGGGTGTTGACGTGCACGTGCATGGCGGCGGCGCAGCGCTGCCAGGACCCGGAGTGGTCGAGGAAGCGCTGGAGGGTGTCGACGAGCTCGGAGCGGTGGTCGCGGTCGTACGCCAGCAGCGGGCCCAGCAGGCGGTCGCGGTAGGAGGACTGGACCTCCTCGGGGACCGAGGCGAGCAGGAGTTCGTGGGAGTCGATCTCCGCGCCGGCGATCACACGCGAGCGTCCGCCGCGCAGTTCGGCCAGGCGGCGGGCGTGGCGGGCCTCGACGGCGGCGCCGCGCAGCTCGGCCACGCCTCGGGCGGCGGAGCTGAGCCCCACGGCCAGGCGGTGGTCGAGCAGTCCGCCCTCCAGCACGCGTGCGCGGTGGACCAGATCGGCGCGGATGCGGTCGGCGCGTTCGCGGGCGGCCCCGCCGGTCTCGGTGACCGGCACGACGGCCAGGGCGTCGTGGTCGCCGGTGACGACGGTCCCGGGGTAGGTGGCGACCAGTTCGGTGAGCACGCGCCGGGCCAGGTCGGGCACGCGGGGTTCGGGCAGCATGGCGGCGCTGACGACGACGTGTCCGGTCTCGTGGTCGGCGTCGGTGGGGCCCACGCCCTGCATGAGGGCGGTGACCTCGTCGAAGCGCTGGGCGGCCAGCAGGCGGGGCAGGCCCTCCAGGTGGCGGGCCTGGGTGAGGGCGTGTTCGTCGCTGCGGCTGCGGCCCAGGACGGCCATGGAGGTGAGTTCGGCGACCGCCTCGTGCCGTTCGGTGTCCCAGTCGGTCTGGTCTCCGGCGCACACCAGGAGCCAGGTGGCCAGGGGGTGGGAGTCCTTGCTCTGCACGGGCCAGACGGTGACCGTGGTGTGGTCGGGGTCGGACAGGTGGGTGGTGTGGGGGAAGGCCGACCAGGTCAGGGCACGTGCGGCCAGGTCGTCGGCCTCCTGGGGGGCCAGGGGTGCGCCGGAGGAGGCCACGGGGCGACCGGTGGAGGAGACCACCCAGGCACGCAGCCCGGCCTGGGTGGCGGCGTCGGCGAAGGCGGAGGGGAAGTCGGCGCCGGCGGCCAGGTCGTCCATGAGGCGGCGGTGGCGGTCGCGGGTCTCGGCGATGGTGGTGAAACGGTGCTGTGTCAGCGAGCGCAGGACCTCTTCGGTGACGGCGCCGAACGAGGTGTCGGTGGGCACCTCCACCAGGGGGACGTCGTGTCTCTGACAGGCGGCGACCAGGTCGGACGGGACCTCGCCCAGGGCGGTTCCGGCGCCCACGGCCACGGCCCCGGCCTCCACGACCGAGGACACGAAGGTCTCGGAGTCCTCGGGCGTGTGGTGCCACATCATCCCGGTGAGGACGAACTCCCCGCCGCGCAGGTAGCGAGCGGGTTCGAGCAGGTCGGTGGTGTAGGCCCACCGGATGGTGCGGTGGGCGTGCTCGGCGCCTGTCAGAAAGCGCAGACGCAGCTGTTTGACGGCGATCAGTTCGCTGATCTGCATGGACATCCTCTGGGGCTCCGGGGGTGCTGTGGCGGGCTTTCGGTCGTTTGTAGGAAACGACCAACTGTAGCGCGTGGTTCCGAAACCTCTTCATGTCATCACGTGCTGGTTGGCGCACCCGGCACGGTGATGTACTCCACAGACGGGCATCGGTGAGCGGTGCCCGGAACCGATCTCGTGCGTCGACGCTGACGGCGCACCGGCAACGACGAGGACGAGCATGGAATTCCTGAGCCCCTCCACTGTGGAGGAGGCGCTCGAGGCCAAGCACGCCCATCCGGACGGGGTGCCCATCATGGGCGGAACCGATGTGATGGTGGAGCTGAACTTCGACAAGCGGCGCCCCCCGGCCCTGATCGATCTGTCGCGTGTGGCGGAACTGTCCGAGTGGGGCCCCGACGACGGGCGCATCCGACTGGGCGCGGGGGTGTCCTACACCCGCATCGTGGAGGGGCTGGGCGCGGGGGCTCCCGCCCTGGCCAAGGCGGCGCGCACGGTGGCCTCCCCGCAGATCCGCAACCGGGGCACGGTGGGCGGGAACCTGGGCGGGGCCTCCCCCGCCGGCGACACGCACCCGGCGCTGCTGGCCACCGACGCGGTGGTCGAGCTGGCCTCGGTGCGGGGCCGGCGCAAGGTTCCGGCCCGGGAGTTCTACCTGTCGTTGCGGGAGACGGCCTGCCGTTCCGACGAGCTGATCACGGCCGTGCTGCTGCCCGAACCGACGGGGCCGCAGCAGTTCGCCAAGATCGGGACGCGCAACGCGATGGTCATCGCCGTGACCTCGTTCTCCCTGGCCCTGGACCGGGAGCGCCGCGCGGTGGGCACCGGGTTGGGTGCGGCCGCGCCCACGCCGGTACGGGCCGAGACGGCCGAGGAGTTCCTGGCCGAGGAGTTCGACTGGGAGGGCGGGTCGAGCCCGTCGGAGGCCGTGGTGCGCCGCTTCGGTGACCTGGTGGCCTCGGCGGCCCGCCCCATCGACGACCAGCGGGGCAGCGCGGCCTACAGGAAGCACGCCCTGTCCGTGATGGCGCGGCGTGCGCTGAGCTGGTCGGTCACCGAATACCGGAAGGGAGCCGCATGATGCGCGTGTCGTTCGAGGTCAACGGCGAGAAGGTCAGCGCCGACAACGTCTGGCCGGGTGAGAGCCTGCTGTACGTGCTGCGTGAGCGGCTGGGTCTGCCCGGCAGCAAGAACGCGTGCGAGCAGGGCGAGTGCGGTTCCTGCACCGTCTACTTCGACGGTGAGACCGCGTGTTCGTGCATGATCGCGGCCGGCCAGGCCGAGGGGCGCCGCGTGGGCACCGTCGAGGGTCTGGCCGAGGGCCGGGGCAAGGGCGCCGACGAGCGGCCGCTGGGTGCGGTGCAGGAGGCGTTCGTGGAGGCCGGCGCGGTCCAGTGCGGTTTCTGCACTCCGGGTCTGCTGGTGCAGACCGACGACCTGTTGGAGCGCACGGTCGGTGCGGGCGAGGGTGCGCCCGACGACGCGCAGATCCGTGAGGCGCTGGCGGGCAACCTGTGCCGGTGCACGGGTTACGAGAAGATCATCGACGCGGTGCACCTGGCGGCCGAGCGCCGCGCCGGGGCCGGGAGCGGTTCATGAGCGGGTCGGTGGTCGTCGAGGGCGCCCATGTGGTCACGGTCGCGGGCGAGGAGTTCGCCGGCGGGCACGTGATGGTCGAGGACGGGCGTGTGGCCTCGGTGGGGCCGGGGCCGGCCCCCTGGGTTCCCGAGGGCGCCGAGCGGGTGGACGGGCGCGGTTGCCTGTTGACGCCGGGCCTGGTCAACACCCACCACCACCTGTACCAGTGGGCGACGCAGGGGTTGTTCGCCGACGGCACGCTCTTCGAGTGGTTGACGGGTTCGTACCGGATGTGGGCGGGTCTGGACGCGGCGGTGGCCGCGCAGACCACGTCGGCGGGGTTGGCCCACCTGGCGCTGTCGGGGTGCTCGACGGTGTCGGACCACCACTACGTGTATCCGTCGGGCCGCGGTGACCTGGTGGCCGCACAGGTGGAGTCCGCCCTGGAGGTGGGGGTGCGCCTGGACCTGGCACGCGGGTCGATGGACCGCGGCCAGAGCCAGGGCGGTCTGCCCCCGGACGAGGTGGTGGAGTCCACCGAGGGTGCGTTGGAGGCCACGGCGGCGGCGATCGACGCCCACCACGACGCCTCCTTCGACTCCATGACGCGCCTGGCGGTGGCGCCGTGCTCGCCGTTCTCGGTCTCGCGGGAGCTGATGGTGCGCGGCGCGGAGCTGGCCCGGGACAAGGGGGTGCGTATGCACACCCACCTGGCCGAGACGCTGGACGAGCAGGAGCAGTGCCTGGCCGAGTTCGGCTGCACCCCGGTGGAGTACGCCGAGTCGTTGGGCTGGTTGGGCGAGGACGTGTGGTTCGCGCACGCGGTGCACCTGTCCGACGGCGCGATCAAGACGTTCGCGAGGACGGGCACCGGCGTCGCGCACTGCCCGACCTCCAACGGGCGCCTGGGCGCGGGCATCTGCCGGGTCCCCGAGCTGTTGGAGGCCGGTGCCCCGGTGGGGCTGGGCGTGGACGGCCCGGCCTCGAGCGAGATGAGCACGATGGCCGGCGAGATGCACCAGGCGGTGCTGATGGCACGGGCCCGCATGGGGCCCACGGCGTTGAGCGCGCGCCGGGCGCTGGAACTGGCGACCGCGGGCGGGGCCCGGGTGCTGGGGCGCCAGGAGGAACTGGGCACGGTCGAGGTCGGCAAGGTCGCCGACCTGGCGTTGTGGCGTGTGGACGGGTTCGGTCACGACGTGATCGACGACCCGGTGGTGGGGCTGGTCTTCGGCAGCCCGCCGCCGGTGGAGCGCCTCTGGGTCGGCGGCCGCACGGTCGTGGACCGGGGCGAGTTGCGCACGGTGTCCGCGGACAAGGCCGCGGCCCGCGGGCGGGCGGCCCATCGGGCTCTGACCAAGGAGGTGAGCCGCTGATGGCGGCGACGACACGGGTGACGGATCTGTCGAGCACGACCCGGGACGGGGTGGGCACGAGCCCGCGGCGCCCGGACGGGACGCTGAAGGTGACCGGTGAGTTCGCCTACTCGTCGGACATGTGGATGGAGGACATGCTGTGGGGCGCGAGCCTGCGCAGTCCGCATCCGCACGCGCGGATCCTGGGCATCGACATCACCGAGGCGTTGAAGGTCGCCGGTGTGCAGGCGGTGCTCACGCACGAGGACGTTCCGGGTGAGAAGCGGTACGGGCTCGAGTACCAGGACCAGCCGGTGCTGGCCTTCGACAAGGTGCGTTACAAGGGTGAGCCGGTGGCCGTGGTGGCGGCCGACCACCCGGAGACGGCGCGCCGGGCGATGGAGCGCATCCGGGTGGACTACGAGGTCCTGGAGCCGGTGAGCGACTCGCGGCAGGCGGCGATGGACCCGGACTGCCCGCTGGTGCACGAGCCGCACGAGCTCCCCCACCACCCCGAGTACAACCCGCGGGGCAACCGGCTGCGGTACCAGCCGATCCGCACGGGTGAGTTCTCCGGGACGGCGGGTTCGGCCGAGCGCGAGAACGGGGTCCTGGAGCGGTTGCGTGCCGAGGCGGCGGCCGTGGTCACCACCGAGTACGAGGTGGGGATGCAGGACCAGGCGTTCCTCGGGCCGGAGTCGGGTCTGGCGGTCCCGGCCGAGGACGGCGGTGTGGACCTGTACGTGGCCACGCAGTGGTTGCACGTGGACCAGCGCCAGATCGCCCCGGCGCTGGGCCTGGACCAGGAGCAGGTGCGGCTGACACTGGCGGGTGTGGGCGGTGCCTTCGGGGCCCGCGAGGACCTGTCGATGCAGATCCACGCGTGCATGCTGGCGCTGCACACGGGCAAGCCGGTCAAGTTCGTCTACAACCGCGAGGAGTCCTTCTACGGGCACGTGCACCGGCACCCGGCCAAGATGCGCTACGAGCACGGTGCCACGGCCGACGGGCGCCTGCTCTACGCCGCGGGCGAGGTGATCGTGGACGGGGGTGCCTACGCGTCGGCGACCCCGGCGGTGGTGGGTGTGGCCTCCTCGCTGGGGCTGGGCCCCTACGAGATCCCCAACGCGCTGATGGACGCCTACGGGGTGTACACGACCAACCCGCCGTGCGGTGCGATGCGCGGCTTCGGCGCGGTGCAGGCGTGTTTCGCCTACGAGTCGCAGATGGACAAGCTCGCGGCGGAGCTGGGGCTGCACCCGGTGGAGATCCGGGTGCGCAACGCGATGTCGCAGGGCTCGAAGGTCATCACGGGGCAGGAGATCGACATGCCCCTGCCGATGGCGGAGATGCTGGAGCGGTGCCGGGACCTGCCGATGCCGCCCGAGCGTGCGCAGCTGTCGGACCCCTCCGACCAGCGCACACTGCCCGGCGGTGTGGCCGGCACGACGCGCGGCGAAGGCGTGGTGCGCGGTGTGGGTTACGGCGTCGGGTTGAAGAACCTGTGTTTCTCCGAGGGCTTCGACGACTACTCCACGGCGCGGGTGCGCATGGAGGTCGTGGGCGGCGAGCCGGTGGTGCTGGTGCACACCGCGGCCGCCGAGGTCGGCCAGGGCCTGGTGACGGTCAAGGGGCAGATCGCCCGCACCGAGCTGGGTGTGGAGAAGGTGGTGATCGCCCCCTCGGACACGCAGGTGGGGTCGGCCGGTTCCTCCTCGGCCTCGCGCCAGTCGTACATGACCGGCGGCGCGGTGAAGGTCGCGTGTGCGTCGGTGCGCGACGAGGTCTTCTCGCTGGCGCGCAGCAAGGGACTGGTGCCCGACGGGATCGAGGACACCGACCTGTCGCTCTCTGGCGGCAAGGTGGTCTCGGCCACGGCCGGGGCGCTGGTGGCGCTGCCGGACCTGTTGGGCGAGGCGGCCGAGGGCGGTGCGGTGGTCGAGCACACGCGCGAGTTCCACCACCGGCCCACGGAGATGCTCGACCCGGAGCTGGGCCAGGGTGACTCACACACGCAGTTCGGGATGTGTGTGCACCGGGCCGTGGTGGACGTGGACGTGGATCTGGGGCTGGTCAAGGTCGTGGCCCTGGACGCGGTCCAGGACGTCGGCAAGGTGATGCACCCCCAGCAGTTGGCCGGCCAGATCCAGGGCGGGTCGACGCAGGGTCTGGGGCTGGCGTTGATGGAGGAGGTCCAGGTCGAGGCCAGTGAGATCCGCAACCCCTCCTTCACCGATTACCTGATCCCCACGATCCTGGACACCCCGCCGATGCGCATCGACGTGCTGGAGCGGCCCGACCCGCACGCGCCCTACGGGCTGCGGGGCGCGGGTGAGCCGCCGACGCTGTCGTCCACGCCGGCGATCGTGGCGGCGGTGCGGGACGCGACGGGGCGCCCGCTCACGCACGCCCCGGTCCGTCCCGAGGACATCGTCGGCATCGAGGTGTAGCAGGCCGCACGCACGGGCGGTGCCCGGGGATCCCGTGGCACCGCCCGTGATCGTTTAACGTTGGCGGGTTCCCCCCTACGAAGGGGCGTGCGCGCCGTCGCTGCACACACCCTCATGTGCTACTCAGAGTAGTTCTGCAATTGCATTCAGTAGTTTTTCCGGTTCCCCCGAGGAGTGGACATGAGTACAGAGCAAGAGGCGGGCGGCGCGTCTGCACCACCGAGACCGGGCGGCATCGACCGCTTCTTCCGCATCACCGAACGCGGCTCCACGATGGGGCGCGAGGTGCGCGGCGGGCTGACCACGTTCATGGCGATGGCCTACATCATCGTGCTGAACCCGATCATCCTGAGCGGCGTACCCGACGCCAACGGCGACTTCCTCTCCCAGGCCCAGCTGACCACCATGACGGCCCTGGCCGCGGGCCTGGTCACGATCATGATGGGCGTTGTGGGCCGCGCCCCCATCGCCTGCGCCGCGGCGCTTGGTGTGATGGCCGTGGTCGCCTACCAGGCGGCGCCGGTGATGAGCTGGCCCGAGGTGATGGGCCTGGTGGTCTGGCAGGGCGTGGCGATCGTCCTGATGGTCGTCACCGGGATCCGCACGGCGGTGATGAACGCGCTCCCCCACCAGCTCAAGCTGGCCATCGGCGTGGGCATCGGCATGTTCGTGGCCCTGATCGGCCTGGACAACGCCGGGTTCGTCAGCGCCGGCGAGGGCACCCTGCTGCAGATCGGCCCCGCCGACGGCGACGGGAACCTGGTGGGGTGGCCGCTGCTGGTCTTCGTCCTGGGTCTGGTCCTGGCCGGGGTGATGCTGGCCCGGGGGGTCTCGGGCGCGATCTTCTACAGCATCGTGGCCGCCACCGTGGTGGCCGTGGGCGTGCACTACGCCGCCGGCCTGAGCGAGGAGGACTGGGGCGGGGGCGTGCCGAGCCTGCCCGAGAGCATCATCTCCTGGCCCGACTTCGGACTGCTCTTCCAGGTGGACCTGTTCGGGGCCTGGAGCTCGGCCGGGGTCACCACCGCCGGGGTCATCCTGTTCACGCTGGTGCTGGCCGGGTTCTTCGACGCGGTCGGCACGATCCTGGCCGTGGGCAGCAAGGCCGGCCTGACCGGTTCGGACGGGCACATGCCCCGCACCAACCAGATCCTGGCCACCGACGGGACCGGCGCGGTCGTGGGCGGCCTGACCAGCTCCTCGGCCACGCTGGTGTTCGTGGAGTCCACCGCCGGTGTGAGCGAGGGCGCCCGTTCGGGTCTGGCCAGCGTGGTCACCGGGACGCTGTTCCTGGCGGCGCTGCTGTTCTCGCCGCTGTTCACCATGGTTCCGTCCCAGGCGGCCTCGGTGGCCATGGTCATGGTGGGCGCGCTGATGATGACCCAGGTCGGCCAGATCGACTGGTCGGACCCGGCGATCGCGGTGTCGGGGTTCCTGACGATCGTGATGATGCCCTTCGCCTTCGACATCGCCAGCGGGATCGGGATCGGCATCATCGCCTACACGGTGCTGCGCTCGGCCCAGGGGCGCCCGGAGGAGGTGGGGTGGCTCATGTGGATCCTCACCCTCGTGTTCACCTTCCATTTCTCCATGCACGCAATGGGATTGTGACCGGGAACTGACCGGAAACGGCCAAGGGCCGGTGATGACCGAAGAAATACGGTCATCACCGGCCCTTCGTGCGAACGCCGTGAATAGGACTGTTGTCCATATCGGCCGACAATATGCCCTGCTCGTGCAACAACAAGCGAACGAAGATCGCCGATTCACCCTTCCCGGCGTGCGAACCACGTCCAGGCTGGTCTCATCAGAACAGAGCGACCCCTCCCACACGGTCACCGGTTCGATGCACGCGGGCCGGGAAACCGCCACCGTGCTGGGTAGGTCTGGGAGTACACCCCCGAGCGGCGAAGGGCGAACATGCGGCCGAAGATCAGCGAGATCGGCGGATTCCGACTGGTCCGGGAGATCGGACGCGGAGGTTTCGGTTCGGTCCATCTCGGTGAACGCGAGGACGGTCGGCGCGCCGCGGTCAAACTCCTGCACACCACCCCGGCCACCGACCCCCATTTCTTCACGCTCTTCGCCCGCGAGGTGGACGCGGCCCGCAAGGTGAACCCCTTCTGCATCGCACAGGTGCTGGACGCCGACCCCCACGCCGAACAGCCCTGGATCGCGGTGGAGTACATCGACGGGCCGAGCCTGTCCACCGAGATCCGGGAACAGGGGCCGCGTTCGGGCGCCTCGCTGCAACGCCTGGCGGTGGCGACCGCGACCGCGCTGACCGCCATCCACGCCGCCGGGATCGTGCACCGCGACCTCAAGCCCAGCAACATCATGATCGGGCCGGACGGGCCGCGGGTGATCGACTTCGGGATCGCGCGGGCCTTCGAGGAGGCCACCGCCTTCACCGCGAGCGGGATCCTGGGCACCCCGCACTACATGGCACCCGAGCAGTTGGAGTCCGACACCAAGCTCACCCCCGCCCTGGACGTCTACTCCTGGGGCGCGGTCATGGTCTTCGCCGCGGCCGGGCGCCCGGTCTTCGAGGCCACCCGGCAGAGCGCGCTGATCAAGGCGATCCTGTGCGACGTGCCCGACTGCTCGGTGCTGGAGGAACCGCTGCGCACGGTGGTCGCCCGCTGCCTGCGCAAGGACCCCGCACGCCGGCCCACCGCACGCGAGCTCATCGACCTGCTCACCGTGGACCCGCCCGATCCCGAGACCCAGGGCGGGGACGAGGACGGGGGCGATCCGACCGCGACCGAGCCGCTGCCGACCGTGCCCGCGCCCCGCCCCTCCCCCGGTGAGCGCACGCCGGCCGACCACACCCCGGGCGGGCACACGCCCCACGAGCACACACCCGCGGAGTACACGCCGAACGGGACCGCGTCCCCGGAGCACACCCCGGCCGAGGTGACCCCGACCCCGCCCGGGCGCCGTCCCAGCCACCCGACCGGGGCGCTGCTGTTCGCCGGGCGCTACCACAGCACCCCCGGCGACCTGGCCGAGACGATGCAGCGGCGCTGGGTGGACGCGCGCCAGCAGTTCACCGACCACGCCGAGCGGCTGGCGTTGGCCTCCTGGCTCAAGGAGGAGCACCCCTCGGCGGCGGTCGACACCGAGCTCCTGCGCCGCCCTCCCCTGGACGCCGACCTGGCCGTGGCCCGGTTCGTGGCGCAGGCGCGGCCCGACCTGCCGCCGGTCTTCCGCGGGTGGGAGATGAGCCTGCCGGCGATGGCGGCGCGGGCCCGCAGCGGGTCGGCACCGGTGGCGGCCCGGGCCGACGTGGAGGTCATGCGGGTCATGGCCGACCACCACTGTGTGGAGGCCGAGCACACCTGTTCGGGCGGGCGGTGCTCCGGGTACCGCACGCTGGTGGGCGACCTGTGGGAATCGCTGACCGCGGCGGGGCAGTCGGCGGCCAACCACAACCTGTGGCTGGCCGCCTTCGACGAGCTCGTGGAGGAACCCCAGAGGGTGGACCTGACCGGTGCCCCGGCCACGGACTGGGTGCTGACGGTGCTGTTGGCCCCCGACCGTGCGCGTTCCCAGGTGGAGCGGGCGGTGGAGCGCGTGCCGCGGGCCTGGCGCCACCTGGTCCCGCACGGGCACCGCGACACCGCGCGCGCGGCCGCGGCCGGCATGGGGTTCGTGACGGTCACGGTGTGCGGGGTCCTGGAGCGGTTGGCCTCGTGCGAGGAGCGCCTGCGTGACCGGCTGCAGGAGTGGGAGGCCCATCACCGCCGGTTCGGTGTGCACGTGGCCGCGGGGATCCTGGCGAGCGCGGCGTCGGTGGGGTTGTGCCTGGCGCTGGTGCCCACGGCGGGGACCACGGCGCGGGTGGTGCTGTACGTGCTGGTGTGCCTGTTGCCGCTGTGGGTGTACCTGGCGTACTGGGGGATGCACCGGGGCCGGGTGGGTGTGCGCCGGCCGCCGTGGATGGAGCTGGGCCGGTGGCGTCCGGGGTACACGCGGGCGTTCCGCGCCGAGGGTGAGCGTTTCCACCGCGAGCTGACGGCGCTGGTGCGGGCGCGGGGCCGGGCCGACACCCACCCGTTCGTCGTGCACGCCTCGGACGTGGGCCCGCTGACGCCGCGTCCGCAGCCGGCCTGACCCGCGGCCGGGTGCGGACGGGTCCGGTCAGTCCCGGGAACGGGGCGGGGCGTCGGTCCCCGCGGCCGGTTCCGCAACCTCGCCGTCCCCGGTCCCTTCGGCCCGGTCGGCGGGTGGCTCGGCCCCGGCCTCCTCCTGGGGGACCTCCTTGCGGTCCAGGACGGCGCGCATGCGCTCGGTGTCGAGCTGGCCCTCCCAGCGGGCGATGACGAAGGTCGCGACGCAGTTGCCGAGCAGGTTGATGGAGACCCGCATGCTGTCCATGATCCGGTCCGCGCCCAGCAGCAGCGCCACGCCCGCGGCGGGGAAGGCGCCCACGGCGGTGGCGGTGGCCGACAGGGCGAGGAAGGCCGAGCCCGGGACGCCGGCCATGCCCTTGGAGGTCAGCAGCAGCACGAGCATCATCATGAGCTGGTCGGCCACGGTCAGGTCCGCTCCGAAGGCCTGCGCGAGGAAGAGGGCGGCGATGGGCAGGTAGATCGCGGCGCCGTCGAGGT
Organism: Nocardiopsis coralli; assembly: GCF_014892575.1. GTDB lineage: Bacteria > Actinomycetota > Actinomycetes > Streptosporangiales > Streptosporangiaceae > Nocardiopsis > Nocardiopsis coralli. The sequence goes on along the minus strand of NZ_JADBGI010000009.1, from coordinate 49,633 downwards.
TGAAGGAGTACCCGGTCGGCACGACCAGCCCGGTGGTCGCCTTGGAGCAGCCGGCGTTGTTGAGCTTCTGCATGATGCGGGGCATCACGGCCTCGGAGGAGGCCGCACCGACGGCGAGGACGAACTCCTCCTTGGTGTAGCGCAGGAACTTGAACAGGTTGACCCCGGCCAGGGTGCGGGCGATGACGACCAGGACGAAGAAGAAGACCAGCGCTGCGGCGTAACACGCGAAGATGAGCATGCCGAAGCTCTGGAGCGAGGAGAGGCCGTAGGCGCCGATGACGAAGGCCATGGCGCCCAGGGCACCCAGCGGCGCCACGCGCATGATCCACCCGATGCAGGTGAAGATGACCTCGGTGAAGCGCTCCACGAGATCGAGCACGAGTTTGCCGCGTTCGCCCATCTTGGTCAGGGCCAGGGCGGTGAAGACGGCGAAGAAGAGCACCTGGAGCAGCTCGTTCTCCGCGAAGGCCCCGACGACGCTCTCGGGGATCACGTCGAGGAAGAACTCGGCGATACCGGGGATCTCCTCTCCCCCGGTCGCCTCGTCCAGCGCCGCGGTATCCAGGTCGGCCGTGTCGACGTCGAACCCGTCGCCGGGGCGAAGGACGTTGGCCACGACCATCCCGTAGAAGAGGGCGAAGGCGGTGACGGCCTGGAAGTAGACCAGGGCCTTGACGCCGATCCTGCCGACCGACCCCATGTCGCCGACCTTGGCGATCCCGGTGACGATCACGCAGAAGATCAGGGGCGCGATCAGCATCTTGATGAGGCGGATGAAGCCGTCCCCGAGCGGGCGCAGACTCTCGCCGAACGAGGGCCACAGGTGGCCGATGGCGACACCGACCGCGACGGCGACGAGGACCTGGAAGAGGAGGGAGTGGTAGAAGCGGGGGCGGCGATCGGGGGGTTTGTTGCCGGAGCGGACGGCCATGGGTTCTCCCGCACGTCAGGGGGTTTTGGAATCCTGTTTCCTCATAGCGAAAACAGTCTTCCGCAGATTAGTGCACCACGTCACACCCGACAATGGGGTCAGATGATCCGACCTTCGGGCCGGTCGCAGGAAGTGCGTTGACAGCGAGCACGCGGCGCTTCTATGTTGACGGTGTCCACATCACCCCTGCCCCGAGGACCTCCCCATGGACACCGATGTCAACGGGCGGCGCTGCCCGGTGCCCGAATCCGGCACGGCCGCCGAGCACCTGCGCGAAGGACTGGGCCTGACCGGGGCCAAGGTGGCCTGCGGATCGGGGGTCTGCGGCGCCTGCACCGTCCTGGTCGACGGCTCCCCCACCGCCTCCTGCCTCCTCCCGGCCGACCGCCTGGCCGGACGCACGGTCACCACCGTCGAGGGCCTGGGAGGCGACCATCCCGTGCAGCGCGCCTTCGCCGGTCACGACGCGATGCAGTGCGGTTTCTGCACCCCCGGGTTCGTGGTCGCGGCGGCCGCCTTCACCGACCGGTGGCGCGCCGAGCACGGCGACGTGCCCGCGGGCCGGGCGGAGATCGCCGAGGCGCTCAGCGGCCACCTGTGCCGCTGCGGGGCCTACGAAGGCATCTTCTCCGCGGTCGCGGCCGCCTGCGCCGGGGAGTACGACGGCGAGGAACAGCCCGCTCCCCCGCGCCCGGACGCCCCGGACAAGGCCGCGGGCCGGGCACGGTTCACCACCGACCTGGGCGGCACCGACACGTGGGAGGGCGTGATCGTGCGCTCCACCGAGCCGCACGCCCGGGTCCTGAAGGTCGCCGCCGGCCGGGCCCGCACCGAGCCGGGCGCCGGAGGGCCGGATGAACCCGTCATGGTGCCGCTCGCGGTGCCGGACGGTGTGGTGCGCTACGTGGGCCAGCCCGTGGCGGCGGTGGCCGCGCCCACCGCCGAGGCGGCGCACCGCGCGGCCGGCCAGGTGCAGGTGGACTACGACCCCCTGCCGGCGGTGATCGGCTCCGAGGAGGCCCGGCGGCCCGGTGCCCCGCAGCTCTACCCCACCGCCGAGGAGCGCGACGGCGCCCCGGCCTACGGTGAGGCGCCCACCCCGCCGGCGCCCTGGAACGGCAACGTGCGCGGGCCCGGCGTGGTGAGTCGGCGCGGTGCCACGGCCGTGGACCGCCTGCGCCGCGCGCACCGCACCGAGGACCCGCTGCTGGTGGCCCAGGAGTACACCACCGCCGCGCAGGTGCACTCGGCACTGGAGCCGCATGCCGCGCTGGCCCGGTGGGAACAGGACGGTTCCCTGTCGCTGGAGGTCTCCACCCAGACGGTGCGCAAGGTGGTCGCCAAGGCCGCGGCGCACTGGGGGTTGGAGCCCGCCCAGGTGCACGTGCGCGCGGGCCACGTGGGCGGCGGGTTCGGCGCCAAGCAGGGGTTGACCACCGATGTCCTGGCCGCCGGGGAGCTGGCCCGGGTCGCCGGGACCGCGGTGCGGGTGCGCCTGAGCCGGTCCGAGGAGCTGATCGACGGCGGCCACCGCCCCGGGACCCGCACGAAGGTGGCGCTGTTGGCCGACCGGCGGGGCCGGCTGCGGGCGATGGCGGTGGACTCCGAGGGCGACGGCGGGGTCTCGGTGGGCTCCAACGTGGCGGCGCTGGGTGCGCTGATGTACGGCAAGACACCGCGCCGGTTGCGCGACTTCGACGTGGTCACCAACCGTCCGCCGGGCGCCCCGATGCGGGCTCCGGGCGGCCCGCCGCTGGCCTGGGCGTTGGAGCAGGCGGTCGACACCATGGCCGAACGCCTGCGGGAGGATCCGTTGACGCTTCGGCGGCGCTGGGACGGAAACCCCAAGCGCCGGGCCTTGTACCGGACGGTGGCCGACCTGCCGCTGTGGCGCGACCGTCCCCGCGGGGCGCGCACCGGCCGGTTCCGGCGCGGGGTGGGGTTGGCCGCCTCCACCTGGATGTACATGCTGGCCCCGCAGGCCCGGGTGGAGTTGCGGGTGGTCGACGGTGCGGTGGTGGCGCGTTCGGCCACCCAGGACATCGGCACCGGCATCCGCGGTGTCGTGGGCAGCACGGTCGCCGACCGGTTGGGGGCGCCGGCCGCGTGGGTGCACGTGGAGATCGGTGACAGCGACGCGGTGCACGGCACGGGCGCGTTCGGCAGCCGTTCGACGCCGTCGATGGGCCCTGCTGCGGCCCAGGCCGCCGACCGGTTGCGCGCGGCCCTGCGCGAGCGGGTCCCCGAGCTCCCGGCGTCCGGCCCGGTGGACGAGCACACGCTGAAGGAGGCGTTGACCGCCGCCGAGGGCGTGAGCGTGGTGGGTGAGCGACGCACCGACCGGTGGGGGCAGCTCACCCCGAGCATGGCCGAGGACCTGGCGGTCGGCCGCGGGCTCAGCGGAGCGGTGCACGTGATGGAGGTGGAGGTCGACACCCTGCTGGGGCGGGTGCGGCCCACCCGCTGCTGGGCAGGGCTGGGTGTGGGCCGGGTCTACTCCGAGCGCATGGCCCGCAACCAGGTCGAGGGCGCCGTGGTCCAGGGCGTGGGCTACGCGCTGTTCGAGGAGCGCCGCCACGACCCGGTGACGGGGACGGTGCTCAGCGACGACCTGGAGGACTACCGTCTGCCCGGCCCGGGTGACGTTCCCGAGACCCGGGTGCACTTCCACCAGGAGGGTTTCGAACACGTTCCGGGCTCCGGTGTGGGCCTGGGCGAGGTGTGCGCGGTCGGGGTGGCCGCGGCCGTGGGCAACGCCGTGCACGATGCGACCGGATGGCGTCCGCACGCCCTGCCGGTGCGTCCCGACCGACTTCTGGAGGGGTTGCGTTGATCCTTCGACCCGTGGATGTGGACGAGGCCCTGGCCCACCTGGGCACGGGCGCCCTGGCCAGGGCCGGGCACACCGGTGCGGCGCCGCCGGAGCCCCCGGCCGGCGCCGACGTGGTCGACCTGACCGGGGTGGACGGGTTGCACGGTGTGCATCCCGGACCGGAGGGGTCGGTGCGTGTGGGTGCTGCCACGACCGTGGCCGAGCTGGCCGCCGATCCGGGACTGGCCCGTTCCCACCCGGCGCTGGTGCGCACGGCCGGGGCGTTGGCCACCCCGGAGGTGCGGGCGAGCGCGACGGTGGGAGGCAACCTGCTGCAGCGCAACCGGTGCTCCTACCTGCGCAACCCGGCGTTCTCGTGCCTGCAGGACGGCGGGCACGGGTGTCCTGCGCGCGGGGGCGACCACGCGCGCGGGGTGGTGATGGACTCCGGCGGGTGCGTGGAGCCGCATCCTTCGTCGTTGGCGGTGGCGTTGCTGGCTCAGGAGGCGCAGGTGGAGCTGGCCTGTGCCGAGGGGCGGCGCCGGGTGGAGGCACACGAGCTCTTCGCCCCCGACGGAGGGGCCGGGGACCATGTGCTGGCCCCCTCGGAACTGGTGGTCGCGGTGCACCTTCCGGGCCCGTTCGCGGGTGAGCGGGTCGGGCACCTGCGGGCCGCCTCGCGCTCGCACGCGGAGTGGCCGCTGGTGGAGGCGGTGGCCCGCCTGGACGTGGCCGGCGGCACCGTCGAACGGGCCCGGATCGCGGTGGGCGCCGTCGCGCGCGAACCGCTGCGATTGCCCCAGGTGGAGAAGGCCCTCGTCGGCAGCCGGACCGAGCAGGGCATCGGTGAGGGTGTCGAGCGGGCCGTCGCACAGGTGCAGCAGGGGTGCACCCCGCTGCCGCTGACCGGGTACAAGGTGGCCTTGCTCGGTGCAGCGGTCCGTGGTGTCATCGAGGAGGCCCTGGCCGACCCGGGCCGATGACACGGGCCCGGGGTCGACGGGGCGGCGACGGTCGGGTGGGCCGCCGTGGCGTGGCGGCCGACCCGACCCGTGTTGTCGCGGGGCGTTCTCAGGAACGCGAGAGCGCCTGCTGGGCCAGCTCGCGGCACAGCAGGGCGAAGTCCGCTCCGGCCGCGGAGGCGGCCATCGGGAAGGTGGAGGTCTCGGTCAGCCCGGGGGCGACGTTGGTCTCCAGGAAGACGACCTCGCCGTCGGGGCGCACGATGAGGTCGGTGCGGGAGAAGTCCCGCAGGCCCAGGGTGCGGTGGGCGGTGAGGGCGACCTCGGAGGCGGCCTCCAGCACCTGCCCGTCCAGGCGGGAGGGGCAGAAGAACTCGGTGCGCCCGGCGGTGTAGCGGGCGGCGTAGTCGTAGACCCCGCCGTCGGGCACGATCTCCACGGCCGGGAGCGCCTCGGGGCCCTGGCCGGTGTCGAGCACACCCACGGCCAGTTCGGTGCCCTGGACCTGCTCCTCGATGAGGGCGGCGTCGCTGTAGGCGAAGCAGGAGACCAGGGCGGCCGAGAGGTCCTGGGCAGAGCCCACGGGTGCTGCGCCGAAGGCCGAGCCGCCGCGGTCGGGCTTGACGAACAGGGGCAGCCCGAGCCGGTCGGCCAGGCGGTCCAGCAGTGCGGGGGCGCCCAGGTCGTGGAAGAGCGACTTGGGCAGGGTGGCCCCGCGTGCCACGCTCACGCCCTGCTCGGCGAGCAGGGTCTTGGCGGTGGGCTTGGAGTAGGCCAGGCGGCAGGCCTGGGGTCGGGCGCCGACGTAGGGCACCCCGGCCAGTTCCAGGACCTCGCGGATGGCGCCGTCCTCGCCGGCCGAGCCGTGCAGGACGGGGAAGACGACCTGGGGCGGGTCCTGGGCCAGGCGGTCCAGGAGCCCGGAGTCGACGTCGGTGACCTGGACCTCCACGTCCAGGCGGCGCAGGGCCTCGGCGACGCTGCGCCCCGAGTGCAGGCTCACCTCGTGTTCGGGGGACAGTCCTCCGGCGAGGACGAGAACCCGGCTCAGGTCGGCCACGGCGGGGACCTCTTTCTGTGCTGCTGTCATGGTGCTGGGTGCCCTTGCAGAAAGGGGATCAGGGCAGGTCGGGGGCGGGTGCGTGGCTGCCCTCGGCCGACGGGGTGAGAGTGGAGCCGAAGGTATCACGCAGGTCGAGCTCGCCCTCGATGGCTCCGACGAGGCGGCGCACGCCCTCCCGGATCTGCTCGGGTGTGGGATAGCAGAAGCTCAGGCGCATGGAGGAGCGGCCGCGGCCGTCGGCGTAGAAGCCGGTTCCGGGCACGTAGGCCACACGTTCGGTGACCGCGCGCGGGAGCATGGCCTTGGCGTCGATGCCCTCGGGCAGGGTCGCCCAGACGAAGAAGCCGCCCTCGGGTTCGGTCCAGGTGCAGCCCTCGGGCATGAGCGCGGACAGCGACGAGAGCATGGCGTCGCGGCGTTCGCCGTACATGGCGTTGAAGGTCTTGATCTGCTCGCGCCAGGGGAAGGTGTCGAGGTAGCGCCTGACCACGAGCTGGTTGAACGTGGAGTGGCTGAGCATCGCGGACTCGGCGGCCAGCACGAGTTTGGCGCGGACGGCGGCCGGGGCCAGGGCCCATCCGATGCGCAGGCCGGGCGAGAGGGTCTTGGACAGCGATCCCAGGTAGATGACGTTGCCGTGGCCCATGGAGTACAGGGTGGGCTGGGCCTCGCCGTCGTAGCGCAGCAGTCCGTAGGGGTTGTCCTCGATCACGAGCACGTCGTGGCGCTCGCAGACCTCCATGACGGCGGCGCGGCGCTCGGCGGTCATGGTGATGCCGGCCGGGTTCTGGAAGTTCGGGATCGTGTAGAAGAACTTGACGGTGCGCCCTTCGCGCGCGGCGCGGGTGAGGGCCTCGTCGAGCTCTTGCGCGTCGACGCCGCCGTCGTCCATGGACACGTGGCGGATGTCGGCCTGGAAGGCGGCGAAGGTGTTGATCGCGGTGACGTAGGTGGGCGCCTCGGTCAGCACGATGTCGCCCGGGTCGACGAAGACGCGGGTGATGAGGTCGAGGGCCTGTTGGGAGCCGACGGTGACGATGACGTCGTCGGCGGCGGCGTCGATGCCCTCGAGGGTCATGTAGTCGCAGATCTGCTCGCGAAGGACGGGGTCGCCCTGGGCGGAGCCGTACTGCAGGGCGGCGGTGCCCTCCTCGGAGACGACGTCCTTGACCAGGTCGCCGATCTGTTCCAGGGGCAGGGCGGCGACGTTGGGCATGCCGCCGGCCAGGGAGACGATCTCGGGGCGCGAGGCGACGGCGAAGAGTGCCCTGACCTCCGATGCGACCATGCCCTGTGCTCGGTGTGCGTACCGGCCCACGTGCGGGTCGATGCGCGAACCCTGTTGGCCGGGCTGCTGCTCTCGGTGGTCAGCGGACACGATCCACCTCCGAAGGAAGGACGGTCTGTGGGGCCGTCGCGGTTGGGGCCGACTGGCCGGGGTCGGCGTTGACACCCGGTGAGACGCCCGCCGCGGGGCCGTGGTTCACCCGGTGCCCGTGTGGGTGGTGGGCACGGGGTGAACGGTGTGCTTGCAGGTATGGGCCGTGCGTGGAAAACACGGTCCGGTAAATGCGATCGAGTCTAGGGCATCGGCTGGTCTACCCGTGCCCCCGCGTTCCCATACGGCATGACCAGAACATGAGCCACTTTTCACCCTTTTCCCCCGAGTCGGACATATTGCGCAATGCGCTGATCGGCGAGATTGGGCCCCGAGGGTGCGCGTGCCCGCCGGGCAGCGCCCCACAGCGATCACCCGGGAGGAACGTCATGGGAGTGCGCTCGACCGCCGTCACGGCACCGCTGGCCGCGACCCTGCTGTGTGGTGCCCTGGTCTCGTGCTCGAACGGCCAGGACGAGGCCGACGAGGCGATGGCCGAACTGGAGAAGGCCGCCGGGAACCTGTCCGCCACGGCCCTGCGTCCCGCCGCCGAACGCGCCTTCGCCCGCAACGGCCATCCCCTGCCCGAGGGGCTGGTGTGCTCGACCCAGGCGCCGGGTGCACCTTCCCCCTCCGATGCGCCCGAGGAGGAGGAAGGTACCGAGGCGCGCGCCGAGGGCCCCGGCGTGGCGGCTCCGACCTTCACCGCCGCGCCCGATCTGGGTCCGACCTTCACCGCGGCCCCCGACCAGGAGGCCGACGAAGAGGCGGAGGGTTACCTCATGGTGGTCTGCACCGGCGACACCGAGGACGGTGACGAGGCCTCCTTCGAGGCGATGCTGCCGCGCCAGGCGCTGGCCGCACGGGACGAGGGCGACGACGCCCTGCCCGGGGAGTTCACCGGCCGCGTGGGCGAGGAGGAGGTCTTCACCATGGACTGCCTGCAGTGCGCGCCCGAGGCCGAGGCGCAGGACGAGGGTGAGACCGAGGACGAGGCTCAGGACGAGGAAGCGGAGACCTGACGGCCGCGCCCGCCGCCACGGCACGGACATCGGGAGCCCGGAGGCCTGGCCTCCGGGCTCCCCCGCGCGCGGGACGCACCGGGTCGACCCCGGGGGCACCGCGTGCACGGGTGCGCGGCGCTTCGTCCCTCCCACGGACCCCCCTCATGGTCCGGTCGGGCACGCACCCGTCCCGTCGACGGGACCGGCTCGGAATCCGGCCCCGCCCGGGCCGCGCACCCACAGTCCAACGCACCTGCACGCCCACAGCAACGGTTGCAGCGGGTTGCCGGTCAGTAGCCCGTTGTCATTCCGGCGGGCGTCTCGGCACGGCCCTCCCGCATGTCGAGCACCGCGGGCGCCGTCGAACCGGGCAGCAGCCCCTCCGGTGTGCCGGGCGCGTGCACTCGCACGCGCACCGCGTCGCTGAACCGGTAGGGGCGGCTCTCGATGATGCCGCCGAGCTGGCGGCGCACGCGCGAGAGCTCGGCGCGCACGGTGACCACATGGTCGGGCGAACCGAAGAGGTCCTGGGAGAGCTGACGGGCCGTGCGTCCGCCGCGGTGCACGGCCAGCAGCAACAGCATCTCGGCGTGGCGCGGGGAGGGCCGGTGGGTCCATTCGCCGCTGTCGCCTGCCACCGAGACCGAGGGTTCGGGGCCCGAGAGGTCCACGGTGACGGAGGTGGGCGTGCGCTCCCCGCTGGGTCTGGGACGCACCAGCCACCCGCCGGGCAGCGGCTCCAGGGAGCACTCCCCCAGGGAGGGAAGCCAGGCCCCGGTGCCGCCGCGGTGGCGGGGCAGCAGGATCCGGCGGACCGGTTCCATGTGCACGGCCGCGGCGGTCCAGCCGGACTCGTCCACGACCAGGGCGGGTTCGTTGAGGCCGGCGCGCAGGGGTGCGGCCACCGAGCGCAGGCGTTCCAGGTGGGTGTGGTGGATGCTCTGCAGGTGGGCCTCGGCCAGGCGGGCGACGGTGTGGACCAGGGCGAGGGTGGAGGGGTGCACGGTCGAGACGGGGCCGGTGACGTCGACGGCGCCGAGCAGGCGTCCGTCCCGGGGGTCGTGCACGGGGGCGCACGCGCAGGTGAGGGTGTGCAGATTGCGGACGTAGTGCTCGGCCGAGTAGATCTGCACCGGCCTGCCCACGGCCAGGGCGGTGCCGATGGCGTTGGTGCCGGTGCTGGCCTCGTTCCAGAAGGCACCCTCGACGAGCCCGACGCGGTCGCCCACCGACCGCACCCGGTGGGAGCCGTCGCGCCACAGGATCTGCCCGGCGGCGTCGGTCACGAGCATGATGTGGTCGGCCTGGTCGGCGACCGGCACCAGGGCCCGGCGGATCAGCGGCAGGACCTCGGCGATGGGTGAGGCGGTGCGGTCGCGGTGGAGCTCGTCCAGGCGTGCGGTGCGCGGGGGCGGACCGCTGTCGGGGTCGATGCCCAGGCGGCGCACGCGGGCCCAGGAGTCCTCCACGACCGGCCGCAGCGAGGCCGGGGTGGGCCGTCCGCTCAGGGCCGCGTCGTGCACACGGCGCAGGAGCCGTGCGTGTTCGCGGGCGTCGACACCCGCCGGCAGAGCCGTGTCCAAGGAGGGTATAGACATGGGTCCCCTGACCTCACCTTCGCTGTGGATACACCAGTGTCGTACGTCGTGGCCGCGGCGGGCGACCGAACCGGCACGGACCCGTGTTTCGGAAGCGAATCGGACGAACTGCGCACGATTCGTTCGCGTGGGGGACGAACGGGCCTGGGCGGCTTCAGGGCGCCGCGGGCTCACCGGCCGGGACCGGGGCCAGGCTCGACCAGGTCAGCGCGGTGACGTGGCCGGCCATGGTGTGCGGGGTCTCCTCGGGATGGTCCAGGAGCCAGTCCGCGAAGGCGTCGGCGGTGCTGACGGCCACGCGTGCCAGGAGTTCGGCCTCGCGCCGGGCGGGGGCCGACGCGGCGGTGCAGGTGGAGATGAGGTCGGCGACCTCCGCGGTGACCCGGTCCCGGGTGCGGGCGATCTCGCCGGCGAAGGGCTCGCCCTGGCCCGCGGCGCGGCGGTAGAGCACCGTCCAGCTGTCGCGGTTGTGGGTGACGAAGGTGAAGAAGGCGAGCATGCCGCGGTGGAGCGGGTCCTCACCGCCGGGGGCACGGGGGTCGTGCACGGCGGCACGCAGGTGCTCGATGAGGCGTTCGGCCTCGCGACGCACGCAGGCGGTGAAGATGCCTTCCTTGGAACCCAGGTGGTGGTAGACGGTCGGTTTGGAGGTCCCGGCCGCCCGGGCGATCTCGTCCACGCGGACGTTGTGGTAGTCGCCCCGGGAGAAGACGGAGACGGCGGCGTCGATCATCTGCTGGCGGCGGACGCCGCGGGGTGGTCGGCGATGTTTGGTCCTCACCCTCCGAGACCCTATGGGACGGGCACTGTTTTTCCAGGGACTCTCGTCACTGTCGGGGACCGCGTGCACGGGCACGCGTACACGCACGTGCGTGACCAGTGGCGACGGCGCCGCGGGCCCGGCATGGTCTTGCACACACCGGGCCCGGCGGCCGTGCGGGCCCCGCTCACCGGGGGCAGGCGGGTGCGGCGGCGATCACCTCCCGGACCAGTGAGGCCGCGCGGGAAAGGTGTTCGACGTCGATCCCGGTCCGCACGCCGCGTGCGTGAAGGTGGGCGACGAGGCCCTCGGTGGCGAGGTTGCCGTGTGCGCCGGGCGCGAAGGGACAACCGCCGTATCCCCCCAGGGCGCTGTCGAAGCGTGTGACACCGAGGGCGAGCGCGCGGTCGACGGTACGCAAGGCCTGGCCGTGGGCGTCGTGCAGGTGCAGGGCGAGTTCGGTGGCGGGCAGCACGGCGCGGACCGCCTCGAGGGACTCCGTGACGTGTTCGGGGGTGGCGGTGCCCAGTGTGTCGGCCAGGTTGATGCGCTCCACACCGAGGTCGGCACAGCTACGGGCGATGCCCTGCAGGCGTTCGGGCGGGACCGGGCCGTCGAAGGGGCAGACGAAGGCGGTGGCCACCCCGGCGGTGAAGGTGATGGAGGGGTGGGCCGCGGCGAGGCCCTCGAACCCGGCCAGAGCGGCGGCGGTGTCGCGGCCGGCGTTGGCGCGGCTGTGACCCTGGCCGGCCGAGACGACCAGGGTGACCTCCTGCAACCCGGATCGGATCGCCCTGCGGGCCCCGCGTGCGTTGAGGGCGATGCCGCTGTGGCGGACGCCGGGCGTCGTCGGCAGGGCGGCCACGAGCTCCTCCGCCCCGGCCATCTGGGGCACTCGGGCGGGGTCGACGAAGGAGGCGGCCTCGATGCAGGGCACGCCGGCCTCGGCCAGGGCCCGGGCGACGGCCACGCGGTCGGGCACGGGGACGACGACCGGTTCGTCCTGCAGCCCGTCCCTGAGCACGACGTCGGTGAGGGTGACGGCGGCGGCCATGTCAGATCACCCCCCGTCCGCGCAGCTCCTCGATGCGTGCGTCGGGGTATCCCAGCAGTCCGGAGAGCACCTCCTCGGTGTGCTCCCCGAGGTCCGGGCCGAGCCATCGCACGGAACCGGGCGATCCGGGCAGGGCGGGCACCACCCCGGGGAAGCGGACCTGCTCGGGTGCGCCGTCGACCTCGACGTCGAAGGGCAGCAGCATGCCGCGGTCCCGGTAGTGCTCGTCCTCGGTGATGGAGCGGGCATCGTGGAGGGGGCCGGCGGGGACCCCGGCCCCGCTGAGGAGGTCGACGGCTTCCGGGGCGGTGTGCCGCGCGGCCCAGGCGGCGACCGCGCGGTCGATCTCCTCCTCGTGCCGGTCGCGGTGGTCGGCGTCGGCCAGGTCCGGATCCTCGGCCAGGTCGGGCCGGTCCACCAGGTGCATGAGGCGGCGGAAGACCCCGCTGGAGTTCCCGGCGATCATCACCGAGCGCCCGTCGCCCGTGGGATAGCTGCCGCCGGGCACGAAGCCGGGCAGGTTGCCCGCGGTGCGCTGTCTGACGACCCCGTAGGCGTCGTACTCGGGGACCAAGGACTCCATGGCCATGAAGACCGATTCGTACAGCGCGACGTCGACGACCCGGCTCCCGTGGTGCTCGCGGCCGCGTTCCCTGGCCAGCAGGAGCATCAGGGCCCCCACGGCGCCGTAAAGCCCCGCGAGGGTGTCCCCGACGGGGGCGACGGGGCGCACCGGTTCGCGGTCGGGGTGGCCGGTGACCTGGCGCAGGCCGGCGACCGCCTCGGCGACGCCGCCGAACCCGGTGCGGTCCCTGTGGGGGCCGGTCTGCCCGTAGCCGGAGATGCGGACCAGCACGAGGTCCGGGTTGGCGCCGTTGAGTTCGTCGGGGCCCAGGCCCCAGCGTTCGAGGGTGCCGGGTCGGAAGTTCTCCACCACCACGTCGCAGGTGCGCGCCAGGTCGAGGGCGACCTCGCGTCCCTCGTCGGTCCTGAGGTCGAGGGTGATGGTGTGTTTGTTGCGTGCGATGGTCCGGAACATCATCGAGGTCCCGCCGCGGTGACGCCGCCATCCGCGCATCTCGTCGCCGGTTCCGGGGCGTTCGACCTTGACGACCTGCGCCCCGAAGTCCGCGAGGAGGCGGGTCGCGAACGGGGCCGCGACGAAACTGCCGAGTTCGAGGACTCGGATCCCGGTGAGTGGGGCCCGATCGTTGGTGTCCATCCAGGTTCGTCCCTTCGGTGCACACCCATGACTCTCATATTTTGAGAGCACATGATCATTTTGCGAGAAGATGTACGCCGGATCGTAGGTCGCACCCGGCGTCGCAACAAGGGGTGCACGACGCCCGAACCGACCCACCCGGTCGGGACCGAATCGATCCCCGCACCACCTCTTGCGCAGCACCCAGGGGCGCTCTAGGATCACGCAGCATTACTTTCTCGTTAATCAAGCATTAATTCTCAATATTTGAAATGACCGGCCCGGAGTGCACCGGCCGCCCCAGCCCCCGACGGCTTCGACGCGTTCGCACCCACCCCCTTCCAAGGACGGCCATGGTTACCTCGAAGTCAGACCACGACCCGAACGCCCCCTCAGGTGAACCACGCCCGGGTCCGGGCGCCGGTCCACGCCCGCCCCGCCGGTCTACGACCATCGCCGGGCTGCCCGTCGGCTACTTCCTCGCGGCCTCGGCGATCGTCGCCGCCGCGGCCGCGACCGAACGCCTCCCCGACCTGCTGATCACCGGTTTCGCCGTCACGATGCTCGTCGGCGGCCTGCTCACCTGGGTGGGCGGCCTGGTGCCCGTCGTGCGCGACTTCGGCCTGGCCACGATCCTGTGCTTGTTCGCGCCGGCGGTGCTGGGCTTCACCGGAGTGGTCCCGGAACCCCTGACGGCGCTGATCACCGACTTCGTCGACGGGGTCGGTTTCCTCGACTTCTTCGTGGTAGCGGTCATCTCCGGGAGCATCCTGGGCATGCCCCGCACGGTGCTGTTGAAGGCCGGGCCGCGTTTCGTGCTCCCCCTGGTCGCGTGCATCTCCGCAACCCTCGTGGTGACCGGGGCGATCGGACAGGCCGTCGGGTTCGGGTTCCGGGAGGCCGTGTTCTACGTCGCAGGACCGACCATGGGCGGCGGTCTCGGGCTCGGGGCGATCCCCATGTCGGAGATGTACGCCTCGGAGTTCGGCGGCGGCTCGGGCGACTACATGCCGACGCTGATGTCGGCCGTGCTCCTGGCCAACGCACTGTGCATCCTCATCGCCGGGTTCTACAACGGCCTGGGCAAGCGCCGCCAGCTCTTCGTCGGTTTCGACGGACGCGGGCAGCTGCTCAGGTTCAAGGAGAACGAGCGGCTGCCGATCCCGCGCGCGACGACCGAGGGGACGTTCACGGCCTTCGCCCAGGGCCTGCTCATCGCCTGCGTGCTGTTCACGGCGGGCAGCGCTCTGAGCGGACTGCTGCCGGTCGTGCACGCCTACGCCTGGACGATCGTGCTCGCCGCGGTGATCAAGATCTTCGGCCTCCTCCCGCAGCACCTGGAGGAGGCCTCGTCGTCGTGGAGCGACTTCGTGGCCTCGGTCTGGCTGCCCGGGCTGCTGGTCGGGGTCAGTTTCGCCTACGTGGACATCGGCGAGGTGCTGGCCGCGGTCAAGGACCCCAGGCTGGCACTGCTCATCCTCAGCGCGGTGCTGCTGTCCGCACTCACCGCGGGCGCCGTCGGGTGGCTGGTGCGGATGAACTTCGTGGAGGCCTCCATCACGCCGGGCCTGGCCATGGCCGACAGCGGCGGGAGCGGAGACGTGGCCGTGCTCAGCGCGGCCGAACGCATGCACCTCATGCCCTTCGCTCAGCTGAGCACCCGTATCGGAGGTATGTTCACGCTGCTGGTGATCTCACTTCTGGTGTCCGTGATGCCGGCGGCCACGCCGCCCTGAGCGGACGGACCCGCGTGGGAGCGCCGAACGGACCGACCGCCGGATCATCAGACCGGGAGAGGGTGGCAGCTGTGGCTCACGTGACCGGGGTGGGTGTGCTCGACCGGGTCATGACCATCCTCGACACCGTCGAACACACCCCGATGGGGGCGAGCGCGCTCGCTCGGCACCTGGGTCTGTCGGTACCCACCACCCACCGCCTGGTGGCGGCGATGGTCTCGCACGGCCTGCTGCGGCGTGACGCCCGCGGGCTCCACCACCCGGGGCAGCGGCTGCTGTCGTCGGGCATCGCCTCGGCCGCCGCCCCGGTGCTCGAGGAGCTGCGTGCGCAGACGGACGAGAGCGCCCAGCTCTGGGTGCGCCGCGGCGACCACCGGCTGTGCCTGCTCAGCGTGGAGTCCCACGCAGAACTGCGCGCCGCGCTCCCGGCGGGGACCCTCCTGCCGCTGACCGATCTGGGTTCGGCGGCTCGGGTCCTGAGCGGAGCGTGCGGCCCGCCGGAAAGGGCCGACGGGGGCCGCACTTGGGCGGAGAGCATCTCCGAGCGGACCCCGGGCCTGGGTTCGGTGAGTGCACCGGTGGTGGTGCAGGGGGAGACCGTGGCGGCGGTGTGTGTCTCGGCCCCGCTGGCGCGCGTGCACGCAGAGAGCATCGGCGCTCAGGTCGGCGGCGCGGTCGTCGCGGCCGCTGAACGTGTGGAGCGGGCCGTTCTGCCGCACCTGTGGGGCGGCTCGTCGGCCTGAGCGCCGGGGTGCGCGGGGTCAGCGCGGTGCGGGGCGTAGCTCGAGCGTGCAGCACTTGGCGCCGCCGCCGGCCTTGCGGAGTTCGTCCAGGTGCACGGGGTGGACGGTGTGCCCGCGCTCGCGCAGGCGTTCGGCCAGGTCGGTGGCTTCGGCGGCCATGACGACGTCCTCGCCGGTGCACACCGAGTTCAGCCCCAGGGTGGCGGCGTCGCGTTCGGTGGCCAGGAGGGCGTCGGGGAAGAGGGCCTCGAGCACACGCAGGCTGCCGCGGGAGAAGGCGCCGGGGTAATAGGCCACGTTGTCGCCGGGCAGGGCGAACAGTGCGGTGTCCAGGTGGTAGAAGCGCGGGTCGACCAGTTGCAGGGTGACCACCGGGCGGCCGAGGAAGCGCTCGGCCTCCTGGTGGGCGGCGGCGTCGGTGCGGAACCCGGTGGCGCCCAGGACGAGGTGTTCGAGGGTGATGAAGTCGCCCTCCCCCTCGTTGACGTGCTTGGGGTCGAGGGTCTCGGTGTACCCGGACTTGCGGAACCAGTCGAGGTAGGCGGGTCCCTCTGGGGTGCGTTCGGCGCTGGCGAAGCGGGCTCCGTAGACCCGGCCGTCCACGACCAGGCCCCCGTTGGCCGCGAAGACCATGTCGGGCAGGCCCTCGATGGGGTCGATCTCGCTGACCCGGTGGCCCAGCTCCCGGTACAGGTCGCGCAGTCGGCGCCACTGGCCCAGGGCACGTTCGCGGTCCACTCCCACCGAGGGGTCCATCCAGGGGTTGATGGCGTACTCGACCGCGAAGTGGACGGGCGGGCACATGAGGAAGTGGCGTGGGTGTCGTGCCTGGCCGGCACCTGTTCGGACCATGGGACCTCCAGTCGGCTCCGTTGCCTCCTGCTCGTGAACGAAGAAGGTATACCCGGGGCAGAGCCGCATGAAGACCACATCGTGGACACGTCCCGCGTGACCGGCACCCGGGGACTTGACCGACTGGTCGGTATTGTTACAGTCGCGGCAGTCCGCGATTGGAGGCTCCCCCCGATGCCCACCACCGTCAAGGCCGCCGTTTTCGACGGTCAGAACGCCGACCCGCGCATCAGCGAGATCGTCCTTCCCGACCCCGGGCCCGGCCAGGTGCGTGTGCGCCTGGCGGCCGCGGGGGTGTGCCACTCCGACCTGTCGCTCTCCGACGGGACCCTGCCCCAACAGAAGTGGCCGGCCGTCCTGGGCCACGAGGGCGCCGGGACCGTCGAGGCCGTCGGCGAGGGCGTGCAGGGCCTCTCCCCCGGCCAGCGTGTGGTCCTGAACTGGGAGCCGGCCTGCCGCGAGTGCTGGCACTGCCGTCAGGACGAACCCCACCTGTGCGAGCACGCCCTGGACGGTGCGGCCCGCCCCTACGCCGAGCTCCCCGACGGCACCGCGCTGCACCCCGGGCTCAACATCGGCGCCTTCGCCGAGGCGACCGTGGTCCCCGCCAACGCCGTGGTTCCCCTGCCCGACGGGGTCGACCCGGCCGTGGCCGCCGTGCTGGGGTGCGCGGTCCTGACCGGGTGGGGCGCGGTCAACAACTCCGCCCAGGTGCGCCCGGGCCAGTCCGCGGC
Source organism: Nocardiopsis coralli (assembly GCF_014892575.1). GTDB lineage: Bacteria > Actinomycetota > Actinomycetes > Streptosporangiales > Streptosporangiaceae > Nocardiopsis > Nocardiopsis coralli. The sequence continues at coordinate 32,802 of NZ_JADBGI010000009.1, read as the reverse complement.
CGTGCTGGGGCTGGGCGGCGTGGGCCTGTCGGTGCTGCAGTCGGCCCGCCTGGCCGGCGCCGACCCGCTCGTGGCCGTGGACGTGTCCGCCGACAAGGAGGAGCTCGCGCGGTCGCTGGGCGCCACCGACTTCGTGCTCGCCGACGACGGGCTGACCAAGAACGTGCGCGGGCTGACCGAGGGGCGCGGGGTCGACCACGCCTTCGAGGTCGTGGGCTCGGCCAAGGTCGTGCGTTCGGCCTGGAACGCGACCCGGCGCGGGGGCACCGTCACCGTCGTGGGGGTGGGCAGTGTCCAGGACGAGGTCTCCTTCAACGCGCTGGAACTCTTCCACCAGGCGCGGACCCTGCGCGGGTGCGTCTACGGCTCCAGCGACCCCGAGCGCGACATCCCCGCGGTCGCCGAGCTGGTGCGTTCGGGCGAGCTGCGCCTGAACACGATGATCACCGACGAGATCGACCTGGAGGGCCTGCCCGGGGCCTTCGAACGCATGCGCCGCGGCCAGGGCGGGCGTTCGCTCGTGCGTTTCGGCGCCTGAGCCCGCGCCCGGGCCCTGTCCCCGCCCGGGCGCGCATCACACTCCGGTCACCGATGCCCGCCGCGGCACACCGGCCCCTTGTGGCCGCGGCCCGGCGGGCGCCACAGTCGATGCAGGCGCGCCCACCCGGCCCGGGGCACGGGTCGAAAGACGAAGGGAAGCGGATGAGCGAGGGAGCAGAGCGGGCCGACGCGATCGTCGTGGGCGCCGGTCTGGCCGGGTTGGCGGCCACGGCCGAGCTGGCCGAGGCGGGTAAGCGTGTCCTGCTGGTCGAGCAGGAACCGGAGCAGTCTTTGGGCGGGCAGGCGCACTGGTCGCTGGGAGGGCTGTTCCTGGTGGACTCGCCCGAGCAGCGGCGGATGGGCGTGCGCGACTCCGCGGAGCTGGCCCTGCAGGACTGGATGGGCACGGCCGGGTTCGACCGGCCCGAGGACGCCTGGCCCCGCAAGTGGGCCGAGGCCTACGTCGACTTCGCGTCCGGGGAGAAGTACACCTGGCTGAAGAAGATGGGGATGGCCTTCTTCCCCGTGGTGGGGTGGGCCGAGCGCGGCGGGCACCTGGCCGGTGGGCACGGGAACTCGGTGCCGCGGTTCCACATCACGTGGGGCACGGGGCCGGGTGTGGTGGCCCCGTTCGAGCGCCGGGTGCGTGCGGCCGCCGACCGGGGGCTGGTGGAGTTCCGGTTCCGCCACCGGGTCGACGAGATGGTGGTCGAGGGCGGAACGGTGACAGGGGTGCGCGGCACGGTCCTGGCGCCCAGCGACATCGAGCGCGGTCAGGCCAGCAACCGGGACACCGCCGGTGGGTTCGAGCTGTCGGCACAGGCGGTGGTGGTCACCTCCGGCGGTATCGGCGGCAACATCGACCTGGTGCGCAGCAACTGGCCCGAGCGGTTGGGCGAGCCCCCGAAGCACATGTTGTCCGGGGTGCCCGAGCACGTGGACGGGCGGATGCTGGGCATCGCGGAGAAGAGCGGTGCGCAGATCATCAACCGCGACCGGATGTGGCACTACACCGAGGGCATCACCAACTGGGACCCGATCTGGAAGCGCCACGGGATCCGGATCCTGCCGGGGCCGTCGTCGCTGTGGTTGGACGCCACGGGCCGACGCCTGCCCGCACCGAACTTCCCCGGGTTCGACACCCTGAGCACCCTCGAGCACATCATGGGCAGCGGCCACGAGTACACGTGGTTCGTGCTCTCCCAGAAGATCATCGAGAAGGAGTTCGGGCTGTCGGGCTCGGAGCAGAACCCCGACATCACCGGCAAGGACCTGAAGCTGGTGCTGCAGCGGGTGCTGCCGGGCGCGCCGGGCCCGGTCGAGGCCTTCAAGCAGCACGGGGTGGACTTCGCGGTGGCCGACCGCCTCCCGGCGCTGATCCGGAAGATGCAGGAGATCGCCGGCGACGGGGTCCTGGACGCCGACACGGTCACCCGCGAGGTGGTGGCGCGCGACCGGGAGATGGTCAACGACTTCACCAAGGACCTGCAGGTGATGTCGATCCACAACGCGCGTTCCTACCGGGGCGACCGGTTGGGCCGGGTGGCCACCCCGCACCAGGTCCTGGACCCGAAGGCGGGCCCGCTCATCGCGGTGCGTCTGCACCTGCTCACACGCAAGACGCTGGGCGGGTTGCACACCGACCTGGACGCGCGGGTGCTGCGTTCGGACGGCAGCCCGCTGCCGGGTGTGTACGCCGCGGGCGAGGCCGCCGGGTTCGGCGGCGGCGGGGTGCACGGTTACCGCGCCCTGGAGGGCACGTTCCTGGGCGGGTGCATGTTCTCCGGCCGCACGGCCGGTCGCGCCGCGGCCGCCGCGCTCGGCTGAACGGCGGGGGCCGGCCCCTCGGGACCGGCCCCCGGGGACCTTCAGGGTGTGCTTGCCAGCCCCAGTTCGGAGGCCAGGAAACGGCGCAGGTGGGCGCGGGCCCGGTCGATGCTCAGGGGCGGGGCGCCGCGCAGGCGCCTCAGGGCCAGGCCGTCGACCAGGGCGCTGAACCGGACGGTGGTCTCGGCGACGTCGTCGCAGAGGAACTCCCCGCTGCTGCGGCCGCGCTCGACGAGTTCGGCGATGCGGTCCGACCAGTCCTCGTAGCGGCGGCGCTGGAGGGTGTCGGGTGCGCGTACGGCGTCGGCGGCCCAACTCTCGAACCACAGGCGCCAGTGCTGGTCGGTCTCGGTGTTGAACACACCGGTGACGAGCACGTCGAGCCCTTCGACCGCCGAGGGGGCCGAGAGCATCCGCTCCCCCAGGGGCCGGTAGTAGGCGTCGATCTCGATGGAGACGGCCTCGCCGATGATCTCGCCGATCCCGCCGAAGTGGTAGGTGACGGTCCCGACCGAGACCCCGGCGGCACGGGCGATGTCGCGCAGGCCCACCCCGCTCACGCCGTGTTCGAGGACGAGGGGGACGGCGGCCTCCAGGATGAGGCGGCGCCGCACCTCGGTGGGCTGGCGGGTGCGCCGGTCGGGCGAGACGGCCCTGCGGCGGGGGCCGTCGGCGCGGGCGGTGCCCTGGTCGGCGGCGCTCACCCCGCGGTCCTGGGGATGCGGCGCTCCCAGGTGCGGTCCGCCACGACCTCGCCGCCGGTGAGGGCCTCGACCCGGCTGTGCACGTGGAAGTGGTCGGCGGTGGCGCTGAGCTCGCTCGAGGTGCGCACCAGGACGTCCCATCCCTCTCGTTCCATGCTGATCTGCCATTCGGATCGTGCCACAGCCGACAACGGGTCGTCGACCCGGATCCGGTAGTGCTCGCGGGCCTTCTCGGTGTAGACGAGCCCGTCGGGGTAGGTGCGCGATCCCCCGTAGTTGGGGTCGACGTCCAGGAGCCACTCACCGGTGCCCACGTCGTGGCTGACGCGGCGTTCGGGCCGGGCCTCGGCGGTCCCCCGCACGATCGGGAGCGGGGGTGCCTGCTCGGGGGCGTCGAAGACCACGGGGTCGCGGTCCCGGTCGGCGCCCTCGGGCAGTTCGGGCAGCAACAGGGTGCTCCGGTCGGGCCACACCGTCAGAGCCGTGTCGTCGGGCTGCGGCCAGACCCAGGGCCAGTAGGCGGTGGAGAGGGCCACCCGGATGCGGTGGCCGGCCGGGAAGGCGTACCCGGTCCCGGTGAGCTCGACCTCGACGTCCTCGGGGGTGCCCGGTTCCCAGGGCACGGACCGGTCCCTGCCGTGGCGGCTGCTGAGGTTCATCACGCCACGGGTGACCAGGGTGGAGCTCCCGTCGGGGGCGACGTCGCACACGCGGACCACGACGGTGCCTCGGGGGTGGTCGGCGTCCATGCGCAGGCGCACGCGGGCGCGGCCGAGGATCTCCGTGCGCCGTTCGAGCACGGGCCCGTCGAAGCAGGTGGAGCGCCCGTCCTCCTCCCGCTGGTCGGGGGGCAGGTCGGTGGCGTTGCCGTAGGGGAAGAACCGTCCGGCGTCCACCCCTGTGTGCTGGGGGCTGTGCACGGTGACCGGCCCTTGTTCACCCAGGGGTGTGCCGGTCCACTCCGTCCGGGGCGAGGGCCAGGCGTCGTCGGAGGTCCAGCGCCCGGGCCGCTCGGTGTAGGCGGTGGCGGGGGCGACGGGTTCCTGCACGTAGGAGCGCAGGCGCGGGGTGTCCATGGCGCCGTTGTCGGCGTCCTTGAGCCAGTGGTCCCACCAGCGCAGGGTCTCCTGGAGGAAGCCGATGTGCGGGCCGGGCGGCAGGTCGATGTCGGGGTACTGGTGCGCCCAGGGGCCGAGGATCCCGCGCACCGGCCCGGGCAGGTGCTCGACCAGGCGCAGCACGGTGTCCCGGTAGGGGTCGGCCCAGCCGCCGACGGCCAGCACCGCGGCGTCCAGGTCCGTGTAGTCCTCGCACACACTGCCGTGGCGCCAGTAGTCGTCGCGTTCCTGGTGTGCGAGCCAGGTGTGCATGAACGGTTCGAGGGAGTCGAGTCGGTCTCGCCACATCGGCAGCCAGTCCGGCCCGACCACGGTGGGGTCCGGCGGGCGTGCGGTGAAGGCGAGCATGGTCCCCGACCAGCCGGCCATGTCGATGCCCAGGACGGAGCCGCCGATGTAGTGGACGTCGTTGTCGTAGCGGTCGTCGGCGGAGCAGACGGTGACGATCGCCTCGAGGGGTTCGGGGCGCCGCGCGGCGATCTGCAGCGAGTTGAACCCGCCCCAGGAGATCCCGAACATGCCCACGCGGCCGGTGCACCAGGTCTGGGCGGCCAGCCAGTGCACGACCTCGATCCCGTCCTGGATCTCCTGTTCGGTGTACTCGTCGAGCATGACCCCTTCGGAGTTGCCCGACCCCCGCAGGTCCACGCGCACCGACGCGTAGCCGTGCCCGGCGTAGTAGGGGTGGCGTTGGGCGTCGCGGGGCGCGGTCCAGTCGCCCTTGCGGTAGGGCAGGTACTCCAGGAGCGCCGGGACGGGCCGGGCCTCGGCGTCGGCCGGTGCCCAGATGCGCGCGTGCAGACGGGTGCCGTCGCTCATCGGGATCCAGGTCTCGTGCACCTCGACGTCTCTGTCGAAGTGTTCTCTGTGGCGCATGGCCCCCCGTTCGTGGTGTGTGCTGTCGGTGCCGGTGTGTGTCGGTGCTGCGGTGTTCAGGTGTCCCGGGCCGTCTCGGGCCCGGTCTCCCACCGGCGGATGCGGTGGCCCCCGCCCAGGTCGTGCCATACGGGGTCGTCTCCGGTGTCCGAAGGCGGGTCCGGTGGCCGCTGCGACCGGGCGGGTCCGTGGCCGCCGGTGTCGGAGGGGTCGGAGGGGTCGAGGACCGCGTCGATGAGGCTCCGTGTGTAGGGGTGGTTGGGTCCGGAGAAGACCGCCTCCACCGGGCCCTCCTCCACGACACGGCCGTGGCGCAGGACGGCGACCCGGTCGGCGATGCCGCGGACCACCGCCAGGTCGTGGCTGATGAAAACGAAGGCCAGGTCCCGCTCCTCGCGCAGCCGTTCGAGCAGGGCCAGTACCGAGGCCTGCACCGACACGTCCAGGGCGGTGGTGACCTCGTCGGCCACGACCACCTGGGGGTCCCCCGCCAGGGCGCGGGCGATCCCGACCCGCTGGCGTTGGCCGCCGGAGAGCTGTCCGGGCAACCGTCCGGACAGGTCGGGGTCCAGGGCGACGTCGGACAGCAGGGTGCGGGCGTCCCGGTCGGCGTCGCGGCGGGAGCGGCCCCCGAAGAAGCGCAGCGGGCGGCGGACCGCCTCCCGGACGATGCGGCGCGGGTTGAGGGAGGTGTCGGCGTTCTGGAAGACCAGCTGGACACGGCGGCGCACGTCGAGGGGGCGCCGCCGTGCGGTGGCGGCCAGGTCCCCCTCGGTACCGCCGTGCAGCAGCATGTGTCCGCCCGAGGGGGCGTGGAGCCCGGCCAGGGACCAGGCCAGGGTCGACTTGCCGCTGCCCGATTCTCCGACCAGGGCCAGGACCTCGCCGCGGCGCAGGCGGAGGGTGACACCGTCGACGGCGCGGGTGGATCCGTGGTCGACGGTCACGTCCCGCAGGGAGACCGCGTCGGGCGCGTCCTCGGGCACCGGTGTGCGGGGGCGCACGGTGCGGGTTCCGTCCTGGTCGACCTCGGCGAGCCCGCGGTCCTCCAGGCGCGGCACGGAGGCGAGCAGGAGCCGAGTGTAGGGGTGCTCGGGGGCGGTCAGGACCTGCTGGGCGCGGCCCTGTTCCACCACGGCTCCGTCGCGCATGACGAGGACCTCGTCGGCCATGCGTGAGACCACGCCCAGGTCGTGGCTGACCAGGATCGAGGTCAGGCCGAGTTCGCGGCTCAGGCCGGCCACCAGGTCCAGGATGCGCGCCTGGGTGACCACGTCCAGGGCGGTGGTGGGCTCGTCCAGGACCAGGACGCGGGGGCGTGCGGCCAGGGCCATGGCGATCGCGACGCGTTGCTGCTGTCCGCCGGAGAGCTGGTGGGGGTGGCGGCGCAGCAGGCGCTCGGGGTCGGGCAGCCCCACCTTCTCGGCCAGGGTGAGGACCTGTGCGCGGCGTTCGCGGCGCGGCAGGCGCTGGGGCAGCAGGGACTCCTCGATCTGCGCGCCCACCCGCATGGAGGGGGTGAGGGAGTGGCCCGCGTTCTGCCCGACCAGGGCCACGTCGTGGGCGCGCAACCGGCGCACACCGGCCCGGTCGAGGCCGAAGAGGTCCTGCCCGGCGAGTTCGACCCGGCCGGAGGTGATCCGGGAGCCGTGGCGCAGGTGGGCGAGGAGGGTGGCGGCGACGGTGGACTTGCCGCTGCCGGACTCGCCGACCACGGCCAGCGTGCGTCCGGTCTCGACCTCGAAGGAGACCCCGCGCACGACGGGGACGTCGTGGCCCTCGGAGGTGTAGGCCACCGACAGGTTCTCGACCCTCACCAGCGGGTCGGTGCTCCCGGTGTTGTCGTTGCTCTCGGTGTTCACGAGGCCTCCTCGGTTCGGTCCACGTTCCAGAGCCGGGACAGGCCGTCGGCCGAGAGGTTCAGGCCCACGACGAGCGTGGCCAGGGCGATGATCGGGGCGAGGGTCGCCCAGGGCAGGACCACCATGGCGGTGCGGTTCTCCGAGATCATGAGGCCCCAGTCGGGGGTGGGCGGATCGGCGCCGAAGCCCAGGAACGACAGTGAGCTGATGAGCAGGACCACCCACGAGGCGCGCATGGCGAACTCGACGGCGACCACGTGCACGATGTTGGGCAGGACCTCGCGCAGCAGGATCGGCAGCGTGCGTTCACCGCGGGCCCGTGCGGCGGTGACGTAGTCGAGCGGGACCACCCCGAGGGCGGCTGCACGGACCACACGCACGACCTGGGGTGTGTAGACCAGGGTGACGGCGAGGACGATGACGGCCGGTCCGGCGCCGAGCACGGTGACGACCACCAGGAGCGCCAGGATCGGCGGGATGGCCAGGACCGCGTCCAGGACACGCATGAGCGCCCCGTCGAGGCGGCCGCCCTTGAGAGCGGTCGCGCACCCCAGGACGGTCCCCAGCGCGACGGCGCAGGTGGTGGCGGCGAAGGACACGGTCAGGGCGTACTGGCCGCCGTACACGACGCGGGTCAGGACGTCGCGTCCGAGGGCGTCGGTGCCGAGCCAGTGCTCGCCGCTCGGGCCCAGCAGGGCCTCGTCGGGCGCGTTGGCCGTGGGTGAGGCCGAGGTCAGCAGTGGGGCGAGCGCCGCCACGGCCAGGTGGAGCACGACCAGGCCCAGGCCCACGCAGGCCGTGCGTGAGCGCAGCAGGGTTCGCACGGTCCGGCCCACGGGGTGTTGCGCGCGGGCCCGGCTCGGGGTGGAGGGGTTGCCGCGTTCGAGCTCGCTCATCGCCGGCTCCCCCCACCGGTGCGCAGGCGCGGGTTGAGCGCCATGGCCCCCAGGTCGGCGGCCAGGTTGCACAGCACGTAGACCAGCGCACTGATCACGGCGATGGCCTGCAGGACGGGCAGGTCGCGGTTGTGTACGGATTCCAGCATGAGCTGACCGATCCCGGGGTAGTTGAAGACGTTCTCGACCACCGCGACGCCGCCGACGAGCCAGGCCACGTTCATGGCGATGACGTTGAGCGTGGGCAGCAGTGCGCTGGGCAGTGCGTGGCGCACCACCACACGCGGGGTGCTGATCCCCTTGAGGCGCGCGGTGGTGACGAACTCGCCGGCCATGACGTCGATGACGCTCGTCCTGGTCATACGCACGATGTAGGCGGTCATGACCACGGACAGGGCGATGGTGGGCAGGACCACCGCCGGCAGCAGGTCGGCCACGGGCGCGGTGGCCTCGTCGAGCACCACGGCGGGGAGCACGGGCACGGTGATGGACAGCAGCAGCACCAGCAGCGTGGCCATGACGAACTCCGGGACGCTCATGCCGATGAGCGTGAGCGTGGAGATGATCGTGTCGGGCCAGCGGTCGCGGTACAGGCCCGCCACCACGCCGAGCACGACGGAGGCGGTCACGGCGACCGCGACGGTGGACACGGCGATGAGCATGGTGTTGCGCAGGTGCGGCCAGAGCGTGTCGGCGACGGGTTCACCGGAGACCGGTGAGAGGCCGAAGTCGCCGCGCGCGGCGCCGGCGATCCATTCGAGGAAACGCACCACGGCGGGGCGGTTGAGGTCCATCTGGTCCCTGAGCGCGGCCACCGCCTCGGGGGTGGCGTCCTGGCCCAGGACCTGGGTGGCCACGTCCCCGGGCAGCAGTTGCACGGCGGCGAAGACCAGCACCGCGGACAGCAGGACGGTCAGGACCGCCGACGCCAGGCGCCGGCAGGTGTAGAGGAGCATCAGGGCCTCAATCCGATGTTGAGGTAGTCGAACTCGAACCCGGACTCGCGGTAGTTGAGGACCTCTCGGGAGAGCCCGACCAGGCGGTCCGCGAACATGGGTGTCATCGCGCCCCCTTCCTCCACGACCAGGCGTTGGGCCTCCTGGTAGAGGCGGCGGCGCCGGTCCTCGTCCGCGGTGCCCCGCGCCGAGTCCAGCAGGTCGTCGAAGTCGGGGTCGGACCAGGCGGTCTCGTTGTAGGAGGAACCGGTCCGGAAGATCTGGTTGAGCAGCTGGTCCGCGGGGCGTCCGGTGTACCAGTAGGTGGCCATGAGGGGCTGCTGCATCCAGACCTGGGTGTAGTAGGAGTCGGCGGAGGCGTTGCGCACGCGCACGTCGATGCCGGCGTCGGCGACGGAGTCGCGGTAGGCCAGGGCCATGGGGGTGAAGACGGGGTCGTAGGTGGAGGTGTACAGGTCCACCTGCAGTCCGTCGTGGCCGGCCTCGGAGAGCAGGGCGCGGGCCCGGTCCGGGTCGCGTTCGAGGGTGTGGTCGGTCCAGTAAGGGGTGTCGGGCGGTACGGGGTTGTCCTCACCGACGACGCCGGTGCCCTGGAGCGCGACCTCGAGGAGGTGCACGGGGTCGTAGGCGAGCTTCATCGCCCGGCGCACCCGGCTGTCGGTGAAGGGCTCGGCGGTGGTGAGCATGGGCAGCACGTACCACTGGGCGTTGACCGACCGGGCGATGGTGGCGTTGCCGGAGGCGGCCACCACACGCGCCGTGGCGAAGTCGAGGTTGGTCTGGGAGAGCAGGTCGACCTGGCCGGCGAGCAGGGCGTTGGTGCGTGCCTGGATGTCGGTCATCGCGAACATCTCGATGGCGTCGAGCACGGGCCGGCCCTCCCAGTGCCCGTCGTACGCGACGACGCGGCCCCTGCCTCCCGGGGAGAAGTCCTCCAGGCGGAAGGGGCCGGTGCCGATCCCGGTCTCGCCGATGCTGTCGCCGCTGCCGTCGGGGACCACGTAGCAGTGGTAGTTGCTCAGCAGGGCGGGGAACTCGAAGTTGGGGGCGTCGAGTTCAACCCGGAGCACACCCGGCTCGGGGGTGTGCACCCCCTCGGGTGAGAGCAGGGGGGACAGCACCGTGGCCTGGGGCGAGGCGAGGTCGGGGTCGAGGATGCGGCGCAGGGTGTAGGCGGCGTCGGCGGAGGTGAACCGGGTGCCGTCGTGGAACTCGACCCCGTCGCGGAGCCGGAAGGTCCAGGTGGAGCCCTCGTCGTCGGGCTCCCACTCGGTGGCCAGGTCGGGCACGGCCTCACCGTCCTCGTCCATGCGCACGAGGCGGTTGTAGAGCGCGCCGAGGTACTCGTAGGCCGACAGGGAGTCGGCGGGGTCCAGTGTCTCGGCCTGGGACGCGGGCGGGCGGGCGATGCGCAGGACTCCCCCGTCGGCGGGTGTGCCGGTGGCGGCCCCTTCGGGGATCGAAGGCGCTGCCTCGGCCCCCGTGCGCGAGCAACCGGCCGCCAGGGTGGCCGCGCCCACGGCTGCGGCCCCGCCCAGCAGCGCGGTCCTGCGCCGGATCCGTGGCGGGATCCTCTCCTCACCCGGTGAACGCGGCATGTCTTCCTCTCCAACGGGGTCGTCCGACGGTGGGACACAGACAATCGTTCAGTGAACGATTGATGTGACGTGTGAACGATAAAGGGTGGGGAGCAACCTTTCAACCTGCGGACCCGTCCTGACCGTGCCGCCGGCCGCGGTACTTAACATTGCTTAACGCTTCGGCGCTCGCCTAGCGTCGGCCCTTCCGAACAGGACTCGAGGAGGGACCGTGCACCACAGCGCAGCGCCGTTGCGGTCGGCGTGTTCGGCGGCGGCCGTGGCACGCGCGGCCGGTGTTTCCACGGCCACGGTCTCCTACGTGATGAACGGCAGGCCCGGGGTGTCGCCGGGGCTGCGCCGCCGGATCCTCACGCTGGCCAAGGAGATGGGCCACCGCCCGCGGGCCGGGGCCGATCTGCCCAGTCGGCGACCTCGACGAGGACCAGGTCGCCGCGCTCATGCGCTCGGCCGGTGAGGAGCTCGGCGGGCTGGACGTGCTGGTCAACAACGCCGGGGTCGCGGGGCCCACGGGCCCGGTCGGCGAACTCGACGGGCAGGCGTGGCGCGCCACCTTCGACGTCAACATCCACGGCCAGTTCTACGCGGTCAAACACGCCCTGCCCCTGTTGCGCCGCTCCGAACACGCGTCGGTGGTCAACATGTCCTCGGCCGCGGGCCGGCTCGGGATGGCCGGCAGGAGCGCGTACTCGGCCTCCAAGTGGGCCGTGGTGGGCCTGACCCGGACCCTGGCCTCCGAGCTCGGTCCGGAAGGGATCCGGGTGAACGCGATCTGCCCCGGCGCGGTGGACGGCCCCCGGATCCGGCGGGTGATCGCCGACAAGGCCCGCATGCTCGACCGCCCGGTCGAGGAGGTCGAGACGCTCTACACCGGCCAGGCCTCGCTCGGGCGGCTGGTGACCGCCGACGACGTGGCGGCCACCGCGCTCCTCCTGGCCGGCCCGGGCGCGGCGATGGTCTCCGGACAGGCCCTCGCCGTGGACGGCAACACCGAGAAGCTCTACTAGGACGGTTCCCTCGTGGCCACCATTCGCAAGGTCGTCATCACCAGCGCCGTGACGGGCGCGATCCACACCCCGTCGATGCCCCCACCTGCCGGTCACCCCCACCCAGATCGCCGACGCCGCTCTGGGGGCCGCCGAGGCCGGCGCGGCGTTCGTCCACATGCACGCCCGCGACCAGCGCGACGATCGAGCCGGATTTCCTCAGGGCCCGGCACCGAGGTCGCGGGAGGCGGCGCGCGCGGCATCGCGCACGAGGGGGCCCAGGCGGTCGAGGGCGCCGTCGTCCATCCGGGTCGCGGGGCCGGCCACGCTCATCGCGGCGGCGACCTGGCCTTCCCAGTCCAGGACCGGGGCGGCCACGCAGCGGATACCGGCTTCGTTCTCGACGTCGTCGACGGCCCAGCCCCGGGTACGGGCGCGCTCGAGTTCGGCGTGCAGCTCCGAGGGGTCGGTGAGGGTGGCCGGGGTGCGGGCGGTCAGGCCCGCCGCGACGACCTCGTCGACGAGGGCGGGGTCGGACCGGGACAGGACGGCCTTGCCCAGCCCGGTGCAGTGGAGGGGGTTGGTGGCGCCGATCCGGGAGTACATGCGCACGGGCCAGCGCGCCTCGCACTTGTCGATGTAGACGATCTGCAGGCCGTCGCGCACACCGAGGTGGCAGGTCTCCCCCGAGGCCTCGGCGAGCTCGCGCAGGTGGGGCAGGCAGACCCGGCGCACGTCCACCCCCTCCAGGAAGGCGCCGGCCAGGGGCAGCACGCCGTGGTCGAGGCGGTAGCGCCCCTCGGTGGCGTCGTAGCGGGTCAGGCCGCTCTCGGCGAGCGCCGCCACGAGGCGGTGCACGGTCGGTTTGGGCATCCCGGCGCCCTCGGACAGCGCGTCCAGGCTCAGCCCGGGCGGGTGGTCGGCCAGCAACTGCAGCAGCTGGACCCCCTTGACCAGGGCCTTGGGCCCGACCTTCTCGGTGTGCGGCATGTGAGTCCCCCTGAACCCATTGACCACTTTTGAAACGCCATATTAATCTTGTGCGATCCAGCTCACACGGACCGCCCCGCGGCCGAGGGAGGTGCAGGCGATGCACGTGCGCGGACCGGCCCTGGCCGCATCCTTCGTGCTGCTGGCGGCGGCGTGCGGACCGGCCGCCGACGGGGGCGGCACGGGGCCCGGCGGGCCGATCGAGATCATCGTCCCCTACGCGGCGGGCGGCGGCACCGACCAGACCGCCCGGCAGCTGGCGGCCGCGGCCGAGGACACCTGCGGGGTGTCCACCGTGGTCAGCAACCAGGAGGGCGCCGGGGGCGCCATCGGTTTCCGGACCGCGGCCGACGCACCGCCGGACGGTTCGACCGTGGGTGTGGTCTCGGTGGAGCTGGCCATGCTCGCCCACCAGGGGGTCACCGACGTCACCCCGGACGACGTGAGCGGCCTGCTCCAGTACAACTTCGACCCCTCCGCGCTCACCGTGTCCTCCGACGGCCCCTACTCCTCCGTGGACGAGGTGATCGGCGCGGCCCGCGACGGCGACGGGGTCATCGTGGGCACTTCGGGCGCCGGTTCGGTCTGGGAGTTCGCCGCCGAGGGCATGGCCGCCGAGGAGGGTGTGGAGATGACCTACGCGCCCTTCGAGGGGGCCGCCCCGGCCATCACCGCGGTCCTGGGAGGGCAGGTCGACGCGGTCACCGTCTCGGGCGCCGAGGTGTTGCCGCAGGTGGAGTCCGGGGAGCTGACGAGCCTGGCCGTCATGGGCGAGGAACGCCTGGACATCCTGCCCGAGGCGCCGACGCTGCGCGAGGAGGGCATCGACTGGGTCTTGGGGACCTGGCGGGGTCTGGCCCTGCCGGAGGGCACCCCTCAGGAGACCGTCGACGAGCTGGAGTCCTGTTTCTCCGAGGCCGCCCGCTCCGAGCAGTTCACCGACTTCATGGACACCGGCGGGTTCGGCGTCGAGTACCGCGGCGCGCAGGAGTTCGACACGTTCATGGCCGAGGAGTTCGCGGCCTTCGGCGGGGACGGGGGCGGCGATGACGGCTGAACGCCGCTCCGACCTGGGCATCGCCGGCGCGACCCTGGCCCTGGCGGCCGCGATCGCCGCGACCGCGCTGACCTTCCCCGCCGGGCAACAGGACGGCGACCCGGGTGCGGCCCTGTTGCCGCTGCTGCTGGCCGCGGTCCTGGCGGTGCTGGGCGCCACCCGTGTGCTCGCCCCGCTGGTGGTCCGGTCGGCCCCTCCCCCGCCGGAGGCCGACGGCGGCCCGGAGGAGGAACCCGGCCCGGTGCTCCCGGTGCTGGGGATGCTCGCGGTGGGTGCCGTCTCGGTCTGGGCGATGAGCTGGGTCGGTTTCGTGCTCGGCGCCGCCCTGCTGCTGGTGGGCGGCGCCCTCCTCTCGGGTGAGCGCCGCTGGTCGCGCATCGCCCTTCTGGCCGTGCTGGTCCCACCCGTGGTCTACGCCCTGTTCATGTGGGCCTTCGAGCTGCGTCTGCCCACCGGACCGCTGGAGGCGGTGCTGCTGTGAGCGGATGGCTCGTCGGGCTCGACGCCGTGCTCAGCCCGGACGCGATCCTGATGATCGTGCTGGGTGTGGGCACCGGCATCGTGGTCGGTGCACTCCCGGGCCTGACGGCCACGATGGCGGTGGCGCTGCTGCTGCCGGTCACCTTCACCCTGGATCCCCTGCCGGGCATGATGCTCCTGGTCGGTGTGTACGGCGGGACCCTGTACGCGGGGTCGATCCCGGCGATCCTGTTGCGGGCCCCGGGCACACCCTCGGCCGCGGCGACGGTGATCGACGGCTATCCGATGACCCGCCAGGGCAAGGCGGGCCAGGCGCTGTCGATCTCGTTGGTGGCATCGGTCGTGGGCGGGTTGACCGGAACGGTGCTGCTGGCGCTGTTCGCCCCGCAGCTGGCGGGGGTGGCGCTGACCTTCGGCCCGCCGGAGTACTTCATGGTGTCGGTGCTGGCGCTGGCCGTCATCGCCTCCATCAGCGCGGGCAAGCTCTCCAAGGGGCTGGTCAGCGGGTTCCTGGGGGTCGCGATCGGGCTGGTGGGCATGGACCCGATCGAGGGGTTCCCGCGGTTCACCTTCGGCACGACCGAGCTGTCGGCGGGCATCCCCTTCATCGCGGTCCTCATCGGCCTGTTCGGGGTCTCCGAGGCGCTGACGCAGATCGCGGGCAACCGGCGCCGGCGCGGGGCGGAGCGCCCGCCGGTGGGGAGTTTCTCCCTGGGGCGCGGGTGGCTGCGCCGCCTGGGCCCGGCCACGGGCGGGTCCTCGCTCATGGGTTTCCTCATCGGTCTGCTGCCCGGGACCGGCGGGGACGTGGCCTCCTACTTCGCCTACAACGAGACCCGCCGCTGGTCGCGCAAGGGCAGCTTCGGCAAGGGCGAGCCCGCCGGTGTGGCCTCGGCGGAGTCGGCCAACAGCGCCTCCACGTCGGGGTCGATGGCGCCCACGCTGGTGCTGGGCATCCCCGGCGACAGTGTCACCGCGATCCTCATCGGCGCGATCACCGTGCACGGGCTGCAGCCGGGCCCGCAGCTCTTCGAGGGCGCGCCCGACCTGGTCTACGGCACGATGATCGGCCTGGTGCTGATGAACCTGGCGATGCTGCCGATCGGCCTGTTGGGGATCCGTCTGTGGCCCCGGCTCACCGCCGCGCCGACCACGGTGCTGTGGCCGACGGTGGTGCTGTTGTCGCTGGTGGGGGCGTTCGCTCTGCGGCTGAACCTGGTGGACGTGGCGATCGCCCTGGCAGCGGGGGCGCTCGGGTTCGTGCTCACCCGGGGCGGTTACCCGCTGGCGCCCATGGTCATCGGGCTCATCCTGGGGCCGATGGCCGAGTCGAACCTGCGGCTGTCGCTGATCATCTCCGGGGGAAGCCTGGACTGGCTGGCCCGCCCGATCCCGATCGCGGTGATGGCGGTGATCGTGGCCGCGATCGTGCTGACCAAGCTCTCCACCCGGCGGGCGATGGCCACCCCGGCCGGAACAGCAGCCGAGGAGACACCGAAGGACCGCGACTGACGCGCCCGTGGGCCGGAGGGGCCGCCCGGGCCCGGCGTTCACCGGTCCTCGGACGGCCCTTCCTCCTTCGGGTTCTGCTCGTCGGGGCCGCTCTCCTCATCGTCGGGGCGGCGCTTGCGGGGCCGCCCGCGGCGGGGCACGTCCCCGGCGTCCTTGGGCATGCGCCCGGCCTCGTCGAGGGCGCGGCGCAGGACGAACTCGATCTGGGCGTTGGTACTGCGCAGTTCCTGACCGGCCCAGCGCGCCAGGGCGTCGTGGACGGCCGGGTCGAGGCGCAGCAGCACCTTCTTGCGCTCGGGCACGGCGCCTCCGCCTCTACTGGTAGAGGGTCCCGGTGTTGACGACGGGGCTGGCGGGACGGTCGGAGCACAGGACGACCAGCAGGTTGCTGACCATGGTGGCCTTGCGTTCCTCGTCCATGTCCACGACGTCGTCGGCGGCGAGGATGTCCAGGGCGCGGTCGACCATGCCCACGGCGCCCTCGACGATCTCGCGGCGGGCGGCGACCACGGCGCTGGCCTGCTGGCGCTGGAGCATGGCCTGGGCGATCTCGGGTGCGTAGGCCAGGTGGGTGAAGCGGGTCTCGATCACGCGCACGCCGGCCGACTCCACGCGGGCCACGACCTCGGCGGACAGTTCCTCGGTGATGGCCTCGGCGTTGTCGCGCAGGGAGTAGTCGTGGGCGGCGTCGTGCGAGTCGTAGGGGTACTTGCCGGCGATGTGGCGCACGGCCGCCTCGGTCTGGATGGAGACGAACTCGACGAAGTCGTCGACCTCGAAGGAGGCGCGGGCGGTGTCCTCGACCTGCCAGACCGCGACGGCGGAGATCTCGATGGGGCTGCCGGAGGCGTCGTTGACCTTCATGACGGAGGTCTCGTGGTTGCGGATGCGCGTGGAGATCTTGGTGCGCTCGGTGAGCGGGTTGACCCAGCGCAGGCCGTCGGTGCGCACGGTTCCGGTGTAGCGGCCGAAGAGCTGCACGACGCGGGCCTCGTTGGGGGCGACCATGGTCAGCCCGAGGAAGAGGAACGCGCCGATGACGGCGACCACGATGCCGACCCAGACGAAGAGACCGGGCAGACCGTAGAGGGGGCCGAAGGCGATCGCGGCCCCGGCCAGGGTGACGGCCAGGGAGGCGAAGAACATCGGGACGCCGCCGGCGCCGAAGGCCTGGCGTTCGCGGTACTGGGGTGCGGTGTTGATGACGGACGGTGTGTCGGGCACGGTTTCCTCCTCCGCTCGGATGATGACTCGAGCATAGCATTGTGATATCACTTTTAATGAACGGCCCACCCCCGGGGCCCCAGCGAGAGGAGACGAGGCCACGATGATCAGCAACGCTCTACGTCTGCGCCCACCCCGCCACCGTGTGGACAAGCGGGCGATCTGGTGGTGGACCACCCGGTCCCTGCTGACGGCGGTGGCGGCCGCGGCGGTACCGGGCGTGACGGCGGTCTTCGTCGAACCGATCCGTTTCTGGCTCCTGCTCGTGACGGTGGTCGTGGGTCTGGCGGGGCTGGGCGTCACCGTGGTCATGCCGCAATGGCGCTTCCGCGTGCACCGGTGGGAGGTCACCGACACCGCCGTCTACACCTCCAGCGGATGGCTGTGGCAGGAGTGGCGGGTGGCGCCGATGTCGCGCATCCAGACCGTGGACACCGCGCGCGGGCCGCTCCAGCGCGTCTTCGGGCTCTCGAGCGTCACGGTGACCACGGCGTCGGCGGCCGGACCGATCGAGATCAGCGGGTTGGACCACACGCTGGCCACCGAGGTGGTGGACCAGCTCACCGAGACCACCGAGGCCACCCCGGGGGACGCCACATGAGCGGGCACGAGGAGATCGAGGAGACCCAGGACACCGAGGCCGGGCACTGGCAGGGGTTGAGCCGGCTGAGCGTGTGGGCCAACACCGTCGGCGGCGCGCTGGTCATCATCCCCATCGCGATCGCCGTGACGGTGACCTTCGCGCTCGTTCCCATGGCCTGGTGGTGGGCGCTGCTGCCGGTGCCGGCCGCCGTGCTCTTCATCGCGGGCGCGACCTACGTGGACCTGCTGCGGCTGCGCAGGATCCGTTACCGGGTCACCGACGAGCGCATGGAGATGCGCTCGGGGATCATCGCCAAGGCCCACCGCTCCATTCCGCGTGAGCGTGTGCGCAGCGTCGACGTGGCCGCGCCCCTGTACGCGCGGGTCTTCGGGCTGTGCACGGTCACCGTCGGCACCGGTGAGTCGGCCGGTGCGGGCGGCTCCGACCAGCTGCAGCTGCAGTTCGTCACCGCCGAGCAGGGTGAGGAGCTGCGGCGCGACCTGTTGCAGCGCGGCCCCGCCCCGGGCTCCAGCGGCGAGGAGGCCCCCGCCGAGGAGGGCGAGGAGGAACTGGCCCGCCTGAACCCGCGCTGGTTCGCGTACGCGCCCGCCACCGGTGCCACGCTCGGTATCGGTTTCGGTGTGCTCGCCACCCTGGTCGGCATCAACGCGCAGATGGGCGGCCAGGGCTGGGAGTGGCTCTCGCAGTGGCTCGGGCTGCCCAGCGGCGCGGAGATCGGCGCGTTCATCCTGGCGCAGCTGTTGCTGCTGATCCCGCTGACGCTGTTCGCCCTGCTGCTCCTGGGTGTGGTCGTGACGCTGGCCGTGGCGGTGGAGACCTGGTGGGACTACCGGCTGGCCCGGCAGGACGACGGGACCGTGCGCCTGACCCGCGGCCTGTTGACCAGCGTGTCCCTGTCGGTGGAGGGCCGCCGCCTCAACGGTGTGGCCCTGCGCGAACCCTTCGTGCTGCGTTCGGTGGGCGGCGCCGAGATCCGGGCGGTGGCCACGGGGCTCTCGGCCGGCGACGAGCAGAAGACCGCCGCGAAGAGCCGCCTGTCCCCGGCCATGCCCGGCAAGGGGGCCCGGGCCCTGGCCGCGACCCTGTTGCGGACCTCCGACTCGCCCTTCTCTCCCGCCCCTCGCGTGCACCCGCGTGCGGCGCTGCGCCGCCGGTTCACCCGGGCGGGGTTCGCGACCCTGGGGGCCGTGGTGGTGGCCGGTGCCCTGACGTGGGTGCACGTCCAGGTGCGCGAGGCCTGGGCGGAGACGCTGTCCTCGGTGGAGATCGACGTCATGGCCGTGCCTCTGACGTCCGGGACGGCGGAGGCCGCCCCGGTGTGGGGGTGGTTCGCGGCGGCGGCGCTCTTCGGCGTGGTGGCGTTCTGGTACGCGGTCGGGTCCTACCGGGGACTGGGCCACGGGCTGCACCCGCGCCATCTGGTGGTGCGGCGCGGCATGGCGGTGCGCACCACGGTGGCGCTGGAGCGCTCGGCGGTCATCGGCTGGCGCATCACCCGTTCGCCGTTCCAGCGCCGGCTGGGGTTGGCCGACGTCTCGGCCACGACCGCGGCCGGCGAAGGCCTCTACACCGCGACCGACGTGGGGCTGGGCGAGGGCGTGGCCTGGGCCGAGGGGTCCGTGCCCGATCTGCTGGCGCCGTTCGTGGAGCGCGTCGAGGGCGAGGACGAGGGCTCCGGTCAGGGCCGCTCGGTGCTGCCCTGACTCGGCCGGGGCGCTCCGCTCAGTGTGTGCCCGGCACCGTGCGGCCGCCGGGCACGTGGTGGACGGGGCGCCCGTCGGCGTGGGAGTGGGCCATCTCGACCACGGGGTAGACCTCGAAGACGCGTTCCAGTTCCAGGGTCTGCAGGACCCGCGCGGTGACCGTGGTGGGCTCGGCCAGGGCGAGATGGCGGCCCTGGCGGGTGAGTTCGTGGTGGACCGCGATCAGGGCGCGCACACCGCTGGCGTCGAAGAAGCCGATCCCGGACAGGTCCACGACCAAGCAGTCGTGTCCACAGGCCCTGGCGGTGCTCAGCAGGTGGTCGCGCAGGGCGTCGGCGGTGGCCAGGTCGATCTCACCGTGGACGGGTACCACCGTCACCCCTGTGCAGCGGAAGCGCTCCGGGCTCGAGAACCTGCCATCCTTCGCCACTGGGCCACCTCTCACTGGACGTAACCTTTCCACTACGCGACCGCGCCTGAGATCGTAACCTCTCCAGAGAGGTTGCGGGAGTCCTCCGGCCCGCAAGTCAGGCCGGTCTCACCACTCGGACACATGGGGCTGCGCACGGTCACGGTTCCCTCACTGTCCTCTCTCGGACACTCCGGACCGGTCCCCGCACTGTGCGCGCACCCGACAGGTGCGATAGAAGCGGTAGGGCACATCCGGCGCCCCATGAAGGGAGGGAGCGGCGTTCCCGCTCCGGGAAGGCCGCGCACCCGATGACCGAAACCACCGACACCCAACCGGGTTGGTTCTCCGCCGAGGAACTCCAGAGCATCCGCGGGCGCATGCCCGTGCTGTACGTGCAGGCCGTCCCCGTCCGGGTCGACGAGGCGGGCATGGTCACCCACATCGGGCTGCTCATGCGCGCCGACGAGAGCGGGGACTTCAACAGGTCGGTGGTCTCGGGGCGTGTGCTCTACCACGAGCGCATCCGCGACGCGCTGCTGCGCCACCTGGAGAAGGACCTGGGGCCGGTGGCCCTGCCCCGGATCCCGGCGTCGCTGCAGCCGTTCACCGTCGCCGAGTACTTCCCGACCCCGGGCATCACCCCCTTCCACGACCCGCGCCAGCACGCGGTGGCGATGGCCTACGTCGTTCCGGTCACCGGTGACTGCCAACCCCGCCAGGACGCGCTGGACCTGGTGTGGCTCACCCCGGAGGAGGCCGCGCGCGAGGACATGACCGGCGGCCAGGGCGCCCTGGTGCGCCAGGCGCTGGCCCACGTGGGCCAGGTCCCCTGAGGCTCACACGCCGCGGACCGGCCCCGGGCGCACGCGTGTGCCCGGGGCCGTAGTCTTTCGTCCATGCCGGAGTCCCTCGTCGCTCACGCACTGTCCCTGGTCCCCTCGAGCGAGGGCCGGCGCACGGTCCTGGCACTGACCGGGCCGCCCGCCGCCGGGAAATCCACGCTGGCCCGCTACCTCGTCCACCAGGTCGAGCAGGAGCTGGGCCCCGGGGTCGCGGGGTACCTGCCCATGGACGGGTTCCACCTGTCCAACGCCCAGCTGGAACGCCTGGGCCGGCGCGACCGCAAGGGCGCCCCCGACACCTTCGACGCCCACGGGTACACGGCGCTGCTGCGCAGGCTGACGGTGGAGACCGGCCACCCGGTCTACGTGCCCGACTACGACCGGACCCTGCACGAGCCGGTGGCGGCTCGGCACGTGGTCCTGCCGCACACGCGGCTGGTGGTGACCGAGGGCAACTACCTGGCCTCCGAGGAGGAGCCGTGGTCCTCGGCCCGGGGGCTGTACGCGGAACTCTGGTACGTCGAGGTGCCCGACGCCGACCGGGAGCACCGGCTGGTGCGCCGCCAGATGCGCGGGGGCGCGGACGCGGAGCAGGCGCGGGCCTGGGTGGAGCGCAGCGACCGGCCCAACGGGGAGCTCGTCAAGGCGGTGCGGGAGCGCTGCGACCGTGTGGTGGCCGGGGGCCAGGTACCGCGGGGGTGGTGGCGGCAGCTGCGCCGGGGAGGGTGAACACGGGCCGGTGGGGGACGGCCGGAACGCGGGTCCGGACCACCGGGGGTGACCAAGCAGACATGAGGGCGCGCAGCCCCTGCGGTGCGGGGGGTGCGCGCCTTCGGTGTGTCCGGAGGGGCTTCGGAACGGACGCCCGAGGCATCCACATCCTGAGACAAATGTTCCACATGGTGTCCACCGGGGTTAGCATCCAGCGCATCGTTTCCTGCTTTGACCTGGAAAGAATCCCATGACGGACGTCGCCCGACCCTCACCGGCAGCCGGCCGGCCACAAACCGCGCCGGAGGACCCTCCCACCAACCCCAAGCGGAAGGTCCTCACCGCCAGCCTCGTGGGCACGTCGATCGAGTTCTACGACTTCTACATCTACG
This sequence comes from Nocardiopsis coralli, assembly GCF_014892575.1. Taxonomy (GTDB): domain Bacteria; phylum Actinomycetota; class Actinomycetes; order Streptosporangiales; family Streptosporangiaceae; genus Nocardiopsis; species Nocardiopsis coralli. Next base: position 11,512 of record NZ_JADBGI010000009.1, on the reverse strand, counting down.
CCACCGCAGCGGTTCTGGTCTTCCCCCTGCTGTTCTTCCCCGAGGGCGACATGATGGCCGCCCGCCTGCAGTCGCTGGCCACCTTCGCGATCGCGTTCGTGGCCCGCCCGGTGGGCTCCTGGGTCTTCGGCCACTTCGGCGACCGGGTGGGCCGCAAGGCGACCCTGGTGGCCTCCCTGCTGACAATGGGCGTCGCGACCGTCGCGATCGGTCTGCTGCCCACCTACGCGCAGATCGGCGTGTGGGCCCCCCTGCTGCTGGCGCTGTGCCGCTTCGGCCAGGGCCTGGGCCTGGGCGGCGAGTGGGGCGGGGCCGCGCTGCTGGCCACCGAGAACGCCCCCGCCGGGCGCCGCGGTTTCTACGGCACGTTCCCGCAGCTGGGCGCGCCCATCGGCTTCTTCCTCGCCAACGGGGTGTTCCTGGTGCTGAGCCAGGCCATGAGCGACGAGGCCTTCCTCGCCTACGGCTGGCGCATCCCCTTCCTGCTCTCGACCGTGATGATCGCCGTGGGCCTGTGGGTGCGGCTGAGCCTGCACGAGACGCCGGCCTTCGCCAAGGTCGTGGCCTCGGGTGAGACCTCCAAGGCCCCGATGGTCGAGGTGTTCCGCACCAGCTGGCGCGCCGTGGTGCTGGGCACGATGATCATGGTCGCCACGTACGTGCTCTTCTACCTGATGACCGTGTTCTCGCTGGGCTTCGGCACCGACGCCGAGACCGGCCTGGGTTACGAGCGCTCGCAGTTCCTGGTGTTCCTGCTGATCGGCGTGCTGTTCTTCGCCTTCTTCACCCCGATCTCGGGGCTGCTGGCCGACCGCTTCGGACGGCGCCCCACGCTGATCACCGTGACCGTGGCCATCATCGTCTTCGGCCTGGTCATGGGCCCGCTGATGGGCAGCGGCGGCACGGTCGGGGTGATGGCCTTCCTCATCATCGGGCTGTCCCTGATGGGGCTGACCTTCGGGCCGATGGCCTCGGTGCTGCCGGAGCTGTTCCCGACCCGGGTGCGCTACACCGGCGCCTCGGCCGCCTACAACCTGGCGAGCCTGCTGGGGGCGTCCTTCGCGCCCTACATCGCGACCTGGCTGGCGGGCACGTTCGGCCTGGCGTGGGTCGGCGGGTACCTGGTGCTCGTGGCGGTCCTGACGCTGGCGGCGCTCATCATCAGCCGCGAGACCAGCAAGGACGACCTGGACGACATCCCCTCGCAGGTGACCGGCCGCAGCTGAGCCACCGGCCCCGGAACCACGGGAACGCAACGGGCCCCGCACCCACCGCTAGAACCCAAGCACCGGTGCGGGGCCCGTTGCGCTTTCCACCCCTTGTCGTGTGACACAGGCTACATATACGATCACCGATGTTCCTATAGGACACGGAGACGGCCTGATGGAAACACGCCCCCTTCCCTGCACTCTCCTCACCGACTTCGCCGCCCAGGTCCTGGTCAGGGCCGGGGTGGCCGACGACGCGGCGCGGCTGACCGCCCAGTCCCTCGTCGAGGCCGACCGGAGGGGAACCCACTCGCACGGGCTCCTCCGCCTTCCCCTGTACGACGCCGCCCTCCGTTCCGGGGGCATCAACCCGCGTCCCACCCTTTCCTGGACCCACCGGTCGCAGGCCGTGGCGGTCCTGGACGCGGACGGGGCCCTGGGCCAGGTCGCCATGGAGGCGGCCGTCACCCGGGTGTCCCGCCTGGCCCGCGACCACGGGATCGGCGCCGTCGCGGTGCAGAACAGCACCCACTACGGCGCCGGAGCGCACTGGACGCACCGCCTGGCCGAGGAGGGCCTGGCCGCCGTCCTGACCTCCACGACCGGCCCTGTGGTCGCGCCCCACGGCAGCACCGAGACCCTGCTCGGCACCAACCCGCTCAGCATCACCGTCCCCAGCTCCGACGAGCCCCACCTGACCGCGGACCTGGCCACCAGCGCCGGCGCCTACGGCAAGGTCGTGGCCGCCCGAAACGAAGGCAGGCCGATCCCGCCCGGGTGGGCGGTCGACGCCGCGGGCCGGCCCACCGAGGACCCCGAGGAGGCGATCGACGGCGCGCTCCTGCCCTTCGGCGGGGCGAAGGGATCCGCGGTCGCGGTCCTGGTGGAGGCGCTCTCCGCCTCCCTCACCGACGCCGCCTACGCCCACCGCACCCGCGACATCTGGGCCGACCGGTCCTCGCGGATGAACACCGGACACCTGGTCGTCGCCCTGGACACCGCCGCCTTCACCGGTCGCGCCCATACCGAACAGCGCGTCCGCGACCTGCAACAGCGCATCCGCGGCTCCTCCCCCGCCGACGGTGCCGTCCGTGCCCCCGGCGACGTCGAACACGACACCGCCCGCGCTTCCGGAGACCGCGCCGGCCTCGCCCCCTCGACCGTGGCGTCGCTGGACGCACTCGCCCGCGAGCACGGTCTGGTCCCCCTCACCGACCGTGTGGGGCCGCACCACCCCTGATCCCTCGCCCCCCGGGAGGACGCCCATGCACCCCGACCCCCCGTACCGTCCCCCACACCCGTTGCTCCGCTGTCTGGCGACCGGCGCCGCCCTGGCTCTGCCCCTGACCGCGTGCACCCCCGACGAGGGGAGCGTGCTGCGCGTGGCCCACGTCTACGAGGACCAGCACCCCGTCGAGACGTGCGGGCTGGCCGCGATGCGCGACGCCCTCGCCGGGAGCGGCATCACCATCGAGACCTATCCGGCCGGGCAGCTCGGTAGCGAGGCCGAATCGCTGGAACAGGTCGCCGACGGCAGTCTCGACGCCGCGATCGCGGGCCCCTCGTTCCTGGGCACCTGGCACCGCCCCGCGGAGATCCTCGACGGCGCCTACCTGCTCGACGGCCCGGAGGACTTCGCCGGCGCGCTCGAGGACCCCGCGGTCGTGGAGGCCTTCGAGGGCCTGGAGGAACAGACCCCGCTCGTTCCGGTCTCCCACTGGTACTACGGCACCCGCCACCTGACCTCGGACGAACCGATCAACACCCCCGAGGACCTGGCCGGGATCAAGGTGCGCACCCCCGACGCCCAGCTCTACCTCGACAACGTCGCCGCGATGGGCGGAACCGCCACCCCGATGGCGCTCGGCGAGCTGTACATGGCCCTGCAGCAGGGCACCCTCGACGCGCAGGAGAACCCGGTGCCCACGATCGAGTCGGCCAACCTCTTCGAGGTCCAGGAATACATCAACCTCACCGGGCACATCGTCCAGGCCGTGCACCTGGTCACCGCCAACACCCTGGCCGACCGCCTCGGGCCGGAGCAGAGCGAACGGTTCGCCGAGGCCGCGGACGAGGGCGCCGAACAGGCCCGCGCCTGCATCGAGGCCCAGGAGACCGAGACGCTCGAGCGCTGGCGGGCCGACGGCAGCATCACCGTCAACGACGAGGTGGACCGGGAGGCCTTCGCCGAGCGCGTGCACGAACACCTGCCGCCGCAGGTCTCCTGGGGCGAGCTGTACCTGAGCGCCCTGGAGCGCCGCTGATGGCCCGCCCGGAGGAAGACGCCGACGCCCCGGACCGGCTCGAGCGGCGCAGCCGGGGCTACCGCCTCGCGGTCAACGCCGAACGCATCGGGCTGTGCGCGGTGCTCGTGGCCGTGTTCGGCCTGCTCGTCCTGCAGGTCACCACGCGCTACGTCTTCGGCACCCCGTTGTCCTGGACCGAGGAGACCGCCCGCTTCCTGCTGGTGTGGCTGACCTTCCTGGGCGCCGGGTACCTGATGTCGCGTCGCCTGCACATCTCGGTCGACCTGCTCGTGGCCCGGTTGGGGCCGCGGTCCGCCGTCGCCGTGGACGTGGGCGCCACGGCCGTGGCGGTGGCCGCCTCCGCGGTGATGGCCGTGGCGGCGGCGTCCCTGGCGCACATGAGCGGGGACCTGCGCGCCCCGGCCACGCAGCTGCCCATGTGGACGGTGCACACCGCCGCGGTGGCCGGGTTCGCGCTGACCTCCCTGCACGGCCTGGTCAACATCGCCGTCAGCCTGCGCCACCCCGAGGACGTACCGGGGGCCATGGGGCCCGCGGCGAAGGAAGGGGCCTGAGATGATCCTGCTCTGGATGACACTGGGGCTGTTGGCGCTGCTGGCCCTGCGCGTCCCGGTCGGTTTTGCGCTCCTGGTGCCCTCGCTGGCCTACGTCGTGTTCGACCCGACGGCCTCGCTCCGGATCGCGGTGCAGCAGACCGTCTCGGGCGTGGACACCTTCCCCCTGCTCGCTGTGCCGATGTTCATCCTGCTGGGGAACCTGGCCAACGCCTCGGGCATGACCGACCGGGTCTACGCGGCCGCCCTGGCCTTCCTCGCCCACATCCGCGGCAGCCTGGGATACGTCAACGTCGCCACGAGCTTCGGGTTCTCCTGGATGAGCGGCACGGCGATGGCCGACGCCGCCGCCATGGGCCGGGTCCAGGCGCCGGCGATGATCGCACGCGGGTACCCGGCGCCCTTCACCCTGGGCGTGACCGGGGCGTCCTCGCTCATCTCCCCACTGATCCCGCCGAGCATCCCCGCGATCCTGTACGCGACCACCGCGGGGGTGTCGGTGGGGGCGATGTTCGTGGCCGGGATCCTGCCCGCGCTGCTGCTGGTCGCCGCGCTGTGCCTGATGGTCTGGTGGCAGATGCGCAAGAAGGAGCACCTGCGTGAGCCCCGGTCCGGATGGCCGGCGCGCATGCGGGCCCTGCTGGCGGCGCTGCCCGCCGCCGGTGCGGCGGTGATCATCCTGGGCGGCATCCTCAGCGGTGTCACCACCCCGACCGAGGCCTCCGCCGCGGGTGTGCTCTACCTGTTCGTGGTCGCTCTCGTCACCCGGGCGATCGACGGGCGCGCGCTCTACACCGTGCTGCTGCGCACCGTGGAGACCTCGGGCGCGGTGCTTCTGGTCATCGCCTCCGCCGCGCTGTTCGGCTGGGTGCTGGCCCGCGAGCGCACACCCCAGGCCGCGGCCGACCTGATGCTGGGCCTGACCGACCACCCGCTGGCGTTCCTGGCGCTGGTCTGCGTGCTGCTGTTCGTGGTCGGCGCGGTCCTGGAACCGGGGGCGGCGATCCTCATCGTCGTTCCCGTGCTCGCCCCCATCGCCGACGGGTACGGGATCGACCCGCTGCACTTCGCGGTCGTGGTGATCCTGACCCTGATCATCGGCCTGCTCACTCCCCCGGTCGGCCTCGTGCTGTTCGTGCTGTCCGGGGTCACCGGTGAGTCCGTGCCCACGGTGATCAGGGGCGTGCTGCCCTTCTTCGTCCCGATGGTGACGGTGCTGCTGTTCGTGGTGCTCGTCCCGTCCCTCAGTACCTGGCTGCCGAGCGCGCTCGGTTTCCTCTGACCCCGTACCGACCCCGACCAGGGAGGACCTGCGTTGTCCCGTATCACCTCAGTCCGTGTACGCGATGTCCGTTTTCCCACGTCAAGGCAGCTCGACGGTTCCGACGCCGTCAACGTGGCACCCGACTACTCCGCCGCCCACGTCACCGTCACGACCTCGGACGGCGAGAGCGGGCAGGCGCTCGTCTTCACGTGCGGGCGCGGCAACGAGGTCGTGGCCGCGGCGATCCGCAGTTACGGCGAGCTGCTCACCGGGCACAGCACCGACGCCCTGATCCACGACCTGGGCGGGGCCTCGCGCCTGCTGGTGCACGACGCCCAGTTGCGCTGGCTCGGCCCGGAGAAGGGCGTCTCGCACATGGCGTGCGGGGCCCTGGTCAACGCCCTGTGGGACCTGCGGGCCCGGCGCGAGGGCCTGCCGCTGTGGCTGCTGCTCAGCCGGATGGCACCCGAGGAGCTCGTCGACGCCGTCGACTTCACCCACCTGCGTGACACCCTGACACCGCAGGAGGCCCTGGACCTGCTCCGCGCGGGACAGCAGGGGCGGGAGGAACGCATCGGCCTGCTCCGGCGGGAGGGTTATCCCGCCTACACCACCACCCCGGGGTGGCTGGGGTACAGCGACGAGAAGCTCGTGCGCCTGAGCCGGCAGGCGGTGGCCGACGGGTTCGGCATGATCAAGCTCAAGGTAGGCGGGGACCCCGAGGACGACCGGCGGCGCCTGCGCCTGGCACGGGAGGCGGTCGGACCCGACGTGCGGATCTCCGTCGACGCCAACCAGCGGTGGGAGTCCGGGGAAGCGGTCGAACGGGTGCGCGCGCTGGCCGAGTTCGACCCGTGGTGGATCGAGGAGCCCACCAGCACCGACGACATCCTCGGCCATGCGGCGATCCGCCGGGGTGTGGCCCCGGTGAAGGTCGCCACGGGTGAGGCGGTCGCCAACCGGATCGTGTTCAAGCAGCTGCTCGCGGCCGGGGCGATCGACGTCATGCAGATCGACGCGACCCGGGTGGCGGGGGTCAACGAGAACCTCGCCAACCTGCTGCTCGCCGCGAAGTTCGAGGTGCCGGTGTGCCCGCACGCGGGGGGTGTGGGGCTGTGCGAACTCGTGCAGCACTTCTCCTTCTTCGACCACGCGGCGGTCAGCGGGTCGATGGAGGGGCGTTCCATCGAGTTCGTCGACCACCTGCACGAGCACTTCACCGACCCGGTGCGGGTGGTCGGCGGGCGGTACGCGGCACCCGAGGCCCCCGGCATCGGCGCCGGCATGCACGCGGAGTCCCTGGACACGTGGGAGTACCCCGACGGGGACGGGTGGCAGGCCGACCGGTCCGGCCTCCACCGGGAAGGGGCCGGGCGATGAGCGCACACGGGACGGGCGCCGCCGCTGACCTGCTGCCCCAGGACGCCGACCGGGCGCTGCTCGTGGGACGGGTGTGGGACCCGGAGAGCGGGGGCCCGCGCCCGGTGCTGGTGCGCGGCGACGAGGTGCACGACCTCTTCCCCCTGGTACCGACGGTCTCGGCGCTCCTGGAATCCGAGGAGGCCATGGGGCGGTTGCGGCGGGTGCGGGGACCTGCGCGCTGGAGCCTGGCGGAGCTGGCCGCGGCGCCCGACGAGCCGGGGTCGGCCCGGCTGCTGGCCCCGGTCGACCTGCAGGTGGTCAAGGCGTGCGGGGTGACCTTCGCCGACAGCATGGTCGAGCGCGTCATCGAAGAACGCTGCGCCGGGGACCCGGCCCGCGCCGAGAAGGTGCGTGCCACCGTCACCGAGGCGGTGGGCGGCGCGGTCGGCGGGGTCGAACCTGGTTCCGCACGGGCCCGGGCGGTCAAGGAGGTGCTGGTCGAACGGGGCCTGTGGTCGCAGTACCTGGAGGTGGGGCTGGGCCCGGACCCGGAGGTCTTCACCAAGGCGCCGGTGCTGGCCTCGGTCGGGTACGGGGCGCGCGTGGGGATCCCGGCGTTCTCGCAGTGGAACAACCCCGAACCCGAGCTCGTGCTGGCCGTGGACTCCCGGGGACGGCCGCGCGGCTGCACGTTGGGCAACGACGTGAACCTGCGCGACGTGGAGGGCCGCAGCGCCCTGCTGTTGGGCATGGCCAAGGACAACAACGCCTCCAGCGCCCTGGGGCCGTTCCTGCGCCTGTTCGACGACGCCTTCACGCTCGACTCCGTGCGCGAGGAGCAGGTGCGACTGCGCGTGGAGGGCGCCCGGGACGGGTTCGCGCTGGAGGGCGAGAACCACGTCGGCCGGCTGAGCCGCCCCTTCGAGGAACTGGTCGCGGCCGCCTCCGGGGACCACCACCAGTACCCCGACGGGTTCGTGCTCTACACCGGGACCCTCTTCGCACCCACGCAGGACCGCGACCGGCCCGGCGAGGGGTTCACCCACGCGGACGGCGACCGCGTCACCATCAGCAGCCCGCACCTGGGCAGCCTTTGCAACACCGTCGGCCCCGCCGAGACCCTGCCCCGGTGGGAGTTCGGCGTCGGCGCCCTGCTGTCGTACCTGACCACCCACCACCCCGTGGAGGCCCGACCGTGAAATTCCTGCGAGTGGGCGAACCCGGCGCCGAACGGCCCGTGGTGCGCGCCGGCAACGGCCCCGGACCGGGCCGTACCTACGACCTGCGGCCGCTGACCGACCGCATCGACGGGGCGTTCCTGGCCTCGGGCGGTACGGAACGCACGCGGCAGGCGCTGGCGGAGGACGCCCTGCCCGAGACCGACTGTTCCGGGCTCCGGGTGGGTGCGCCGGTGGAGCGGCCCTCCGCGGTCGTGTGCATCGGCATGAACTACGCCGCGCACGCCGCCGAGTCGGGGGCCGAACCGCCCGCCTCGCCGGTGGTCTTCCTCAAGACCCCGAACACCGTCACCGGCCCCTACGACACCGGGCGGATCCCCCGCGGGTCGCGCACCACCGACTGGGAGGTCGAGCTCGGTGTGGTGATCGGCCGCCACACCTCCTACCTGGAGGGGCCGTGGCAGAGCCGCGACCACGTGGCCGGATACGTGCTGGCCAACGACCTGTCCGAGCGCACGTTCCAACTCGACGACTCGGGCGGGCAGTGGTCCAAGGGCAAGTGCGCCCCGGGGTTCACTCCGCTGGGGCCCTGGCTCGTGCCGGCCGACGAAGTGGATCCGGACCGGCTGTCGATGCGCAGCTGGGTCAACGGTGAGCCGCGCCAGGACTCCACCACCGCGGACATGGTCTTCGGCGTGGACGTGCTGGTGCACCACCTGAGCCGGTACATGGCGCTGGAACCGGGCGACGTGGTGCTCACCGGGACCCCGGAGGGCGTGGCGCTGTCCGGGAAGTTCCCGTACCTGGGCGCAGGCGACGTGGTCGAGACCGAGATCTCGGGGCTGGGCCGCCAACGGCAACGATTCGAGCAGGGCTGAGAGGGAGGCGGGAACATGGGCGACGAACTGCGGGGACTGACCGCGCTGGTCACCGGCGGGGCCTCGGGCATCGGCGCGGCCACGGCCGACCTGCTGGCGGCCGAGGGGGCACGCGTGGCCGTGCTCGACGCGAGACCGGAGGGCGCCGACCCGCGCCACCTGGTGCTGCGGTGCGACGTCACCGACGACACCGCGGTGCGCGAAGCGGTCGACCGGGCAGCGCGAGAGCTCGGCGGGCTCGACATCCTGGTCAACAACGCGGGCATGGGCGCACGCGGCACCGTGGAGGACAACGGCGACGACGAGTGGCGGGCCGTGCTGGAGGTCAACGTGCTCGGGACGGTCAGGGTGAGCCGGGCGGCCCTGCCGTACCTGCGGCGTTCGTCCGCGGCGTCGGTGGTCAACACCTGCTCGATCGCCGCCACGGCCGGCCTGCCCGCGAGGGCCCTGTACTCCTCAACCAAGGGGGCGGTGCTGGCGCTGACCCGGAGCATGGCCGCCGACCACCTCGCCGAGGGGGTGCGGGTCAATTGCGTCAGCCCCGGCACCGTCGACACCCCGTGGGTGGCACGGCTGCTGGAGGCCGCACCGGACCCGCAGGCGGAACGGCGGGCGTTGGAGGCGCGCCAACCCCACGGCCGCCTCGTGCACGCGCGGGAGGTCGCCGCGGCCGTGGCCCACCTGGCCTCACCGCGGTCGGGCTCGACCACGGGGGTGTCGCTACCGGTGGACGGCGGGATGCAAGGGCTGCGGATGCCCGCGCCCGCGCGGGGTGCGCCCGACTGACCCGGGCGCGGGCGGGGTGCGCTTGCCTGACCCCGACGCGGGCGGGGCGCGCCGATACACTCCCGACGACAAGCAGGCGGTGTTGCGGCGGGGCGATCGGGCCCCGCCGCTCGACGGATGAGGGCGGACGATGACGCGGCCGGAGGAACAGGGCCCGCGGGGCAGGCGGACCACCGAAGAGGTCTACGACCGGCTGCGCGCGCTGATCCTGGAGAACCGGATCGCCCCGGGCGAGCGGCTCAACATCGACGCGCTGGCCCGGGACTTCGGGGTGTCCCAGACCCCGATCCGGGAGGCCGTCCGGCAGCTCGAGGGCGACCAGCTCGTGGTGAAGTCGCCGGGCAAGGGGTACCGCACGACGTCGCTGCTGGACCTGCGCCAGTTGCGGGAGCTGTTCGAGTTCCGGCTGCTGGTGGAGGTGTGGGCCGCCCGGTCGGCGGCCGTGAACCGGCTGGGCAACCCGTCGCGGAAGATGGGCGCGGAGATCACTGCGTTCGAGTCGGTGATGGGTGGGGCCGGGGTGGGCCGTGCTGGGGCTGGTGGTTCCGGGGTGGATGGTTCCGGGGTGGACAGTGCCGGGGTGGAGGATTCGGGGGCGGGCAGTACCGGGGTGGGTGACTCCGGGGTGGATGGTTCGGAGGCAGGCGGTGCCGCGGTGAACGGTTCCGGGACGGACGCTTCCGGGGCAGACGGTTCGGAGGTCGGCGGCGCCGGGACGGGCGGTTCCGGGGACATCCGGCACGAGCTGGTGCGCCACGACATGTGCTTCCACGGGCACATCCTGGAGGCGTTGGACAACGAAGCGGTGCGCAAGGCCTACGAGCAGACCCACAGCCACCTGCACACGTTCCGGCTCTACGCCGCCGATGCCGACGGACGCGCCACGGTGGCCGAGCACCGGCGGATCCGCGACGCGATCGAGCGCTGCGATCCCGACGGGGCGGAGGAGGCCATGCGCGCGCACCTGACCGCGGCCTTCGACCGCTTCGCGCAAGCCTTCGACGAGCGTGGTCCACAGCTGCGGAGCCCGGCGGTGCCCCGCATGTATGCCGGGGGTCCCGCGTCCGGGGCGGTGGACGGGTGAGTTCGAACAGACGCTGGGCCCGAGCAAACGCTGAGCCCAAGTAGAGGCTGGACCCGAACAGATGCTGGGCCCGAGCAGATGCTGGGCCCAAGTAGAGGCTGGACCCGAGCAGACGCTGGACCCGAGCAGACGCTGGACCCGAACAGACGCTGGACCCGAACAGACGCTGAGCCCGAGTCGTTGCGGGTGACGTCGGAGGGTGGGGCGGTACCGACACCTGCGGCACGGCTGCGGGTCAGGGCCTGTGGTTGAGGTGGGTGGTGTTCGTCGTCGCGTCGAGCGTAGCCCGGCCGGGGCTCCCCGCAACCCGCATCGGCGCCACCCCCATCAGTCTTGGTCGGGTGCGAGTGCGTCGGCGTTCTGTGTGGTTGATCAGGGCGCCTCGGGGTGTGCGGTCCACCCCTTTCCCGGGCTGGACCGCTCTCGCCGACGAACACCCCCTTCCGGCCCCGCCCCGCAACCCAAAAGGTGTGGGGTACCAACGACCCACCCCCTGGGGCCCTTCATTGCGCCCAACGGTCCAGGCGTGAGCACGGTGGCTCGCTCCTGCGACGGCACAGGCAGGCCCCGCGCACTCCCGGCGGAGCATTGAGTCTCAGGGGTGGCAGGTGTGCGGGTATCCTCCGGGCCCCGGCACTCCCGGCCGAGCATTGAGTGTCGGGGGTGGCGGGTGTGCGGTGGCCGGGTTGGGGATTCTCCAATCCGTACAACGAGCGGGCGCTCGGCGTTCCACCGGCATGCTCCATCGCCAACGCGTATTAGTCCAGAGATTCTCCGCTCGTGCGGCGCCCCGATGTGAGCGCCGAAGGCGAGGGCGGCGTCCGGTGCTGGAGATTCTCCAAGCACCGCAGCGGCGGCCGGGCGTCGGTGGCGAGGGCGCGCACCGTGGTGTACCGCGACTCGAGATTCTCCAACTAACCAGCGGGTTTGT
>NZ_JADBGI010000080.1 GCF_014892575.1 Nocardiopsis coralli | reverse complement strand
GATCGGGCCGCGGTTCTGCCAGTCGCGGGCGAACTCCTCGCGGGCGTAGCGCATGTGCCGCGCCTCCTCCACGACGTGGATGCGCGAGGTGGCCCGCACCAGGGGCTCGACCGAGTCGTCCTTGACGACCTCGCGTTGGAGGCGGTCGAGGATCTCCTCGACGAAGAGCGCCCCGGCGAAGATCAGGGGGCCGTGCGCGAACGTGCGGCACAGGCGGCCCAGGTGGAAGGCGAGCGGGTCGAGCTTGTGGGTGTGCCAGCCGAGCTTCTGCACGGCCTTGGCGAACATGACCGTGTGCCGGCACTCGTCGGCGATCTCGGTGTAGGCG
>NZ_JADBGI010000008.1 GCF_014892575.1 Nocardiopsis coralli | reverse complement strand
TGCGAGAAGGCCCGGCCGGGCTACGATCCCGACCCCCGAGGCACCACCACAGAACACCCATCCCACCGACTCCCCCAGGGCCAGCCCCCAGAACAACCGACGACTTCTTCGGTGCCGAGAGCGGGCGGCAAGACCTCCGGCGCGCCACTCACCGAGGACGAACAAGCATCACTCGAGGCTCACGACGACCTCATGGAGCTCCGCCAACGCGCCAGGACCGAACGGACCGACCCCGAAGCCTGGCACCTGGCACCTGACGGATACGGTCTTCCTCAGCACCAGACCCTGGAACTCCTGACACCGGGCACCGTGCGGCGGTGGACGCTGGGGGCGCCCTTCGGCCGGAGCGCGCCCCGCCCAGCCGCGTCAGCAGTCAGTAGCGCGTCAACAGTCAGGGGTCATGGGTCAGGAATCGGTCGCCTCGCGCCAGGCGTCCAGGTAACCCGGCAGCTCCTCCTCCACCTCGTCCCAGTCGGGCTCGAAGACCTCCACCCCGTCCATGATCTCTTCGAGCTCCTCGGCGTCCTCCCCCGTCGCCTCGACATCGTCGCGCGCGGGGAACCCTCCGGCCTCGGACGGCACCCGCTCCTGCGCCTCCTCCGACAGCAGGAAGTCGATCAGCGCCTGCCCGTTCTCGCTGTCCGGCGCGCCATCCAGCAACCCGACGGTGTACGGCAGCGCGAACGTGGTCGGCTCCCCTCCCTCCCGCGCGGGGAACCAGAGCTCGAGGTTGGGCATGGTGCGGCTCTGGTCGTAGTTCATCTGCACGTCGCCGTTGGCCACGAGCAGCTCGCCCTTGTCGACCTTCGGCCCCAGCGCCCCCGTCGAGGACGAGGGCCCGACATTGTTCTCCTGCAGGTCCCCGAGGTACTCCATCGCCGGTTCGAGGCCGCCGAACTGCTCCATCGCCTGGATGAGCACGGCGGTCCCGTCCCCCGCCACCCCGGGCGTGGAGTACTGCAACCGTCCCTCGTACTCGGGGTCGAGCAGGTCCTCCCAGGTCTCGGGCGGCTCATCGACCTCCTCGGAGTTGTGCACGAACGCGAAGTAGTTGTCGACGACGGTGGTCCAGGCCCCGTCGGGGTCCCTCGTGGACACCTGCTCGGCACCTTCGGGTTCGTACTGCTGCAGGAGCCCGGCGTTGTCGGCCTGCTGGATGAACGGCGGCAGGGTGAGCAGTACGTCGGCCTGCGGGTTGGAGCTCTCCCGCTCGGCCCGCTGCACCATCTCGCCGGATCCGCCCTCGACGTACTGGACCGTCACGCCGGTCTCCTCCTCGAAGTCCTCGAAGAGCTGGTCCAGCCACCCGTCGCCGTCGACGTCGCTGAGCCCGTCGGCAGCGTAGACGGTGATGGTCTCGGCGGGTTCGGTGATGCCGCACCCGGTGAGGGCGAGCGCGGCGGTCAGGGTGAGGGGCGCCAGGGTTCGGACGCGCATGGTCTCCTCCGGATGGTCAACGGTGCCCGGCGCGGGTGCGCACCAGGGAGAGGGCGAACATGACGAGCAGGGTGGTGGCCATGAGCACCACCGCGAAGGCGGAGCCGGTGAAGAGCGCCCCGCGGTCGGTGGCGGTGAAGATCCGCACCGGGAGCGGGGTCCAGTCCGGCGGGTAGAGCATCATCGTGGCGCTGAGCTCGCCCATGGACAGGGCGAAGCAGAGCCCGGCGGCGCCGCTCAGCGACGGCAGCAGCAGCGGCAGCCGCACCAGGAACAACGTGCGCGCGGGCCGGGCCCCGAGGGAGGCGGCGACCTGGGCGTGCACGGGGTCGAGCCGGTCCAGGGCCGCCGACACCGACTGGTAGGCGAAGGCGGTGACCAGCACGGTGTGCGCGATGAACACGATCATCTGGGTGCCGTTGAGCAGCACGGGCGGGCTACTGAAGGCGACCAGGAGCGCGAGCCCGACCACGACCGTGGGAACGGCGACGGGGAGCATGAACAGGGCGTCCATGACCCGGCGTCCGCGCGGGCCGAGGGAGTGCGCGGACAGCGCCGCCCAGGTCCCGGCGACGAGGGCGCACACGCTCGCGATGACCGCGGTGACGACGCTGACGCGCAGTGCGTCCAGGGTGGGCCCGTTCAGGACGGCGGCGTAGTGCTCCAGGGTGAACCCGGAGGGCAGCGCCCCGCTCCAGTTGGTGCTGAGCGAGGCCGCGAGGATCACCGCCAGCGGCAGGGCGAACAGGGGCAGGAACACCAGGAGGAAGACCGTCTGGATGCTCCGGCGGGTGAGGCGGTCATGCACCAGCACGTCGGCCCCCCTTCTGCGTGCCGTCCTTCTGCGTGCCGTGCTTCCGCGGCCCGCCGGCCGGTCCCCTCAGGCGTGAGGTGGCGGCCCGGTAGAGCAGGTAGAGGCACACGGACAGGGCGGCGTTGACGGTGGCGACCACGCACGCGGTGGTGTAGTCCGCCTCGAGGATCGCCGCGCTGTAGACGAGCATCGGTAGGGTCACCACGTCCTTCGCGCCGGTGAAGAGCACGATCGCGAACTCGTTGAGGGACAGCACCAGGACCAGCGCCCCGCCGGCGACGAGCGCGGGGAAGGCCTCGGGCAGGATCACCGAGCGCACGATCCGCCCACCCCTGGCCCCGAGCGAGGAGGCGACCTCCAACTGCGCGGTGTCGAGCTGGGTGAAGGCGGCGAGCAGCGGCCGCAGCACGAACGGGGTGAAGAAGGTGATCTCGGCGAGGATCACGCCCCAGGGTGTGGCCATGAAGTCGAACGGACCGGTGTCGGCGCCGGTCACGTCGGTCCAGATCCCGTTGGCCACACCCACGGTCCCGTACAGGAACAGCAGTGCCAGGGTGATGAGGAAGGACGGGAACGACAGGTAGGTGTCGACGAGGCGTCCGGCGGCGCGGCTGCCCGGGAAAGGCACGAACGCGATGACCAGGGCCAGGCCGAGCCCGAGCACGAGGCAGCCGGCGGTGGCGCAGACGGCGACGAACACGGTGGTGGCCAGGGCGTCCCGGAACCTTTCGGTGGCCAGGACCTCGGCGTAGTGCGCGGTGGTGGCGGCGCCGTCGGGTCCGGTGAGGGACTCGGCGACCACGGCGCCCAGGGGGTAGAGCACCACGGCGGCGAGCGCGAGCACGGGCGGGACGGCCCACACCCACGCGGGCAGGCCCCGGCGGGGCGGTGGCGGCCCTTCGGCGGGGCGGCGCGGTTCGGGCACCCGGGGCGCGGGGTGCGGGGCGAGGGCGGTCACGGTTCCTCCCCCGCGGGCACGACGACCAGGTCGCGGCGGGTGAACCCGAGCTCGACGGTGGTGCCGAGGTCGGGGATCTCCGCGGTTCCGGGCACCTCCGCGGTGAAGCTGTGACCGTCGACGTCGGCGGTGACCCGGTGGGTGGACCCGCGCCAGCTCAGATCGGTGACCCGGCCCCGGACGGTGTGTTCGGACGGGCCGAGCGTGAGCCGGTGCGGGCGCAGGCACACGCGCAGGTCGTCGCCGTCGGCCACCCCGGAGGGCAGGGCGTCGGGCGCGTCCACGTCCAGGCCGCAGAAGCGCACGCTCCCCCGGTCCAGGCGTCCGGGCAGCAGGTTGGCACTGCCCACGAACCCGGCGGCGAAGGCGGTGCGGGGCCGGTCGTAGAGGTTGCGCGGGGTGTCGTACTCGCGCAGGCGGGCGCGTTCCAGGAGCGCGACCCGGTCGGCGAGGGTGAGCGCCTCGCCCTGGTCGTGCGTGACGTGCAGGACGGTGAGGTCGGGCAGGTCGCGGTGCAGGCGCGCGAGTTCCGTGGTCATCTCGCTGCGCAGGCGGGCGTCGAGGGCGGAGAGCGGTTCGTCCAGGAGCAGGACCTGGGGGCGCACGGCCAGGGCGCGGGAGATGGCCACGCGCTGCTGTTGCCCGCCGGAGAGTTCACGCGGGTGGCGGCGTGCGTACTCGGCCATCCCCGTGAGTTCGAGCGCCTCCCCGACCCGGGTGCGCACCTCCCGGCGGGGCACACCCTGGGCGCGCAGCCCGAAGGCGACGTTCTGGTCCACGCGCATGTGCGGGAACAGGGCGTAGCTCTGCACGACCATCCCGATGCCACGGCTGTACGGGGGCAGGTCGGTGACGTCGCGCCCGCCCAGGAACACCCGGCCGGAGTCGGGTCGCACGAACCCGGCGACGCTGCGCAAGGCGGTGGTCTTGCCGGAACCGGAGGGGCCGAGCAGGGCGGTGAACTCGCCCGGTTCGACGGTCAGGTCCAGGGAGTCCAGAACGGTGGTGCCGCCGTAGGAGACGCTCACCCCGTCGAGGCGGATACCCACGTCAGCCCTCCCTCGCCTCGAGCAGTCCGGGCAGGGCCGCCACGGAGTCGAGCACGTGGGTGGCCCCGGCGGCGCGCAGTTCCTCCTCGCCGTGGGCCCCGGTGCGCACCCCGGCCACGATCCCGGCGCCCGCGTTGAGCCCGGTGCGCACGTCGGAGTCGGTGTCACCGGCCACGGCGACCGCGGCCACGGAGGAGACACGGGCGCGCAGGGCGGCGGTGAGCACCATGTCGGGGTGGGGGCGCCCGCGTCCGGCGTCGGCCGGGCAGAGGGTGAGGTCGGTGAGGCCCTGCCAGCCCAGGGCGGCGATGATGCGTTCCTGGGTGGTGCGGGCGAACCCGGTGGTCAGGGCGATGGTGCGGCCCTGGTCGCGGAGGCGGCGCAGGGTCTCCTCGGCGCCGGGCAGGGGCGCGCAGTGGCCGTCGTCGACGAGGCGGGCGTAGGCGTGCTCGAAGGCGGTGTTGGCCTGTTGCGCGCGGGCCTCGTCGCCGCCGGTGAGGTGGCGGAAGACGGTGATCTTGGAGGTGCCCATGGTGGCGCGCACGTAGGCGGTCTGTTCGGGGCCGGCGCCGGGCAGGGCGGTGCGGAAGGCCTCCTCGACGAGCCCGTCGTCGGCGACGGTGGTGCCGGCCATGTCGAGCACGACGAGCTCGGTGCGGGCGAGGCGGTCGGTGAGGGCGGGGTTCGGGGCGCGGTCGGTCATGGTCACCATCCCAGGTCGTTCGCGGTGGTCTCGGCGATGGCGGGGGAACAGGTCATGCCGCGCCCGCCCGGCCCGGTGACGAGCCAGGCGCCGTCGGCGACGGGTGCGCGGTGCACGACGGTTCCGGGGTCGGTGCACTGGGCGTAGACACCGGCCCAGCGGCGGCGGATCGAGGGCAGCGGGCGTCCGAGCAGGCCTTCGACGACCCCGGTGAGGTGTTCGTAGGGGGCCTCGTCGGTGTCGAAGGAGAAGGGGTGCTCGTACTCGTGGGTGTCGCCGATGGTCAGGGAGCCGTCGGCGCGCTGGACCATGAGCAATTGCATGGCGTGGTCGCGGGCGGTCGCGGGCTGGGGCTGGTGTGCGTTGAGGGTGTCGAGCCCGGGGCCGCGGTAGGCGGGGTAGTACCGGAAGCTGTCGGCGTCGGCGACGGAGGTGGTGAGGGTGGTCTCCAGGGGCTCGGTCTGCATCATCTGGAGGCGCACGCGGCGGACGGGCAGATCGGGGGCGAGTTCGCGGACCAGGCCGCCGAGCTGGGCGCCGGTGCACAGGACGACGTGGTCGCCCTCGTGGAGGTCGCCGTGGTCGTCGCGCACGGCCCCGGGGCGCGGGAGCTCGCGGGCCTCGCGCCCGGTCAGGAGGGTGTACCTGCCGCTGCGGGCGAGGGTGTCCTGGAGGGCGCGTTGGGCGGTGCGGGGTTCCACCTGGGCGTCGCGGCGGCACCAGAGCGCGCCGAGCATCTCTCCGCGCAGGGCGGGGTTGACCTCACGGACCTGGTCGGGGTCGAGGTAGTGCAGGTCGCGCAGTCGGGCCTCGGGGGCGGCGAGGGCCTCCCGGGCGACGGCGCGTTCGCGGTCGGTGGTGACCGGGGTGAGGGATCCGGAGGCGCGGAACCCGAGGTCGGGGACCTGCTTGCCGATCTCCTCCCACAGTTCCCGGGCGCGCAGGGCGGTGTCGAGTTCGGGGCCGGCGGAGCGGCCGCTGACCCAGACGAGGCCGAAGTTGCGGACGGACGCGCCTCGGGCTGCAGCCTCGCGTTCGAGGTGGACGACCTCGTGTCCGCGGGAGACGGCCTGCCAGGCGTGCATGGTGCCGAGTACGCCGGCACCGACGATGATGACTCGCATGCCCCCGAGCGTGGCGAGCGCGGGTTGAGGCCCCGGTGACCTCGGGGGACACGCGGGTGAACGCGCCCGAAACTTTGGACCAGACACGTGATCTTTCCGTGATCTCAGGGGTCCGGGCGTGCCGGGTCGCTGCTTCGGAGGCCGGGGCGCGGGGCCGGGGGTTCGAGGTCAGGCGGGTCCGGGACCGGCCCCGGACAGGCGAGCGGTGAAGCTGAACCGGTCGCCGCGGTAGAGCGAGCGCACACGTTCGAACGGCCGACTGTTCCCGTCGCGGGAGACCCGGTGGATGAGGAGCATCGGCAGCGCGGGCGGCGTTCCCACGAGCAGCGCCTCCCGGGGTGTGGCCAGCACCGTCTCCAGTCGTTCGTCGGCGTCGGCGAAGGTGATGCCGACCCGCTCGTGCAGGAAGGCGTAGAAGCTCGAGTCCGGGTCGAAGTCGCTGCTCAGCCCCGGAACCCGGGCGACCGCGACGTAGGTGGACTCCAGCCCGACACGTTCGTCGTCGGCCCACAGCACACGTTCCATGTGCCAGACCGGTTCGCCCTCGGAGAGGTCGAGTTCTTCGGCGAGCGCGGCCGGGCAGGGCCAACTGCGCAGGTCGACGAGGGTGCGGCCCGGGCGCAGACCCTGGCGGCGCACGCCCTCGGTGTAACTGGCCAGGGAGAGCGGTTGGGCGAGCTTGGGCCCGGCCACGACCGTCCCCCGGCCGCGGCGGCGCAACCGGCCCTCCAGGAGGAGGTCGCGCAGGGCCTGGCGCACGGTCTCACGCGCGGCGCCGAAGCGTTCGGTGAGATCGCGCTCGGTGGGCAGGGTCTGGCCCTCCTCCAAGCCGTCGACGAGCTCGGTGAGCAGGATGCGCACCGCGTAGTACTTGGGCACACGGCCGTGCTCGGGCACCCCGGCGCGTACCGGGGCCCCGCTGTCCTGGGGGATTCCTGTGACCGACACGCGGGTCATTGTGCCCGACCCCGGTGAACGCCCCGGTGAACGGACCGACAACGCACCCGAACCACCACGGCCCCACCCGTCACCCAGGCCCAACTACGCCCCGCGTGACACCCCAGCACCAAGGCACCCTCTTCCACCGCGCCCACACCACGCACGAACAACGAAGCACGCATCCCACCACGCCCACAGAACGCGCGAACACCAGGTGCCCCAATCACGCCCCGCGTGACGCGCGAACGCCAGAGCACCTCCGCTACACCCACGCCACACAGAACGCGCGAAAACCGCGCGAATGCCGGGCCACCCCACCGCGCCCCCGTCACACGCCGACGCCAGAGCACCCCCGCTACGCCCCGCGTGACGCGCGAACGCCAGTGAGTGCGTCACGCGGGGCGAGAACGTCTTGAGCCCGGGCCCCAACAACGGTGCACGACTCGAGAACCGGGCCATGGTGGTTTCCGCTCCGTCCTGCACACTCGCCGGCGCTCACATGCAGGACGGAGCGTGTCTCGGGCTCGCACCCGGCCCCACCCGTCACCCGTCACCCGGGCTCGGGCACCGTCTCGATGAGCGCGGCCAACCCGTCGCGGTCGAGCAGGTCGGCAGGGCGCACGGTCTCGTTCGCGCGCACGTAGTGGAACGCCGCGTGCACCTCGGCCAGGTCCACACCCTGCAGGTCGGCCCAGGCCAGCCGGTAGGCGGCCAGCTGCACCCCCACCGCGCGGCGCTCGCTCTCGTTCGAGGGCGGGCTGCCGGTCTTCCAGTCCACGACGTCCCAACGGCCGGTGTCCGGGTCGTGGAAGACGGCGTCCATGCGTCCGCGCACCAGGCGATCACCGATCACGGTCTCGAACGGCACCTCGACCTCGACCGGGACCCGCGGCCCCCACTCGCTCTCCTCGAACGCACGCTGCAGCTCGGCGAGGTCCTCGTCCTCCCCCGCGGTCTCGTCGGCGGCGCCCGGGAGCTCGTCGAGCAGGGTCGCGCCCTGGCCGAAACGCTCCTCCAACCAGCTGTGGAACGCCGTGCCCCGCCGGGTGTGCGGCGCGGGCGGACGCGGCAACGGACGCCGGATCTGCCGCGCCAGGGCCGCGGGGTCGCGGGCCAGCCACACCATGGACGACACGGACAGGTGGTCGGGCAGCTCGACCTCCACCGGTCCGGGGCCGGGTCCGCTGCCCTCCTGGTGGCGGTGGGCGAGCAGGAGTTCGGTGTCGCGTTCCCACCCGCCGAGCCGGTGGCGCAGCCCGGGCGGCGGGGCGGGGCGTTCGGCCGGGTCCTCCTCCCCCGCGAGCATGCGCGCGCGGGCCTGCTCGACCATCGCGGCGCCGTCCAGGATCTCCTCGCGCCGGGTCCGCGGCCCCTCCTCCGGCGGTTCGGAAGGCCGGTCCCCCCGCCCGGGCAGTTCCTCCTCGGGCGGCCACACGGCGGACTCCTCCTCGTCGCCGTGCGGGCCCTCCTCGTCCGGGTCGGGCCGCGGTTCCCAGTGGTCGACGGTGCCGGCCCCGGCCTCGCACGCGTCGTGCACCTCATCGAGGAACTCCGACGGCCCCCGCTCGCTGGCCGCGTCGCGCCCCCACCAGTGCCCGGTGCACAGCAGCGCGAAGGACGCGCGGGTCACGGCGACGTAGGCGAGGCGGCGCTCCTCCAGGCGGTGGCGTTCCTGCTCGGCCGCCTTGAAGTCGTCGATGCCCTTCTTGTCCACGGACCGCAGTTCGGGCAGGTTGAGGCGGTCGCCGCGCAGGCGGTACGGCAGCAGGTGCTCGCCCTGGATCCACATGTCGCCCGCCTTGAGCTTGGTGGGGAACAGCGGCGCGCCCGACCCCTCGCTCATGCCGGGCACGACCACGACCGGCCACTGCAGCCCCTTCGCGGCGTGCATGGTCATGAGCTTGACGCTGTCGCTGCTGCCGACCCGCTCGCCGGGCGCAAGGCCGCTCTCCTTCTCCGCGGCGGCGTTGAGGTAGCTCAGGAAGCTCCCGAGCGTGGGGGTGTCGCTGTTGCCGACGAACCGCACCGCGTGGTCGACGAACGCGTCGAGGTCGGCGCGGGCGGAGAGCGGGTCGCGTCCGCTGCGGGAGGCGACCTCGATGTCCAGCCCCAGCACCCGTTCGACCTCGGTGACCAGGTCGGGCAGCGGCTGGCCGATCTGCTTGCGCAGGTGGCGCAGTTCTTCGGCCAGGCGGGTGATGCGGGCGTAGGCGGTCTCGGAGTAGTGCTCGGCCGGCCCGGGGTCGTCCACCGCGTCGACGAGGCTGCCGCTCTCGGAGGTCAGGTCCAGGACGGTGCGGCGCAGCAGGTCGTCCTCGCCGGCGTCGCCCTCGGGCCCGTCGGTGGTGAGGTCGCGCCGGGTGCTGCGCGCCAGGTCGGCTGCGCGCCGGCCCAGCGCGGCCAGGTCTCCGGGGCCGATGCGCCAGCGCGGCCCGGTGAGCAGGCGGGCGAGCTCGTTGCCGGCGGAGGCGTCGTGCACCACGCGCAGGGTGGCGATGATGTCGCGGACCTCCGGCACGAGCATGAGCCCGCCCAGGCCGACGACCTCGACGGGGATCCCGCGTTCCTCCAGGGCCTCGCGCAGGGCGGGGAACTGGGACCGCTTGCGGCACAGCACCGCGATGTCTCCGGGCCCGATACGACCGTCCGTTCCGGAACCCGCTTCCCCCTCGGGCCAGGGGATGCCGTCCGGCGCCAGCCGAGGCCCGCCCGGCTCACGCGGCCCGGCGCCGAGGTAGGCGTCGAGGCGGCGGGCGATCCACTCCGCCTCCTCGACCTGCCCGGAGAACAGCGCCGCGTGCGTGTGCCCCCGCCCGCGCCGCGCAGGCCCGGGGTGCAGCACCGGGACCTCGGCGGCCTGGGCGCGCAGCGGTTCCGAGATGCGCTCGGCCACCCGCAGCACGCGTTCGCCGTTGCGGAAGCTCGTGGCCAGGCGGCGCACCGGCGCGGACCTGCCCGGGGCGGCGGGGAAGTCCTGCGGGAAGTTGGTGAGGTTGGCGGCCACCGCGCCCCGCCACCCGTAGATCGACTGGCAGGGGTCGCCGACGGCCGTCACCGCGTGCCCCTCGCCGAACAGCGCGCGCAACAGCACGAGCTGGGCGTGGCTGGTGTCCTGGTACTCGTCCAGCAGCACCACCTTGAACCGGCCGCGTTCGATCAGCCCGACCTCGGGGTGGTTCTGCGCGATGCGGGCGGCCAGCGCCATCTGGTCGCCGAAGTCCATGACCTCCCGCCCGCGTTTGGCGTGCTCGTAGCGTTCCACCAGGGGCAGGAGCTGTTCGCGCCGCTGCTGGGCCGAGAGCAGGTTGCGCGTGGCCGGCGCGGGTTTCTTCGGCAGGTTCTCGGCCTCGGCCCGCAGCCACCGGCCGATGCCGCGCACCTGCTCGGGCCCGGTGAGGTGGTCGGAGATCTGCCCGGCCAGCTCCAGCGTCCGGCGGGTGACGGTGTCGGCCCCGACCGTGATGTGGTCCATCGGGCCGTCGTACTCGCCGACGATGCGGGACGCCAGCTGCCAGGACTGTCCCTCGCTCAACAGCCGGGAGGTGGGTTCGACCGCCTCGCGCAGGGCGTGGTCGGAGACGATGCGCCCGGCGTAGGCGTTGTAGGTCGAGACGGTGGGTTCGCCGTCGAGGAGCTCCTCGGGCAGCTGCTCCGTCTCGCGCAACTGGTCCAGGCGTTTGCGCACACGTTCGGCCAGCTCGGCGGTGGCCTTGCGGGTGAAGGTCAGGCCGAGCACGTGTTCGGGGCGCACGTACCCGTTGGCGACCAGCCAGACCACGCGCGAGGCCATGGTCTCGCTCTTGCCGGAACCGGCGCCGGCCACCACGACCCCGGGTTCGAGCGGGGCGGCCACGACCTCGGACTGTTCCGCGGTGGGTTCGGGCTGTCCGAGCAGGCGGGCGAGCTCGGCGGGAGAGAAGCGGGGGCGGTGGGGTTCAGACATGGCGTCCTTCGTCCTGGACCGGGCAGCAGGCGCGTACGGCGCACGACCTGCACCCCTGGTTGACGGTGGCGGTGAAGCGCGAGCCGCCCATGCCGGAGGCGACCTCGTGCACGAGGGTCTCGGCCCACCGGGGGTCGGGGTCCTGCGCCAGGGGAGGCTGGGCCTGCTCGCGGGCCTTCTTGATCTTCTCGCCGAGCTGCACGAGGGAGGCGCCGCCAGGTTCTGTCAGGCCGAGGCGTTCGAAGGCGCCCTGCAGCACCGCCATCTGGTAGACGCCGAGCTGGGGGTGGCGGCCGAGGTCGTCGGCCTTGCTCGCGCCGGTCTTGAGGTCCACGACCACGGCGCGGCCGTCGGCGTCGCGTTCGAGCCGGTCCACGCGTCCGGTGATCTCGACCCCGCCGACCTCGACGCGGAACCCCTGTTCGGTGACGACGAGCTCGCGCGGGTTGTCGGCCTCCCAGTCGAGGAGCTTGCGGACCATGGTGTCGGCACGCTCGCGCTGTTTGTCGGCCTGCCAGGGACCCCCGAAGTCCAGGTCGGCCCAGATCTCGTCCATACGCCGGCCGCCCTCGTCGGCGCTGCTGCCCTCGGCCACGAGCACGGCGACCGCGTGCACGACTGTCCCGAGCGCGGACGCGGAGTCGCCGGAGGAGGCCCCGGCCGCGCGCTCCAGCAGCCAGCGCAGTTGGCAGTTGGTGAAGCTCTCCACCTGCGAGGGCGAGACGCGGATGGTCTCCTCCTCCCCCGCGAGCGGCCGGTCGTCGCTGAAGGGCACCAGCGCGTACCACTCGGAGGGGTCGGCGCCGCGCACACCCTCCTCGGCGAGACGGGCCAGGTGGTCGGCGGCGCCCTCGCGCAGCGGGCCGGGTGCGGACGGATCGGTGACCACCGAACGCAGGTCGGCCACGAGCGCGGGCAGGGACAGCCAGCGCATGCCGGTGCTGACCGGTTCGGGGTCCCCGGCCGCCATCTCGTGCAGGAACCGGGAGGGGCGCTGGTCGCTGTCCTCGCCGCCGACCGCCGTGACCACGAGGGTGTGTCGGGCGCGGGTGAGCGCGACGTAGAACAGGCGGCGTTCCTCGACCAGGAGCTTGGAGGCCAGGGCCGCGCCCGAGGTGTCGGCGGAGTGCACGTCGGCGTCGACGAGCTCCTCCACCCCCAGCAGCGAACCCCGCAGGCGCAGGTCGGGCCAGTCGCCCTCCTGCACGCCGGCGACCACGACCAGGTCCCACTCCAGGCCCTTGGACCGGTGGGCGGTGAGCACGCGCACGGCCTCGCCGTCGGGGGCGCGTTCGGCGAGGCTGTCGCCGGGGATCTCCTGGGCGGCGAGGTCCTCCAGGAACCCCTCGGGCGAACCGGGCGGCAGCCGGTCGCAGTACCGGGCGGCGCTCTCGAACAGCGCGACGACGGAGTCGAGGTCGCGGTCGGCGGCCGCGCCCCTGCGTCCCCCGGCCAGGCTCGCGCGCAGGAGCCGGTCGGCGAGGCCGCTGTCCTTCCACAGCCGCCACAGGACCTGTTCGGCGTCGGCCCCCTCGGCGGCGAGTTCGCGCACGGTCGCCAGCGCTGTGGCCACGCGTGTGGCGGGGGCGGCCACGGCGCGGTCGACGAGTGTGAGGTCGCGGGGGTCGAGCAGGGCGTCCACGAGCAGCTGCGCGGAGGGCCGGTACCCCTCGTCGGTCTCCTCGGACCGCGCACGGTCGAGGTCGAGGCGGCGCAGGGCGCGCAGCAGCCGCCGAAGCCCTACGGTGTCGGCCTCCCCGAACGGACTGGTGAGGAGCTCGCGTGCGGCGGTGTCGTCGAGTTCTCCGGGGGCGAGCCCGTACCGGATCAACGCCAGCAGGGGCCGCACGAGCGGTTCGTCGGCCACCGGGAGGTCGTCGGCGCCCACGACCACGGGCACGGACGCCGCGGTCAGGGCGCGGCGCAGCACGGGCGTCTGGCGCACCGACGACCGCACGATCACGGCCATGCGCGACCACGGGACCCCGTCCACGAGGTGCGCGCGCCGCAGGGTGTCGGCGATGACGGCGGCCTCCTGCGCGGCGTTGTCGGCCTGCAGGAGCTTCACGGTCCCGTCCGCGGTGTCCTCGCCCGGAACCAGGTCGCGGTGCTCGTTGATCTGGCCCGGGGCGCCGCCGGCCACCGCGGGCAGACGGCGGGCGACCGCACGGGAGGCGGCGAGCAGGCCGACCCCGCTGCGGCGGCAGGTGCGCAGCGCCACGACGTCGGCGTCCTCACCGCGCGCCGTCGGGAAGCGCCGCGGGAACTCGAGGATGCCGCGCACCTCGGCTCCGCGGAACCCGTAGATGGACTGGTCCGGATCGCCGACCGCCACGAGGTCGCGCCCGTTGCCGGCCAGGGCGCGCAGCATCTGTTCCTGTGCGGGGTCGGTGTCCTGGTACTCGTCGACGAACACGACCTCGTGGGCGTTGCGTTCGCGTTCGCGCACCCCGGGGTCGGACAGCATGTCGGCGGCCACCCGCACGAGTTCGGCGTAGTTGAGGGTAGGCACGGGCGCGATGTCGAAACGGCCCGTGTAGCGCTCCAGGAACCCGGCGGCCGAGCGCCAGTCGTCCCGTTCGCGTTCGGTACCGAGCAGGTCGAGGGATGCGGGGTCGAGGCCGCGTTCCTGGGCGCGCATGAGGAAGTCGCGCAGTTCCTCGGCGAACCCGCGGGTGTTCAGGGCCGGGCGCAGGCGTTCGGGCCAGCCGTCGGCGCCGTCCTCCAGTTCGCCGCGCAGGAGTTCGCGCACCTCCATGAGCTGTTCGGGGCCGGACAGCAGCCGCGGCGGGTGATCGCCCATGCGCTGGAACTCGCGCCGGATCAGCGCGTACGCGTAACTGTGGAAGGTCATCGCCAGGGGCTCGCGCGTGGTCCGGCGCAGGCGGCCGGTGATGCGCTCGCGCAGTTCCTGGGCGGCCTTGCGCCCGAAGGTCAGCACCAGCACACGTGAGGGGTCCATGCCGCGGTGGTCGATGCGGTCGACGACGGCCTCGACGATCGTGGTGGTCTTGCCGGTGCCCGGGCCCGCCAGCACCAGCAGGGGCCCGCCCTTGTGCTCGACCACCCGGCGCTGGTTCTCGTCCAGCACGGGCGGCGGCTGCACCTGGTGGGCGCGCCGCACGAGACGGTACGGGGAGGAGTTCACTCCCCCAGTTCATCAAAGGGCAAAGACCGTCTCTGCCATCACCCGGGACGAAGGCAGCCCTCGGCCGGCGTTCAGGAGCCCTGCGGGCCCGCCCAGCGTGCCCTGCGCATGTCGACGCGGTCGCTGCGCGGGCGCAGGGGTGTGGCCTCCGCCGCGTAGTGAGAGAGCGCACGCACCTCGTGCCCGGCGGGCGGGCGGCCGTCGGCGCGCACCACGCGCCACCACGGCACGGCGCCGCCCCAGCCGGCCATGACCGCGCCGACCTGGCGGGGGCCGCCGCGTTCCAGGTACTCGGCGATGTCGCCGTAGCTCATCACGTGTCCGGAGGGGATGCGGTCGACCAGGTCGAGGACGTCCTGGCTGTATTCGTCGGGCTCCACCACAGCGCCCACCCTAGAGCGGGGATCTTGCTACCAGCGCCAATATCGGCGCCGAAGTCGGCTCTGGTAGCAAGATCCCAGGCAACGGGGCCGCCCCGGAAGGAGCGGCCCCGTGTGCGCAGTGTGCTCAGACCGACTGCGGCATGTGGTTGCCCCAGGCCAGTTCCGGGTCGCGCTTGACGTTGGCGCGGGCCGAGACCAGGCCGATGACGCCGAGGACCGCGATGACTGCGCCCAACCCCCAGGCGGTCGCGGCCGCCGCCGTCGAGCCGGTGAAGGCCAACAGCCACGGCAGGAGGAACGCCAGCACTCCGGCGCCCGTCACGGCGGCCTCGCTCGAGACCGCGCCGGGGCGGGTGATGGAGATGGTGGAGGCCATGATCGTGATGAGGCCCAGCACCATCATGAGCCCGCCGGGGAACCCCAGCAGGTAGTGCCAGGTCCAGCTCAGTGCGAGGGCGAGCCCTGCGGCGATCGCCACCCAGTTGTCCCAACGTCCCCTTCTACGCATCGCGCCACCTCCCAGCAGCGGGCCACCACCGGTCGGATCGGTGGCCTTCGAGGGGTTCGTACCCATTCGGTAGACCCCACAAGACGCACAGCGGTGCCCGGACCTGGGCCCGGGCACCGCTGTGTGTGCTGCCGTGGTGGCCGCGCGGGGCGGCCGCCGAAACGCCTAGTACGTGGGCAGGCTGGTGTCGACCTGGTTGGCCCAGGCCAGCACACCGCCGCCGACGTGCACGGCGTCGGAGAAGCCGGCGGCCTTGACCGCGGCCAGGGCCTCGGCCGAACGCACGCCCGACTTGCAGTGCAGGACGAGGCGCTTGTCCTGCGGGAGCTGCTCCAGGGCCTTGCCGTTGAGGAAGTCGCCCTTGGGGATCAGCGTCGCGCCGGGGATGTTGACGATCTCGTACTCGTGCGGCTCGCGCACGTCCACGAGGAAGATGTCGTCCGGCTTCTTGTCCAGGAGCTCCTTGAGCTCGGGCGCCGTGATGGTGGAGTCGGCGGCCGCCTCGGTCGCCTCGTCCGACACGGTGCCGCAGAAGGCCTCGTAGTCGATGAGCTCGGTGACGGGCTCGGTGTCGGGGTCCTTGCGGACCTTGACCTCGCGCCAGGTCATCTCGAGGGCGTCGAAGATCAGCAGGCGGCCGACCAGCGGCTCACCGATACCGGTGATGAGCTTGATGGCCTCGTTGACCATGACCGAGCCGATGGAGGCGCAGAGCACGCCCAGGACGCCGCCCTCGGCGCAGGAGGGAACCATGCCGGGCGGCGGCGGCTCGGGGTAGAGGTCGCGGTACTGGGGACCGTGCTCGTTCCAGAACACGCTGACCTGGCCGTCGAAACGGAAGATCGAGCCCCAGACGTAGGGGATGTTCAGGATGACGCAGGCGTCGTTGACCAGGTAGCGGGTCGCGAAGTTGTCGGTCCCGTCGAGCACGAGGTCGTAGCCGCGGAAGATCTCCAGGGCGTTGTCCGACTCCAGGCGGTCCTGGTGCAGGACGACCTCGACGTTGGGGTTGACGTCCTTGATGCTGTCGCGCGCGGACTCGGCCTTGGGGCGGTCCACGTCGCTCTGGCCGTGGATGACCTGGCGCTGCAGGTTGGACTCGTCGACGACGTCGAAGTCGATGATCCCGAGGGTGCCCACGCCCGCGGCGGCGAGGTAGAGCAGCGCCGGGGAGCCCAGACCGCCGGCGCCGACGACCAGGACCTTGGCGTTCTTGAGGCGCTTCTGCCCGTCCATACCCACGTCGGGGATGATGAGGTGGCGCGAGTAGCGGCGCACCTCGTCCACGGTCAGCTCGGCGGCTGGTTCGACCAGCGGCGGCAGCGACACGGTGACTCCTCAAAGTCTGTTGGTAGCTTCACACCGCCCGAATCCGAGAGGGACCACCGGGCGAGGGGGCGGGTCGCGAAGCGTGCTTGCACTTATACCCAACCTATCGGGTGGGGTATCTGATTCCCACCTCGGGGAGGTGTGGGACACGGCGCCCGCACGCTGGACCGTCCCACTCGATCACAACCACCGCCTCCCCCGAGTTCATTCCGAGGTGTTGACCCCCGACGGACCCTGGGAAGAGTAGTGTCCGCGAGAGCCGCGACAGTAGGGAGGACCTCGTGAGTACCCACGACGAGACGGGCAACCACCAGCCGGGGGCCGGAGAGGACCCCGCCGAGGCCGTCCCCGAGGCCGACTCCGCAGAACAGAGCACCGACGCAGCCCCCGCGGGTGAGCGGGAGGACTGGCAGCAGCGGGTCGCCGACACCCCCTTCACCGAAGGATCGGAGGCCGACGTGGTCGAGCAGTCCATCGACGCCGGCAGCGACGACGAGGACGAGCACCGCTGAAACCGCCGGCGGCACGGGAACCGGTGTGAAGTCACCCTCAGGGCCGGCCCCGGGCGCACCGTCGGCCGGACCGTGCACCGCCCGTGCACGCGTGTTTCCGGCCGGTTCCCCCGTGTGCCCGTGCCGGAAGGCCCTGCCCGCGCCGAACCTACGCGGGAGTAGGATGTGAGGAAACTGTGCGACGCGTCACCGATGGCGGGGGCGCAGGGCAGTACTAGCCACGCAGATGTTCGGTATGGCGTGCATCTGCCATGCCGAGTTCGGAGGGTGTGGGTGTGACAGCTCCTTCAGACGCCCGCTCCCGGGGCACCCGCTTGCCCCGGGTCAGGCGCCGACGCCAGCTCCTGGCCGCGGCACAGGAGGTCTTCGTCGCCCGCGGGTACCACGCCGCGGCCATGGACGAGATCGCCGACCGCGCCGGGGTCAGCAAACCAGTGCTCTACCAGCACTTCCCAGGGAAACTGGAGCTCTACCTGGCCCTGCTCGAGGAGCACTCCGAGGCCCTCGTGGAGAAGCAGCGCGAGGCCCTGGAGAGCACCGACGACAACGCACAGCGCGTCGCCGCGAGCTTCCGTGCCTACTTCGACTTCGTCGCCGGCGACGGAGAGGCCTTCCGGCTGGTCTTCGAGTCCGATCTGCGCAACCTGCCCGCGGTGCGGGAGAAGAGCGAGCAGACGATGCAGCGTTGCGCCGAGCTCATCGGCGAGGTGATCCGCCAGGACACCAGCATCTCGGACGAGGAGTCGCACCTGCTGAGCATCGGGCTGGTCGGCATGGCCGAGACCAGCGCCCGGTACTGGCTCAACAACCACGGCGCCGTCCCCAAGGACGCCGCCGAGCAGCTGGTGGCCCGCCTGGCCTGGCGCGGCATCAGCGGTTGGGGCCTGCAGCGCGGCGCCGACGAGCTCGCCACCGAGAACCTCGAGAGCGACGGGTCCACCGACAGCTGAGCGGATCCCCCGTGTGACGGCGGCCAGGGCCACGGGCCCCGGCCGCCGTTCTCGTTCTTCCACCCCCTGGGAACGGCGCCCACAGCTTCCTCGGAACCGGGTTCCGACCCCATTCCTGCGAACGGTCAATACCCGCCCAAGAATGGCCCAAGAAACAGAATTGCCCCCGCCCCGACTGCGCGTAGGGGTTCAATTCCATTTCGTCGGGTATCGCCGGAATGAGAAGTACAGACTTCTCCGCGACGTATCCGCCCCGGCCCGCAGAGCCTCGGCGGAACAAGCGAATCGGGGGTGAACACGTATGGACATGGGTCAGGGCCTGACGAGCGCCTGGGAGGCAGTCGCCTCCTTCGCGCCGTTGCTCATCGGCTTCCTGGTCGTCCTGGCACTGGGCTGGCTGATCTCATGGCTCGTGGGAAAGGCCGTCGGCAAGGGCCTGCACGGGATCGGTCTGGACCGTGCCCTGCACCGCGGCGGTGTGGGCGAATACTTCGAGCGCAGCCGCTGGGGCGCGAGTGAGCTCTGCGGCAAGATCATCTACTACGTCGGACTGTTGTTCACGTTCTCGTTCGCGTTCAACATCTTCGGCCCGAACCCGGTGAGCACTCTGCTCAACCAGGTGATCGCCTGGATCCCGCAGGGCATCGTCGCGCTGGTGATCGTGGTGGTGACCGCGATGATCGCCAAGGCGATCCGCAACGTGGTCTCCGGCGCGCTCGGCGGCCTCTCCTACGGCCGGTTCCTGGCCAACCTGGCAGCGGTGTTCGTCCTCGGTCTGGGTGTCATCGCCGCGCTGAACCAGGCCGGTGTGGCGCAGGCAGTGACGGTTCCGGTGCTGATCGCCGTACTCGCGACGCTCGGCGGCATCCTCGTCGTCGGCGCCGGCGGCGGTCTCATCCGGCCCATGCAGGAGCGTTGGGCCCGGTGGCTGGATGTGGCCGAGCGCGAGACCGGCCGCATGAGCGAGGAGTCCAGTTACCAGGCCGGCAAGGAAGCAGCGATGAGCCGACCGGGTGCCGAGCGCACCGGAACGGAGGAGGAGAGCCGCGAGGGGGCGTCGGCCTCCGGGCGCGGACCCGAGTCCACACCGTGATCGACCTCGAACGCGGCCGCCCTCACCCGGCGGCCGCACACGACGAGGGCGGAACCGCAGCGGTTCCGCCCTCGTTCATGTCTGTGGCCCGCGCCGTGACGGCCGGGCGTGGCCCCTAGAGGAACTCCGAGTCGCGCAGCTCGAGCTTGGACAGCTGCTCGATCCTGCGGAAGACCAGTACACCGCACGCGACGATGGTCAGCAGCCCCAGCCAGAACACGATGCTCGCGGGACCGCTGAAGACCATGGAGACCAGCGCGATGACGCCGATGAGCACAAAAAGCGCGAAGTCGATGCGGTCCTGTTGGATCAGGACGCCGACCGGTGGACGCGCCGCCCCATGCCGACCGCTCCTCATTCGCATTCCTTTCTCGCGGCCTCAGGGCCGCTCCGCCGTTCGGCGGTGCCCCGATCCTTCTTTCTCCCGGACCGGTAACACCGAGGGTCCCACGTTGCATTCCGCAGGGCCCGTACAGCGGGCAGGGTGGACCGGGCGACCGCCCGATTCTCAGCGTACGCGCGAAACCGGGTTTTCGCCGGGGAACAGGAAAAGGACCGGCAGTATCCAGGGGCCCAACGACATCGGTGGGCGGTTTCGGCGTCGTGGCTCACACCGTCCTGCGGACGTCACGACCCTAGCGGACGAAACCGCGCTCCTTCGCCAGGCGGCAGATGGCGAGGACGCGCAGGGTCTCCCAGTCGTAGTCCGCGGTCTCGGAGTCCCAGCCGCGCTCGAGGCAGCCGTCGAGGAACCCGTGGAGGTAGGTACCGAGTGTGCGGGCGTTGATCTCGCTGCCGGCATCGGCGATGCCGTCGCACACCTCCGCGGTGTGCTGGTCCAGCTCAGCGCACATCCAGGGTTCGAGCGGACCGTCCAGCGGACCGATCCGGTGGAAGTCTCTGGTGAGCCCGGCCAGCGGGTGGCGCACGGAGGTGCCGATGGGCATAGGGGTACCTACTAGTGATTGGTCTGAGGACGACGAGCGACCCCTACTGTACGTGCGGCCATCACCCGAACGTTACGAAAGTGTGCGAAATTACCCGCTCTTGACCAAGCGGAACCCAAGCTCCGGTCAACCCGGTGTCAGTCGCTCAACCCCATGGCCTTGAGCCGGGCGGCGTGCCGGTCGGCGATGGAACCGAACATGCGCGTGACGGCCGCGAGATCGCCGATGCCCGCGTCGTCGCCGCCCCCGTCCTCGGCCAGCAGGGCGGCCAGGCGCGGGCGTGCCACGGCGACCTGCTGGGCCTGGCTCAACGCTTCCCCGACCAGGCGGCGGGCCCACAGGGACAGGCGTCCGGCGAGGGCGGGGTCCTCCTCCAGGGCCGCGCGAACGGTCTCGGAGATGAACGCACCCCGGCTCTCCTCGGCGAGCACGGTCTCCACGAGGGAACCGGTGCCGGGGTCGGCGAGCTCGGCGACCTTGCGATAGAAGTCACCCGCGATGCCGTCGCCGACGTAGGTCTTGACCAGGCTCTCCACCCAGCTCTGCGGTTCGGTGCGCGCGTGCCAGGAGTCCAGGGGCTCCACGAAGGGCTCCATGGCCTCCTCGGGGTCGGCCCCGTACTCGACGAGCCGCTCGCGCAGGAGCTCGTAGCGCCTCTGCTCCTCGGCCGCGAGCGAGGCCAGACGGCCCTTGTCCCTCAGGGTGGGCGCCAGCGCCGCGTCGTCGGTGAGGCGGAAGAACGAGCCGAGCTCGGCGTAGGCGAGCAGACCGAGCAGATCGGTCACGGCGGGGTCGACGGAGGGGCCTGGGTTCATGCCCGTCAGAGTATCGCCCGCGCTCGCCGGGACGGTAGCGGGGACTAAACGGACGGCGGGCGCGGTTGCACCGCGTGGGAGCGGGTACGGTCCCTGCCGTCCACGGCCCGGTGAACCGGCATGTCGAACGGTGGGGTCTGCGGCTAGACTCTGCGTGATGACGAGCGTGTGCAGACGGCGCGGCCACCTGCTCCGCCGAAGTACGGCGGCGACCGGGCCTCGTTCACGGCGCCACGCGCGACCGATCCACGACGGCCCGCCGCGATCCCGCCCATGCGGGGTCCGTCGACCCCGACCACACACGACAGAACTGCGGATGGTTCCGGATCCGCGGCCGGGCTCCCCCGCGCCGGCCGGGACCAGGAGGCAGCGCCACCGTGTCCGTGCGACGTCACGACGTCGTGACACCGGTGAGCCGCGCCCTCGCTCGGCAGCACGCCGAATGCGACCGCACGCCGCGGCCACGCCAACGTTGCGGCCCGCCAAGATGGAGGCATGAGCCCTGAGCAGTACAGATGAGACCAACGAACCCCGGACCACTTTCCGTGCCCTGGGTGTGAACACCGACCTCGCCGACGCCCTCGAAGCCGAGGGGATCGTCGAGCCCTTCCCGATCCAGGAACAGGCCCTGCCGATCGCCCTCGCAGGCAGCGACATCATCGGCCAGGCCCGTACGGGTACGGGCAAGACCCTGGCCTTCGGGCTCCCCCTGCTCCAGTCGGTGCAGGAGGACCCGGGCACGTCCAAGCGCCCGCACGCGCTGATCGTGGTCCCGACCCGCGAACTCGCCATCCAGGTCGCCGCCGACCTCACCACGGCCGGCAAGCGCAGCGGCGCGAGGATCCTCACCGTCTACGGCGGCCGGTCCTACGAGCCGCAGATCAACGGCCTCAAGGAGGGCACCGACGTCGTCGTCGGCACCCCGGGCCGCCTCCTCGACCTGGAGAATCAGAAGCACCTTCGTCTGGACGCGGTCTCGGCCGTGGTCCTGGACGAGGCCGACAAGATGCTCGACCTGGGTTTCCTCCCCGACATCGAGCGCATCCTGACCAAGATCCCCGAGAAGCGCCAGACGATGCTGTTCTCGGCGACGATGCCGAGCGAGATCGTCACCCTCTCCCGCAACTACCTCACGCGCCCCACACACGTGCGCGTGGGTGACGACGACGAGATCGACGGCAGCTCGATGCCCGGGGGCATCACCCAGCACGCGTTCCGCACGCACCAGATGGACAAGCCGGAGATGCTCGCCCGTCTGCTGCAGGCCGAGGACCACGGCCAGAGCATGGTCTTCTGCCAGACCAAGCGCGCCTGCGACAGGGTGGCCGGCGACCTGAAGACGCGCGGTTTCGCCGCGGCGGCGGTCCACGGCGACCTGGGGCAGAGCCAGCGCGAGCGGGCCCTGCGTGCGTTCCGCAACGGCAAGATCAACATCCTGGTCGCCACCGACGTGGCCGCCCGGGGTCTGGACGTGGACGACGTCACGCACGTGGTCAACTACGAGACGCCCGAGGACGAGAAGACCTACACGCACCGCATCGGCCGTACGGGCCGCGCCGGGCGCAGCGGGACCGCCGTCACGTTCGTGGACTGGCAGGAGATGCCGCGCTGGAAGCTGATCAACGCCGCGCTCGACCTCGACAAGGCCGAGCCGGAGGAGACCTACTCCACGTCGAAGCACTTCTTCGAGGCGCTGCGCATCCCCGCGGGGACCAAGGGCCGCCTGGCGGCCGACAAGCGCGGTGAGCACGCCGGTCTGGAGGCCGAGGAGGTCGAGGACATCGGCGACACCGGCCAGCGGTCCGAGCGCAAGGAGCGCGGCAACGAGCGCGGAGGAGGGGGCGGGAACCGTCGCCGTGGCGGCGGCCGCAACCGTTCGCGCAAGCGCACCCGCGGCGGTGAGTCGGCGGAGGCCTCCACCGGGGGCAAGACCGAGAACCGCTCCGAGCCGTCCGAGAAGGGTTCCTCCGACGATCAGGGTGCGCGCCGCGTGCGCCGCCGCCGTCGGACCCGCGGTGGTGTGAGCGCCGCCCGCCGGGACCCCGAGAACACCTGATCCGGGCCGTGCCGCGCCCGCTCCGAGGCGGGCGCCACGGCCGACGCAGATGTGTCACCCGCGGCCACGGTCGCGGGTCCGTTCTTGTCCGGGGACCGTCCCCGTTCCCCAGCGGTCCCCGCAGACACAGGGGCACGGTCGCGGATCGCCTTGCGCGCGGCCCCGATCGTCTAGGGTGTCCCGACGTGAGTACACCCCAGTTCCTGACCCTGCCCCCGGGCGTCTTCCCCGTGGAGCTGTCGCTGCCGCACGGCCCGGTGGCCGCCCTGCGCGCGCTCCCCACCTCGGGCAGCAGCCCCGAGCTGTGCCCCGCCGTGCTCGTGCACGGGTACACGGGGAGCAAGGAGGACTTCATCGCGCTCCTCCAGAGCCTGGCGCAGGTCGGCCGGGAGGTGGTCGCGATCGACCTGCCCGGCACCTACCGTTCCCCCGGTTTCGAGACCCTCTCCCCCGCCCCCGGGTCCCCGCGCCCCGACTACCGGTTGCCGTCGCTCGGCATGGTGGTCGCGGAGGTCTGCGAGCTCGTCGGCGACGGCCGTCCGGTGCACCTGGTCGGCCACTCGATGGGCGGGCTGATCGCGCGCGAGACCGTCCTCTCCCAGAGCACGGAGGTGCACACCCTGACGCTGCTGTGCTCGGGCCCGGGTGCCATCGCCGGGCAGGCCGCCGCCCAGGTCCGCATGCTCATCGCCGCGCTCTCGGCCGTCGACCCCTCCCCGGACCGTATGCGCGAGCTGTGGGAGGAGCACGTGGCCGAGGGGGTCCGCGCGCGGATCACCGACCCCGAGATCCGCGACTTCCTGCGCGACCGCACGCTCTCCAGCAGCCCCGAGGCCCTGTTGCACACCGCCGAGGACCTGTTGGGCGCCCCGGACCGCACCGCGGAGCTGGCCGGCTCCGGCGTTCCGGTGCTGGTGCTCTACGGCGAGAACGACGACGGTTGGACCACCGCGGACCAGGAGGAGATGGCGGACCGGTTGGGCGCCGAGCGCATCGTCGTTCCGGGCGCCGGGCACTCCCCCAACGTCGAGGCCCCGGAGACGACCTCCTCCGCACTGACCACGTTCTGGAACTCCCGCGAGTCCGTCGGTCAGCGCTGAACCCACCGCACACGACGGCGCCGTGCCACCACCCGGGAATGGGCGGGGCACGGCGCCGGACTCCGTGTCAGGACCGGGGGATCAGACCCAGGAGTCGAAGTTGCGGCCCTCGGCGGCCGTGGTGGTCGCCGGCCCGCGGTCGGGCAGCAGACGCGTCTCGGGCGGGAGGGAGAGCAGCTTCTCGCCGATGGAGGCGAGCTGCGTGGTGTAGTCGAGGTAGGTGTCGCCGACCATGCCGGGCTCGCCGGAGCGGACGGTGTCGCCGCTGAAGACGACGCCCTTCTGGCTGATGGAGTAGCCGACGGTGCCCGTGGAGGTGCCGGGCAGGGCGAGCACGTCGATGTGCAGGTCGCCCACGTCCAGGGAGCCCTGGCCCTCGACCTCGATCTCGGGGCGGTGCTCTGCGCCGTGGTAGCGGCGCCAGACGCGCATCTCGCGGGGGTGGAGGGCGATGGGGGCCTCGGCCTCCTCGGCGACGGCGATGGCGGCGGCGATGTGCGGGGAGTAGCCGTTGGTGCAGGCCACGAGGTAGATGTCGCGCTCGCCGACGGCCTCGAGGATCGCCTCGGAGTCGTACGCGGGGTCGATGACGATCACACCGTCCTCGTCGGCGTCGACGATCCAGGTGTTGGCGACCATCTCGAACTTCTCGCCGTCGAACTCGAAGGTGCCGGCGGTGCGCACGCGGGTGATGCCCTCGCTGTCGGGGCCGGTCACACCGGTCTCCTCGCCCTCGTCGGCGAAGACGTCGGTGGAGGCGGGCTCCTCCGCGGCGGCGTCCTCGGGGTCCTTCTCGTCCCCGGCCTCCTCGTCGTCGGAGTCCTCGGCGCTCTCGTCGGAGGCGGTCTCCTCGGTCTCCCCCTCGTCGGAGGCGGTCTCCTTCTCACCGTCCCCGGCCTTGTCGGCGCCGTCCTTGCTCCCGGCCTTCTCGCTCCGGTCCTCGGACGCCGTCTCCTCGGCCTCTTCGACCTCCTCGGCCGACCCCGCCGCCTCCGCAGCGGAACCGGTGGCCTCCTGGCCGTCCTTCTTCTTCGACTTCCGCTTCCAGAACACGGCTCAGACCTCTCGCATCGTCCGGGTACGGGTTTTCACGCTGCGACCCATTGTGGCGCGCCCGCGCAGTGGTCCGTACCGTACCGAACCGTCCGGTGCTGACCGTTCACCCCCGGATGAGGGAGGCCCCGGTAGCGGGCCCGACGAGGCGTTCGAAGGCCTCGGGGGCGGTGGTGCAGCGGCCGAGGCGGTGGCCGGTCAGGGCACCGTGGTCGTCACTGGAACCGGTGACGACCACCCCGAGGTCGTCGGCGACCCCGCGCCAGTACCGGGCCTCGCGGCGTTTGTGCGAGGGATGGTCGGCCTCGATCCCGCCGAGCCCGGCCTCGGCCATGCGTTCGACCAGGTCCGGGGGGACCGCGCCGTTGAGGGCACCCTCGGCCCGGCCGGGGTGGGCCAGGGAACACACACCGCCCGCGGCGCGCACCAGTTCGACCGCGCGCACGGGGTCGATGGCGTACCGCGAGGCGTAGGCGGGCCCGCCCGAGCCGATCCACCGGTCGAAGGCGTCCTGCACGTCCCGGGCCGCACCGGCCTCGACGATGGCGCGCGCCAGGTGCGGGCGGCCGATGGTGTTGGCGTCGGCGTACTCGTCCTTGCCGGCCCCGGCGATCTCCAGGACCCGTTCCCACTCGACCTCGACCCCGTGCGCCTGCAGTTTCCCGACCATCTCGCGGGCGCGGGAGGCGCGGTCCGACCGCACTCTGCGCAGTTCGGCGAGCAGCCCCGGGTCCCCTGGGTCGAAGAGGTAGGACACCAGGTGCACGCTCGACCCGGCGTGGGCGCACGACAGCTCCATGCCGGGGACGAGGGTGAGACCGGGAGGCAGGTGCTCGGCGGCCTCCTCGATCCCGCCGACGGTGTCGTGATCGGTCAGGGCGAGCACGTCCAGACCGGCGGCGACCGCGTGGTCGACGACTTCGGCGGGGGTGTCGGTCCCGTCGGAGACAGAGCTGTGGGAGTGCAGGTCGATACGTGTCACCGGGCGATTGTACGTAAGGGGTGCCCCACACCCCCGGGCCAGATGCGGCTAGTCCGTTTCCTCCCGGGCGGCGAGCTCTCCGACCAGAAAGGGGCTCAACGCACCGAACGGGGGCTCCAGTGACACGCCCCCGTCGTTGATGCCGCGCAGGTCCCTGAGCGCGTGGATCTCGCCCATGAGCATGCCGGTGTCGGCGTCGGCGAAGATGATCCACAACCAGTGGGCGAGCGCCTCACCGGTGTAGACGGCCCGGCCGCGCCCGAGGTCGAGGTTCCAGAGCGCGATGTCGTGGCCGTCGAAGCGGAGTTTGTCGTCGGGGGCCCCGCCGTCGAAACCCTCACCCGGGTCGGGTCCGTCGAGCCCCGCGAGGCGGGCGCCCAGGCCCACCCCCGGGTCCTCGGCGACCACCGCACACTCGCCGACCCCGCCCAGGGGGCCTGGGCCGGACAGTGCCACGGCGGCCGCGACGGCGCCCGAGCGTTCGTCCCCGGCCTCGGCGAACCCCGTGACCACCCACCCGGTCGGCAACGGCCACGGGATCCACAACGGGACACGGGCCTGCGGAAGAAGCGTCTCCAAGGAGGCGGCCCCGGGCTCCCGCACCGGCTGGAGCGGGGCGACGGGACCGTGTGCGTCGCACTGCCAGGCGCTGGTCCACAGCCCCGGGGGCTGGACCACGCGCCCGCATCTGGGACACGAGGGCTCGGACTTCATGCTGGTTGCGGTCTACCCGTGTGACCTGCGCGAAAAACGCGGGGGCGGACCGCCCGTGCGGCCCGCCCCGATACGCCTGCGTCCCCGGGTCAACAGCCCCGGACGGCGCCCTCTAGGAGGACTGGCGCTTCTTGCTCGCGGCCATGCGCCCGCGCTCCTTGTGGTCCAGGACCACCTTGCGGATGCGCACCGCGTCCGGCGTGACCTCCACGCACTCGTCCTCGCGGCAGAACTCCAGGGCCTGCTCCAGGGAGAGGTGGCGCGGCGGCACCAGGCGCTCGAGCTCGTCACCGGTGGCCGAGCGCATGTTGGTGAGCTTCTTCTCCTTGGTGATGTTCACGTCCATGTCGTCGGCGCGGGAGTTCTCGCCGACGACCATGCCCTCGTAGACCTCGGTGCCCGGCTCGACGAACAGGACGCCGCGCTCCTGGAGGCTGAACATCGCATAGGTCATCGCCTGCCCGGCACGGTCGGCCACCAGGGCACCGTTGGGCCGGGTGCGCAGGTCGCCGAACCACGGCTCGAACTTCTCGAAGACGTGGTGGGCGATGCCGGTGCCGCGGGTCTCGGTGAGGAACTCGGTACGGAAACCGATGAGACCGCGGGAGGGCACGAGCCAGTCCATGCGAATCCAGCCGGTGCCGTGGTTGACCATGTTCTCCATGCGGCCCTTGCGGACGCTGAGGAGCTGGGTGATGGCGCCGAGGTAGTCCTCGGGGGCGTCGACGGTCAGTCGCTCGACCGGCTCGTGCACCTTGCCGTCGATGGTGCGGCTGACCACCTGCGGCTTGCCGACGGTGATCTCGAAGCCCTCGCGGCGCATCTGCTCGACCAGGATCGCCAGGGCCAGCTCGCCGCGGCCCTGCACCTCCCAGGTGTCGGGGCGCTCGGTGGGCAGCACGCGCAGCGACACGTTGCCGACGAGCTCCTTGTCGAGGCGGTCCTTGACCAGGCGCGCGGTGACCTTGGCGCCCTTGACCTTGCCGACCAGCGGCGAGGTGTTGGTACCGATCGTCATCGAGATCGCCGGCTCGTCGACCTGGATGAGCGGCAGCGGGCGCGGGTCGTTCAGGTCGGCGAGGGTCTCACCGATCATGATGTCGCTGATGCCCGCGATCGCGACGATGTCGCCGGCCCCGGCCTTGTCCGCGGACTTGCGCTCGAGGCCGTCGGTCTTGAGCAGCTCGGTGATCTTGACCTGCTGGGTGGTGCCGTCGGTGCGGATCCACGCCACCTGCTGGCCCTTGTGGATCTCGCCCTGCTTGATGCGGCACAGCGCCAGGCGGCCCAGGAACGGCGAGGCGTCCAGGTTGGTCACGTGCGCCTGCAGGGGCGAGTCGGGCACGTACTCCGGGGCGGGGATGGTGTCCAGCAGTGTGCTGAAGAAGGGCACCAGGTTGTCGTTGGCCGGCACCGAACCGTTGTCGGGGCGCTCCAGGGAGGCCTTGCCGTCACGGGCGCACGCGTAGACGATCGGGAACTCGATCTGCGACTCGTCGGCGTCCAGGTCCATGAACAGCTCGTAGGTGTCGTCCACGACCTCGGCGATCCGGCTGTCGGGCCGGTCGACCTTGTTGATCACGAGGATGACGGGGAGCTTGGCCGCGAGGGCCTTGCGCAGGACGAAGCGGGTCTGGGGCAGCGGGCCCTCACTGGCGTCGACCAGCAGGACGACACCGTCGACCATCGACAGGCCGCGCTCGACCTCGCCACCGAAGTCGGCGTGGCCGGGGGTGTCGATGATGTTGATGACCACGTCCTCGCCCTCGGGCGTGGTGTAGTGCACCGCGGTGTTCTTCGCGAGAATGGTGATGCCCTTCTCGCGCTCGAGGTCGTCCGAGTCCATGACGCGGATGTCGACGTCCTCGTTCTCGCGGAAGACACCGGACTGCCAGAGCATGGCGTCAACGAGGGTCGTCTTGCCGTGGTCCACGTGGGCCACGATGGCCACGTTGCGGATGTCTTTCCGGCGGGCGGAGCCCTCGACGGGCGTAGCGCTGGACATGGGTAAGTCTCGATCTCCTGATACTGGGTAGAGACCGCAGAATGCCACGGCCCACTCGCCAGTTTATGTGGTGGATGGTGTCTGGTCGGGTGCCTGTGCTGCGCCTCACTCCGACCGGGCGGCCGGCGGCGCCAGATGCGCCCCGACCGGTGCGAGGAAGGGCAGGTCCGCGGGCAGCCATTCGACCGTGTGCAGTTCACCGGCCGACAGCCACCGTAGAGCCAGGTGCTCCAGTGGGCGGGGGTCGCCCTCGACGAGCTCGGCCGTCCACAGGCGCAGGACGGCGCTCGGTCCCACGGCCGTCAGGGGGACGTCGGGACCTACCTGGTGGAGCGGGCGCACGTGCGCACCCAGTTCCTCGCGGCACTCCCTGACCAGCGCGGCCTCCGGGGCCTCCCCCGGCCGGGCCTTGCCGCCGGGGAACTCCCAGCGGCCGCGCAGGGCCTCGGGTCGGGCGCGCTGGGCCGCCAGCACACGGCCGTTGCGGAGGACGGCGGCGCCGACCACGACGAGAGTCTCTTGCACAGTCTTCCAGCCTAGGGCCCCTCGGAGCAGCGCGGGACCACGGAGGGCCGCACCTCGGCTCAGCGGGGCCCGTCCGCGGCCGTGCGCAGCCGGTGGGCCAGGGCGGTGTGGCGGCGTCCGGACGAGGCGTTGCGTACCGCCTGCGCCAGTGCCCGGCGCGAGCCCACGAGCACGACGAGCCGTTTGGCGCGGGTGACGGCGGTGTAGAGCAGATTGCGCTGCAGCATCATCCACGCGCTGGTGGTCACCGGCACGACCACCGCCGGGTACTCGCTGCCCTGGGAACGGTGCACGGTGACGGCGTAGGCGTGGACGAGCTCGTCGAGTTCGGCGAAGTCGTAGCCGACCTCCTCGTCCTCGTCGGTGCGCACGGTGAGCTCCTGTGCGACCGCGTCGACGCCGGTGACCACCCCGAGCGTCCCGTTGAAAACCCCGTTGCGGCCCTTGTCGTAGTTGTTGCGGATCTGCGTGACCTTGTCGCCGACCCGGAAGATGCGCCCGCCGACGCGGCGTTCGGGCACGTGGTCGGCGGCCGGGGTGAGCGCCTCCTGCAGCGCGGTGTTGAGGTTGCCGGCCCCGGCCGGCCCGCCCTTCATCGGCGCCAGGACCTGTACGTCGCGGCGCGGGTCGAGGCCGAACCTGCGCGGGATACGCCGGGCGACCACGTCGACGGTGAGGTCGGCGGCCTCGGCCGGGTCCTCGCAGGGGAACAGGAAGAAGTCGTCCAGGCCCTGCAGCACGGGCGGTTCGCCGGCGTTGACGCGGTGGGCGTTGGTCACCACCCCCGATTCCTGTGCCTGCCGGAAGACGTGGGTCAGGCGCACGTTGGGGATCCCGGTCCCGTCGTCGAGCAGGTCGCGCAGCACCTGCCCGGCCCCGACGGACGGGAGTTGGTCGACGTCGCCCACGAGCACGAGGTGGGCGCCGGGCGGGACCGCCTTCACGAGCTTGTTGGCGAGCACCAGGTCGAGCATGGAGGCCTCGTCCACCACGAGCAGGTCGCAGTCGAGGGGGTTGTCGCGGTCGTGGGCGGCCTCACCGCCGGGGCGCAGTTCCAGGAGCCGGTGCACGGTGGAGGCCTCGGCTCCGGTGAGCTCGGTCAGGCGTTTGGCGGCCCTCCCGGTCGGCGCGGCGAGCACGACCGTGTGGTGTTTGGCCAGGGCCGTGGTCACGATCGAGGAGACGGTGAAGGACTTGCCGACCCCGGGCCCGCCGGTGAGCACGCACACCCGCTCGGTCAGGGCGAGGCGCACAGCACGCTGCTGTTCCTCGGCCAGGTCGGTGCCGGTGCGTGTGCGCAGCCAGTCGAGCACCACGTCCCAGTCCACCCCGGCGAAGGCGGCCATGCGGTCGACCCGTGCGTCCAGCAGGCTGCGCAACCCTCCGGCCAGACCCAGCTCGGCCCGGTGGAACGGCAGCAGGTACAGGGCGCGTACGGGGAGCCCGTCGGGCCCCGGAACCGTCTCGGCGGCGATGCCCTCGGTCTCGACGAGCTCACCGACGCAGTCGATGACCAGGGACGAGTCGACCGACAGGATCTTCACGGCCTGCGCGATGAGCTGCTCCTCCGGCAGGTAGCAGTGGCCGTCGCCGGTGGACTCCGACAGTGTGAACTGGATCCCCGCCATCACCCGTTGCGGGCTGTCGTGCGGGATGCCGACCGCCTGCGCGATGGTGTCGGCGGTCTTGAAACCGATGCCCCACACGTCGGTGGCCAGGCGGTAGGGCTCCTTCTGCACCACGTCGATCGAGGTTTCGCCGTACTTCTTGTAGATGCGCACGGCCAGGGAGGTACTGACCTCCACACCCTGCAGGAAGACCATGACCTCCTTGATGGCCTTCTGCTCTTCCCAGGCGTCGGCGATCGCCGCGGTGCGCTTGGGGCCCAGGCCCGGGACCTCGATCAGCCGGTCGGGTTCGTCCTCGATGACCTCGAGGGCGCCGGTGCCGAAGTGGTCCACGATGCGTTCGGCCATCTTCGGCCCGATGCCCTTGATGAGTCCGGAACCGAGGTAGCGCCGGATCCCCTGCACGGTCGCGGGCAGCACGGTCGTGTAGTCGTCGACGTGGAACTGGCGCCCGTACTGCGGGTGGGAGCCCCACCGGCCCCGCATGCGCAGCGACTCCCCCGGTTGCACACCCAGCAGGGAGCCGACCACGGTGAGCAGGTCTCCCCCGCGTCCGGTGTCGACCCGGGCGACGGTGAACCCGTTCTCCTCGTCGGCGTAGGTGACACGTTCGAGGACCCCCTGCACGACGGCCCCGCGGGGGCCCTGCTCCGACACCCGTGCCTCCTTCTCCGACCCTGGTTGCCCATCGTGCCCCGACGGTACGACAGAGGCGTCCCGGGCGTACGGGACCTGTGAAGAGAACGGCACCCGCAGACGTCTGCGGACGCTGTGACACCGTGGTGTCGGGTGTCCCTTCCCCCGTCCCTGGAGAGAACCGGGAGAGTGCCGATGAGAGCTCGCGGTGCGCGCAGACTCAGCCGTCTGGAGCCCGAGGACCCCGAGGAGGTCGGCGGCCACGCCGTGCGGGGCCGGATCGGCTCGGGCGGGATGGGTGTGGTCTACGCGGCCGATTCACCCGGCGGCCAGGAGTACCTCGCGGTGAAGGTCGTGCACGCCGAGCACGCTGCGGATCCCCGGTTCCGGGAACGCTTCGCACACGAGGCCCGCCTGCTCTCGAAGGTCAACAGCGCGTCGGTGGCCCGCTTCGTGCACGCCGACGTCGAGTCCGAGCAGCCGTGGATGGTGACCGAGTACGTCCCTGGTCCGCCGC
This sequence comes from Nocardiopsis coralli, assembly GCF_014892575.1. Classification (GTDB taxonomy): domain Bacteria; phylum Actinomycetota; class Actinomycetes; order Streptosporangiales; family Streptosporangiaceae; genus Nocardiopsis; species Nocardiopsis coralli. Next base: position 249,415 of record NZ_JADBGI010000008.1, on the reverse strand, counting down.
TGCGCCGGCACGTGGAACGCTTCGGGCGCATGCGCGGCGGGATGCTGCTGGGCCTGGCGGTGGGCACGGCCGAGGCGCTGCGCGACGTGCACGCGGCCGGGGTGGTCCACCGCGACCTCAAGCCCGGGAACGTGGTGCTGTCGGCCGCCGGCCCGAAGATCCTCGACTTCGGGATCGCCCACGCGGTCGAGGAGCCCGACCCCACGAAGTGGCTTCGGCTGCGCCGGATGCGCCGTGCCTACCGCGAGCGCGGGCTCCCTTCCCCCGAGTCCCTCGCCGACGAGCGCACGGCCGACCACCGCGACCGGCGCGGCACCCCGGGGTGGATCAGCCCGGAGCAGTACCGCGACGAACCCACGACCGAGGCCTCCGACGTGTTCCTGTGGGGCGCGCTGGTGGCCTTCGCGGCTGCAGCGCACGACCCCTTCGGCCGGGCCCCGGTCAGGGAGATGGCCCGCCGTGTCGTGCACGAGGAGCCGGACCTGGAGTACCTTCCGCCGGGGCTCGAACGCCTGGTGCGCGCGGCGATGGCCAAGGACCCGGCCGCGCGCCCGGACTCAGTGGAGCTGTTGCGCGCGGCCCTGGCGTCGGAGGGCCCCCAGGGCGGGGTGCGTACCCCGCAGGACGGCATCGCCGACGGCCTGGGCCCCGCCGCGGTGCGCGGGGTCATGGAACGCCACTGGACCCGCGCGGACGTGCGGGTTCCGCGCCCGCCCCGCCTGCCGCGGCGCAGGGCGCGGGCCGCGGGTCAGAGCAGCCCGTAGTGGGCGCGGCTCTCCTTGGACATCATGAACACGATCATCGTGATGGTGAAGCCCAGCGGGATCAGCATCAGGAAGTCGCCGGCGAACAGGGCGAACACGAGCACCGCGGCGGCCAGGCCCTGGAACAGCACGACGCCCCAGAAGACGCCGACGGTGCGGTTGCGGATCCGGCTCGCCAGGAGCACCGACAGCGCGCCGTAGATACCGGTGACGGCGAGCAGGTTGGCCATGAGGGAACGCATGTAGCCGACGTCGATGTCGACCTCCATGCCCTCCTCGGCCATGAGGCGCTCCTGCTCGGCGAAGGCCTCGCGCATGGCCTCCTCGGGTGTGCTCAGCGACAGCAGCACCATCAGGGCCATGCCGAGGCCGCAGGCGCCCCCGATGAACATGAGCGTGCGCACGACCATGACCTTCTTGGGGGTGGGTGCGTCGGGCCGCATCGCGTTGAGGTGCGCGTCCAGGCCGGAGAATCCTCCCTGCGGCGGAACGTCGCCCCCGCCCCGGGCCCCGTCGTGGTCGTTCGGGTCGTGGCCAGAGGGAAACACGGGTCCTCCGAGGGAGTTCGGCGCGAGCTTTCGCTTCCATGGTAGGCGTGCGGCGCCCGGCGGGACAGCGAGGCCGGTCCCCCGGGGCGATGTCGGAAACCGCCGCCGCAACCGCGGGTTCTGCAAATCGTAACCGCGGGGGCCGTGCTTCCCCGGTCCCCGCGTCTTAGGGTGAACCCTCCCCCGCCCCCACATTCCCCAGAGGAGTCACACGGATGTCCAGATTCGTGCGCGCGTCCGGCGCGCTGCTGTTGAGCGGTGCCCTGGTGGTGCCATCGGCGCAGGCCGCGTCCGCCGAGCCGGAGCAGGACCCGGCCGGGGAAGCGGACTTCACGCTCACCCTCCTGCACGGCAACGACCCCGAGTCCCAGCTCCTGCACGCGTCCGGGGAAGAGGACTTCGGCGGTGCCGCCCGGTACACGACCCTGCTCGACGAGCTCCGTACGGCCGAGGCGGCCGGGGACGGTGCGGGCGAGGACGAGTCCGACCACCGCGGTGTGGTCGCGGTGAACGCCGGCGACATGTACCTTCCGGGGCCGGAGTTCGCCGCCTCGCAGGAGGAGGGCGCCCCCTTCTACGACGCGATCGCCGCCGGGTACGCCGAGTACGACGCGGTCTCGATGGGCAACCACGAGTTCGACTTCGGCCCCGACGTGTACGCCGAGTTCATCGGTGAGCTGCCGGAGGGGACCCCGGTGGTGGCCGCCAACGTCGACGTGTCCGGCGAGCCGGAGTTGGCCGCGCTCGAGGAGGAGGGCCGGATCGCCCCGAGCACCGTGCTCGACGTCGAGGGCGAGCAGATCGGCGTGGTCGGTGCCCTCTACCCGGACCTGGAGGCGATCTCCAGCCCGCGCGACGTGGTCGTGGACGAGGTCGCCGGCCCGGTCCAGGACGAGGTGGACCGCCTGGCCGGGGACGGTGTCGACAAGATCATCACCGTCTCCCACCTGCAGGACATCACCAACGAGGAGGCGGTCGCCGCCGAGCTGAGCGGTGTCGACGCCATGGTCGCCGGCGGCGGCCACGAGGTCATGGCCGGCGAGGACGACGCCCTGGTGCCCGGCGACGAGGTCACCGAGCACCCCGGTTCCGGTGATCCGCTGTCCTACCCGCTGATCACCGAGGACGCCGACGGCGCCGACGTCCCGATCGTCACGGCCGGTGCGGACTACAAGTACGTGGGCCGCCTGGTCGCCAACTTCGACGCCGACGGGAACCTGGTCTCGATCTCCGACCGTTCCGGCCCCGTCGTGGTCGACGACTCGGTGGAGCCCGACCCGCGGGTGCAGGAGGAGGTGACCGAGCCGGTCGCCGATCACGTGGCCGAGCTCGCCGAGACCGAGGTGGCGCAGAGCGAGGTCGACCTCGACGGCCGCCAGGACCCGGGTGTGCGGACCCAGGAGACCAACCTGGGCAACCTCCTGGCCGACTCCCTGTTGGAGACCGGGCAGGAGAACGCCGAGGAGTACCAGGTCCCCGAGCCGCAGATCGGGATCCAGAACGGCGGCGGCATCCGCAACAGCTCGGTGCTCCCGGCCGGCCCGGTGACGGCGCTGGACACCTACTCGGTCGCTGCGTTCGCCAACCAGGTCGCGGTGGTCCCCGAGGTGCCGCGCGACCAGATCAAGGAGCTGCTCGAGCACGGGGTGTCCGCCCTGCCCAACGCCGACGGCGCGTTCATGCAGGTCGGCGGGGTCAACTTCGCCTACGACCCTGAGGGCACGGCCCAGGAGGTCGACGAGGACGGCGAGGTCCTGACCGAGGGCACACGCGTGCGCAGCGCGGTCCTGCACGACGGCACCGTGATCGTCGAGGAGGGCGAGGTGGTGGACGGCGACCCGGTCTCCGTGGCCACCAACGACTTCTCCGCGGCGGGAGGGGACTCCTACCCCTTCCGCGGCGCGGACTTCACCGTGGTGGGCTCGACCTACCAGGCCGCGCTCGAGGACCGGCTGACCGGGACCCTGGAGGGTGTGGTCTCCGAGGCCGACTACCCCGAGGGCGGTTCCGGCCGCATCGTCGAGGGCGAGGAGGCCACCGAGCCCGAGGACGGCGGTGAGCCCGGCGCCTGAGACCGCGTGAGCGCGGTGTGACGACACGAACGGGGCCCGCCCCGCCGGTGCGTTCCGGTGGGGCGGGCCCCGCTGTGTGAGGGCCCTGCCCGGTGATCGCCGTCGCCGGTCAGGGGCAGCCGATGGCCTCGGTGGCGTCGTCGGCGATGGTGTCGCGCTGGTCCTGGTCGGTGTTGTTCTCCTCGAACCAGACCAGCACCACGTGGCAGGCGTCGGTGACGTCGATCGCGTCGCCGTCGTCGAGGTTGTCCTCCATGTTCTGGCTCACGGAGCCGGCCACGATGGCGTTGTCGAAGGCGATGACACGCACGAGGTCGGTGTCCATGGCGCTGGAGCAGCTGAAGAGGTCACCCAGGGGGTCGTCCTCGTCCGATTCCTCCTCGCACACGTCCTCGGTGGTGTCGAACCGCTGCTCGATGTCGTGATCACTGCGCAGCTCGTTGACGACCTCCTCGGCCGTGAGCAGTTCCTCGGGCTCCTCCGTGGGCGAGGGTTCCTCGGTCGGGGTGGGCTCCTCTGTGGGTGTGGGCGTCGGGGACGGCCTCGTGGTGGGGGTGTCCTCGTCGGTGGGCGACTCCGAGGGGCCGTCGGTGGGTTCGTCGGTCTCGTCGTCCTCGGCGACCGCGGAGGTGACAGCGTTGCCGGCGAGCAGGGTGCCGCCGACGACGGTCGCCCCGGCGAGCACGGCGATCACGGTGAGGACGGCGATCATGCCGGCGCCGTAACGTCCGGGGCCACCCGGTCCGCCCGGGGCACCCGGACCGCCCGGACCACCGGGGCCGTGCGGGGGCGGACCCTGCGGGCCCTGCGGACCGTAGGGGCCCTGCGGCGGCGGGCCCTGGGGCGGGGGACCCTGGGGCGGCATCCCCGCTCCGCCTCCGGGCTGGGGCGGGCCCTGGGGCGCCGCGTGCCCGGCTCCCCCGCCCGGCTGCTGCGGATACCCCTGGGGCGCGTACGGAGAGGGGGCGCCCGGGCCTTCTGGGGTCCCGTGGGCGTAGGGGTCGTGTCCGCCCCCGTCCGGGCCGGGCATGTGGTGGGGGTTCACTGGGCAGGCTCCTCGTGGTGCGTTCAGGCAGGGACGGCGCCGGGTGAGGACGATCCGGTGGGGGTTCCGCCCCTGACGCCGGCCCCAGTTTCCCAGTTTCGCCAACAAAGTGCAAAGAAAAGGCACATACCGGCCAATTGCACCTTTCGTCAGGTATGTGATTAGCGCATTTTCGGCCAACCTTGGGGCATCCGGCGCGCATAATAGGGAAATGCGCCACCCCAGATCTACGATCGGCAGCATGACCTGCGTTTTGCTGGCCGAAGACGATGTCTCGATCTCCGAGCCCCTCGCGCGCGCACTCCGCCGCGAGGGCTATACGGTGGACGTGACCGTCAACGGCATTGAGACACTCGACCGTGCCCGTGCGGGAGACATCGACCTCATGGTGCTGGATCTCGGGCTGCCCGAAATGGACGGCCTGGAAGTGGCACGGCGTCTGCGCGCCGAAGGCCACGGAACGCCGATCCTCATCCTGACCGCCCGCGCCGACGAGGTCGACACCGTCGTCGGCCTGGACGCCGGCGCCGACGACTACGTCACGAAGCCGTTCCGACTGGCCGAGCTCCTGGCACGCGTCAGGGCCCTGCTGCGCCGGGGCGGCGCCGAGGTGCCGGTCGTGCACGGGGTGCGGATCGACAACGACTCGCGCCGCGCGTGGCTGGGCGACCGCGAACTCCAGCTGACCACGAAGGAGTTCGACCTGCTGCGCGTGCTCGTACGCGATGCCGGAAAGGTGGTCACCCGGGAACAGATCATGCGGGAGGTGTGGGACACCAACTGGTGGGGCTCGACCAAGACCCTGGACATGCACATCTCCTGGCTGCGGCGCAAGCTCGGGGACGACGCGAACCAGCCGTCGTACATCACGACCGTGCGCGGGGTCGGCTTCCGGTTCGAGCGAGACTGACACGATCTTCCGGATGCGACGCACTCGGCGCCGGTCGACCGCTTCCGGGGTCGGACGTTCATGAGGTGACATGCGCAGGCGGATGGTTTTCTCCACACTGGTGGTGACCGTCATCGCCGTCATGCTGCTCGGGCTGCCCCTGGGCGCGCTGACCTATCAGCTCATCCACGAGGAGGCCGCCCGCCAGCTGCAGGGCGAGGCGGAGTTGATCGGCGCCGAGAGCGACACGATGCTGGAGCTCCAGGACGAGATCGACACGGCCAGGTTCGACCAGGACTACCCGCGGCGGCACATCCGCGTGACGCCCGCGGCCGGCTCGGAACCCGTGACGGCCGGGGATCCCGCCCTGGACCCCGATGCGCCCGAGTCCCCGAACACCCTGTTGGGGACGACCACGACCGGGCGCGACACCCACGTCGAGGTCTGGGCGGCCGCCGACGACTACCAGAACAGCGTGATCCGCGCCTGGTTGGGCATCGCCTCCCTGTCACTGCTGGCGATCGGTGTGGCGGTGGGGCTCTCGATGTTCCAGGCCAGGCGCCTCACTCTGCCGCTGATGGACCTGGCCGCCACCGCGGAACGCCTCGGTTCGGGTGTGGCCACCCCGTGGGGCCACCGCTACGGGATCCCCGAGGCCGACCGCGTCGCCGAGGTGCTGGACCGCAGCGCCGAACGCATCGCGGGCCTCATCGCCACCGAACGCCACTTCGCCACCGACGCCTCACACCAGCTGCGCACACCCCTCACCGCTCTGACCATGCGCCTGGAGGAGATCATCCAGGTGGCCGACGACCCACAGCTCGTGCGGGAGGAGGGCGAGGCCGCCCTCACCCAGACCGAACGCCTCGTGGAGACCGTCGAGAGCCTCCTGGGCCGGGCCCGCAAGAGCCAGAACCCCGAGGTCGAGCCGGTCGAGCTCGACCCGGTCTTCAACAACCTCCAGGCCGAGTGGGCCCCCGTCTTCCAGCAGGAACGCCGCCGCCTGCTCGTGGTCGGCGACTCCGGGCTGACCGCGATGACGGTGCCCGCCGACCTCGCGCAGATCCTCGCGACCCTGGTCGAGAACGCCTACAAACACGGCGCCGGAACGGTGACGCTCCGGCGCATCGACACCGGCCACTCCGTGCGCATCGAGGTCAGCGACGAGGGCGAGGGCGTGCCCGACCACCTGTCCGGCCGCATCTTCGACCGTGAGGTGAGCGGCGGCGACGGGACCGGCCTGGGTCTGGCGCTGGCCCGGCACATCGCCGAGTCGGAGGGCGCGCGCATCGAACTCGTGCAGACCCACCCGGCCACGTTCGCGCTGTTCCTGCCGGCGGGGGCCGGGGGCCTGTCGAAGATGACCGGCCCCGTCTGACCCCTCCCCCGGTCAGGGCGACGGGGTCGCGGCCGCGGCCGGCGCCTCCGTTCCCTCGGGACGCTTGCCGCTCACCACGAGGTCGGTCCACAGCGACCGCACCCGTCCCAGCCCGTAGGAGCCCACGATCTGGGCGCGTGCCCGCTCGGCGGTCTCGGTGAACCGGCCGTCGGCCACCACCGCGTGGATCGCCTCGGCCATGGCGACCGGGTCCTCGTGGATCCACTCGGTGTCGTAGATGGTGTCGGCGCCGGGCCAGGGCAGCACGGCCGGTACCCCGCCGGAGGTGGCGCACTCGGCCGGGGCCAGGTGGAAGGACTCGTCGTCGCTGGTGGAGAGCGTGAACCCGATCCTGCGCAGCCAGGTTGCCACGTCGGGCCCGAACGGGTCGAAGACCACCGCGCCTGCCAGGGCCTCGTCGCGCTGGATACGGCGGTAGGACTGCTCGAAGAAGGAGCGTTCCTCGGGCCGGTTCCACACCCACCAGTAGTCCCAGGGGTGCTTGCTCTTGATGGAGAGGGTGAAGCGGGGTTCGAGGCGGCGCAGTTCGGCGAGCACGTCCAGGGCGCGGTCCATGCGCTTGCGCGAGGGTGCGATCCCGATCATGCCGAGGGAGAACTCGGTCCCGGCGAGCTTGGGCCGGTCGAGTTGCCGTTCGTCGACCCAATTGGGCAGGACCACGACCTTGTCGGCGGGCCAGCCGGTGAGCTCCCTGGTCAGGGACGCGTAGTGGGGACTCACGCAGACGACGGCGTCGACCTTGTCGATGTCGAGCTTGCGCGGCCACTCCGCGTACAGCTCGAACCGGTGCAGGCGCACGATGAGGCGCTGGCCGGGGCGCTTCCACTTGGAGTAGAAGAGGGCGTTGGGGCCGCACCACTCGCAGATGACCACGTCGGCCCAGGCGGCGAGCTCACGGGACCGGTACTGGTCGTGGGTGCGCAGGCCCTCCCACTCGTCCATACGCACGTCCAGCCCGGGCAGGGAGTCCAGGTACTCGGCCAGCCTGGTGAAGAACTTCATGTCGTGCCCGGCGATGACGACCTTGAGCGGACGCTGGGTGTCGGTACCGGCCGGTGCGGGCGGGAGCGCCTCGTCGAGCAGGCCGCGCAGGCGTTCGGCGGCCCGGTCCAGGGTGTGCTCGGCCGCGGCGGAACGGCACCGCTCGGCAGCGTCGGCGTAGACGGCACGGTCGGTGTGGGCCCGGGCGACCACGTCGGCGACCGAGTCCAGGTCCTCGTCGGCGAAGAGCGGGTAGTCGGCGCCCAGCAGGTTCTCGTGCATGGGGGTCCGGTTCAGCACCACCGGCAGGCCCAGCGCACCCAGTTCGAGGACCTTGGTCGACAGTTCGAGGCTGGCGTCCATGGACGGGTCGCGCCAGGACAGCCCGAACCCGCACTCGGCCGACTGGGTCAGTGCCTCGGCCCGCGACATACCGCCGCGCCAGTCAACGCCCGGGGTGGTCTCCAGGGCACGGCGCATGCGCTTGGCCCACTCGGCCGGTTCGGAGTGGATCTTGTCGCCGATCATGACGACCTCGGAGTCCACCCCCCGGCGGGAGAGCGCCTCGGGCAGCTCGGTCATCTCCAGGGTGTTCCACAGGGGGGCGAACTTGCCCGTGTAGGCCAGGCGGGCGCTGGCGTGCACCTCGCCGTCGGCCCGGACGCCCTCGGGCACCACGACCACCGGGGGGAAGAGTTCGGCACGCCCGCACACGGCGGGCACGTTCGACTCCAGGAACGCCCGCATCTCCTCGGTCTGGCACAGGAGGAACCGGGAGGCCACGGCGATCTCGGTGAGCTCGGTCGTGGCGGAGGCGCCCAGTTCCCCGACGCTGTGGGGGAAGTCGGTGAGGTAGGTCCACAGCCGCCCGGCCAGGGACTCCTCCTGCGCGGCCAGCCCGGCGAGGCGGCGGCCGCGCACCACGACCAGGTCGAAGGGGGTACGGGCGTGCCGGTCGCGCATGAGGCCCACGGCCTGCTCCGGGGTGAGCCCGCGCGGGCCGAGGTCGCCGAGCAGCTTGTCCTCGTAGGGGCGCAGGAGGCGCACACCGGGGGTACGGGTCAGCGGTTCCGTGAGCCGGTCGGTGCGCACGGGCGCTTTGAGCAGCACGGTGACCTCGCAGCCCGCGGCGGCCAGGGCCTGCGCCATCGACTGGGCCCAGATCGCGGAACCGTCGATGATGTTGAGGTCCACGTCCCCGTACAGGAGCGCGCGCGGAGGAGGAGTACTCACGATCTTCCCTTCGGATGCTTTCGGGTTGCCCTGGGGCGGCCGGCGTTCCCGCCGGTCAACCGACGGCGCCCGCGTCTGCGGAGGTGTGGGTGGTGCCGTCGGCGCCGGAGGAGCGGCCGGGGCCGTTCTCCGGTCCCAGGGCGAGCAGGCGGCTGCCTCGCCGGTACCACTGTCCCGGGGGCCACCCCTGCAGGAGCAAGGACGCGCGGGCCAGTTCCGGTCTGATCTCGCTGACGAACACGTACTGTCCGCCCTCGGTCCGGGGCCGGTCGAAGAAACCGCGATCGCCGGTCTCCTCGGGGTCGGCGCTCCTGGGGCGGGCGCCGACGGCGTCGGCTCCGGAGCACTCGGCCGCGCACACCAGGTCGGCGAGGCGGTGCTCTCCCAGGGGCGCGGTCCAGGGGTGGGCCCACCGGGCCGTGGCGCGGGCGGCCAGCACCGCCCAGCGTTCGACGGCGAACCCGTCGGAGCGGGCGGCGGTGCGGGTGAGTTCCTCGGGGGTGTCGGGTGCGGTGAAGCGTGCGGTGCGGACGGTCAGGCCCTCCGCGCGCAGGCGCCGGATCCCGGCCAGGCGGGCCGCGGCACCCGGGACGACGACCTCGGCCGGGCGCAGGCGCGAACGCAGCACGTCGTCGGCGAGCTGGTCGGCCTCGGCCTCGCCGGCGGGGTCGGCCAGGACCGCCACCGCACGCCCGCGCAGGGGCATTTCGGTGCCGGGGGTCCCGGGCGGGAACTCCAGCCCGCCGAGCACCTCGGCCAGGCGCACGGGTGTGGCCTCGTCGAGGAACACCCCGCGCAGCATCTCGCGCTGTTCGACCGCGGTGGGTGCGTCGGCGCGCAGGCGCGGGACGGACACGGCGAGGTCCTCCTCCCCGGCCAGGGCGGCCGCGGCGGAGTGGGTGACGGTGCGGGTCCCGCAGGCGCGGGCCCGGCGGTGCAGGGGTCCGCTCACGGGTCCGCTGCCCGGGACGACCGCGACGTTGGCGGCGCGCAGGGCCTCGGCGAGGTCCGGGGCGTCCGCGTCGACCACACGCACGCCCAGGTCGGCGAGCACGTCGGGGACCCGGTCGGACGTGTCGCCGCGCACGAAGACCGCCTCCGCCCCGGACGCGAGGTCGGCGGCGACGGGGTTGAACAGGTGGAGGGGTACACCGGCGTCGCCCTGGTGGATGCGGTTGAAGCCGAGCTCGCGCAGGGCGGGCGGGGTCGGCCCGTCCTCGAGGAGCACGGCGGGGATCCCGCGGGAGGCGGCCGACTCCAGCACCCAGCCGAGGGCGCGGGTCCGGTCGGCCACGGCGGGGTCGCCGACGTGGGCCCACGGCGACCCCGGCGCCGCGGCCGAGGAGGAGACGAGGACGAGGTCGACGTCGACGCCGTCCATGACGATCTGGGCGTCGTGGGGGCGCAGCGGCACCGACCGCAGGTAGGGGTCGACGGCCTGCTGGATCCCGGTCCCCACGACGGTGGCCGCGACCAGGTGGTCCTCGCCCTGGCCCACGATCCCGCTGAGGAGGCGGGCCTCCTGGCGGTCGGCGTCGAAGGAGCGCACCGGTTCCACACGCCGGCGCTGGGAGTGCGTGGTGGTGCCGCTGTGCCGCCAGAGCCGGTAGAGGTCGCGCGGGAGGCGGACCAGTGAACGGCCCGGGCGTTTGGCGGCGTTGGTCAGGGCCCGGCCGACCTGGAGCGACGTCGAACCCTCGAGGGAGGCCAGACGCACCTGTGCCTCCTGGAGCTGGGCCTCGCGTTCGGCCAGTGCCTGTCGGAGCTGTTCGGTCTGGCTCTGTTCACGCCGTTTCACGGTCTGCCACCTTGTGTTCTGGTCGGGTCGGCATCAGCGGGGACGGCCGGTGGGACCGGCGCGCCCCCGGCCGGGAGCGGATGCCCAGCCTCAGGCGGGCCCGGGCTCCCGTGGGACGCCCGCACTCGACGGTTGGTGTGCCTGGCAAGGGGAGATCACCTCGACCGGTGTTCTTGGTAGGGGGAGGGTGCGGGGCCGGGGACTCATCGGACCCACCCGGACAGCACGGCGGCGATGCGTTCGCCGGAACGGCCGTCCCACAGGGGAGGGACGTCGTCGCCGCTGCGGCTCTCGGGGCGGCCGTCCAGGACCTTGGTGAGCGCCTGGACGAGGTCGTCCTCGGTGACGAGCTGGTTGGTTCCGTGGGTGATGGTCACCGGCCGTTCGGTGTTGGGGCGCAGGGTCAGGCAGGGCACGCCGAGGATGGTCGTCTCCTCCTGCACACCCCCGGAGTCGGTGACCACGGCGGACGCCCCGCGGGTGAGCGCCACGAAGTCGAGGTAACCGAGCGGGTCGAGCAGCTGCACGCCGGGGTGGTGGCCGAGCCCGGCCCGGTCGAAGGCGGCCTTGCCGCGCGGGTGGACCGGCATGACCACCGGGATCTGGTCGGCGATGGCGTGCAGGCGGCCGGTGAGGCGGGCGACGTTGTCGGCGTCGTCCACGTTGGCGGGACGGTGCAGGGTGGCGGCGACGTAGCTCTCGGGCAGTCCGATCCGGGTGCGCAGGGCGTCGGCGTCGAACCGGTCCAGGTTCCCGAGCAGGGTGTCGATCATGGGGTTGCCGACGAGGTGCACCCGGTCGGTGGACACCCCTTCGTCGGCGAGGTGCCCGATCGCCTCGGGGCTGGTGGCGAAGCACAGGTCGCTGAGCTGGTCGGTGACCCGGCGGTTGATCTCCTCCGGCATGGAGTTGTCGAAGGAACGCAGACCCGCCTCGACGTGTGCGACGGGCACACCGAGCTTGGCGGAGACCAGCGCGGCGGCCACCGTGGAGTTCACGTCGCCGTAGACCACGACCAGGCCGGGCTCGCGGCGGGTGAACTCCTCCTCCAGGCCGACCATGAGCGCGGCGGTCTGGGAGGCGTGCGAACCGGACCCGACGCCGAGGTCGACGTCGGGTGTGGGAAGGCCGAGGTCGCGGAAGAACACCGCCGACATCCGGTCGTCGTAGTGCTGTCCGGTATGGACGACGGACTGGTGCGCCCCGCGCTCGCGGAGTGCGGAGACGACCGGTGCGGCCTTGACGAAGTTGGGCCGCGCGCCGACGACGTGCACGATGCCGGTGTCCCTGGTCCCTAGGGGAGCGCTCGCTGCCACGACTGTGTCTCCTTCTGCTGTGGCGCGGCCGTCACGGTACGGCGCCGCGGTCGGTCCGCGAAGGTGTGCCCGGGGCCTTGCCCGAGCCGTCCCCCGCGTGTCGCCGTGGCGTCACCGCTCGGCCACGTCCGCGTGGTTGTGTTTCTGACCGTGCACGAGAACCGGACTCACCAAGCCCACGTACCGCACGTGCGCGCCCGTTGGCCGCGCGCTCTGACGTTCACGGCCTCCCTGGCCTGGCGGCACCTGCGTGCCGAGCCGGCCCGTCTGCCGCTGCTGGCGCTGCGGTTGGCCCCCGGACCGCCCCGGCGGGCGGTGCGCTCGGCCGCGTCCCGGCTCGGCGGTCTGCCCCTGGCCTACGCGTTGTGGGACCAGGGCCGGCGCGAGGAGGCCCGCGAGGCCGTGCTCGCTGCGGCCGACGGCGCCGGGGACCGCGCGGTCGGCCGTCTGGTGACGGCCTGCCTGGCCGCGGGTGACGCCGCCACCGCCCGTGAGCTGGTGGAACGGCTGCCCGGGGGTGCGACCAGGGACACGGCCGAGCACAGGACGGCGCTGGCCACCGGCCGGGCCGTATCCGCTTCGTCCGTAACGCCTGATCATCACGGGATCACGTTAACGCGCGGTGACCGAACACGGCCCGACGACACGGTGAACGCTCGGCGACCGCCCGACGCCCCTGGGGAACTGCGTGTCCTGCACCTGGTCACCAACGCGTTGCCGCACACGAACGCGGGCTACACACAACGCACACACCGCATCGCGGTCGCCCAGCGCGAGCTCGGTATCGACGCCCACGTGCTCACGCGGGCGGGGTACCCGCTGACCAAGGGGGTGCCCGACCCGCGGCCGCTGGTGGCGGTGGACGGGGTCCCGTACCACCGGATGATCCCGTGGACGGCCCCGGCCGACGCGGACGCGGAGTTCGAGGCAGGGCTGCGCATGGGCTCCGACCTGGTGGAGGCGTTGCGGCCGGACGTGCTGCACGCGGCGAGCAACCACCACAACGCCCGGCTGGCGCTGGCCCTGGGCGAGCGGTTCGGGATCCCGGTGGTCTACGAGGTGCGGGGGTTCCTGGAGGAGTCCTGGCTCTCGCGCGACCCCGAACGCAGTACGCGGGACGCCTTCTACCGGGCCGAGCGGGCGGCCGAGACCGCGTGCATGCTCGCGGCCGACCTGGTGGTCACGCTCGGCGGCGTGATGCGGGCCGACATCGTCGACCGCGGGGTCGACCCGGACCGCCTGCTGGTGGTGCCCAACGCGGTGGACCCCTCGTTCCTCGAACCGCTGCCCCCGGCGTCCGCCGTGCGCGAGCGGCTCGGCATCGGCGCCGACGCGTTCGTGGCCGGCACGACGACGAGCTGCTTCGGTTACGAGGGCCTGGACACCCTCTTGGAGGCCGTGGCCCTGATGCGGGAGCGCGGCGAGGACGCGCACGCCCTGGTGGTCGGAGACGGCCCCGAACTCCCGGCCCTGCGTTCCCGCGCCGAGGCCCTGGGGCTGTCCGGCGCCGCCCACTTCCCCGGCCGGGTGCCCGCCGGGCAGGTGCGCGACCACCACGGGGCGATGGACGTCTTCGCCGTGCCGCGTCGGGACGAACGGGTGTGTCGTGTGGTCACTCCGCTCAAACCAGTGGAAGCTATGGCAGGCGGGTTGCCCATTGTGGCCAGTGATCTCCCTGCATTGCGAGAGATTGTGGAACCCGGGGTGACCGGCGAGTTAATTCCGGCAGGACAATCGGTATGTCTTGCCGATGTTCTCTCAAAACTCTCTTATAGTCACAAAACGCGCACCTCTTACGGATGCGCAGGTCGAAGCGTTGTCGAAGAAGAACGAACCTGGGCCGGAGCCGCATACCGCTACGACGTGGCGTACAGAGGTCTCATCCGAAAATTGTCCGGACCAGGCCACATCCCGTAATACCGGCAAACGGACGCCTAGACTCGGACGGCCGCCGCCGAAATAGCAGACCTCCCGTACGTACGCCCGTTCTCGAAACGAATGCGAGTGTGACAGCCAAGTGGATGCCGCATCCTCCAACCGAGCAACCGTCGAGCGGCCCGGGACACCGGCGAGCGACCTCGTCGTCCTGGGCCTGGGCTACGTGGGGCTGCCCCTGGCAGCAGAGGCCGCCGCATCGGGTCTGCGGGTCGTGGGGCTGGACGTCAGCACGCGGGTCGTCGAAGGCCTGAACGAGGGCGGATCACACATCGACGACCTGTCCCCGGACGACATCGCCATGATGCTCGACCAGGGGTTCAGCGCCACCACCGACCCGGCCTGCCTGGCGTCGGCGCGCACCGTCGTCATCTGCGTCCCCACACCCTTGTCACCCGAGGGCGGCCCCGACCTGGGCGCGGTCACGTCCGCGGCCAAGTCCATCGCCGCGAACCTGACCCCGGGCACGCTGGTGATCCTGGAGTCGACGACCTACCCCGGCACCACCGAGGAGGTCGTCCGACCGATCCTCGAGGAGTCCGGCCTGGTCGCCGGCTCCGACTTCCACCTGGCGTTCTCGCCCGAGCGCATCGACCCGGGCAACGCGGCCTTCGGTGTGGCCAACACCCCGAAGGTCGTGGGCGGCATGACCCCGACCTGCGGGGAGCGCGCCGCGGAGTTCTACGGGGCCTTCGTCGACAGCGTGGTCCGCGCCCGCGGCACCCGTGAGGCGGAGATGGCCAAGCTGCTGGAGAACACCTACCGGCACGTGAACATCGCGCTGGTCAACGAGATGGCGGTGTTCTGCCAGGAGCTCGGCATCGACCTGTGGGACTCCATCTCGGCCGCGGCCACCAAGCCGTTCGGGTTCCAGGCGTTCTACCCGGGCCCGGGTGTGGGCGGGCACTGCATCCCGATCGACCCGAACTACCTGTCGTACAAGGTCAAGACGCTGGGGTACCCGTTCCGGTTCGTGGAGCTGGCGCAGGAGATCAACGGGCGCATGCCCTCCTACGTCACCCAGCGCGCCCAGGAGCTGCTGAACGACAGCGGCCTGGCCCTGTCGCGCTCCAAGGTGCTGATCCTGGGCGTGACCTACAAGGCCGACATCGCCGACCAGCGCGAGTCGCCGGCCCGCCCGGTGGCCCGCAAGCTCGCCGCCAAGGGCGCGACGCTGACCTACCACGACCCGCACGTGGAGTCGTGGACGGTCGACGGGGCCGAGGTCCCGCGCTCGACCGACCTGGACCAGGCTCTGGCCGACGCCGACCTGACCGTGCTGCTCACCGACCACACCGACTACGAGCCCAAGCGGCTGTCCGAGTACGCACGGCTGCTGCTGGACACCCGCGGGGTGCTGCGCCGCACCCCGCCCGAGACCGAGGCCGACGTGCCGCCGCAGGTGCGCCGGCACATCGAGCGCGAGGGCCTGCAGGTGCTCTGACACCCGGCCCCCCGGGCCCCGAACAGGGCCCGCACCACCGACGGCACGTCGGGGACGTACGGCGTCCCCCGGCGTGCCGTTCGCCGTTCACCTGCCTCTGCCACAAGGTTCACCGGATGCCCCCTTGCCGTCCATCGCGCTTTTCTCGCGACGTTTCCGCAGGTGAATACCGTGTCGAAAAGCTGGTCGCGCCACCGAAGAGCAGATCATCGGTGAGGCGGCCCTTTATACAGGCGACACAGGTAGGTGATCTCCATGCACGTGCTCGTGGCCACGGTCGTGCACCACCCCGAGGACGCGCGCATTCTGCACCGCCAGATCAGGGCACTGCTCGACGCGGGGCACTCCGTCACCTACGTGGCACCGTTCCGCGAGTGCGGGGTCACGCCGTGGGACGCGGTGCGATCGGTCGACGTGCCCCGGGCCGCGGGAAGGGAGCGCCTGGCGTCCCTGCGGGCGGCGCGCCAGGTCCTGGCCGAACACGCCCCCGGTGCCGACCTTCTGCTCTTCCACGACCCCGAACTCATGCTCGCGCTTCCGGAGAACCGTCCGCTGACGGTGTGGGACGTGCACGAGGACACCCCGTCGGCGCTGCTCACCAAACCCTGGGTCCCGGGACCGCTGCGCCGGCCCCTGGGCGGCGTGGTGCGGATGTTCGAGCGCCGGGCCGAGCGCCACATGCGGCTGCTCCTGGCCGAGGAGGGCTACCGGAACCGTTTCCGCCTCGACCACCCGGTGGTGCCCAACACGACCAACGTGCCCGAGCAACCGGCGCGTGAGCCCGGCGAAGACCGGGTCGTCTACCTGGGCCACGTCTCGGTGGCGCGGGGCGCACACGAACTGGTGGACCTGGGCCGACTCCTGCAGCCCTACGGCATCCGGCTGGAGGTCATCGGCGGCGCGGACCCGAGCGTGCGGCCCCTGCTGCGCGAGGCCTCCCAGGACGGGGCCCTGCACTGGTACGGCTACGTGCCCAACGACCGGGCCCTGCGGATGTGTGCGGGGGCCCTGGCAGGGGTGAGCCTGCTGCACGACGAGCCGAACTACCGCCACTCCATGCCGACCAAGATCGTCGAGTACATGGCACACGGGCTCCCGGTCGTCACGACGGCGGGCCCGGTGGCCACCTCCCTGGTGAACGGACGCCCGGAGGGTCCGGCCGGGTCGGTCGTGCCGTTCGGCGACGCGTTCGCGGCCTCGCAGGCGATCCTGCGCCTGCGCCGGGAGCCGCGGCGGCGCGCCGAGTACGCGCGCACGGGGCACCGGATCGCCCAGACCTCCTTCCACTGGCCGGTGCAGGCACGCACTTTCGTCAAGCGGCTGGAGAGCTGGGTGGACGAGGCGACGGGGCCGGTCGTTCACGTGCCGCGCCCGCGCAGGCGCGCCCGCCGCGCACCCGCGGGTCCGGCCCTGGCGAGTGAGTGAGACCACACTCATCGACTCTGGAAATATCTTCCTGGGAAATCAGGTTGAGGTCGTGTGACAGCCCCGGGCACCGTACCCGGGACCCCACAGGACACCGAGGTTTCCCCATGAACGACGCCCTGGCCCTCGACAAGAACGCGCAGGACCTGCTGTTCCGCGACGCCCGCACCGCCAACTCCTTCACCGACGAGCCGGTGACCGAAGAGCAGCTGCGCGCGATCTACGACCTGGTCAAGTACGGCCCGACGGCGATGAACAACCAGCCGCTCCGCGTGACCGCCGTGCGTTCGAAGGAGGCCCGGGAGCGTCTGATCCCGCACATGGCCGGCAACAACGCGCCCAAGACCTCCACCGCGCCGCTGACCCTGATCCTGTCGGCCGACAGCTCCTTCCACGAGCACTTCCCGACGACGTTCCCGGTCGCCCCGGACGCCCGTGAGAACTTCGCCGGCATGCCCGTCGAGGCCCGCGAGAAGGCCGCCCACGAGAACGCCATGCTGCAGGTCGGCTACCTCATCATGGGCGTGCGCGCCGCAGGCCTGGCCGCCGGTCCGATGAGCGGCTTCGACGCCGAGGGCGTGCGCAAGGAGTTCTTCGGCGAGGACTCCACCCTCAAGCCGGTCGTGGTCATGAACATCGGCAAGCCCGGCCCGGACGCCTGGTTCGACCGCCTGCCGCGCCTCGAGCACGAGCAGGTCGTCACCGAGCTCTGATCGACCGCGCCGAGACGTCCGTGGGGCCGCTCCCGTCCGGGGGCGGCCCCACGTGTGTCCGGGGCCGGTGCCGCCCTCCGTGACCGGAACCGGTCAGACCGCGCCCTCGCGCCCTCGCCAGTCCACGCACACCACCAACGTGTCGTCCTCGCTGGCCCGGCCCTCGCGGTACCCGGACAGGTGGCGCAGGACCTCCTGCGGCACGGACGCGGCCGGGAGCAGGCGGGTGCCCATCACCGCACGGGTCAGGGCACGGTCGCCGAAGGACTCCCCCGTCAGGTTCCGTGCGTCGAAGACCCCGTCGCTGACGAAGACGAGGCGGTCGCCGGGGCGCGCACGGAAGCGTTCGACGGAGTAGACGGTGTCCTCGGCCATCCCTACGGGCATCTGCGCCTCGAAGGGCCAGGGCACGACCTCGTCGCCGCGCAGCACGTACAGACGGGGCGATCCGGCGTCGACCGCCTCGACCTCGCCGGTGGCGGCGTCGAAGGAGAGCAGCAGCATCTCCAGGAACCGGCGTCCGCCGTGCTGGGCGTAGACCGCCTGGTCCACGAGCGCGGCCTGCCCGGCCAGGGGCGCCCCGCCGCGGCGGGCGTTGCGCAGGGCGTTCACGGCCAAACTGGTCAGCAGCGAGGCCTCGATCCCCTCCCCCATGCCGTTGGTGATGCTCAGGTGGAGCCGGTCGCCCGAGACCGACCAGTCGAAGTTGTCGCCGCGGATCGCGTAGGCCGGTTCGAGCTGGGCGCCGATGCTGTACTCGGGGCATTCGTAGGCCCGGCCGGAGAGCAGGTCCCACTGCATCTCCGCGGCCAGGGTGAGCCGGTTGCGGCGGCGGGCCACACGGTAGACGTCGGTGTCGCGTTCGGCCACCAGCAGGGCCCGGCCGGCGTCCTCCGCGATCCTCTGCAGTTCGAGCTGGGTGGGGCCGGGCAGGCTGCGACCGGGGGTCTCGACGGTGAGCACCCCGAGGCGGTCCCCGCGCACGCTCACCGGCAGGTGGACCATGATGGTGCCCCGCCCGGAGCGTTCCTCCACCAACGGCTCCTGTGAACCGAAGGCCCGCCCCGCGGGGCTGGTGAAGACCGAGTACTGTTCACCCTCGTCGGCGCCTGCTGCCACGTGGCAGAGTGCGGTCATCCCGTAGTCGACGAGGAGGAGGTCCACTGCCACCGCGCCGTAGTGTTCGGCGAGGGCGGATCGCAGTGCCGCCAGAAGCCGGTCCGGTCTGGCCTCGCGCAGCGACCGCGCGACGGCTTCGTAGCTCTTCAAGGTATGACCTGTGTTCTCTGTGCGGGGCGGTGCACGTGTTCACCTCCCTCCAGGCACGGCATCGGGCGTTCCGTTATGGTTTTGGAGAAACCCGGCGACCGGCCGGAGCGCGGGATCGGCGCACAGCCGTGATGGGTGAGAGTGGAAAGTGAGTTCTGAGTCGCAGGAGCAGACGCAACAGACAGCTCGGGCCGCCTCGGCGGTGACCGAGGTCATCGAGGTGCTCTGGGGCCGTGGCCGCGAGGTCGCCACCTCCCCGGTCTCCCCCTCCCAACTGAAGGTCCTGTTCATCCTGGAGGACGAGGACGGCGTCAACCTGCGCACCGTCACCGAACGACTGGGTTCCACCCCTCCGTCCGTGAGCAGGCTCTGCGACCGCCTCGAGGCGGTCGGTTTCGTCAACCGTACGGCCAGTCCGAGCAGCCGGCGCGAGTTGCGGCTGTGGTTGACCGACGAGGGCCGCTCCTTCCTCCATGACCTGCGTGGCCGGCGGGAGAAGGAGCTCCACACGGTGATCGCCCGCATGCCCCCGAGGAAGCGCGCGATGCTGTTGGAGGGCCTCACGGCCTTCCAGGAGGCGGCCGCACAGGCCGAGGACGCGGGGGTTCGGGACTCCCGGACCGCCTGACAAGGGGAACCGCCAGGTACCTCCACCGTGTGGAGCGAAGGCACCGTCCTGTGGTTCCGCCTTCCCCTCGGGTCCGGGTCGCTCCTCCCAGGGGTAACCCTGCCCAGAAGCTTAACTATTGTCAATATGCAATAGTTTTCGGCAATCCCTTACGGGTGGTACGGACAGGGCGAATCCCCTCCGGCCCGACCCCGCACACACGAACGGAGGGTCCGCACACCTCTGGTGTACGGACCCTCCGTCGTTTCGTGGGCGCGCCTGCGCCGGTCAGATGACCGGGGGCCGCCCCGCACGTGTCATCCGCCAGACCGTGCGCCACCCGATCGGCGTGCGCGGACCGGCGTCCTCGCGCCAGCCCTCCCGGAACCCCTGGAACCAGGACCGCAGCGCGTCGCGATCGCGCTCGCGCAGCAGCGTCAGCCCCACCCAGGTCCCCAGGTACGGCAGCACCAGCAGCCACGGCAGGTTCCGGCGGGCCAGCCACACCCGGTTACGGGCGTTGAGGCGGTAGAAGTCGGCGTGCCGGGTCGGGGCGACGGCCGGGTGGTACATGACCGCGTCGGCGTCGTACTCGATGCGGTAGCCGGCGTCGATGATGCGCCAGGCCAGGTCGGTCTCCTCGTGGGCGTAGAAGAAGTCGCCCGGGAGCCCGCCGCCGGCCTCGAAGGCGGTCCGCCGGATCGCGCTCGCCCCGCCCAGGAACGTGGTGACCTCGCTGGACTCGCGGGGGTCGCCCACCCGCAGCCGCGGCACGTGGCGGCGCTGGTCGGGCCCGCCGTCGGGGTCGGCGATCCGGAAGGAGATCGCGCCCAGCGACGGGTCGGAGGCGAACCGCTCCCGCACATGGCGGGCCAGGTCGGTGGAGCGGTACCAGCCGTCGTCGTCCAGGAACAGCACGATGTCGCCCTCGGCGGCGCGCACACCCTCGTTGCGCCCGGCCGGGATACCGACGTTCTCGGGCAACGGGACGGTGCGCACGCCCTCGGGCAGCTCGGGCAGCTCGGCGCCGTTGCTGACCACCACGACCTCGACGTCGGCGCCCTCCTGCTCGAACACGCTGGTGATCGCACGGCGCAGTTCGGCCGGGCGGGTCCCCATCGTGAGCAGGACACAGGACAGTGTGGGCGCGGACACCTCGGCGCGGCTCCGTTCGGCGGCGGTGGGCTGGGAGTCCTCCGCCCCGGACGCATCGGAACCCGATGCGGGCGGAATGACAGGAGTAGCCATGGGTTCGACCGATCAGTGGACGGCGTGCGACGGGCAGGTGAAGTACCGGCAACGGTCGCAGAAGCAGACTAACGAAAGCATAAAAGGGGGGTGTAGGGGGCTGTGAACGGGGTAACGCTCACAGCCCCCTCTGTGACGGTAACGTCACTACCGCGTTATTCCAGGCGGCGCGAGGCCACCACGCTGACGAAGTGGGCCGCGCTCATGAGCGCACCCACGAACGCACAGACCGCGACGAGGATCCGGGTGGCGGTCAGATCGCCCAGGAAGGCGTCCACGACCGCGACCACGACGACGAGCAGGGAGAGCTCGACCGCCTGGATCACCCGGTGCACCTTGAGCACCGAGGCCAGGCGCCGGGCCAGGCTCAGCCCGGAGGACCGCG
This sequence comes from Nocardiopsis coralli, assembly GCF_014892575.1. Taxonomy (GTDB): domain Bacteria; phylum Actinomycetota; class Actinomycetes; order Streptosporangiales; family Streptosporangiaceae; genus Nocardiopsis; species Nocardiopsis coralli. The sequence continues at coordinate 228,344 of NZ_JADBGI010000008.1, read as the reverse complement.
GGTCCATCGCGGCGTCGCTGATCTTCTCGGGCAGCCCCGCCTTGGCGCGGGCGACCACCACGTTGTCGGTCTCGGCCTTGATGAGGGCCACGCCCAGCGCGGCGGCCATCCCCAGGATCACCCAGCCGCCGGCCTCGAACTCGCCCTGGGCGCGGATGCCCAGGCCGATGAGCAGGGCGATCTCGGACACGTAGTGCCCGATGCGGTCCAGGTAGATCCCGGCGACGCTGGTGCGTCCGGTGTAGCGGGCGACCTCGCCGTCCGAGCAGTCCAGGAGCAGGTACACCTGGACCATCACGGCCGCGAGGATCGCCGACCACAGGCCGCCGAAGGCCACCACGACACCGGCCAGGACACCGAAGGCCATCATCAGGTAGGTGATGGGGTTCGGGGGGACGCCGAGACGGACGAACACGGTGCTCACGTACGGGGAGAGGTCCCGCATGTAGAGCCGCCCGGCCCAGTGCTCCTCGTTGGTGCGCTCCTTGATCCCCTCGGGCTGGCCGCCCGAGCGGACCTCAGCGACCGACGGCTTCGACATACTCAGCGACACTCCGCCCGATCTCGTCCTCGGAGAGGTTCAGGTGTTCCAGGATCGTGAACCGGCCGGGACGGGTGTCCGGTGCGAGGACCACCGCCTTGGCGAACTCCTCCGCGGACAGGCCCACGTCCGAGGGGACGATGGGCAGGTCGTGGCGGAGCAGGCAGTCACGGATCTCGTGCATGCGCGCCTCGGACCAGCCGAGGTCGCGCACCCGCAGGAACGACGCGTACAGCGCACCCAGGCCGGCGAGCTCGCCGTGGTTGCTGGTGCCGGGGTAGAGCTGCGTGACCGCGTGCAGGATCTCGTGGCAGGCGCCGCTGGCCGGGCGGCTGGAGCCGGCCACCGACATCGCCATTCCGGACAGCACGAGGCCCTCGGCGAGCACGGTCAGCAGCGCGTCGGACTCCACCGAGTCGGGCCGGTGCAGGATCGCCTCGGCCGCCACACGCGCGAAGGTCACGGCCATGCCGTCGACCGGCTCGCTGTTGACGCGCCCGGCCAGCTCCCAGTCCTCGATCGCGGAGATGTTGCTGACCACGTCGCCGATACCCGAACGCACGAGGTGGGAGGGGGCAGCCCGCACGTAGTCGAGGTCGATGACCAGGGCGATGGGCATGGTGACGCCGATCGACGGCTTGCCGCCCTCGTGCTCGAGGGAGCTCACCGGGGAGGCGATGCCGTCGTGGGCCAGGTTGGTGGCCACGGCCACCATCGGGATGCCCGCCATCGTCGCGGCGAACTTGGTCACGTCGATGGTCTTTCCGCCGCCGATGCCGGCCACCGCCTCGTAGGCGCCCGAGCGCAGCTTCTTGCCGAGCTCGGTGGCGGCGTCCACGGTGCCTTCGCTGACCTGGAAGACCTCGCACTGGGGCAGGTCGACGTCGCTCTCGATGCGCTCACCCTGGCCGGGGCCCACGACGAGGGCGATACGGCCCTCGGTGGCGATGCGCCGGTCGGCCAGGACGTCGCCGAGCGCGGCGATGGCCCCGCGGCGTACGTCGATGGCCAGGGGCGACTGAAGCATTCGGGCTAGTAGCGGCACGCGATCTCCCTCGCCTTGGCCAGGTCGTCGTGGTCGTCGACCTCGACCCAGTCGACGTCGCCGATGGGCGCGATGGAGACCTTCTCCCCGCGGTTGACGAGCTCCTGGAAGCCGTCCTCGTAGTACAGCTGCGGGTCGCGCTCCCAGGTCGCCTTCAGCGCGTCGGCCAGGCGGTCGCCCAGGGAGCCCTCGATGAGGGTGGCGCCGATGTACTCGCCCGAGGCGATGTCCGGGTCCATGAGCTTGGTGATGTTCTTCAGGTGACCGGAGTCGTCCAGGGTCACCTTCATCTCCTCGTCGGCGAGCTTCTTGACGTTGTCGACCGCCAGGAGGAGCTCGGAGCCGCGGGAGGCCAGCAGCGTCTCCTCGACGCTCACCGGGTGCACGGTGTCGCCGTTGACGAGGAGGACACCCTCGGAGAAGAACTCACGCGCGGTCCAGAGGGAGTAGGCGTTGTTCCACTCCTCGGCCTTGTCGTTGTAGCTGAGGGTGATCTTGACGCCGTGGCGCTCCTCGAGAGCCTCCTTGCGTTCCTCGACGGCGTTGGCGGCGTAACCGACCACCACGACCACGTCGGTCAGCCCGGCGGCGGCCAGGTTGCGCAGCGAGATGTCCATGATGGTCGTCTCGCCGTCGACGGGCACCAGGGCCTTGGGCAGGGTGTCGGTGTAAGGACGCAGTCGGCGTCCCGCGCCCGCGGCGAGAACCATTCCGAGCATGAGGGCGTGTTCCTCCTTAGGTTGAGGAGGCGTTCACGCCTCCTCGGTCGTTGTGGTCGTCACGCAGGTCGGTCACCGGTGTCGCGCTCCAGGTGCGCACGGACTCGCGGACGAGCAGCGCCACCAGGTACGCGGCGAGCAGGCCGTAGGCGGCCGTGAGCGACTCCAGCGCTCCCCCGACGGCGACGACGAGCAGGCGCCCGTCCCAGCCGAGGGCGGCGGCGCGTACCCACCCGGGTCGGACCATGCCGACCGCGGGGCGGGTGACGTCGTCGCGGTGGTGGAGGACGACCGCCACCAAGAGTACGAACACCAGGGGACCGGGTACACCGGACGCCAGTCCCAGGACCGTCAGGAACCCGTACTCGGTGACGCGCAGCACGGGTGGCACGAGCCAGTCGAACCGTCCGTCGTGGGGGTGGCCCGAGACCAGGCCGGACAGTAGCAGGGATGCGACCGGTGCGAACAGGGTAATGCCTGTCAGCTGCCCCCCGTCTGCCACGAGGAGGGTACCGGCGACCAGGGCCACGGTGAGTGCGGTGAGCAGAGGTGGGAAGGCGCCGGGGACGATCCTCCCCAGCAGCAGTCCGATGTGACTGTCATCACGAAGCTGGCGAAGATCGGGCCGTCGTGGGGCCGCCTCCCGCACGGCCCCGCTCACGCCTGCTCCACGCGGTCCCCGGCGCCCACGAGTTCGCTCGTCACGGCGATCGTGCACCCGACGACCAGGGTGACGAAAGCGACCCTGGGGTCCCACACGAGCGTGGTGACGGCGATCGCGAGGAAACGCACGGGCTGGGTGAAGGACAGCCAGCGGCGGGCGAGGTCGGGCAGGGAGATGACGGCGCCGGGAGCGGCCGGGGCCGGGCGCCGGCCCTCCCGCGCGGCCACACGTGTGCGGCCGCCCTCTCCCTCCGCGCCGAGCAGGCGGCCCGTGAGTTCGGGGTCGCTGTCGCCGGGCGGCCGCGGCGCGGGGACCCCGACGCCGCCGAGGAGGCCCTCAGAGCGCCGCTGCGCGGGCGCCGCACCGCGGGCCGCATCGCGCCCCTGCGGCTCGGCGGCGGGGGCCTTGCGGGCCACCAGGAGCGAGTCCCGCAGCGCCAGGGCGATGAGGGCGCCGGCAGCCCACGCCCAGGCGCCGTTGATCCCGGCGGCGACCGCGCCCAGGGCCAGACCGGCGTAGACGATGTACTCGCGCAGTTGGCCGAGCATGGTCACGAGCCACAGGGTCAGGGAGTCGCGGCGGTTGGCGCGCATCGCCGAACGCACCGCGTCGCAGGCCAGGACGAGCGCGAGGAAGACCGACCCGACCAGGGGCCCGTCGTCCCCTCCCTGTGCGAACCAGACGGCCGCACCGAGGGCGGCCAGCACGCTGATCCGGGTCATGCCGGCCCGGGTGACGTGCCGCCGTTCCAAAACGCGTGCGATCGTCCGCGCGGGTGAAGCGTGTGCCATGTCCGTGCCCTCCCAGTTGTACCGAGGGACACGTTTACTCACGCTGGGTGACCATTCAATGCCGACACGCATATTGACCCGGTAGCCCCAGGTCGGCGGGGGTTTCGGACAGGCCAGGACGCAAGCGAGCGCACCACCGGAAACCCCGGGGTGCGCTCGCGGATGCTTGCGTGGAGGGAGGAGAGGGGGCTAGGCCTCGTCGCCCTCGGACTTGCCGTCGCCGGGCTTCTTGTCGCCGCCTTCGGCGCGCTTCTTCTTCGCCGCGTCGCGCTTCTTGCGCTCGGCGATCTCGGCCTTGGTGTCCTCGTTGTAGGCGGAGAGGGCCGAGTCGATGTCGGTGTCCAGGGCCAGGCTGCCGTTGCGGATGTAGAGACCGCGGTTGCAGAACCGGCGCAGGTCCTTCTCGCTGTGGGAGACCAGGACCATCGTGCGCTCGTTGGCGAGCATGCGGTCGATGGCCGCGTAGCACTTGAGCTTGAAGGCCTTGTCGCCGACGGCCAGGACCTCGTCCACCAGCATGATCGGGTGCTCGAGCTGCGAGATGAGCGCGAAGCCCAGACGTACCTTCATGCCGCTGGAGTAGTGCCGCACCGGGGTGTCGACGAACTTCGGCTTGATCTCGGCGAAATCGATGATGTCTTCGAAACGCTCGTCGATCTGCTTCTCGGTCATGCCGTGCAGAGAGCCCACGAGGTACACGTTCTCGCGGCCGGTCAGGTTGTCGTTGAACCCGGCCCGCAGCTCCAGGAGCGGGGCGACCTTGCCGTGGACCTGGACGTCGCCCTCGTCGGGGATGAGGACGCCCGCGATCATCTTGAGCAGCGTCGACTTGCCGGTTCCGTTCTTGCCGACGATGCCCACGCAGTCGCCCTTGGCGATCTCGAAGGACACGTCGCGCAACGGCCAGAAGTCGTCGCCCTCGGCGTTGGGGTCGCGCTTGCTGCCGTGGATGAACATCTCGCGCAGGCTGCGCTTGCGCCTGCGGTTGACGGCGAACTTGACACCGAGGCCCTTGGCCTCGATGACCGGGCCAGCGCCATCCGTGGTGTATGTGGAGGGCTGAGCCATCACAACTCCTTCAGGACGGACATCTCCAGGCGGCGGAACGTCCAGTATCCGATGACGAGCATCAGAATCGAACCCACCACCGACGACCACAACGCGATCGTGGTCGGGGTCAATTCCGGGAATCCAGCGAACCACACCGCTCTGTGCATCTGGAAGATGCCCAGCAACGGGTTGAGCTGGTACAGGGTCTTGAGCCATTCCGGGATGTTGGACTGCAGGACCATGTGCGCCGGGTACAGGATCGCCGATCCGTAGAACAGAAGGCGCGTGATGATGCGCACCATCCGTTCGATGTCGCGGAACATCACGTTCACCGTCGACAGGAACAGGGTCATACCCAGCCCGAACGCGAACTGCAGGAGGATCGCCGAGGGCAGCCAGACGAGTATGCCCGTCCAGCTGAACGTACCGCCCAGGAACACGACGAACGCCATCAGGACCGGAAGGGTGAGCACGTACTCGATGAACTTCGTGCCCACGGTGGCCATCGGGAAGATCTCCCGCGGCACCTTCATCGTCGTGATGAGCTTCCCATGCGTGATCATCGCCCGGGGTGCTTCGCCGAGCATCGCCCCGAACGAGGTCCACGGCAGGATGCCCGCCACCAGGTAGAGCAGGAATCCGCCGTGGTTCAGGGCCTCCGGCGGCATCCCTCGATCGGCCTGGAGGATCACTCCGAAGACGAAGAAGTAGACCATCGTCAGAGCCAACGGCTCCAACATGGTCCACGCGTACCCCAGTACGGACTGCTGGTACTTGACCTTCAGGTCGCGCCGGACCAGGAGGCCGACGACCTTCCGGTGCTCCCAGACGGCCAGCGCCCTTGACGCCACCGCCACCTCCAAGGGTTGAGTTCTCTTCGCCCGGAACACGGGGTGCCGGACGGCCGCGTGCATGTGTGTCTGTCGCCTTGCGCGCACCGGGCCTCTGCACGCGGTCCGACCCACGGCAGACGGCTTCCGGCACGGGGGGAGAGCGTGTCCGGGCGACCGGGGGAGTGTCACGGACCGCGCCCGGCTCCACGACCGAATCAGAGGAGGTCTGGACCGAGCACGCCATATCAGGCGTCCAACAGAGTACCGCCGTGAACGACGGGTCGCGCCCATCGCCCCGGCCCCCGACGCTTCGCCACCCGGACACCGCCGACCGTACGTAACCCCCGATCCCCCGTCATGCAGCCGCTCCGGGCGTGTGATGGGTGTGGACTAATGTCGGGCGGGACCGTACAGGCATCGACGAGGGGGTGGGCCGCATGACCGCTCGGCCCAAGGTGATCGCGGCCGTCCTGGCCGGCGGGGTGGGTGCCCGGATGGGCGCCCCGTCCCCCAAACAGCTGCTCCCGCTGGAGGGCAGGCCGATCATCGAGCACTCCGTGGCCGCCTTCGAAGCGTGCCCCGACGTCGACGAGATCGTCGTACTCATGGTCGACACCCACGTGGGGCGTGTCGAGGACCTCGTGGCGGAGGCCGGGTTCACCAAGGTCAGCCGTGTGCTGCCCGGGGGTGCCACACGCACCGAGACCTCGAACGCGGCGCTGGAGGCGATGTCGGCCGCCTCCGACGACGACCTTGCGCTGCTGCACGACGCGGCCCGCCCCCTGGTGCGGCCGGCGACCGCCTCGGCGTGTGTCGAGGCTCTCGGCGAGGCCGGCGCGGTCGGTGTGGCCGTCCCCGCGGGCGACACCGTGGTGCGCATCACGCCCGGCCGGACCGGCGGCGAGGCGATCGCGGACGTCCCCCCGCGCGGGGAGCTGCGGCGCATGCAGACGCCGCAGGGCTTCAGGCTCGGGGTGGCCCGCCGCGCCTACGCCCTGGCCATGGCCGACCCCGGCCTGGTGGCCACCGACGACTGCGGCGTGGTGCTGCGGTACCTGCCCGAGGAGGAGGTCCGGATCGTGCCCGGGGACGAGTCCAACATCAAGGTCACCAACCCCGGCGACGTCGAGGTCGCCGAGGCCCTGCTGCGCCGCGCCCGCGCGCGTGCGGCCGTGACGGGGGCGGCGTGATGGGCGGCACCTTCCGACCGACCGAGGTCATCGGCCACCGGGGCCTGGGGCGCGGCGTCGTCAACGGGCACCGGGAGAACACACCGGGTTCCTACGCGGCCGCCGCGGAGGCCGGCGCGGACTGGGTGGAGATCGACGTGCGCCGCACCGCCGACGACGCGCTGGTCCTGTACCACGACGCGGCGCTGGCCGACGGGCGCGCCGTCGTCGACCTGACAGCCGCCGAGTGCGCCGAGGCGGGACTGTACGGGCTCGCCGAAGGGTTGGAGGCGATCCCCGAGGGCGTGGGCCTGGACGTGGACGTCAAGACGGTCATGGAGGACGCCGTGGACTCCCCCGCGCGGCGCACCGTGTCCCTGGTCCTGCCGCACCTGCGCCGCGAGGCCAGGCGGCGCAGGGTGTTCGTGTGCTCCTTCGACCCGGGGCTTCTGACGGCCGTGCACGAGGGCGCGCCCGAGGTTCCGACCGCGTGGATGCCGTACGTGCGCAACCCGGCCGACACGGCGATCCCCGGGGCGGTGGGCCTGGGCTGTCCGATCGTGGCGGTCGACGCCCGTGCACTCGGTCTGGAGGGCGAGGAACCGCGTCCCGGACGCCGGTCGCTGGAGTACACGGTCGAGGTCGCACACGCGGCCGGACTGGAGCTCATGTCGTGGTGCCCGGGGCCCGAGGACGCCGTGCGGTACACCGCCGCCGGCATGGACGCGGTCGTGGTCGACGACGTGCCGGAGGCCCTGGCGGCGCTGCGCGACGGCTGACCCCCGCGGGGATCTTGCTACTGGAGCCGACTTCAGCGCTGAACCCGGCTCCAGTAGCAAGATCCCCGGGCCCGACTTCAGATACGGCGCAGCAGCTCGGCCTTCTTCGCGCCGAACTCCTCCTCCGNGCGACGGCTGACCCCCGCGGGGATCTTGCTACTGGAGCCGACTTCAGCGCTGAACCCGGCTCCAGTAGCAAGATCCCCGGGCCCGACTTCAGATACGGCGCAGCAGCTCGGCCTTCTTCGCGCCGAACTCCTCCTCCGACAGCAGCCCCTTGTCGCGGAGCTCGCCCAGGCGCTCGATCTGGGCGTAGACCCAGTCCGTGTCGTGCCCGGTGCCGCCCTCGGCCCTCTGCTCGGCCGCCGGGCCGGTGCCGTCGTCCGCGGGTTCCACCGCGCCGTCGTCACCGCCGTCGGCGGGCGCTCCCCGCCCGAGGCCGGGCAGGTTGATCGTCAGGCGCGGCGCGGCCAGGGCGCCGACCGCGTTCTGCGCCGCCTCACGCCACCACTCCGGATCCTTGATGCCGGGCCGGCCGTCGATGTCGGCGTCGGAGACCTCGCCCGAGCCCAGGCGCGCACGGGCCGCCGCACCGCGGGCCCACAGGTGCGCGGTGACGGTGGCGGCCATGAGGAAGACCCGGTACTGGCCGTCGTCGTCCTCGTTCGCGCGCAGGATGTTGAGGTCGTGCTTGGGCTTGGCCGCGGCCTCCTTGGCGGTCCGGGCGGTGACCACCCGCAGGAAGGTCCATCCCCAGTCGTCCAGGGGCACGATCTCGACCCCGGTGATCTCGGAGAGTGTGTACTCGCGCCGCTGCTTCTTGCGCTTGTACCCGCCCGCGTGCGAACCGGACCAGAGCAGGCGCAGACCGTCGGGGTCCAGCACCGCCTGTCCCTCGCACGTGGTGATGAGCAGGGGCAGACCGGGGACCAGGCGGGTCGGGAGCCAGGGGTCGGGCGGTGTCTCGGCCTGGCCCGCGGCGAAGCGCATCTGGTCGGCGAGGTACTCGGCGACCAGCTCGGTGCGGGCGGGCCCGGTGAGGCGGAAGGGCTGGAGCTTGGGGTCGATCTGGGAGCCCACCGCCAGGTAGGGGTCGGTGCGCTCACGCAGGCGCAAGGAGAGCACCCACCCCTTCTTGCGGGCCGCGCCGGGTTCGAACACGACCGACTCGACGGCGCCCATGGGCACGCTCAGGGAGCCGAGCTCCTTGAGGAGCGGGCTCTTGAACCAGCCCTGGGTCTCGTACCGGATCTCGATGGTCTCGCCGTCGAAGACCCAGACCGCCTCGTTCCCGCGCAGGTCGTCCATTCCCACCCTTCCCGTGCCTCACCTTCTTCGATAGCAGAGATCCGGCCCGGGCGGCAGGGCGCGGGTGGCCGCTTCCGGCCGGACCGGGTGCTGGCGGCGCGGGTCAGCCCTGGGCGGCCTGTGCGGTGCGGGAGTCCGAACCCAGGCTCGGCGGGCTCGTGATGAACCCGGCGCCCCACGACATGTGCATGGTGGCGAGCGCCAGCGGGATCATCGGCCGGGAGGCCGCCGGGAGCCCGCGGCCCAGCGGCAGGGTCGCGCCGACGACGAGGGCCAGGTAGGCGCCGGGCACGAGCCACAGCGGCCACCACAGGAACCCGCCGACGAGGCCGGCGAGGTTCCCTGCCAGGGCCACCGGCGGCGCGAGGTAGCGCAGGTTGATGGTGCCCTTGTGCTGGCGGGCGACCACACGCCGCCAGCGCCCGTAGTGGAAGTACTGCTTGGCGAGGAGCGCGACGGTGCGGCGGGGACGATAGGTCACACGCATGCGCGGCTGGAACCAGACGGTGCCGCCGGTCTGCCGGATGCGGTGGTTCATCTCCCAGTCCTGGGCCCGCAGGAACGCCTCGTCGTAGCCGCCCACGCGGTCCAGCGCCGAACGCCGGAACACACCCAGGTAGACGGTGTCGGCGGGGCCGCCCTCGCCCCCGGTGTGGAAGCGGGCGTTGCCGACGCCGATCTTGGAGGTCATCGCGGCCGCCACGGCCTTCTCCCAGGCGGTGACGCCCTCGGCCGCCATGATCCCGCCGACGTTGTCCGCGCCGGTCTCCTCCAGGGTCTCCACGGCCACCCGCAGGTAGTCGGAGGGCATCATCGCGTGGCCGTCGATGCGGGCCACGACGTCGTGCGAGGAGGCGCCGATGGCGGCGTTGAGCGCCGACGGGGTCTTGCCGGAGGGGTTGTCGACCACGGTCACACGCGCGTCCGCGGCGGCGATGCCGTCGGCGACCTCACGCGTGCGGTCCTTCGAGGGGCCCACGGCGAGCGCGATCTCCAGCTCGCCGGGGTAGTCCTGCTCCAGGACGTGTTCCACCGCCGCGGCGAGGTGGTGCTCTTCGTTCAGAACGGGCATGACGACGGAGACGGAGGGCCAGGACACAGGTACTTCCCAGGATCAAAAGGGGTTGGAACGCCCCAACGGTACTGCACGCGCGGGGCCGGGCCGCACCTCCGCGGAGCAGGCCTCCCGGCCCCTTCTCCCCGCGTTTCCCGTCCGCCCCGGACGGGCACGCCTTTCGCGGATTTTGGGTTCCCCTCGAACGGTTCCGCCCCCGTGTGCGTCCGACCCAAAGGGGCAACAACACGCCCAGCGTTGACATCCCGCGTCCTTCGGGGATTCGGGTGACAACCTAGGGAGAAGAGCACCGTTGACGGGGTTGGGACGGGGATGTCGATGAGCGACGACAACGCCGGACAGCAGGGGTCGGCGGGTGAGTTCCGGCGTGAGCGCTCACAACCCCTGCCACCCGAGAGGCGCCGCTCCCCCCGCAGCGGACGATTCACGGTCCCTTCGGCCGGTGCCCGGCGACGGCGCACCGGCCTTCTCCTGATGAGCGCTCTCTCCGTACTCGTGCTGCTGGCCTCGGGCATCTCCTGGGGCGCCACCGAGTGGGTCTCGGGCAACATCAACCGCTCCGACGTGTTCGGGGGCCTGGCCGAGGACGACCGCCCCGACAACGACTCGGGGGCGCTGACCTTCCTGGTGATCGGCTCCGACGGCCGCGACGACATGAGCAGCGAGGACCAGAACGCGCTCAGTGTCGGTTCGACCCCCGGCCAGCGCTCCGACGCGATCATGCTCGTGCACCTCAACCACGACCGCGACCGTGTCACCGTCGTGGGTCTCCCCCGCGACCTGTGGGTGGACATCCCCGGCGAGGGCGAGGACAAGATCAACGCCGCCTACGCCTACGGCGGCCCGCAGAAGTCGGTGGAGACCGTGGAGTCGGTGACCGGGGTACGTATCGACCACTACGTCGAGGTGGACTTCACCGGGTTCGTGGACGTCGTCGACTCGCTCGGCGGCGTCGAGGTGTGCCTGGAGGAGGACATCGAGGACCCCAAGGCCAAGCTCGACCTGGAGGCCGGGACCCACGAGGTGGACGGTACCGAGGCCCTGGCGTTCTCCCGCACCCGCGCGACCGAACGCGGCGACCTGGACCGCATCGACCGCCAGCAGCAGGTCGTCGCGGCGATGATGGACCGGGCGCTGAGCACCGAGACGCTCTCCGACCCCGCCAAGCTCACCTCGTTCCTGCAGACCTCGCTGTCGTCTCTGACGGTGGACGAGAGCCTGGACACCGCCGCCCTCAACGAGCTCGGCCACCAGATGCGCGGCCTCGACCTGGGCGCCGTGGACTTCGCGCAGGTGCCCATCGCCGACATGGAGCACTGGACCGAGCGCGGCGACGTCGCCGTGCTGTGGGACGAGCCCGCCGCCCGCGACCTGTTCGCCGACATCCAGGCCGACCGCCCCGTCGGCGACGAGGAGGAGGCCGCCGCGGAGGACGAGGACTCCGAGCCGACCCCGACCGACATCCCGGTGCGAGTCTTCAACGGCACCGCCTCCCCCGGCGTCGGCGCCGAGCTCGACGCGCAGCTGTCGCAGGCCGGGTTCGAGCTCACCGGTGAGGCCGAGAACTGGACCAGCCGGGACCTGGCCGGGACCCAGGTGCGGTACGGGCCGGACATGGCCGAGGAGGCCGCCTACGTGTCCGGGCTGATCGACGGTTCCGAAGCTGTGGAAGAGGACACGCTGGACGGCGAACTCCAGATCGTGATCGGATTCAACTACACGTCGTTCGACGCCCCCGCTGCCGAGGCCGACGCGGAACCGGCGGAGGAAGAGGAAGCCGAGGAGACCCCCACCGAGCTTCCGGAGGAGTCCGAGGGCTCGGCCACCACCTCGACCGCCGAGGACAACATCTGCTCGTAGGAAGGTTCCCCGTGCTCCGCCATCTGGTCGGCCTGCTCATCGGTGCCGCGCTCGCCCCCGCCCTCTGGGGTGCGGTCTCCTGGTCGGCCGAACAGTTGCCGCAGCTGGCCGGCGGAACCGTCTCGTTCGCGACGGTCTCGGCCGCCGTGCTGCTCGCTGCGGTCGGCGCCGTGGGCGCAGGGCTGGTCGCCACGCGGGTCTCCCCCCTGATCGCCGCCACCGGCGGCCTGCTGCTGGCGGCGATCGCGCTGTGGCCGGCGGTGGCTCCGCAGTCGATGGGGCCGGCCCTGGGCTGGCTCAACCAGGAGAGTTTCCTGTACCCGTCCGGCCCGGGACTGGCCGTCGCGCTCCCGTTGGGGGTCCTGCTCTTCGGCTCGGCGCTGACACCGACCCGATGGCACGCCCTGTACGTCGTGCCGGGCGGGGCCGCCGCGACAGGCGACGACCGCGGCCGGTACCGTTCCGCACCCGTGGAGGAACCGGCCGCCCCCGACCTCTACGGACCCGCCGGGGACACCGTTCCCGAGCACCGTCCTCCGCCTCCTCCTCCGCCCCCGCCGCGCGGCAGCGGGCTGCAGGGCGACCCCGACAAGACCACCACCCCCTTCCGGCGTGGCGAGGACGGGGCCTCCTGGAGCCCGTTGGAAGATGAGGCCGGACGGAGCCGGGCCCACGGTGACGACCCGGTCTGAGGCAGGCCGGTGGTCGGAACGTCCGAACTCGCCGGTAATCTGAACGACTGACTGTTCACGCCGTGTTCGGTCGTACGACTTTCCGCGGCGCGTAAGGTGTTGCCCCGCCTCGGTGGGGGTCACCCGATCACCACAGCCAAATGTCCGTTTCGCCCCTCCTTGCACGGATGCTGGACGGGTCCAACGGGCACAAGAAGCACACGAGCGCGGACAGCAAGGAAGAAGGGACACCACCAGTGGTCGAAGCAGAACGTATGCGTGTCTCGGTCATCGGGACCGGATACCTCGGCGCCACCACCGCTGCGTGCCTCGCCGAGATGGGTTTCGAGGTCCTCGGCGTCGACGTCGACGAGGCCAAGGTGGACATGCTGCGCCAGGGCCGTCTCCCCTTCTTCGAGCCGGGCCTGGACGAGCTCCTCAGCGAGAACCTGCCGACCGGGCGCCTGCGGTTCACCACCTCCTTCGCCGAGGCGGCCGAGTTCGCCGACCTGCACCTGATCTGCGTCGGCACCCCGCAGCTGGACGACTCCGGCGCCGCCGACCTGAGCTACGTCAACTCCGCGGTCGACCAGCTCGCCCCGCACCTGACGCGCCCGGCCGTGGTCGTGGGCCGGTCCACCGTCCCGGTCGGTACCGCCGCGACGCTGGCCGCGCGCCTGTCCTCGCTGGCGCCGGTCGGTGAGGAGGCCGAGCTGGGGTGGAGCCCGGAGTTCCTCCGCGAGGGCTTCGGCGTCGAGGACACGCTGCACCCCAACCGCATCGTGATCGGCACGGACTCCCCGCGGGTCGAGAAGGCCGTGCGCGCGCTGTGGCAGCAGCAGATCGACGAGGGCGTGCCCTTCCTCGTGACCGACCTGCAGACCGCCGAGCTGGTGAAGGTGTCGGCCAACGCGTTCCTGGCCACCAAGATCTCCTTCATCAACGCCATGGCCGAGGTCTCCGAGGTCGCGGGCGCCGACGTCATCAAGCTCGCCGAGGCGCTGTCGCACGACGACCGCATCGGCGGCAAGTTCCTGGGCCCGGGCCTGGGCTTCGGCGGCGGGTGCCTGCCCAAGGACATCCGCGCGTTCATGGCCCGCGCCGACGAGCTGGGTGTGGAGCCCGCGCTGTCGTTCCTGCGCGAGGTCGACGCGATCAACCAGCGCCGCCGCGCGCGCACGATCGACATCGCCCGCCAGCTGATCGGCGGCAACTTCGCCGGGCGCACCGTCGCCGTGCTGGGCGCGGCGTTCAAGCCCAACTCCGACGACATCCGGGACTCGCCCGCGCTGGACGTGGCCTCCACCATCGCGTCGCTGGGCGCGCACGTGACGGTCTACGATCCCCAGGCGATGGACCGGGCCCGTGAGGAGCACCCTCAGCTCAACTACGCGCCGAGCCTGCGGGACGCGGCGCGGGGAGCCGACGTGGTGCTGCTGCTCACCGAGTGGGCCGAGTTCAAGGAGGCCAGCCCCGAGGAGCTGGCCGAGGTGGTCGCCGAGCCCAAGATGGTGGACGGGCGCAACGCCCTGGACCCCACGTACTGGCGTTCCTCCGGCTGGACCTACCGGGCGCTCGGCCGCCAGTAACCCGAGACACCGGCGAGGGCCGGGTCCGACCACCGCGGTCGGGCCCGGCCCTCCGTCGTGCGCTCACACCCGCGTGGGCGCGCCCGGGTCCCGGTCCGCGGGTTCGTTCCGGGTGCCCGCGGGCAGGCGCCGCAGGGACGCGGCCGCCACGAGGGCGATGGCCAGGAGCGCCCCGGCACCGGTCGCGGCGGCGGTGCCCACACCCTCGGTATAGGCCTCGAAGGCGGCGGACAGCAGGGCCGCGGCCTCGTGCGGCGGCAGGTGCGCGGCGGCGGAAGCGGCGCCGGCGACGGTCTCGGTGGCGGCCGTGCCCGCGTCGGGGGCGGCGTCGGCCATGGTGCTGCGGTAGACGGAGCTCGCCACGGTGCCCAGCGTGGCGATACCCAGGGCCGCCCCGAGTTCGGTGCTGGTCTCGGAGACCCCGGCCGCGGCCCCGGCGCGCTCGGGCGGGGCGGTGGCCAGGATCAGGGTGTTGGCCAGGGTGGCCACGGCCCCGATGCCCAGGGTCACGACGGTGTAGCCGCCGACGAAGACCGCGAGGTGGGTCTCGGCCCCGACGGCGGCGACGATCCCGAACCCGCCCGCCCCCACGAGCAGCCCGGCGGGCAGCAGCACCGCGGGGCGTACCCGGTCGGCGAGGACCCCGGCGAGGGTCGCGCCGGCGACGGTCCCGAGCACGGTGGGCAGGGCGTACAGGGCGGCGAAGAGCGGGCTCAGGCCGTGCACGACCTGCAGGAACGTGAAGGTGAGGAGCCCGAGCCCGGCCACGGCGAAGGACACCGCGGTGTTGCCGAGCACCGACGCCCCGAAGGCGGGCCGGGTGAACAGCGTCAGGTCGACGAGCGGGTGCCGGGTGCGGCGCTGGCGCAGGACGAACAGCGCCAGGGCCGCGGCCCCGACCGCGAGCGCGGCCAGGCCGGGGACGTCGGCACCGTACTCGACGAACCGCTTGGCCGCCTGGACCAGGCCGATGACGGCCACGAGCGAGGCCGCCGCCCCGGGCAGGTCGAAGGCGGAGCGTTCCGTGCCCCGGTACTCCGGCAGCAGGAAGGGGCCGGCGGCCAGGAGCACGGCCATGACCGGCAGGTTGATGAGGAAGACCGAGCCCCACCAGAAGAACTCCAGGAGCACCCCGCCGATGACGGGGCCGATCACCGCTCCCCCGGCGAAGGCGACGGTCCACATGCCCACGGCGGTGCGGCGCTGGGCTGGGTCGGTGAACATCGCACGGAGCAGGGACAGCGTGGACGGGGCCAGGGTCGCGGCGCCGACGCCGAGCAGGACCCGTCCGGTGATGAAGAGCTCCGGGGAGGGTGCGGCGGCGAGCAGGGCCGAGGCGGCGCCGAAGGCGAGGGCGCCGACGAGCAGCAGGCGACGGCGGCCGATGCGGTCGCCGAGCGCGCCCATGGTGATGAGCAGCCCCGCCAGGACGAAGCCGTAGACGTCCATCATCCACAGCCACTGGGTGGCGGTGGGGTCGAGGTCCTCGACCACGGCCGGTGCGGCGACGAAGAGCACCGAGATGTCCATGGAGACGAGCAGCGCGGGCAGGAGCAGGAGGACGGCGCCAGCCCACGTTCGGGGACCGGCACGGTTCCGGGGTTCCGTGTTCATGATTTTGATCGTACGTCCGTCAAAATCGACCGTCAATATGTACGTACGTTCAAGACTGTTACGGTGGGCCCATGAGTCAACGTGAGGACCTGCTCGCCGGCGCCAAGCAGTGCCTGGTGGAGAAGGGATACGGCAGGACGACCGCGCGCGACATCGCCGCCGCCTCCGGTGCGCACCTGGCGTCCATCGGTTACCACTTCGGGTCGAAGGACAAGCTGCTGAACACCGCGGTGATCGAGGCGACCGGCGAGTGGGGCGACGTGTTCGAACGCGCCCTGGAGACCTCACGCACCGAGAGTCCGGACCAGCGCGTGCACGTCCTGCTCCGCACGCTCTTCGCGACCCTGCCCGAGAACCGGGACCTCATGGTGGCCAGCGTCCAGGCGTTCACCCAGGCCCAGTTCGACGACGACATCGGCTGCCCCCTGCGTGAGGGCATCGTGCGCGCACGCCGGGAGATGGCCGCCCTGTTGCTGGACACCACCCCCGACGACGTCGACGACGCCACCGCGGCGGGCCTGGGTTCGATGGTCTACAACGTCGTCTCCGGATACGTCCTCCAGTACCTGGTCGACCCCGAGGGCCTGCCGACCGTCGACCAGGCCGTCGAGGGCCTCCACCTGCTCGTGCGCCCCCGGCCCGCCTGAGCCCCGGGGGCACCTCGGAACCCCGGCGGAACCGACCCCGCTCGGCTACTCTCGGTCATTGACCGAACACGATGACCAGCCGAGAAGGAAACACACGTGAAGCTCTCCGCCCTCCGACCTCCGGCCGTGTGCGCCGCGCTCCTGGTGGGGGCCGCGGCCCCGGTGCACGCCGACGCCGCGCCCGGCCCCGCCCCCGTCGACTGCCCCGTGCCGGCGTCCCCGCCCTCCGCCGAGGACCTGGAACGGTACGTGTGCGGCGACCCGCGGCTCGGCCCGGCCGAATTGCCCGAGGACGGCCCCGTCGCCCAGCTCACCAGCGGCTACGAACCCTTCGGTTCCCTGTCCCCGAGGGAGTTCCTGGAGACCTGGCGCAGCTCCGGCGACACCTGGGACTACCCGCCACACGACGGGTTCGCGGTCGAGGACGGAGAGCCGGTCACCGAACCGGTCGACCTGGAGGAGGGCGACCTGCTCGACCGCTTCGGATCACCGCACGGCACGTTCCTCGCGCCCGCCGGGGCACCGTTCGAGGAGCGGGCCCTGCCGCCGGACTCCCTCAACACCTGGCCGCAGGGCAACGAGCACAACTACTCGTGCTACGAGGTCACCACCGGCTTCGAAGCCCTCACCGGCCCGATCGCGCCCCACTTCGAGCAGCCCGGGGGCGGCGAACAGATCCTCGTCCCGGCCGACGGCCTGCCGGGGGTGGAGGCCGACACCCACGCCTCCGCCGCCCAGCTCATGCACGCCGATTACGTGCGGGAACGCCCTGCCGAACTGTGCGTGGAGCAGGCCCAGCGCGTGCGGTTCTGACCCCGGACACACGTCGGGCCCGGGGCGAGCGCTTGAATCCGCCGCGCCCCGGGCCCGTGGTGCGTCGTGGGGAAGGTCAGAATCCGAAGCCGGTCGTCTTCTGGCCGTCGGCGACCTCGCGCCGCAGCCGCTCGCCCTTGGCGTGGGCCTGCGACTTGAGCTCCTCCTGGTACCGGGCCATGCGCTCGGTCAGTTCCGGGTCCTGGGCGGCCAGCATCCGCACCGCCAGCAGGCCGGCGTTGCGGGCGGCCCCGACCGCGACCGTGGCCACCGGCACGCCCGCGGGCATCTGCACGATCGAGAGCAGCGAGTCCATCCCGTCCAGGTGCTTGAGCGGGACGGGCACCCCGATCACCGGGAGCGTGGTCACCGACGCGAGCATCCCGGGCAGGTGGGCGGCGCCCCCGGCACCGGCGATGATCGCGCTCAGCCCGCGCCCGGCGGCCTCGCTCCCGTAGGAGATCATCTCGTGCGGCATCCGGTGCGCCGAGACGACGTCGGCCTCGAAGGGGACGTCGAACTCGCGCAGGGCGTCGGCGGCCTCGCGCATCACCGGCCAGTCGGAGTCCGACCCCATCACGATGCCCACACGGGGCTGGTCCTCGGCGGTCACTGCTGGTCTCCTCGCAGGTAGGCGGCGGCGTCGCGGGCACGGTCCAGGAGGTCCCGGTGGTCGTCGCCCGCCACCGTGACGTGCCCGATCTTGCGGCCCGGACGCACGTCCTTGCCGTAGAAGTGCACCTTCACCTCGGGGTCCTTGGCCATCACGTGCAGGTAGCGGCTGTAGACGTCGGGGTCCTCACCGCCCAGCAGGTTGGCCATGACGGTGAAGGGGGCGTTGGTGCGGGGCGAACCCAGCGGAAGGTCCAGGACGGCCCGCAGGTGCTGTTCGAACTGGGACGTGCGCGCGCCCTCGATGCTCCAGTGGCCGGAGTTGTGCGGGCGCATCGCGAGCTCGTTGACGACCACCCCGTCGGCGGTCTCGAACAGCTCCACGGCCAGCACACCGGTGACCTCGAGGGCGTGGGCGATCTCGATGGCCAGTTCCTGCGCGCGGGTGGCCTTCTCCTCGGCCAGACCCGGGGCGGGGGCGATCACCTCGTGGCAGATCCCGCCGCGCTGCACGGTCTCCACGACCGGGTAGACGGCGACCTGCCCGTGCGGGGAACGCGCGACCTGGACGGCGAGCTCGCGGGAGAAGGCGACCTTCTCCTCGACCAGGAGCGGCACCTCCTCGGCGGCCGCCCGGTCCACGACCTCACGTGCCTCCTCGGGCCCTCCGACGACCCAGACGCCCTTGCCGTCGTAACCCCCGCGCGCGGCCTTGAGCACCACCGGCCACCCGGCCTCCTCGGCGAAGGAGGACACGTGGTCGAGGGTGGTGACGGCGCGCCACCGGGGCGACGGGGCGCCCAGCTCGCTCATGCGGGTGCGCATGCGGAGCTTGTCCTGTGCGAAACGCAGGGCGTCGCGGCCCGGGCGCAGCAGACCGCCGGCCTCCTCGACCGCACGCAGGACGGGTTCGGGCACGTGCTCGTGGTCGAAGGTCACCACGTCGCGGTCCTTGGCGAAGGCCAGGACGTCGTCGAGGCCGCGGTCGTCGCCCAGGGCGACGTCCCCGCAGACCAGGGCGGCGCTGTCGGCCGGGTCGGCCGCCAGGACCGAGAAGTGCACGCCCAGGCCGATGCCGGCCTGATGGGTCATGCGGGAGAGTTGGCCCCCGCCCACCATGCCGACGCGGGGGACGGTGCGGTTGTGCTCGCTCACAGTTCCTCAGTTCATGCTCGACGCCGCGGTGACGGGACGGTTCCGCACGCGCACGGCGGTACCTGGCCCTCCGGTGCAGGGCTCGGAACCCGCGGCCGGGGTCAACAGCGGTTCCCCCGAGAGAAAGTCTAGGGCGTGGCAGGGTGGGGGTCCGAAGTGGCCACGGCACTGGGGGCGCGGGTACCGTCGGCCGACCCCCTGTACGAGCGAGCGGAGGCCCCGTGCGCGCATTCCTGGAACGCCGTCCCCGGCTGGCGAAACTGGCCGGGGAGATCGCCCGGTTCGGATCCGTGGGCGCGATGGCCTACGTGGTGCAGCTGGGCGTGACCAACCTGCTGTGGGCGCTGACCGACCTCCCGGTGATGGCCGGCCAGGTCATCGGCACCGTCTGCTCCATCGCGGTGGCGTTCGTCGGGAACCGGTTCTGGACCTTCGGCTCGCGCGCACGCACGGGCTACGGGCGCGAGACGGTGCTGTTCCTGGCGATGAACGGCGTCGGCATGCTCATCCAGTTGGGGTGCCAGGCCTTCTCGCTGTACGTGCTGGGCCTGGACGGGCCCCTCGCGCAGAACATCGCGGGCAACGTCGTGGGGGTCGGGCTCGGGACCCTGTTCCGCTTCTTCTCGTACCGCACGTGGGTCTTCCCCGAACAGCCGCAGGAACCCGGCACTGCGCCGACCCCGCAGGGCCCTGCGCCCGAGGACCCCACCGCGACGCACCCCGGCGACGCCGCCCGGAGGACCGTGTGAGCCGCCCTCCACGCGCGCTCCCGCTGGTTCGCGCCCTGGCCCCCGCGGCGGCGCTGGCCTGCCTGGCCCTGCCGTTCCACGCGCTCGCGGGCACGCACCCCTCCCCCGCCCACATGACCGGGTTCGAGGTCCTCGCGGCGGCACCGACCGGAACCCCGGCCCCGGGACCGGTCGCTGTGGCCGCACTGGTGGTCTGCGCGTCGGCGCTGGGGCTGGCGGGCCTGTGGCGGCCGTCGGTCCTGGTCGTGCTGGCCGGGTTGTTGTCGACCGTCTCGGCGACCGCCCTGCTCGTGCACCACCAGTCCGCGCTGAAGGCGCTCTCCCCCGGGCCCGACCTTGCCGGTTACTGGCTCGCGGTGTCGTTGCTCGTGATGGCGGTGCTCGCTTCCCTCGCCGAGCTCCTGTACACCGACGTGGGCGAGGATCTCGGCGGGTCCGACGACCTCAGGGACTGACGCGGCGCACACCCCGGCGGTTCGCGGAGGCCACGACCACCAGGGCGAACAGTCCGACCTGCAGCACGGTGAGCAGCAGCCCGAAGGGGGTCCCCGCGCCGGCGGGCAGACCAGCGCCGACCACGGCGCCCGTCCCGATCTCGTCGATGCGCCCGTCGTAGACCACGAGCGAGTACTGCACGAGGCTGTTGACCAGGTGCAACCCGATGGCGGCCTCCAGACCGCCGGTCCGCCAGGTCAGCCAGGCCATCGCCATGCCCAGCACGACGAGGGCCGCGGTGGTCCACACGTTGCCGGGGTGGCCCGCCGCGTAGAGGCAGGCGAACAGGGTTCCGGCGGCCAGGATCCCGGGCCAGGGCGAACGCAGCACACGCGCGGTGGCACCGGTGCTGTCCTTCGGTACGAGCGACCCCATGAGCTGCATGACCATGCCGCGCAGGGTCATCTCCTCGGCGGCGGCCTGGAAGGGCACCACGAGCACGATGACCAGCAGCGCGCCCAGGAACATCCCGGTCCCGGACACCGCGACCGACGACACGGCCTCGGGCGCGGTCCCGGCCACGAGGGTGTCGGAGAGCGCCCACGACAGGAGCAGGCACAGCGCCACGGGCCCCACGGCGAGCACCAGGCAGCGGCCCAGCCAGGGCCACCGGAGCCGGCCCTCGACCGACATGAGCGATCCGAAGCGGCGCCACTGCACCACGCGGACGAGGAAGAACACGATCGGTATGAGCAGGGCGGTCGAGGCCAGCCCGAACGCGAGCGTGGCGATCGCGCCGACGCTCACCGATTCCGGGGTGAGCCCGCTGCCGCCGATGACCGAGACGATGGTGATCGCCAGGGCCATGCCCATCCACAGGACGGACAGGAGCACGGCGAAGACGAGCAGCGTCAGCGGCGTCGTCCACCAGCGCGAACGTGTCGTACGGGCCAGTGTGTGGTAGGACTCACCGGACGGGATCTCCGCGGTCGCGAAGACGCTGGTGCGCACGGGGCGCGGAGGTGGCCAAGCCCATACCCCCGAGTCCGCGTCGACCTGGGGGTGTCCCCCGGGAGGGGTCAGCCTGCCACCACCGGGCGGTCCGGCCCAGTCCTGATCCTGTGGATACCGCCCGTCGGCAGGCCCTTCGGTCCCCTCGGGGGCGGCGGGCCAGGACGAACCGGGCGGTGGCGGCACATTTCCCATCGTGCGCTGAGACTACTATCCGGCCATGTATTGCCTGCGTTAAGACCGCGCCGTTATCCCGCGCCTGCGCCGAGCATCCGGCGCCGCGAAACCGCCCGTGCCGGGCCTTCCGGACACACCCGGCACGGAATAGGGTCGCGCCCCGGACCCGTTGTACCGAGTGGTCCGTGCGTGGCTTGTGCACAGGCCGAGTCCTCGTCCCGCTGACCTACGATTGAGTACATGTCCTCCACACCATCCACCGAGCAGGTGCACAAGGCCCTGGCCACGGTGCAAGACCCGGAGATCCACCGACCCATCACCGACCTGGGCATGGTCAAGAGCGTCGACGTCGCCGACGACGGTGCCGTGCACGTGGGGATCTACCTCACGGTGGCCGGTTGCCCGATGAAGGGGCGTATCGAGAACGACGTCTCGGAGGCCGTGCGCACCGTCGAGGGTGTCCGCCACGTGACCGTCGAGCTCGACGTCATGAGCGACGAGCAGCGCAAGGAGCTGCAGACCAAGCTGCGCGGCGGACAGGCGGAGAAGGAGATCCCCTTCGCCAAGCCGAACTCGCTGACCAAGGTCTACGCCATCGCCTCCGGAAAGGGCGGCGTCGGCAAGTCCTCGGTGACCGTGAACCTCGCCGCCTCGATGGCCGCCCAGGGCCACAAGGTCGGTGTGGTCGACGCCGACATCTACGGCCACTCCGTGCCCACCATGCTCGGTGCGTCGGACTTCCCGACCAAGGTCGAGGACATGATCCTCCCCCCGAGCGCGCACGACATCAAGGTCATCTCGGTCGGGATGTTCACGCAGGGCAACCAGCCCGTCGTGTGGCGCGGACCGATGCTGCACCGCGCGCTCCAGCAGTTCCTGTCCGACGTCTACTGGGGTGACCTGGACGTCCTGCTCATGGACCTGCCCCCGGGCACCGGCGACATCGCCATCTCCGTGGCGCAGCTCCTGCCCAACGCCGAGCTGATCGTGGTCACCACGCCGCAGCAGGCCGCCGCCGAGGTCGCCGAGCGCGCCGGCGCGATCACCGCGCAGACGCACCAGCGCATCTCCGGCGTCATCGAGAACATGTCCTACTTCCTCCCGCCGGACGGCGGCGAGAAGCTGCACCTGTTCGGTGAGGGCGGCGGGCAGACCGTGGCCGACGCACTCACCAAGACGCTCGGCACCGAGATCCCGCTCCTGGGCCAGGTGCCGCTGGAGACCCGCCTGCGCGAGGGCAGCGACGCCGGCGAGCCGCTGGTCCTGAGCGACCCCGACAACGAGGCCAGCAAGATCATCTCCGGTATGGCCGAGAACCTGGTCGGCAAGCCCCGTGGGCTGGCCGGCATGCAGCTGGGGATCTCCCCGGCCGGCCGCTGACCGACCCGCACACCACACATCCGCGACGTGACGCCCGCGCACACCGACGAGTGTGCGCGGGCGTCTCGTGTCCGGGGCCGGGTCAGTCCTGCGACGAGCCCAGCGTGACCGTGGTGGAGTCGTTGTCGCCGTCGCGTTCGTAGTCGACCTCGACCTCGTCCCCCGGTGCGAAGTCGCGGAGCATCGCCATGAGCTCCTGGCCGGAGTTGATGCGGCGGCCGTCGAACTCCACGAGAACGTCGCCGGGTTCCAGGCCCGCCTCGTCGGCCGGTCCGCCGGAGTCCACACCGTCCTCGTCGATGACCGCGCCGGCGATGGGGCTCTCGGTGTCGATGGCCACCCCGAGGTCGGCGTACTCGGACTCGGCCTCCCCGCCGTTCTCCACCAGGGACGAGACGACGCCCTCGGCGTCGGCGGAGGGCACCGCGAACCCGAGGCCGATGTTGCCCTGCGGTTCGCCCATCACGTCGTTCATCGTCACGATCATCGAGTTCACTCCGATGACCCGGCCCTGCACGTCCACGAGCGGGCCGCCGGAGTTGCCCGGGTTGATCGCCGCGTCGGTCTGGATGGCGTAGAACTGGCTGCCGCCCTCCTCCGAGCCCACCGGACGGTCCAGGGCGCTGATGATGCCCTGGGTGACCGTGCCCGCCAGGCCCAGCGGAGCACCGATGGCGATGACCTCGTCGCCGACGATGGCCTCCTCGGAGTTGCCGAACTCCAGCGGTTCGACGTCGTGCGGGTCCTCCAGGGAGAGCACCGCCAGGTCGTACTCGGGTTCGGTACCCACGACAGTGGCCTCGGAGGTGCTGCCGTCGCTGTACTCGATGTGGATGCCCTCCTCCATCGGTTCGGCGACGTGGTGGTTGGTGACGACGTAGTCGCCCTCGATCACGAAACCGGAACCGGTGTGGGGGATGCTCGGGTCGGCGCTCATGATGTGCACGACGCTGGGGCTGACCCGCTGCGCCACACCCGCGATGGTGTCGGGGTCGCGCTCGGGCGCCTCGGGCGGGGGCTCGTTCATGTGCGAGGACTGGGACTCGTCCTCCTCGGCGCCGCCTCCACCGGGGTTCAGCACGGTCCCGGCGAGCCCACCGGCGCCGCCGGCGATGAGCGCGACGACGAGCATGCCCGAGAGCGCGAGCCACGCGGGGATCCCCCGGCGCTTGCGGGGGCCTCCCCCGCTCTCGTTCTGCGCCTGGGGGCCGGGTCCGTGCGGCGGTTGGCCGCCCGCACCGGCAGGCATCCCGGCGGTGGGCGCGACGCCGGGGCCGACCGGGGGCTGCCCGTCCGCGGGTGTGCCCGGTTGCTGCGGTCCGGGGCCCTGCGCCGGCCCCTGGTGCGGTCCGGGGCCGGGCCGGCCCGGTTGCGGAGCCCCGCCCTGGTGGGGGTCGGGTCGGTGCCACTGCTGCTGCGGTTCCGGGGCACCGGCCGGGGGTTGCGGAGGCCCGAAGGAGGGTTGGGATCCGGTTCCGGAGGGCGGGTGGTGTCCGGGACGGTCTCCCGGACCCTGGGGCGGGGTGTGGTTCATGGGTTCTCCGCTGCCGGAGGGCATGGCGTTGGGGTCAGGGGTTCTTCGCGGCTCTGCGGTCAGAGGGGACCGAGGCGGGACAGGCCCCGCTCGACCCGGGCCCAGAAGCCCGAGCCCTCGGGTGACGGGAGCGCCGTCACCGCCGAGCCCGCGAGCCCGGCCGGGGCATCGGCCAGGACGGTGAAGACGAACCCGTCCGCCTGCCACATGCTCTGGTACTGGCCGACGTCGCCGCCGAAGATCGTGTCATGTTCGGGTGAGATGCCCGTTCCCCCCTCTTCGGTTCCGACATATCCGCCGGAGGGGGACGAGGCATGACCCGGCCCCAGCTTCCCACGTTGCACGAACAGGGAGATCTGGGACAGACCGTCGGAGTAGACCGCGTGCACGACCTTGTGGCCCTCGTGCTCGGTGGCGCGCGCGTCGACCAGGCGCAGGTTCCAGGTGAGGTGCTCGTCGACCTTCCAGCCCTCCGAGCGCAGGTCACCGCGTTCCTGCGCGTCCAGCGCCTCTCCCCACGGTTCGCCGGTCTCGGCGCGGTCGGGCCACTCCCCCTCGCCGAGCTCCAGTTGGGTCAGGTTGGAGGACAGCGCGGGGTCCCCGGCCTGGTCGTAGATGGTGCGGGCCACGAGCAGGCCGCTGTCGCCGTCGACCCAGAAACGTCCGGCCACGGTTCCGTCGGCACGCTCGGCCTCCACGAGTCGGGCCGGTCGGCCGCCGAGGTCGGTGTGGCCGGCATCGGCCACGCGGTAGGTGTCGCGCAGCATCTGCAACAGGCGGTCGTCGAGCGATTCCAGTGCCTGCGAGGCCTCCACGACGAAGGGCTCGTCCTCGGAACCGACCGGCGCGAGCACCAGACCCTCGTCGGGCCGGTTGACCACACGCAGGCCGTAGGGCCGTCCGTCGGGTCCGGTGACCTGGCGGACGGCGGCGTAGGGTGTCTCCCCCTCGGCCTCGGCGGCGGCGCGCAGCACGGGCATCCCGTCGTCGTCTCCCCCGGCGGGGACCTCGTGGGCCCGGGGGTGCACGGCGGACGTGAGCAGCAGTGCGCACAGGCCGGTGAGGACGAACAGGACCGCGACGGCGGGGCGGCGTGCACCGGAGGAGGGGTCCTCCGTGCTCAACGGCCCGCCTGCTCCACCCCGGCCCCGGGCGGCGGCTCGTAGCCCTCCGGCGAGGTCTCGACGGGGATGTGGCGGCTGGTGACGGCGTGCTCCACGGCGTAGTCGGCGAGGCGGGGTTCCACGACAGGGGTGTCCTCGGCCTCGCCCCCGGCCACGAATGCGGTGCCGAGCAGCGCGGTGACCACGGCGGCGCCGGCGACGGCGTACCTGCTTCCGGCGAACGGGTTCAGCAGCTGGGAGAGGAGCTCGGACCCGCCCCGGTCACTGCCGCCCCGGTCCTCCTGTGTCGCCGTGCCCGGGTTCGGGGCGCCGGGTGCGGCCGTCGCCGGTCCGGCGGTCTCCTGGGCGCTCGCCGCGAGCGGTTCGCCGCCCAGGCCGCCGGGTCCCCCGGGGAAACCGCCGATCGGCCGGGAGGAGCCCAGGGGCGGGCTGGAGCCGAACCCGCCGCCCCCGCCGAAGGGGGGATCGAAAGGGCCGGGGCCGTCCCCTCCGGGGCGGCCGTCGAGGGAGGACAGGCGCCCCATGAAGTCGAGGTCGGGTTCGGGTTCGCCCAACCCGTGGAGGCGGCGCTTGAGCCGCCGGGTCATGTCGGCCTCGAAGCGGCAGGCCTCGCACTTGGCCAGGTGGATGAGCGCGCTCTCGTGCTCGGCGGGCCCGAGCTCACCGTCGACGAGCGCGGACAGGCGCTCCCCCAGGTGCTCGCTGCTCACTGCTGCGCCTCCCCGTTGCTCGCGTTCGCCCCTTCGTGCTCGCGCTCGGCCTGAGCGGCCAGGGAACGCCGGTGCTCCAGGGCGCGGCGCAGCTGTGCGCGGCCTCGGTGGATGCGGCTGCGGACCGTTCCGAGCTTGACCCCGAGCGTGGCCGCGATCTCCTCGTAGGAGAGCCCCTCGATGTCGCAGAGCACGACCGGGGCGCGGAACTCGGCGGGCAGCGCGTCCAGCGCGCCCTGCACGTCGGCGTCGAAGTGGCGGTCGTGGTAACGCTGGGCCGGCGAGGGTTCGCGCCCCTCCAGGCGTTCGTCGGCGTTCTCGGCCAACCCCTCGAACCGGATGCGGGCCTTGCGGCGCGCGCCGTCGAGGAAGAGGTTGGTCGTGATGCGGTGGAGCCAGCCCTCGAAGGTCCCGGGGGTGTAGTTGGCCAGGGAGCGGAAGACGCGGATGAAGACGTCCTGCGTGAGGTCCTCCGCGTCGTGCTTGTTACCGGTGAGGCGGTAGGCCAACCGGTAGACGCGCGGCGAGTGGTCTCGGACCACCTCGTCCCAGCTCGGGGGCTCCCATGGCTCGAAGTCCACGGCAGGACCGGTCTCGGGCACCGCTGCTCCCTTCATCGGGTCGACCGGCGGCGAGGGCGCAGGTCGGGGGAGTAGGCATTCGTGGCGATCAACGTACGTTCATCCCGTTTCAACGCTCAGGGACGCCCGATAAGTTCCCGCTGCCACGCTCGGAGTTCGCACCGGTTCAGGCTAGTCTTTTGCCGGGGACGTGACCTGGCGGCCATCTTCATCCTACGGTGAGTGACCTCTCCCTGGTCAGAGCCCTGGACCGACACCGCACCGCCCCAGTGGGAGGCCGTCATCACAGCGCCGGAGGAGAGCCCGATCCACATGAGCTGGGCCAGGACCGAGCAGTCGAGGTTCGAACAGGACGCCCTGGAGGACCCGGTGATCGCCGAGGCCTACGAGGCCGGCGCCCGGACGGGGGCCACCCCGATGGACACCACGGCCGGGGCGGCCCTGCGTTTTCTGGCCGCGGCCACCCGCGCGCGTTCGGTCGTGGAGGTCGGGACCGGTTGCGGGGCCTCGGGCCTGTGGCTGCTGCGCGGGATGCCCCCGGAGGGGATCCTCACCACGGTCGACGCCAACGGGGCCCACCAGGAGTTCGCCCGCGGGCTGTTCTCGCGCGCCGGCGCGGGTGCGGGGCGGGCCCGGCTCATCCGCGGCTCGGCCCACGAGGTGCTGCCGCGGCTCACCGACGGCGGTTACGACCTGGTGCTGATCGACGCGGACGCCCTCTCCTACCCCTTCTACCTGGACGAGGCCCGGCGGCTGCTGCGCCCGAACGGCCTGGTGGTCTTCCACAACGCGATGGCGGGATCCCCCGAACCCGACGGCCCGCTGCGCGCACCCGACCCGGGCGAGACGGCGGTGCGCGAGGTGATCCGGATGGTGCGCGAGGACGAGAGCCTGATCGCGCTCCTGCTCCCGGTGGGTTCGGGGCTGCTCGCGGCGATCCGTTCCTGACCCCGCGGGACCCGGGGGAACCGGGGCGGATCGGGGCACAGGAGACCACGCGGACCCCCCTGTGGGCGGGCCCCGGAGAACCGGGGCGGACCGGGTTCCCGAAAACCCCGCGGGGCGGCGGTCGGGTCCGCTAGGTTACGGGCCGATCCCCGACCGACTCCCTGAACGGAAGGCCCCCGATGAGTGCAGAGCCCACCCGGATCCGGCGTGTGGACCCGAGCGACGAGGCCTCGCTGACCGCCTGGTTCGAGGTCCTGAGCCGCGCCCTGGACTTCGGTGAGGAGGACCCCCTCCCGCCGCTGGAGGAGATGCGCGGGCTCCTGGCCGGCGAGGAACCCGGAATCCACGCGCTGGGCCTGGTCTCCGAGGAGGACGGCACCGCCGTGGGCGCGTTGCTCGTGGAGTGCGACGAGAGCGGGTCCGACTCGATCGAGGCCGACATCGGCGTCCTGCCGGGATCGCGGCGGCGCGGCCACGGCACCGCCCTGCTGCGCGCGGCCGGGACGGTCGCCGCCGAGCTGGGCCGTACCTCCCTGGAGGGCGAGGTCTCCGCCGCACCCGGCGCGGACCTGGACTCCACACCCGGGGGTGCCTTCGCGCGCGCCCACGGGTTCGAACCGGTGCGCACCCAGGACCTCTACGTGCTGGACCTGCCGCTGCCGGGCGCGGTCGAGGCCCTGTTGAAGGAGCGCACCCGCCCGACTGGCGACGACGGCCCCGAGATCACCGGGTGGGTCGACGTCTGCCCCGAGGAGTACGCGGAGTCCTGCGCACGCCTGCGCCGGACCCTGGACGGGGACGCGGGCCGCGCGTTCACGGTGGAGGACTACCTCGCGCAGGCGTACGCGGCCGACGCGGCCCGGGCCGAGGACGGGGTGGGTTTCCTGGCCTCCGCCGCGGTCGACGCCGACGGCACCGTGGTGGGCCTGTGCGAGCTCGTGCTGCTCCCCGGCGACGAGTCCGCCGACCGGTCCGGGATGTGCGTGCTGCCCGAGTACCGGGACCGCGGTGTCGGCAGCCGGATGTGGCTGCGCACCCTGACGGAGCTGGCCCGCCTGTACCCCGAGCGCAGCCGGGTGCGTACGTGGGCCGCCCCGCAGGAGACCGAGGCCGGGGAGGCCGTCACCGAGCTGGGGTTCCGCCCGGTCGAGCGGGGCATCGCGCTCCGGGGCGCCGCGCCCTCGGCCTGACCCGCGCACACGGACGCCCCGCCGGCGTGTGCCGACGGGGCGCCCGAAGGTTCGCAGCAGGGGCGCGGCTACTTGGCGGCGAGCCAGCGCAGCAGCGTACGGGTGGTGAAGGCGGTCCCGCCCTTGCTGAGCAGACCGGACTCCTTCATGGAACGGCCGGGCCCGGCGATGTCCAGGTGGGCCCAGGGCAGCCCGCCGGTGAACTCGCGCAGGAAGAGCGCGGCGTCGGTCGCGCCGGCCGGACCGAAATCGGTGCCCCTGGTGCCGATGTTGGCCAGGTCGGCCACCCGGGACCGTGTGGTCTCCGCGTACTCCTCGGTCAGCGGCATGCGCCAGAGCGGCTCGCCGGAGTCCTGCGACGCCTGCTCGAGCTCGGCGGCCAGGGTGTCGTCGGTGCTGTAGAGCGCGCCGGTGCCGGTGCCCAGGGCGAGCTTGGCCGCGCCGGTCAGGGTGGCCACGTCCACGACGAGGTCCGGCCCGAGCTCGGTGGTCGCGTACCCCATGGCGTCGGCCAGGACGAGGCGGCCCTCGGCGTCGCTGTTGAGCACCTCGACGGTCTGCCCGGTGTAGGTGGTCAGCACGTCGCCGATGCGGGTGGCGTCACCGGAGAAGGAGTTCTCCGCGAGGGCGAGCAGGCCGGTCACCCGCACACCGCTGCCCACCGCCCGCAGCGCCGAGAGCACGCCCAGGACGATCGCCGAACCGCTCATGTCGGTCTTCATGAGCTTCATGTTGTCGTTCGGCTTCAGCGACAGGCCGCCGGTGTCGAACGTGATGCCCTTGCCGACCAGCGCCACGTGCGCGGTGGGGTTCTCGGGCACGTAGGAGAGCTCGACCAGGCGCGGCGGGCGCGCGGAGCCCTGCCCGACACCGAGGATGGCGCCGAACCCGGCGTCACGCAGCTCCTCCTCGTCCCACACCCGCACCGTCAGTCCGCCGTCGCGTGCGACCTCGCCGGCGCGCTCGGCCATCCACTCGGGGGTCTTGGTGCGCGAGGGCGTGTTGATGAGGTCGCGCGCCAGGGCCGTGGCCGCGGCCAGGCGGGTCCCGCGCTCGACGGCGTCGGCGGAGGCGTCGCCCACGAGGTCGATCGCGGGCGCCGGGCGCCGGCTCTCGGGTGTCTCGGCGGACTTGAGGGTGAAGGTGTAGGACGCCAGCAGGGCACCCTCGGCGAAGGCCGTGGCGGACTCGGGGGAGAGTTCCGGCCACGCCAGCGCCACACGTTCCTTGCCGCGGGCCGCGCGTGCGATCGCGGCCCCGGCCTTCCGGAGGTCGTCGGGCGTGCCCGAGCCGACCCCCAGAAGTGCCAGACGGGCCAGTCCGGCCTCGCGCCGGACCGGGAACTGGGAGAGCTCGCCGGCAGCGCCGGTGAGCGCGTAGTGCTCGATCAGATCGGTGAGCGGCGCCGGGAGGACCGCGGTGAGACCGCCGTCGACGGTCCCGGAGGGGGAGCCGTCCTCCTTCGACACGGGCAGGACCAGCAGGTCCGCGGGGGATTCGGCGAGAGTGCCCGGTACCGGGCTGATCTCCGTGGCGAATGGCACAGGCCGCTCACAATCGTTCACTCAGGGTCGGGAGGTGTGCGTACCTCGGGGGTTTCGGGGGATGCGCGTGCGCCGGGTCAGCCGACGACGCCCTTGAGCTCGTCGCGGAGCTGGTTGGCCTCGTCGGGCGTGAGCTCGACGACCAGGCGGCCTCCGCCCTCGAGCGGGACGCGCATGATGATGCCGCGACCCTCCTTGGTGACCTCCATAGGCCCGTCACTGGTCCTCGGCTTCATGGCCGCCATGCCATACCCCTTTCTGGTGTTCCTCGCGGGTGAGCACCCACGCCCTCGTGACCCGAGGGACGTGAATCACTCTTCGACCATTATCTCGGACGTTGATCCCCGGATGTGCGCCGGACGACAGCCGGACCGCCACCACGGGCGCCCCACCAACGAAGAATCGTCGATCCTCAAGGTTATATCGGCACTGACCGAAACCGGGGAGACGGAAGTCGTCCGCCCTTCCGCAACGGGCTATTGCTCGAGGGTTCCGGTGGAGACCATGCGGGTGCCGCCGTCGGTGACCGAGGCCCACTCGGCGTCGAGCCCGCCGTCACCGTCGGGGCGGACCGTCAGCTCCGACTCGTCGACGCAGCGGTCCTGGGGGTCGGAGGTCTCGGTGTAGGCGTAGACCAACCGGTCGCCCTCGCGGGCGCTCAGTTCGAGCGTGCCGGAACAGGTGAAGGTGGTCCAGGCGGTGCTGCCGCGCTCGGCCCCCTCCTCGATACGTACCTGGGCGTCCCACTCGGCGACGGACTCGCCGTCGGTGTCGACCTGGGCCATCCGGCCCGACCAGGAACCCTCGAAGTCGGTCACGGGCACCTCGCCGTCGGCGGTGGGTGCCGCGCCGTCGTCGTCCAGGACGAACGCCCAGAGGGCGTAACCGCCCGCGCCGAGCAGCAGCAGGAGCACCAGCACCACGGCGGCGACGGTGGCCTTGCGGCGGCGACGGCCGCTGTGCCGGGTCGAACGCGGCGGCGGCCAGAGCGACATCTGGCGCACGGGCGAGGCGGGAGCGTCCGCACCGCGCCCGCCGTCGGAGCCCGGTTCGAGTTCGGCTGCTGTGTCCATCCTCGCCATCCTCACCGACAGGGTCCCCACCCGCGGTCCGGGGCGGGGAGACGCATGTACAGCGACCGAGAATAGAGCACACGTTCACGGCGCATCACCCTCGAATCACCGTCGAACGGCGGGTTACGTGTGATGCACGACATACCGGAACACCGTGCGGAGGCCCGGCGCAGCGCTCCGATCAGGCCCCGGTGCCCCGGCTCCCGCCGCCCGCCGAGGCCTCCTGCGCCTCGGGGCCGGACCCGGACGCAGTGTCGGCGGTCTCACCCTCGGGGGAGGTTTCGGGCTCGGCAGAACCGTCCTGGGCGCTCTCCTCCGGGTACCCGGGCAGGCGCGCGCCGGCGTCGGGTCCGGTGCCCTCGGGTTCGTAGGAGGGGTCGAGGCGGGACAGGCGCCACTCGAGGTCGGCGATGCGCTCCTCGCGTTCCTTGAGCGTCCCGGTCAGGCGCACCAGGAGCTCGTCGACCGCGCGCACGTGGTACCCCCACAGCGACAGCGGGACCATCAGGCGGCTGAGCTCGGAGGCGCGCACGGGGCGGTCCTCGGGGAGGTCGAGCGGGGGGAAGTCCGCCTCGTACCGGGCGAGCTGGCCGCCCTTGCCGAGCACGACGTAGACGACGCCGACCAGCACGGCGAGCGCGGCCAACCCGATCAGGATCATGATGAAGACAGGCACGGCACCGATCGTGCCACAACCGCCCCGTCCGTAGGGCGGGCGGCAGCGGCCGGATCAGGAGCCCTGCGCCTGTTCCCGCTCGATGCGGTCGTGCATCCGCTCGATGTCCTTGTGCACACGCTGGATGAGCTCGACGGCCTCGCCGGGGTCGTCGACCTGCTGCACGAGTTCCATGTCGTCGGGCTTGATGAGGCCGTTCGCCAGCAGGGCGCCCTCGATCCACTCGCGCAGGCCGCTCCAGAAGTCGGAGCCGACCAGCACGACGGGGAAACGGGTGACCTTCTTCGTCTGCACGAGCGTGATCGCCTCGAAGAGTTCGTCGAGGGTTCCGAAGCCGCCCGGCAGCACGACGAACGCCTGCGCGTACTTGACGAACATCGTCTTGCGCACGAAGAAGTAGCGGAAGGTCATCCCCACGTCGACGTAGGGGTTGAGGGACTGCTCGAACGGCAGCTCGATGCCGAGCCCGACCGAGCGCCCGCCGCCCTCCTGGGCGCCCTTGTTCGCGGCCTCCATCATCCCCGGTCCGCCGCCGGTGATGGTCGCGTAGCCGGCCTCGGCGAGCTTGCGTCCCACCTCGACGCCCAGGTTGTAGTAGCGCGTGCCCGGCTCGATGCGTGCCGAGCCGAACACGCTCACCGCCGAGGGGAGCTCCGACAGCAGGCCGAAACCCTCCACGAACTCCGACTGGATGCGCAGGACCCGCCACGGGTCGGTGTGCACCCAGTCGGTCGGCCCCCTGCGGTCGAGGAGGCGCTGGTCGGTCGTGGTCGTGGGGATCGCGCTGCCGCGGTAGGTGAGCGGACCCGCTCGGCGAATGTGTTCTTCTTCCGTCATGGGCCAAAGCTATCCGGCACCGGGCCGGTCACACCCTGCACTCGGGTGAATCCTGCGGCAACACGATCCGCACGGGCCCCTCACTGCGCGTGGCCCCGCTCAGACGGCACCCCGGAGCCAGGCGAGCATGCGGGCCTCGGCGTCGGCGATCTTGGCGGTCTCGGCGTACTCGTCCCGGGTGTGGGCGAGCATGGGGTCGCCGGGACCGTAGTTGACGGCGGGCACGCCCAGGCCGGAGAACAGGGAGACGTCGGTCCAGCCGAGCTTGGCGCGGGCCCGGCCCTCACCGACGGCCTCGACGAAGGCGGCCGCGGAGGGGTCGTCCAGCCCGGGCCGGGCGGGCGCGGCGGCGTCGACGACGGTGACCTCGAAACCGTCGAAGACCTCGCGCAGGTGGGCCTCGGCCTCCTCCACCGACAGGTCGGGCGCGAAGCGGTAGTTCACCGAGACCACGCACTCGTCGGGGATCACGTTGCCGGCGACACCGCCCTGCACGGAGACGGCGTTGAGCCCCTCGTGGAACTGGAGCGCCTCGACGACGGGGTTCCGGGGCGTGTAGGCGCGCAGGCGGTCGAGGATCTCCCCCGCCTTGTGGATCGCGTTCTCGCCCTTCCAGGAACGCGCGCTGTGGGCACGCTTGCCGTACGCGGCGACCTCGACGCGCATCGTCCCCTGGCAGCCGCCCTCGATCATGCCGTCGGTGGGCTCCATGAGGATCGCGAAGTCGCCCGCCAGCCACTCCGGGTGGTTGCGCGACAGGCGCAGGAGCCCGTTGCGGGAGGCGTCGACCTCCTCGTTGTCGTAGAAGACGTAGGTGACATCGTGGACGGGCTCGGTGACCTCCTGCGCGAGGCGCAGCTGCACCGCCACGCCCGCCTTCATGTCGGAGGAGCCGCACCCGTAGAGGCGGCCGTCCTCCACACGGGAGGGCACGTTGTCGACGATGGGCACGGTGTCGATGTGGCCGGCGACCACGACCCGGCGGTCGCGGCCCAGGTCGGTGCGGGCCACGAGGGCGTCGCCGTCCCGGTGCACGGTGAGGTGGTCCAGCTCCCGGAGCCGGGCCTCGATCAGGTCGGCGAGGGCGCGCTCGTCCCCGCTCTCCGAACGCACGTCGACGAGGGCTCCGGTGAGGTCCACCGCGTCGGAGGTCAGGTCCAGCATGCTCGCGCCCGCTTTCGTTGAGGGTCTGGTGTCGTGGCTCGCCGACCACGATAGGACGACGGGGCACCCCCTCACGCTCGGCGAAGGGATGCCCCGTCGGTGGTGCGGACCGGCCGCACCGGGGTCCTGCGGTGCGTCAGGCGTTGACGCCGTGCTCGCGCAGAAGGTTGTTCAGGGCGAGCTTGTCGTGCTCCTGGCCCTTCTCGAGGCGCTTGAGCACCAGCAGCACCGGCATGCCGAACTCGCCGCCGGGGAAGCTCTTGTTCCGGTTGGCGGTCACGCAGACCGACCAGGCCGGGGCCTCGCCGCGGGGGAGCTCTTCACCGGTCTCGGCGTCGAAGACGCGCGTGGAGGAGGTGAGGATCGTGCCGGCACCGAGCTTGGCGCCGGTGCGCACGCGGGCGCCCTCGACGACCATGCTGCGGGAACCGAGGAAGGCCTCGTCCTCGATGATCACCGGCGAGGCCTGCGGGGGCTCGAGCACGCCGCCGACGCCCACGCCACCGGACAGGTGCACGTTCTCGCCGACCTGGGCGCAGGAACCGACGGTCGCCCAGGTGTCGACCATGGTGCCGGAGCCGACGTGGGCGCCGATGTTGGTGAAGGACGGCATGAGGACGACGCCGGGGGCCAGGAAGGCGCCCCAGCGGGCGATGGCGCCGGGCACCACGCGCACGCCGTCGAAGCGGGTCTTCAGAGGCACGCGGTCGTGGTGGTAGAAGTCGCCGACCTGCGACTCCTTCATGTCCAGGACCTTGAAGCCGAGCAGGATGGAACGCTTGGCGCGCTCGTCGACGACGACCTCGTCGGTGGAGGGGTCGACGAAGGCGACGCGGGCCTTGCCCTCGTCGATCATGTCGATCGCGCCGGTGATGATCTCACGGGCTTCGGTGTGGCCGGGGGTGAGTTCGGGGCGCTGCTCCCAGAGCTCATCGATCCGGTCGGGCAGCGGGCTGGTGTACGAGCTGGTCATGTGCCACACGTTAACGGACTCCCCCGAGTGGCGGGCCACACCCCCGGGCACGGAAAAGCCCACAGTGCCCCGGGTTTCCTCGACGGCCCGGCGGTGCCGACTAGAATGCGGGGCCGGCGCCGCGTGCGCCGCGCGGCCCGCCCGGCCCCCCGAACGTGCGGAGCAGGCCGCACCGTCCTGCTCCCGACCCCTTGGGGCGTCCGTGCCCAGTAAGCGCCGTAGATTCTCCGCCTTCGTCAAGATCCTGTTCAGCGTCACCCTCGTGTGCGGCCTGCTCGTCGCCGGGGGTTACTACGTGCTGACCACGGTCGAGCCGTTGGACACCGAGGAGCCGGAGCCGGGCTGCCGCCTGGACCTGTCCGAGGGCTCCTACGACATGCGGGTCTCACAGGCCGCCAACGCCGCGACCGTGGGCGGTGTCGCCTTCAGCCGGGACCTGCCGCCGGAGGCCGTGACCGTGGCGTACGCGACGGTGTGGCAGGAGTCGACCTTCCACAACGTGGAGTACGGCGACCGCGACTCGGTGGGCCTGTTCCAGCAGCGCCCGTCTCAGGAGTGGGGCGACGCCGACGAGATCCTCGACCCGGTCTTCTCGAGC
The DNA here is from genome assembly GCF_014892575.1 of Nocardiopsis coralli. Taxonomy (GTDB): domain Bacteria; phylum Actinomycetota; class Actinomycetes; order Streptosporangiales; family Streptosporangiaceae; genus Nocardiopsis; species Nocardiopsis coralli. The sequence goes on along the minus strand of NZ_JADBGI010000008.1, from coordinate 192,705 downwards.
CGGGCCTTCTACGACGCGTTGGCCGACATCGAGGGCTGGCAGGGCATCCCGGTGTACGAGGCCGCTCAGCAGGTGCAGCGCAGCGCCGACGGGTGGGCCTACGACCAGCACGAGCAGCTCTCCGAGCAGATGGCCGCGGCCTTCGGCGGCGCCGACGGCCCGGCGGTCACCTGCTGGTACGACGAGCAGCGGTTGGCGGACCTGGAGGCGGCGGAGGCCGACCCCGAGGGCGCGCACGAGGAGATGGTGCGGGTCTTCGGTTCCGCACCCGACGCCCTGCCCGCCGACCACGACCCCGCGACCGGGGACCTCGGGTGGGCGATGGCGCTGTGGGCGGTCACGCACGCCGAGGAGTACGGGCTGACCACGGTGACCTACGACGGCCACCGGTGGACCGCCTCGGACGGGATCGACGGCGCCGAGGCCTGGGAGGGCGACGGCTCGGACACCGGCGGCCAGATCACCCTGAACTGACCGGTCGGCTTCCACGGGCCGGGTGAACGGGCCGCGGCGCGGGTTCAGCCCCGGCCGAGCACCCCTTCGACGGCGTCGGCCGCGGCCGGTGCCCCGCCCGCGGCGTCGATCTCCCCGCGCATCCACGCCACCCGCTCGCGCACGTGCGGGTCGGCGGCGGTCTCCTCCACGGCGGTCCACAGGGCGTCGGCGGTGAGGCCTTCGGTGTCGAGGTGGCGGCCCAGGCCGAGCTCGGCGATCCGGTCGGCGTTGGCGCGCTGCTCCGCCATCTGAGGGAGCGCGACCAGGGGCACACCGTGGGCGAGGCCCTCCATCGTCCCGCCCATGCCGGCGTGGGTGACGAAGACGTGAGCATGGCGGAGCACCGCGAGCTGGGGCACCTGCGCGTGGACCTCGACGTTGGGCGGGACCTCCCCCAGGGTCGCGGGGACGGCCTCCCCGACCGCCATGACCACGTGCCAGGGGCGGCCGGCGGCGGAGTCCAGAACCGCACGGTAGAGGTCGGGGCGGTCGTTGTAGGCGGTGCCGAGCGAGACGAGCACGACCGGGCCGGCGCCCTCCGGCGGTTCCCAGGTGTCCTCGAACGCGCGCCCGCTCAGCACGGGGCCGACAAAACGGTGGCCGGTGAAGGTCTCCCCCGCCGGCTGGAAGGCCCGGGGCAGCGTCACCAGGCGTTCGGCGGCGTCCGTTCCCTGGAAGAAGGCGCCGACGTCGGTCATCCCCTGCGCGCGCACGTACCGGCCGGTGCGCAACAGCACCCGCCACAGGGCCGGGCTGAGCGGGTTGAGGCGGACGTAGGACTTCATCGACCAGTGCCGGTTGCCCACGAAGTTCGGCCAGGTCTCCACCGAGGGCACACCCCAGCGGTGGGCGAGGATCCTCCCCCACCAGACGAGCGTGCCGTCGTGCACGACCAGATCGGGCGGGGCCAGGCCGTCGAGCTGGTCGACCGCGGCGCGGGTCTCCTCCAGCAGCAGGCCCATCGCACGCACCAGCTCGCGCCCGTGCATCTGCGGAACACCCTCGTCGGAGCCCTCCCAGGTGGAGGTGACCGGAACGTACTCCGCCCCGGTCGCGGCGATGCGGTCGGCGAAGGGACGGGGAGCGGCGTAACGCACCCGGTGCCCGCGGGCGACCAGCTCCGCCGCGATGCCCAGGGTCGGGTTGACGTGTCCGGCGCCCAGCGGCCCCAGGAAGAGGAGGTCGGCCATGGACCGAACCTACTTCGCGGGGCCGGCGGACACACGGGAACGGGGGCCGGTTCAGGCCAGGCGGGCGGCGGCCTCGGCGACACGCTCGTCGGTGGCGGTGAAGGCGACCCGCACGTGGCCGGACCCGGCACGCCCGTAGAAGTCGCCGGGCGCCACGATGATGCCGCGCTCGGCCAGGTGCTCGACCGCGCCCCAGGCGTCCAGGTCGGGGTGGCTCGCCCAGAGGTACAGGCCGGCCTCGGAGTGCTCGACCTTCCAGCCCGCGCCCTCGAACGCCGAACGCAGGCGCGTGCGGCGGGCCCGGTAGCGCTCCTTCTGCTCCGCGGCGTGGGCGTCGTCGTCCAGGGCGGCCTTCATCGCGGCCTGGACGGGGGCGGGCACGATCATGCCGGAGTGCTTGCGCACCTCCAGCAGCTCCTTGACCAGCGCGGGGTCGCCGGTCAGGAACGCGGCCCGGTACCCGGCCAGGTTGGAGCGCTTGGAGAGCGAGTGCAGGGCGAGCAGGTTCTCGTGCGAGTCGCCGCACACGTCCGGGTGCAGGATCGAGACCGGCTCGGTGCCGTCCCAGCCCAGGTCGAGGTAGCACTCGTCGGAGGCGACGATCACGCCGCGCTCGCGGGCCCACTGCACGACCTTGCGCAGGTGGTCGACGCCGAGCACACGCCCGGTCGGGTTGCTCGGGGAGTTGACCCACACCATCGACACCGGGGCCGGGCCCAGGGAGGCGAGGCCGTCGGCGGCGACCGGGGTGGCCCCGGACAGGCGCACACCCACGTCGTAGGTCGGGTAGGCCAGCTCGGGGTGGACGACGGTGTCGCCCTCGCCCAGCCCCAGGAGGGTGGGCAGCCAGGCGACCGTCTCCTTGGAGCCGATGGTGGGCAGCACCGCACCCTCGGCCACCGTCACACCGTGGCGGCGGGACAGCCAGCCCTCGATGGACGCGCGCAGCTCCGGGGTGCCCCAGGTCTGCGGGTACCCGGGCGAGTCCGCGGCGTCGGCGAGCGCCCGCTGGAGCGTCTCGGGCACCGGGTCGACCGGGGTGCCCACGGACAGGTCGACGAGACCGCCGGCGTGGGCGGCCGCGGTGCGCTTGTACGGGGCCAGGCGGTCCCAGGGGAAGGTCGGGAGCCGGTCCGCCAACGGTCGCCGCTCACCCATCGCTGATCACTCCATCCGGTTCCGGTCCGGCCTCTGCGGCCGGGGCACAGGGCAAGAACAAGAGTCGCGCCGACCCCCGTCGAGGGGGCCGGCGCGACACACGTGCTGTGACGTGCTCGGGACATCCTCTGCGCCATAGGGGTGTCCCGAGCGGACGGCCCTCGCGGACCGCCCGCCCTCGGTTCTGCCGCCGCGGGCTCTAGGCCTGCGGAGGCAGCTTCGCGACGATCGGGTGGTCGGTGTCGATCTTGCCGACCTTCGAGGCCCCGCCCGGGGAGCCCAGGTCGTCGAAGAAATCGACGTTCGCCTTGTAGAAGTCCGACCACTGGTCGGGGAGGTCGTCCTCGTAGTAGATGGCCTCGACCGGGCAAACGGGCTCGCACGCACCGCAGTCAACGCACTCGTCCGGGTGGATATAGAGCATGCGCTCGCCCTCGTAGATGCAGTCCACGGGGCACTCGTCAATGCACGCCTTGTCCAGTACATCAACACAGGGCTGCGCGATGACGTAGGTCACGTCGTACTCCTTGTCTCCCCCCGCAATCCCACGGGGGAGGCGGGGACCTTCGGATCACCGGAACGTCGGGGCGGCTTGCGGGCGCCACCCCTGCCGGGGTCCGTAAGCGATTGGCACAGATGTCGTACTCCTAGTATGGCTTCGGAGAATACTCGAAGCACAATCGGGGGCGCGTTACATGCACTTCTCCGGACGGCTCGTCCACCGGATCGGCCCCGACGACGTCGGGGAGCGGGTCTCTGTACGTATCCGCCTGCCCGACGGGGGCTTCACCGATATCGTCGGTGTGGTGGAGTCCTGGGATCGGGGAACCCTCACACTCCGGCGCCGGGACGACTCCGTGGCCGAGGTCGCGGAGGAGACGATCGCGGCCAGCCGGATCGTCCCGCGCACGCCCCCGAAACGCCGGGGAAGCCCCTGACCCTCAGGCATTCTTCCTGCCCCAGCGGGGTAGGAGAGCCTCAGTCCCGAGGGCGGGCCCCTGCTCACCGTCCCGGGCGTCCACATCGAGCTCCGCGCCCCGCCGCGACCCCGCGCGGCCAGGGCGCCAGTCACGCGGGGAGGTGGTGAGCGCTCGTGCGCGAAGCGGTGGCGTCCGCACTGGCCGAGCTGGCGCGACGGGACGAGCGGGCCGCCGACATGGCGGGTCTGGCCCTGGACACCCTCGTACCCGAACGGGACCTGGAACGCCTCACCCAGCACTCGGTCCAGCGTTTCTGCTGGTACGAGCTGCCGGTGCGCTTCCAGAACAACCACGACGACCAGCTCTTCGCCGCGCGTTCCCTCGGCAACCTGTTCTCGCTGCTGCAGCTGTACCAGTACGCGCACATCTGCCAGGCGCCCGAGACGCTCACCCTGTTGGCGGTCTACCGCGACGACCACGAGGCCGGCGTGGCCATGTACGAGCGGCTCATGTGGGAATCGGGTGTGGAACCCCCCGACCTCCCGGAACTGACCTGGGGCACCGCCGTGGGCGACGCCGAGCTCCGGGCCCTGGCCGAGACCGCGGCCTCGCTGGAGCTGGCGATCTCCCTGCGCGACATCCGACCCGGAAAACGCGGGTGGCGGCCGGCCCAGGAGCACTTCGCACGGTCGTTCCTCACCCAGCCGGACGGGCACGGCCTGAGCCACCTGGACCGGGTGCGCGAGGAACGGGTGCGCGCCTGGCTCAACTCCCCGGTCCATCCGCACCGCCAGCGGCTGTGGCCCCTGGTCGGCCAGATCATCGCCGGGACCGACGTTCCGCGCACCGCCGACGCCGTTCTCGCGCCGCTGCAGCGCCTGCTGGAGCTGGCGGCGGACGGGGTCCCGCTGACCCAGATCGGCTACATCTCGCCCAGTGTGGTGCGGCAGATGTGCGAGGACTTCGGTTGGCGCACCACCCCGAGCCCGCCCCGCAGTGAGACCGACGTCACCCAGCTGATCGCGCTGCACCAGGTGCTGCGCGGCATGCGGGCGGTCCGGCGTTCCGGACGGCGCCTGGTGCTGACCCGGCGCGGGCGGCGGCTGCGGGAGAACCCCGAGTCCCTGTGGGAGGCCGCGGCCGAGACCCTGTGCCGGACCGGCGGGCTGGAGCAGGCCGCCGCGGAGACGCTCCTCGGGCTGCTGCTGACCCGGACACCCCAGGGCAGCGGGTCGCACGCCCGCCGCGCGGAACCCGACATCGAGGCCGCCGAACGGGTGCTCACCGAGACCGGGTGGCGGCCGGTCGAACCGCCCGCGGGCCGGCACGCGGCCGCACACAGGCGCACCGCCGAGACCGCGTCAGACCAGGTACGGGCGATGGTCATGTCCACCGGGTGGCTGCTGGAGGCGCTCAACCTGGTCACGGAGGAGGACGCGACCGGCCACCGGGAGCTGACCACCCCCGGCCGGGCCTTCGCGATCGCGTGCCTGCACAAGTCCGCGGTGGCCCCGCGAGCGGTGGTCTGACACTCACCCGGACCCGCTGCGGAAGGGTCCCGAGCAGGGCCTACTCTGGAGCGCGGATCCACCCGCGACCAGCAGGAGCACCATGCCCACGCCCGACAAACCCGAAGCGCCCGAGGACCTGTGGACGCGGATGCCCGACGACGCCGCGAACGTCCCGGACCCGGACGTCGCGCGGGAAGCGGACGCTGACGCGGAGGCCGGGGACGGGGATCCCGGGGCCGGGGAGCCCCGGGCCGAGGGCTCCGGTGCGGCCGGGGAGACCGGGACCGCTGATGACGCCGGGGACGAGGGGTCCGCCGGGACCGCCGACCCGGACAGCACGGACGGCGCCGACGGTGCGGCCGAGCCCGGCGAGCCCGTGCACGCCCCTCCGCGCACCTCGGCGATGGACTTCTTCCCCAGCCCCGTGTTCCTGCTCCTGCTCGGCCTGGGCGGGTTCGCCGGGTGGCTGTCCTGGAACGCCGTCGAGCTGGACTGGGCGGCCGAGGACACCGAGGTCACGCCGCTGATCCCGCCGCTGATGATCCTCATCGGGTGGCTGCTCTCCACGGCCGTGCACGAGTTCGCGCACGCGCTCACCGCCTACCTCGCGGGCGACCGGTCCCTGCGCGGTTCGGGGTATCTGCGCCTGAACCCCTTCGCCTTCCGGGAGACCTTCGCCGGGACGGTGCTCCCGGTGCTCTACCTCGGTGTGGGCGGGTTCGGCATGAACGGGCCGGCCGGTTACGTCGACTGGGAGCGGATCCCGACGCGGGGCCGGCGTGTGGCGGTGGCCATGGCCGGGCCGATCGCGAGCCTGCTGATGGCCGTCGTCTTCGGCGGCGTCGTCACGTACCTGGTGCCTCCGGGCAACGACACCACGAACTGGGCCCTGGCCGCGCTCGCGTTCCTCTGCCTGGCCAACCTGACCTCGGCGCTGGTCAACCTGCTGCCGATCCCGGGCCTGGACATGTTCGAGGCCGTCGCCCCGGACCGCCCCTGGGTGCGCAAGGCCCGCACGAACCAGCTGTTCTTCTCGGTGGGTGCGTTCGCGATTCTCGCGCTCCCCGTGATCAACCCGTGGCTGCAGGAGTCGGTGTTCGCGCTGCTCGACCTGATCATGCCGAACCCGACCTTCCCCGGGACGGCGTTCCTGGGCCAGCTCCTGTGGCAGTTCTGGGCGGCGTGATCTCCCCGGCCTGAACTCGGACGTCCGACTCGCGCCACGCGGCCCCAGGGGCTGCGTGGCGCGAGTCTTGTGCGGGGTCGCGCGATGGTCTGTGGGACTGCGTCGCTCCGGCACACGCAGTGCTCGGGACCCGGGGCCTCAGGCGGGGCGGCGCCGGGGCGCCGAACGCACCACGGCGGCGGCGAGGGCGACCATCGCGCCGATCAGGAAGGCGTAGTGCACCGGGTCGTCCTGCAGCAGCACGTCGCCGCCCGGCAGGTAACTCGTGGCCGCGAACAGCACCACCGCGTACCCGAGCGCGAACGCCACGGCCGCGGACTGGCGCCGCCCGCCCCAGGCCGCGAGCCGGCACAGGACGTACAGCAGCACCACGTACACCACGAGCGCAGCGATCGCCAGCGCGGGCGCGGGCTGGCCGCCGTCCCAGTACCGGGTCAGCCATCCGGCGCTGACGGTGGAGACCGTCCCCAGCACGAGGCCGAGGAGGAACAGGACCACGCAGGTGGCGCCCGTCAGCACCGAGGAGACCGTGTCCTCGGAGACCGTCGGACGCTTGCTCTGCTGGGGTTCTTGGGGCTCTGTGGTGGTCACGTGAACCGAGGGTAGGCGGTCACGGCAACCTCCCGTCACAGGCCCGCGAAGAGATCCGTCTCGTAGCCGTCGTCCCCGGGGCGCACGGGCGGCCCGAGCAGCAGCGTGAAGTGCTCGACCGCGTCCAGCTCCTGGGCGATGTCGTTGGAGAGCGCGAACCGCTCGCCGTCCACGGTGATCTGGGTGGTGTGCGCGCGCATCGCCAGCGCCTTGGCCGCCCAGTGGGGACCGGCGTCGATCCGCGTGGTCACCTGCGCGTCCGGGGTTCCGCGTGCGATGTCGGAGACGCTCTCCGGCGGGGTGAAGGGGCCGGGGTCCACGCGCATGCGGTCCACGGACGCCCGGATCCGCGAGACCGGCTGGGCGATGGCGTACAGCTTGTCCACCCGCCAGGGGTCACCGGGCACCGAACGGTCCGCGGCCAGGTCCCAGGCGCGGCGGGTGACCCGGTGCGCCTGGATGTGGTCGGGGTGCCCGTACCCGCCGTGCTCGTCGTAGCTCACCAGCACCTGCGGCCGGACCTCGCGGATCTCGTGCGCGAGCCGGAGCGCGGCCTCCTCGACGTCGGCACCCCAGAACGCCTGCGGGTGCTCGTTGGTCTCGCCGCCCATCATCCCGGAGTCGCGGTAGTGCCCCTGCCCGCCGAGGAAGCGGTGGTCCCGCACGTTCAGGGCCCGGCAGGCCCGGGAGAGCTCGCCGACCCGGTACTCACCGAGGGTGTCGTCGCGGTCGGAGGCCAGGTGCGCGAGGTTCGCGGGGATGACCTCGCCCTCCTCTCCCAGGGTGCAGGTCACCAGCGTGACCTGGGTTCCCTCGGCCGCGTACTTGGCCAACGTGGCACCGGTGACGATGCTCTCGTCGTCGGGGTGCGCGTGCACCATCATCAGTCGCCTGTCCATCACGCAGCGAACCATACCGTCCGGAACGGGGTTTTCCGGCCCGAAGTGACCACCCGGTATCCGACCGGAACCCCGGCCCGGGGCCGCGACCCGCTCAGCTGCGTATGCGACACAATCGCCCTATGAGCTTTCCTCGCCAACAGGCCCGAACCCAGCGCTTCACCATCGGTGTGCCCCGCGGTTTCCAGGTCTCCCCCGACGGGGACCGTGTGACCTTCCTCCGCTCGCGTGACGGCTCCGACCCGGCCACGTGCCTGTGGATCCACGACGCAGAACGCGGCACCACCGAGATGCTCGCCGACCCGCGGGTGCTCGGCGCCGACGACGAGAACCTCCCCCCGGAGGAGCGGGCCCGCCGCGAACGCCTGCGCGAGCACGGCGGCGGCATCGTCTCCTACACCGTCGACCGCGCCTTCACCCGCGCCGTCTTCACCCTGTCCGGCCGCCTGTTCCACGTGGACCTGGCCGGCGACGACCGCGAACCCCGCGAGCTCCCGGCCACCCAGCCGGTCGTGGACCCGCGGGTGAGCCCGGCGGGTGACCGTGTCGCCTACGTCAGCGGCGGCGCGCTCAAGGTCGTGGACATCTCCGACGCCGAGCCCGGCCACGGCGACCGTGTGGTGGCCTCGCCCGACGGCGAACACGTCACCTGGGGCCTGGCCGACTTCGTGGCGGCCGAGGAGATGAACCGGTTCCGCGGTTTCTGGTGGTCGCCCGACAGTGCGTCCCTGCTGGCCACCCGGGTCGACGAGTCGATGGTGGCCCGCTGGTACGTGGACGACCCGGCCTCCCCGGCGCAGGAGCCGACGGCGCTCCGGTACCCGGCCGCCGGGACCGACAACCCGGACGTGCGCCTGGCCGTGTTCACCGTGGCCCCGGCCGCGCGCCACCGCGCCGAGGGCGAGCCGGCCCCGTCGTGGATCGAGTGGGACCGCGAGGCCCTGCCCTACGTGCCGACCGCCGGGTGGACGAGCGGCCCGGACGGCACCCCCACGGTCGTCTTCACCGGTCAGAGCCGCGATCAGCGCACCCTCACCCTGTTCTCCGCCGACCCGGCCACCGGTCTGGTCGCCGAGGCCCGCACCGAGACCGACGACGTGTGGGTCGAGCTCATGCCGGGCGTGCCCGACCACACCTCGTCCGGGGCCCTGGTGTGGATCGGCCGCGACCACGAGGCCGGCGGCGAGCGGCGTGTGTACGTGGGCGTGGACCCGGTCAGCCCGGCGGGTGTGTACGTCCGCGGTGTGGTGAGCGTGGACGGCGAGCGGATCCTGTACTCGGGGTCGCCGGCCGGCCGCCCGGGCGACGTGTCCCTGTGGCTGGTCGACCTGGAGAGCGGCCTGTCCGCCCCGGTCGAGCTCCCCGACGCCGACACCCCGGACGACGCCGCCCACGGGGGTCTGCGCGCCGGCCGCCTGCGCGGGGACACCCTCGTCCTGCAGCACCGGTCGATGGACCGCACCGGCGTCCGGACCCTGATCGTGCGCCACGCGAGCACGGAGACGCGGCGCACCCACACCGAGATCGAGAGCTTCGCGCAGACCCCGGAGCTCCCCGAGCCCCGCGTGCGGTTCTGGCGCGCCGGGGAACGCGGCATCCCGAGCGCCCTGGTGCTGCCGTCCTGGTACTCGGAGGGCGACGACCCGCTGCCGGTCCTGGTCGCCCCCTACGGCGGCCCGCACGCCCAGCGGGTGCTGAACGCGCGCGGTGCGTTCTGGGGTTCGCAGTGGTTCGCCGAGCAGGGGTTCGCGGTGCTCATCGCCGACGGCCGCGGCACCCCGGGCGTGGACGTGGCGTGGGAACAGGCCGTGCACCTCGATCTGGCCGCCCCGGTGCTGGAGGACCAGGTCGCCGCGTTGGAGGACGCCGCCGAACGGTTCGGCTGCCTCGACACCTCCCGCGTCGGGATCCAGGGGTGGTCCTTCGGCGGGTACCTGGCCACGCTCGCGGTGCTGCGCCGCCCCGACGCCTTCCACGCCGCCGTCGCGGGTGCCCCCGTCATCGACTGGGAGCTGTACGACACCCACTACACCGAGCGGTACCTGGGCACGCCCGAGGGCGAGCCGAAGGCCTACGAGCGCAGTTCCCTGCTGGCCGACGCCGGTGACCTGGAACGCCCGGTGATGTTCGTGCACGGGCTCTCCGACGACAACGTGGTCTTCGCGCACACGCAGCGGATGTCGTCGGCGCTGCTGGCCGCCGGGCGCCCGCACACCGTGCTCCCGCTGTCGGGGGTGACGCACTCGCCGTCGGACCCGACCGTGGCGGAGAACCTGTTGCTGCTGCAGGTGGAGTTCCTGAAGGAGTGCCTGGGCGTCGAGGGCGACCAGGAGGGCTGACCAGCCCGATCGCCTGCCGCCGGCCGGGCGCCCCGACGCGGGTGCCCGGCCGGCTCCGGGGCGGTCGTTCCAGAGCCGCCGGGTGAGTCTTCCGGTGCCGGGTCAGCCGTCCGGGGCGCCGTCCTGGATCTCGGACTCGTCCGGCCGCTCGATCTCGACGGGCCCGTCGAAGGGGGCGAAGTCGATCCGGCTCTGGTACTCGAGCACGACCTCCTCCCCGGAGGGCCCGAAGGCGGGCTGGGTGGTCACTTCGTCCGTGTACTCCACGGTCTCGAGGAAGACCGGGTGGCCGTTGTCGCCGATCCACAGGTCGAACTCCACCTCGTCCTGTTCCCGGTCCCACCAGACGTCCGGCATCGTGCCGGTGTAGTGGTGGCCCGGGCGCTGCGAGCTGTCGGGGCGCGGGTTCTCGGGGCCCGTGTCCTCGGGGATGATGTCCGCCGGGACCTGGCCGTGGCCCTGGTACTCGACCTCGGCGTCCTCGGCGGCGACCGACTCGAGCCGGTCGACCTCCCGCTCCCATTCGTCCATCGGTTCCACGTCCGCGAGCTCGTCGTCGCGGTAGTACACGCGCTCCCCCTCGTCCTCGGGAAGTTCGCTGATGCCGACGAGGTCGTCCAGGTCCGGGCCGAACGCGGTGTAGCCGTTCTCGCGGCCCTCCGCCAGCATCGTCTCGCTGTAAGCGGGCTCGGGGTCCTCGGTGTAGCGGTACGAGAAGATGGCGCGGTCCCCGGTCTCGTTGGTGTGCCTCGCGACCCTGGCATCGAAGGACTCCGCCCCGGAGGCCACGGCGACGGCGTCGGCGATGACCGCTCCGATGTCCTCGGGGTCGGTCTGCACCGCCGGCTCGTCCTGTTCGCCGGACGCCTCGCCCTCTCCCCCATCGGCTTCCTCGCCCGCGCCGCCACCGGGGCTGTCCCCTCCCCGGAGCCCCAGCACGGCGGAGACCAGGACGACCAGCACGAGCGCACCCGCGGCGGCCGCGAACCACCGGGCGCGGCCGTACCGGCGTCCGGTGGGGACCGGGTCCGGGGCGCTGATACCGCGCCACTCGCGCTCGAGCAGCACGGGCACGACGCGCGTGGGTTCGGTCTCCGCCGGCGGCTCGACCTGGGTCGCGCTCCACTCCCCCATGAGGGTGGCCAGGGCCTCCTCGGCGGTAGGGCGGTCGGCCGGGTTCTTGGCGAAGGCCCGGTCCACGATCTCGGCCAGCTCCACGGGCAGGTCACCGGTGTCGGGCTCCTCGGTCCGGGTGCGGCGCGCGACCTCGTCGACCGCCCCACGCCCGAAGGGTTCGCTCCCGGTGGCGGCGAACAGCACGAGACCGGCCCAGGCGAACAGGTCCGAGCGGTCGGTGGCGTCCTCTCCCGCGTACTGCTCGGGTGCGATCCACCCCGGTGTACCGAACAGGCCCCCGGTGGCGGTCAGGGCCGTGGCGTCCACGGCGCGGGCGATACCGAAGTCGAGCACCTTGGGGCCACCCGGGGACAGGATCACGTTCCCGGGCTTGAGGTCCCGGTGCACCACACCGGCCGCGTGGATCGCGGTGAGCGCTTCGGCCGAGCCCGCCGCGAAGGCCGTGAGCCTGCCCCCGGTGAGGGGACCGTTGCCGCGCACGTACTGGCCGAGGGTGAGACCCGGGACGTACTCCGTCGCGAGCCACGGCGCCTCGGCTTCCACGTCGGCGCCGAGGAAGCCCGGGGTGCAGGCGGCGTCCACGCGTGCGACCAGGTCGACCTCGCGGGCGAAGCGCGCACGGAAATCCGGGTCGGCCGCGATGTGCGGGTGCACGGTCTTGACCGCCGCGCACCCCTCCTGCGCGTCGAGCCCGGCGTGCACCACCCCCATGCCGCCGGCGCCGATCCGGCCGACGATCCGGTAGGGACCGATCTGCTCGGGGTCGCCGGGGGCGGTGGGTGCCACCCCGGGAGGGAGGCGGTTCCGGTCGAAGTGCCGCGGGGGGTCGGTCGGCATACTCGTCCTCACTGCGTCGTCGGGGCCCGGTCGACCACGGCGTGGCCGTTCCCAGGAAGGTGTCAGTCGGCGGAACCGGGTTGCTCCCCGCCGATCTCCGATTCATCCGGGATCTCGACCTGCACGGGGTCGTTGAACTGCTCGAACAGGAGGAACTCGTCGAGGTAGGACTGGAAGTCGGCGCTCCCGCGGGTCGTCGACTCGTGGAGATACAGGAGCTGCGGGTAGCCGTCCTCGGCGATCCAGAGATGGAAACGGCGTACGTCACCGGGCTGCCACTCCTCGTCCGAGAACGGCAGGTTCCCGGTGTAGAGGTGCCCCAGCTCCTCCGTGACCGGGTTGTCCTGCAGGAGCGGGGCCCCGGTGCCCACGTCGTCGTGCATGCCGGCCCGGCCGATGCCCTCGCGGGTGACCTCCCCCGATTCCTCCACCGTTTCCGGGATCAGCCGCAGCAAGCGCTCCCACTCCTCGCGCCCGGTGTCGGGGTCGGCGTCCTCGGGGTCCCGGTAGAAGGAGTCCTCCTCCCCCGGGTTCTGCATCCTGCTGTTGCGGATGACGTCGTCGGGGCCCTCACCGACCTCGATGACCTCGACCAGGGCCGGCCCGCCCCTGTTGGTTTCCCGGTAGCGGGGTTCCGGGTCCTCGGTGTACAGGAACTCGTACGCCGGGGCGTCACCCAGCTCCGGTCCGTCCATGAAGTAGAGGCTCTCGAAGCTCTCCGCCTCCAGTGCGAGCTCGACCGCTTCCTGGGCGACCGCGGCCGCGTCCTCGGGGTCGGTCTCGATGGCGAGCTGCGGCTCCTCCTCGGCGGCGGCCTCCTCCTCGGTGAGGGCCTCCTCGTCCGGGTCGCCGTCCTGTTCGGAGCAGGCGGCCAGCAGTGCGGCCGCCAGCAGGAGGCAGGTCGTGAGGCAGGCGGTGGAGACCAGCGGGCGGGAGATCCGGGCGAGGGGTGCGCGTGATGGCGGTCCGGGCATGCTCGTGTTCCACTCGGTGGGGGGATCGAGGTTCTCCTGTTCCGATGCGGCCCGGCGCGCTGCGGTTCACCCGGGCCCCGGACCGCCGGGTCAGTCGGTCCCGGGGTCCGCCCCGCCCTCGATCTGCGACTCGTCGGGGATCTCGATGTCCACGGGCGCGTCGAAGACCATGAAGTCGAGGTCGTGGCTGTAGGTGAGGGCGCCGCCCCCTTCGGACTGCTCCCCCTCGACGGTCTCCTCCACCCTCAGGGCCAGCGGGTACCCGGCCTCGGAGACCCACAGGTCCACGTCGGCGGTGCGGTCACCGGGCTCCTCGTCCGATCCCGGGTGCAGCCAGAAACCGCCCGCGGCCGTTCCGGTGTACCGGTGCCCCTCGCGGCCGGCCAGCTCCTCGCCGTCGGGGCTCTGGCCCGGCATCTCCTCCAGGGAGACCATGACCTCGGGGACCTCCTCCGTGCCTTCGTAGGAGAGCTCGGATCCGTCGGCGGCCAACGCCTCCAGGCCCGCCAGCTCGTACTCCCACTCGTGCAGCGGGTTGTCGACGGCGTCCTCGTCCCCCGCCTGGCCGTACGTGCGTTCCTCCTCACCGGTGATGTAGTCGTTGCGCTCGGAGACCCCGACGATCTCCTCCAGGTCGGGCCCGTACGCGAGGTGTCCGCCGCCAGTGGGACCGAGCATGCTCAGGCTCAGGAAGGCACGTTCCGGGTCCTCGGTGTACCAGTAGAAATAGGGCGTGCTGTCACCCGGTTGGTTGGAGTACCGGTGGGAGGCGACGATGAAACTGGAGGCCCCGCGCGCCGTCTCCGCCGCTTCCTCGAACACACCGGCCGCCTCCTCGGGGTCCCGCGCGACCTGCGGTTCTTCGGCTTCTCCGGAACCCTCCGCCCCTTCCTCGGCGTGGTCGGCCGCGGCGTCCTCGTCGCCACCGGGGCCGGTGTCCGCGAACAGCCAGACCGCCAGGAGCCCGACCGCCGTGCCTGCGGCGACGACCCCCGTCACTCCGAGCGCCCACGCACGGCCCCGGCCGCGCACGCGCTTGACCGGCGGCGCCTCGACGCCGTCCCACTCCTGGGCCAGCAGGGCCGGGACGACCTCGGTGGGCGCGTCGGGCACGGGCCCGGGCCGCACGCGGGTGTGCCGCCAGCGGTCCGTGAGCTCGGTCAGCGCCTGCTCGGCGGTCGGGCGCCGTGCGGGGTCCTTCGACAGGCCGTACCGGACCAGCTGTTCCACGTCGCCGGAGACCCCGGTGAGGTCGGGCTCCTCGGTCTGCGTCCGGTGCGAGACCGCCTCGATCGGCCCGCGCCCGAAGGGTTCCCGCCCGGTCGCCGCGTACGCGACCATCGCCGCCCACGCGAACATGTCGGAGGCGGGGGTGGCCCCGTCCCCCTCGTACAGTTCCGGCGCCATCCACCCGGGTGTCCCGAGCAGGCCGCCGGTACTGGTCAGAGCGGTGCCGTCCGTGGCCCGGGCGATGCCGAAGTCGAGCACCTTGGGGCCGTCCGGGGACAGGATCACGTTGCCGGGCTTGAGGTCCCGGTGCACCACACCGGTCCCGTGGATGGCGACCAGGGCCTCGGCCATACCGGTGGCGAACGCGGTCAGCATGCCACCGGTGAGCGGACCGTTCCGGGACACGTGCGCGCGCAGTGTCAGGCCGGGCACGTAGTCGGTGGCCAGCCACGGTGTCTCGGACCCCAGGTCGGTCCCGAGGAACGCGGGTGTGCAGGACGCGCGTACCCGCGAGACCAGGTCGACCTCGCGTGCGAACCGGGACCGGAACTCGTCGTCGGCGGCGAACTGGGGGTGGACCACCTTGACCGCCGCGCACGTACCGTCCTCGCCGAGCCCCGCGTAGACCGCGCCCATGCCGCCCGCGCCGATGCGCCCGAGCACCCGGTACGGGCCGAGGCCCTCGGGGTCACCCTCACCCAGTGGCTTGAGATCGGCCGGCACGTGCTTGCGGTCGAAGGGGACCGCCGTCTGCTGGTTCATGCGTGTTCCTTCCGGTCTCGCACCAGGGGGGTCAGTGGCCGTGCAGGTCGGGGAGGTCGTGGTCGTGCGCCAGGCGGTCCTCGGGGCCGGAGACCGAACGCGGCAGGTAGTGGAACGGCTCGTCCTCACGGTCGACCGGGGCCATGAAGCCGAAATCGCTCCTGGTCGGGTTGTCGGGCGAGAGCACGGCCATGCCGCCCGAGCTCAGGCGCTCGACCTCCATTTCGCTGCCGTCGGCGGCCGAGGGGTCGGGCTGCTCGGCCCAGACGAAGTCGCTCTCGCGCACCTCCAGCGCACCGAAGTCGAGCAGGTACTCGAAGTCCAGCCAGAAGAGGGACTCCGAGGGCTCCTCGGTCTGCACGATCCGCAGGACGTCGAGGCCCTCCCCGTCGCCGTCGGCGGGTTCGATGCGGCGGACGGCCGCGAGGGGTTCGTCGGGGTCGGGCACGAGGGTGACCTCGCCGTCCTCGAACAGGTCCTGGTACTCGGCCGGGGCGTCGGCGACGTCGTGCTCCACGCGGTCGGCGTCGGCGTCCTCCTCGGAACCGCCGCCCCCGTCCGAGGCGTCCCCGTCGCCGTCCGCGGCGCCGGAGCCATCGGCCCCGCCGGAGCCGCCCCCGTCGGCCGCGAAGGGTTCCCCGTCCTCGACCGAGGGATCGCTGCCCGGGACCAGCGGCACGGACCCCGAGCCGTCCCCGGCCCACGCACCGATGCCGAGCGAGGCCACGAGGGTGAGCGCCAGCGCGCCCGTCCCGACCGCGATGCCGCGTCGGTGGCGGCGCACCCACGACTCGCGCGGGGGCGCGTTGGCGACCCAGAGGTCGACCCCGGGGACGGTCCCGTCCGGTGTGCGAGGGGCACCCGGGCCCGCCCAGGCCTGCCCCATGACGAGCGTGACGTCGACGGCCCCGCTGGGTGACACCGCGGGGGAAGCCTCGTCCGGCACGAGCACGGCCAGTTCCCGCATCAGCTCGTCGGCGCGCGGCCGGCGGCCGGGATCCTTGTCCAGCGCGCGTTCCATGATCAGGGCGAGCGACCCGGGAACGCCGTCGAGGTCGGGGCGCCCGTCGAGGACCCGCGTGACCACGGACTGCGTGGTGCCCGCCCCGAAGGGTTCGCGCCCGGTCGCGGCGTGTGCGACCAGGCAGGCCCAGGCGAAGACATCGGAGAACCCGGTGGCGTCGTCGCCCCGGTACTGCTCGGGTGCGATCCAGCCCGGGGTACCGACGACACCGCCGGTGTGGGTCAACGCGGTCTCGTCGGCGGCGCGGGCGATCCCGAAGTCGAGCACCTTCGGCCCGGTCGGCGACAGGATCACGTTGCCGGGCTTCAGGTCGCGGTGCACCACACCCACCGCATGGATCGCCGCGAGCGCCTCGGCGGCGCCCAGAGCGAAGAGGGTGAGCTCCGGGCCCCGCAGCGGGCCGTGCCGCAGGCGCTCGGTGAGGGTCGGGCCGGGCACGTACTCGGTCGCCAGCCACGGCACCTCGGCGCCGGGGCCGCACCCCACGAACCTGGGCACACACGCGGCCTGCACGCGCCGCACCATCGCGACCTCGCGGGCGAACCGGGTCCGGAAATCGGCGTCGGAGGCGAAGATCCGGTGCACCGTCTTGACCGCCACCCGCCGGTCGGCGTCGTCCAACGCCGCGTACACCACACCCATCCCGCCGGATCCCAGGCGCCCCACCAGGCGGAACGGGCCCACCCGCCGCGGGTCGCCGGCGCCGAGCGGCTGCACGCCGGGCGGCAGGGGCGGGGGCGCAGGGTCGGTACCGGGTGCGGGGGAAGGGGGGATCATGCGGAACCGTTCTGTCACGGGGGATCGGCGTCATCAGCGTACGACGGGGCGCTAGATTTCCGGCCGGTCGGGGGAGATCTCCTCCTCCGAGGGGATATGGATGTCCACGGGTTCACCGAAGTTGAAGCTTGTGGTCGTCGAGTGCGCGAGGTCCTCCGAGTAGGTGCCACCGACCTCCCCGTCCTCGAACGAGGCGAAGTGCAGCGGGTAGCCGTCCTCGTCGATCCACAGGTCGAAGCTCTCCTCCGTCCCCTCCTCTCCGGTGTAGGTGCCCGAGTAGTGGTGTCCCTGCGCCTCCTCGAACTCGACGTGCCTGCCGACCCCGGTGCTCTCGGTGTCGGGCACGGGGGCCCAGCTCTCGCCCTGATACGTCACCTGCTCGTCCTGCTCGGCCACGAGCTCGATTCCCAGGACGACGGCGCGCAGGTCCGGGTCGAAGGGTTCGTCACCCGTGCTGAACGGGCCCTCGTAGTAGTCGAGGTCCTCCTGCATCTCCTCGAGGTCGTCGCCCAGGTAGCGCACCAGCCCCGCCACTTCCTCCTCCAGATCGTCACCGTGGCGCAGGCCGAGGCTCGCGCCGGCGGGATCGTAGCCCCACCGCTGCTGGGCCCGGACCGGCTCCTCCGTGTACTCGACGACGTCGATGTTCGGGTGCCCGATCTCCGTGCCCAACTCCCGCACGCGCCGGAACTGGTAGTCGGAGGCCCCGACCGCGAGCTCCACGGCCTCCTCGATCACGGCGTCGGCGTCCTCCGGGTCCCGCGCGACCGCGGGGCCGGCGGGTTCGGGGTCCTCCGGCGGTTCCGCGTCCTCTCCGGGCCGGACCACGAACCAGGTACCCAGCAGGGCGGCGACGAGCACGACCGCGCCCCCGCCCATGAGCAGGGCCCTGCCGCGACGGCCGCTGCGGCCCGGCTCCGGAGGTGCGCCGCCGACCCCGCGCCACTCGGTGGCCAGCAGCTCGGGCACCACCTCCGTGGGGTCGTCGGCGGCCGCGCGGCCGACCTGGGTGGCCTGCCAACCGCCGGTGAGCTCGGCCAGGGCCTGGCAAGCGGTCGGTCGCTGCCGGGGATCGGGACCGAGGGCGGCACGAACGAGCGGAACGAGGTACGAGGGCAACCCGGTGAGGTCGGCCTCCTGCGTGCGCACCCGGTGGGTGACGGCCTCGGCCCCATCGCCGCCGAAGGGGTCGCGGCCGGTCGCGGCCTGGAGCACCAGACCGCCCCACGCGAACATGTCGGTCGCCGCGGTGGCGTCCTCCCCCTCGTACCGCTCGGGCGGCACCCACCCCGGCGTCCCGAGCAGGCCACCGGTCGCGGTGAGGGCGGTGCCGTCGGCGGCCCGGGCGATGCCGAAGTCCAGCACCTTGGGGCCGTCCGGGGCCAGGATCACGTTGCCGGGCTTCAGGTCCCGGTGAACCACACCCGCCGCATGGATCGCCACCAGCGCCTCGGCCAGGCCGGCGGCGAACGCCGTCAGTGTTCCGCCGCTCAACGGCCCGTGTGCGCGCACGTACTGGCGCAGGGTCAGCCCCGGAACGTACTCGGTCGCCAGCCAGGGTGCCTCGGCCTCCACGTCGGAGCCGAGGAACGCGGGCGTGCAGGTGGCACGGACCCGCGCCACGAGCCCGGCCTCGCGTGCGAAGCGGGCCCGGAACTCGGTGTCGGCCGCAAAGTGCTCGTGCACGACCTTGACCGCCGCGCAGCCCCCGGACCCGTCGATGCCCGCGTACACCGAACCCATACCGCCGGCCCCGATGCGGGCCACGACCTCGTACGGGCCCAGGCGGGAGGGGTCGTCGTCGCTGCGGGGCCCGGCCCCGGGAGGGAGGCGGTCACGGTCGAACGGGGGTGTCTGGGGGGTCATGGTCTCTTCCTGGTCGGGGGTCACTGAACCACGCGGTCCTCGAACACGCAGCTGTCCTGCGGCGAGTCCTCCGCGAGAGTGGTGTCGTGCGGGGCGACATCGGCCGGGCCGAAGGGGTCGTCGGAGTCGTCCCGGATGAAACAGACCCCGCCCGGACGGTCGATGGGGATCTCCCGGCTCTCCTCCGACGCCGTCTCGGGCGGCAGGTGGTGCACGAGCGCGCTGCCGTGGCTGGTGAAGAAGGCGACACGGACCTGGCCGGTCGGTTCCTCCGGGGAGAGCACCACCTGGCTCCCGGAGCTGTTGGGCGGGTCCGGGACGATGCTGCGGTCCTCCGGGGTGATGACGGCGACCATGCCGAAGTCGCTGCTGCGCACCGTCGCCTCTCCGGTCTCCATGAGGTACTCGGCGGTGACCTCGAGGTCGAGCCTGTCGGTCTCGATGGCCGCGTAGCTCAACCGCAGCTGGGGCTGCCGATCGCCGTCGGCGTCCTCGATGTACCGGATCACCGAGGCGGGGTCGTCCGGGTCGTTCTCCACGGTCACCACGGTGTCGTCGGAGGTGGCGGCGCCGTCATCCGCGGCCTCGCCCGCCCCTGCGGCACCCTCGCCGTCGCCCGCGGGCCCCTCGGCCTCCGTCCCCGCACGGGTGTCCCACAGCAGGGCCCCTCCCCCGGCCACCAGCACCAACGCGGTGGCCGCTGCGGCAACGGTCAGGCCCCGCCGGTGCCGGACCGGCCACGGACGCGGAGGCACGGTGTTTGCGGTCCAGCGGTCCAGGTCGTCGCCGTTCCCGTCCAGCTGCCCCGGGGCGTTGAGCACCCGGGTGGCACCGTGTCCGGCGGAGGTGGGGAGCTCATCGGCGACCGCCGCGGTGAGGGCGTCCCGGAGCTCCGCGGACGTGGGGCGCTGCTCGGGGTCCTTGGCCAGGGCGCGTTCCAGGTGCGGTCGCAGGGGGCCGGGCACCCCGTCCAGGTCCGGGGGTTCGTGGAGCACCCGCCGTGCCAGGGTCCCGGTGTCGCCGGTCCCGAAGGCTCCGGAGCCCGTGGCGGCGTACACCACCAGGTTGGCCCAGGTGAAGACGTCGGAGCGGCCGGTGGCGGGGGTGCCGCGCAGCTGTTCGGGGGCGATCCAGCCGGGGGTGCCGACCAGGCCGCCGGTACGTGTGAGCCCGCTGTCCGCGAGGGCTTTGGCGATCCCCAGGTCGAGCACGCGGGGGCCGTCCGGAGCCAGGACCACGTTGCCGGGCTTCAGGTCGCGGTGGACCACGTCCGCCGCATGGATCGCCACGAGCGCCTCGGCGGCCCCGAGCGCGAGACCGGCCACGTCCGCCTCGTCGAGCGGGCCGCGGTCACGGACCGCGGCGGCAACGGTCGGTCCGGGCACGTACTCGGTCGCCAGCCACGGGACCTGGGCCCGCGCGTCGGCACCCACGAACGCGGGCACCGCCGCCGACCGCACCCGCCGCACCACGGCGGCCTCGCGTGCGAAGCGGGCCCGGAACTCGGGGTCGCGGGCGTACGCGCGGTGGGCGCACTTGACCGCCACACGCCGGTCGGCGTCGTCCAGCGCCGCGTACACCACACCCATCCCTCCCGAACCCAGGCGCCCCACCAGGCGGAACGGCCCCACCCGGCGCGGGTCGCGCGCGGTGAGCGGCTCCACCCCGGGCGGCAGGGGCGGGGGCGCAGGGTCGGTGTCCGTGGGGGACGGTCGGGGGATCATTCCGGAACCGATCGGTCACTCGGGGGCAGGGGGTCCGTCCTGTCGGACGCGTGGGTGCGGCGTTCGGTTCTAGGGCGTCTCCTCGGTCTCCGGCGCTCCCTCCCCGCCCGGGATCCCCGACTCCGGGGGCTCACCGACCTCGGACTCGTCGGGCACCTCGATCTCCACGGGCTCACCGAACTGCACGAAGAAGACCTGCTCACCCATGGCGTCGGCGGGGATGTCGAGCTCCGGCACCGCCTCGTCGGGCCCGCCGGACTCCATGATCCGCTCGTACCGCAGCGGGTACCCCTCGTCGTCGATCCACAGGCCGAACTCGACCTCCTCCTCGACCTCGGCACCCTCGGCGTCGATCGCCCGCCCTTCGGTGAAGGTGCCGGTGTAGTAATGGCCGCTGCGGCCGCTCAGGTCCATGTCCATGCCCTCGACCTCGGGCTCGTCGCCGCTGGTCACCTCCTGTTCGCCCTCGTAGGTGAGGTCGTCGGCCTCCGCGACGGTCTCGAAGTCCTTGTAGAAGTTGTCGCCGCCCAGGTACCCCTCGTCGCGTGACGGGTCGCGGAACCACTGGGCGTCGCCCGCGATGGTGTCGTGCTGGGGGATCACCCGGTACAGGAAGTCCGCCGGGTCGGGGTCCTCGCCGACCTCCAACCGCTCGTGGTCGGTCGGACCCTGTTGGGAAGCGGTCTCGCGCACCGGTTCGGGGTCGGAGGTGAAGCGGTAAGTGGTGTGGTAGTTGGCCGGCGGCACACCCGTGAACTGGTGGACCGCCTCGCCGCTGTCGGCGGACTCGATGAGCTCGACCGCCTCCGACACGACGGCTGCCCCGTTCTCGGGGTCGGACTCGACCGCGAGAGTGTCGTCCTCGGCCGTGTTCCCGCCGTCCCCGCCGGGACCGGGCTCGGGCTCGTCCCCGCCGCCCCCGGGCAGAAGTCCGGGGCGCACGTAGAGCAGCCCGGCGACCAGGGCGGCGACGAGCACCACCGCGGCGCCGGCCCACACGAGCGGGTGCGGGCCGCGGCGGACCCGGCGGGCGGCAGGTGCGGACATGCCCCGCCATTCACTCGCCAGCAGGGCGGGCACGACCTCGGTGGGCTGCTCGGCCACGACCGGCTGGACGCGGGTCGCGTTCCACCCCTCGGTCAGCTCGGCGAGGGCCTGCTCCGCGGCCGGGCGCTCCGCCTCTTCCTTGGCCAAGGACCGGCGGACCAGCGGGAGGAGGTCATCGGGCACCCCGTCCAGATCCGGTTCCTCGTGGCGGGCACGGTGGGTGACCGCGTCAACCGCCCCGCGGCCGAAGGGGTCGCGCCCGGTCGCGGCGAAGGCGACGAGCCCGCCCCAGGCGAACATGTCGGAGCGCCCGGTGGCGTCCTGGCCGAGGTAGCGCTCGGGCGCCACCCAGCCGGGGGTCCCGACGAGGCCGCCGGTCGCGGTGAGCGCGGTCTCCTCGGCGGCGCGGGCGATGCCGAAGTCCAGCACCTTGGGGCCGTCCGGGGCCAGGATCACGTTGCCCGGCTTGAGGTCGCGGTGCACCACACCCACCGCGTGGATCGCCACGAGAGCCTCGGCCAGACCGGCCGCCAGCGCGGTCAGCACCCCGCCGGTGAGCGGGCCGTGGGTGCGCACGTACTGGCGCAGGGTCAGGCCCGGAACGTACTCGGTCGCCAGCCACGGCGTCGACGCGTGCACGTCCGCGCCCATGAACCCGGGCGCGCAGGTGGCGCGCACGCGCGAGACCAGGTCGACCTCACGGGCGAAACGGGACCGGAACTCGGGGTCGGTGGCGTACTGGGGATGGATGACCTTGACGGCGGCGCAGGCGCCCTCGGCGGTGAGCCCGGCGTAGACCGCGCCCATACCGCCGGCACCGATGCGGCCGACGACCTCGTAGGCGCCGATCCGGTCGGGGTCGTCGGGGCCGGGGCCCTTGACGCCGTCGGGCAGGCGGTCGCGGGCGAACGGGGGGTTGTGGGAGCTCATGGCTGGGGCCTTTCGGTGTGTGGAGGGGGTCGTCGGGCGGGCGTCGGGCGTCACTCGCGGGCGGAGCGCCGCGGGGCCGACCGTCGGGGGCGGCGGGGGTCGGTCACGCACCGCCCTGCGGGTCGTAGGCGCAACTGTCGGCCGGGACCCCGTCGGTCAGGGTCCCGTCGTGCGGTTCGAACACCGTCAGGTCGGCGGCGTCCGGCTCGGGCAGGCAGAACGCGCCGGGTGCGTCGACCGGCCACTGCCCGTCCCCGTCCCGGACCTCCTCCGGCGCGTACAGCACGGCGCTGAAGGGGTCGACGCCGTTGGTGCGGAACACGACGGTGAAGGTCTCGGAGGGTGTGGACGGGTCGAGCCGGGCCAGGGCGCCGGGGCTGTCCGGGGACTCGGGCTGCACCTCGGCCCCGTCCCCGATCGTGGCCAGGGCGCCGAACGCGTCGCTGTGCAGGGTGAACTCCCCGAAGTCCGGCAGGTACTCGGCGGTGGCCCCGACGATGACCATCCCGAACTCGCCGTAGGAGACCTCGTCGAAGGTGATGCGGACCTGGTCCAGGCCCTCGCCTCCGCCGTCGGCCGGGGCCAGGGAGTGCACCACGGTGGCGCCGTCCCCGTCGTCCTCTCCCCCGCCGTCGGCCGCGACCTCGACCGTGCCGTCGGTGTAGAGGCCGTGGTACTCCTCGGGCACGTCCTCGGGGATCCCGGCGGTGTCGGCCGCCTCGCCCCCGTTCTCACCGGGTTGCGGGAGCGGTTCGGGCTCGCCGCTGCCGCCCTGCAGGGTGAGGAACGCGCCCCCGCCGACCAGAACGGCGAGCGCCGTCGCGCCCGCGCCGATGGACAGGGCTCTCCCGTGGCGGCGGACCCACGGTCGCCGGGGCGGGGCGTGGGCGGCCCAGGCCCCGGTTCCGTCGTCGACCGCGTCGGGGGCCGACCAGGCGCCGTGCATCACGGCCGTGGCGTCGACACCGCCGCCGTCGGTGCGGACGCCGGCCCCTTCGGGCAGGAGTTCGGAGGCCGCGCTCAGCAGTTCGCCGGCGCCGGGGCGTGCGTCGGGGTCCTTGGCCAGGGCGCGTTCCAGGAGCACCGCGAGCGGGCCGGGGACGCCGCCCAGGTCCGGCGGATCGTCCAGGACCCGGGCCACCAGGGTGTCGGTGTTCCCGCTGCCGAACGGTCCGCGTCCGAGGGCGGCGAAGCACACCAGCCCGGCCCAGGCGAAGACGTCGGAGCGGTCGCTCGCCGGGCTCCCCCGGTACTGCTCGGGCGAGATCCAGCCCGGGGTGCCCACGAGCCCGCCCGTTCGGGTCAGCGCGGTCTCCTCGACGGCGCGGGCGATCCCGAAGTCCAGCACCTTCGGCCCGGCCGGCGACAGGATCACGTTGCCCGGCTTCAGGTCGCGGTGCACCACACCCACCGCGTGGATCGCCGAGAGGGCCTCGGCCACCCCGAGCGCGAACGCGACCAGCGAGGGCCCCGTCAGCGGTCCCCGGTCGCGCACGTGCTCGCGCAACGTCGGGCCCGGAACGTACTCGGTGGCCAGCCACGGGACGTCGGCGCGGGTGTCGGCGCCCACGAAAGCGGGGACACACGCGGCCCGGACCCGCCGCACCATCGCGACCTCGCGGGCGAAGCGGGCCCGGAACTCCTCGTCCCCGGCGAAGGGCGGGTGCACACGTTTGACCGCCACGCGCCGGTCGGCGTCGTCCAACGCCGCGTACACCACACCCATGCCGCCCGCGCCCAGGCGCCCGGCCACCCGGAACGCACCGATCCGCCGCGGCTCCCCGGGTTCCGGCGCGGCCAGGCCCGGGGGCATGGGCGGGTCGGCGGGGAGCGGGGTTCCCGAGGGATGCGGAGGAGGGGTCATGCCGCTGCCGTTCTCTCACAGGTGGTCCGGATGGTCGGAGCGCCGGGTGGGACGCCCGAACACTCGGATGTACCCGCGGCCCGATCGGTTCACCTCACCCGCCCCGGAGATCGGCAAGGACCGCGCATGCTGTCGGCGCTCTCCGCCGGTCAGGCGCCGACCGGCCCCGCCGGAGCAGCCCGGTCCGGAAGGACGCTGCCCTCCACCCCGGCCACACCACCGGCCCGAGCATCCCGTACCCCCTCGGGCACGGCCCGGAGGGCCGTACCACCGCGTCGGGTCCGCCGGGCCCGAGCCCGCTCGCCGGAAGCGTCCCCCATGCCCGCCACCTGTGTCGGGCCGGGCAGAGCCCCGCCGACCCCGCGGCGAGGTCGAAGCCACTCGCCGAAGGTTCCCGTGAGGCCGTGTCGTCCACGTCGGACCGGGTGGAGCCCAGCAGCACCCGGCCCAGGCCCCAGCCCTCAGAACCTCCACCGGCAGCGCATGCCGTCCTTGTTCCGCTCCGGACAGGTCGGTACGCCCTCCGGCGCAGCCGGAGAGCCCGGACGGCCCCGGGCACGAGCGGTCCGCCCCCTCCCTTCGGGAACGGCTCGCAGAGCACACCGACCCCGGGGCGGGGCTCCGCGGGAGGGGTCCTAGCCTGGGCGTATGCGTTCGTATGCGGCGCCGCTCGCCTTCGCGGCCGATCTCCTGTGTGTGCTCGTCTTCGTCGTGGTCGGCAAGATCGACCACGAGACCGGGACGGCCGTCGCCGCGGTCGCGGGCACCGCCTGGCCGTTCCTGGGCGGGCTGGTCCTCGGCTGGGCCGTCACCCTCGCCTGGCGCACCCCTGTCCGGATCTGGCCATCGGGTGTGTTCATCTGGGCGATCACGGTCGCGGGCGGCATGGTGTTGCGCCTGCTCACGGGTGAGGGGGCCCCGACGAGCTTCGTCGTGGTCACCGCCACGTTCCTCGCCGTGACCCTCCTCGGGTGGCGGGCGATCGCACACCTGATCTCCCGCAGGCGCCACAGGGCCACACTTTCCGGGCAGACTGGGGTGGGCTGACCCCCGACCCGAACCCCCGACCCCCTGGAGGAGACCGTGTCCGACCCGGCAGGCATCGCCATCGTCACCGCCCTCGCCACCGGCGCCGTCCAGAAGATCAGCGAGACCGCGACCGACGACACGATCACCTCCTTCAAGGAGTTGTGCAAGCGGGTCTTCGCGCGCTTCCGCGGGACCCCCGAGGCGCAGGAGGCGCTCGACGACGCGCGTGTGGAGAGCGACGACACCGCCGCCCTGGAGAAGGTCGCCGTCCACCTGCACCGCGCCGAGCAGGAGGACCCCGAGATCGCCCGCCTCATGGCCGAACTCCGCCGCGCCGCGGAGCCCGGAACCGGCGGGTCGGTCACCAACACCATCCACGGCGACGTCTCCGGCCGCGCCCGGGTCGTGCAGGCCCGGGACATCGACGGTGACGTACGGCTCTGAGCTGTCCGTAAGCTGGATGTGATGAACGAACGACCCGCGCCCGGGAGCGACCCGATCCCCACGGCCAACGGTGAGGACGAGGCCCGTGAGGTCGGTGTGGGCCCGTGGGTCGGCCCCTGGCCCGAGGGCGAGCACTACGACCCAGAACTCCTGGCACAGGGCGACCGCCGCAACGTCGTCGACCGGTACCGGTACTGGCGGCGCGAGGCGATCGTGGCCGACCTCGACACGGTGCGCCACCCCTTCCACATCGCGGTGGAGAACTGGTCGCACGACTTCAACATCGGTTCCGTGGTGCGCACCGCGAACGCGTTCAACTGCGCGGGTGTGCACATCGTCGGCCGCCGGCGTTGGAACAAGCGCGGTGCGATGGTCACCGACCGCTACCAGCACGTGCACCACCACCCCGACACCGCGGCCCTGCTCGAGTGGGCGCACGAACGCGGGATCCCGCTCGTGGGCGTGGACAACCTTCCGGGCGCCGTGCCGCTCGAGAGCCACCCCCTGCCCCGGTCGGTCGTGCTCGTGTTCGGGCAGGAGGGGCCTGGGCTGTCGGAGGAGGCGCGCCGCGACTGCGAGGCGGTGCTCTCCATCGCCCAGTTCGGGTCGACGCGCTCCATCAACGCCGGCGCGGCGGCAGCCATCGCCATGCACGCCTGGGTGCGCGCGCACGTGTACGACCAGCCCGTCGACGGCCCGATCCTGCGCACGGAGGGCACGGGACACGCGGAGTACCCGACCCTGTCGTGACACCCGCGCCTTCCGTGACACCTTCGTGATCTAAGATGGGCGCGTCCCCCGAACGCGTCCACCCCCGAACCGGAAAGGCCCGTATGAGCGCCACCGTGCCCGCGTCCGCCCGCCCCGCCACGACCGACGACGTGAGTTCGGTGGCCCGAGTCCTGAGCCGGGCGACCCACGGAGACCCGCTCTTCGGATGGCTGTTCCCCGACGAGCAGACCCGCATGGCCAAGATCCGCCGCTTCTACGCCATGGCCGCGGGTTTCGGCTACGTCCCCCACGGCGACACCCGCGTCACCGAGTCAGTGGGGTCCACCGCCGGCGCACCCGTGGTCCGGGCCGCGGCCCTGTGGGCACCGCCGGAGAGCAACCCGGAGGGCCCGCTCGTCTCGCCCCGCCTGTGGCCGCACTGGGGCCCGCTGCTGGGACGCGGCCGCATCAGCCCGTTCGTCCGGGTCTTCGCGGAGTGGAAACTGGCCGCCCCGCAGGAGCCCCACCTCTACCTCGCCGCCCTGGGTGTGGACCCCGCCGTGGCCGGAACCGGTGTCGGCGGCGCCCTGCTCTCCGAGGGCCTCGACCGCGCCGACGGCCAGGGGCTGCCGGTCTTCACGCAGACGATGGACGACAAGGCGGTCGGGTTCTACGAGCGCTTCGGCTTCGAGGTGGTCCGTGAGGTCGACCACCTCGAGGACGGCACGACACACTTCCTCCGGCGCGGGTGAGCTGCGACGACGCACCGGTCCCGGCGCACCGCGCGGAAACCACGGCCGCACGGCGCTGACCTGGGCTGATCTACCATGAAGGGCACGATCCCCACGCCTGAGAGGTGCCGTTCATGAGCCCCGAAGCGCCGGCCCGTACCGTACGTTCGGCGACGATGGAGGACGTGCCCGGTGTGGCCCGGTCCCTCGGCCGCGCCTTCTGGGACGACCCGCTGTACCAGTGGCTGTTCCCGGACGTCATCACGCGTCGGGCCCGCACCCTGCGGTTCCACGCGGTCTTCGCCGGGTTCGCCTACGTTCCGCACGGCGTCGTCGACGTGGTCGAGGACCTCGTGGAACCGCCGCCGCGGCCGGTCGTGCGCGGGGCCGGTTGGTGGGACGCCCCGGGCCACGAAGCGGAGTCCCGTCCCTCGTTCCTGCTGCGCAGCCTGCCGCACCTGGCGGGGATGATCGGTGCGTCCCGCCTGCCGGAGGTCTCCCGCTTCTTCGCGCGCGTGGGCGACGCGCGCCCGCTCGAGCCGCACTGGTACCTCGCGGCCGTGGGCGCCGACCCGGTCGCCCAGGGCACCGGGGTGGGTTCCGCGCTCATGCGCACCGGCCTGGAGCGCGCCGACGCCGACGGTGTGCCCGTCCACCTGGAGACGATGAACGCCGACAACCTCGACTTCTACGAGCGCTACGGGTTCCGGGTCACGAAGGTGATGGACGAGACCGGCACCCCGACCACCTACAGCATGCTCCGCCCCGCCGGCTGATCCTGCCCGGCCGACCATGACGAAGGGCCGCGTCCCCCGCAGGGGGCGCGGCCCTCGTCAGAGCGGGCTCGAAACTTCGAGCCGATCCACCACTTTTTGGTATCAAAGATCGGTACCATCGGGCCATGAACATGAACCTGCGCCTGCCCGAAGACGTGCATGCACGCCTCAAGGCAGCAGCCGACGAGGACGGTACAAGCACCAACTCGGAGGCCGTCACCGCCATCTCCGACTACCTGGACCGACGGCAGACGAAACAGGTGAGCGATCTGGCCGGCGAGATCGCGCGCGAGGACGCCGAGCTTCTCGCAAGGCTCGCGGAGTGAGCGGCGAGGCGGTCCGCTACCTGACCAGGAACGATTTGCTGGCCGTCATCGAAGCCGCGCTGCCCGCGTCCACCCGGCTCAGGGACCCCGGCCAGCTCCAGTCAGCCATGGTCCGGCCACAGACGACCGCGTTCGGGGAGGACGCCTACCCGGACCTCTGGGAGAAGGCAGCTGCCCTCATGCAGTCGCTCCTCATCGGGCACCCGCTCAACGACGGGAACAAGAGGTTGGCCTGGGTCGCGGCCAAGACCTTCCTCCGCCTCAATGGCACGAAAACGGGAGCTGCGCCGACCGACGCCTCCTACGACCTGGTCATCTCCGTGACCACCGGAGAAATCATGGACGTCCCTACGATCGCTGCAGAGTTGAGGACACTTCTGAGCACAACCGAGTGAGGCCATGACGAAGGGCCGCGTCCCCCGCAGGGGGCGCGGCCCTCGTCGTGTCCCTATGGGTGCCGGTGTCAGCCGACGCCCTTGCTGAGCGAACCGAGCAGGTCGGTGTTCAGCTGGGAGATCGTGTCCAGCGGGATGCCCTTCGGGCAGACCGCGGCGCACTCACCGATGTTGGTGCAGCCACCGAAGTCCTCCTCGTCCTGCTGGTTCACCATCTGCACCACGCGGGCGGCCCGCTCGGGCTGGCCCTGCGGGAGCATGCCCAGGTGCGTGACCTTGGCGGCGGTGAACAGCATGCTGGAGGCGTTCGGGCAGGCCGCGACGCAGGCGCCGCAGCCGATGCAGGTCGCGGCGTCGAACGCGCGGTCGGCGTCCGGCTTCGGGATCGGGTTGGCGTGGGCGTCCGGCGCGGTACCCGTCGGGGCGCTGATGTAGCCGCCCGCCTGGATGATGCGGTCGAACGCACCGCGGTCCACGACCAGGTCCTTGACGACCGGGAACGCGCTGGCCCGCCACGGCTCGACGGTGATCGTGTCGCCGTCGTTGAAGCTGCGCATGTGCAGCTGGCAGGTGGTCGTGCGCTCCGGACCGTGCGCCTCGCCGTCGATCACGACACCACACGCACCGCAGATGCCCTCGCGGCAGTCGTGGTCGAACGCGACCGGCTCCTCGCCCTCCAGGGTGAGCTTCTCGTTGAGAACGTCGAGCATCTCCAGGAAGGACATGTCGGCCGAGACGTCCGTGAGCTTGTAGGTGACCATCCGGCCCTCGTCGTCACGGCCCTTCTGACGCCATACGCGCAGAGTGATGTTCACTTGTAGCTCCGCTGCTTCATCTCGACGTACTCGTACTCCAGGTTCTCCTTGTGGAGCACGGGCTTGCTGTCATCGCCGCCGAATTCCCAGGCCGCGACGTAGGCGAACTCGTCGTCGTGACGGAGCGCCTCGCCGTCCTCGGTCTGGCTCTCGGCGCGGAAGTGTCCGCCGCAGGACTCGCGGCGGTGCAGGGCGTCGATGCACATGAGCTCGCCCAGCTCGAGGAAGTCGACCACACGGCCGGCCTTCTCCAGGGCCTGGTTGAGCTCGTCGTTGGTGCCGAGCACCTTGACGTCGCGCCAGAACTCGTTGCGCAGGTCGCGGATGAGCTCGATGGCCTTGCGCAGGCCCTCCTCGGTCCGCTCCATGCCGCAGTACTCCCACATGATGTGGCCGAGCTCCTTGTGGAAGGAGTCGACGGTGCGGGAGCCCTGGATGGACAGGAGCTTGTCGATCCGGGAGGTGACCTCTTCCTTGGCCGCCTGCGCGTCCGGGTGGCTCTCGTCGATCTTCTCGAACGGGCCGCTCGCCAGGTAGTCGTTGATGGTGTTCGGCAGGACGAAGTAACCGTCCGCCAGACCCTGCATCAGCGCGCTGGCACCCAGGCGGTTGGCGCCGTGGTCGGAGAAGTTGGCCTCACCGGTCACGAACAGGCCCGGGATCGAGCTCTGCAGGTCGTAGTCGACCCACAGCCCACCCATGGTGTAGTGCACCGCCGGGTAGATGCGCATCGGAACCTCGTACGGGTTCTCGCCGGTGATGCGCTGGTACATGTCGAAGAGGTTGCCGTACTTGGCCTCGACGGCGTCGCGGCCCATGCGGCCGATGGCGTCGGCGAAGTCCAGGTACACACCCAGACCGCTGGAGCCGACACCGCGCCCCTCGTCGCACACGTTCTTGGCGGCGCGGGAGGCGATGTCACGCGGCACGAGGTTGCCGAAGGCCGGGTACTTGCGCTCCAGGTAGTAGTCGCGCTCGTCCTCGGGGATCTCGCGCGGGTCGCGCTTGTCGCCGTGTTCCTTGGGAACCCAGATGCGGCCGTCGTTGCGCAGCGACTCGCTCATCAGGGTCAGCTTGGACTGGTAGTCGCCGCTGACCGGGATGCAGGTCGGGTGGATCTGCGTGTAGCACGGGTTCGCGAAGTGCGCGCCCTTGCGGTGCGCACGCCACGTCGCGGTGACGTTGCTGCCCATGGCGTTGGTGGACAGGAAGAAGACGTTCCCGTAACCACCGGTCGCCAGGACGACGGCGTCGGCGAAGTGCGTCTCGATCTCACCGGTGAGCATGTCGCGCACGATCACACCGCGGGCCTTGCCCTCGGAGATGATGAGCTCGAGCATCTCGTGCCGGGTGTTCATCTGGACGCTGCCGGCGGCG
This sequence comes from Nocardiopsis coralli, assembly GCF_014892575.1. Classification (GTDB taxonomy): domain Bacteria; phylum Actinomycetota; class Actinomycetes; order Streptosporangiales; family Streptosporangiaceae; genus Nocardiopsis; species Nocardiopsis coralli. The sequence continues at coordinate 161,640 of NZ_JADBGI010000008.1, read as the reverse complement.
ATCTGCCGCTCCAGGGCCTGGTAGGCGCCGATCAGCAGCTGCTGACCCGTCTGGCCGCGCGCGTAGAAGGTACGCGAGACCTGCACACCGCCGAAGGAGCGGTTGTCGAGCAGACCGCCGTACTCACGCGCGAAGGGCACACCCTGGGCGACGCACTGGTCGATGATCTCGACACTGGTCTGGGCCAGGCGGTACACGTTCGACTCGCGCGAACGGAAGTCGCCGCCCTTGACGGTGTCGTAGAACAGCCGGTGGATGCTGTCGCCGTCGTTGCGGTAGTTCTTCGCCGCGTTGATACCGCCCTGCGCGGCGATGGAGTGCGCGCGCCGCGGGCTGTCCTGGTAACAGAACGAGGTGACGTTGTAGCCCGCCTCGCCCATGGTCGCGGCGGCGGCGGCACCGGCCAGGCCGGTCCCGACGATGATGACGGAGAGCTTGCGCCGGTTCGCGGGGTTGACCAGCTTGGCCGAGAAACGGCGCTTGTCCCAGCGCTCGTTGATCGGCCCCTCAGGGGCCTTCTCGTCCCGGATCGGGGCGCCCTCGATGTAAAGGTCGTTCTCAGACAATTAACCCACCAGTCCAAAGGTGACCGCCAGCGGCGGAAGCAGGAAGCCGACGGTCACGATCAGCGCGATGCCCACTGCAGCAGCGTTGATCTTGCCCTGGCGGCTCGCCTTGTTGAGGCCCAGCGTCGCCATCCCGCTCCAGATGCCGTGCCGCAGGTGGAAGCCCACGGCGATGACGGCCGCGACGTAGAAGAGCGTCACGTACCAGAACTCGGGCTGGAAGCCGTTGACGAGCCGCTCGTAAGGGCTGTCGGAGGCACCGCCCGGAGCGATGGCGTTCACCGTCAGGTGCAGGATGTGGAAGACGACGAAGAGCGCGATCAGCACGCCGCCCCACCGCATGGTGTAGGAGGAGTAGGTGCGCTGCACCCGCTTCGTCACCACATAACGCTGCGTGCGTGCCTTGCGCGCGCGGATCGTCAGGACCGCCGCGGAGTAGATGTGGATCAGGACGCTCGCCAGGAGGACGAGGCGGAAGACCCACAGGAATCCTTCTTCGGGCAGCAACGGGTAGCCCAGCTCGCGGAGGCCGTGGGCATAGCCGTCGAAGGCCTCCTGGCCCGAGAAGACTTTCAGGTTGCCGTACATGTGCGCGATCAAATACAGCACGAGGACCGCACCGGTGACAGCCATCGCTGACTTGAGCGCCACCGTGGACCCGTAGGCCGTAGACCGCTTCTTGGTCAAGGTACTGTTCGCCACAGCCTGCCACTTTAAATTCGAGTTAAGACCGACGTCCAAGTCATCAGGACCCTGGTGTCCATAGCCGTAAGCTATGGAGCATGCAGTTCCAACAGCTCTCGTACTTCGTCGCTGTGGCCCGCACGCGCCATTTCACCCGCGCAGCCGAGCTTTCACGCGTCGCACAGCCGAGCTTGAGCAAACAGATTCGTGCCCTTGAGCGCGAGTTGGGTGCGCCGTTATTCAGTCGTGCCAGGGGGAACATCACACTCACGCCGGCCGGGGAGGCCTTGCTTCCCCTGGCCCAGCGCATGCTGACCGACCTGGAGACGGCCCGCCGCGAGGTGGCAGAGCTGGCCGGCGTGCGCCGCGGGCGGGTACGGCTCGGCGCGACGCCCTCCCTCTGCGCGGGGCTGCTCGCCGACGTCCTTGCCGACTTCCACACCCGCTACCCCGGCATCGAACTGCACGTGGAGGAGAGCGGCTCTCGCGACCTGATCCGGGACCTCGGCCGCGGTGAGCTGGACCTGGCGCTGATCATCCTGCCCCTGCAGAGCAGCGACCCGGACTTCATCACCACCCCGATCCTGCGGGAGAACCTCGTGGTGGCGAGCTCGATGGCCGACCCCTCCCCCAACGGCCGGGCCTCGATGCGCATCACCGAACTGCGCGAACGCCCGCTGGTGATGTTCCGGCGGGGTTACGACGTGCGCGAGGCGACGCTGCGGGCCTGCCGCGCCGCCGGGTTCGAGCCCGAGCTCGCGGTCGAGGGCGGGGAGATGGACGCGGTCCTGCGTTTCGTGGAGGCCGGGCTGGGCCTGGCCGTGGTGCCGAGCATGGTGCTCAAGAGCCGCCCGGGCCTGCGCGGGACCCCGTTGGCGCGGCCCCGGCTCCTGCGCACCGTGGCGCTGGCGCGGCGGCGGGACGTGGAGCCCTCCCACTCGGCGGAGGCGTTCCGGCGCCACCTGAACACCTACCTGTTGGACCTGGCGCCGGACGAGCTGGGACCGGACCTCGAGGTGCTCATCTCGGCCGCGGACGCGGGTGCGCCGGACCGGAGCCGGTTGTCGCTGCCGGACGAGGACACCGACGGCGAGCTCTGACCCGTCCGCGCCTACCGCGGCAAGGCCGACCGACCCCGACCGAATCACCCCTCGGGACACCCGCGACCGACCACCGCGCCCACGACACAGAACGGGTGTCAACGGTGGCCCATGTCACACTGATTTCCCGAGGTTTTCTCGGAACTCGTGGTGTGACCGCGATCACAGAGCCTTACCGTGGCCTCCTGGATCGATTCGCCAGGAGGTGGAGACCACGGTGACGTCCACTCGCAGCCCGCACACCGGGCGGGCCCGTATCCCCCGACGAACCCTCCGGACCGACCGATGGTGGCTCGGCCCCGTGCTCACGACACTGGGTCTGGCCGCCTTCGTCGTCTACGCGACCGCACGCGTCTTCCAGCAGGACCACTACTGGGTCGGTGAGTACCACTACCTGACGCCGTTCTACTCGCCGTGTCTGGCGGCGCAGTGCGTACCCGAGGCCTCGCTCTTCGGCCGGATCCCGGTCGAGTTCCCGCCGCTGGTCCCCTACGCGCTGCTCAGCCTGCCGATCCTGCTGCTGTTCCGCGTGACCTGCTACTACTACCGCAAGGCCTACTACCGCTCGATCTGGCAGGCGCCCACCGCCTGCGCCGTGCAGGAACCCCACCGCACCTACACCGGCGAGACGCGGCCGCTGATGCTCGGCCAGAACGGCCACCGGTACTTCTTCTACCTCGTCGTCGCCATCACGCTCATCAACACGTGGGACATGGCGGTCCCCTTCTTCCACGGCACCGACGGCGGCTTCGGCGTGGGGCTGGGCAACATCATCATGTTCGTCAACGTGCTCATGCTCTGGGCCTACACCCTCGGCTGCCACTCCTGCCGCCACGTCATGGGCGGCCGGCTCAAGAGCTTCGGCAAGCACCCCGTCCGCTACTGGCTGTGGTCGCGCATCTCGGTGCTCAACAGCCGGCACATGCTGTTCGGCTGGCTCAGCATCGCCACCCTCATGACCACGGACTTCTACGTCTCGCTCATGGCGAGCGGGACCATCACCGACCTGCGCCTCTTCAACTGACGCACCGGGCCCGCACCCGAGTCCACGGAGGAAAGGCACACATGCCCCCCACACCCGAGGCCGACATCACCCGGTACCGCTACGACGTGGTGGTCATCGGTGCGGGCGGAGCCGGGCTCCGCGCCGCGATCGCCGCCCGCGAGCAGGGCAAACGCACCGCCGTCATCTCCAAGTCGCTCTTCGGCAAGGCCCACACCGTCATGGCGGAGGGCGGCGCGGCCGCGGCCCTGGGCAACACCAACGCCGACGACACCTGGCACACCCACTTCCGCGACACGATCCGCGGCGGCAAGTTCCTCAACGACCCGCGCATGGCCGAACTGCACGCCCGCGAGGCCCCCGACCGGATCCTCGAACTCGAGTACTGGGGCGCGCTGTTCGACCGCACCGGCGACGGCCGCATCAGCCAGCGCAACTTCGGCGGCCACGAGTACCCGCGGCTGGCCCACGTCGGCGACCGCACCGGGCTGGAGATGATCCGGACCCTGCAACAGCGGGTCGTGGCCCTGCAACAGGCCGACGCCGCCGAGCTCGGCGACCCCGACGCCATGCTGCAGGTCTTCGCCGAAACCGCCGTGACCGAGCTGGTCACCGACGACAGTGGCGCGATCGCGGGCGCGTTCGGGTACCGCCGCGTCGACGGGGGTTTCGTGCTGTTCGAGGCGCCCTCGGTCGTGCTGGCCACCGGCGGGATCGGCAAGGCGTTCAGCACCACGTCCAACTCGTGGGAGTACACCGGCGACGGGCACGCGCTGGCCCTGCGCGCCGGGGCCTCGCTCATCAACATGGAGTTCGTGCAGTTCCACCCGACCGGGATGGTGTGGCCGCCGTCGGTGCGCGGCATCCTCGTCACCGAGTCGGTGCGCGGCGACGGCGGGGTGCTGCGCAACTCCGAGGGCGAGCGGTTCATGTTCGGTTACGTGCCGGACGTCTTCCGCGCCCAGTACGCCGAGACCGAGGCCGAGGCGGACGGGTGGTACGAGGACCCGTCGAACAACCGCCGCCCGCCGGAGCTGCTGCCCCGCGACGAGGTCGCCCGCGCCATCAACACCGAGGTCAAGGAGGGCCGGGGCTCGCCCCACGGCGGGGTGTTCCTCGACGTGTCCACGCGGATGCCGGCCGAGGAGATCCACAAACGCCTGCCGTCGATGCACCACCAGTTCAAGGAGCTGGCCGACGTCGACATCACCGCCGAACCCATGGAGGTCGGCCCCACCTGCCACTACGTCATGGGCGGGGTGCGGGTGGAGGCCGAGACCGGCGCCTCCGACGTGCCCGGCCTCTTCGCCGCGGGCGAGGTGGCCGGGGGCATGCACGGTTCCAACCGGCTGGGCGGCAACTCGCTGTCCGACCTGCTGGTGTTCGGCCGGCGCGCCGGTCTGGGCGCCGCCGCCCGGGCCGACGACCACCAGGGCTCCGGGGTGTCGGAGGAGCGCGCCTCGGCGTCGCTCGCGCGGGCCCTGGCCCCGCTCAAGCAGGGGCAGGGGGTCAACCCCTACACCGTGCACACCGAACTGCAGGAGACCATGAACGACCTGGTCGGGATCGTGCGCAAGGGCCCGGAGATGGAGGAGGCCCTGGAACGCCTCGCGCGGATGCGGGAACGCACCGACATGCTCAGCGCGCCCGGTGACCGTGTGTACAACCCGGGCTGGCACCTGGCGTTGGCGCTGCCGAACATGGTGCTGGTGTCGGAGGCGGTGACGCTCGCTGCTCTGGAACGCACCGAGTCCCGGGGCGGGCACACCCGCGACGACCACCCGGAGATGTCGCCGCAGTGGCGGAAGGTCAACCTCGCAGCGCGCCACGGCGACGACGGGGTTTCGCTGACCAGGCAGCCGCTGGCCGGGATCCCGTCCGAGCTGCTCGCGCTCTTCGACGACGACGAACTCGCCAAGTACCTCACCGAGGAGGAGCTGTCATGACCGAACGCACCTTCCGCGTGTGGCGCGGTTCCGGGGAGAACGGGGAACTCACCGACTACACGGTCGAGGTCAACGAGGGCGAGGTGGTGCTCGACGTGCTCCACCGGCTCCAGGCCACCCAGGTCCCGGACCTGGCCGTGCGGTGGAACTGCAAGGCCGGCAAGTGCGGCTCGTGCTCGGTGGAGATCAACGGGATGCCGCGGCTGTCGTGCATGACCCGCATGAGCGTGTTCGGGCCCGACGAGACCGTCACCGTCACCCCGATGCGGACCTTCCCGGTCGTGCGGGACCTGGTCTGCGACGTCTCGTACAACTACGAGAAGGCCCGCGAGATCCCGGCGTTCACCCCGGACCCGAAGACCTCGCCCGGGGACTTCCGGATGCAGCAGCAGGACGTGGAACGCTCACAGGAGTTCCGCAAGTGCATCGAGTGCTTCCTGTGCAACAACGTGTGCCACGTGATCCGCGACCACGAGGAGAACAAGGAGCACTTCTCCGGGCCGCGGTACCTCATGCGCGTGGCCGAGCTGGAGATGCACCCGGAGGACACCGCCGACCGGAGGCAGATCGCCCAGGACGAGTTCGGCATGGGGTACTGCAACATCACCAAGTGCTGCACCGAGGTGTGCCCCGAGGGCATCCGGATCACCGACAACGCGCTGATCCCCCTCAAGGAGCGGGTGGCCGACCGCAAGTACGACCCGCTGGTGTGGCTGGGCAACACCATCGGGCGGCGTCCGAAGGACACCCCGATCGTGCCCAACACCCGGCGCCCCGCCGAGGAGGAGTGAACCGGGCAGGCTGACCGGGTCGGCCGCGGTTGCGGCGCCTTCGGCGCCGGTCCGACCGGTCATACGGAGACCGCCGCGGCCGGCGGCCCACGCCGGCCGCGGCGGCAGGACCTGCCAGGTCGGCGCCACGGTCGATCCGCCACCACGGCGGCGCCATGGGCGTCTACGCCTCGGCCGGGCGATCTTCAAGCCGTCCCGTGGTTCGCGGCCGGCACCCGCTGGTCGGTCCGGGCCTGTGGAGGCCCGTCGGCACCTTCGGCGACCGACCCGTGATGGCAAGGGCCTGCGGCCCGCCGAGGACGGGTGAACCGGGCCCCTTCTGTCGGTGGTCCGGGGTAGCGTCGTGGCGCCCGGCCGGGGTTGCGGCCCGGCCGGGCGCGAGCGGGCCGGTGCGACAGGGAGAACAGGGGCCATGGCCGAGGACACCAGTTTCAAGCGGCACTTCGACGGCGCGTCCGCGCGGCGGCTGGGAGAGCGCATCCGCGTGATCCACCCGGCCTTCGACGTGGACGGTTACGCCGCCGAGGTCGCCTCCCGGGTGGGTCCGCTGGAACTCAAGGACCGGGTGCTGGTGATGGCCGAGGGGCTGCGCGGCCGGCTTCCGGAGAGCTACGCCGAGGCGGTCGGGATCCTCGTGGAGTCCCTGCACCTGCGGCTCGGTGACGACGAGGACACCTTCCACGACCGGTACCTGCTCATGCCGGTGGCGCGGTTCGTGGAGGAGTACGGGACCGATCACCCGCAGGCCTCGTTCCCGGCCCTGGTCGGGATCACCAAACGCCACACCAGCGAGTTCGCGGTCCGCCCCTTCGTGCGGCGCCACCCCGAGGCGACCATGGCGCTCATGCGCGCCAGTGCCCTGGACGCCGACGAGCACGTGCGCCGGTTCGCGAGCGAGGGGATCCGGCCGCGGCTGCCGTGGGCCTCCCACCTGGCGGAGTTCATCGCCGACCCGGCCCCGGTGCTGGAGGTCCTGGAACCGCTGCGCAGCGACCCGTCGGCCTACGTGCGCACGTCGGTGGCGAACAACCTCAACGACATCGCGCGCGACCACCCGGGCCTCGTGCTGGACGTGGCCGAACGGTGGACGCGGGAGAGCCCCACCCCCGAGACCGCCCGGATCGTCAAGCACGCGCTGCGCACCCTGGTCAAGAAGGGCGACCCGCGGGCGTTGGCGCTGCTGGGTGCGACCGGCGGCGAACACGTCGTCGCTCAGGGCCTCGCCGTGAGCCCGCACGTGCTGGACCTGGGCGGGACCCTGACCCTGGAGGTCGAACTCACCAACACCGACACCCGGGCGCACACGGTCGTCGTGGACCACGTCGTGCACCACGTGCGCGCCAACGGTGCCCGCAGCCCGAAGGTCTTCAAGTGGACCCGCGTGGAGCTCCCGGCCGGGCAGAGCCGCACGCTGCGCAAGCGCCACGCGATCCGGCCGATCACCACACGCACGTACCACCCCGGTGAGCACCTGGTGGAGGTGCAGGTCAACGGGGTGATCAAGGCGTCGGGCGGGTTCGAACTGCGCGTGTGAGGGTCGGCGGGATCAGAACCCGCGGCTGGCCCACACCTCGAGGTTCTCGGCCGCCTCCGCGATGGTCGTGGACTCACCGTGGCCCGGGTGCACGACGGTGTCGCCGGGCAGGGTGACCAGGTGGTCGCGGATCGAGGCGATGATCCGCGGGAAGTCGGAGAAGGCCTGGCCCGTGGCGCCCGGGCCGCCGGGGAACAGGGTGTCCCCGGTGAAGACCGTCGACAGCTCCGGCGCGTACAGGCACACGCCGCCCGGGGTGTGCCCCGGGGTGTGCAGCACCTGCAGCTCGACGTCGCCGGCGCGCAGCATCTCGCCGTGCAGCAGCGGGGCGTCGGGCTCGCGCCCCGGGTGCACGTGGTGCCACAGCTCGGTGTCGTCGGGGTGCAGCAGGATCGGGGAGTCGGTCAGGTCTGCGAGGTCGGCCGCGGCGTTGACGTGATCGCTGTGCCCGTGGGTGCAGACGATCGCCATGAGCTCGCGGTCGCCGAGACCCCGTGCGATCTCCTCGTGGTCGTGCGAGGCGTCGATGACCACGGCGCTCTCGTCGTCACCGACGATCCACACGTTGTTCTCGAGGTCGAACTCGCCGCCCTCCAGGCTGATGACACCCGAGGTGCGCAGACGTTCGACAGGGGAAGGGGAGTGCACTCTCTCACCACCAAGACACGTCTTGCGGTCGGACACGGCGTGGGTCGAGCTTATCCCGACGGACCCCGGGCGGTCGTGCGTGTCGGGTAAGAGCAGCGTTTGACTTTGATCCGGAACCGGCTCTTCCCGAGCGCACTCGCCCAGGGCCTGTTTGGTGGACGCCTTCCGTCGCTTCAACGAATACCGCGCCGAAGGCGTCCGTTGAGGGTGGTGGCGGGTGACGGGTGGGAACTGCGCCGAAGGCGTCCGTTGAGGGCGGTGGCGGGTGACGGGTGGGCACTGCGCCGAAGGCGTCGTTTGAGGGTTGGTGGCGGGCGACGGGTGGGCCGGTGTTCGCCAAACAGGTCCTAGGCCTGGGGGTGTCCCCCGGGTTCGAAGTTGCGGCGCAGTGCGTAGGGCTGGATCAGGCCGAGGCCGTGGGCGTGTCGTGCGCGCACCTTGACCACCTGGAGCCCGTCGGCGCCCTCGAGGTCGCCGGCGAGCGTGTCGTCGATGAGCACGGTCCCGGGCCGGGCGAAGGAGGTCAGGCGGCTGGAGCGGTTCACGGTCGTACCGAACACGTCGCCGTGCAGAGTCAGTACCGGGCCGGAGGCCACACCCACGCGCACGTCGGGGACCTCCACGTGCGTGCGGATGCCCGAGGCGAGCCGGAGCGCGATGTCGGCGGCCTCCGCGGCCGAGTCGGCCACGTACAGCACCTCGTCGCCCAGGGTCTTGACCACACGGCCGCCCCCGGAGGCGACGATGTCGGCGGCCGAGGCCTCGAAGGACTCCACCACCCCGGCCAGCTCCACCTCGTCGAGCTCACGGCTGAGCGTGGTGAAGGAGACCAGGTCGGCGAAGCCCACGATGAGCGGATAGTAGTTCGGGACGATGTCGTTGCCGTTGGACATCACCGCGAGCGTGCGGGAGGTCGAGGCGGCCAGCTGGCGGCGCCAGATGTGCAGCAGCAGGCGCTCGACGTCGGGGAGCAGCTCCTTGACCTGGCCCATGAGCGGGTTGTCGGGACCGCCCTCGCCGTCCTTGAAGATGAGGGTGCTCAGGATGCTGGTCTGCCAGTCGGCCAGGCGGGCCATGGTCTGGCCCATCGCCCGGGCGAAACGGACCACACCCTCGTCGTCGAGCACGCCCTCCTGCAGCAGGGAGTTGGTGATGCGCAGGGCCTCGACGTCGCTCTCGGCGAAGATGACCTCGTCGTCGCCCTGGGTCGGGAAACCCAGCGCGCGCCAGACGCGGCCGGCGAGTTCGGGGTCGGCGCCGGACAGCTCGATGGCCTGGGCCCGGGTGTACACCGCCTCACCGCCGAGGAGGACGGCCTCGATCTCGTTGGGGTCAGGGGTCGGCGGCATACGTTCTCTTTCACGGACCGTCCCCGCGAGCACGCGAGGAGCACGTTCTTCGGTCGACGGCTCGTACCGGGGGCGGCAGTGCACCCCGGCGGGCCCCGATCAGGCCGGTGGGCCCGACGGGTACCCGGGTGTCTGGGCCGAGCTCACCTGACGGTAGATCTCGGCCTGGAACCACTGGGGACGGGGCACGCGCTGGAGCGTCATGCTCTCGTTCTCCGAAGCCGACTGCACTGACAACGTTCCGTACCGCATCAGGCGTTCCCACAGAGAGATGTTGTACGAGACGTCGTTCACCCGAGTGAGGGGCATGGAGCGGCCCTGCTTGGAGACGAGGCCCTCGTGGGTCATCAGCCGCTGGTTGGTGAGGATGTAGACGGTCGTGGACCAGCGCAGCATCGGGATCACGCAGAAGACGAGGGCGGCGAGCACACCCACGCCCCCGATGACCAGGGCGGCGATGGTGGACCATTCCTCGTTCCACGGCAGGAACCACAGCCCGGCACCGACCACGGCGAGGATGAGCACCAGCGCCACGAACTCGCCCACCAGGACGGTCCAGTGCTGACGGGCGACGTGGACGAGCTCCTCGTCGTCGGCAAGATAACGGTCCGCGATAGCCATACCGGTGATCATGGCACAAGGCGGACGGGGCCGTGAAGGCGAAGTCGTACGCCTGTGGACGAACGCGGTACGGCCGGTCTCAGGCCCTGGGGCGCACGTGCACGACGTCGCCCACGCTCAGGGCCCGCTCCCCGTCGGGGCCGGACACCAGCAGGCGCGCCCCGTCGTCGATGCCGGTCGCGGTGGTCTCCAGGAGCTCGCCGTCGGGCAGGTGCACGGTGACCTCCCGGCCCACGGTCGAGCACAGCTCCCGGTAGAGGGAGGCGAGCCCGCTCGCCTCGGCGTCGCCCTTCGCGGCGGTCCAGACGGTGTAGAGCTCCTCGAACTCGCCGAGCACCGCGCCCAGGAGCACGGAGCGGTCGAGCTCGGCAGCGCCCTCGCCGAGCAGGGAGACCGCGGTGGGGACCGGGAGCTCGTCGCGGGTCTGCGACACGTTGAGCCCCATGCCGATGACCACGGCCGAGGATCCGGAGGACAGGTCGGTCTCGGCGAGGATGCCGGCCAGCTTCCCGTCGGCCTCCGCGGGCTCCGCGCGCCGGTCGGCGGGCACGATGAGGTCGTTGGGCCACTTGAGCGCGGCGTCGACCCCGGTGGTGCGGCGCACCGCGCCCACGGCGGCCACGCCCATGAGGGCGGACAGCCACCCCAGCCGGGCCGGCGGCACCGGCGGGCGCAGCAGCAGGGAGAAGGTCAGCGCCGACCCCTTCGGGGTCTCGAACCCGCGCCCGAGTCGGCCCCGCCCGGCGGTCTGGTGCTCGGTGACCAGCACGGTGCCGTCCTCGCCGCCGTCCCTGGCACGGGCGGCCAGCTCGCTGTTGGTGGAGCCGATCGCCGGCAGCACCTGCACGTGCTGCCACGGTCCGCCGGGCCGGAGGAGCGCGGCGGCCAGCGCGGCCTGCGAGAGCGGGGTCCGAGTGGTCTGGTCCGGTTGCATCCACCCATTACAGCACCCCCGGAAACCCCGCCCGGAACCCCCTGTGGACGGAGAGGCACCGGGTTACGCCGAAACCATCACAACGGTGCCCGTGTCGCACTACGTTCGGTGACCGGAGGTGACGTCACACATGACCATCGCGGAGCGTGATTCCTGCCCCGGGACGGAATCCCGCTGGGAGGTCACAGTGGGCATCTGGGAGTCGACCGACCTGCCGGAGGGTTGGCGGGCCGAGATCATCGAGGGCGGGCTCTTCCTCACGGGCCTCACTGATCAAGTGCACGCCCACATCGTCTCCCTGATCCAGAAGGAGCTCTTCCGCGAGTCCTTCCGGGAGGAAAGTGCTCTCTCGGGGAGCACTTTCCACCAGTTCGTCGATGTGCGGGAGCCTGGTGTTGAAGCCCTCTTCGTCCCTGATCTGGTGGTCCTTCCGGGCCGCCTCATACATCGCCACCCCGAGCACTTCGCGGGCGAGGCCCAGCTCGTGGTGGAGGTGACCTCCGAGAGCACGGCGGGCAAGGACCGCGGGCCGAAGCTGCACGGGTACGCGCGCGCCGAGGTCCCCCTCTACCTGCTCGTGGACCGCTGCGACCCGGACACGCAGCAGGGGGAAGCCACCCTCTACTCCGATCCCCGCAAGGGTGCCTACACCAGCCACACCAAGGTGCCCTTCGGCAAGGAGATCCACCTCCCCGAACCGTTCGACCTCCGGATCGACACCTCCGCCTTCCAGCTCTGAGGCCGCAGTACACAACAGGCCCCGGGACGTCTCCCGGGGCCTGCGTGTGCGTCAGGGGGTCAGCCGGTGTTCTGCAGGCCGGCGGCGACGCCGTTGACGGAGAGCAGCAGCAGGCGTTCCAGGTGCTGCTCGTCCTTCTCGGAGAGGTTGTCGGCCTCCTCGCCGCGCAGCGCCTCCAGAGCGCGCAGCTGCAGGTGGGAGAGCGCGTCCACGTAGGGGTTGCGCAGGTCGACGGCGCGGGACAGGACGGCGCGGTTCTCCAGCAGGCGGTCGTGGCCGGTCACCCGCAGCACGAGGGTGCGGGTGAGGTCGTACTCGTCCAGGACCTTGCGGGTGAGCTCGGGCCGCCCGCCGAGGGCGAGGTAGCGCTCGGCGATGGTGCGGTCGGTCTTGGCCAGGCTCATCTCCGCGTTGTCCAGCAGGGACGCGAACATCGGCCATTCGCGGTAGGCGCGCTGCAGTAGCGGCAGGTCCGGCACGGCGGCCAGGCCGGTACCCAGGCCGAACCAGCCCGGCAGGTTGACGCGGGTCTGGGTCCAGGCGAACACCCACGGGATCGCGCGCAGGTCGCCCAGGCCCTTGGCGGCCGAACGGCGCGAGGGGCGGGAGCCCAGGCGCAGCTCTCCCAGCTCCTCCAACGGGCTGACCTGCGAGAACCACACCGCGAAGTCGTCGGTCCCGATGAGCTCGAGGTAGGCCTCCTGCGCGGCCGCGGCGATCGTGTCGGCGTGGGCGCGGAACTCCTCCGCCGCCGAACGCTCCCGCTCCTGCACCCCGTCGGTGGAGGCCAGCAGCACCGCGTGGCCGACCTGCTCGATGTGGCGGCGGGCGATGGCCTCCTGGCCGTACCGAGCGAAGATGACCTCGCCCTGCTCGGTGACCTTGAACCGTCCGTCGACCGACCCCGGCGCCTGGGCGAGCAGCGCCCGGCTGGCGGGCCCGCCGCCGCGGCCCAGGGAACCGCCGCGGCCGTGGAAGAGCGTGAGCACGATGTCCTGCTCCCGCGCCCACTCCGACAGTCGGGCCTGCGCGTCGTACAGGCGCAGGGTGGCGCTGACCGGGCCGACGTCCTTGGCGGAGTCGCTGTAGCCGAGCATGACCTCCAGGCGGCGCCCGGTCTCGTCCAGGCGGCGCTGCACCTGCGGCAGTTCCAGCATCCCGGCGAGCACGTGCGGGGACGCCTCGAGGTCCGCGCCGGTCTCGAAGAGCGGGATGACGTCGAGGACGGGCCTGCGGTCCTCCGGCAGCGCGTACCCGGCCAGCTCGTGCACGGCCGACATGTCCTCGGCCGAGCGGGTGAAGCTGACGATGTACCGGCGGCACGCGTCGACACCGAAGCGTTCCTGGATCCAGGAGATGACCCGGATCGTGGCCAGGACCTCCTCGGTGCGCTCCGAGAGGGCCCCGCCGGCGCGCAGTTCGGCCAGCGCGGCGGCGTGCACCTCGCTGTGCTGGCGGATCTCCAGCTCGGCGAGGTGGAACCCGAAGGTCTCGGCCTGCCACACCAGGTGCTGGAGCTCGCCGTAGGCCTGGCGGACCGCGCCCGCCGCGGCCAGCGACGACTGCACGGTGCGCAGGTCGTCGAGGAAGGCGTGCGCGTCGGGGTAGGCCAGGTCGGCGTCGCGCTCGCGGGTGGCGCGCAGGCGCGCGGTGGCCAGCATCAGCAGCTGGCGGTGGGGTTCGTTGGGCGAGCGGTCGGTGATCTCGGCGAGGAGCCCGGGGTGCCCGGCCTTGGCGGTGGCCACGGCCTCCAGCAGCTCCTGGCTGGCGGGGGTGAGGTTGGAGTAGGCGGTCAGGGTGCGCGCGACGTGGCCGCACGCCCTCTCGAGCCCGCGCAGCACGTGCTCGGACTGGATCGTCATGGCCTCACGGGTGACGTCGTGGGTGACGAAGGGGTTGCCGTCGCGGTCGCCGCCGATCCAGCTCCCGTACCGCACGAACGGCAGGGCGCGCGGCGGCCGGGTGCCGGTGCCCTCGGGGTCCACGGCCGCGTCGAGGGAGCGGTAGACCTGCGGGATCACCGAGAAGATGGTCTCGTCGAAGGCCGACAGGGCGGTACGCACCTCGTCGAGCGGGTCGAGCTTGGTGTAGCGCAGCTGCGAGGTGCGCCAGAGCAGGTCGACCTCCTCGAGCAGGCGCCGGTGGGCCTCGCCGGCGGCGCTGCTGCCCTCGTGCGCGGAGTGCCAGGCCTCCAACTGCGCGCTGATGCGCAGGATCGAGGTTGACACGGCGCGGCGCCGGGCCTCGGTGGGGTGGGCGGTCAGGACCGGGTGGAACTCCATGCCTTCGAGGAGGCCGTCCAGGCGTTCCTCTCCCCCGCCCTCCTCGCGGACCGCGCGCACGGCCGCGGCGAGCGACTCCGCCGGCGGGTTCGCGGCGTCGTCGCGCTCGCGCAGGGCCCGCATGCGCTGGTGTTCCTCGGCGAGGTTGGCGAGGTGGAAGTACACGGTGAAGGCGCGGGCCACCTGCTTGGCGCGTTCGAGGGGCCAGGCCGCCACGAGGGACGTGATCTCCTCGCCGTCGACCGTCCCCTCGCGGGCCCCGATCACCGCGTGCCGGAGCTTCTCCACGTCAGCGAGGAGGTCCGATCCCCCGCTCTCGGCGAGGATCGTCCCGAGCATCTCGCCGAGCAGTTTCACGTCGTTGCGGAGTTGCTCGGGGACTTCCTGCCGTGCACTGTCGCGTTCCGCGTTCACCGCTGTCATGAGGCCGACCCTACAGAGATCTTCCCTGCGTAATACGGGCGGGGGTGCATTTCCAGCATTTGTCAATGGCGTGAATTCATGTGATTGTTCGCGGCTTTCGCACAGGAATCGCGCCCCATTCCGCTGCCCGGCCCGCGTTCATGCCGTCCCCTCGGAGGCAGCGGGGGCCGCCCGGACCGGCTTCCACCAGGCGCAGGACCGCATACGTTCAGGTAACGGAGGGCCGCTTGCGAGCCGCTGTGAGGCTCGGAGCTAACCTGCGTAGTTATGGCCACCGAAGCCCCTGAACCACTCCCCGCGGACGAGATCGACATCCACACCACCGCGGGCAAGCTCGCCGACCTGCAGCGCCGCCGGTACGAGGCGGTCAACGCAGGTTCGGACCGAGCCGTGGAGAAACAGCACGCCAAAGGCAAGATGACCGCGCGCGAGCGGATCGACGCCCTGCTCGATCCCGGCTCGTTCGTCGAGTTCGACGCGCTGGCCCGGCACCGCTCCACCAGCTTCGGGCTGGAGAGCAAGCGCCCCTACGGCGACGGTGTCGTCACGGGCCACGGAACGGTGGACGGCCGGCCCGTCGCCGTGTTCAGCCAGGACGTCACCGTGTTCGGCGGGTCCCTGGGCGAGGTCTACGGCGAGAAGATCGTCAAGGTCCTCGACCACGCCCTGCAGAACGGCTGCCCCGTCGTGGGCATCAACGAGGGTGGCGGCGCCCGTATCCAGGAGGGTGTGGTCGCGCTCGGCCAGTACGGCGAGATCTTCCGCCGCAACACCCACGCGTCCGGGGTGATCCCGCAGATCTCCCTCATCATGGGCGCGACCGCGGGCGGGCACGTCTACTCCCCCGCGCTCACCGACTTCACGGTGATGGTCGACCAGACCTCGCAGATGTTCATCACCGGACCCGACGTCATCAAGACCGTCACCGGCGAGGACGTGTCGATGGAGGACCTGGGCGGCGCGGCCACGCACACCGCCCGTTCCGGCGTGGCCCACTACATGGGCTCCGACGAGCAGGACGCCATCGACTACGTCAAGGACCTGCTCTCCCACCTGCCCGACAACAACCTGGACGAGGCTCCCCCGGTCGCACCCGAGGAGGCCCCGGCCGAGGAGACCACCGACACCGACCTGGCCCTGGACACGTTCGTCCCGGACTCGGCCAACCAGCCCTACGACATGCGCACGGTGCTGGAGTCGGTGCTGGACGACGGCGAGTTCCTGGAGGTGCACGCCCGGTTCGCGGCCAACATCGTGGTCGGGTTCGGGCGTGTGGACGGGCAGTCCGTCGGCGTGGTGGCCAACCAGCCCCAGAGCCTGGCCGGCTGCCTGGACATCGACGCGTCGGAGAAGGCGGCGCGGTTCGTGCGCACCTGCGACGCGTTCAACGTTCCGGTGCTGACCTTCGTGGACGTGCCCGGGTTCCTGCCCGGCACCGACCAGGAGTGGGACGGCATCATCCGCCGCGGCGCGAAGCTCATCTTCGCCTACTCCGAGGCCACGGTCCCCCTCATCACCGTCATCACCCGCAAGGCGTTCGGCGGCGCCTACGACGTCATGGGCTCCAAGCACCTGGGCGCCGACGTGAACCTGGCTTGGCCCACCGCCCAGATCGCGGTCATGGGGGCGCAGGGCGCGGTGAACATCCTGCACCGGCGCACGCTGGCCGAGGCCGACGACGTGGAGGCCGAGCGCAACCGCCTCATCACCGAGTACGAGGAGACCCTCCTGAACCCGTACTCGGCGGCCGAGCGCGGTTACGTCGACGACGTCATCCTGCCCTCGGAGACCCGGGAGCAGGTGGCCAAGGCCCTGAAGGCGCTGCGCAACAAACGAAAGCAGCTCCCGCCCAAGAAGCACGGGAACATCCCGCTGTGAGCGCGCGAGAACAAGCGCCGCACCTGGCCGTGGTCAGGGGCGAGCCCACCGCAGAGGAACTCGCCGCGCTCACCGCGGTGCTCAGCGCCCGCGCCGCCGCTGCCCGGGCGGCCGAGGGCGCCGAGCAGCCCGAACCCGTGTCGGGCTGGCGCGACCGGGCACAGGGTCTGCGGGGCCGTGTTCCCCCCAGGCCCGGTCCGGGCGCGTGGCGCCTGAGCTTGCGGTGATCAACCGCCTTCGATGTCCAGTACCCCCGTCGAGCGGTCGGCGCGTCGCCGTTCCACGTTCCTGCAGGAGGATTTCCCACCGTGCGTAAAGTTCTGATCGCCAACCGCGGCGAGATCGCCGTGCGCATCGCCCGCGCCTGCCGCGACGCGGGCCTGGCCAGTGTCGCGGTCTACGCCGAGCCCGACCTGGACGCCCCCCACGCCAAGATCGCCGACGAGGCACACGCCCTGGGCGGGCAGACCCCGGCCGAGTCGTACCTGGACATCGGCAAGCTCCTGGCGGTGGCCGAGGCCGCGGGCGCCGACGCCGTGCACCCCGGTTACGGGTTCCTGGCCGAGAACGCCGACTTCGCCCGCGCCGTCATCGACGCCGGCCTGACCTGGATCGGGCCGCCCCCGTCGGCGATCGAGTCTCTGGGCGACAAGGTGCAGGCCCGCCACATCGCGCAGAAGGTCGGTGCCCCGCTGGTGGCCGGCACACCCGACCCGGTCGAGTCGGCCGAGGAGGTCGTGGCCTTCGCCGAGCAGCACGGCCTGCCCATCGCGATCAAGGCCGCCTTCGGTGGCGGCGGGCGCGGCCTCAAGGTCGCCTACGCCATGGACGAGGTGCGCGACGCCTACGAGTCGGCGGTGCGCGAGGCCGTGACCGCGTTCGGTCGGGGCGAGTGCTTCGTGGAGCAGTACCTGGACCGGCCCCGGCACGTGGAGACCCAGTGCCTGGCCGACACCCACGGCAACGTCGTGGTGGTCTCCACCCGTGACTGCTCGCTGCAGCGCCGCCACCAGAAGCTGGTCGAGGAGGCGCCGGCGCCGTTCCTGTCCCAGGACCAGAACGAGCGCCTGTACGCGGCGTCGAAGGCGATCCTGGCCGAGGCCGGTTACGTGGGTGCGGGCACCTGCGAGTTCCTGGTCGGGACCGACGGCACGATCTCGTTCCTGGAGGTCAACACACGCCTGCAGGTCGAGCACCCGGTCACCGAGCAGGTCACCGGCATCGACCTGGTGCGGGAGATGTTCCGGGTCGCCGACGGCGAGGAGCTGGGCTACACCGACCCGCAGGTGCGCGGGCACTCCTTCGAGTTCCGGATCAACGCCGAGGACGCCGGCCGCAACTTCATGCCGGCGCCGGGCACCATCACCGAGATGTCGCTGCCGGGCGGGCCGGGCGTGCGTGTGGACACCGGCTGCGAGGCGGGCTTCACCGTGCCGCAGGCCTTCGACTCGATGGTGGCCAAGCTGGTGGTGACCGGCCGGACCCGCGCCGAGGCGCTGCAGCGTTCCCGTCGGGCTCTGGCGGAGTTCACGGTCGGCGGCATGCCCACGGTGATCCCGTTCCACCAGGCGGTCGTGCAGGACCCGGCCTTCGCCCCGGCCGAGGCCGAGCAGCCCTTCGCGGTGTACACACGCTGGATCGAGACCGAGTTCGACAACCGGATCGAACCCTGGGCGGGCGCCCCGGGCGAGGCCGAGGAGGGCGAGCGCGAGCGGGTCACCGTCGAGGTGGGCGGCAAGCGTGTGGAGGTCGTGCTCCCGGCGTCGCTGGGCGCTGGGGCCGCCCCGGCCCCGCAGGCCGGCGGGAAGAAGAAGCGTGCGAGCCGGAAGGGCGGCGCGGGCGCGAGCGCCGCAGGCGGCGACGCGCTGGTCTCGCCGATGCAGGGCACGGTGGTCAAGCTGGTGGCCGAGGAGGGCGCGACCGTCGCGGAGGGCGACACGGTCGTGGTCATCGAGGCGATGAAGATGGAGCAGCCGCTGACCGCGCACAAGGCCGGGACCATCGCCGGTCTGAAGGTCGGCTCCGGCGAGACCGTCGGCAACGGCGCCGTGGTCTGCGAGATCAAGGACGCCTGACGGCCGGGAAGCACGGGGGCGGGTGCGGCCGGCGCCCGCCCCCGTGCGTGTTTCAGCCTGGCCTACCCGTCCGACGCAGCTGTGTGAGCCCGATGTCCAGTGCGCATGGTGCCTCCACCTTCATGTGCTCCCTGTAGGCGCCGACCATGGTGTAACCCCCGTTGATCGGATCGAGCTCGTAGGTATACACCACGAGAGTTTCCGTGCCTTCCAGCTCGGCGAGCCAGAAGTGAGGGATGCCGGCCCTGGCGTACAACTGGGGTTTGCGCTCGTGGTCACGCACCTTCGAATCGGGCGAGACGACCTCCACCACCAGCTGGACCGCCTCGGGGGCGACCCATGTGTCGTCCATGCTGGTGAACGCTTCGGAGCCCACCAACATCATGTCGGGCTCAGGACGCTGGCGTTCCCCGAGCACAAGGGAGAACGACCTGCAGGTGAGCATGCCGGCGGGGATCTGCCGGTCCATCTCGTCCTCGAACCGGCGGAGCACCAACATGTGGAACACGCTCTGGGGGCTCTTCGGAACGAGCGCGCCGTCAATGAGCTCGGTGTGCGGCGGGAGGTCCGGGATCCGGTCCAGGTCCTCGGCGGTGAAACCGGTGTACGGAGCCCGCGGGAGCACCACCCAGTCATCGAACCCCTGGCCGTGTGGGGGCACCTCGGGGTGAAGAGACATGTCCCTGCCTTCCGCTCGCACATCGACCTGATGACTCACAGTATCCGGACACCCCGGAGCGTGACTGGAGTTGGTCGAATTCGCTCGAAGGGCTTCCGGCGGGCGCTCCCGGTGATCCTCGACTCACGCTCCACCGGGAAGAAGCACGTGGAGCCCGGAGCGACAGGGGTCGTGGCCGCATGCCTCTCCCAGCCACTGACACCGGTGTATGGAAAAGGTAAGAAAACCGGGCTATCGTGCCTAATCGTGACGAACATCTGGGGACTGACGCGACGGTGGCACATCGACCTGTGCCGCCTCTGCAGCCACGCGTGTAGCTGACCGCGGCCCGAGCCCGCCCGCGCGCCCGACCACGGGCAGCGCAGAGGCGCCCTCGCCGGCCGCTCCCGTCCCACGTCACCCGACGGTGATCCCCTCTCCGACCCCCCGCGCCGAAGCACACCCGATGAGGCCCTGCCCCGCGTGTGCCCTCGGCCCCGCACACCACCTGGAGCAACACCGTGTCCGCACAGACCACCACCGAAGCGTCCCCGAGGCGCAGGACCTGGATCCCCTCGTTCACCGTCCAGGTCTTCATCGCGCTCTTCCTGGGCGTGGGCCTGGGCTTCCTCGCCTTCCAGATCAGCCCGCCCGACGGCGAGGGCGAGGCCACCAACGGCCTGGCCACCGCGCTCGACCTGTTCGGCAGCACGTTCGTGACGCTGCTGCAGACGGTCGTCCCGCCGCTGATCGTGCTCGCGGTCGTCTCCTCGATCGCGAACCTGCGCAACGTCACCAACGCCGCCCGGTTGGCCGGGCAGACCCTGCTGTGGTTCGCGATCACCGCGCTCATCTCGGTCTCCATCGCCATCGTGCTCGGCCTGACCATGCGGCCGGGCGTCAACAGCGGCGTCGACCCCGGCACCCAGGAGGGCCCGGACCGCGACGTGTCCTGGCTGGACTTCCTGGAGGGCCTGGTCCCCGCCAACATCCTGGGCCTGGAGGCCGAGACCACCGGCGCCGGCGACGACCTGTCCACGGGGCTGTCCTTCAATGTCCTGCAGCTCATCGTCATCGCCGTCGTGCTGGGCATCGCCGCCGTCAAGGTCGGCAAGCCCGCCGAGCCCTTCATCAACTTCATGCACTCGGCCCTGCAGGTCGTGCTCAAGGCGCTGTGGTGGATCATCCGCCTCGCCCCGATCGGTACCGTCGGCCTGCTCGGCAACGCGGTCTACAGCTACGGCTGGCACACCATCGGCGCGCTCGGCCAGTTCGTGCTCACGATCTACGTCGGCCTGGCGCTGGTGCTCTTCGTCGTCTACCCGGTACTGGCCCGCCTGCACGGGCTGTCCCCGGCCAAGTACTTCTCCGGGGTCTGGCCGACGGTGCAGCTCGGCTTCGTCTCGCGCTCCTCGATGGGCGTCCTGCCGATCACCCAGAAGGTGACCGAGCAGAACCTGGGCGTGCCGCGCTACTACTCCGCGTTCGCGGTTCCGTTCGGGACCACCACGAAGATGGACGGCTGCGCCGCGATCTACCCGGCGATCTCGGCGATCTTCATCGCGCAGTTCTTCCCCGGCATCAGCCTGGGCCTGACCGACTACCTGCTCATCGCGCTGGTCTCGGTCATCGGCTCGGCCGCCACCGCCGGCACCACCGGCGCGGTCGTGATGCTGACGCTGACCCTGTCCACGCTGGGTCTGCCGCTGGAGGGCGTGGGCCTGCTGCTGGCCGTCGACCCGATCCTCGACATGGGCCGCACCGCCGTGAACGTGGCCGGCCAGGCGCTGATCCCCGCCATCGTCGCCAAGCGCGAGGGCATCATCGACCTGGAGCGCTACAACGCACCGCGCGGCCGGACCGGGTTCGTCCCGACCGACGAGGAGCTCGCGGAGGAAGCCTCCGAGGGTTCCGATGAAGGGGACGCCGACGGTTCCCCGGGCTCGGACGGCGAACAGGGTTCCGAGTCCCGGGACAAGGAACCGGAGGCCTCCGTGTCCCCGGCCAAGGACTGACGAGGACCGACACAGAACGACCACGGCGGCGGCCCGGGACCCCGGTTCCGGGCCGCCGCTGTGTGTACGCAACCCCCGGTGGCGAGATACCGGGCACACCTGGGAACTGTGAGGATGCGCGGTTCGTCCTCGTGGTTGAGGGAGGCGAGAGGAACGATCATGTTGCGCCGCTTGGTAACACCCACAATGCTCACCGCCGGGATCGCCGCCGCGGTGATGACCGCCGCCGCGGCACCCGCTGCCGCCGACACCGATGAAGCCACCGGTCTGCCCGACACTCAGGACATCGTCAGCGATCTCGAGAACGAGGGCGTCTACGTCGATCCCGCGATCGATGTCGGCACCGGCGAGGGCGCGATCCCCGAAGGGGAGATCGCCGTCCTCGAGAACGCGGCCGCCCAGGCCGACACCCCCGTCTATTACGTTCTCGTCCCCGAGGGCAACACCACGTCCGAGGCCGGCGTGAACGCGTTCATGGAACCCGTCATGGCCGAGGTCGGCGACGGGGTCTACGGGGTCCTTTCCGGTTCCGACAATTTCGAGGTCACCTCACCGAACATCGAGGAGACCCAGGAGATCCGCGAGCTGTCCCTCCAGGAGGGTGGCGCCGACACCGGCAACGCCAACCCGATCGACACACTCGCAGCTGTCCCCGACGCTGCCACGGAGCTCGAGGAGGCCCAGGACGCCAACGCCACCTCCGGCTTCGTCCTGCTCACCATCCTCGTACTGCTCGCCGCGGCCGGCGGCTGGTACGTCTACAACCAGCGCAAGAAGCGCGAGGCCGAGAAGGCCAAGCAGCTCGAGGAGATCAAGCAGATGGCCACCGAGGACGTCGTGCGCCTCGGCGAGGACGTCTCCCGGCTCGAGATCGACCTGTCGAAGGTGGACGAACCGACCCGCGAGGACTATACGCGGGCCATGGACTCCTACGACCAGGCCAAGTCCCTCCTCGACACCATCCAGGAGCCCGAACAGGTCCGGATGGTCACCGGCGCCCTCGAGGACGGCCGGTACTACATGAAGGCCACCCGTGCGCGCCTGCGGGGCGAGGAAGTGCCCGAGCGCCGCGGCCCCTGCTTCTTCAACCCGCAGCACGGCCCCTCCACGCAGGACATCAGCTGGGCCCCGCCCGGCGGCAGCCCGCGTGAGGTCACCGCGTGCGACCAGTGCGCGGAGGCCGTCCGCGTCGGCGGCCAGCCCGACGTGCGCATGGTCGAGGTCGACGGCGAGCGCCGCCCGTACTACGAGGCCGGCCCCGCCTACTCGCCCTACGCCAACGGCTACTTCGGCATGACCATGATGATGGGCATGTTCAGCGGCATGATGATGGGCTCGATGATGGGGTCCATGATGGGCGCCGGGATGATGGGCGGCGGAGCCGAGGACATGGGCGACGCCGGCGGCGACTTCGACGGCGGAGGCTTCGACGGAGGGGACTTCGGCGACTTCGGGGGCTTCGACTTCTGACGCCGGGCCCCACAGGCCGTCCCCGTACCCCACGCTCCCTCACGGGCGCGTCGAGCAAGGCTCGGCGCGTCCGTTCTTCGTGTGCGGGCCCCTCCGTGCCCGGCCCCGCTCCCCCGAACGCGCGGCGGCCCCCGTCCCGCGCCGGGAACGGGGGCCGCAGTGAGCCCTGGGGGGCGGAGCGCCGTCCTACTCCGGGGAGGCCAGCATGAGGGAGCGGGCGGCCTCGGTGACACTGCCGGACAACGACGGGTACACCGCGAAGGTGTGCGCGAGGTCGTCCACGGTCAGGCGCTGCTGCACCGCCACCGACACCGCGAGGATGAGCTCGCTGGCGCGCGGTCCGACGATGACACCGCCGAGCACGATGCCGGTGTGCTGGCGGCAGATGAGCTTGACGAAGCCGTCGTCGACCTCGTTCATCTTCGCGCGGGGGTTCGTGTTGAGGGGCAGGGTGACCGAACGCCCGTCGATACGGCCGGTGCGCACGTCGTCCTCGCTGGCGCCGACGGCGGCCAGCTCCGGGTGGGTGAAGACGGTGGAGGCGACCGTGGACAGCTTCAACGGGGCGACGGCCTCGCCGAGCGCGTGCCACATGGCGATGCGGCCCTGCATGGCGGCCACGGAGGCGAGCATGTTCACGCCGGTGCAGTCGCCCGCCGCGTACACACCCGGGACCGTGGTGCGGGAGACGCGGTCGACGTCGATGAACCCGTTGTCGGCCAGGCGCACCCCGGCCTCCTCCAGGCCCAGGCCCTCGGTGTTGGGGATCATGCCGACGGTCATGAGGCAGTGGCTGCCCTCGACCACACGGCCGTCGGAGAGCGTGACCTCCACGCCCTCCCCGGTGTTGACGACCGACTCGGCGCGGGTGCGGCTGAGCACGGTCATGCCGCGGCGGGCGAAGACCTCCTCCAGCACCTCGGCGGCGTCGGAGTCCTGGGTCGGCATGACCAGCTCGCGCGAGGAGACCAGCGTGACGTCGGAGCCCAGCGACTGGTAAGCGCTGGCGAACTCGGCGCCGGTCACACCGGAACCGACGACGATGAGGCGCTCGGGCAGCTCGTCCAGGTCATAGAGGTGGCGCCAGGTGAGGATGCGCTCGCCGTCGGGGCGCGCGGTGGGGAGTTCACGCGGGTGGGCACCGGTGGCCAGCAGGACCACGTCGGCGCGCATGCGCTGGTCGTCCACGGCGACGATGTGCGGGTCGACCAGCCGCGCCTCCCCGCTGATGACCTTGACGCCCTCCTTGACGAGGCGGGCGTGCGTGTCCTCGGACTGCGCCTCGGCCAGGCGTTTGATCCTGGGGTTGACCTCGCTGAGGTGCACCTCGACGTCCGACTTGTCCTCGTGCATCACGGGGATGTGGATGCCGAGGTGGTCGGCCTCGCGTACGTAGGTGGTACGGGTCGAGGTGGCGATGAGGCTCTTGGACGGGACGCAGTCGGTGAGGACGCAGGCGCCGCCGATACCGTCGCGCTCCACCACCGTCACGTCCGCGCCGAGCTGCGCGGCGACCAGCGCCGCCTCGTAGCCCCCGGGACCGCCTCCGATGATCACGACCTTCGTCACGCTGCTTCACTCCCTCTGCGGGCGGCCCGCACACCCGTTCCCGGTCAGGGTCGATGTTCGGGCATGGCCGGGCTCCACCTGGTTTTATCGCTTCCTCCCATTGTCAGCCATGCGGACGCCCCTTCCGCCCGCCTGACACCCGATCGCCATCCAGCGTTGCGCTCCGGAAAAATACGATTACACAGCGGTAGCATCCGTCCCGTGAGCGATACAGAGCAGCCGCCCCGGACCACCGAACAGGCGAAGGAACTGGCGGAATCGGCCGCACAAGAGCTGCTGTCGCGCGCCGGCGCCGATTCCTTCGACGCCGTGGTGGTGCTCGGCTCGGGCTGGGCCGGCGCGGCCGAGACGCTGGGCACCCCGGACATCGAACTCGACGTGACCGATCTCCCCGGTTTCCACGAACCTTCCGCGGAGGGGCACACCCCCGCGGTGCGCAGCATGTGGGTGGGCGAGAAGCGTGTCGTGGTCTTCATGGGCCGGGTCCACCTCTACGAGGGGTACGACCCGATGGACGTGGCGCACGCGGTACGCACCGGCACTGCCGCGGGCGCGCGGACGGCGGTCCTGACCGGATCGGCCGGTTCGCTCCGCGCCGACATCGCGCCGGGCCAGCCCGTCGTCGTGCGCGACCACATCAACCTGACCGGGCGCTCACCGCTGGTGGGCGCCGATTTCGTGGATCTGTCCGGCACCTACACGACACGGCTGCGGGAGGTCACCCGCGAGGTGGACCCGTCGGTGGCCGAGGGTGTGTACGTGTCGACGGTCGGACCCCAGTTCCAGACCCCGGCGGAGCTGAACGTGCTGCGCCAGGCGGGTGCGGACCTGGTGGGCCGGTCGATCGCACTGGAGGCGATCGCGGCGGTCGAGGCCGGGGCCGACGTCCTGGGCCTGGCGATCGTCAGCAACGACGCCCTCGGGGCGGTCTTCGAACCGTTCGAGTCCGAGCGTGCCCTGGAGGTGGTCACCCAGCGGGCGCACCGCCTCGGGGAGCTCCTCAACAGGGTGCTCTCGCGCATCTGAACCGGGGAACCACACACCGTCGGCCCGGCCGGGGAGAGAGATCCGGCCGGGCCGACGGCATGTGTGCGCCAAGGAGGGACGCGTTGGTGTGCGTGCCCCACTCATCGGGGGAGGCCCCGCCCTGGCGGCACCGGCGTCCGGCGTGGCGAGCATGCACCCCGAGGCCGTGGGGTGGACGGCGCCGGGCGCTGCCAGGGCGGGTCGGGCACTCGTGTCCCGGGTGGCGGCCGCCGTGCAGGGTCCCCGCAGACCCCGTTGGACTCACGGCGGGCGTCACCTTCTCTTCCCGTTGAGCGGACGAACCGCACGTGCCTGAGGGGGGTTGCTCCGGAACGGGCCATCCGCGCGAAGCCCGCCCCGGAGCAATGTCCCCTTAGGCATGCCTTACCTAACCAGAGCTGGGGGTACGGCGTCAACCCTTCTCCCCATATGCGTCGGACCCGGCCCCCGAAGTCGGGAACCGGGTCCGGCACGGGCTTGCGGAAGCCCAGGTCAGGCCAGGAGGAACACCGCCACGAGCAGCGCGGCGGTCAGGCTCAGCACCAGGATCACCTCGACCGGCACCATCGCCTGGGGCCGGTCCTCGGCACCGATCGCGGCGGGCCCGGCCTCGGCCGCGTCCCGGATCGGACCGCTCAACGGGCGGGCCTTGTGCCGCTCGGCGTCGCGGCGCAGCTCGCGCGCCATCAGGTCGACCGGGCGGGCCTGCGTCGGGTCGTCGTCCACGTCGGTGTCGATGTGTCCGGCGTCCCGGCGCATGTTCTCGCGCACCTTGGACCGCTTGGACTCACGCAGCGGCCAGGAACGCACCGGCCCCGCGGGGGTGTGCACGCGGAGCACGTCCACGACGTCGATCCACGAGACCGCGTTCCAGGGCACGAAGACCTCGCGCAGCGGGTTGATCACCCGGATGCCGCGTTCGGTGGAGACCACCCGCGGCCGCAGCCACACGAGGTACACGCCGGCGATGCTCGCGACGAGGAAGGCGCCGGCGATCCACGCCATACGCCCCTCACCGCGCAGCAGCACGTCGGCCAGGAGCAGCAGCGCGATGACCGTCCACACGATCCCCATGACCCGTGTGGACGTGGCGTAGTGCGTGGTGCTCTTCTGCTCGGTCACTGGTCGGTCGCCCACTTCAGGCGGGCGTAACCCGGCTTGATGATGCCGTTGATGAGGGACAGGCGCTCGTCGAAGGAGAGGAACGCCGACTTCATCGCGTTGACCGTGAACCACTGCAGGTCGTCCCAGCCGTAGCCGAAGGCCTCGCTCAGCTTCGCGAACTCCCCGGACAGGTCGGTCCCGCTCTGCAGCCGGTTGTCGGTGTTGACGGTGACGCGGAAACGCAGATCGCGCAGCATGCCGATGGGGTGCTCGGCGATGGAGGACGCCGCACCGGTCTGCACGTTCGAGCTCGGGCACATCTCCAGGGGCACACGCTTGTCGCGCACGTACTGCGCGAGGCGGCCCAGGGTCGGGGCGCCGTTCGGGTGCGCGGTGATGTCGTCGACGATGCGCACACCGTGGCCGAGCCGGTCGCACCCGCACCACTGCAGGGCCTCCCAGATGGAAGGCAGCCCGAAGGCCTCACCCGCGTGGATCGTGAAGTGGAAGTTCTCCCGGCGCAGGTACTCGAACGCGTCCAGGTGGCGCGTGGGAGGGTTCCCGGCCTCGGCACCGGCGATGTCGAATCCCGCGACCCCGGCGTCGCGATAGCGCACCGCGAGCTCGGCGATCTCGGAGGAGCGCGCCGCGTGCCGCATGGCGGTGACGAGCTGCCCCGTGCGGATGGGGTTGCCCTGCTCGGCGGCGCGCTTCTCACCCAGTTCCAGGCCCTCCTGGACGGCCTCGACGACCTCCTCCAGGGAGAGCCCGCCCTCCAGGTGCTGTTCGGGGGCGTAACGCGACTCCGCGTAGACGACGCCGTCGGCGGCCAGGTCCTCGGCGCACTCGGCGGCCACGCGCACCAGGGCCTCGCGGGTCTGCATCACCGCGGTCGTGTGCGCGAAGGTCTCCAGGTACCGCTCCAGGGACCCGGAGTCGGAGGCCTCGCGGAACCAGTTGCCCAGCTCCACGGGGTCATAGGTGGGAAGGCCGGTGTAGCCGGTCTCCCGGGCCAGGTCGACGACGGTCTCGGGGCGCAGCCCGCCGTCGAGGTGGTCGTGCAGGAGCACCTTCGGCGCCCGCCGGATCTGCTCAACAGTCAGTGGCTGGTTCATGGTCCACAGCATGCCACCCGCCGCCGGACGCGCCCGCCACCCCCGGGTGGAAGTTACCGAAAATCCGGCAGATGGGGCGGTCCGCGCCGTCGGGGCACCGCGCGGACCCGCCGCCGGCCGCCGGGTCAGGCCATGGCACCGCTGTCGACGCGCTCCCCGCTCCGCGCGGCCTCCCACAGGGCGGTGAGCGCGGTGGTGGCGGCGAACCGGGTGCCGACACCGATGGCGCGCTCGTCGACGTCGAAGGTGCCGCGGTGCAGGTCGAGCATGGGCCCGTCCCAGTCCGGGGAGTGGGTGCCCAGGCGCGCCAGGGCGCCCGGCGCGTGCTCCAGGTACCAGGCGAAGTCCTCCCCGCCCAGGCTCTGCGGGGTGGAGGTGACCGCGTCCGGACCCAGGGCGCGGGTGACGGCCTCGCGCATGACCTCGACGCTGGTGGCCTCGTTGACCGTGGGCGGGACCCCGCGCCGGTACGTCACCTCGGGGCGCGCGCCGTACGCGGAGGCCACCGACTCCACCAGGCCCTTCACGATGTCGGGCGCCTCGTGCCAGGCCTCGTCGTCCAGGCAGCGCACGGTGCCTTCGGCCACGGCGTCGTCGGGGATGACGTTGGGGGCCGAGCCCGCGCTGACGCGTCCCCACACGAGGCTGAACCCTGCGCGGGGATCGACCAGGCGGGACAGCGCCGCCGGCAGTTCGGTGACGATCTTGCCCAGGGCGTAGACCAGGTCGGCGGTCAGGTGCGGGCGGGCCGTGTGGCCCCCGGGCCCGGAGAGGCGCACACGCAGCTGGTCGCAAGCGGCGGTGATGCCGCCGGTACGCAGCCCCACCTTGCCGACGGTGAGACGGGGGTCGCAGTGCAACGCGAAGACGCGGTCCACGCCCTCCATCCCGCCGGCCTTGACGACCTCCACGGCGCCGCCCGGCAGCTCCTCGGCCGGCTGGAAGAACAGCCGCACCCGCCCCGGCAGGGCCCCGGCCCGCTCCTGTTGGGCCAGGAACAGGCCGGTCGCCAGCAGCACGGTGGTGTGCACGTCGTGCCCGCACGCGTGCGCAACCCCCGGCACGGTGGAGCGGTAGGGCGAGCCCTCCTTCTCGTCGGTCAGCGGCAGCGCGTCGATGTCGGCGCGCAGGGCCACGACGGGCCCGGGGCCGGAACCGACGTCGCAGACCAGACCGGTGCCCACGGGAAGGACCTGGGGCTGCAGGCCGGCTGCCCGGAGGCGTTCGGCGATGCGGCCGGTGGTGCGGTGTTCGGCGAAGGCGAGTTCGGGGTGCATGTGCAGGTCCCGGCGAAAGCCGATGAGCTCTCGCTCGTTGCGGGCCAGGAAGGCCGTCAACTGTTCCGGCAGGTCATGTCCCTGCATGCGAGGGTCCCCTCTTCGTTCACGTCTTACCGCGCAGCCGGCTACGTCGCCGGCACGGACACAGCGCGAGTGGGATCACCGCTGCGGAGTTCGGCGGCGAGCAGATCCACGACGTCGGAGATCGACCCGCCGTCCGCGACGACCGCGCGCTGGCGTTCGTAGGAGGCGCCCTTGTCCAGGATCTCGGAGACCAGGTCCAGGTCCTCGGCGCAGCCCAGGCGGGCAGCGGTCGGCCGCAGCTCCCGAACCAGCTCGTAGAGGTCGTCGCGGAGCGGCACGGTGGTTCCGTGTGTGTCCGTGATGACCCGGGCGTCGAGTCCGTAGCGGGTGGCCCGCCACTTGTTGTCCTTCACGACCCAGGGGGGCGGGCTGGGTAGCCCGTACCCGCGGTCGAGCTGGGTATCGAACAGCTCCACCAGGCTCTGGGAGAGCGCGGCGGCCATTCCCACCTCGCGCAGCGTGGGAATTCCGTCGAACATCCGGATCTCGATCGTGCCGAAATCGGGGTGCGGACGGATGTCCCACCACACTTCCTTGATAGAGGCGATGGTACCCGCCCTGAGTAGTGTTTCGAGGTAATCCTCGAAAGCTCGCCAGTCCGGAAGGTTGGGCGGCGGGCCGGAGGTGGGTAGGGCTCCGAAGATGATGGACCGTGCCGACGCGAGCCCTGTGTCTCCCCCGGTCCAATAGGGACTGGAAGCGCTGAGGGCGAGGAAGTGCGGCAGGTAGTGGGAGAGCGCGTTGACGATGGGCACGGCCTTCTCCCGGTCGCGGACCCCCACGTGGACGTGCACGCCGCAGGTGAGGATGCGCCGCGCGAGCCACTGCATCTGGTCGACGAGCTCGACGTAGCGTTCCCCGGGGCTGAGCTCCTGGTCGCGCCAGTCGTCGACGGGGTGGGTTCCCGAGCAGGTCAGGGTGGTGCCCCACGGTTCGAGGACCTCGCGCATACGGGCGATCGTGCGGGACAGGTCGCCCTTGGCCTCTTCGACCGTCTCGCAGATGCCGGTGACCACCTCGATCTGCGACTGCATGAGTTCGTGGCGCAAGGGAGGGTGCGCACTTCCGGAACTGAGATCCGGAAGTGCGGTGAGAAGTTTGTTCGCTTCCTGACGCAAGTGTCGGGTTTTATGGTCGACGAGTTGGAGTTCCCATTCCACTCCGATCGTCGGGCGTTCGGATGACGTGAACGAAATGGCCATCTTCCGTCCTCCAGGGGGGTCGTGCAGCCTTTTCCCGGCCGCTTTTCCCGGCGAACCGGGACAGAGGAGGACTACCCCGCCGGAGCCCGCCGCATACGGAGCGAACACACCGTGGAGGACGAACGACCCTTGTCCTGCACGGACCGGGCGGGCTCGGGCTCGGAACGGACGGGCCTCAGCCCCGGTCGCCCCCGCCGCGGCGGGTGAGCACCGCGGCGGCGCCTGCAGTGACCGCCGCCGCCACGGTCGCCATGAGCGCCGCGAGGATCCGCTGGGCCAGGCGGCGCTCGGCCAGGGCCTCCGGCGAGGGGCGCAGGACCTTCACACGCCGGGTCCAGTCCAGCCCGTTCTCCTCCGGCAGGGGCAGGGACCCGGTGTAGGGCGGCATGACCGGCAGCCACGTCGCCGTCCACGCGGCGCTGAAGAGCACCAGGCGCATGACCAGGTTGATCCACACCAGCAGACCGACCAGCACCGCGAAGGACGCGTAGACCGGGTTGGTGAGCGTGCCGGCCAGCAGCAGCGTGGCGGCGCTCTTGAGCAGTTCGAACCCGACGGCGCCGATGAGCGCGCCCCACCACATCGGGCGGGTGGGGCGCCCCGCCCCCGACAGCAGCGAGAAGGCGAGCACGAAGATCAGCACGTTCATGGCGGTCGCCACCGCCAGGGCCAGCAGGCGCAGGGCCAGCCCGGCGATCACCGATCCGTCCAGACCCACCAGCGAGAGCATCCAGTACGTCGCCGTCTGGCCCACGCTGGTGAGGGCGACCGTGAGCAGGAGGCCGGTGCCCAGGCCCGCCATGACCAGCAGGTCGGCGCCCTTGCGCACGAAGAAGTTGGGGCCCTGGCGCAGGCTGTTCAACCAGATCGCGTGCAGGGCCTCGCGCGCCGCCGCCACCGAATTCAGGCCCGCGTAGAGCAGACCCAGACCACCGATGAGCCCGGCACCCACACGCGCGTCGGCGATCTGCTCCACCGGCAGTTGGTCCGACAGCCCCGGCAACGCCTCGTCCAGGGCATCGTTCAGGTACTGCTGCAGCTCGACGTCGACCGCGGTGAGGTAACCGACGACCGCGAAGGCCAGAGCGAGCAGCGGGAAGAAGGACAGGAACGCGAAGTAGGTCACCGCGCCCGCGAGCTGGTTCCCGTTCTGGTCGGAGTACCGCTCGTAGGCGCGCACCAGGTGGTCCGCGGCGGGGCTGCGCTGCCGCAGCTCCCAGTAGGTGTCCATCGCGGTGTTCTGTGCGCGTTGCGCAGCTCCGCGGGCCCGCTCGGCCACCGACGTCATCTGTCCCCTCCTCCGTCCCGGGCGGCTCCGCTCCGGGCACGGCGCTCGGCGTTCTCGGGAGCCACACCCTATGGCCCTGCTTGGCGAACGCCCAGTTACCTGCTGCGCGTCGCCCCAGCGGCACTCTCGCTGCGTTCTCATCAGTCAACGGCACATCCGGGCCGGGCCCCCGCTGTGCGATATTGCTGAGCTTGCGAAGCAGTGCACAGTAGGGGCCTCCTTCTTCGGCCTTGCGATAGCACCACTGTCCCGCCCGTCGCCCGCCACCACCCTCAAACGACGCCTTCGGCGCAGTAGTTGGTCGAAGCGACGGAAGGCGTCCACCAAACAGGCCCGGCCCTGCCTTCCCGCCCTCGAAGTGACCACGCCCACGCACGGGCCGCGCCCGGGGCGGTGCATCCTGGAGGGTGGACGGGGGACACAGCGGGAGAAGGGGACGTGCGGTGGGGGGCGCGGGGACACGGTTGCGCGCGGCGCTGGGCCTGGGCCCGGCCGGACCGAGGGGCGCCTGGCCGCGGAACCCTCCCGACCCCGACGCGCTCGCGCAGGCGTTCACGGAGCGCTTCGGCGTACCCCCCGCGGGGGTCTGGCACGCACCCGGCCGCCTGGCGCTCATGGGCGAACACACGGCCGTGAGCGAGGGCGCCGGCCTGTACGCGGCGCTGCCCTGGGGTGTGCGGGTGGCTCTCGGGCCCACCGAGGACGCCCAGGTGCACGCCGCCACCCCCGAAGGCCCTCTGCGCGCGCGTTCCGCGATCGCCGCCGAGATCTCCGCCGCCGTCGACCGCGCCCGCCGCGACGCGGTGCTGGCGCCCGGGGCCGGGGTCCGCGCCGTCGTCGCCGCCGACCTGCCCGACCACGCCTCCCTGGGGTACACGTCCGCGCTCCGGGCCGCCACGGCGCTGGCCCTGGCCGACCTGGGCGGTGCCCCGCCTCCGGAGGGTGCCGACGCGGGCGAACGGGTCGCGCTGGTGGCCCGCCCCGGGTGCGCGGTCCGGGTCAACCACAAGAGCCTGCGCACGACGGTGCTGCCCTTCGACCTGGCCGCCGAGGACCTGCACCTGCTCGTGGCCGACACCGGGTCCCGCCACCGCCGCGACCTGCGCCGGGCACGGGAGGACGAGCTCCGCCGGGCCGCGGGGATCCTCGGTCCCCTGCGCGCGGTGCAGGACCTGCCCGCGGCGCTGAACCGGATGCCGAACGCGGCGATGGCCCGCCGCGTGGAGTACGCGGTCACCGAGGTCCACCGCCTCAACGCAGCCGTGGGCCTGCTGCGCGCCGACCGGTTCGGGGAGGTCGGCCCGATCCTGTCCGCCTCCCACCTGTCCCTGCGCCGCTTCGAGCTGCCCACGGCCGACGTGGACCTGGCCGCCGAGTCCGCTTCGCGCGCGGGCGCCCGGGGTGTGCGCATGAGCGGCTGGCACGGGACCGCGTTCGCCCTGGTCGGCGACGACCGGCTGGAGCGGGTACTGACCGGCGTGGAGCGCGCCTTCGCAGGCCGGGGGGACCGCGCCCCGCACCTGCGCACGGCCCGGCCGGCCGCCGGTGCACACCGCCTGCGCTGAACCGGACATCCCGGCCGTACTCGGCGCACAGAACCCGGATCGCCCGCGTGGCAGGAGATATGCGCACCGACAGGGCCGAATCCGGAAACAGGTGCGAACCCGGCTACGCTGTCTGGCGATCCCACAGGGGTGAAGGCGAAGGCATCACGCGGAACGGGGACGGGCAGAATCCATGGCTGATCGACGAGACCCGGGCGGGCACGGTCCGACCGGGGAGCACGACCGGGGCGGGGTGTTCCGCCGCGGCGGCGGAGGAGGGCCGGGCGCCCCCGACGAGTTCGAGAAGCTCTACCGCCCCCGCGAGTCCGAGCAGCGGGTGGTCGGCGAGACCCGGCGGATGCCGTCAGCCGACGAGATCCCGCCGGCGGGCCGGGAGAAGCGGCGCCGCCGCACCCACTCCGATGCCCGCGAGTACGACGGGCGCGGCATCAAGCGCAGGGCCCGCGAGCGCCGCAAGCGCCGGTTCACGACCGTGCTGGTCATGATCCTGGTCGTCGTGCTGATCGTGCCGCTCGGTTTCTACCTGTGGGCCGACTCGCGGTTGGACCGGGTCGAGGCGCTCCAGGACTACGACGGCCGCCCGGACGAGAGCCGCGGGGACCTCTACATGATCGTCGGCTCCGACAGCCGCGACGGCATGGACGACGACCAGATGGAGGAGCTCGCGACCGGCAGCGCCGAGGGGCAGCGCACCGACACGATCATGCTGCTGTACACCCCGCGCGACGGCGATCCCACCATCGTCAGCGTGCCGCGTGACTCCTACGTCCCCATGGCCGTGCCCGGCTACGCGGACAACAAGATCAACACCGCCTACGCCGACTCGGTGTGCGGCACCGACGAGGAGGGCGAGGAGGTCTGCGGCGGGCCCGCGCCCCTGGTGGAGTCCTTCGAACGCGCTTCTGGTGTGGCGGTGGACCACTACGTCGAGATCGGCATGGGCGGGTTCGTGGACCTGGTCGACGCGGTCGGCGGCGTGGAGATGTGCCCCGAGGAACCCATCGCCGACCCCAAGGCCGGCCTGGACATCGAGGCCGGTTGCCAGGAGATGGACGGCGGGACCGCACTGGGTTACGTGCGCACCCGCGCCACCCCGCGCGCCGACCTCGACCGCATCCAACGCCAGCGGGAGTTCTTCTCGGCGCTGATCGAGGAGGCGAGTGCGCCCTCCACGATGTTCAACCCGTTCCGCGCCGGTCCGCTGGTGATCGCGGGGACCGACACCTTCACCGTCGACGAGGGCGACAAGCTCAGGCACCTGGCGAGCATGCTCCTGGCCATGCGCGGCGGTATCGAGACGACGGCGATCCCGGTCGGCGACACCCCGACCATGCCGGACGTGGGTGCGGTCGTGACCTGGGACGAGCAGCGCTCGGAGATGATGTTCGAGGCGATGCGCGAGGGCGAGCCCATCCCCGAGGAGGCCATGGAGGACTAGCTCCTCCCCGGTGGACGCCTCGTGGGTCCAGCCGTCCCCGGCCCCGGTGACACGGGGGCCGGGGGCGGGGTTCTCCCGCCGGGCGCCTCGGCGTGAAGGACCCCTGACAAAGGCGAAGGGCCCGCCACCGGAGTGACGGGCCCTTCTGTGACGTTCCGAGCTGTGCGCGCCTACCCCCCAGCGGGCGCACTGCCGGCACGTCGGTCTGTGACCTGCGGGTCGAAACCCGCTCTGGCCTGCCGGTTCTCACCGGCGTGTCTCCACAATAAGTCAAAGTTCGCCAAAGACGCGAATCGTATGCACGTGTCATACGTCGCATCGGCGGGGAGCGGGGGTCGAGCAACACCCTCATCGTGGCACCGAACCGCCCCGCATGCCCGCCGAACACGGAAAACGCGCCCGGAAAATCTCTGAGGGCCACCCGGGCCGCACACACGCGTGCGCCCGGCCGAACCCCTCTCAGGGGCCGACCGGGCGCACGAAAGCGGCAAAGGGATGACCATCCGCCGCCAAGAGATCAGACCCCGTCCGGAGCCCGGTCCCCCTGTGGAGTGCGTCCTCAGGCGAGGCGCTTGCTCAGGTTCTCGTCCAGCGCGGCGAGGAACTCCTCGGTGGTGAGCCAGTCCTGGTCACCGCCGACGAGCAGGGCGAGGTCCTTGGTCATCTGACCGCCCTCGACGGTCTTGACGACGACGTCCTCGAGCGTCTGGGCGAACTCGACCACCTTCGGGGTGTTGTCGAGCTTGCCGCGGTGCTCCAGACCGCGGGTCCACGCGAAGATGGACGCGATCGGGTTGGTCGAGGTGGGCTTGCCCTGCTGGTGCTGGCGGTAGTGGCGCGTCACGGTGCCGTGGGCGGCCTCGGCCTCGACGGTGCTGCCGTCGGCGGTGCGCAGGACCGAGGTCATGAGGCCGAGCGAGCCGAAGCCCTGCGCGACCGTGTCGGACTGCACGTCGCCGTCGTAGTTCTTGCAGGCCCAGACGTAGCCGCCCTCCCACTTGAGCGCCGCGGCGACCATGTCGTCGATCAGGCGGTGCTCGTAGGTCAGGCCGGCGGCCTCGAACCGCTCCTTGAACTCGTTGTCGTAGATCTCCTGGAACACGTCCTTGAACATGCCGTCGTACGACTTGAGGATCGTGTTCTTGGTGGACATGTAGACCGGGTAGTTGCGGTCCAGGCCGTAGTTGAGGCTGGCGCGCGCGAAGTCCTCGATCGACTTCCGGTAGTTGTACATGCCCATGGCCACGCCGCCGGCCTCGGGGAACTCGGCGACGTCGAACTCGATCGGCTCGCTGCCGTCCTCGGGCGTGTAGGTCATGGTGACCGTGCCGGGGCCGGGGACCTTGAAGTCGGTGGCCTTGTACTGGTCGGCGTGGGCGTGGCGGCCGATGATGATCGGCTGCGTCCAGCCCGGCACCAGGCGCGGGACGTTCTCGGCGATGATGGGCTCGCGGAAGACGACGCCGCCGAGGATGTTGCGGATGGTGCCGTTGGGCGACCGCCACATCTTCTTCAGGCCGAACTCCTCGACCCGGGCCTCGTCCGGGGTGATGGTGGCGCACTTGACGCCGACGCCGTGCTCCTTGATGGCGTGGGCCGCGTCGACGGTGACCTGGTCGTCGGTGCGGTCGCGCTCCTCGATACCGAGGTCGTAGTACTTGAGGTCGATGTCGAGGTAAGGCAGGATCAGTCGGTCCTTGATGAAGGACCAGATGATCCGGGTCATCTCGTCACCGTCGAGCTCGACTACGGGGTTCTCGACCTTGATCTTGGCCATGGCTGTGTGGCTGTCCCTTCAGTCTCGGCAACCGCCTCGTGCAGCGGGTGCCGTGCCCCGGCTCGTGACCGGGGCGCGGCGGCTCTCCGCGCACGGCAATCCCGTGATCCCTCCCGGTGTCCGTGCACACCGGGGAGGCGGTGTCTTGTCGTTTCGCGGTATCTCGACATCAAGCTTATTCGACGCCTAGACGGACAGTTGCGGCGCCACCCACGCGAGCACGATGAGCAGGCACGCCATCCCGACCAGCACGGTCAGGTCGACCCACCTGCGGCGCACCGCGAGCATGCCGATCCAGTCCTTGGGCAGGACCAGCCGGAACACCGCCGCGAGCATGAGCGCCCCGGCGATGATGGCGGGGCCGCGTTTGAAGTAGGCGAACCCGACGACCGCGATGCCCGCCGCGAGGCCGGACAGCACGAGCGCGTACGGCACCTGGGTGAGCCACGGGGGGATCTTCGACGGAGCGGGCTCGTCGGCTACCGGCCCCTCCGTCTGCTCGGCGCCCGTCTCCGGTGCCCCTTCGGGGGTGTTCTCGTTCTCCTCCGGGACGACCTCTTGCCCCGGGGTGACCTCGGCACGGCCCTCGCCGTCGCCGGGGGTGCTCTCCTGGGGGACGTCGCCGTCCGGGGTGCCCGAGTCCGCCACTTGCGTCTGCTCCGCCCTGTCCACCGCGTACCGACCCGTTCGGTTCGTGTGCTTGGCCGCCGCGCGGCTCGTTCCACGGTCGCTTCCCGAGGCCGTCGACGGACCGTGGCGGCCGGGGAGGACCACGGTCATTGTATTGGCCCGCGTCACCCAGGCCCCCGAGCTCACGGTAACGGTCCGGTCCTGTCCGGAGCGACCGCAGACCGTTTCCAGGCCCGCCACGGCCACAGACCCGTATTTGCCGCGCCTTGTCCGCCTAACTCCGGAGTAAGCGCGTAGAACCAGTGCAGCCCGGGTAACCCAGGAGGTGTTCCAGTGCCACGGTGAGCGAGGACCACCCCCATGAAGCCCACTCCAAGCGCGGACCAGACCACCACCCCCCGACCGTCCTTCCCCCACCGTCGTCAGCACCCCCGGACCCCGGTCACCACGACGGAGGACACCACCGCAGAGGGCCCCTACCTCAAGATCGACTCCTCCGGTGACGTGCGCTCCCTGGCGGGCGAGGTCACCACCGTCGGCCGGGGCGAGGGCGCCGACATACACCTGCGCGACCTGACCGTGTCTCAGCTGCACGCCGAGCTGGTGCGCCGCGGGCCCTACGTCTACGTCGTCGACCTGGGGCTGTCCCGCAACGGCACCCGGGTCAACGGGCGCCCCGTCGCCCGCCGCGTGCTCAAGGAGGGCGACGTCCTCACGTTCGGCACCGCACGCTGCCGGGTGGGCGGCCTGCCGCGCGAGCAGCTGCGGCCCGACCTCGAACTGCGGCGCGAGTCCGTGCCCGACCTCACCCGGCGCGAGCTCGACGTGCTCACCGTCCTGTGCCAGCCGGCGCTCTCCGACGAGGCCTTCGTCGCCCCGGCCACGGCCCGCGACATCGCCGAGGCGCTCGTGGTGACCGAGGCCGCGGTCAAACAGCACCTGCTGCGGCTGTACCAGAAGTTCCGTATCCCCGAGGGCCAGAACCGGCGCACCCGGCTGGCCAACGAGGTGGTCTCGCTGGGACTGGTGCGCCCGATGCCGGAGGGCACCGCACGCTGGGCCAGTTGAGCCGCGTTCGGGTGGGACCGCAACGGCGGGATCCTGCTGCCGGGTCGAACGGTCGGACCCGGCAGCAGGAACAGGATCCGGTGTCTACAGCGCGGCGGCCTGGCGCTCGGCGTTCTCCACCACGTTGACCAGCAGCATCGCGCGGGTCATCGGGCCCACACCGCCCGGGTTGGGCGACAGGAACCCGGCAACCTCGTCCACACCCGCGGCGACGTCACCGGCGAGGCCCTCGTCCGTGCGTGTGACACCGACGTCGAGCACCGCCGCGCCCGGCTTGACCATGTCTGCGGTGACGAGTCCGGGAACACCGGCGCCGGCCACGACGACGTCGGCCTTGCGGGTGTGCTCGGCCAGGTCACGCGTACCCGTGTGGCACAACGTGACGGTCGCGTTCTCGGAACGGCGGGTCAGCAGCAGGCCCAGCGGACGGCCCACGGTCACACCGCGGCCGACCACGACGACCTCGGCGCCCCGGAGCGGAACGTCGTACCGGCGCAGCAGCTCCACGATCCCGCGCGGGGTGCAGGGCAGCGGCGCCTCCTCCATGAGGACGAGCTTGCCCAGGTTGGTGGGCTGCAGGCCGTCGGCGTCCTTGGAGGGGTCGATGAGGTCCAGCACCCGCCCCTCGTCGAGACCGCGGGGCAGGGGCAGCTGCACGATGTAACCGGTGCAGGCCGGGTCCTCGTTGAGCTCGCGCACGGCCTGCTCCACCTGCTCCTGGGTGGCGTCGGCCGGAAGGTCGCGGCGGATGCTGGCGATGCCCACCTGCGCGCAGTCGCGGTGCTTGCCGCGCACGTAGGTGTGGCTGCCCGGGTCGTCACCGACCAGCACGGTGCCCAGCCCGGGGGTCACACCCTTGGCGTGCAGCTTGGAGACCCGCTCGGCCAGGTCCTCCTTGATGGCCTTGGCGACGGCCTTGCCGTCGAGCACGGTCGCGCTCATGGTGCCTCCTCGTGTTCGATGCGAATGGCCTAGTGGAAGAAGTGCCGGGTGCCGGTGAGGTACATCGTGACGCCGGCGGCCTTCGCGGCGGCGACGACCTCGTCGTCCCGCACCGATCCTCCGGGCTGCACGACCGCGCGCACACCGGCGCCGGTGAGGATCTCCAACCCGTCGGGGAAGGGGAAGAAGGCGTCGCTGGCGGCCACGGCACCGCGCACGCGGTCCCCGGCGCGGTCCACGGCCAGACGGGCGGAGTCGACCCGGTTGACCTGCCCCATGCCCACACCGACGGTGGCGCGGTCCGAGGAGAGCAGGATCGCGTTGGACTTGACCGCACGCACCGCACGCCAGGCGAAGCGCAGTTCGGCGAGGGTCTGCTCGTCGGCGGGCTCGCCGGTGGCCAGGGTCCAGTTCTCGGGGTCGTCGCCCGGGGCGTCGACGGCGTCGCGTGACTGCACGAGCAGGCCGCCGCTGATCTGGCGGCGCTCCACACCGCCGGTCACACCCTCGGCGCCCTGGACCACGAGCAGCCGGATGTTCTTCTTCCGGGTGAGCACGTCCACGGCCTCGGGGGAGAACGCGGGCGCCACGACCACCTCGGTGAAGATCTCCACGACCTGCTCGGCGAGGGTGGCCTCGACCGGGCGGTTGGTGGCGATCACACCCCCGAACGCGGAGACGGGGTCGCTGGCGTGGGCCTTGCGGTGCGCCTCGGCGTTGTCGGCGCCGACCGCGATCCCGCAGGGGTTGGCGTGCTTGATGATGGCCACGCACGGCTCGGTGAAGTCGTGGGCGGCACGCAGGGCGGCGTCGGCGTCGACGTAGTTGTTGTAACTCATCGCCTTGCCGTGCAGCTGCTCGGCGCCGGCCAGCCCGCTCCCCGCGGACTCGGAGGCGGTGTACAGGGCCGCCTTCTGGTGCGGGTTCTCGCCGTAGCGCAGCACCTGCTCGCGCTCGAAGTCCTCCCCGAAGAACGCCGGCCATCCGGACTCACCGGACTCGGCGTCGGGGGCGTAGGACTCGGCGAACCAGGTCGCCACGGCCGCGTCGTAGGCGGCGGTGTGCTGGAAGGCCTGCCCGGCCAGGCGCTTGCGCTGGTCCAGGGTGAACCCGCCGCCGCTCACCGCCTGCAGGGTCTCGTCGTAGGCGCCGGGGTCGACGACGACGGCGACACTGCCGTGGTTCTTCGCGGAGGCCCGCACCATGGCGGGCCCGCCGATGTCGATCTTCTCGACACAGTCGGCGTCGGAGGCGCCCGAGGCCACGGTGTCGCCGAAGGGGTAGAGGTTGACCACGACGAGGTCGAAGGGTGCGATGCCCAGGCCCTCGATGGTCTCCACGTGCGCGGGGTCGTTCTGGTCGGCCAGGAGCCCGCCGTGGATGTGGGGGTGGAGCGTCTTGACGCGCCCGCCCATGATCTCGGGGAAGCCGGTGACCTCCTCGACGGGCGTGACCTCGATGCCGGCCTCGCGCAGTTTCGCGGCGGTGGAGCCGGTCGAGACGATCTCCACGCCTGCCTGGGCCAGCCCGGCGCCCAGGCCCTCCAGACCGGTCTTGTCGTACACGCTGATCAACGCACGCCTGATGGCCCGCTGGGTCACGGGGTCTCCTTCGTCTCGCTCGCGTTCGTGGGGGTCGGGCCGGTGCGGCCCAGCCGCACGTGCCTGCCGTCGACGGTCCAGCCGCGCCGCGCGAGCTCACCGACCGTGTCGACGAGCATGCGCCGCTCCACGGTCTTGATGCGTTCGTGCAGCGCGGCCTCGTCGTCGCCGTCCTCGACGGGGACCGGGACCTGGTCGATGATCGGTCCGGAGTCGACCCCTTCGTCGAGGAAGTGGATGGTGGTGCCCGTGACCCGGACACCGTGGGCGAGCGCGTCGCGAACCGCGTGCGCGCCGGGGAAGGAGGGCAGCAGCGCCGGGTGGATGTTGACCGCGGCGTGGCGGCCCACGACGGCCGGACCGAGGATGCGCATGAACCCGGCCGAGACCACCAGGTCGGGGGCGAAGTCGGCGATCCGGTCGGACATCGCGGTGTCCCACTCGGACCGGTCGGCGTAGTCGCGGAAGGGGACCACGAACGCGGGGACGCCCTCTTCCTCCGCTGTCTCGAGCCCGCCGGCGCCGGGCCGGTCGGATCCGACGGCGACCACCTGTGCCCCGTACTCGGGGGACCTGCAGGCGTCCAACAGGGCGGCCATGTTGCTGCCCGTGCCCGATATGAGAACCACCACTCGCGCGGACAGTGTGCTTCTCCCTCGTGTGTAGAAGAACAGCACGGGAGCCGTGCTCCCGCTCCCGGGGTCGCTGGGGGACAGCGCGGCATCCGGGGAAACTCGTGCGCGCCGCACACGGGCGGCGCAAGAACCGGGACCACAGGGGCCCCGTCCGCTTTCCCACCCTATCGGTCCGGGTAGCGTCGGACCGACGGGGACCTGGGGTTGTGCGACGGCTCTCCCGGCTCCCGTCCCGCTGCCCGCAGACCGTGACCGGGTACGCTCCGCCCGTGCGCGATCGGTGGACCCCCGCCGAACGCCGCACCAGAGCGAGCCGGCCACACACGGCGCACTCCCACGCGCCACCGAAGGAGAGTCACCCGTGAGCGAGAACAGCCCGGAGCCGCAGAACGACGGGCAGCCGCCCAAGTCCGAGAGAGGCGGGCTGTGGGGCCTGTTCTTCGGCGCGGTCGGCCTGTTGCTCCCGCCGTACGGGATCTTCCTGTCGGCCTTCGGTCTGATCCAGGGTTTCCGCGCACGCCGTGCCGCGCGCCGCCGCAGCGTGACCGCGCCGATGGCGATGGCGAGCGTGTTCGTGGGGTCGGTCGGCATCGTGCTGTCGGTGGCGATGGCGGCGGTGCTCTTCCTCTACCAGGACCAGGTGGCCGACTACCGGGACTGCTCGGCCCGGGCGCAGACGGTCTCGACCCAGGACGCGTGCGAC
This sequence comes from Nocardiopsis coralli, assembly GCF_014892575.1. Taxonomy (GTDB): domain Bacteria; phylum Actinomycetota; class Actinomycetes; order Streptosporangiales; family Streptosporangiaceae; genus Nocardiopsis; species Nocardiopsis coralli. The sequence continues at coordinate 119,897 of NZ_JADBGI010000008.1, read as the reverse complement.
CAGGCGTGGGAGTCGGGGACCGGGTTGCCGCCGGAGGTCATCGGCGGCTGACCGTTCCGGCCCGGGCGGCCGGACAGCGAACTCTTGGAAGGGGTGGCGGACCGGTTCCGCCACCCCTTCCGTCGTGTCCGGGGCGGGGCCACTTTCCGGTCGCTTGGCCTTGAAGAAACGGCCGCTTCGCAAACCAGCGGGCACACCCAAAGGGATTACACTTAGTATGCAATCGTTCACTAAAAGTGCTCCGATCTCCGCCCGGAGGGGACCCGATGGACACCGACGCCCCCGGCTCCGCAGGTCCGGCCCCGAAGGACCGCACCGCGCTGGTCCGTCGCCGCCGCACGATCGTCCTGACCGGCCTGCTGGGCGGCCTGGCCGTGGCCGTGGCGGCCCTGGCGGCCCTGCCCTCCGCCTACACCGCGACCACCACCGTCCAGGTGCGGCCGCCGGGCGCGGCCGAGGCCGGAGGGGTGCCCGACGACGCCCCCGGGCGGGACCTCGACATCGCGGCCGAGGTGCAGCTGGCCGGGTCCGAGCTCACGGCCGCGGTGGTGTCCGAAACCCGGGGCGAGGACGGCCTCTCCCCCGCCGAACTGGCGGACCGTGTGCACGTGGAGGCGCCCTCCGACGGCGACGTGCTCGAGATCGCCTACACCGCGCCCACCCCGGAGCAGGCCCGGGACGGCGCCGACGGGTGGGCCGAGGCCTACCTCGCCACCCGTGCCCAGCAGACCCAGGCCCTGCTGGCCACACACCTGGAAGCGCTGCGCGACGAACAGGAGGTCCTGTACGCGCAGCTGACACAGGTCGAGGGCGACGCCGCACGCACCGAGGCGCTCCAGCAGGAGGTCGCCGACCTGAGCGGGGTCGTCGCGTCGCTGACCGCGATGGCGCAGACCGCCGACCCCGGCACGGTCGTCGACCCCGCGGACACCCCCGGTTCGGCCTCCGCGCCCTCGCCGCTGTTGTGGCTGTTCGGCGGGCCCGCGGCCGGCCTGGCGCTGGGGCTCGCGGCGGCGTACGTGCGCGACCGCCTCGACCCGCGGGTGCGTGACGGCGTGCAGGCGGCACGGCTGTCCGGGAGCCCGGTACTCATGGAAATGCCCGTGCCCGCGCGCCTGGACGAGCTGTTGTGCGAACCCTTCGACGAGCACAGTTCGGGCGGGCAGCGCGCCAACGCGTGCGCACACCTGTTGCGGTCACGGCTGGGCGTGCGCAAGGGCGCGGACGAGGAGGAGCAGCCCGAGGGGGCGGAGGGGGCGCAGGTCGTCCTCGTCACCTCGGTCACCCCGGGGCGTTCCGGGCCCCGCGCCGCCGTCGACCTGTCCGCCGCGCTGGCCCGCACCGGGTCCGAGACGCTGCTGGTGTGCGCCGACCCCTCCCCCGCCCCGCTCGGGCTGCCCGAGGGGCCCGGTCTGGCCGAGGCGCTCGTGGACGGTGAGGACCCGGGCGCGCTCACGGTGCGTCCGGACTCCGTACCCCGCCTGCGTGTGCTGCGGCACGGGCGGCCCGGGACCAGCGCACCCGTCCAGGCCACCGTGGTGCACGACCTGTTGGAGCTGCTGCGCCCCGACGCCGACCACACGGTCCTGACCAGTACCGCCGGGACCGGGCGCGCCGACGTCGAGGCCCTCATGGGTGTGGCCGATGCCCTCGTGCCGGTGGTGGAGCTCGGACGCTCGCGCCGGGAGGACCTGGCCTCGCTCGTGCGGGCCGCCGAGCTCAGCGGGACGGCGGTGCCCGGCGTCGTGGTCCTGGTGCACGCGGACGCCCCCGAGGTTCCGGTTCCCCCTCCCGCGTCGGTGCCGGCGTCGGAGGCCGCTCCGGCCGGGGCCGTGCCGGCCTGCAGGGTCGCCGAGCACGACCGTGCGAAGCACGACCCGAGCGGCGGGGGGCCAACGGGTTCCGAGGGCCTGACCGGCGCAGCCGGCGCGCCCGGTACCCGCACCGACGTGGGCCGTGAGGCCGTGGACGCTTCCCGCGTCCGCGCCGACGGCACCCTGAGGCAGGCCGAGACCCCGGCAGGCACGGACGCCGGTCCCGGCGAAACCGCGGGCGGCTCCCCCGTCGACGCGAGAGCGGAGGCCCGAGCCATGGGGGACAGCGACGCCGTCGCGCTCGGAGGAACCGGAACCGGGGCCCGCTCCGAGCCCGACGGCGGCATGGCGGGGGTGCCCGACAACACTTCGGACGCCGGTCCCGGGTCCGACGCCGCCACGGGGGCAGGGCGCTGATGCCGCGCACCCGCCTCCACGTCGCAGCTCTGTCCGTCCGTGCTCGCGGGGGTGTCCGGTGAACAGTGAATCCACGTATCTGACCGACCTGGCGGCCGTGCTGTGGCCGTGCGGCGGGTTGCTGGGGCCCGGGGAGTTCGCCGGCGCCCGGCTGGCCCGGCGCGAGCGCGGCAACCAGTACCTTCCGGTGCCCAACGCCCGGAACCCGCGCATCATCCTGCCCGCGCACGACCGCACCGCCGCCACCCGGGGGATCGCGTCCTTCTCCCAGGACCACTCGATCGCCGAGCGCCTGCGTTCCCTGGTCCTGACCGGGGCGTTCGCGACCGGGTTGGCTCCGTTGCTGCTGCGCGACCGCCTGTACGTGGGCGCGGGGCCCGGTATCGAGCACGCGCTCGCCTCTGCGCTGGACCGGGAGGTGTCGGTGGCGATCCACCTCGGCCCACCCCGCGCCAACCGCAAGCCCGTCCTGCTGCTGCTCACCCCGGGCGGGCGCACCATCGGGTACGCGAAGGTCGCCACCAACACACTGACCTCGCGCCTGGTCCGTGCCGAGACCCGGGCGCTGCGGCACCTGGACGAGAGCCCGCTCCCGGACGTGACGGTCCCGCGCCTGATGCACGAGGGCGAGTGGAACGGCCAACCGCTGATGGTCCAGGAGGCGCTGCCGGTCGGCGACCAGACCGACCGCCCCACCCGGCGCCAGCTCCTGCGGTGCGTCGCCCAGATCGTCGGGCTGGGAACGGTGCGCACACGCCGGCTGTCGGAGAGCCCTTACCGGCGTTCGCTCGAGGAACGCATCGTCATGCTCGGCGCCCGCCCCGAGGCCGCTCCCCTGCGCGCCGCACTGCGCCGGCTCCCGGACGTGCAGGTCCCCTTCGGCGCCTGGCACGGCGACCTGACCAGGTGGAACGTGGCCAGCACAGCCCGCCGCGCGTTCGTGTGGGACTGGGAACGCCTCGCCCTGGACGCCCCCGCCGGTTTCGACGCGCTGCACTACGACCTCAACGAGAGCGTGCAGGCGGGCGTCCACCCGGGTGTGCACCGGTGGTTGGAGACCGGGTCACGGCTGTTGCGCGACCCGCTGATGGCCGAGACCGGTCTGCGCCCGCACACGGTGTCCACCGTCATGGCCCTGTACCTGATCGACCTGGCCACGCGTTTCCTGGCCGACCTGCAACCGGGCCACGGCGGCCCCGCCATGGCCGCGGTCGACGACTGGCTGCTGCCCGCCCTGGAGGGTCTCCAGGTCCGGGCCGGCCACGAAGCCGCGCACACCGACTGAGCCGACCGACCTGTCCCCCTTTTCGTCCCGACCGATCCAGAGGTGAGGAGCCGATGCCCGCACCACCGCCACGCCGCCCGCAACCCGGCCCCGTCGTCCCCCGTCCGAGGCCCGGCACCGCCAACACACCGGGCAGGTTCCGCACACGGCAACGGCCCCGAGCCGGAGGGTCCGGTCGGCTCGGGGCCGCGGTGCGGGGTCCGGGGGCGCGGGGGCCGCGCTCCCGTGTCAGGTCACGCCGGGGGCACCGGCGTGGTGTTTACAGGCCCTCGACGTTGAGCAGCAGGTTGACGGTGTCGGAGGGCACGCTGTCGAGCTTGTCCTCACCGGCGTTGTCGACCAGCCAGCTCAGGACGGTGTCCTGGTCGGCGGAGCCGTTGGCGTCCTGGTAGAGCGCCGCGGCACCGGCCACGTGCGGGCTGGCCATGGAGGTGCCGGACATGGTGTCCGTGCCGCCGCCCGGCACGGTGGACTCGACGTCCTCGCCCGGCGCGTAGATGTCCACGGCGCTGCCGTAGTTGGTGAAGAAGGTCGAGCCGTCGTTCTCGTCGGAGGCGGCGACGGTCACGACGCCCTCGGCACCGCCCGGGGAGACGTTGCCGGCGTCCTGGCTCTCGTTGCCCGCGGCGACCGCGACGAACACACCGGAGTCGGCGAGCGCGTTCACGGCCTCGTCCAGGGCGGGCGACTCGGGGCCGCCGAGCGAGAGGTTGGCCACCGAGCTGTCGTCGGCGTTCTCGGCCACCCACTCGACACCGGCGATGATGTCGTCGTACTCACCGGAGCCCTGGTCGTCCAGCACCTTCACACCGACCAGGCCGGTGCCGGGGGCGACACCGTAGCTGTCGGAACCGATGGTGCCGGCCACGTGCGTGCCGTGGCCCTGGACGTCCTCGGCGTCGCCGCCGTAGGCGTCCCAACCGGCCTCGGCACGGTCGCCGAAGTCGGGGTGGTCCACGTCGATGCCGGTGTCCAGGATGTAGGAGGTGGTCCCGGAACCGTCCGCCTCGGTGGAGTACTCGCCGTCCAGCGGCAGGTCCTCCTGGTCGATGCGGTCCAGGCCCCACGGCACGAAGGCCTCGGCCTGGCCGACCTGCTCGATGTAGGCCACGGAGGACTCCGCGCGCAGGTCCTGCACCTCGGACTCGCTCAGGGAGGCCGAGTAACCGTTCAGCACCTCCTCGTAGGAGTGGTTGACCTGGTCAGCGGAGATCCCGAGGGCGGAGGGGGTCACCGAAGCGGTACTGACGCCGTCCTCGAGGACCACGAAGTACTCGCCGGCCACCGCGTCCGCACTCGTGTGCAGGGGTGCCAGGTCATCGGCGCCGGCGGCGGCAGCACCGCCGAGGGCGAAGGGGACCGACAGGGCGCCCGCCGCGACGAAACCGACCACGGCCTTGCGGGTTGGGTGCTTCTTCAAGGTGTTTCTCCTTGAGGGGGTTAGCGGGGATATGAGCACCTTGGGCACTACGGTACGTATTCGCACTGTTGCACCTTTAGTGCAGTTCGACACTTTAGTAAGAAGATCGGCGGATTGCCATACTTGGGTCGAATTTTTCTCCGATTCAAGGTCGAACTGCATGTCCGGGCGGGGTTCCGGTTCGACAGTCACACAAGGGACACACGACCGTCATCGAACCCTCCGTACACAACTCGGGGCCGCCGCACTCGAAAGTGCGAGCGGCCCCGAATCGGGATGAGGTCCCATCACCCGAGGACTATCTTCTCCCCCCGGAAGCCCCGCCGATCATTCAACCCCGGTGGGGATACAGTTTTCTCACCCCTGAGAATGTTTGATGATTTCTCAGGTCATTCTGCGTTCACGACCATCCCCGCACCGACCGTGGTGTTGGTGGCCTCGTCGATGAGGATGAACCCGCCGGTCTGACGGTTCCTGGCGTACTCGTCCACGAACAGCGGCTGGGTGGAACGCAGCCGCACCCGGCCGATCTCGTTCAGCTCCAGGTGCTCGGCCTCCTGGTCACGGGAGAGCGAGTTGACGTCCAGGCGGTAGTAGAGGCCCTTGACCATCACCTTCGCCGTGCGCGTCGTGTGCTTGACCAGGAGCCGCGAACGGGGCGTGAGCTTGCGGCTGTCGGTCATCCAGCACACCATCGCGTCGACGTCCTGCGCCGACTCGGGACGGTTGTTCACTCGCGCGATCATGTCGCCGCGCGAGACGTCGATGTCGTCCTCCAGCAGGAGCGTCACCGACATCGGGTGGAAGGCCTCCTCCAGCTCCCCATCGGCGGTGACCACCTTGGCGACCCGGCTCGTGTACCCGGACGGCAGGTGCACGACCTCGTCGCCCGGACGGAACACCCCGCCGGCCACCTGTCCGGCGTAACCCCGGTAGTCGTGCAGCTCGGGGTCGTCGGACTTCTGCGGCCGGATCACGTACTGCACGGGGAAACGTGCGTCGACGAGGTTGTCGTCGGAGGCGATGTGCACGTTCTCCAGGTGGTGCAGCAGCGAGGAGCCCTTGTACCAGGGCATGTTCTCGGAGGTGGTGACCACGTTGTCGCCGTGCAGCGCGGAGATCGGCACGAACGTCACGTCACGGGTGTCGAGCTTGGCGGCGAACTCGGAGAACTCGCGGCGGATCTCCTCGAAACGCTCCTCGGAGTAGTCGACCAGGTCCATCTTGTTGACCGCCAGCACCAGGTGCGGGACCTGGAGCAGGCTCGCCAGGAACGCGTGCCGCCGGCTCTGCTCCTGCAGGCCCTTGCGCGCGTCCACGAGGATGACCGCGAGGTCGGAGGTCGAGGCGCCGGTGACCATGTTCCGGGTGTACTGCACGTGCCCCGGGGTGTCGGCGATGATGAAGGTGCGCTTGGGCGTGGCGAAGTAACGGTAGGCCACGTCGATGGTGATGCCCTGCTCGCGCTCGGCCCGCAGGCCGTCGGTGAGCAGCGCCAGGTTGGCCCGCTCCTCACCGCGTGCGGCGCTGGTGCGCTCCACCGCGTCGAGCTGGTCCTCGAAGATGGACTTGGAGTCGTACAGCAGCCGCCCGATCAGGGTGCTCTTGCCGTCGTCGACGGAGCCCGCCGTGGCGAACCGCAGGATGTCGTTGTTCATAGCTGGACCGGGTCCTGTGTGCGAAGGGGACTGATGGTGGGGCCCACGAAGGGCGGAGGGGCGCACCGAGAGGGAGCGGGAGCCCTGAGAAGGCACGCCCGCTAGAAGTAACCCTCGCGCTTGCGGTCCTCCATGGCCGCCTCGCTCGCGCGGTCGTCGGCCCGGGTCTGACCCCGTTCGGTGAGCCGGGTCGCCGCGATCTCGGTGATGATGTCGTCGATCTCCACGGCGTCGGACTTGACCGCGCCGGTGCAGGTGAGGTCGCCGACGGTGCGGTAGCGGACGGTCTCGGTGAACACGTCCTCGCCCTCGCCCCGGTTGATGATGGGCGAGTCGGAGAGCAGGATCCCGTCGCGCTCGAAGACCTCGCGTTCGTGCGCGAAGTAGATGGACGGCAGCTCCAGGCCCTCACGCTTGATGTAGGCCCACACGTCGAGCTCGGTCCAGTTGGAGATGGGGAAGACCCGGATGTGCTCGTCGCGCTCGATGCGGGTGTTGAACACGCTCCAGAGTTCGGGACGCTGGTTCTTGGGGTCCCACTGGCCGAACTCGTCGCGGAAGGAGAAGACACGCTCCTTGGCGCGGGCCTTCTCCTCGTCGCGCCGGGCGCCGCCGAAGGCGGCGTCGAACTGGTTCTCCTCGATCGCCTCCAGCAGCGCGGAGGTCTGGAGGCGGTTGCGGCTGGCCCAGCGGCCGGTGGGCTCGCTGACCTTGCCCGCGTCGATCTGCTCCTGGACGGAGGCCACGACCAGGCGCACCCCCGCCTCCGCGACGCGGCGGTCGCGGAACTCGATGACCTCGGGGAAGTTGTGCCCGGTGTCCACGTGCATGACGGGGAACGGCACGGCCCCGGGCCAGAAGGCCTTCTCCGCGAGGCGGAGCATCACGATGGAGTCCTTGCCCCCGGAGAAGAGCAGCACGGGTCGCTCGAACTCGGCAGCGACCTCGCGCATGATGAAGATGGCTTCGGCCTCCAGGACGTCCAGCTGGGAGAGCTGGTGACGCCCGGGTGCCTGCTGACTCGCCTGACCCATGAATCCGCCTTCGTGTTACCGACTCGGCCGACGGCGGTGGGGCGTACGGGTCAGCCCCCCGCGTGCGGCCCGGCGTTGTCCAGATCCGCGCCGTCGCGGATACTCGCCAACAACATACCCGACAATTCCGATCGACATACAAGGATATCCGGGAGCCGGGGGTCGGCCCGGTTGTAGAGCAGCTCGGAACCGTCGATGCGGGAGGCGTGCAGACCGGCCGCACGCGCCACTGCGACGGGCGCCGCGCTGTCCCACTCGTACTGTCCGCCGGAGTGCACGTAGATGTCGGCCACACCGAGCAGGACCGCGCAGATCTTCGCGCCGGCCGAACCCATCGGCACCACCTCGGCGCCCAGCTGGTTGGCCATGCGCTGCACGAACTCCGGCGGCCGGGTGCGGCTCGCGGTGATGCGCAGGCGCTGATCGGAGGGGCGCTCCTCGGGCAGCCACGGCGGGTCCACCGAAGAAAGCGTGCTGCCCTGCGCGGGCAGGGCGACGGCGCCGGCGACCAGCTCGCCGTTCTCCCACAGTGCCACGTGCACGGCCCAGTCGGTTCGGCCGGGCTCGGCGAACTCGCGTGTTCCGTCCAGCGGGTCGATGATCCACACGCGCCGGGAGCTCAGCCGCGCCTCGTCGTCCACACCTTCCTCGGACAGCACCGCGTCGCTCGGACGCAGGCGCCCGAGGGCGGAGAAGAGGAATTCGTGCGACGTGCGGTCCCCCAGCGTCCGCAACACCTCGGGCTCGTCGAAGCCGTGCCGGGCGCGCAGGCGCAGTAGCAGCTGCCCCGCCTCGCCCGCGAGGTCACGGGCCACCTCATGATCGTTCCGGATGCTTTTCACCGACTCGTCTGCTCCCGCCCCACGGATGGTCCTCGCCGGCCGCGTCGTCCACTGGTTGTGAAGGCCTGGCGTCGGCGCCCAGTTTTCCACGTACGCGGGCCCGGACGGCCCGAATCCTCCCAACAGGGTCCGGAACCTCCGCCGACCCGCACAGCCTCGAACGCGTCCGTTCCGGGCACCATCGTACGGAACCCGGAACCGGCCCTCGGGGGGCAACCCCCGGTCACAGGCCCGCTCGACGCTGAGAATAGTAACTGAAAGTAATCAGAACATCGCTTTAAGTACCGGCCTGTTGTGCGGGCCGGGCGCACGAAACCGGAGGCACCATGCCGAGGCCACGCCTGACCACCTCGCTCACCGCCACCGCGGCGGCAGTCCCGCTCGCCCTGCTGCCGATCTCACCCGTGGCCGTCCAGGAGGCCGCGCAGGACACCCTGCGCGACGCCGCGCCCGAGGGGTTCCACATCGGGAGCTCCGTCGCGGGCGGCGGCCACCACGACGCCGAGCCGTACCCGGATCCCTTCACCCACGACGAGGAGTACACCGACGTCCTCGCCCGGGAGTTCGCCTCCCTCACGCCGGAGAACCGGATGAAGTGGTCCGAGATCCACCCCGCCGAGGGCTCCTACGACTTCGACGCCGCAGACCGGATCGTGGAGTTCGCCGAGGCCAACGGCCAGGAGGTGCGCGGCCACGCGCTGCTCTGGCACGACCAGAACCCGGACTGGTTGGAGGAGGGCGACCACACGGAGGGCGAGCTCCGGGAGATCCTGCGCGACCACGTCACCACGGTCGTGGGGCGGTACGAGGGACGGGTCCACCAGTGGGACGTGGGCAACGAGCTCATCGGCGACGACAACGAACTGCGCACCGAGGAGAACTTCTGGCTGCGCGAACTCGGCCCGGAGATCATCGGGGACGTGTTCCGGTGGGCGCACGAGGCCGACCCGGCGGCGGAGCTGTTCCTGAACGACTACAACGTCGAGGACGTCAACGACAAGAGCGACGCCTACCTCGCCCTCGTCGAGGACCTGCTCGCCGACGGGGTCCCGGTGCACGGGTTCTCCGCGCAGGCCCACCTGAGCACCGCCGCCGGCTACCCGGGGTCGCTGGAGGAGAACCTCGACCGGTTCGGCGACCTCGGGCTGCGCACGGCGCTCAGCGAGGTGGACGTGCGCGTGGAGACACCGCACGAGGGCGCCGGGGCGACGGAGGAACAGCTCGCGGAACAGTCAGACTTCTACACACGCGCCCTGCAGGCGTGCCTGGACGCCGAGAGCTGCACGTCCTTCACCGTCTGGAGCTTCACCGACCGGTACTCGTGGATCCCGATCGCCTTCCCCGGGGAGGGCGCGGGGTCGATCATGGACGACGACCTGAACCCGAAACCCGCCTACGACGCCCTCCGGGAGACCCTGCAGGCCCACACCGGCTGACGCCGCGGGGATCGGTTCAGGCGGCGGTGTGGAAGATGTTCTGCGCCTTGGCCAGGCCGTCGGTGAGCACCGTCCGGACCGCGTCGGCCGCCCGCTCCACGTTGAGGTCGAGCTCGGCCCGCTCGGGGGAGGCGAAGTCGCGCAACACGTAGGCGGCAGGGTCCATCCGGCCGGGCGGGCGGCCCACACCGAAGCGCACCCGCAGGTAGTCGGGGCCGGACAGGGAAGCGGTGAGGGACTTGAGGCCGTTGTGGCCGCCCGAGCCGCCGCCCTTCTTCAGCTTGAGCGCCCCGTAGTCCACGTCCATCTCGTCGTGCACCACGACGATGCGCTCGGACGGGATCTTGTAGAACCGCGCCAGCGACGCCACCGGGCCGCCCGACAGGTTCATGAACGTGCGCGGCTTGACCAGGATCGCCGGGACCCCGTCGAGGCGGGTCTCGGCGATCTCGGCGTTGGACCGGTGCGCCTTGAACCGCTCGTTCTCGGCGGCGGCCAGCGCGTCCACCACCATGAACCCGGCGTTGTGCCGGTTCCCGGCGTACTTCGGCCCGGGGTTTCCCAACCCCACCACCAGCCAGCGCTCGGTCATGTCCTCGGTCTTCCTGATCCCCAGTGCTTCCAGCAGGCGCTTCATGGAACCCGACCCTACGACGAACGCGCGGTCCCGGAAGCCGGAACCGCGCGTCTCGCGTTGGTGCAGGCGCCTTACTCGGCGGCCTCGGCCTTCTCGCCCTCGGCCTCACCCTCGGACGCGGCCTCGCCCTCGGCGGCGGCCTCCTCCTCGGCGGCCTCCTCCTCGGCGAGCTCGTCCTCGGTCTGCGGCGTGTAGACCGTCAGAACGGTGGTCTCGGCGTCGGTCACCAGCGTGGTGCCGGCGGGCAGCTTCAGGTCACCCGCGGTCCGGATCTCACCGGACTCCAGGCCCTCGACGTCGATCTCGACGCCCTCGGGGATGTGGGTGGCCTCGGCCTCGACGGCCACGGCGACGAGCTCCTGGTTGAGCACACCCGGGGTCTGGACCTCACCCGTCACGGTCACGGGGATCTCGACCTCGACCTTCTCGCCCTTGGCGACGACCAGCAGGTCGACGTGCTCCACGAAGCCCTTGATGGCGTCACGCTGAACGCTCTTCGGCAGGGCGAGGTTGTCCTTGCCCACGCCGTCGATACGCATCAGGACGTTCGGGGTCTTCAGGGCGAGCATGAGCTCGTGGCCCGGCAGGTTCAGGTGGCGGGGCTCGGTGCCGTGGCCGTAGAGGACGGCCGGCACCTTGCCCGCGCGGCGGACGCGACGAGCGGCGCCCTTGCCGAATTCCGTGCGGGGCTCGGCAGCGATACGTACCTCGGACACGACAAAACTCCTCGGGTTCAACCCCGCAGCACGGGGAACACGACTCCAGTAGTACGAACGAATCCCGCCGCGGCGGGGATACGGCGGGGTCACCCCGTCCGGGGGACACGACCACCCTGGTTCCAGGCGTGCCCGGCGAGCCGTCACCGGACCCGTCCGGCCCGGGAACGCTCGTCGCGCACCCCTGCCCGCGCTCTATCGCGCAGCCCGAACGGACTCCGCTGGACACGGGGACACTCGGCCAAGTCTACTGGCTTCACCGACGACTCCGTACACACCCACCGGCGGGCTCCCATGAGGGGGGACGCCCGCCGGCGACAGTGTGTGGCTACGCCTGCTCGGGGGGTGGCTCGACTCTCGGGGAGAGGCTACTCGAACAGGCTCGTGACGGAACCGTCCGTGAAGACCTCACTGACGGCGCGGGCCACGAGCGGGGCGATCGAGAGCTGAGTGAGCTTCTCGAAGGAACGCTCCTCCGGGATCGGCAGCGAGTTGGTGACGATCACCTCGGAGATCCGCGAGTTCTGCAGGCGCTCCGCGGCCGGACCGGACAGCACACCGTGGGTGGCCGCGGCCACGACCTTGTTCGCGCCCTGCTCGAAGAGGGCCTCGGCGGCCTTGACCAGGGTCCCGCCGGTGTCGATCATGTCGTCGACCAGCACACAGGTGCGCCCCTCGACCTCACCGACGACCTCGTGGACCTTGACCTGGTTGGCCACGTCCGGGTCGCGGCGCTTGTGGATGATCGCCAGCGGCGAGCCCAGGCGGTCGGCCCAGCGGTCGGCGGTGCGCACACGGCCGGCGTCCGGGGAGACCACGGTGATGTCGGACAGGTTCAACTGCCCGCCGACGTAGTCCGCCAGGATCGGCAGGGCGAACAGGTGGTCCACCGGGCCGTCGAAGAAGCCCTGGATCTGGTCGGTGTGCAGGTCCACCGCCATCATCCGGTCCGCGCCCGCGGTACGGAAGAGGTCGGTCATCAGGCGGGCCGAGATGGGCTCGCGCCCGCGGTGCTTCTTGTCCTGGCGCGCGTAACCCAGGAACGGGGTGACCACGGTGATGCGCTTGGCGGAGGCCCGCTTGAGCGCATCGACCATGATCAGGTGTTCCATGATCGACTCGTTGACCGGGTCCGAGTGGGTCTGGAGGACGAAGGCGTCACTGCCGCGCACCGACTCCAGGTAACGGACGAAGATCTCGCTGTTCGCGAAGGTGTCGAACCGGGTGGGAACCACGTCGATCCCCAGTTCCTTCGCCACTTCCTCGGCCAGGGCCGGGTGCGCGCGCCCCGAGAAGAGCATCAATTGTTTCTGGCCGGTGGCCTTCATCCCGGTCACGTGTTTTCCCCCACACTCACTGCTGGTTGTCGTCGGCTCTGTGCCGATCAGCTTGGTCCGCCGCGTCCGCGGCGGCCGTCCCGGGCCGCTTGCGCTGGGTCCAACCCTCGATGTTGCGCTGTCGGTGCCCTTCGGAAACCGCCAGTGCCCCGGGCGGGACGTCCTCGCGGACGACGCTCCCCGCACCGGAGTAGGCTCCGTCGCCCACGTGCACCGGGGCGACGATCGTGTTGTCGCTGCCGATACGCACGTGGTCGCCGATGGTGCTCCGGGACTTGTTGACCCCGTCGTAGTTGACGAACACCGAGGAGCAGCCGATGTTGCTGCCCACACCGATGTCGGCGTCACCCACGTAGGTCAGGTGCGGAACCTTGGATCCGGCGCCGATCGTCGCATTCTTGACCTCGACGAAGGCACCGGCCTTGGTCCGCTCGGCCAGGCTGGTGCCCGGCCGGAGGTAGGTGTAGGGGCCCACGCCGGCCCCGGGGCCGATCTCGGCCCGGTCGGCGGTGGTCTCCCGGACCTCGGCGCCGTCGCCGACGGTCGTGTCGGTGAGTACGGCGCGGGGCCCGACGAGGGCGTCCTCGCCGATGACGGTCTCGCCCATGAGCCGGCAGCCCGGCTCGACGGCGGTGTCGGCGCCGATGCGCACCTGGACGTCGATCCAGGTGGTGGCGGGGTCCACCACGGTGACGCCGGCGCGCATGTGCTGCTCGACGATCCGCTCGTTGAGCAGGCGGCGGGCCTCGGCGAGCTGGACCCGGTCGTTGACGCCCTGGACCTCGTGCCGGTCGCCGGCGGCCCAGGCTCCGACCCGGTGGCCGTCGCCGCGCAGGATCGACAGGGCGTCGGTGATGTACTCCTCGCCCTTGGCGTTGTCGGTGGACAGGCGCTGCACGACCTTGGTCAGCAGGGAGCCGTCGAAGGCGTACATGCCGGAGTTGATCTCGTCGATCGCGCGCTCGTCGTCGGAGGCGTCGGCGTGCTCGACGATGCCGGTCACCGAGCCGTCGGCGTCGCGCACGATGCGCCCGTAACCGTGGGCGTCGGGCACGCGCGCGGAGAGCACGGTCACGGCGTTGCCCTCGCTCTGGTGGGCGGCGACCAGCTCACCGAGGGTCGCGCCGCGCAGGAGCGGGGTGTCACCGCAGGTCAGGACGATGGTTCCGGAGAGGTCGGCGCCGGTCTCGGCGAGGTGCTCGACCGCCATGCGCACCGCGTGGCCGGTGCCGTTCTGTTCCTCCTGGACGGCGGTGTCGACCCCGGGGGCCACCTCCGCCAGGTGTTCGCGGACCTGCTCACGTGCGTGGCCGACCACGACGACCGAATGCTTCGGGTCGACGTCCCGGGCCGCCGCGACGACGTGGCCGAGCATGCTGCGGCCGCCGATCTCGTGGAGGACCTTGGGAAGTTTCGACTTCATACGGGTGCCCTCGCCCGCTGCGAGGACTATGACGGCAGCCGGTCGGTTCACGCTCACAGAAGGAGACCCCTCGTGATAGCTGGCGGTTGACGTGTCGGCTCACCCTTCGGCGGCGCGCGACCCGCGGGTGCCGCACGGGCGGCCGTCGAGACCTGCGGCCAACATGGGAAGGATACATGCGCGTCACATCCGCCCCAGCGGGCGTCACGCCCGGTGGGAGGGGGATCCGGCCGCCCTCGCCCGTCGCGGGGCGTTCGGCGTGCGCAGTGTGAGATGGGCCGCGTCGGCTGTGCCGCCGGTGCCCGCGCTCGGGGCGGCGGCCTTCCCAGCTCCCGGACCAGGACTCGAACCTGGACGATAGGGACCAAAACCCCACATGCTGCCATTACATCATCCGGGAAAGCGGCGGGCGAGAAGTCGCCACATCCGTCTGCTCCGGACCAAACATAGCGCGTCCTCACGGGGGCTTGCCAAACCTACGCCTACGTAGGTTACGGTTACGTAGGTATAGGTTGGGACGCCGCGAGGGGCTGGGCCCGCCCGGCCTGAACCCTCCCCAACTGGGAAAACTCTGTCGACCGGCCCCCGGCAACGAGGTATGTGAACCATGACCGCTGCTCCTGACATCCCCATCGGCGAGACCAAGAAGAAGCGCGAGCCGATCCCCGAGTACGAGCCCGAACCCCGGGGCAAGGCGGAGCGCTACACGGTCTTCGCCTTCGTGTTCATCCCGCTGATCGCGCTCCTGGCGTCCGTCCCCTTCTTCTGGGGCTGGGGCCTCAGCTTCGTCGACATCGCGATCGCCGCGGTCTTCTACCTGATCAGCGGCCTGGGGATCACCGTCGGCTACCACCGCCTGTTCACCCACGGCTCCTTCCGCGCGAAGCGGCCGCTCAAGATCGCCATGGCGGTCGCCGGCTCCATGGCCATCGAGGGCAGCGTCATCAAGTGGGTGGCCGACCACCGGCGCCACCACAAGTACGCCGACGCCGAGGGCGACCCGCACTCGCCGTGGCGCTTCGGCGACGACTGGAAGTCGGTCGCCAAGGGCCTCTACTACGCCCACATGGCGTGGATGTACCTGGACGAGAAGAAGACGTCGCCGCGCAGGTTCGCCCCCGACCTGCTCAAGGACAAGGACATCGTCCTCATCGACCGGCTCTTCCTGCCGATCGTGCTCTTCTCCCTGTTCGCCCCGGCGCTCATCGGCGGCCTGATCACCATGTCCCTCTGGGGCGCCTTCACCGCGTTCTTCTGGGCGAGCCTGGTGCGCGTCGCCCTGCTGCACCACGTCACGTGGTCCATCAACTCCATCTGCCACACCATCGGCGAGGAGAACTTCGAGGTCCGCGACCGCTCCCGCAACGTCTGGTGGCTCGCCATCCCCTCCTTCGGCGAGTCCTGGCACAACCTGCACCACGCCGACCCGACCTGCGCGCGGCACGGTGTCCTCAAGGGCCAGATCGACATCTCGGCCCGCCTCATCTGGATCTTCGAGAAGTTCGGCTGGGCCACCAAGGTCCGCTGGCCCAACAAGGAACGACTCGCCGCCAAGCGCGTGACGGTCTAGGATCGGTAGCCATCATGGGAGCAGCCGACAGCGATCAGAAGGTCCGCGTGCGCCGCAAGCGCATGACGGGCAAGGAGCGTCGGCAACAGCTGCTCGAGATCGGGCGCGAGCTGTTCGCCGAGCGCGGCTACGACGCGAGTTCCGTCGAGGAGATCGCTGCGCGTGCCGGCGTGTCCAAGCCCGTGGTCTACGAGCACTTCGGCGGCAAGGAGGGCATCTACGCGGTCGTGGTCGACCGTGAGATGCGCACCCTGCTGGACATGATGGGCGAGGCCCTGACCGCCGACCACGCCCGCAGCAAGATCGAGAAGGCGGCGCTGGCCCTGCTGCGTTACGTCGAGGAGAACACCACGGGGTTCCGGGTCCTGACCCGCGACTCCCACGTGGCCTCCGGGACGGGCAGTTTCGCCAGCCTCATCAACGACATCGCCAGCCAGGTCGAGCACATCATGGTGGCCGAGTTCGAGGAGCGCGGCTACGACCCCGCTCTGGCCCCGATGTACGCGCAGGCGCTGGTGGGCATGTGGGCCCTGACCGGCCAGTGGTGGCTCGAGGTGCGCAAGCCCCGCCGCGAGGTGGTGGCCGCCCACCTGGTCAACCTGGCCTGGAACGGGCTGTCCAGCCTGGAGGCCAAGCCCCAGCTGGAGAGCAAGGAGCGGCGTTCGAAGCGCTGAACCTGACGGAACGAAGCCTTGTGGGGCGGGTGTGCACTTCGCATACCCGCCCCACTATCTTGATGTCAAGAGATAGGCTGGGACCCATGCGCGATGAGGTGGATGGGTTGATCGAGGCGTGGCGGACCCAGCGTCCGGACGTCGACGTGCGGCCGCTGGAGGTCTTCAGCCGTGTCTCGCGTCTGTCCCGGCACCTGGACCGTGCCCGCCGGACCGTCTTCACCGAGCACGCCATCGAACCGTGGGAGTTCGACGTGCTGGCGGAGCTGCGCCGCTCCGGCCCTCCCTACGAACTCAGCCCCGGACGGCTCCTGCGCGCCACCCTGGTCACCTCCGGCACCATGACCAACCGCGTGGACCGCCTGGCCGCGGCCGGGCTCGTACGCCGCCGCCCCGACCCCGCCGACAAGCGCGGTGTGCTCGTGCGGCTCACCGACAAGGGGGCCGAGCGCATCGACGCCGCGCTCGCCTCCCTCGTCAGTTACGAGGAGGGCCTGCTCTCCCCGATGGAGGGCCAGGACCGCGAGCAGCTCGCCGCGTTGCTGCGGAGTCTGCTCGCACCCCTGGACCAGGGGCCGGAGAGTCCGAAAAGCTAGGCACTGTCGGCGGTACGGCGTCCTTCTCACCGGCGCCTGCCCCAGGCGCAACCCCTTCCTCGAGCACGCCGGTTGGAGTTCGACAGTGAGAATGCGATGGACGGTGCTGGCCGCCACGGCCGCGACGGCCCTGGTCGCCGCGGGCTGCGGCGGTGACGACGGCGACGAGGCGGCCGGCGACGGCCCCCGCCACTACTTGTCCTTGGGGGACTCCCTCACCGTGGGTGTGCAGCCCGACGACAACGGGACCCTGCAGGAGACCCGGGACGGCTACACCGACGTGCTGTACCGGACCCTCTACGACGCCGACTCCACGCTGCAGCACGAGCGCATGGGATGCGGCGGCGAGGACACCACGTCCTTCCTGGAGGGCGGCGAAGGCCTGTGCGAGGGCGAGTACGAGGGGATGTCCCAGCTGGGCGCCGCAGAGAACTTCCTCGCCGAGAACGGCGACCGGGTCGAACTCATCACGCTCACCATCGGCGGCAACAACTTCACCGGGTGCGTCGAGGACCTCGACATCGACGGGGAGGACGGGCCCACCCTCGACGTCGACTGCGTCGACGACGGCCTCGAACGCATCGATTCGGAGCTGCCCGAGATCGCCGACCGGCTGCGCGCGGCCGCAGGCGAGGACACCCAGATCGTGGGGATGACCTACTACAACCCCTTCCTCGCCGCCCTGTTGCTGGAGGACGAGGGCGAGCTCGAGGAGGACGTCACCGACGAGGAGACCCCCGAGGGCACCGCGGAGGTCGAGGGCGACCTGCCCGGCGGAGAGGGTGTGGTCGAGTACGCCACCGGGGTCCTGGAGGAGATGAACGAGTCGATGCGCAGCACCTACGCGGACGCCGGCATCGACGTCGCCGACGTGGAGGTCTTGTTCGACTCCACCGACTTCGAGGTCCCCGAGGCCAGCGCGACCGGCATGCCCGCGAACGTGCAGGCGGTCTGCGACTGGACGTGGATGTGCGACACCGCGGTCGGACCGGACATCCACACCAACCAGGCCGGCGCCCAGGAGATCGCCGGGCTGTTCGAGGACCAGCTGCGCTGAGCCGCATACGGGCGGGCGCGGCGGGGCCGCCGTTCGTGCCCGCCGCGCCCGCGTCTGCCCCGTCCCCTCAGGAGGACCGTCCCGGGGCAGGTTCCGGCTCGGCCTCGGTCTCGGCGTCGGGGACCGGCTCGCGGAAGAGCGCCGCCGCCACCACCGAGACCACCGCCGTGGCCATGAGGTAGTAGGCCGGGCTCATGAGGTCCCCGGTGCCCTCGACCATCGAGGAGAGCACGAGCGGTGTGAACCCGCCGAAGATCGAGACCGCCAGGCTGTAGGCCAGGGACAGCCCGCTGTAGCGCACCGCGGTGGGGAAGGAGTCGGCCATCGCCGTGGCCAGGACGCCCATCATCGGCGAGCCGGCCAGGGCCACCAGCAGGTACCCGGCGAGCGTCGTGGCGAACTCGCCCTGCAGGAGCAGCCAGTACACGGGCACGGCCACGAGCAGGAGCAGCACCGGGGTCGCCACGAGGAAAGGCTTGCGGCGGCCGATGCGGTCGGAGACCACCGCCCACAGCGGGATCAGGACCAGGTTCGCGCCGATGCCCGCGGCCATCGCCCCGTACATGTCGCTGTGGCGCATCCCGACCTGTTCGACCAGGAACGCCGGCCAGAACGCCTGCATCATGTAGATGGTCGTGGTGCCGGTGATCATCATGCCGATGAGCGTGACCAGGCTGCGCCAGTGGTCCCGCAGGGCCACCAGGATCGGGGTGCGTCCCGGCGCCTCCGACCGCGGGGCCTCGCGGCTCTCGGCGAACTCGGGGGTCTCGTCGAGCTTGAGGCGCAGGTACAGGCCGATGAGCCCGAGCGGCAGGGTCAGGACGAACGGGACCCGCCACCCCCACTCGACCAGGTCGGCCTCGGTGAGCACCGCGGCCAGCCCGGCGCCGGTCCCGGCGGCGCACAGGCCCGCGAACAGCTGGGTGAAGAACTGCCAGCTGCCGTAGAAGGCCCTGCGGTCCTTCGGTGCGTACTCGACCATGTACGACGTGGCGCCGCCGAACTCCCCGCCGGCGGAGAAGCCCTGCACCAGCCGGGCCAGGACCAGCAGCACCGGGGCGAGCACCCCGGCGGTCTCGTAGCTGGGCGCCACACCGATCGCGAAAGTGGCCAGGGACATGCTGATCACGGCCACCGACAGGGTGGTGCGCCGCCCCGTCCGGTCGCCGAAGTGTGCGAAGACGACCGCGCCCAGGGGCCGGAAGACGAAGGAGACGCCGAAGGCCGCGAACGTGGCCACCAGCGAGGGCTCTCCGCCGTCGAAGGTGAAGAAGTTCAGCGCGATGATCGCGGCGAAGAAGCCGTAGAGCGTGAACTCGAACCACTCGATGAAGTTGCCCAGGGACGCGGCGAACACGGCCTTGCGCCGCACGCGCAGGGGGACGTCGGTGGCGCTCGCGGTGCTCATCGGCGCTCCCCCTCGGCCGCGGCGGACGCGGTGGGTTCGGCGAAGCGGCGCAGGGCCAGCTCGGCGTACAGGGCGGCGCCGACCGGCAGCACCCCGTCGTCGAAGACGGCCAGCGGCGAGTGGTTGAAGGGCGCCTCTTCGAGGTCGGCGCCGACCGGTGCGGCGCCGAGGCCGATGAAGCTGCCGGGGACGGCCTGCATGACCCGGGAGAAGTCCTCCGAACCCATGAGCGGTTTCTCGAGGGTGTGGTGCCGCTCGTCCCCGAACAGGCCGGCGGCGGTGTCGGCGGCGAACGCGGTCTCGTCGTGGTCGGTGACGGTGACGGGGTAGCCGGGCAGGACCTCGACGTCGGCCCCGACACCGTGGGCGGAGGCGATGCCGTGCACGAGACGCGGTAGTGTGCTCAGGAGGCGGTCGCGTGTGGTGTCGGAGAAGGTGCGGACGGTGGCCGCGAAGCTCGCCGTGTCCGGGATGACGTTGGCGGCAGAACCCGAGTGCAGGGACCCGACGGAGAGCACCGCGGGGTCGAGCACATCGAACTCCCGGGTCATCATGGTCTGCAACGACACGATCATCTGGCTGACCGCGGTGACCGGGTCCTTGGCGCGGTGCGGGGTGGAACCGTGGCCGCCCGCGCCGTGGACCGTCACGCGCACCTCGTCCTGGGCGGCCAGGATCGGGCCCGGCCGGGTGGCGATGTGGCCGTGCGGCAGGACCGCGGAGAAGACGTGCATCCCGAAGGCGGCGCCCACGCGCGGGCCGGCGGCGTCCAGGACGCCCTCCTCCAGCATGACGCCGGCGCCGTCCCAGCCCTCCTCCCCCGGCTGGAACATGAACACGACGTCACCCGGGAGTTCGCCGCGGCGGTCGGCGAGCAGGCGTGCGGCCCCGGCCAGCATCGCGGTGTGCAGGTCGTGGCCGCAGGCGTGCATGGCGCCGTCGACACGGGAGGCGTACTCGACCCCGGTGCGTTCCTGCACGGGCAGCGCGTCCATGTCGGCGCGCAACAGGACCGGCGGTGCGTCGCCCCCGCGCATCACGGCGGTGACCGAGGAGCACGCGGTTCCGGTGGCGGTCTCCAGGGGCAGGCCGTCCAGGGCGCGCAGGACCCGTTCCTGTGTCCGTGGCAGGTCGAGCCCGATCTCGGGGTGCCGGTGCAGGTCGTGGCGCAGGGCGACCAGGTCGTCGCCCAGTTCCGCGGCGTCGTCGTACGTCGTCATTCGGTGCTCTCCCTGTGTGACCTGGGTCATCGACGGAAACGGGTCACCGGGTATTTTGCGAACACGAGAAGAACGATGGTGGATTCTGGACGATTCGATCATCGAAGGGCGCCCGAGGAGGGTTTCTGTGCAAGGTCCGCTGGAGGAACGGGACCGGGCCCTGGTGCACGCCCTACAGATCGCGCCGCGTGCCACCTGGACCGAGATCGGCCGGACCCTGGGCGTGGGACCCGCGACCGCTGCCGCGCGATGGGAACGCCTGCACGAGCAGGGCGTGGCGTGGATGAGCGCCTACCCGACCGGGACGGCCGAGGACCTGCACCTGGCGTTCGTCGAGGTGGACGTGGAGGCGCCGCTCCGGCACGCGGTGCGCGAGGCGCTGTGCCGCGATCCGCGGGCGGTGTCGGTGGAGGAGACCGCGGGTGACCCCGACCTGTTCCTGACGGTGATGGTGCCCGACCAGGGGGCGCTCTCCCGCCTGGTGCTGGACGACCTCCCGCGGATCCCCGGGGTGTCCGGGTGCCGCACGCACGTGGCCTCGCGTGTGCACTGGGAGGGCAGCCGGTGGCGGTTGGACGCACTCGACGCCCGCCAGCAGGCACGCCTGCGCCCGTCCGCCCCCGACCCGGGACCGCCCGGGCATCCTCGGCGCGGCCGGATGAACCGCGACGCACCCCTGGTGGAGGCGCTCTGCCAGGACGGCCGCCGCAGCGCCGCGGAGATCGCCCGACGGCTGGACCGCAGCCCGGCGACCGTGCGGCGGCAGGCGGCGCGCCTGCTGTCGTCGGGACACCTGTCGCTGCGGTGCGAGCTGGCCCAGCCGCATTCGGGGTGGCCGCTGGTGTGCACGTGGTTCGCCCGGGTGCCCGGCGGGGAGATCGCGCGTACCGTGCGTTCGCTGACCACACACCCCCAGCTGCGGTTGTGTGTGTCCACGGTGAGCGGGTCGAACCTACTGTTCACGTTCTGGGCACGCAACCCGGAGGACCTGGGCCGCCTCGAGTCGGTGCTGGAGGAACGCCTTCCGGCGATGACGCTGACGCGGCGGGTGCTGACGCTGCGCACGCGCAAGCGCATGGGGTGGATCCTGGACGGTTCGGGGCGCAGTACGGGCGAGGTCGTCACACCCGACCCCACGTTGGTGGCCTGACCCGGGCCCCTGCCCCCGCAGGCCGGCGCGCGGCCACGACGGAGCGTATTCGGCCCCGTACGCATCGCGTGCGCGAGGGACGTTTTTTCACGGCGGGGAAACCTCTGTGCCAAGAGATCTTGACGTGAGATCTGAGTCACCCGCAAAGTGGACTATCCAGTAATCCACTGTGCCGAAAGAGGCGCACGTGGCACTGGCGATTCACGTGCAAGGAGAATCGATGTCGATCGTTTGGGTGCCGGTCCTCGCCCTGGTGGTGATCTTCGTGATCGCCATCGCGTTCCCCGTGAACATGGGCGCGCTGGCCTTCGTGGCGGCCTTCCTCGTAGGAACGCTCGCCCTGTCCATGAGCACCGCCGAGATCATCGCCGGGTTCCCCGGGGACCTCGTGCTCATCCTCATCGGGGTGACGTACCTGTTCGCCATAGCGCAGGGCAACGGGACCGTGGACCTCTTGGTACGCGGCGCGGTACGCGCGGTGGGAGGACGCGCCGAGGCCCTCCCCTGGGTCATGTTCTTCCTGAGCGCCACCTTGACCGCGATCGGAGCACTGAGCCCGGCCGCGGTGGCGATCATCGCGCCGATCGCCCTCGGCTTCGCGGCGCGCCACGCGATCAACCCGCTCCTGATGGGGGCGATGGTGGTGCACGGGGCCCAGGCGGGAAGCTTCTCCCCCATCAGTGTCTACGGCGGGATCGTCAACGGGCTGGAACAGAACCTGCCCATCGCGAGCAGCACCATGACGGTGTTCCTGCTCAACTTCGTGTTCAACCTGTTCTTCGCGTTCGGCCTCTATCTCCTGCTCGGCAACAGCAGGATCACCGCCGTGGTCATGAGAAGGGTCAACGGCTCCACCACACGCTCGGCGACCCCGGTCGGCGCCGGCGTGCGCAGCGGCGGCTCCGGCGGGGATGCCGGAAGCGTTCGGCCCTCGGACGGTTCGGGCCCGACCACGGCCGACGGGGACGACAGCGAGCTCGACGGGGTTGGGCCGAAGCGCATCTCCATCGATCAGGCCCTGACCCTGCTGGGCCTGGCCACCCTCATCGTGCTCACCGTCGGGTTCGACATGGACCTCGGGTTCGTCGCCATGAGCGTCGCGGTCACCCTCGCAGTCCTCTTCCCGCAGTCGCAGAAGGACGCGGTCTCCAAGATCAGCTGGTCGACGGTCCTGTTGCTCGCCGGTGTGCTGACCTTCGTTGCGGTCCTGGAGGAGGCCGGAACCATCGACCACGTGGGCTCGATGGTCACCGGGATCCAGTCGGCCATGCTGGCTGCGTTCCTGCTCTGCGTCATCGGAGCAGTGGTGACCGTATTCGCCTCGACCACGGCCATGCTCGGGGTGGTGATCCCCCTGGCCGTGCCGTTCCTGATGCAGAGCGACGTCAGCGCCACGGCGATGGTGGCGGCGCTGGCCATCGCCATCACCCTGACCGACATCAGCCCGTTCTCGACCAACGGCGCCCTTGTGCTGGCCAACGCCAAGGTGTCCGACCCCGGGCAGTTGTACCGCAGCATGCTCCTCTACACCGGGACCCTGTGCGTCCTGGCCCCCTTGGCCGCGTGGGGATTCATCATTCTCCCGGGCTCACTGTGAGGGTCGTGCCAGGGCCTCAGTCGTCGTCCGGCTGCCAGGTGAGCAGGCGGACCCGGCTGACCGACTGCAGGTGCGCGCGCATGGCGGCGACGGCGGCCTCCGGGTCCTGCGCCCGGATGGCGTCCACGATGTCGCGGTGCTGGCGCAACGACTGCGCCGGGCGTTCGGGCTGGTGGAGCGATTCCTTGCGGGTCTCCGCGATCTGGTCGGAGAGCTCGGACATGAACGCCGCCAGGAGCTCGTTGCGCGCGGCCGCGGTGATGGCGGCGTGGAACCGGTGGTCGCCGTCCTCGCCGAGTTCACCGGAGGCGATGTCGGCCTCCATGACGTCGAGCGCTCCGTCGAGCGCCGCGAGGTCGTCGTCGGTCCTGCGCTGGGCGGCGAGCTCGGCGAGCTTGGTCTCGAGCGCCTCGCGGGCGTCGAGCACGTCGGGCAGGCGCCGCTTGCGGTCGACGAGGATCGACACAGGTTCCGGCCTGAGGTGGTCGGTGCGCAGGTACGTGCCGCCGCCGTGCCGGATCTCGACGAGCCCCTGGACCTCGAGCACGACGATGGCCTGCTTGATGGAGGCGCGGCTGACCCCGATGCGTTCGGAGAGCTCGCGTTCGGAGGGCAGGCGGTCACCGGTCTTCAACCGGGCGCGTGTGACGTGCTCACGCAGTTGATCGATCACCTGCTCGTACAGGCGTGATCGTACTGCGGGCTTGAACGAGCCCGTGTCGGTCACCTGGCACCCCCCTTGACATCGCCGCGCCAGATTAGCAAACTAGCGGCCCACACAGCTATTGGATTACTGGATAGTCCAATAAGTGGATCATCCACTTATCCAGTGATCCAAAGTGAGGAGTGACGGAATGGACCACGAGCGCTCACCCTGGATCGAACACGGAGGAACCCTCGGCGGGCTCCGCGTGCTCGACTTCTCGCGCATCCTCTCCGGACCCTTCTGCACCATGGCCCTCGCCGACCTCGGAGCCGACGTCATCAAGGTCGAGGACCACCGCAAGGGCGACGACACCCGCAGTTGGGGCCCGCCCTTCCAGGGCGACGAGGCCTCCTACTTCCTGAGCGTCAACCGCAACAAGCGCTCCGTCGCCGTCGACCTCAAGGACCCCGAGTGCGCCGCCCTCGTGCGCCGGCTCGCGCTCTCCGCCGACGTCGTGGTCGAGAACTTCCGCCCGGGCACGGCCGAACGGCTGGGCATCGGGTACGAGGAACTCAGCGCGCACAACCCCGGCCTGGTCTACGCCTCCATCAGCGGGTACGGGCAGACCGGCCCCTACCGGCTCGAACCCGGCTACGACGCGATCGCCCAGGCGATCTCCGGGATGATGAGCATCACCGGCGAGCGCGACGGCGAACCGGCCCGCACCGGCAACTCGATGGCCGACCTCACCGCGGGCATGTGGGCGACGATCGGGGTCCTCGCCGCACTCCGCGAGCGCGACCGCAGCGGTCAGGGCCAGTGGGTGGACGTCTCCCTGCTCGACGGCCAGATCGCCTCGCTCACCTATGTCGCCGGCGGGTACTTCACCACCGGCAACGTGCCCCGGCGCCACGGGGCCGCGCACCCCACGATCGTGCCGTACCAGGCCTTCCCCACCTCGGACGGCCGGATCATGGTCGCGGCGGGCAACGACACCCTGTGGAAGCGCTTCGCCGCGGCGATCGGGCTCGGGCACCTCACCGATGAGCCCCGCTTCGCCACCAACCCGGACCGTGTCGCCCACCGCGACGAGCTCCTTCCCCTGATCGAGAAGGCCATGGCCGAGCGTGGCTCAGCCGAGTGGGAGGAGGTCCTCGCCGGGGCCGGGGTCCCCGCGGGCCCCATCAACACCGTCGACCAGGCCCTGGAGCACCCCCAGGTCGCGGCCCGGGAGATGGTGGCCGAGACCGAGCACCCCACCGCCGGGCGCGTGCGTGCCCTGTCGAGCCCGGTGAAGCTCTCCTCCCACCCGTCGTCGGTGCGCACGCCCCCTCCCACCCACGGCGAGCACACCGACGAGGTGCTCACCGCGCTCGGTGCGGACGCGTCGGAGCGGAGCCGCATGCGGGAGACGGGGGTCGTGCGATGACCGCGGAACTGGACCACGGGGCGGACACAGCCGTGAACCCCGGTTCGGACGCCGGGACCGGGACCGGCGGCGCGACGGACGGTACGGGTTCCGGGGCGCGGTCGGCGCACGTCGAGGTCCTGCGGGACGGCGGCACGGCGCACGTCGTGATCGGCGACGGGCGGCGCCGCAACGCCCTGACCTCCCAGGGGTGGACGGCGATCCGGGACGCCTTCGTGGGCCTCGCCCAGGACCCGGACGTGCGTGCGGTCGTCGTGCGCGGCGCCGGGGACACGTTCTGTGCGGGTTCGGACCTGACCGAGTGGGCCGGGGTCGACGAGGCGCACGTGGAGGACTCCTTCGCGCGTATGGAGTCGGCCTTCCGGGCGGTCGAGGCGTGCCCGGTGCCGGTGATCGCGCAGGTCTCCGGGGTCGCCGCAGGGGCCGGGTGCCAGCTCGCCCTCGCCTGCGACCTGCGGGTGGTGACCGGTTCGGCCCGGGTCGGTATGCCCATCGCCCGCTTGGGGATCCGGACGAGCCCGTCGTTCGCGGCACGGATGAGCACGCTCGCCGGGCCGTCCGTGACCCGGGACCTGCTCTACACCGGACGCCTGCTCCACGGGGCCGACGCTGTGTCGGCGGGGCTGGCCGACCGGTGCGTGGCCGAGGACGAGTTGTCGGCCACCGTCGGCGACATGGCCGCGAGCATCGCCCGCCAACCGGCCGAGGCCGTGCGCGCCGCCAAGAGCGCCGTCGAGACGGCGCTGGCCCCCGTGCGGACAGCCACGCTGCACAACACCGGGCCTGCCGTGGCCTTCGACCGGTTCAGCGGGGCGGTGGCGGACTTCGTCCGCTGACCTGCCCAGACGCCCGGGCCCGGCGATCCTCCCCGCCGGGCCCGGACGCCCGTCCTCGATTCAGGCGGCGCTGGTGGCGCGGGCGGCCACCGCGGCGGCGGTCTCGGCCTCGATGAGGTCGGCGTTGATCCCCGCCCCCGCCCGGGTTCCGGCGGCCGCCGCGGCGATGATCTGCGCCGACGGGTCGGTGACGTTGCCGGCCGCGTAGACACCGGGCACCGAGGTGGCGCCCATCATGTCGACGGAGACCTTGCTGCCGAAGACCTCGCCGCCCGCATCCAGGGGCTCGGCGGCCACACCCAGGGACTCCAGAACCTCGGAGCGGGCGTTCATCGCGGTTCCGACGACCACCGCCTCGACCGGGAACAGACGCCCCTCGGCCGCGCGCAGCCCGGTCACCCGTCCGCCCGAGGACTCCACCGCGGTGACCGCGCCCTCGACCACGGCCACCCCGCGGGCGGCCAGGCGTTCGTGCTGGTCGTCGGTGAGCTCGCGCCCGTCGTGCAGGAAGAGTGTCACGTCGTCGGTCCACTGGCGCCACATGAGCGCCGAGTGCACCGCCATCGGGTTGCTCGAGATCACGCCGATCCTGCGGTCGCGGACCTCCCACCCGTGGCAGTAGGGGCAGTGGAGCACACCGCTCCCCCAGTGCTCGGCCAGGCCGTCGATGTCGGGGAGCCCGTCGACCAGGCCCGCGGTGACCAGCAGGCGGCGGCCGCGGACCGCGCTTCCGTCACCGAGCCCGACCGTGAAGGTGTCCCCGTCGCGTTGGGCGCGCACGGCCGTCCCCCGCCGGAACCGTGCCCCGTACCCCTCGGCCTCTGCGCGGCCCAGGTCGAGGATCTCGTCGGGCGCCGCGCCCTCGCGGGTCAGGTAGGCGTGGGCGTGCTCGGCCGGTGCGTTGCGCGGGGTGCCGTCGTCGACCACCAGAACCGTGCGGCGGGCCCGCCCGAGGGTGACGGCGGCGCTGAGCCCTGCGGGGCCGCCTCCCACGATCACTGTGTCGAAGACGTCCGTGCTGCCTCGTGTCGTGTCCATGTCATGACCTCCCGTGACACGCAGCGTCGGCGAGAGTTCCCCGACTTGACAATCTTTGTTGCCGGTGCGGCAATAGCGGCCATGAACGACGACGACCTCGCCCGTGTCCTCGACGTGGTCGGGCCCCGGCTGCGCGACCTGCGCAAGGAACGCGACCTGACGCTCGCCCAGGTCTCCGCGGACACGGGGATCTCCACCAGCACCCTGTCCCGGCTGGAATCGGGCGGGCGGCGGCCCACCCTGGAGCTGCTGCTGCCGCTGGCGAAGGTGTACGAGGTTCCGCTGGACGAGCTCGTGGACGCGCCCCGCACCGGGGACCCGCGGGTGCACCCCGCCCCGGTCACGCGGGACGGCATGACGGTCGTCCCACTCACGAACGACCTCAGCGGCCTGCGCGCGTACAAGTTCGTCGTGCCGCCGCCCGAGGGGCCGCTTCCCCCTGCCGACCTGCAGACACACGAGGGTTACGACTGGCTGTACGTGCTCTCCGGCCGGTTGCTGTTGAACCTGGGTGACCAGGAGACGGTGTTGAAGGCGGGCGAGGCAGCGGAGTTCGACACCCGCATGCCGCACGCGATGCGCAACCCGGGCCCGACCACCGCCGAGTACCTGACGCTGTTCGGGCCCCAGGGCGAACGCATGCACGTGCGTGCCCGCACCGTCAAGAAGTGAGCGTCAGCCGCGCGGCAGGTCCAGCGTCATGAACACGCTGTGCGGGTCCTCGCTGTAGTCGGCGAACGGCGCGCAGTACTCGAACCCGAAGCGGGTGTAGAGCGCACGCGCGGGGGCGAAGAACCCGAAGGATCCGGTCTCCAGGCTCACGCGTTCGAACCCCCGGGCCTCCGCCTCGCCGAGGATGTGCGTGAGCAGGGCCGAGGCGATGCCGCTCCGGACCCTCGTGGGGCTGGTGCGCATCGACTTGAGCTCGGCGTGGCCGTCCCCGAGGTCCTTGAGCGCCCCGCAGCCCACGAGCGAGCCGCCGTCCGACACCCGCCAGAAGGAGACCTCCGGGGCACGCAGTGCCTCCAGGTCGAGGGCGTGGCTGCTCCCCGGTGGTGACAGCTCCCGGAGCTGCGAGACGTGGTCCTCGAGGAACGCGGCGATCTCGGGGCCGGACAGGTCGTCCGTCTCGATCGCGAACGCGGTGGGGGTGCTCATCAGTCACCCGCCGCTTCGGCCTGCTCGAGCCAGGACTCCTCGAGCTCCTCGCGCTCGGCGGCGAGCGTCTTGACCTCGGCGTCCAGCTCGGCGAGCTTGGCGTAGTCGTCGGCGGCCGCGGCCATGAGCTCGTGGAGTTCGGTCTCGCGCTTGGTGATGCGGTCCATGCGGCGCTCGACCCGCTGCATCTCCTTCTGCGCGGCGCGGCGCTCGGCGGCCGAGACCTTCGGCTGCTCCTTGGGCGCCTGTTCGGTCACCCCGGGGACCTCGGCCGGGCCGGCGGTCTCCTCGCGGCGCTGCAGGTACTCCTCCACACCGCCGGGCAGGAACGCCAGGCTCCCGTCGCCCATGAGCGCCATGACCTTGTCGGTGATGCGCTCCAGGAAGTACCGGTCGTGGCTGACGAGCACGAGCGAACCCGGCCAGCCGTCGAGGAGGTCCTCCAGCTCGGTGAGCGTCTCGATGTCGAGGTCGTTGGTGGGCTCGTCCAGCAGCAGCACGTTCGGCTCGTCCATGAGCAGGCGCAGGAGCTGCAGGCGGCGGCGCTCACCGCCGGACAGGTCGCCGATCGGGGTCCACTGGCGCTCGCCGCGGAACCCGAAGCGCTCCAGCATCTGCCCGGCCGTGAAGTCGCGCTTGCCGATGGTGACGTGTTCGCGCACGTCCTTGACGGCCTGCAGCGGGCGCTGGGCGGGGTCGAGCTCGGTGACGTTCTGCGACAGGTGGGCGAGCTTGACCGTGCGGCCCACCCGGACCGTCCCGGAGTCGGGTCCGCGCTCCTCCGCCAGCAGCTTGAGCAGGGTGGACTTGCCCGCGCCGTTGATGCCGACCAGTCCGACGCGGTCGCCCGGGCCGAGCTGCCAGGTGAGGTGGTCGAGCAGGGTGCGGTCCGGGACGGAGTAGGAGACGTCCTTGAGGTCGATGACGGTCTTGCCGAGGCGGGAGCTGGCGAAGGTCACCAGTTCCACGGAGTCGCGCACCGGCGGCTCGTCGGCGATGAGCTGGTTGGCGGCCTCGACGCGGAACTTGGGCTTGGAGGTGCGCGCGGGGGCGCCCCGGCGCAGCCACGCGAGTTCCTTGCGCATGAGGTTCTGGCGGCGTTCCTCGGCCGCTGCCGCCTGGCGCTCGCGTTCGGCCTTGGCGAGCACGTAGGCGGCGTACCCGCCCTCGTAGCGCTCGACGGTGCCGCGGCCGACCTCCCACGTGCGGGTGGTGACCGCGTCCAGGAACCAGCGGTCGTGTGTGACGACCACGATCGCCTCGGAACGGCCGTTGAGGTGCTGGGCGAGCCAGGCGATGCCCTCGATGTCGAGGTGGTTGGTGGGCTCGTCGAGCGCGATGAGGTCGTGGTCGCCGACCAGGAGGCGCGCCAGCCCCGTGCGCCTGCGCTCACCGCCGGAGAGTTCCGACATGGGCAGGTCGAGGTCCCACCCGCTGAGCAGGCCGCGGAGGATGTCGCGGATGCGGGCGTCACCGGCCCACTCGTGCTCGGCCCGGTCGCCCAGGACGAACTGCCCCACGGTGGAGTCGGGGAAGTCGTCGCGCTGGTGCAGGAAACCGACGCGGAGGCCCCGGTTGTGCACCACACGGCCGGAGTCGGGCTCGGTCAGGCCGGAGATCACCGAGAGCAGCGTGGACTTGCCGCCTCCGTTGCGGCCGACCACGCCGATGCGTTCACCCGCCTCGATCCCGAGCGAGACGTCGTCGAGGAGCACGAGCGGCCCGTAGGCCAGGGACACGTCCTGAAGATTGACCAGATTCATCGCCTCCCATTGTGGTACCACCGCTGCAGTGCCCGCGCCCGAGGAGGGGTGGCGGGCGCAGGCGTGCGGTGCGGGAAGGCGGCGCCGGAGGAGGGTGCCGTGCCCGCGGAGCGTCCGGGGGATCCGCTCCACGGGCACGGGCGTCACCCGGAACCCCGGCCGACCGGGCTCACCGAGCGGTCCGGGCTCTCGGGGTGCACCCAGCGGGCGGCGCCCAGCGAGAGCGCGGCCACGACGGTCCCGGCCAGGGCCCCGGAGGTGCTGACCACCACGTCCCCGGCGTGTGCGATGTTGCCCGCGGCCATGGCCCACTGGATGGTCTCGATACCGACCGACAGGGCCGCACCGAAGAAGACCCGCGCCGACCACCGGATGAAGGCGTGGAACGCGAGGACGCCGATGGGGACGAACAGGACGAAGTTGAGCAGGCGTTCCTCGAGCACGTGCGCGGCCTGCCCGATCGCACCGCCGTTC
Source organism: Nocardiopsis coralli (assembly GCF_014892575.1). Taxonomy (GTDB): domain Bacteria; phylum Actinomycetota; class Actinomycetes; order Streptosporangiales; family Streptosporangiaceae; genus Nocardiopsis; species Nocardiopsis coralli. The sequence goes on along the minus strand of NZ_JADBGI010000008.1, from coordinate 89,262 downwards.
CCGTCCAGGCCCCCGCCCATGTCGGCGAGAACGAGGGCGGTGTCGCGGCCGGGGACCGGGTTCCCATGTGCGTCCACGACCTCGGGCCTCGCGGTGTCACCGTGCAGGAAGAGGTCCGTGCCCTCGGAACGGCGCAGCTCCTCGCGTTCGTCCACGGGGAGTTTCTCGGAGGTGTAATGGGCGATACGGCCGTCGTCGAGTTCCGTGGTGAGTTCTCGTTCGGGTTCTTCGCTGATGTCGCCGACGACCGCTGTGGGGCGCCATTCGACGCCGCGTGCGTAGGTGCCCACTTGGTCCCATTGCCCGACGGGTGCGGCCAGACCCAGCAGGAAGAGGAGGGTGCACGCGGCGAGGAGGCCCCGCGGGAGCCCGGACGGTGAGCGCAGTTCGTGGCGCGCCAGGTAGAACGCCCCGACGAGCAGCACCACCAGTGCGATCCCCACCATCAGGGGTTCGACGTAGAAGAGCGACTGCCACATGCGTCCTCCGTGCGGAGAGAACCGGGTTCGCCGAGTTCGTCGAGTTCCCGGACCGGACTCTGGAACTGTACACACGGAGAATCCCCGGACCCGAGGCTTTTCCCGGATTCCTGTCGGCGGAATGCCCGGACACTCCCGACCGAATTCGCTCGCCCCTTCCACACAAAATCGGAGGAATTCTCACGGCGGCGACGTAATGCTCTCATGGTTCATATCGATGGAACCCGGACGCATCGCCCCCACGTCCGTCGGGGAGCCCCGGCCACCCGGACGCGGGGCCTGCTCTCCCTCACCCGGGCCGGGCAGCAACCCGCAGCAGACAGGCGGACCCGGGGGTCGATGCAGGTGGAAGAGGCACCGAACCAGCGCCACGGACCTCCGCCGCAGCGCCCCGACACCCCGCCCGACCCCGGAGATTCCCGCCGGAGATTCTCCCCGCACCGCCCTCCCACGCACCCACGCGGGCCCGCGCACATAATGCGCACGGAAATCGGTGCCTTAAGGGACAGCCGGCAAGCGCCCGCGTGCACCCTGTCGAACGACCGATACCTCCACCGCCCGCCGTTCGAGACGGACGTCGAGGAGGAAAAGACGTCTGGCACACTGAAAGCGGCAGACATTGCTGCGGTTGTCGCTGCACCATGGGAGGCATGACGATGGCCCATCAACGCAAGTCCATCCCTGTGGACACCGAGACCCAGGAACTCCTCCGGGCCTTGAGGGAGAACGACTCCCGTGAGCACGCCGCCCTCACCTCCCTGGCCCGCGGCGCCGAGGCCGAGGCCAACGGGCGCTGGTCGGAGGCCGCGGTCCTGGCTGCCCTGATCGATCTGGGCAAACAGGCCCTGCAGGAGAAAGTCCTCGAACTCGAGTACCGGGCCATGGCCGCGGAACAGGGCGAGGCCGACGAAGAACGCACCGCCCGTGATGCCCTGCGTCGCCGTAGGCGCCTCTCTCCTCGGGCAGGCGAGTGATCGCCCCGGCCCCGGTGCGGGGCTGTGTGTACTGGATCTACCTGGACACCGGAGAGCAGCTCGAGCGCAAGCCTTTCCTGGTGGTCTCCAACAATCAGCGCAACACCCACCTGGGGGACTGCCTGGCGGTTCGGTTGACCACCACCCGAAAGGAGGCGCGCACCACGGTCGTGCCCCTGGGACCCGCTGATCTGCCCCTGCACGGGTTCGTCCTGTGCGACGAGATCACTCTGGTCTTCCGCGATGAGGTCCTCGAACAGGCCGGGGCCCTCAGCCACGCCACGATGGGCCAGGTGGCCAAGGGCCTCAGCGCCGCCCTGGCCCTCTCCTGAACCGACCGGTCACACGAGGAAGAAGTCCCGCGCGGCCTTGGCGATGCCCTCGGCGTCGAGGCCGTGGGCGCGGGCGTGCTCGGCCGGGGTGCCGTAGGCGCGCAGCTCCTCGGCGCGGGACACCCCGAGGCCGAGCTGGCGGTGGCGGCGGTCCGCGAGCGCGGCGGAGACCTCGTGCGCCGAGGTGCCCTGCAGGTAGGGCTCGACGACGAGGACGTCGGCGCTGCCCGCGGCGGCCACGATCCGGTTCAGCCCTTCGCGATCGAACGGCCGCACGGTCGAGGCGTAGGCGACGGTCACGTCGAGGCCGGCGGTCGCCTCCAGGGTCCGGTCGAGCATGGGGCCGACGGCGACCACGACGCCGGCCGAGCGGCCCGACCCCCGGCGCACGACGGTCAGCTTCTCCGAGACGGGCACCGGCGCACGGTTGGCCTCCGACGACAGGCGCAGGTAGACGGGCCGGTCGCGGGGGATCTCCTGCAGCAGCAGCTGCCGCACCTCGTCGGGGTGGCCGGGCACGTGCACGGCCCACCCGGGCAGGCTGTCCAGGACGGCGACGTCCCCGGGCGCCTGATGGGTGCGGCCGGCGAAGGAGGCGTCGTAGGAACCCCCGATCCCGACCAGGATCGCGCCCACACCCTGGTGCGACAGGGAGATCTTGAGCTGCTCGAACGGCCGCTCCACGAGGAACGGCGCGTAACTGTGCACGATCGGGCGCATCCCCGTCAGGGCGAGGCCGCCGGCGACCCCGACGAGCGCCTGCTCGCGGATGCCCACGTCGATGACCCGCCCGGGGTGGCGCGCCCCGGGCTCGCGGAACTTGTCCCCGGAGATCACGGCGAGCACGACCGCCACCCGGGGGTCGTCGTCCAGCGCCCCGCGCACGGTGGCGGCGAAGGCCTCGCGCATCGAGGCGCCGGAGGCCTTGTGGATGTCCATGTTCTGGGCCGGGATCTGCGACTTCACGGGTGCGTTCACGGCGGGACTCCCTAGCTCTCGGAGGGGGTGGTGACGACGACGGCGAGCGGCCGTCCCGGGTGCGGGTCGGTGAGGGCGCGGTGCACGGCGTCGTGGTGGCGCCCGCGTTCGCTGCGCACCTCCCACCCCTCGACCTCGAAGCGGGCCCCGACCCCGCCGGGCCAGGGCGGGGTGGCCGACCGGTTGTCGACCACGACGGCCGTCAGGTTGTCGGCCCCGAGGCGTGCGGCGGCGGCGATGGCCTCGTGGTTGCTGCCCTCCTGGAGCTCCCCGTCGCCGACGAGCACGACGACCCGGGGTTCGGTCCCGTCGGCGCGGCGGATCCCCTGGGCGCGCACCCCCAGGGCGCTGCCGAGGGCGAGGGGCAGTCCGTGCCCGAGTGAGCCGCTGCCGATCTCGATCCCCGGAACCAGGGTGCGGTCGGGGTGGAACCCGAGCGGCGAGTCGTAGGTCCCCCACGTGCGCAGGGTCGGCACGTCGAGGAAACCCTTGGCGGCGAGCACGGCGTAGTAGGCGGCCGGCCCGTGCCCCTTGGAGAGCAGGAACCGGTCGCGGTCGGGTGCGTCGGCGGTGTCGGGCGCCACCCGGAGCACACGGTCGTAGAGCGTCCAGATGACGTCGAGCGTGGAGTGAGCGGCCTCGGAGTGCTTCTCGTCGCCCTCCATGAGGCCGATCAGCGCGGGCAGGTCGGCGTAGCGGCTGAAAACTGCTGCGGTCGTCATACGCACCAGTCTTCGACCTCAATTTAGGTTGAGGTCAACCGGTGGGCTCAGATCTCTTCGGGACCCGTGTCCCCGGCATCCGCGCCCTCAGAACCCTCGCCCCCGGAACCGCCTTCCGCGCCGTGCTCCTGCTCGGCCAACAGCACCCGCGCGACCTCGCCGTCGGTCACCAGGGTCGACACCAACCCGCTGCGCAGCGCCGCGCCGACGGCCCGCGCCTTGGCCGCGTCCCCGGCACCCGCCACCGCGACGACCTCCGGGACCCGCCGCAGCTGCTCCGCCCGCACGCTGATGATGCGCTCGGCCAGGTCGCTGTGGATCTGGTTGCCCTCGGGGTCGAAGAGCTGCGCCGACATCTCCGCGCACACCCCGAGCGCGCTGTACCGCTCGCGCGCTTCGGGATCGAGCGCCTGGTACACGGTGGAGTTCCGCTCGTCCCACCCGCCGATGGCCACCACCGCGGTCGTGAGCCGGTCGTAGTGGGCGAAGGCGCCGGCGATCCCCGGGTCGGAACGCAGGGTGGCGGCGGTCGCGGCGTCCGGCAGGATCAGCGGGGCGTAGATGGGGTACGCGGGCCCGCCGCTCAGCGCCGCGGCCCGCCGTACGGTCTCCACCGATCCGCCGTCGTCGGCGTGATCGGAGAGCACCCCGTTGAGCTGCACGACCGTGCACTCGGGCAGGTCGACCAGGTCGGACCCCATCACCTGCAGGGCACGGCTCCACGCCAGGCCCAGCACCTCGCCGGGGCGCACAATCTCGCCCAGGAGCCGGGCGGCTGCGGAGCCGAGCACGCGCCGGGTCTCGGCCACGTCCGCGCTGCCGTCCGTGTCGACGGGGGTGTCCACGACGACGGCGCGGCGCAGCCCGTAGGCGGAGCGCAGCCGCTCGGAGAGCTCCCCGTCCAGGCGCGCGGGCAGGCGGATGTCGATGTGCACGATGCCGCGCTCGCGGGCGGCGTCGAGGTCGCGGGCGATCTTGAACCGGCTGAGCCCGAACTCCTCGGCGATCTCGACCTTGGAGCGCCCGTCCAGGTAGAAGCGCCGCGCCACCGCGGCCAGCCTCAGCATCTCCGCGGGCCCGAGGGGTGCTGCCTCGGTGCCCTGGGTCCCGGTCTCCTTCACGTCGTCCCCCCGCTTGCTCATATGTGCGGGAGTCTACTCGGTTGAGCTACACCCATTGACACCAGGTTTCACGTGGGTTTTCAATGTTCGAAACAAATGTGATCCAGGTCGCTCATCTGAGCACCACGACGATTCCGGGAGTACCCCGTGCGTGCCGCCATCATCAACGAGCCGGGTTCCGTCAGTGTCGGGGACCGGCCCGAACCCGCCCCAGCCCCCGACGGGGTGGTCGTCCGCGTCGGGGCCTGCGGGATCTGCGGGACCGACCTGCACATCGCCGACGGCGAGTTCCCACCGAGCCCCTATCCCCTGGTCCCCGGGCACGAGTTCGCCGGAACCGTCACCGCCGTCGGCGACCGCGCCCCCGGCGGCCTGCAACCGGGCGACCGTGTGGCCGTCGACCCCTCGCTCTTCTGCGGCCACTGCGAGTACTGCCGGGCCGGACGCGGGAACCTCTGCGCGAACTGGGGCGCCATCGGCGACACCGTCGACGGCGCCTTCGCCGAGTACGTCGCCGTGCCCGCGGCCAACTGCTACCGGCTTCCCGACTCGGTGAGCATGCGCGAGGGCGCCCTGGTCGAACCCCTCTCCTGCGCCGTGCACGGCATGCGCCGCATCGGGGTCGAGGCCGGCGAGCACTTCCTCGTCGTGGGCGCCGGGACCATGGGCCTGCTCCTGCAGCAGCTCCTGCAGAACTCGGGCGCGCACGTGACCGTCGTGGACCGCAACCGCGACCGCCTCGCCATCGCCCGCGACCTGGGCGCCGCGGCCACCGCCGCCGACACCGCCGAGATCACCCCCGGCACCTACGACGCCGCCGTCGACGTCACCGGTGCTCCCCCGGCGATCGAGGCCGCCTTCGACGCGGTCCGCAAGGGCGGCCGACTGCTCGTGTTCGGGGTCGCCGACGAGGACTCCCGGATCTCGCTGTCGCCGTTCCGTATCTACAACGAGGAGATCACCGTCGTGGGCTCCATGGCGGTGCTGCACAGCTTCGGCGCGGCGGTCGACCTCATCGCGTCCGGGACCGTCGAGACGGCCCCGCTGCTCACCGACGCCGTGCCGCTCGAGAAGTTCCCCGAGGCCCTGGCCATGATGCGCGCCGGTACCGGTGTCAAGGTCCAGGTCGTGCCCGACCCCGCCGACGCGGACTCGTGAGCCGGGAAGGGAGCACGGCCATGCGCAGCACACCGGGCCTACCGCTGATGGCCACGGCCGCGGCGGGGCTCCTGCTGACCGGGTGCGCCGGTGCGGGCGCCACCGCCTCGGGCGACGACACCGTCCGGCTGACCGTGGCGATCGTGTCGAACCCGCAGATGCAGGACGCGATCTCCCTGCAGTCGGAGTTCCGCGAGCAGTACCCCGGCATCGAGGTCGACTTCGTGTCCCTGCCGGAGAACGAGGCCCGCGCCAAGATCACCACGTCGGTGGCGACCGGCGGGGGCGAGTTCGACGCCGTGATGATCAGCAACTACGAGACCCGCCAGTGGGCCGAGTACGGGTGGCTGGAGAACCTGCAGCCCCACATCGACGGCTCCGAGGGCTACGACCACGAGGACTTCATCCCCTCGATCCGCGACGACCTGTCCTACGACGGCGACATGTACTCGGTGCCGTTCTACGGGGAGTCGGCGTTCGTGGCCTACCGCGAGGACCTCTTCGAGGAGGCCGGGGTCGAGATGCCCGAGGAACCCACCTGGGAGGAGATCGCCGCCATCGCCGAGGAGATGGACGGCGTCGAACCCGGGGTGTCCGGCATCTGCATGCGCGGCCTCGCCGGGTGGGGCGAGATGCTCAGCCCGTTCAACAGCGTCCTCAACACCTTCGGCGGCCGCTGGTACGACGAGGACTGGAACGCCGAGCTCGACTCACCCGAGTTCCGTGAGGCCGCCGAGTTCTACGTCGACCTGGTGCGCGAGAACGGCCAGCCCGGCGCCGCCAACAGCGGGTTCGGCGACTGCCTCAACCAGTACGCACAGGGGCGGTCGGCGATGTTCTACGACTCCACGTCCATGGTCAGCACGATCGAGGACGAGAGCGCCGGGACGGTCGCCGGCCTCAACGGCTACGCCCCCGCGCCCGTGTCCGAGACCGACTACGGCGGCTGGCTGTTCACCTGGTCGCTGGGCATCCCCTCCACCTCCGAGCACAAGGAGGAGGCCTGGGCGTTCCTGGAGTGGATGACCGACAAGGAGTACGTGCGCACCGTCGCCGAGGAGTACGGCTGGCAGCGGGTCCCGCCCGGCAACCGGCTCTCCACCTTCGAGGAGCCCGCCTACCGCGACGTCGCCGGCGCCTACGCCGACCCGATGCTCGACGGCATCCAGGACGCCGACCCGGCCGACCCCGGGACCCGGCCCGTGCCCTACGAGGGCATCGGGTTCCTCGCCATCCCCGAGTTCCAGGACCTCGGAACCCGGGTGAGCCAGCAGCTCAGCGCGGCCGTGGCCGGACGCGTCACCGTCGAGGAGGCGCTGGAGCAGAGCCAGGAGTACGCCGAGACCGTCGGCGCCACCTACAGGGAGGACGAAGGATGAGCGCCGCGACCGCCCCCGAGCGCGAGGAGGCCCCGGCGCGTCCGCCCCGGGAACGCCGGCGCCCATCCGCCGCGGCACGCCGCGAGGGATGGGTGCGGCGCGCGCCGCTGCTGCCCGCCCTGGTGTTCATGCTGGTCGTGACCCAGCTGCCGTTCCTGGCCACGATCGTGTACTCGCTGCGGTCGTGGAACCTGCTGCGCCCCGACTCGCAGGCGTGGGTGGGCCTGACCAACTACGCGGCCGTGTTCACCGACCGCCAGTTCCTGGGCGCGGCCGCCAACACGGTGCTCATCACCGCGTCGTGCGTGATCGTGGCGATGCTGCTGGGCATCGGTCTGGCGCTGCTGCTGGACCGCAAGTTCTGGGGCCGGGGTGTGGTGCGCACGCTCATCATCACCCCGTTCCTGATCCTGCCCGTTGCCACGGCGCTGCTGTGGAAGCACATCATGCTGGAGCCGGTCTTCGGCCTGCTGAACTTCGTGCTGGCCCCGTTCGGGTTCGCCGACTTCGACTGGGTCTCGCAGGCCCCGGTGCTGTCGGTGGTCATCGCCCTGGTGTGGCAGTGGACGCCGTTCATGGCGCTGCTGGTGCTCGCGGGGCTGCAGAGCCAGAGCGCGGACGTGCTGGAGGCCGGGCAGGTCGACGGCGCCTCGAAGTGGCAGATGTTCGTGTGGATCACCCTGCCGCACCTGCGCCGCTACATCGAGCTGGGTGTGCTGCTCGGGTCGATCTACGTGGTCAACACCTTCGACACGATCTACATGATGACGCAGGGCGGTCCGGGCACCGACAGCTCCAACCTGCCCTTCTACATCTACCAACGGACCTTCCTCGGGTTCGACATCGGACAGTCCGCGGCCATGGGCGTCGTGGTGGTGGTCGGCACCATCCTCGTGGCCCTGCTGGCCCTGCGGCTGATCTTCCGCACGTTCATGGACGCACAGGAGGCCCGATCGTGACCGCCCCAGCCGCCGAACGGCCCGCACGCCGCCGGGCCCCGGACGCCGCGCGTGTGCGCGGTGGCGCCCTGACGGTGTTCACGTGGGCCGTGGGCCTGCTCTTCGTCTCCCCCGCGCTGTGGCTCGTTCTGACGGCCTTCAAGGAGGAGAACCAGGCCGCCACCGACCCGCCGACGCTGTTCTTCCAGCCGACCCTGGACCGGTTCCGGGCCGTGCTGGAGTCGGACTTCGCGCCGTACCTGGGCAACTCGCTGATCGCGACCCTGGCGTCGACGGTGCTGGTGCTGCTCCTGGGGCTGCCGGCGGCCTACGCGCTGTCGGTCGCGCCGGTCAAGCGCACCAAGGACGTGCTGTTCTTCTTCATCTCCACGAAGATGCTGCCGGTCGTGGCGGTCGTGGTGCCGATCTACGTCGCCGCCGCGCACCTGTCGGTCCTGGACAACGTCTGGACCCTGGTGGTGCTCTACACGGCGATGAACCTGCCGATCGCGGTGTGGATGCTGCGGTCGTTCTTCCTGGAGGTACCGACCGCGATCGTGGAGGCCGCCAAGGTCGAGGGCGCGGGCCTGACGAGGATCCTGTGGTCGGTGATGCTGCCGGTCATGGCACCGGGCATCGCCGCCACGGCGCTGATCTGCATGATCTTCGCGTGGAACGAGTTCTTCTTCGCGGTGAACCTGACGGCGGCCCAGGCGGCGACGGTCCCGGTGTTCCTGACCGGGTTCGTCACCAGCGAGGGCTTGTTCGTCGCGCAGCTGTCGGCGGCGGTGGTGATGGCCTCGCTGCCGATCGTGATCGTGGGCTGGACCGCCCAGCGCCAGCTGGTGCGCGGCCTGTCGATGGGTGCCGTGAAGTGATCGGCCGGCCGGGCGCCCGCCCCGTGCAGGGGTCGGCGCCCGGCCGTGCACGGCGGGTTCAGAGGACGGTGGCGCCGGGGACGTCGCCCTCGGCGGTCACGACCCGCTCGCAGAGCCCGCCGGCCTCCAGGGCCGCCACGACGGCGGCGCTGCGGTCGGCGACGGTCCGCGCGGGTTCGTCCCCGCCGCCGACGAGGAAGGCGCACGTGGGCCCGGAACCGGACACGAGGGCACCGACCGCACCGGCCGCGCGCCCGGTCTCCAGCGTGCGTTCGAGCTCCGGCAGCAGCGACAGCGCCGCCGGCTGGAGGTCGTTGTCGAGCGCCCGGCCCAGGGCGGCGGTGTCGGCCGCGGCCAGCGCCTCCCGCAGGGCAGGGCTCTCACGCGGTTCGGGTGCGCGGGGGAAGAGCCGGTCGTACTCGCCGAAGACCGCGGGCGTCGAGAGCCCGTGCGGGGACAGCGCAAAAACCCAGTGGAACCGTCCGGGGCTGTGCATCGGGGTGAGGATCTCGCCGCGCCCGGTGCCCACGGCGGTCCCGCCCACGAGCCCGAAGGCGACGTCGCTGCCGAGGCGGGCCGCGAGGCCGAGCAGCTCCTCCCGGGCCAGACCGCTGCCCCACAGCCGGTCACAGGCCACCAGGGCCGCCGCGGCGTCGGCGCTGCCGCCCGCCATGCCACCCGCAACGGGGATCTGCTTGAGCAGACTCAGATCGACTGGCGTAGCCTTCCCCGTGGTCTCAGCGAGGAGGCCGGCCGCCCGGGCCGCAAGATTCGACGAGTCGAGGGGCACCCGTGCAAGGTGGGACCCCACGTCACCGTCGGCAGTGAGTTCGGTGAGGGGCCGCGAGCGACGCGCCGACGCGTCCTTGGCGGTAACCTCGTCGAACAGCGAGACGGCGTGGAACACGTTGACGAGGTCGTGGAACCCGTCCTCACGTCCGGGCCCCACCGCCAACTGGAGGTTCACCTTCGCGGGAACCCGCACGGTTACGGTGGTATCAAAGGTCACGAGTCCCCAATCGTAAAGGAACCCCCACCTTGCGTGAACACGAGCCCCCACAGGGGCACACGCGTGTTCACCGCCTCCCACCGGCGGTGACACCGCCGCACGGGAACCCGGGGCCCTTCACTTCGGGGACCGTCACCACTGTCATGTCAGTCAACGCCCGTCCCCTGCGGGGCCCGATCCGGCCTCCGAGTGGGAATCCGGGCACAAACACCGCTACCTTGGGGCAAGGCGGAGTTTGGACACCGTCGGGGAGGGTCGCTTGCCGTCGGATGGGCTCCCGAAGAACCTGGAACCGCTGGCTGCCGGAGATCCGGCCACCATCGGTCCTTATGTGCTGTCCGGGAAACTGGGCAGCGGAGGCATGGGGACCGTCTACCTCGGCAGCATGCCGGAGCGCAACAACCAGGTAGCCATCAAGGTCATCCGCCCGGAGCTCGCGTTCGACGAGCAGACCCGGGCCCGGTTCCGCGACGAGATGGAGAACGCCCGCAAGGTCGCCTCCTTCTGCACGGCCAAGGTCCTGGACCACGGGACCTTCGAGAACCGGCCGTACATGGTCACCGAGTACATCGCCGGGACCGCGCTGGCCGAACACGTCGCCGAGAACGGTCCCCTGGACCCCTCGACACTGCACGGGTTCGCGCTCGGTGTGGCCGCGGCGCTGGCCGCCATCCACCGCACCGGGCTGGTCCACCGCGACCTCAAGCCCGCCAACGTGCTGCTGTCGCTGTCCGGACCGCGGGTGATCGACTTCGGTATCGCCCGGGCCATGAACACCGCCACGAGCCACACCCAGACCGGCATCGTCATGGGCAGCCCAGGGTGGATGGCGCCCGAGCAGCTGCTGGAGGAGCAGGTCACCACCTCCGCGGACATCTTCGCGTGGGGCTGCATGGTGGCCTTCGCAGGCAACGGCACACACCCGTTCGGCAACGGCGACGCGATGACGCTCGGCAAGCGGGTGCTGTTCGCCGAGCCGCAGCTGGGCAACCTCGACAGCCCGCTGGACCGGCTCGTCGCCCAGGCCCTGGCCAAGGAGCCCGGGCGCCGCCCGACGGCGCAGGACCTGTTGCTGGAGCTCACCGGCGGTGAGGACAACAGCAACGACATGGTCTCCGACGCGCTGAACCAGTCGTGGCACCCGAAGCTGCCCCCGATCCCGCCCGGCCCCGGGGCCCCGCCCCAGCCGCCGCAGGGTGCGCACCAGACGGCGAGCGGCATGCGCCGTCCGCCGCCGGGGCAGTTCCAGCAGGCCGGTCCTCCGGTGCCGCAGGCCCACCAGACCGGAAACTTCGCGCACCCGCAGCCCGGTCCGCACGGCGGCCCGCAGCCGGCCGCGCACCCGTCGGGGGCGCCGCCGCAGGCCCAGCAGCACCCGGGCGGGCCTCCGCCCGCGCAGCACCCGGCCTCCACGGGCCCGATCCCGATGGTGGCGCCGGGCGACCAGCAGAACCCGCAGGCGCAGCAGGCCCAGGCACAACAGGCCCAGGCCCACCAGGCGCAGGCGCAACAGGCCCAGGCCCAACAGCCACGGCCCAGCTCGCGCCCGTACGTGCCTCCGGTCCCGCCGCCCCCGCACCGTCCGGCCGAGCCCGGGCGCCGCAGGGGTCTGTTCCTGGCACTGGGGCTGGGCGGGGTCGCGCTGGTGGCGGCGATCCTGTTCCTGCTGTTCACCGTGCTCAACCCGGGGTCCGGGCCGCTGTGGTTCGGTGCCGACGACGCCTCCGAGAGCCAGGACTCCGCCGAGGACTCCCCCGACAACGAGGCCGATGCCGGGCCCGACGACCCGCAGGGCCAGGCCGGCACCGGTCCGGTCGAGTTCGATGTCATGGCGGTCGTGTGCGGCATGAACCAGGTGGGTGTGCACTCCGAGGCCCAGCTCGACCGGGGCGAGTACTGCGTGGCCGAGCTGTCGGTCACCAACAACGGCGACGAGCCCGTGCGGATCCGGGCCGAGAACCAGGTCATGGTCACCGACCGGTCCGACGAGCCGGCGCGCAAGCCCTCCACCTCCGAGGAGGACGCCCCGCTGTGGGAGTCCGCGATCGCGCCCGGCCAGGAGGTCGGGGGTCCGGTGGTCTTCCTGATCCTCAGCGACCACACCCCCGAGACGCTGTTGCTGACCGCCGAGGAACTCCCCGAGGGCGAGCAGGCCGGCCAGGACCTGGACCGCTACGAGGAGGTCCCGATCGGCGACCTCGTGGAGCGCTCCGACGACTACGAGTTCCAGGACTACTGAGCCCGCACGCTCCTACCCCACGCACGTGGAAGGGGGTCGGCCCGCTGCCCGCGGACCGGCCCCCTTCCTACGTTCCGGGAGCGTCTACTCCCACTCGATGGTGCCCGGGGGCTTGCTCGTGACGTCGAGCGTGACCCGGTTGATCTCGCGCACCTCGTTGGTGATGCGGTTGGAGATCTGCGCCAGGACGTCGTAGGGGACCCGCGACCAGTCGGCGGTCATGGCGTCCTCGCTGCTGACGGGGCGCAGGACCACCGGGTGGCCGTAGGTGCGGCCGTCGCCCTGAACGCCGACCGAGCGCACGTCGGCCAGCAGCACGACCGGGCACTGCCAGATGTCGCGGTCCAGGCCGGCGCGGGAGAGCTCCTCGCGGGCGATCGCGTCGGCGTCGCGCAGGATCTCCAGGCGCTCGCGGGTGACCTCGCCGATGATGCGGATGCCCAGGCCGGGGCCGGGGAAGGGCTGGCGCCACACCATCTCGGAGGGCAGGCCGAGCTCCTCGCCGACCTTGCGGACCTCGTCCTTGAACAGCTCGCGCAGCGGCTCGACGAGGGTGAACTGCAGGTCCTCGGGGAGACCGCCCACGTTGTGGTGCGACTTGATGTTGGCGGTGCCGGTGCCGCCGCCGGACTCCACGACGTCGGGGTAGAGGGTGCCCTGCACCAGGAACTCGACCTCGCTGTCGCCGTCCCCGCTCTCGGCGACGACCTCGCGGGCCGCCTGCTCGAAGACGCGGATGAACTCGCGGCCGATGATCTTGCGCTTCTCCTCGGGGTCGCTGACACCCGCGAGCGCGTCAAGGAACTGCGCCTGGGCGTCGACCACCTTGAGCTTGGCGCCGGTGATGTTGACGTAGTCCTTCTCGACCTGCTCGGCCTCGCCCTTGCGCAGGAGGCCGTGGTCGACGAAGACGCAGGTGAGCTGCTCGCCGACGGCGCGCTGGACCAGGGCGCCGGCGACCGCGGAGTCCACGCCGCCGCTGAGGGCGCAGATGACCTGCTTGTCGCCGATCTGCCCGCGGATGCGGTCGACCTGCTCCTCGACGATGTTGACCATGGTCCAGGTGGGGCGGCACCCGGCACCCTCGTACAGGAAGCGGCGCAGCACCTCCTGGCCGTGCTCGGTGTGCATGACCTCGGGGTGGAACTGCACGCCGAACAGGCGGCGGTCGGTGTCCTCGAAGGCAGCCACGGGGGCGCCGGCGGTGTGTGCGGTGGTCGCGAACCCTGCGGGGGCCTCGACGACGGAGTCACCGTGCGACATCCACACCAGCTGGTCGGCCGGCATGCCCTCGAACAGCACCGAGCCGGACTCGGCGGTGAGCTGGGTGCGGCCGAACTCGCTGAGCTCGGTGCGGGCGACCGTGCCGCCCAGGGCGCGGGTCATCGCCTGGAAGCCGTAGCAGATGCCGAAGGTCGGGACCCCGGTCTCGAACAGCTCCGCGCCCACGTTGGGGGCGCCTTCGGCGTAGACCGAGGAGGGCCCGCCGGACAGGATGATGGCCTTGGGTTTCTTCGCGAGCATCTCCTCGACGGGCATGGTCGAGGGCACGATCTCGCTGTGCACGTGCGCTTCCCGCACCCGCCGTGCGATCAGCTGCGCGTACTGCGCGCCGAAGTCGACGACGAGGACGGTGTCGAACGTGGTGTCAGCACCAACGGACACGACGGAGGACCTTCCGCAGGGATAAAGGGATCTCCCCCAAGTCTAGGGCGTTCCCGGTGTTCAGGGGGCCGCTCCGGGGTGTGCGCTCCGGCTCAGCCCTCGGAGGGTTCTCCGGCGAAGCCGCGGGGGTTGCCGTCCTGCCAGCGCCAGGTGTCGGCGCAGGCGTCGGCGACGGTGAGCTGGGCCTTCCAACCGAGGTCGTGGGCGGCGGCGGTGGGGTCGGCGTAACAGACCGCGATGTCGCCGGGGCGGCGGCCGGTGACGCGGTACGGCACGTGTACGCCGGTGGCCTCCTCGAACAGGCGCACGCACTCCAGCACCGAGGTCCCGCGTCCGGTGCCGAGGTTGTAGACGCGGTACCCCTCGCGGTCGGCGAGGTGGTCGAGGGCGGCGGCGTGCCCGCGGGCGAGGTCGACGACGTGGAGGTAGTCGCGGACCCCGGTTCCGTCGGGGGTGTCGTAGTCGTCGCCGAAGACGCTGAGGTGGTCGCGGCGTCCGGCGGCGACCTGCGCGATGTAGGGGAAGAGGTTGTTGGGCACCCCCTGCGGGTCCTCGCCGATGAGGCCGCTCGCGTGGGCGCCGATCGGGTTGAAGTAGCGCAGGGAGATGATGCGCAGCGACGGGTCGGCGGCGGCCAGGTCGCGCAGCATCTGCTCGATGAAGAGCTTGGTGGTGCCGTAGGGGTTGGTGGTCTCCAGCCCGGCGGACTCGGGGATCGGCACGGCCTCGGGATCGCCGTAGACGGTCGCGGAGGAGCTGAAGACGAGGTCGCGCACCCCGAACTCGTTCATCACCTCGGCCAGGGTGAGGAGCGCGTCGAGGTTGTTGCGGTAGTAGCGCAGCGGCTGGTGGACCGACTCCCCGACGGCCTTGAGCCCGGCCAGGTGCACGACGGCGTCGATGTCGTGCGCGGAGAACACGTCGCGCAGGGCGTCGGGGTCGGTGCAGTCGACGCGGTGGAAGGCGGCCCCGCGGCCGGTGATGCGCTCGACGCGGCGCAGGGCCTCCTCGTGGCTGTTGACGAGGGAGTCGGCGACGACCACGTCGTGCCCGGCCTCGAGGAGCTCGACCGCCGTGTGGGTACCGATGTAGCCGGCACCTCCGGTGAGCAGCACGTTCATCCTTGGTCCCCTCGCTCGTGGCCGGGTGCGGGCGCAGTGTCGGGTGTGGCCCGGCCCGCGGACGCCCCCAGCATAGGACCCGCCCCGCCCTGCCCGGTGGTGAGCCCTGACACGGGGGTTCGGGGGGACCGCCCTCTACACGGGGAGGGAACGCAGCAGCCCGCGGGTGGCCGCCCGTGCACCCGCCACCGCGACCGTCAGACCGAGCACACCCACCGCGGACAGCACCGCCCACGGGAACGCCCACAGAGCAGCACCGACGTCGCCGCCGGCCATCGCGAGGGCCATCCAGGCGGTCGCCGCCGTGCCGAGCAGCCAGGCGGGGACCACGGTCAGGGCCATCTCCCAACCGACCATGGCGTTGATCTGCCGTGTGGTCAGGTCGAGCCGGCGCATGGAGGCCAGTTCGGACCTGCGGGCGGAGGCCGAGACCGCCAGGGCGTTGACCGCCGCCAGGACGAGGAAGACGCCGACGAGCGCGGTGGCGACGGTTCCGAGGTTGTCGATCGCACCCTCGCGTTCGTGCACGTAGGTCGTGTGGAAGCGTTCCGGGTCCTCGGCCCTGGCCTCACCGGTGACCGGGGTGGCGGCCGCGGCGCTGTCCTCGGCGGCGAGCACGAAGTCGTGCCGGCCGCCGGCGACCTGCCCCTGCAACGCGGAGGCGGAGGCCAACAGCCCGTCCTGCCCGCCGTCGTCGTGTTCGTACACCGCCACCACCGGGTGGACCGAGACCTCGGTGGCCCCGGAGACCCGGAGCTCGACCTCGTCGCCGAGTTCCAGCCCGCGGTTGCCCGCGTGGGACGCACCGACGGCCACGCCCTCGCCGGTCTCCACGAGTGCCAGGTCACCGTCGACCGCGCCGAGGTCCAGCAGCCCGCTCGCCTCGCCCTCGACCAGTGTCAGGCGTGTGATCTCTCCTGCTCGGACAGGGACCTCGCTGTCGTCCGCGCGCACGTGCGCCCAGGTCTCCCGCAGGCCGGCGGTCGCGGTGACACCGTCGTCGGCCGCGACCCGGTTCCGTGTCTCCTCGGACAACCCGAGGTGCTGATCGCGCACGACGGGGGTGTTCAGGACCCGGTCGGCGTCGAAGCGTTCGGCGACCTGGTCGGCGTTGCCCAGCGCGAACAGGGGGAGCCCGCTGAGCGCCCACCCCGCGATCGCGACACCGACGGCCAGGGGCGCGGCCACCCCTGCGTACCGGCGGAAGTAGAAGCGCACGTTGGCGGCGGCCAGGTGTCCGCCCACGCCCGCGGCGGCCGCCACCGGACGGCGGAGTGCGCGGGCGCAGGCGTGGATGGCCCAGGCGCCCAGGAGGCCGATACCGGCGATGATCAGGCCCGCGGCGATCATGCCGTAGCTCGCGTAGAGCACCGGCGGGACGAGCCCCGCCATCCCCAGGGCCTGGAGGGTCCCGGCGGCGACGAGCAGGAGCACGCCCGAGCCCATCTGGATCCGGGTGCGCCACGGGCCGCGGCCCCGCACCGGGGTTCCGCCCAGGGCATCGCCCGGACGGATGCGCAGGGCCGAACGCGAGGCCGCCCACGACGCGACCTGCGCGACCAGGACGGTCACGGCGGGGGAGGTGATCAGGGGTTCGGCACCGATCCGCAGGGCCAGGACGGAGCTGACGAGGCCGAGCTCGCGGAAGACCCCGACCATGGCCTGCGCGAGCGCCAGACCGAGCAGGCAGCCCACGGCCGCCGCGACGACCGAGATCAGCAGGGCCTCGCCGTGGCACAGCAGCCGGACCTGCCGGGGTGTCGCACCGATCGCACGCAACAGGGCGACCTGCTCGGCCCTGCGCCGCACGGACGTGATGAGCGCGCCGGCGATCACCGCGGCCGCCATGAACGCGACGATCCACACGAGCAGTGTCAGGGCCGCCGCGGTGGCGCTGTGGTCGGGCCAGGTGCCCTCGAGCTCGCCGCGGTCGGCGCCGACGGCCACATGGAAGGGCTCGGAGCCGGACGGGACCGGCGCATCGCCCGCCAGCCCGTCGGAGACCAGGGTGCGGGCGCGTGCCGCCGTTTCCGAGGCGTCGGCGCCGGGTTCGAGGGTCAGTCCGGCGGCGTCGACACGGCCGTCCCCGCGCTCGGCGAGGCGCTCGGCCTCCTCGGGGTGGAAGTACAGCGTGTGCTGGTGGGCGAGGTCATCGCCGTCGGGGCCGGTCGCCAGGCCCGCGAGTTCGTAGGTGCGGGCGGTGCCCGCGACGTCGACGGTGAGGTCGTCGCCCACCTCCGCGCCGGCGGCCTCGGCGAGCGCGCGGTCGACGACGACCGCGCCGTCCGTCCGGGGTCCGGTTCCCTCGTCGGCCCGCATCGGGGTGAGGGACGCGCTGGTCCAGGCGTGGCCGGTCTGGGGGCGTTCCTCCTGGGCGATGAGCGGTGCGCCGTCGGTGTCCAGGACCGAAGCGGGGAAGGAGAGTTCGGGGACAGCCTCGTCGACGCCGGGCAGGTCGGACAGGGAGTCGACCAGTTCGGCGGTGAGGAGACCGTCCTCCCCCGCCACCACGACGTCGGCGCCGGCATAGCGTTCCACGGGCGCGCGGGTCCGGTCGATCGAGTCGTGCAGCACCAGGAACGCGCTCAACAGGGCGGAACCGAGGGCGGTCATGACCAGGGCCCCGGCGAGCGTGCCCGGGCTGCGGCGGAGGATGCGCCAGGCGATCCGGATCATGACGCACCCGCCAGGACGGCCATGCGCTCGGCAACGTTCCGGGACGTCGGCGCATCCATGGTGCCGGCGATCGATCCGTCCACGAGGAAGAGCACCCGGTCGGCGTAGCTCGCGGCGAGCGGGTCGTGCGTGACCAGCACCAGTGTCTGCCCGAAGTCGTCGACCGCTTCCCTGAGCAGGTCCATGACCTGCCGGCTCGAACCGCTGTCCAGGGCACCGGTGGGTTCGTCCGCGCAGACGAGGTCGGGGGCGGTGATGAGGGCCCGGCAGAGGGCGACGCGCTGTTGCTGGCCGCCGGAGAGCTGGTCGGGGCGGTGGGAGAGGCGGTCGTGGATACCCGCGCGCCGGGCGATGCGGTCCAGCCGCGCCGTGTCGACCGGGCGACCCGCCAGGCGCAGGGGGAGTTCGATGTTCTCCCGCGCGGTCAGTGCGGGGATCAGGTTGAATTCCTGGAAGACAAAGCCGACACGTTCTCGGCGAACGACGGCGAGTTCATTCTCCGGAAGGGCGTGAATCGCGGTTCCGCCGAGAAACACGGTGCCCTCGCTCGGGCGTACGAGGCCGGCCGCGCACGTGAGCAGGGTGCTCTTCCCCGAACCCGACGGACCCATCACAGCGGTGAACGAACCCTCGCCGAAGGTCCAGCTCACGCCGCGGAGCGCGGCCACCGCCGTGTCTCCTTCGCCGTACGTACGACCGACACCGGACATCACGACCGAACCCATGGAGGAATGCCACCGTTCTCGGAGGGGAATGGATCTGCCTTTCCAATGACACCGAGAACGCTACGGATCCCCTGATTCCCCGGCACTACCCGGGAACACCGTTCCGGGGTAGGGCGAGCCATACCCCGGGGGAAAGGCACACCCTGGGGTGGGGCCATGCCCTCCGACGCCATCTCCTCCCTGGCCCTCACCGTCGTCTTCATCGCTCTCGCTCTCTACGCCGCCCACCACGTGGTCAAGGGAGGGGTGCTGGCCGCGCTGCGGCAGCACGCACACGAGCAGCGCGACCTGGAGGAACGCCGCGCCCGCCGGGACGCCGGACCGGGCTCCGGGGCCTGACCACGGCGGAACGCACTCGGGTGTTCCGCGGCCGCGCTACGGTCGGGGCGGACCGCACGACCGACCGCCGACCGCAGGAGACGACATGAGCGCCCGCTTCCAGGAGCTCGACTGGCGACAGACCCCGATGGGTGAACTCAGCCTGCGCCGCCGCTACGACCCGCTGTTCCGGGCGGAGGTCCACGAGATCAAGCTCGGCGACGAGTTCCTGATGTCGAGCCTGTTCACGGCGGCGGAGATCGAGATGTCCCGGCTGGCCCTGGCGCAGACCGGGGGCACGGACCTGCGGGTGGCGGTCGGCGGCCTGGGTCTGGGGTACACCGCCGAGGCCGTGCTGGAGGACGACGCGGTCGGATCGCTCGTCGTGGTCGAGGCCATGGCCGAGGTGATCGACTGGCACCGGCAGGGGCTGATCCCGCTCGGGCCGACGCTGACCGGCGACCCCCGCTGCCGCCTGGTGCACGGGGACTTCTTCGCGATGGTGGGTGCGGGGTCGGGCCCCGCCCCGGAGCCGGAGCCGGAACCGTTCCACGCGGTGATCGTCGACATCGACCACTCCCCCACGCACGTGCTCGACCCGGGCCACGCGGGCCTGTACACACCCGAGGGCCTGCGCCACCTGCGCGACCACCTGCTCGTGCCCGGCGGGGTCTTCGCCCTGTGGTCCAACGACGCACCGGACGAGGGTTTCACCGAACTGCTCGGCGGCGTCTTCGACCGCGCGTGGGCGGAGGTCGTCAGCTTCCCCAACCCGATCCAGGGCGGGGAGTCCAGCAACTCCGTCTACCTGGCGATCGCACCCGGGGCCTGAAGCACGGCGGGCCCCGGCGGTGAGGGAACCGCCGGGGCCCGTTCGTTCGGGGGCGGGTCAGTCCCGGGTGTCCAACCACAGGACCTGCGGGTCGTGGTCGCTCACCTGGTCGTGGAACTCGGAGTTGATGCGCACGATCTCGTAGTCCACGCGGTCGGCGAGGCCGCCGGCGACGAGGATGTGGTCGAGCGCCTGCGAGTTGCCGTCGAACACGTAGTTGTACTGCTCTCCGGCGTCCAGGTCGGTCATCGGGTTGTGGAGCGGCCCGTCGTCGGTGAGGATCTCCAGCGTCCGCGAGAACTGGAAGTCGTTGAGGTCGCCCATGACGACGAGGTTCGCCTCCGGGTCCGCGGCCAACAGCTCGTCGGCGAAGTCGCGCACGACCTCGGCCTGGTCGTTGCGCTGCGGTTCGGTGACCCGCTCCGGCGGCTGGTTCACGCCGTGCAGGGGCTCGTCGGGACCCTTGGAGCTGAAGTGGTTGGTGACCACGTACAGGTCCTGGTCCTGCGCCCGGAAGTGGCCCACCAGCGGTTTGCGGGTCTCGTCCCACGCCTCGTGCTGCGGGTCGATGCGGCCCGGGGAGACGCTCAGTTCCGCGCCGCTGTCGCCCTCGGCCACCTCGACGGGGGTCGTGGCGTCGCCGCCCTCGACGTCGACGAAGTCCGCGCGTTCGGGGTCGAACAGGAACGCGTTGCGGATGTTGCCGCCGGGCACACCGCCGTCCGCGTTGTCCTCCGGGCTGATCTGGCGCCATTCGTACTCGGGCCCGCCCTGGTCGGCGATGGCCTCCACCAGGCGGTCGAGGGTGAGGTCGGCGTCGACAGTGCCGTCGTCCTCCTCGCTGCTGTTGTCCTGGATCTCCTCCAGGCCGGCGATCGCCGGGTTGCCGAGCGAGGAGACGAAACCCTCGGCGATGCGGTCGAAGTCCTCCTGGTCGTCGGCGCCGCCCAGGTTCTCGACGTTGTAGGTGGCCACGGAGACCTCGTGCGGTTCGGCCTCACGGACGGGCTCGCGCTCCAGGTCGCCGGGCACGTGCTCGCCCATCTCGGTGGCGCGCACCAGGTATCCGCCGAACTCGCTGTAGTAGACCGGCCCCTCGATCGCGCCGGACATGGTGTCGCCGACGTTCACCTCGGGGAACGGTTCCTCGTCGTGGTCGATGAGCGACTCGACCTTCACCCGTCCCGGGTTGGGGTCGTCGTAGGAGGAGTAGACCGTGCCGCCGTTGACCGAGGGGTTGTCGTCGGGGCGGGTGGTGACCCAGAACGCGTCGTAGGCGTCGGTGGGTGCGACCACCGGGGCGTCCTCGACACGGACGCGCATGTGTTCGTGCGCGGCCCAGAAGTCGAGCGCGTAGGTGTCGGGCTCGAGCTCGCGGTCAGTGATGTCGCCGCCTTCGGGCGCGTACCCCTCGGGGAGGGTGTCCTCCTCCAACAGGACCGCCTCGGGCAGGTCGTTGCCCTCCGAGACGATGGTCCAACTGCCCTGGTCGAGCTGGGTGATGCTCTGCGCGCCCTCGGCGGGGCGGTACTCGCTCACCCGTCCGGAGGCGAGGATCTCGTCGCCGACCCGGACCTCGGGGGTGTCCTCGCCCGTGAAGACGAACAGGCCCTCGCTGGTGCGCGGATCGCCGTCGCCCTCGGTGTCCTGGAACCAGAACCCGCGGGCGCTGCCGAACTCGGCGACGGCGGTGACCACACCCGGGACGCCGTCGACGAGCTCGCCGACGATCGGGGACTGCCGGGTGGTGCCCTGGATGTCGTGGATACGCACGTCGCCGGGTTCGATGGGGTCGGAGGAGGCGCCGTACACGCCCCCGACCTCGGGCGCGGGCTCCGCACCGTTCTCGGCGGAGGCGGGGAGGGCCGCGGTGAGCCCGGCGCCGAGGGCCAGCGCCGCAGCGGCCGACAGGGAGAGGGTCAGGGGGTTGCGGGGGATGGGGAATGCTCGTGGCACGCCTTCGTCACTTCCCAGTGCGTGGGGGTCAGCGGGCCCGCACATCATGCCGCCCTGCGATGTCCGGGGGAAGGACCCGGCGTGAAGATTCCGGGTCGCCCGCGGGGGTTGGTGGGATGCGCCAAGCGGGTCGAGCGGGGGCGTTCGTGTGTTCGCACCAAGGCCCGGCGGGCCCCGGAGCCCCACCGCCGACCGGATCCCCTGGTGGCCGGGATCCCCGGCCCCGTGGCCGCATGTGGCCCCCACAGCAGGGTTACCCAGCGTTATGCCCCGACGTACGATACCGGCACCCCCACACGTCGTTGGAGCACACATTGAGCAGCCCACCCCCCCGGGCCGCAGGGGTCCTCACGCGGAGCGCTCGACTTCATCGTCATCGGCGGCGTCGTCGCCCTGGTCGCGGGCGTGGCCCTCGGCATCCTGCCGGGGTCGGCCGGAAACACCGACTGCGGATCCGTGTTCAACCCGGCCTACAACCTGGAGCCCTCGTTCGGCGACTGGATGTTCGGCAACCCGGCCCGCGACGCCTGCGTGGAACTGCACAACGGGTTGCGCACACCGATGCTCGTCCTGCTGATCGTCGGCGGGGCGGCCACCGTCGTCGGCGGCATCGTGAAGGCCTACCGCAACAACTCTTCGTAGGGCCGGTGAGCACCGGGGCCGAGGCTCGCGGCCCGCGCCTCAGCCCTGTCCTGCGCTGAGCCCGGTCACGGCGTCGTGGAACCCCTCGACCAGGTCGGCGACCCGTGCCGGCCTGAGCCGGTTGGCCATGTGCCCCTGCCCGGGCAGCACCGAGACCCTGGCCCCCGGGATCGCGCCACGCAGCGCCTCGGTCCGGCGGTGGAGGTGGGACGGGCTGCGTTGCCCCAGGAGGAAGAGCACCGGAACCCCGATCCCGGAGTACTCCGCGGTGCGCACGCCGGCCCGGTCCATGGCCTCGCAGTCGACGAGCTGGCGCCGCGCGCGGGGCCGCAGGTAGGGCACGGCCCCCACCATGAGCCCGAAGACCCGGGCCGGCCACCCGGGATACCGGACGATGTCGCGCATGAAGATCGTGATCGCCCGCCCGGTCCTGCCCCGGGCCAGCTCGGCTTCGGCCCGTCGGAGCGCCTCTCCCCCGAGCGGGATGCCCTCGACCGGCGCGGGCGGTTCGTAGAGCACTGCCCCCGCGAACGACGAGGGCGAGGCCGCCATCGCCTCCAACGCCACGACCGCGCCCGAGGAGTGGCCGACCAGGACCGCACGCCCGCCCAGGGCCCGGGCGGCCGCCGCGACGTCGTCCGCTTCCTGGCCCAGCGAACCCCGGGGATCCACGTGCAGGTCCGTCCGGTAGGTGCGCCGGTGCAGGCGCACGACACGGAAACGCGGGGCGAGCCGCGCGCTCACACGGTCCCACGAGGTTCCGTCGTCCATCCCCGGGTGCAGAACGATCACGGGCGGGCCCTCGCCCTCGTCGAAGCCGCGGATGTCAGATCCGTCCGCTGCGGTGGCGATCCTCTCCGTCACGGGTCTCTCCTTCGATCGGTGAGAGCGGCCGGCGGGCACCCTCGTGGCTTCCCCGGATTCTTCGAACGTCGAACATGAAATGCACAAGGGCGACACATCGTCAGCATTCACCGGAAACCGTGATCGAATTCGGACGCCCCGTGGCCGCATGTGGCCTGACCAGCATGGACTCCCCGGATCCGGGCTATGTTCGAACCGGCGCCGGCGAACTGATCACTCGACGGCACCGAAATCAGCGGGCCCGCACTCCTTTTTCACATCTCCCAACTCGGAACGAGGGTTTTCATGCGGAATCGACACGGCCTTCTCCCCCGTGCCACCACGGCTGTCGCATTGGGGGCGGCAGCGGTCCTCGGCAGCACGCTGCTGGCCACCCCGGCCCAGGCCTTGCCGTTCACGGCGAGCGACGGCGCCTGCCCCTACGTCGTCACGGCGAACGTGGCCAACGTCCGTACCTCACCCAACTCGACCGCGAACAACGTCTCGCACCATCTCTACGCGGGCGACGAGGTCGTGGCCACCGAGAGCACCTTCGCCGACGAGGGCTCCGGCAACGTCGTCTTCCGCCGACTGGCGACCGACGAGTACATCGCCGTCACCAACCTCGGGCCCGTGGAAGGGGCCTGCGCCTACCCGCCCAACTGACGGACCCGTGCCCGTGGGGGACGAACGCGCCCTGCCCGGACCCGGATCCGGGCAGGGCGCCCGCTGCGCCCCGGGTCAGGGCTTGCGGGCCACCCCGCAGTACTGGTCCATGCCGCGGAGGTTGCCGACCTCGACGGGGCGCGGACGCCACAGGGGGCAGGGCACGACGCCGGGGTCGAGGAGCTCCAGCCCCTCGAAGCGCGCCTCGATCGCCTCCGGGCTGCGCAGGAGGTAGGGCACGTCGCCCTGTTCGTTGCCGATCTCGATGGCCCGGTTGTAGGCCTCGCTGGTGTTCGTGCCGTCGTAGATCGCCAGGTAGCTGCCGGAGGGCAGGGCGTCCAGGAGTCGGTGCACGATCGGCAGGACCTCGTCCTCGGGCACGTGGCCGAGGATGCCCAGGAGCATGAGCGCGACCGGCTGGTCCAGGTCGAGGGTGCGGGAGGCGTGCTCCAGGATCGTGTCGGGGTCGCGCACGTCGGCGTGCACGTAGTCGGTGGCGCCCTCGGGGGCGCCGACCAGGAGCGCACGTGCGTGGGCGAGCACCAGCGGGTCGTTGTCGACGTAGACCACGCGGGACTCCGGGGCGATCGACTGGGCGACCTCGTGGGTGTTGTCGGCGGTGGGCATCCCGGTCCCGATGTCGAGGAACTGGCGCACCCCCGCTTCCCGGGTCAGGTGGGTGACGGCGCGGATGAGGAACTCGCGGCTGCTGCGGGCCAGGTCGACGATCTCCGGGAAGTGCTTGATCACCTGGTCCCCGGCCTCGCGGTCGACGGGGTAGTGGTCCTTGCCGCCCATCCAGTAGTTCCAGATGCGCGCGGAGTGGGTGCGGGTGGTGTCGATCTGCGGGGTGGGGCCGTCGGGCATGGGAGGTACCTCGATCCGTGGGGGCGGGGTGGTGGGGCGGTGTGCCAACGCATCGTAGTGGAAGCCCTGTTCCGCGGGGATTCCCGTGCTGCATACTGCGTTGCATGGCACCGACGACCCCCGCCGACGCCCGTTCCGTCGACGATCTGCTGTCCCTGTCCCGCGAGGCCGACGCCGCGGAGTACCTGTTCTTCTGGGGGCACCGGAAGCCGCCCTCGGGGGTGTCGGCGAGCTGCCTGTCGCAGTGGTGGGAGGCGCCCTTCACGGTGGACGGGAAGACCTACCGGACCGCCGAGCACTACATGATGGCCGGGAAGGCGCGGCTGTTCGGCGACGTCGGGAGCGAGCGCAGGATCCTCGCCGCGGAGCATCCGGGGGACGCCAAGGCGCTGGGCCGCGGCGTTGCCGGGTTCGAGCAGGGGGCCTGGGAGGCCGCGCGGTACGGGATCGTCGTGGAGGGCAGCGTCGCGAAGTTCGGCCGGCACCCGGAGCTCGCGGCGTTCCTGCTGGGCACCGGGGCACGGGTGCTGGTGGAGGCGAGCCCCGGCGACCGGGTCTGGGGGATCGGGATGGCCAAGGACGACCCGGACGTCGGGGACCCGCGGTGTTGGCGGGGACTGAACCTGCTCGGCTTCGCCCTCATGGAGGCCCGGGCCCGGCTGCGGTGAACCGGGACCCGGGCAGACCGTCACAGTCGCGGGTCGACCGGTTCGCTCTCCAGCGCGAGCGTGGCGAAGACCGGCTGGTGGACCCGCCACAGGGGCTCGCCACGCGCGTGGCGGGCCAGGGCCTCGAGGCCGAGCTTGTGCTCGCGCATCGCCATGCCGTTCTTGCGCCCCGGGTTCCGGCGCTCCTTCAGTACGGCCAGGCGCTCGGGGTCGGTGTAGTCCGCGCCGTAGATGATGCGCAGGTACTCCGGCCCGCGCACCTTGAGCCCGGGCTGGGTCAGGCCCTTGCGCCCACGCGCGCGGGCACCCACGACCGGCTTGACGACCGCGCCCTCGCCCCCGGCGGCCACCAGGTCGGTCCACCACGCGGCGGCGTTGTCGCAGTCCTGCGGGTCGGTGGTGTCCACGGTCCGGTAGCGGGTGGGGTGCACCATGTCGCCGGCCTCGGCGAGCTTCTCGGCCATGGCCATGTGCCACAGGTGGTCGGCGTCGGAGTACTCCCGCCCCTCGGAGGCCAGCACCATGAACGGTGCGTAGCGGAGCCCGGCAGCCCCGTCGGTGTCCCAGGTGTACCGGCGGTAGACGCGGCTGAACCCCTCCATCTGGTCGATGCGGCGCTCGACGGCCCCCTGGAGCCCGTCCACGCCGGCCCCGCGCGCGGCGGCCGCGGCGAGGGCGTCCCGGGCCGCGGGGAGCGAGGCCCGGGCGGCCGCGCCCACGGACGCGTACTGGTCGCGGATCAGCCCGTGGGCCTTGGCCGACCAGGGCAGCATCTCTCCGTCCAGGGCGATCCAGTCGGTGCCCAGGAGTTCCCACAGGCCGGCGCCGGTGACGGCGGCCCGCAACCGGTCGACGATCTCCCGGCCCACGTCGGGGTCTGCGAAGAACGGCCGCCCGGTGCGCGTGTACACCGTGCCCAGCTCACCCGGGACGAAGCGGCGCTCGGCGGCTGCCGCGTCCCGGCACAGCACCGCCACGGCGCGCGATCCCATGTGCTTCTCCTGGCACACCACCTGCTCGACCCCGGAGCCCCGGAACGCAGAGAACGCCTCCGCCGGGTGTTCCAGCAGAGTGGGCGAGGCCGCGGACGGCGCGGGCGCCATGGTCGGCGGCAGGTACAGCAACCAGCGCGGGTCGACGGCGAAGCGGCTCATCGCCTCGAACGCGGCCAGCGTGCTGCCCTCGTCGGCGCGCACGGCACCGTCCGGGGTCTCCACGTGCAGGCCCCGGCCCGAGTCGATGCCCAGGTCGTGCATGTCGATGACCGCCGGGGGCGGGCCGTCGGACGCGGGTTCGGGCACGGCGGGGCGCACCGGCTCGAACCAGGTCTGTTCGGCCGGCACGGCGACGGTCTCCTTCTCGGGCCAGCGCAGGGCGGTGAGCTCGCCGCCGAAGACACACCCGGTGTCGATGCACAGCGTGTTGTTGAGCCACTCCGCGTGCGGAACGACGGTGTGCCCGTACACGACGGCGGCCCGGCCGCGGTAGTCGCGCGCCCACGGCAGGCGCACGGGCAGCCCGTACTCGTCGCTCTCGCCGGTGGTGTCGCCGTACAGGGCGAAGGAACGCACCCGCCCGGAGGCCCGCAGGTGGTAGTCCTCCTTGAGCCCGGCGTGGGCGATCACGAGCTTGCCGTCGTCGAGCACGAGGTGGCTGACCAGGCCGTCGCAGAACGAGAGCACCCGGTCGCGGAACTCGGGGGTCTCCTTCTCGAGCTGCTCCACGGTGCGGTCGAGCCCGTGCGTGAGGCGCGCGGTGCGGCCCTTGAGCACGCGCACGAGCTTGTTCTCGTGGTTGCCGGGCACGCACAGGGCGTCGCCGTCGTCGACCATGTTCATGGCCAGGCGCAGCGCCCCGGGACTGTCGGGGCCGCGGTCGACGAGGTCGCCGACGAACACGGCGGTGCGGCCCTCGGGGTGGCGGGCGCCCACGGCACGGCCGTCGGTGTCGCGGGTGAGCGCGTACCCGAGGCGTTCCAGGAGTGTCTCGAGTTCGGAGCGGCAGCCGTGCACGTCACCGATGACGTCGAAGGGGCCGGTGAGCTCGCGCTTGTCCGGCCAGGGGCGTTCGAGGCCGATGCGGGCGCGCTCGATCTCCTCGGGCCCGCGCAGCACGTGCACCTTGCGGATGCCCTCCTTGTCGAGCCGCTTGATGGAGGAGCGCAGGTCGCGCCGCTGACGGTGGATCACGTGCGGCCCGAAGTCGCGGTCGGGGCGTTCCTCGTTGCGTTCGCGGGCCAGGGCCTCGGGCACGTCGAGCACGATCGCGGTGGTCAGGAGGTTGTTGGCCTTGGCGATGCGCACGAGCTCACCGCGGGCGTGGCGCTGCACGTTGGTGGCGTCGACGACGGTGAGCAGGCCGCGGCGCAGCCGGATGTCGACCATCGTGTGCAGGAGCGCGAACGCGTCGGCACTGGCGGACTGGTCGTCGGGGTCATCGCTGACCCGCGCCCGGCAGTCGTCGGAGCTGACGACCTGGGTGGGCAGGAAGTGCTGCGCGGCGAAGGTCGACTTGCCCGAACCGGAGACCCCGATGAGCAGGACGAGGCCCATTTCGGGGACCCCGAGCACGCGCGGCTCGGTGCCGGTGGTGTCGGTGGTCATGAACCTGCCCCCTCTTCCGGGTCGTGGCGGGTGAAGACGGCCAGCTGGGTGGGCGCGCCCGTGTCGCGGTGGTCGGGGCCGACGGGCAGCCGCCGGACCGTGTAGCCGTGGGTCCGCGCGACCCGGTCGGACCAGGCCCCGAACTCGGCGCGGGTCCACTCGAACCGGTGGTCGCTGTGGCGGAAGGCGCCCTCGGCCAGGCCTTCGTAGTGGGTGTTGTACTCGGCGTTGGGTGTGGTCACGACGGCGACCCGGGGTGCGGCGTCGCCGAACACGACCTCCTCCATGGCGGGCAGCCGCGAGGGGTCCAGGTGCTCGATCACCTCCATGAGCACGGCGGCGTCGTGGCCACGGAAGCGCGGATCGCGGTGCACGACCGAGCCCACGAGGAGTTCCGCGCGGCTCTCACGCACGCGGGCGAGGGCGCCGGTGCTGACGTCCGCGCCGGTGATGCGGCGCAGCGCTGGTTCGCGCACGAGGTGGGTGAGGAGCGCCCCGCTGCCGCAGCCGAGGTCGACGACGCTGTCGGCCTGCTCCGAGCGCAGCACGGAGAGCACCGCGCCGATGCGCTGCTCGGCCAGGTCGGGTGCGCGCTCCTCGACGGCCGGGTCGTCCTCGGCCTCGGCGGGGAGGACGCTCTCGGCCTCCTGCAGCCGGCCCAGCGCCGTGCGCACGTAGCGCTGTCGCCGGTCGAGGAAGCGCCGGGTGATCCAGGAACGCTCGGGGTGCGTGGCCAGCCACCCGGGTTCCTCGGCCGGTTCTTCGGGCTCCTCCCCCGCCGCCTCGGCGACCCCGCCGGCCCGCAGGAGCTTGTCGACCTCGGTCTCGTCGACCCAGTAGTGCTTGCGGCCGCCGTCCATGGCGGGCAGCAGCACGTACAGGTGGTTGAGCGCCTCCGACAGCCGCAGGGTTCCGGTCAGGGTGAGCGACAGGTAGTGGGAGTCGCCCCAGCCGGGCAGTCCGGGGTCGAGCGGGACCGGCTCGGCGCGCACCGTCCACCCCAGCGGCTCGAACAGGGCGCGGGCGCGTTCGGGGCCCGGGCGGCACGGGACCGCGGGCAGGTGGAGCTCGAGCGGCAGGGGTGTGCGGGCGAGTTCGGGGCGCTGCTCGCAGCGGCCGCGCAGCGCCGTGCGCATGACCCGGCCGAGCGCGGCCGTGAACAGCGAGGACGTGGCGTAGGGCCGGTCGTTGACGTACTGGGCGAGGGCGAAGTCGGGTGTGCTCACCGACGTGCGCGTCCGCAACAGCGCCTGCGGGTCGACCTCGAGCAGGAGCGCGGCGGTGCAGCGTTCGTCCCCGGCCTCGGGGTAGAACACGTGCGCCGTGCCGAAGGACTGCTCGAAGCGCTGCGCCCGGTCCGGGTGCTTGTGCAGCAGGAAACCGAGGTCGCTCGCGGGGGCGGACGGGGTCTGCGTGGTCGTGATCGTCAGAAGCACGCCAGCATTCTCACGGTGGCCCGCCCGCAAAAACCAGTGCTTTTCCTCCGCCTGTGGACAACCCTCGCACCCCGCTGCACAGTGCCGCCGAGGCCCGCTCTAGCTCTCGCGGTCCGGGTCGGCGCCGTCGGTGTCGTGGGCGGTGGGGTCGACGCCGAGCTCGGCCATGGCGCCGGCGATCTCGACGCGGGGTGCGCCGAAGAACGACCACGGCAGGTCGCACGCGTAACGGCCGACGGCGCCCAGGTGCCACCGCGCCGGGTCCTGCATGCCGGCGCGGTGGAAGGCCCATCCGAACAGATGATGGGCCTGCACGTCGTAGACGTGCGGGACGGCGTGCTCGGCCCAGGAGCGTGCCAGGTCGAAGAGCTCCTGGACGGGTTCGCCGTGCAGCCGGCCCAGGCCCAGGTGGGCGATGTCGGGGCTCTTGCCCTCGGCGACCAGGCGCTTCTCCTCGCCGCGCAGGTGCTCGGCGTGCGCCAGGGCGAGCACCGCCGGCAGCGGATCGCCCTCGGGTGCGACGTCGGCGGAGGCGCCCGCCGCGGCGAACATCTCCTCGGTGGTGCCTCCCCGTGTGGGCGAGAGCGCGCGCACGCGGGTCATGTGGGCCGGGAAGAGCGCGGGGGCACGGTCGGTGATCTCGCGCCAGAGGCGGTCCTTCTCGTCGCGGTCGGCCCCCAGTCCCATGGCGACGGTCTGCAGCGCCGCCCAGGGCGCCGGGTCGTCGGGGCGCAGCTCGGCCGCGTTGTCCAACGGGATGCGCACCTCGTGCAGGGCCGCCTCCATGCCCTTGCGGTCGGCCTGCGAGGAACCGGCGGGGCGGCGCTGGGCCCCGGACAGCAGCGCGTGGCCCACCCACAGGAGCACGTCGGCCTGGTCGGCGCCGTCCTCGGCGAGTTCGGCGACGTCACCGGGGCGTTCCACCGCGGCGCGCCCCAGCGCTTCGGCGACCTGGACGCGGGCGTGGTGGTCGTCGCGGGTGTCGGCGAGCAGGGTGAGCCCGGGCCCCAGGTCCCCCTCGAGGGCGGCCTCGCACACAGCGCGGACCACGGGGTCGGTCCCGTACCCGGCGGGCACCAGGAGCGCGTCGATGTCGGTGCCGCGCAGCACCCTCTTCCGATTCCATCCGAAACGCCACATGCTTCCCGAGCTTAGGGCCTGTTCGTCGCGCTGCCGTGCGACGGCAGGCGTCCGCCGGCCCGGCCCGGAGCCCTGCTCGGGAAGCACCCGGACAGCAGAGGGCGGCCGCGGCTTCCTCCTGCCCGCGGCCGCCCCACCCGGTGCGCGAGGACGGGAACGCGCACCGGGGGTCGGTCAGTCGGCGCGGACGGCGGACCCGGCCTCGGCCAGCTCCTCACCGCCGCCCGAGCGCTGGGCGACACGGTGGCTGACCACGTGCAGAGTCAGCAGGGCCACGCCGAGCACGGTCCCGGCGAGCACGAACCAGTAGTGGTGGACGCCGAGCGAGAGCACGGCCTGGAAGAGGTCGGTCCACTCGGGCGCGATCATCACCAGCAGCGCGGCCAGGATCAGCCCGAGGCGTTCGACGATCATGACCCTGCGCAGGAGGAAGCCCTCGATCGCCACCGCCGACGCGGCCAGGGCCACACAGCCGGTGACCACGGCGATCACCACGTCGATGACGGGCCCGTCCAGCGCCATGAGCGCGGAGTAGGCCATCAGGAACGGGATCAGGTAGAGGCCCTTGGCGAACTTCCACGCGGACACACCCGAGCGCATCGGCCTCGACCCGGCGATGCCCGCGGCGGCGAACGCGGCGAAGGCCACCGGCGGGGTGACGTTGGAGTCCTGGCTGAACCAGTACACGATCATGTGCGCGACGATCAGCGCCAGGCCGAGCTCCTCCAGGGCGGGGCCGGCCAGGATCACCAGCACCACGTAGGAGGCGGTGACCGGCAGCCCGATGCCGAGGACCAGCGAGGCCAGAGCGACCATGAGCAGCGTCAGGAACAGGCTCCCGGCGAACGCCGTGACGAGCACGTTCGAGAAGACCAGCCCGAGCCCGGTCAGCCCCACCATGCCGACGATGATGCCGGCGACGGCGCAGGCCACCGACACCACCAGGGTGTTGCGCGCGGCCGTCACGAAGACCTCGAAGAAGTCGCGAACACTCAGTCGGCTGCTCACCCGCAGCATCGCGACCACGAGCAGCGAACCGCAGGCGTAGAGCCCGGCCTGCGCGGGATGCACGTAGTTGAGCAGAAGCACGATGAGCAGCACGAGCGGGGCCAGGAAGTGCCAGCCGGCCTTCATGACCGTCCGGAAGCCGGGGACCTCGTCCGCGCCCAGCGCACCGATCCGGTACTTGCGGGCGAGGATGTCCACGAACAGGAACATCACCCCGACGTACATGATCGCGGGGATGATCGCGACCTTGACGATGTCGGCGTAGGGCACACCGAGGCGCTCGGCCATGATGAACGCGCCGGCGCCCATGATGGGCGGCAGGATCTGTCCACCGGTGGACGCGGCGGCCTCGACCCCCGCGGCGTCGTGTTTCTTGTAACCGACCCGCTTCATCAGGGGGATCGTGAACGGCCCGGACGTGACGACGTTGGCGATGGCGCTGCCGTTGATGGAGCCCATGAGCGCACTGGCGAGCACCGCGCCCTTGGCGGGGCCGCCGACCATGCGCCCGGTGAGCACGTAGGCGAGGCCGACGAAGAAGTTGCCGCCGCCGCTCTTGGACAGGATCGCGCCGAACAGGATGAACACGAACACGAACGTGACGACCACGCCGAGGGTCATCCCGTAGATACCGTCGTTGCCCAGGTAGCTGTGGGTGGCGATGCGCTGGATCGTCGCGCCGGTGTGCCCGAATTCTCCGGGGATCAGCGGTCCGAGCCAGGCGTAGTACATGAACAGCACCACGAGGATGACCATCACCCAACCGACCGCACGCCGGGTGGCCTCCAGGAGCACCAGGATCGCGAGCAGGCCCATGATCCAGTCGATCTCTTCGTAACCGCCCGCGCGCGAGGCCAGCTCCGCCTGGAAGACGATCGGGTAGAGGCTGGTGACCACGGCCAGCCCGATCGCGGCGGCGTCGATGACCAGCCCGATCACTCCGCGCGTGCGGTTGCCCGGGGTGTCGAGGACGCCGCCGTCCTCGTCCTTGGCCATCTTCAGCGGCGGCATGATGAGGAAGACCAGCAGCATCACGAACATCAGGTGCACGAGCCGCTGCTGGCGGGCGTCGACCCCGGCAGCCAGCGCCACGTAGAGCTGGAACGCGGTCAGTGCGGTGGCCAGCACGAGCACGAGGACGCCCACCACGTCGGCGGAGCGCCCGGCTCCCCAGCGTTCGGCGGCGATGCGGCGCCAGACGGGAGGGAGTTCCTCGTCGCGCCCCTCGACGTCGGGGAGGGCATCGGCGGAGGTCCCGGTCGTGTGGCGCCGGGTCCCGAACGCGGACCCGTGGGTGGCTTCCGCGGTGTCGGTCCCCTCGTCGGGGGCGGGGCCCTCGGGTACCTCGCCCCGGTCCTGTCTCGGGCTGTCGGTCATGATCCACCTCGGGTGGTTCGGCGGTTCGGGTCGTACGGGGGGCGGGGGTCGGGGGGGTCGGGGGGGTCAGCAGTCGGGCCGGGGCCCGCCGTCGAGCCAGAGGCGCAGGGTCGAGACCCGGACCGGTTCCACGGTGACGCGCTGCCCGGCCAGGCAGGGGGACAGCTCCACCTCGGTGCCGGGGACCCGGAGCCGGTGGTCGACCTCGGACGACCCGACCCTCAGCACCAGCTCGGGGCCGATGTCGCGGTCGAGGTCCTCCACGACCCACCACCGACCGTCGGCGCGGCCGTGTCCCTCTCCGGGGATCTGCCCCATCCCGGCACCGAACTGCCGGAGCCGGGTGGCGTCCACGACGAGGTGGCCGTCCTCGACGACGAGGTCCTCCTCTATGGGCAGCCCGTCGATGGAGTGTGTGTAGGCCACGGTCAGGGCCTCTCCCTCGGCGAGCGGCAGGTGGCCCAGGGCCCGGCCCTCGTCGCTGACACGCAACGCGGGCCGGGCCGGCCAGAGCAGGAGCGCCACGGCGGCGACGGCCACCGTCAGCGCCCCGGCCCGGATCCACCGGCGGCGCACGGTGTTATTCCTGCACGCCCTCGGGGACCTCGACGTCCTGCTCCTCGTAGAAGCGCTGGGCGCCGGGGTGCACCGGAACGGGGGCGTTCTCGATGGTCTCGGGCACCAGGTACTCCTCACCGGGGGCGTAGGCGCCGATGACGTCGTCGATGTTGTCGTACATGGCCTTGGTGATCTCGTAGGCCTGGTCGTCGTCGAAGTCCTCCGAGACCACGAGGGCGTTCCAGGTGGCGACGGTGGTGACGTCCTCGTCGACGCCCGGGTAGGTGCCGCCCTCGATGGTGTGCTCGGTGTAGTCGCCGTCGCCCTCGACGATCTGGTCGAGCTCCTCGTCGCACATGGGGATCATCGAGATGTCGTCGGTGGTCCCGAGTTCGACGATGCCGGAGTGGCCCTCGCCGACGACCCAGGAACCGGCGTCGAGCTGGCCGTTCTGGAGCGCGGTGGCGGTCTCGGCGTACCCGAGCTGGTCGAGCTCGATGTCGCCCTCGTCGATGCCGAGGCTCTCGAAGACCTGGTTGGTGGTGGTCTCGTTGCCGCTGCCGATGTCGCCGACAGAGTAGCGGGTGCCCACCACGTCGGAGAAGCACTCGTATCCCTGGGACTCGGCGATGGAGTCGAAGGTGACGGCGTGGAAGACGTTGGGGTAGAGCACCGCGAGCGTGCGGGTCTGGATCTCCTCGCCCTCGAAGTCGGCGGTGCCGCTGATGGCCTGGTCGGCGGAGTCACCCTGGACGATGGCCAGGTGGGCCTCGCCGGAGTCGATGAGGCGGATGTTCTCCACGCTGGCGCCGGTCGCCTCGACGGAGGCCTGGTGGCCCTCGAACTCGTTCTCGACGATCGTGGCCAGGACCCCTCCGATGGGGTAGTAGACGCCGCTGGTGCCCCCCGTGGCGATGCTGAGGTTCTCGACGGGGCCGTCGGTGTTGTCGGCCGGCTGTGAGCAGGCGGAGAGAAGGAGGACGCCGGCGGGGATCGCGGCGGCCTTCAACAGGGAGCGACGCATGGTCTGGGTCCTCTCGGAGGGGCGGGGTGTCCTGACGGGGGATGTGGCGCGTGCCACTCCGCTGTCGGAAACCTAACCGTCACGTGCCCGTCATCCGTAGTCCCCGCGCGGGGATTTGAGCCTCTTCTGAGGTGGCCGGCCCGCCGTCGCAGCGCAGGCGACGTTCGAGGTCAGGGCCGGTTCAGCCGGCCTCTTGCCCGACACCCTAGAGTGGCGCCATGCAACGGGCCCCCTCCCGCCGAGCCGGCAGAGTGATCCTGCTGGCCTCCACCGTGCTCGTGCTCTCCCTGGTGCTGACGCTGTCCCACCCGGAGGGCGCGCGAGTGCTGCGCGTCTCGGTCGGCACGGGCGGTGCCGGCGGGGTCTACCAGGTCTACGGCGACGGGCTCGCCGAGGTCACGGCCGACTTCCCCAACACCGAGGTCTCCACGCAGGTGACGGGCGCGAGCGTGGAGAACCTGGAACTGGTCGCCCGCGGCGAGCTCGACGCCGCCTTCACCCTGGCCGACGTCGCGGCGCTGTCGGTGGAGGGCGAGGCCCCCTTCGACGAGCCCCTGCCCGTGGCCGCGGTCGCGCGCCTGTACGACAACCACACCCACGTGGTGGTGCGGGAAGGCTCCCCCTACGAGGAGGTCGCCGACCTGGAGGACACCCCCGTCTCGGTGGGGGCGCCCGGTTCGGGGACCGAGATGATGGCCGAACGCCTGCTCGACGCGGCCGGCGCCGAGGAGGTGGACCGCCGCCGCCTGTCGATCGAGGGCTCCGCCGAGGCGCTGTCCGAGGGCCGGATCGAGGCGTTCGTGTGGTCGGGCGGGCTGCCGACCCGCGCGGTGGCCGACCTGGCCGAGGAGACGCCGATCCGCCTGCTCGACCTGGCCCAGCACGTACCCGACCTGGTGGCCGAGCACGGGGAGTACTTCTCCGAGCTGGCCGTGCCCGCACACACCTACGCGGGTGTGCCCGCGGTGCGCACGATCGGCGTTCCGAGCCTGCTCGTGGTGGGTGCGCACATGCCCGATGACGACGCCCGCGACCTGACCCGCGTGCTGTTCGAATCGCGCTCGGACCTGACCGGGATCCACCCGGTCGCGCTGCACCTGGACGCACGCTCGGCGATCGCGACGCTGCCGGTCCCGCTGCACCCGGGGGCCGCCCGGTACTACCGCTCGGTCAAGTACGCACACGACCCGTGGACGGTCACGGCGTCCCCGGGAACCTGATCCGCGCGTCGATGCCGTGCGGTTCGGCGGGGCGCAGCGTCAGGCCGCCGCCCTGCATCTCCAGCAGGGTGACCACGATCGACAGCCCGAGCCCGGAACCCCCGTGCCCGCCGTCGCGCCAGAACGGCCGGGTCGCCTCCGCAAGCTGCTCGGGCGGCAGTCCGGGACCGTCGTCGACGACCCGCACCGCGCCCGTGCCCTCCACCAGCACCCGGATGTGCACACCCTCGCCCCCGTACTTGAGGGCGTTGTCGATGAGCGCGTCCAGGGCCTGGTCGAGGGTGCCCTCAACGCAGTGCACCGTGGCCACGGCCTCGCCGGCGCACTCCAGGCGGGCCCCGGCGCGTTCGGCGATGGGCAGCCAGGCGGCGACACGGTCCTCGGCGGCCTCCCGGACGTCCTCCTCGACCAGGGAGTGCTCGGAGTCCTCGGTGCGGGCCAGGGTGAGCAGGCTGTCGCAGATGCGGGTGAGGCGGTCGACCTCGTCCAGGGCGAGGCGGTGCTCGCGGGTCCCGGCCTCGGGCAGGTGGCGGCCCAGGGACTCCACACGCAGGCGCAGCGCCGCGAGGGGGTTGCGGACCTGGTGCCCGGCGTAGGCGACGAAGGTGCGCTGGCTCTCCAGCATGGAGGAGATCTTGTCGGCCATCCGGTTGAAGGACTCCCCCAGACGGCGCAGTTCCATGGGCCCGTCCCCGGCCCGGACCCGCGCGTCGAGGCTGCCCTCGCTGACGGCGCGGGTGGCCTCGTCGAGGTGGTCGATGGGCCGCAGCACCCACCGGGTCAGGGGCCCGGCCGCGGCGATGCCCACGACCAGCACCGTCAGCGCCACGATCCACACGCCCATCCACTGCAGGAGGATCGCGCGGCGCAGCCCTCCGGTGGGCGACGCGGTCACGACCACACCCACGACCTCGCCGGAACCGACCGGTTCGGCGACCACGAGCGGGTCCGTGCTCCACGGCCACACGACGGCGTCCGTGCCGAGCCGCGCCCCCGCCAGGGCGGTACGCACCTCGCCGGGCAGGTCGGCAGGGTCGCCGCCGACGATCTCCTCCAGGCCGGTCCCCTCGAGGCCGTCGCGGGAGGAGGCCACGAGTCGGCCGTCGCGGTCCAGGACCACCCCGGCCACGCCGTAGAGCTCGTCGTAGGCGGCCAGTTCCCCGGAGAGTGTTCCGACCGAACCGGTGAGCACCGTCGGTTCGGCGAGCCCGGACAACCGGGCGGTGTCGTTGATGCGGTCGAGGAGCATCTCGGAGGTGCCACGGGCGGCGATGCTGCCGCTCAGCGGCCAGGCCAGCCCCAGGCACGCGACCACGAGCAGGGTCACGTACACCGTGGTCACACGCCGGCGCATCGTGGTCAGGACCGCCCGGTACGGACGGGCCCGGAGGCAGCGGTGGGGGCAGCAGCGTCGGCGGGGCCGGCCGCGGCGATCCGGTACCCCACGCCCCGCACCGTCTCGATGAGCCCGGGGACGCCGAGCTTGGAGCGCAGGGTCCCCACGTGCACCTCGAGGGTGCGCAGCGTGCCGGGCCAGGTGGTGCGCCACACCCGCAACAGGAGCTGTTCACGGGAGACGACGGCGCCCTCCTCCCGCACCAGGACCGCCAGCAGGTCGAACTCCTTGCGCGTGAGCTCGATGGGCCCCTCGGCCCCGGACACGGTGCGCGCGTCCAGGTCGAGGCGGAGGGGCCCCACCCGCACGGCCGGGTCGTGCCGGGGCCGGGTTCGGCGCAGGACCGCCTCCATGCGCGCGCAGAGCTCTTCGATGGCGAGGGGTTTGACCACGTAGTCGTCGGCCCCCGACCTCAGCCCGCGGATGCGTTCGCGCTGGCGGCCTCGGGCGGTGACCATGATGATCGCGGTGTCGCCGAAGTCGTGCCGGTCGCGCAGGCGGGCGCACAGCTCGATGCCGTCCATGTCGGGCAGGCCCAGGTCGAGCAGGACGACGTCGACCGGTGCGGCCTCGAGGGCCCCTGCGGCTGTGCGCACCTGGGCGACCTCGAAGCCGCTGGTCTCCAGCGCTCCGGCGAGGGCGTCGGCGAGGCGTACGTCGTCCTCGACGAGCAGCACCTTGATCATGGCGTCCGGATCCTCCGGTTACGTGGTGCGGTGTGTCGTTACCGCACCCCAGGGCGTGTTTCGTGCACACACTAGCCATGACCTGTGCCGTGGGCCACACGCGGCCCCGGATCAGCCCCGGCGGAC
This sequence comes from Nocardiopsis coralli, assembly GCF_014892575.1. Classification (GTDB taxonomy): domain Bacteria; phylum Actinomycetota; class Actinomycetes; order Streptosporangiales; family Streptosporangiaceae; genus Nocardiopsis; species Nocardiopsis coralli. The sequence continues at coordinate 51,502 of NZ_JADBGI010000008.1, read as the reverse complement.
CTCGGCCTCCGGGACGATCTCCGGGGCGCCGTGCTGTACGGCGTCGGCCTCCTGGTCGGTGTCCTGCTCCTGGGCGGCGCGCTCGGCCTCGATGCCCTTGCGGTAGTACTCGACCTCGCGCTCGACCTGCTCGTCGGACCAGCCCAGCGGTTCGGCCATGAGACGCGCGGCCTCCTCGGCGGCGGCGATCCCGCGGTCCCAGGTCTCGAACGTGATGCGGGTCCGGCGGGTGAGCACGTCGTCGAGGTGGCGGGCGCCCTCGGCCTCGACCGCGTAGACGATCTCCGCGCGCAGGTAGTCCTCGGCGGCCTCCAGCGGACGGCCCAGGTCCGGGCGCTCGCGCACCATCTGGAGCAGGTCGCGCGTGGCGGTGCCGAACCGCCGCAGCAGGTGCGTGACGCGGGAGACGTGCAGCCCCGAGTCGCGGGCCAGCTGGTGGCGCTGGTTGACCAGGGCCTGGTAGCCGGAGGCACCGACGAGCGGCAGCCGGTCGGTCACCGACGGCGGCAGGGCACCGCCCAGCCCGTGTGCGACGGCGTCCACCGCGTCCTTGGCCATGACGCGGTAGGTCGTGTACTTGCCGCCGGCGATGAGCACGAGGCCGGGAACCGGGTGGGCGACCGTGTGCTCGCGGGAGAGCTTGGACGTCTCGTCCGACTCACCCGACAGCAGCGGACGCAGGCCCGCGTAGACGCCTTCGACGTCGTCGCGGGTCAGCGGGGTGCGCAGGACCTTGTTGAGATGGTCGAGCACGTAGTCGATGTCGGCACGGCTCGCGGCCGGGTGCGCCTTGTCGAGGTCCCAGGCGGTGTCGGTGGTGCCGATGATCCAGTGGCGACCCCACGGGATCACGAACAGCACGCTCTTCTCGGTGCGCAGGATCATCCCGGACGAGGCCTGGATGCGGTCGCGCGGGACCACCAGGTGGATGCCCTTGGAGGCGCTGACGTGGATCTGACCGCGCCCGCCGACCATCTCCTGGATCTCGTCGGTCCACACACCGGCGGCGTTGACGACCTGGCGGGCGCGGATCTGCTTCTCCTCGCCCTTCTCCAGGTCCTCGACGGTCGCGCCGACCACGTGCTCGCCCTCGCGCAGGAACCCGACGGCCTGCACGCGGGAGGCGATGTGCGCGCCCAGGCCCGCGGCGGTGCGCAGGACCGTGCTCACGAAGCGGGCGTCGTCGACCTGGGCGTCCCAGTACTGGACGGCGCCGGCCACGGAGTCGCGCTTGAGCGCGGGGAACACACGCAGGGCGCCGGACCGGGACAGGTGCCGGTGCGAGGGGAGCCCGCGGTTGTTGCGGGAGGTGTGCGCGAGCGTGTCGTAGAGCGTCACGCCGGCGCCGATGTAGAAGCGTTCCCAGTGGTGGCTGAACGGGAACAGGAACGGCACCGGGCGGACCAGGTGCGGCGCGATGGTGGTCAGCAGCAGCCCGCGCTCCTGGAGGGCCTCCTGCACGAGCTCGAAGTCGAACTGCTCGAGGTAGCGCAGCCCGCCGTGGATGAGCTTGCTGGATCTGCTGGAGGTGCCGGAGGCGAAGTCGCGCGCTTCGATCAGCCCGACCGAGAGACCGCGCGAGACGGCGTCGAGGGCGATCCCCGCGCCGACGATGCCCCCTCCGACGACGAGGACGTCGAGTTCCTCGTCGGACATGGACGCGAGAGCTGCGTCCCGGCCCTTCGGTCCAAGCCACGTGGTCGCCATGCGGAAGTCCCTTCGATTCGACAGGTGTCCTGGAGGGCGCATACCCGCCGCGGGCCCCGTCCACCGGACCGTTCGACATCAGGCTACCCACGCCCCAGAGACCCCATACGACACACACGCTGCTGACCTGCGGCGACACGCGGGACCTGTGTCGGACCCCACCCGCACCGGGGCCCGCTTGGGCCCGGGAGCCCGCGGGTAACCAGCGGACATGTACCGGAAGTTGGGCAGCAGCCACGACAACGTCCTCGCCTACCAGGTCGAGGGCAAGATCTCCCAGGCGGAGATGGACGGCATGCTGGGCGAGGTGCGCGAGGAGGTCGACGGGCACGGGCGGGTGCGCCTGCTCCTGCGCCTGCGCGGGTGGCCGCACGCGGAGCTGTCCACGCTGCGCGAGCGGTTCCAGTTCCTGCGCGAGTACGGGGACGGGGTGGACCGGATCGCGGTGGTCTGCGACGAACGCATCCTCGGGTTCCTGGCCGACGCCGCCGACCGCGTCAGCGGCACGGACCTGCGCTCGTTCCGCGGCGGCGACGAGGACGCGGCGTGGGCGTGGATCGAGGCCGGTGCGGAGGAGCAGGACGGCGCCCGTTGACGCCGATCGGCCCGTAGGCCCAGGGCGTCCCGCAGCCCCGGCGGACCCGCAGGCCCCGGCGGACCCGGAAGGCTTCAGGAGGCGTCGGCGTAGGCGTGTGCGTAGGCCAGCACGTCGTCCACGTACTCGCCGGAGCGGTTGTAGGCCAACACCGCGGCCTCCCAGTCGTCGGCGGCGGTGAGGTCGCGCTGGTCGGCGCACAGGTACCGCGCGGCGGTCAGGGAGGCGTCGTCGATGTTGTGCGGGTCGGGTTCGCCGCCCTCCAGCGACTCGCCCCAGCGCTCCCAGGTCGCCGGGATGAACTGCATGGGGCCCACGGCGCGGTCCCACTCGGTGTCCCCGTCGTACTCGCCGTTGTCGGTGTCGGGGATCGCCTCGGTGTTGTTGGTGCCGTCCAGCGGGATCCCGATGACGTCGACGGTCGTGGTGCCGTCCTCGCCGATCTCCCCGCCGGCGAACGTTCCGTGCTGGGACTCCACGAACCCGATCCCGGCCAGGGTCGGCCAGGACAGTTCGCAGGAGGGGGTGTCGGCGTTGACGACCAGCTGGGCGCCGGCGTAACCCTCCACGGCACGGCGCGGGATCCCGGTGTCGTCGGAGACCTGGTCGATCCAGGCGTCGTCGGGGCGGGTCGCGGCGCTGTCGGGGGCGGCCTGTTCGTCGGCGTCGCCCTCGTCCTCGCCGGCGACCTCGGCCCGGTCCGGCGGACCGTCGATCTCACTGCGCGGCGGGGTCTCGATGGTGCCGTCCGAGGGTTCGACCGGCGCACCCGTGGGGGCTTCCCACTCACCCATGGCGGTGGAGACGCGGTCGACCACGAAGAGCACGCCCCCGGTGAGCACGAGGCACACCGCGAGGGTCACGCAGGCCGCGACGACCGGTCCCCGTCCCTTGCGGGCGGTTCCGGATGCACTGCCACCCATGCATGTCCTCCATCGAAGGGTCGTCCCCCGGGCTCTGACACGAAATCCCGCCCATGCTCGCACATCGGGCGCCCCCCGATGGTCGGGGGACGCCCGATGGACACGAACCGTGAGATCAGCCGTGGGGGTTGACCACGACCTCGACCCGCTGGAACTCCTTCAGGTCGCTGTAGCCGGAGGTGGCCATCGTGCGGCGCAGGGCACCCATGAGGTTCATGGAGCCGTCGCTGGTGGAGGCCGGCCCGTGCAGGATCGACTCCAGGCTGCCGATGGTTCCGACCTCGACGCGGTGGCCGCGGGGCAGCTCCTCGTGGTGGGCCTCGCTGCCCCAGTGGTAACCGCGGCCGGGCGCCTCGGTGGCGCGCGCGAGCGGGGAACCGACCATGACGGCGTCGGAGCCGCAGGCCAGGGCCTTGGCGATGTCGCCGCTGCCGGTCATGCCGCCGTCGGCGATGACGTGCACGTAGCGGCCGCCGGACTCGTCGAGGTAGTCGCGGCGGGCTGCGGCCACGTCACCGATGGCGCTGGCCATGGGCACGGCCACACCGAGAACGGAGCGCGTGGTGTGGCCCGAGCCTCCGCCGAAGCCCACGAGCACACCCGCGGCGCCGGTGCGCATCAGGTGCAGGGCGGCGGTGTAGGTCGCGCAGCCGCCGACCACGACCGGCACGTCCAGGTCGTAGATGAACTGCTTGAGGTTGAGCGGCTCGGCGCGGCCGGAGACGTGCTCGGCCGAGACGGTCGTTCCGCGGATGACGAAGATGTCCACCCCGGCGTCGACGACCGCACGGTGGTACTGGGCGGTGCGCTGCGGCGACAGGCGGGCGGCGGTCACCAGGCCGGTGCTGCGGATCTCCTCGATCCGGCGGCCGATGAGATCCTCCTGGATCGGAGCGGCGTAGATCTCCTGGAGGCGCTTGGTGGCGGCCTCCTCGTCGAGCTCACGGATCTCCTGGAGCAGCGGCTCGGGGTCCTCGTAGCGGGTCCAGAGGCCCTCGAGGTCCAGCACGCCCAGACCGCCCTGCCGACCGACGGAGACCACCGTCTCGGGCGAGGCGACACTGTCCATGGGGCTGACGACGAGCGGCGTCTCGAACCGGTAGGCGTCGATCTGCCACGCGATCGACACCTCTTCCGGGTCACGGGTCCGTCGGGCGGGCACGATCCCGATCTCGTCGAGCTCGTAGGCCCGGCGCCCGTTCTTGCCCAGCCCGATCTCCACCTGAGCCAACGCTTCGATCCCCTCTGACGTGTGTCGCCGGCCCTCGGGGCCGACGCAGGATTGCGCTGGTGAGTCTATCGGTCCGGGAGAAGGGAACGGCCGGGCCCGGTACACACAGCGGCAGGCGCCCGCCCCGTTCCCGGGACGGACGCCTGCCGTGATGAGTGCTGGGGGCCGTCAGCGCGTGTTGTAGTTGGGCGCCTCGACGGTCATCTTGATGTCGTGCGGGTGGCTCTCGCGCAGGCCGGCGCTGGTGATGCGCATGAGCTGGCCGCGCTCGGTCAGCTCCGGGACCGTGCGGGTGCCCGCGTACCACATGGACTGGTGCAGGCCGCCGGTGAGCTGATGCGCGACGGCGGAGAGCTGGCCGCGGTAGGGCACCTGGCCCTCGATGCCCTCGGGGATGAGCTTGTCCTCGGTGGAGACCTCGGCCTGCGCGTAGCGGTCCTTGGAGAAGGAGCGCCCGCGCATGGCGCCGAGCGAACCCATGCCGCGGTAGGCCTTGTACTGCTTGCCGTTGATGAAGATGAGCTCGCCGGGGCTCTCCTCGACGCCGGCGAGGAGGCTGCCGAGCATCACCGTGCTCGCGCCGGCCACCAGGGCCTTGGCGATCTCACCGGAGTACTGGAGGCCGCCGTCGGCGATGAGCGGGACCCCGGCGGGGCCGCAGGCGCGGGAGGACTCGAGGATCGCGGTGAGCTGCGGGGCGCCCACACCGGCGACCACGCGGGTGGTGCAGATGGAGCCGGGGCCCACGCCCACCTTCACGGCGTCGGCGCCGGCGTCGACGAGGAGCTGGGCGCCGGCGCGCGTGGCGACGTTGCCGGCCACGACGTCGGCGCGGGAGTTGGCCTTGAGCTTGGAGACCATGTCGGCCAGGCCGCTGGAGTGGCCGTGTGCGGTGTCGACGACGACGAAGTCGACCCCGGCCTCGACCAGGAGCTTGGCGCGCTCCTCGGCCTCGGCGCCCACCCCGACGGCGCCGCCGACGACCAGGCGGCCGTCGGCGTCCTTGGTGGCGTCGGGGAACTGCTCGCTCTTGATGAAGTCCTTGACGGTGATCAGGCCGCGCAGCCGGTTGCGGTCGTCCACGAGCGGGAGTTTCTCGACCTTGTACTTGCGCAGCAGCTCGAAGGCCTGCTCACGGGAGACGCCGACCGGGGCGGTGATGAGGCCCTCGGTCGTCATGACGTCGCGCACCGTGCGGGAGCGGTCGTCCTCGAAGCGCATGTCGCGGTTGGTCACGATGCCGACGAGCGTGCCCGTGCCGTCGGTGACAGGGACACCGGAGATGCGGTAGTGGGCGCACAAGCCCTCCACCTGGGCGAGGGTGTCCTCGGGCTGACACGTGACCGGGTCGGTGACCATGCCGGCCTCGGAGCGCTTGACGAGGTCGATCTGGTCGGCCTGGTCCTCGGCGGAGAGGTTGCGGTGGAGCACGCCGGCGCCGCCCTGGCGGGCCATGGCCACGGCCATGCGCGCCTCGGTGACGGTGTCCATGGCGGCCGAGAGGAGCGGGATGCGGAGCTGGATGTTGCGGGAGAGCTGCGTGGTGGTGTCGACGTCCCCCGGCTGGAGGTCGGAGTAACCGGGCACGAGGAGTACGTCGTCGTAGGTCAGTCCCGGAGGGAGCAGCTTGTCCCCGTAGTCGCTGTACTCCTGGACCATGACACAACCTCCGCTATCCGGCGTTCACTCGGCGGCAGCCCCGCGTGTCGTCTCATACTAGGACGTTCACCGGTGCTCCCCAGGTGAAACCGGATGTTCGACCGATCACTTCGGCGAACGTGCGTGTGCGGGCACTGTACGGACACACGAATGACCGTCGGCCGCCGGTTCGCGACGGGGGGTCAGCGGCGGGCGGGGGCGGTGCGGCCGAGGCGGCAGTAACCGCGGGGGCCGGTGGGGCGGGAGGGGCAGATGCGCCGGGAGCGTGCGCGGCGGGGCGGCTCAAGGGAGGAGGCGTTGCGCCACGGCCACCTTCCGAAGCCGAGCAATAGCCCGGTGCTGGGCAACCCGTACCGCTCCTGCCGACATTCCAAGGACATGTCCCGTCTCATCTGCTGTCAGACCGACGATCACTCGCATGACGAGCAGTCTTCGCTGCTGGTCGGGGAGCTCGTCGAGTAGTTCTCTGGCCTTCTGGGCCTCGATGACCCGGACCGCCGCCTCCTCCGGGCCGGGACCGTCGTCCGCGCGTTCGGGGAGCGTGTCGGTGGGCACCGTCTCCACCCGGCCCGCCACTCGGAGGGTGTCGGCGACCTTGTGGGCCGCGATCCCGTAGACGAAGGCGGCGAAGGGGCGGCCCCTGTCCTCGTACCGGGGCAGGGCCGAGAGCAGGGCGACGCAGACCTCCTGCGCCACGTCGTCGGAGTGGTGGGCGAGTCCGGAGACCCGGGCCAGTCTGGCACGACAGTAGCGGACCACCATCGGGCGGACCTCCCGGAGGAGGGTGTCCATGGCCCCGTCCTCACCCGCAACAGCGCGTGTTCCCAGGTGGTTCAGGCCCTGGTCGGGCGCGGAGGCCTCTCCGGCCCCGTGCGCTCCTGGCCGCTTCGCGGCAACGCCACCGTGGGCGCCTGCATCCGTCACGTCAGAAATGATGCCCCGCGTGCGGGACCCGACCGCTCCAATGGCACGCATCGGAATGGTTACGTTTCGCAAAAACCACCCGAAACCACCCACTGGAACCCTGTCGATCGTGTGTTCCCCGTGGTAGTGGACGGGGCGGGACACCCGGAGGTGCCCCGCCCCTGATCACTGTGCTCTGAGACGTCACAGTGCTTCGAAGCCTTCAGCGGCTGCCGCCACTAGTGGCTGTGCCCGTGGCCTTCCTCGTCCTCCTCGGGCTTGTCCACGACCAGCGCCTCGGTGGTCAGGAGCATGCCCGCGATGGACGCGGCGTTCTGCACGGCCGAGCGGGTGACCTTGACCGGGTCGAGGATGCCCTTGGCGGTGAGGTCCTCGTAGGAGTCGGTCGAGGCGTTGTAGCCGTGGCCGACCTCCAGCTCGGAGATGCGGTGCGTGACGACGTAACCCTCGGCGCCGGCGTTCTCGGCGATCCAGCGGGCGGGCTCGACCAGCGCGCGGCGCACGATGTCGGCACCGGTCCGGGCGTCGTCGTCCAGGCCCAGGCCCTCCAGGGACTTGGTCGCGTGCACCAGGGAGGCGCCGCCGCCGGCGACGATGCCCTCCTCGATCGCCGCGCGGGTCGCCGAGATGGCGTCCTCGAGGCGGTGCTTCTTCTCCTTGAGCTCGACCTCGGTGGCCGCGCCGACCCGCAGGACGGAGACGCCGCCGGCCAGCTTCGCGAGGCGCTCCTGGAGCTTCTCGCGGTCCCAGTCGGAGTCGCTGTTCTCGATCTCGCTGCGGATCTGGCGGACGCGGTCGTCGACCTCGCTCTGCTCGCCGGCACCGTCGACGATCGTGGTGTCGTCCTTGGTGACGGTGATGCGGCGGGCGCGGCCGAGGGTGTCCAGGCCGGCGTTCTGCAGGGTCAGGCCCACCTCTTCGGCGATGACCTGGCCGCCGGTGAGGACGGCGATGTCCTGCAGCATGGCCTTGCGGCGCTCGCCGAAGCCGGGCGCCTTGACGGCGGCGACGTCGAGCGTGCCGCGCATCTTGTTCAGCACCAGGGCACCCAGGGCGTCGCCCTCGATGTCCTCGGCGATGATCAGGAGCGGCTTCTTGTTCTGCAGGACCTGCTCCAGCAGCGGGAGGAGGTCGTTGAGGCTGCTGATCTTGCCCTGGTGGATGAGGATCAGCGCGTCGTCCAGGACCGCCTCCTGGCGGTCGTTGTCCGTGACGAAGTACGGGGAGACGTACCCCTTGTCGAACTGCAGGCCCTCGGTGAAGTCGAGGTCGAGCCCGAAGGTCGGGGCCTCCTCGACGGTGATGACGCCGTCCTTGCCGACCTTGTCGAAGGCCTCGGCGATGAGCTCGCCGATCTGGTCGTCCTGGGCGGAGTTGGTCGCCACGTAGGCGATGTCCTCGCGCTCCTCGATCGGCACGGCGCGCTCGACCAGGGTCTTGGCGACGTGCTCGGCCGCGGCGTCGATGCCCTTCTTGAGGGACATCGGGGACGCACCGGCGGCCACGCTGCGCAGGCCCTCGCGGACGAGGGACTGGGCCAGCACGGTGGCGGTGGTCGTGCCGTCGCCGGCGGCGTCGTTGGTCTTGGTGGCGACCTCCTTGACCAGCTGGGCCCCCAGGTCCTCGTAGGGGTCGTCCAGCTCGATCTCACGGGCGACGGTCACACCGTCGTTCGTGATGGTGGGGGCGCCGAACTTCTTGTCGATGACGACGTTGCGGCCGCGCGGGCCCAGCGTCACCTTGACAGCGTCGGCGAGGCGGTCCACGCCGCGCTCGAGCGCACGGCGGGCATCGTCCTCGAACTCAAGAATCTTGGCCATGGGTGTGACTCCTCGTCGGGCCGGTGGTGAGAAGAAAGAAAGCATCCCGCCCCGCCCGGCAGAGGGCCGACCGGATGCGGGATGCGTGATCCGTGGTGCGGCGCGTGGCGCCGCAGCGGCTTACTTCTCGACGACCGCGAGGAGGTCGCGCGCGGAAAGAACGAGGTACTCCTCGCCCTCGTACTTGACCTCGGTGCCGCCGAACTTGCTGTAGAGAACGACGTCGCCGACGTTGACGTCGAGCGCGACGCGGCTGCCCTTGTCGTCGAGCTTGCCCGGGCCCACGGCCAGGACCTCGCCCTCCTGGGGCTTCTCCTTGGCGGTGTCCGGGATGACCAGGCCGGACGCGGTGGTCTGCTCGGCTTCCAGGGTCTTGACCACGACGCGGTCCTCGAGCGGCTTCAGCACGGTCTTGGTGGCGGTCGACACTGTGTGACCTCCCCCTTCACAGGTTCTGGTGACTTGCACTGCGGCCCGCGGGGACGCGGACCGTCTACGAGAAAAAGGGGCGACCGCGGCGGCCTGTCGTCGCGGGTGCCAGACCGGCCTCGTCGCGGTTAGCACTCTACCCCCGAGAGTGCCAGAATGGAAATGTGACCGTGATCCCCGACCGGGGACCCGCTTCCACCACCACAGACACCGCCCACGGGGGGATCCATGCACGCGGCCGCGTTCGAGGCGTTGCTCACCGAGGCGGGGCGGGAGGTCCTGGGAGGGATCGACCCGGCTGAGGCGGCGAAGGACCGGCTGGCGGTCGCCTCGCGTCTGCGCACGGAGCCCGCCGTCACGGCGCTGGCCCCGGGCCTACCCGTTTCCGACCTGGTCAACGCACTCCTCACACAGATCACCCTCCGTGAGCGCGCGCGGGCCAAGTTCGGGGACCGGGCGGCCTCGATGTTCTTCACCCCCGACGGCGCCGAGCAGGCCACCCGGGCGAGCGTGGCCGACTACCGGGCCGCGCGTACGGCCGCCGCGGGCGTGGAGCTCCCCGGTTCCCACCCGGCCGGGGACCTGTGCTGCGGCATCGGCGCCGACCTGCTCGCCCTCGCCGAACGCGGGGTTCCGGTCGAGGGCGTGGACCTGGACCCGCTGACGGTGGCGGTGGCGCGCGCCAACATCGCGGCGCTGGGCCTGGAGGACCTCGCCTCGGTACGGCAGGGCGACGTCACCGCCGTGGAACCGGGGCGGTACCCGGCGCTGTTCTGCGACCCCGCGCGCCGGGGCGGGCGCGGGCGTGTGTTCGACCCCGACTCCTACTCCCCGCCGTGGGGCACGGCCGTGGAGCTCGCGCAGGGGTCGGAGGCGGCCTGCCTCAAGGCCGCGCCGGGGATCCCCCACGAGGTACTGCCGGAGGACGCCGCGGCCGAGTGGATCTCGGTGGACGGCGAACTCAAGGAGGCCGCGCTGTGGTTCGGGGCCCTCTCCGGGGGCCCGCGGCGGCGCGCGACGGTGCTGCACGAGCGCCCGGGCCTGCGCGAGCGCGAGGGGGAGATCGCCCACGTGGAGGCCGACCCCGACGCCGGACCGGCCCCGGTGGCCGCGGCCCGGCGGTTCCTGTACGACCCGGACCCGGCCGTGGTGCGCTCGCACCTGGTCGCGGAGGCGGCGGCGAAGGTGGAGGGCGCCCTGCTGGACGAGCGCATCGCCTACTTCACCGCCGACCGGGCCGAGGTCTCCCCGCTGTGGCGGGTGCTGGAGGTCGACGCGGTCATGCCGTTCTCCCTGAAGAAACTGCGGGCGGCCCTGCGCGAACGCGGGGTCGGGACTCTGACGGTCAAGAAGCGCGGGTCGGCGGTGGACACCGAGCGGCTGCGACGCGACCTGAAACCGTCCGGCCCGGAGGCGGCGACGGTGGTCCTGACCCGGGTCGGCGACCGCCCCTGGGCGCTGGTCTGCCGCGAGGTGGAGTGAGGCCGGGAGGCCCTGGGGCGCGGGCGTTCCGGATCGTTATGCGAGAAGGCCGTAAGTTCCTTCGTCCCCTGGGGCTGGAGGGCCCGCGTTGGTTAGGCTTGGACACGAACCCTTCCCTTCTCATGGATTCCCCCGGAAGGCCCCATTGAGCGACCCGCGACGCGGTTCGACCGGCTCAGTCACCCTGCCCGCACTTAACACCCTCAGTCACACTTGCGTCACGGTGCGGCAGTATCTGTGCGGGGCGGAGCCCGCCCCGGGGAGCATCGAGAGTCCCGACCGCCCGGACCATCGTCCACTCCCCCGGGCGTGTGCGGGAGCGCCGAAACCATAAGGAGCACCTCGGTGGAACAGACCAATCACAACTTCCTCAACGGGGGAGGTCAGGCCGGGATCTCCGACCGGATGCGCGACCTTCTCTCCCAGGCCGCGCAGGAGCACACTTCCGAGCAGAAGTCCCAGGGGGCCGTCAGCGAGGAGATGCGCCAGCGGTTGGAGGGCATGGAGTGGCTGCTGCGCGAACTGCGCGAGCGCGAGCTGAACTCCCTGGCCGAGTCGATCGACAAGGTCGACGGCCGCATCGACGACTTCCTCGCCCGTCCCCCCGAATGGGCCGAGACCCTCGCGGAGCACATCGAGCTCGTCGGACAACAGGTCAAACCCCTCGCTGACCTGCCGTCCCTGCGGGCCGACACCCACCGCGTCGCCGGACACCTGGACACCGCCCTCACGCGTCTGCAGCGCATGGCCGAGACCGGCAACAAGACCGCCGAGCAGGTCGACGCGCTCGGTGAACGGCTGTCCGGCCTGAGCGAGACCGTCGAGACCCGTCTGACCTCCCTGGACGAGGCCCTCGCCGCACTGTCGGAGCGCACCGAGGCGGTCGAGGCCACCCTCAACACCCTCAGCGAGTCCTCCGGTGAACGGCACGAGGCGCTCACCGAGACCCTCGCGCAGAACAAGGCCGCGATCACCGAGTCGCTGACCAGCGGCAAGGACGAGCTCGCCGAGGCGGTCAAGGAGGGGCGCGAGGCGCTGTCCACCGCCCTGGCCGAGGCCCGCGACGCCCTGTCGGCGGCAGGCACCCAGCTGGGCGAGGACGTCACCGGCAAGCTCGACACCGCCGCCGCGGAGCTGCGCACCTTCGTCGAGGAGCGCACCGCCGAGCAGCACTCCACGCTGCTGGAGCGCGTGCAGGAGAACACCGGAGAACTGGGCGAGCGCACCACCAAACTGGCCGAGGAGCTCGAGGCCCTCTCCACCGCCGAGAAGGAGCGCCACGAGGCGCTGCGCACCGGCCTGGACGAGCGCGCCGAGGCCGCCAAGGAGCGCCACGACCGGCTCGCCGAGAGCGTGGGCGAGCTCGGCACCCTCGCCGAGGAGAACCACGCCGAGTCCACCGCCGCCGTCGCGGACCTGACCGGTTCGCTGGCCAAGATCCGCCAGACGCACGAGTCCTCCTTCAACGACCTGCGCTCGCACCTGCGCCAGCGCCTGTCCGAGGTGACCGAGCAGATGGAGCTGGCCCGGACCGAGGCCCGCGAGCAGGACGAGGCCGCCGCCGAGCGGCTGCGCGAGACCCTCACCGAGCGCACGGACTCCCTGTCCGCGCGGGTCGCCGGGGACGCCGAGAAGGTGGCCGCCGACCTCGCCGAGCTGCGCACGTTCGTGGAGGAGCGCACCGACCGTTCCGCGGACGAGGACGCCGAACGCCACCGGTCCCTGACCGAGGCGCTCACCGAGCAGGTCGAGACGCACCGCACCGCCCTGGACGAGCGGCTGGAGCGCCAGCGCGAGTCCCTCACCGGCAAGGTCGACTCGCACCTGTCGCAGATCACCGGCAAGGTCGACCACGAACTGGGCCGGCTCACCGACCGCTTCGACACCTTCGAGGGGCACTTCGAGGGCAGCTTCGAGGCGATCGAGGGCAAGCTCGACCGGGTCGACGGACGTCTGGACGGGCTCAACGGGCGCGTCAACGGTGTCGAGGGCCAGTTCGAGGGTGTCAGCGGGCACTTCGAGGGCGTCGACGGGCGTATGGAGGCCATCGACGACCGGCTCGAGGCCCTCAACCAGCGCCTCAACCAGCTCCCGCAGACCATGGAGGTCAGCGAGCTGCACCGGCGCCTCACCGAGCTGGTGGAGCGCCCGCTCGTCGACAACACCGACAAGCTCGACGAGATCGACTCCCACGTCACCTCCGCCGTGGATCCCGTCCTGCGCGAGCTCAAGCAGCGCCCGGACCGGCGTGAGTTCGAGGAGACCGTCAGCGAGGCGGTGGAGAACTCCCACGACGACATGAGCAAGCGCCTGGCCTCCCTCGAGGAGACCGTGCTCGCGCTCGCCGAGGCGCTCCTGCGCCCGGGCCGCGACGGCAAGAAGAAGCGGCGCCGCGACGACGACGAGGACGACGAGTAACCACCCTCGACCGACGGGGCCCGGCCGCACCGCGCGGCCGGGCCCCGCCTTTCTGCGACCGGTTTCCGCGTTCTCATGCGCACGGCGCAGCGTTCTCGCTAAGCTCCGCGGAGCGGACCCTCACCCAACGGCCCTCGTGCCCCTCGCGCGGTCCCGATCCCTGAACGACGACCACCGGTCGTCCGCCCTTCCATACACAAAAGGGGGTCCCGTGCCGGGTGAAGAGCACGAGATACCACTGAAACTCCTCAGGAACGCACCCCACGTGGTGCCCGCACTGCTCGAACAGATGACCGGGCATCCGCTGCCCGAACACCATGAGGTCCTCCTCAGTTCCACCGAGTGCACCGACAGCAAACCCCGTGCCTACACGGCGGACGGGGCGATCGTCCTGCGTGCGTCGGGCAGGAACGTCACGGCGGTGGTGATCGAGCACCAGAACGGCTGGGACGCGGACAAGTACTGGACCTGGCCCGTCTACCTCACCACCGTCCGCGCACAACTCAAGTGCCCGACCTACCTGCTCGCGCTGTGCCCGACCGACGAGCTGGCCCAGAAGTTCAACGGGGTGATCCCCTTGGGGGATCCGGACAGCCGGGTCTTCCCGATCGTCATGGGGCCCGCGCAGATGCCGGTCGTCGTCGACCCGGAACAGGCTCGCGCGATGCCGGAACTGGCCGTGTTCTCGGCCAGGGCTCATGCCGACCGCGAGCCCCGGACGCTGAACGCACTGATCGGCGGGTTGAAGACCATCATCGACCAGGACCGCCGTGCGTTCTACTATGACTACGTGTTGGCCGGCCTCGGCGAGGCCGCCCTGGAACAGCTGGAGGGCTTGATGTCCGTGGACACCCCCGAGTGGCAGAGCGAATTCGCCCGTACAATCGCAGCCCGAGGCCGCGAAGAGGGCCGCGAGGAAGGCCGCGAGGAAGCTCTCGTGCAAAGCATCCTGTCGGTCCTGAACGCACGCGGCCTCACCGTCCCGGACTCCGCGCGCGAGCGCATCGAGAACTGCCGGGACGTTCCGACCCTGGAAACCTGGGTCGAGCGGGCCGTCACCGTCGCGGGCCCCGAAGACCTCTTCACCTGAGCCCCAACGCACCCGTTCCTCACGGGCCCGGCCGCACCGCGCGGCCGGGCCCCGTTCTATTTGCCGTAGTGATAACGGCAGGCCGCGATGCGGATCTCCTCACCGCTGACCTTGTACACCAACCGGTGCTCGGTGGTGATCCGCCGCGACCAGTAACCCTGGAAGCCGTGCCGCAGGGGCTCGGGTTTACCCATCCCCTGGTTTCCGTTGCGATCGATGTCCTGGATCAGTGCATTGATCCGTTTCAGAATCTTCCGGTCCTGACCCTGCCACCAGAGATAGTCCTCCCAGGCGGATTGGGACCAGACGAGCCTCATTCGGCCAACCCGCGTTCGATCCCTTGGTCACCCTCGAGTTCCTCGATGGACGTGACCAGGCGGCGAGCGTTCTCCGGGCTGCGCAGAAGGTAGGCGGTCTCCTTGAGCGCCTCGTACTCGGAGAGTGCAAGCATGACGACCGGTTCCCGGCCGGATCTGGTGATGACGACCTCTTCGCGGTCGTTGACGACAGCGTCGAGGGTGTCGGCGTAGTTCGCACGGGATTCCGAGTAGCTCATGGTCTTCATGGCGCACCTCCGAGGACGATCGAGAGCCTCTTCCCGATTGTACGTGATCTTGTACGTCCGCGCTCAGGGGTTTCGGGTGGACGTTCACGTCGGAAAACCAGGACCGCCGTGCGTTCTACTATGACTACGTGTTGGCCGGCCTCGGCGAGGCCGCCCTGGAACAGCTGGAGGGCTTGATGTCCGTGGACACCCCCGAGTGGCAGAGCGAATTCGCCCGTACAATCGCAGCCCGAGGCCGCGAAGAGGGCCGCGAGGAAGGCCGCGAGGAAGGCCGCGAGGAGGCTCTCGTGCAAAGCATCCTGTCGGTCCTGAACGCACGCGGCCTCACCGTCCCGGACTCCGCGCGCGAGCGCATCGAGAACTGCCGGGACGTTCCGACCCTGGAAACCTGGGTCGAGCGGGCCGTCACCGTCGCGGGCCCCGAAGACCTCTTCACCTGAGCCCCAACGCACCCGTTCCTCACGGGCCCGGCCGCACCGCGCGGCCGGGCCCCGTTCTATTTGCCGTAGTGATAACGGCAGGCCGCGATGCGGATCTCCTCACCGCTGACCTTGTACACCAACCGGTGCTCGGTGGTGATCCGCCGCGACCAGTAACCCTGGAAGCCGTGCCGCAGGGGCTCGGGTTTACCCATCCCCTGGTTTCCGTTGCGATCGATGTCCTGGATCAGTGCATTGATCCGTTTCAGAATCTTCCGGTCCTGACCCTGCCACCAGAGATAGTCCTCCCAGGCGGATTGGGACCAGACGAGCCTCATTCGGCCAACCCGCGTTCGATCCCTTGGTCACCCTCGAGTTCCTCGATGGACGTGACCAGGCGGCGAGCGTTCTCCGGGCTGCGCAGAAGGTAGGCGGTCTCCTTGAGCGCCTCGTACTCGGAGAGTGCAAGCATGACGACCGGTTCCCGGCCGGATCTGGTGATGACGACCTCTTCGCGGTCGTTGACGACAGCGTCGAGGGTGTCGGCGTAGTTCGCACGGGATTCCGAGTAGCTCATGGTCTTCATGGCGCACCTCCGAGGACGATCGAGAGCCTCTTCCCGATTGTACGTGATCTTGTACGTCCGCGCTCAGGGGTTTCGGGTGGACGTTCACGTCGGAAAACCAGGACCGCCGTGCGTTCTACTATGACTACGTGTTGGCCGGCCTCGGCGAGGCCGCCCTGGAACAGCTGGAGGGCTTGATGTCCGTGGACACCCCCGAGTGGCAGAGCGAATTCGCCCGTACAATCGCAGCCCGAGGCCGCGAAGAGGGCCGCGAGGAAGGCCGCGAGGAAGGCCGCGAGGAGGCTCTCGTGCAAAGCATCCTGTCGGTCCTGAACGCACGCGGCCTCACCGTCCCGGACTCCGCGCGCGAGCGCATCGAGAACTGCCGGGACGTTCCGACCCTGGAAACCTGGGTCGAGCGGGCCGTCACCGTCGGGGGCCCTGAGGACCTCTTCACCTGAGCCCCAACGCACCCGTTCCTCACGGGCCCGGCCGCACCGCGCGGCCGGGCCCCGCGTGTGTGGGGCCACCCGGGGGACGAGGCATCCCCGGCGGGGTGAGCGGGTAAGGACCCGGACCAGCCCCTCACACCACCTCGGCGGTAGGGAGGCGCGCACATGGCACGCACCGTCGCGCACAAGCTCATCGGCGACCACCTGGCCTGGGGCGAGGCAGTACCCGGCGAGGAGATCGGGATCGCCGTCGACCAGACGCTCACCCAGGACGCGACCGGCACCCTGGTCATGCAGGAGCTCGAGGCGCTCGGCCTGGACCGGGCGGCCACACAGCGCAGTGTCCAGTACGTGGACCACAACCTGCTCCAGGCGGACGAGAAGAACGCCGAGGACCACACGTTCCTCCACTCGGGCTGCCGACGCTACGGGCTCTGGTACTCCAAGGCCGGCAACGGGGTGTCCCACCCGACCCACATGCAGCGGTTCGGGATCCCGGGCGCCACGATGGTCGGCTCCGACTCCCACACCTGTGCAGCCGGTTCCCTCGGCATGCTCGCGATCGGGGTCGGGGGACTGGAGGTGGCGATGGCGATCGCCGGCCGCCCGCTGCGCCTGCGCATGCCCCGCATCTGGGGTGTGTACCTCGACGGCGAACTCCCCGACTGGAGCTCGGCCAAGGACGTGATCCTGGAGATGCTGCGCCGGCACGGGGTCTCCGGCGGCGTGAACCGGATCATCGAGTACCACGGGCCCGGGGTGGAGACGCTCACCGCGATGGACCGCCACGTCATCGCGAACATGGGCGCGGAGCTCGGCGCCACGACGACGGTGTTCCCCTCCGACGGTGCGGTGCGGGCGTTCCTGCGCTCGCAGGGGCGGGAGGACGACTTCCGTGAGCTGGCCGCCGACGAGGGCGCCGAGTACGACGACCACGAGCACATCGACCTGTCGGGGATCGAACCGCTGATCGCGGCGCCGTCCTCACCCGGCAACGTGGTTCCGGTGCGCGAGGTGGCGGGCCGGGAGGTCAGCCAGGTCGTCATCGGGTCGTCGGCCAACCCGGGCCACCGCGACTTCGCCGTCGCAGCGGAGATGCTGCGCGGGCGGCAGACCGACAGTTCCGTGAGCTTCGACGTCAACCCGTCGTCGCGGCAGACGCTGTCCGACCTGACCAAGGCCGGCGCGGTGCTCGACCTCATCAACGCGGGCGCGCGCATCCACCAGGCCGGCTGCTTGGGCTGCATCGGGATCGGCCAGGCCCCTGCGGTGGGCCGGAACTCGCTGCGCACGTTCCCCCGCAACTTCCCGGGGCGTTCGGGGACCAAGGAGGACTCCGTCTGGCTGTGCTCACCCGAGACCGCGGCCGCCTCGGCGCTGACCGGTGCCATCACCGACCCGCGCGACCTGGCGGCCGAACTCGGGATGGAGTACCCGCGCCCCGAGCAGCCGGACCCGGCGACGGTGAACCCGGCGATGTTCGTGCCGCCGCTCCCGCCGGAGGAGGCCCGCGAGCAGGAGCTGGTGAAGGGGCCCAACATCTCCGCCCTGCCCGACCTGCCCGAGCTCCCGGACCGCATCGAGGCGCCCGTGCTGCTCAAGACCGGGGACAATGTCTCGACCGACGAGATCTCCCCGGCCGGGGCGCGGGCGCTGCCGTTCCGGTCCAACATCCCCGAGCTGGCGCGGTTCACGTTCACGCAGATCGACCCGGACTACCCGCAGCGGGCGGCGGAGATCGCGGACACGACCGGCCACATCATCGTGGGCGGGGAGAACTACGGCCAGGGGTCCTCGCGCGAGCACGCCGCCATCACACCCCGCTACCTGGGTCTGCACGCTGTCATCGCGAAGTCGTACGCGCGCATCCACTGGCAGAACCTGGCCAACTTCGGGGTGCTGGCGCTGGAGTTCGCCGACCCGGCCGACCACGACCGGATCTCCGCCGGCGACGTGCTGGTCCTGGACGGCCTGCGCGACGCCCTGGCCTCGGGCGGGCCGCTGACGGCGGTGGGACGCGACTCGGGCGAACGCTACGAGCTGCGCCACAACCTCTCCCCCCACCAGGTGGACGCGGTGCTCGCCGGCGGCGAGATCCCCCTGATGAGGAGAGAGCTGAGCTGATCCCGCGGGTCAGGCGGTGAAGACGACCTTGCCGAAGAGCTCGCCCTCGGCCATGGCCCGGAACCCTTCCTCCGCCCGCTCCAGCGGCAGGACCCGGTCGATGCCGGGGCGCAGGCCGGTGGAGGCGAGCATCTGCGTGAGGGCTTCCAGCTCCGGCTTGGTGCCCATGGTCGACCCGATCACCCGCAGCTGCAGGAAGAAGACCCGCGTCAGCTCCGCGGAGGGGGCGTCACCGCTGGTCGCGCCGCAGGTGATGATGGCGCCACCGGGCTTGACGGCGCGCAGCGAGTGCTTCCAGGTGGCCTGGCCGACGGAGTCGAAGACCGCGTCGACCCGCTCGGGCAGGCGCTCCCCGGAGGCCAGCACGGCGTGCGCGCCCAGGCCCTTGGCCCGTTCCCGCTTCTCCTCGCTGCGGCTGGTCACGTACACGCGGTGCCCGACGTGCGAGGCCAGGGTGATGAGCGCGGCCGAGACCCCGCCGCCTGCACCTTGCACCAGGATCGGGGAACCGGGGTTCAGGTCGGCCTTGCCGAAAAGCATGCTGTAGGCGGTCAGCCAGGCCGTGGGCAGGCAGGAAGCCTCCTCGAAGGAGAGCTCCGGGGGTTTGGGCACGAGGTTCTGGCGGGGCACGAGCACCTTCTCGGCGAACGTGCCGTCGTAGACCTCGGAGAGCAGGGAGGGCTTCACGCCGGCCTCGACACCGCCGGCCGTGGGGTCGCCGACGAGGCCGTGCACGACGACCTCGTTGCCGTCCTCGTCCACCCCGGCGGCGTCGCAGCCCAGGACCATGGGGAGCTGGTCCTCCTTGATGCCCACCCCGCGCAGGCTCCACAGGTCGTGGTGGTTGAGGGAGGCGGCCTTCACGCGGACGGTCGTCCAGCCCTCGCGCGGTTCCGGGTCGGGGCGCTGCCCGGCCTCGAGCGCGGAGACCGGGTCCTCGGTGTCGAAGCGTGCTGCTGTGATCGCGAACATACCGGCACCCCATCACACGCCCGCGAAGCGCTCCAGGCCCGGGGGGATCCGGCGTGAACACACGGACACCCGCCGGAACACGGCACGCGTTCCGACGGGTGCTCCGGTCACTTCTTCCTCTTGGCCTGCACGCCGCTCATGACGGCGATGAAGACACAGAGGGTGATGATGATCAGCAGTACGGTGCTCACGTCTGGGGTGTGCTCTCTTCTCCGGTTGCTGCAGTGCGGGGCGGCCCGTGCTGGTCAGGGCTGCCCCGATGGTGTCAGAGACCGGGCCGATCAGACCGCAAGGGGCATGGAGACCGGCAGCGAGGTGTCGGTGGCCAGGTCCAGCGACGACGGCGGCAGCCCGGCGGCCACGACTTCCGCACCCAGGGCGGCGATCATCGCACCGTTGTCGGTGCACAGGCGCGGGCGCGGGATGCGCAGTTCGACGCCGGCCTCGGCGCACCGCTGCTCCGCCAGAGCGCGCAGCGCGGAGTTGGCCGCGACACCGCCGCTGATGACGAGGGTGCTGACGCCGTTCTCCACGCAGGCGTCGACGGCCTTGCGGGTGAGCACGTCCACGACCGAGTCCTGGAAGGCCGCGGCGATGTCGGCGACCACGAGCGGGCTCCCGGACCGGTCGGCGTCCTCGACGTGGCGGGCCACGGCGGTCTTGAGCCCGGAGAAGGAGAAGTCGTAGGTGCCGTCGCCCCACTTGCCGCGTGGGAACCGCAGCGCCGAGCTGCCGCCGCGCTGCGCGGCCTTGTCGATGTGCGGGCCGCCCGGGTAGGGCAGCTCCAGCAGGCGGGCGACCTTGTCGTAGGCCTCGCCCGCGGCGTCGTCGACGGTGTCGCCGAGCGAGACCACGTCGGTGGCCACGTCGTTGACCTGCAGCAGCGACGTGTGCCCGCCCGAGACCAGGAGCGCGATCGCCGGCTTGGGCAGCGGCCCGTGCTCGAGCTGGTCGACGGCGACGTGGCCGACGAGGTGGTTGACGCCGTAGAGCGGCTTGCCGAGCGCCATGGCGTAGGCCTTGGCGGCGGAGACCCCCACGAGCAGGGCGCCGGCCAGCCCCGGGCCCGCGGTGACGGCGACGGCGTCCACGTCGGCGGCCTTCACACCCGCGGAGTCGAGGGCCCGCTGCACGGTGGGCACCATCGCCTCCAGGTGGGCGCGGCTGGCGACCTCGGGCACGACCCCGCCGAAGCGCACGTGCTGCTCGACGCTGGAGGCGACCTGGTCACCCAACAGTTCGTGTCCGCGCACCAGACCGACACCGGTCTCGTCGCACGAGGTCTCGATCCCGAGGATCAGCGGGTGGTCGCTCATCGGTCCTCCTCCTGGCCGGAACCGGCCTCGTCGACGCGGCGCATGACGATCGCGTCGGCGCCGTTGTAGTAGCCGCGCCGTACCCCGATCCGGGCGAACCCGAAGTCGGTGTAGAGCTTCTGGGCGCGCGGGTTGTCGTCGCGCACCTCCAGGAACATGTGGGTGATGCCGCGCCGCCCGGCCTCGTCGAGGAGCTCGGTGAGCAGGGCTCGGCCCACGCCGCTGCCCCACAGGTTCCGGTCGACGGCCATGGTCTGCACGTCGCCGTCGGGCGCGACCGCGCGCAGGCCCGCGTAACCGACGATCCCGCCGTCGGACTCGGCGACGACGTAGTGGCGGCCGGGTTCGGCGAGTTCGCCGAGGAGGACGTTCTGGCTCCAGGCGTCCTCGGGGAACAGGGCGGTCTCCAGCGCCATGACGGGGCCGACGTCGGCGAGGGTCATGGGGCGCAGGTGCACCGGGCTCACTTCACCCACTGGCGCACCTTCTTCGGTCCCGCGGGGGCGGCGGCGTCGGGGCGGCGCAGGTACAGCGGCCGGGGTTCGGGCAGCGACTCGCCGCGGTGCAGGCGGTCCAGGGCGAGCTCGGCCATGGCGGCGGCGTCGGGCAGCAGCGGCTCGGGGTGGGCGGCCGTGTCACCGAACACGTCGGCGTACATGCGCGCGCCGTCCCCGACCAGCGGGAGCCCGCCGGTGTCGAGCTCGGCGGGCTTGGCGACGGCGACCTCGCCCACGCGGGTGCGGTGGTCGTCGTAGCGGGCCCAGAACACCTCCTTGCGGCGCGCGTCGGTCATCGCCACGAACGGCTCGGTGCGCCCGGTGGCCAGGGCCAGGGCGTCGAGGGTGGCGACCCCGTGGCAGGGGATGCCGAGCCCGTCGGCGAGGGCGTGCGCGGTGGCGAGCCCGACCCGCAGGCCGGTGTAGGGGCCGGGGCCGATACCGACCGCGATCGCGTCGAGGTCGGCCAGGGTCAGGCCCGCCTCGGCGGTGATGTCGCGGACGGTGGGCGCGAGGAGCTCGCCGTGGCGGCGCGCGTCGACCGAGGAGGCCGAGGCGCGCATCGTGAAGGAGCCGTCGGGGGCGCTCTCACCGATCGCCGCGGTGACCGCCGGCGTGGCGGTGTCGAAGGCCAGGAGCAGCACGGGTGACCTGCCTATCCGTTCCCGGGTTCGCCGGGCAGCTCGGCACCGGTCCAGCGGGCGCCGACGGGGCGCAGGTGGACGGTGCGGGTGTCGTCGGGGTGGCGTTCGATGTCGATCTCGAGCCGTTCCTCGGCCAGGCCCTCGGCGACGTCCTCGCCCCACTCCACGACCGTGACGGAGTCGGGGAGGGTCATGTCGAGGTCGATGTCGTCGATCTCGTCGGCGCCGGAGAGGCGGTAGGCGTCCACGTGCACGAGTGCGGGACCGCCGACGAGGGACGGGTGGATACGGGAGATGACGAACGTGGGTGAGGTGACCGACCCGCGCACGCCCAGGCCTTCGCCGAGGCCCTGGGTGAGGGTGGTCTTCCCGGCGCCGAGGGGGCCGGAGAGGATGAGCAGGTCGCCCGGGTGTGTCAGGGCGGCCAGGTCGCGGCCCAGAGCGCGCATGGCGTCGTCGGTGGCGGCGCCGACCGTGCGCGCGTGGGCCCCGTGTGCGGTGGATGTCGCTTCTGTCATGGGGCTCGCTGCTCGTGTCGGATGTGTTCGGGAGGCGGGTTCGGGCCGGTGCGGCCGCGGTTCGCGCCCCCGATCCAGGTTATGGCGGGTCCGGCACCTGTGCGGACGGTTCGCCGGGTCCGGGCTCAGGGGAGCGCCGTGTACTCGCGCGGGACGCGGACGCCGACCCTGGTGACGATCTCGTAGGGGATCGTGTCGAGCACGGTGGCCCAGTCCTGCGCGGTGGGGGCGCCGGGTTGCCGGGAGGGGTCGCCGAAGAGGACCGCGTACTCCCCCGCCGACACGTCGTCGTCCCCGACATCGACAACGAACTGGTCCATGCAGACTGTTCCCGCGATGGTGCGGGCCCGGTCACCGAGCAGGACGGGGCCCCGGTTGGTGGCGGCGCGGGGCACCCCGTCCGCGTATCCGAGGGGCACCAGGGCGAGGGAGGTCTCGCGGTCGGTGACGTAGCGGTGGCCGTAGGAGACGCCGCTGCCGGCCGGGACACGCTTGGTGAGGGCGACGCGGGACTCCAGGGTCATCGCGGGCCGCAATCCGGGCACGTCGAGATCCGGGATCGGGCACAGACCGTAACCAGCGATCCCGGCGCGCACGAGGTCGAAACGGGCCTCGGGCAGGGTGAGCAGCGCCGCGGAGTTGGAGATGTGGCGCACCTCGGGCTCCAGCCCGGCCTTGTCGGCGGTGGCCAGGGCCTCGTGGAAGGCGTCCAGCTGCGCGGCGATCGAGGGGTGGCCGGGTTCGTCGGCGCAGGCGAAGTGCGACCAGACGCCGCTGACCTTGATGAGCCCGTCGGTCTCGGCGCGGGCGGCGGCCGCCACGACACGTTCCCAGTCGCCCGGGGAGACCCCGCCGCGGTTGAGCCCGGTGTCGGCCTTGAGCTGGACTCGGGCGGTGCGGT
The DNA here is from genome assembly GCF_014892575.1 of Nocardiopsis coralli. Taxonomy (GTDB): domain Bacteria; phylum Actinomycetota; class Actinomycetes; order Streptosporangiales; family Streptosporangiaceae; genus Nocardiopsis; species Nocardiopsis coralli. The sequence goes on along the minus strand of NZ_JADBGI010000008.1, from coordinate 28,251 downwards.
CGAGGCGGCGGGCCTCGGACACGACCGTCTCCAGGACGGCCATGTCACTCACGCCGAGGTCGAGGCCGGCCGCGATGCCCTCGCCGACCGGTTCGCCCGGCGGGATGATCCAGGACAGCACGGGCGCGCTGATGCCGGCCCGGCGCAGCTCGAGGCCCTCCCCGATGTGGGCCGTGCCCAGCCAGGTCGCGCCGCCGGCGAGCATGGCGTGGGCGGCCTGCACCATGCCGTGCCCATAACCGTCGGCCTTGACGACCCCCATGAGCGGGGTGCCTCCCGCACGCTCCTTGAGGAGCCGGGCATTGCCGGAGAGCGCCCCGAGATCGACGCGGGCGCGCGCGAAGTGTGCCATGCCCTCCAGTCTTCCACGCCTGGATTACCTCTGAAGACCTGCGGGTATGTGCCTTTCGACCGAATTCCACACCCTGAAGAGGGAAATCGGTATGAGCGAAATCGGAAGTGAACGGGCCGTCAACGTCTCTCGGCTCTGGTCCGGAGGGCTCGCCACCGCGGTCGTCGCGGCGCTGGTGATCCTCGCGGGAACGCTCGTCTTCCGCGGCGTCTTCGACATCCCCGTCCTCGCTCCCGAGGAGGCCGGGTATCTCGGTGACACGAGCACCGCCGCCTACGCTCTCCTGGCAGGTGTGATCGCGCTCGTCGCGACCGCCCTGCTGCACATGTTGCTGCTGTCGGCGCCGCGTGCGCTGACCTTCTTCGGTTGGATCATGGGCCTGGCCGTGGCCATCGCCGCCGTCACGCCGTTCAGCCAGGTCGCAGAGGTCCCGAGCCAGCTTGCGACCGCCGTGATCAACCTGGTCGCCGGTATCGCGATCGTGACGCTGCTGCGCAGTGTGGGCCGGACCGCGGTCGTGCACTCCCCGGCAGCCGCCGAGGAGAAGTCGCCGACCACTGCGCCCAACGCCCCGGCCGACCCCGAGGGGTTCCCGAACCAGGCCGAACAGGGGCCCGCGCTGCAGCAGGAGGGCATCCTCCCCGACGTGAGCCAGGAGGAGTACCGTGCCGCGGAGCTGCGTGCCCGGCGCCAGGACGCCGAGGAGGAACGCGCCAAGGACGGCCCCCGGCCCGAGTGAGGCAGGGGGACGTACCCGACACGTGAGAGGTGGGGGTGGAGCCGGCCGGCTCCGCCCCCACCGTCGTGTGCGGGGCCGGTTCAGAACCCGCGCGGCGCCGCGTGCGTCACACGGGACACGACAGGGCGTGGTCGCCGCTCTCTGTCGCCGGCCCCGAACCTGACTGTGACTGGACCCTCATGGACACATCCCCGGAACCCCCCGGTCCGCAGCCCGGCCTGCCCCCCGAAGCTCTCGACGCTCGGAGGAAGCTGGCCGAAAGAAGCGAGGAGCTTCTGCGCTGGGCAGGTGTGGACCAGGAAGACATCGACGCTCTTCGGGGGGACCGAGACCGTTCGGATGGCGAATGGACCCGTTTCTCCAAGACCGTCGTCGACAACCAATTCCCGTCCATGGGCGCGACCGACGCCAAAAAGCAGAGCGGCCGCGACATGATCGACGCCTCTCGATCATCGATGCACGCTTGCTTCAAGTTCGCCGAAGCCGGCGATGACTCGAACCCTCGGTTGTGCGCTTACCGATACGAGTACTTCAAGTCTCTGTACGATGAAGAGAAGCGAAATCTCTCGCTGGAGGAGAAACAGCTTTACAAGCCAGAACAAGAGAAGCTGGCACTCTCCAAGCTCGGCCAGGACCAGGAGAAGGTCGGAGAGACACTGGAGCATGACCTGCAACGCGTGCGTGCGGACGGCGCACAGGAGGTTGAGGTATCTCTGGACCGCCCCACGGACGAGATCGTCTCCTCTGTCCGCGATCAGGCTGACCAAATCGGCATGGGGCACGAACTCTCAACGGCTTACCATTCCCGAAAGCACCAACGGGATCTACCCCCTGAAGAGCGCCAGGGCGAGGCCGTTGACGACTATTTGAGCAGCGCCAGAAAGACGATCAAGGAGGGTGAAGTAACCTCGACCGAGAGACTCGATGACGGAGGAATGAAACTCTCTTTCGAGCGGGCACTCCAGCAGGGCCAGGCCAAGTCGAAGACAGGGACTGCGAGCACCGCGAGCCCAGGTGGTGAGCAACCTGCCGAGAGCCGGATCCAGGCCCCGGTCTGGATCCGCGGTCACACCGGCGCAGTCATGAGCACATACGGAAGGGTGAATCAAAATCAGCGCAGCCGAGGCAAGGGCTGAGGAAGGCCGCAAGGTTCTGCGCCTGCTGGAGCTCAACGACGACGAGCGGGACGGCCGTGCCGCGACCGAACGCCTCGAAAAGGCCCTGGAGAGCATGTTCGGGTGGTGGTTGAACACCGATTCCGGCCAACAGTGGTGGCCCCCGGGGTTCAGGGAGAAGGCGGCGCCGTTGCTCCGGCGCTTCAGCAACAGGGGCGGCTTCGGCGGCTACCTGACCGAGTACGAGATCCGCATGCTGCAGAGCCAGGCCGACGGTTTCCTCCTCGCCTGCGAGATGCGCAGCCGCATCGAGGTCCTCACCGAGATCGTCGCCTTCGAGGACCTGGTGCACCCTGCCGATGCGGAGGCGCTCGAGGACCTCGACGAGCAGCTCCGGAGCTTCCACAACGACATCCCGCCCCCGCAAGAGGGAGAGGTCCCCGACTGGGTCCCGGACAGCCACTGGTGGTGGTACGTCCCGAGCCGCCACGACATGCCCTGGCGCGAACGGGAGGAAAGGCTCAACGACTACTTCCCGGAACTCTGGACACACGACTGAGACGCTCCCTCCCCGGCCGAGACCTGTCGGCGTGACGGCGCCACAATGCGGGCGGGATACACGAGACACACCATGCTGGACACCCACCAGCACGACGATTGGACGATCGACCGATGCCCTCAGATTCCATCCACTCGGAGATCGAACGGCGCCTGCAGGAGGACGTGGCCCGGATCGACGCGCTCGGGCGCGACGGCGTGGACGTGGGCCCCGGGAGCACGCCCCAGGACGCCGTCGCGACTCTGCGCGGATCCGCCGACCATCTGGGGTTCGCCTCTCCGATCGATGCGGCGACGCACGTCAAGCGGCACCTGGACGAACTCCCCGCCGCCGAGCGCACCGAGGGCACACCCGAGCACGCCTACCATGCCTCCGCCTCACGCACGGTGCGTGAGGGCTCGTGGCACATCGACGGAGCAGGTACGGACGGCCCGGAGCTGGTCTTCGACCGTGTCGCCGCCGATCCGCCGTTGGCGGGTGTCACGCTCCGCACCAGGGTGGCCGTGGATTCCGAAGGGCAGTCCCACCTGACCGGCCATGGATGGCCCGCGGTGCCGTCGGTCCCGGTCCACTCGTTCACCGGGACCGCGGAGGAGCGGTTCCGGCAGGCACATGCTGACCTGACCGACCGCGCGGTGCCGTTCGACCGCGGCATGCTCATGCTCTGGGGCGTGCGGCTCGCCTCGGACGAACCGGTGGGTGAGAAGGAACCCCGCGTCCAGATCGCGGAGAACGCGGTGTACCGCAGGGAGGAGCTCCTCGCGCATTTCTCCCGGGCCGGTCTCCTCGCCGAACAGGCCGGCGGTGCGTCCTGGTACGCGGCCTGCCTGTACCGGTCCGAACTCGAGAACCTGTTCGAGCGCTTCCTCGGGGCCGTCACCTTCTCACTGGTCACGCCCGAGAGCATCGGCGAGCTGGACGATGAGCTCGCCGAACAGCTTCCCCACGCCGGTTCGAACGGCTTCGCCCTGCCCGGCGCGGTCCCCCCGGGCGTCCCTGACGGCCACTGGTGGTGGCGGGCGCCGTTCGAGGGCGCTTGATCCCACGGCGCACCGGAGGGGTGCCCCCGGCTCAGGCGCGGGTGACGAGGGCGTCGGCGTAGCCGGGGCTGAGGCAGTGCTCGATGACCATGACGGCGGCGCCCACGACGCCCGCGCCCTCCCCCGCGGTGGAGGAGACGATGCTCAGGTGCTCGGTGGCCAGGGGCAGCGAGCGCTGGTAGATGATCTCGCGGACCCCCGCGAGCAGGTGGTCGCCGGCCAGGGCCATGGCGCCGCCGATGACGATCACCGACGGGTTGAACATGTTGACGGCCGCGGCGAGGACCTCGCCGACGTCGCGGCCGGCCTGGCGCAGGGCGCGCAGTGCCGGGACGGAACCGCTGCGGGCCAGGTCGACGACCTCGCGTGCGCCGGAGGCGGGCACACCCTGCTCGGTGAGCGCCTCGGCGAGGGCGGCGCCGGAGGCGACGGCCTCCAGGCAGCCGGTGTTGCCGCAGCGGCAGGGTTTGTCGGAGCCGCTGGGCACGAACACGTGGCCCATGTCGCCGGCCGCGCCCTGGGCCCCGCGGTAGACGCGTCCCTCGCTGACGATGCCGCAGCCGATGCCGGTGGCGACCTTGACGAACATGAGGTGGCTGGCGGCCGGCCAGGACGCGTGGTGTTCGCCGACGGCCATGATGTTGACGTCGTTGTCGACCAGGACCGGGACGTCCAGGCGTGACTTGACGTAACCGGGCACGTCGAAGTGGTCCCACCCGGGCATGATCGGCGGGTTCACGGCGCGGCCGGTGGCGTGCTGGACCGGCCCGGGCAGGCCCAGGCCGATGCCGAGGAGCTCGTCCTCGGAACGTCCGGCGCGGTCGATGAGGGTGCGGCCGTGCTCGACGACCCAGTCCAGGACGGTCTCGGGCCCGGCGGCGATCTCGAGGTCGATGCCGTCCTCGGCCAGCACCGCCCCGGACATGTCGGTCAGGGCCATCCGGGTGTGGGTGGCGCCGAGGTCGGCGGCCAGGACGACGCGGGCGCCGGGCCGGAAGCAGAAGGTCGTGGGCGGGCGACCGCCGGTGGAGACGGCCTCGCCGGAGGGCCCGATGAGGCCGCTGGCCAGAAGCGCGTCGACACGTTGGGTGACGGTGGAGCGCGCGAGCCCGGTCACCGAGGCCAGTTCGGAGCGGGTGCGGGGGCGCCCGTCGCGCAGCAGGCGCAGCAGGGTTCCGGCCCCTGGCGCCGTCGTCGCGGGCACGGCGGCTCGCAGCTCCGTCACGGCCCTGTCCCCCGTTCCAGTCAGCGTGTCTTCCGTCATGCGACCAGTGAAGCACAGGATCTATTGATCGGCCGCCATGGATCTATTTTGCCTGGAACCGACAACTTATGCTTGACGCTCGACATAAGTCCGGCGTAATCTGCCGGACATGTCAGTGAGAAAGGTCACAAGCCTGGGCGAAGCCACCGATTCCGCCGTGGCGGCCGTACCGGAGACCTACCGGGCGGCCGTGGTCGGCACGGGCTTCATGGGCCGGACCCACACCCACGCCGTCCGGGCCACCGGCGGCGAGGTGGTCGGGGTCGCCGGCTCCTCGGCCGACAAGGCCGCGAGCTTCGGCGCCGCCCACGGCATCGGCCGCACCCACGCCGATCCCCTCGAACTCATCCGCCGCGACGACGTCGACGTGGTGCACGTGTGCACCCCCAACCACCTGCACGCACCGCTCAGCCTGGCCGCGCTCGAAGCGGGCAAGCACGTGGTCTGCGAGAAGCCGCTGGCCACCGAGTCCTCCATCGCCCGCGAACTGGTCACCGCCGCACACGAATCCGGGCGAGTGGCCGTGGTCCCCTTCGTCTACCGCTTCCACCCCATGGCGCGGGAGGCCCGGGCCAGGGTGGCCGCGGGGTCGGTCGGGCGGCTCACCCTCGCCCACGGCGGATACCTCCAGGACTGGCTGCTCGACCCCGCCGACGACAACTGGCGCGTCGACCCCGTGCTGGGCGGACCCACCCGGGCGTTCGGCGACATCGGGTCCCACTGGTGCGACATGCTCGAGTTCGTCACCGGCGACCGCATCACCGCGGTCAGCGCCCAGACCTCCCGCATCTCCGAGACCCGCGGCGCGGGCTCCCGGCCGGTGACCACCGAGGACCTCGTGGCCTTCCAGTTCTCGACCGCGGGAGGCATGGTCGGCACCTCGGTGATCAGCCAGGTCTCGCCCGGCCGCAAGAACCAGCTGGTGCTGGAGGTCAGTGGTACCGAGGGGTCGCTCGTCTTCGACCAGGAACGCCCCGAGACCCTGTGGGCCGGCGGCCGCGAACGCACCGGGATCGTCTCCCGCGACGACCCCGGGCTCAGCCCCGACGCCGCACGCCTGGTCAAGGTCCCGGTCGGCCACCCGCAGGGGTACCAGGACTGCTTCAACGCCCTGGTCGCCGACACCGGCGCCGCCGTGGCCGGGGGCTCGCCCGACGGGCTGCCGGTCTTCGCCGACGGCCTGCGCACCGCGGTGCTGGCCGAGGCGGTCCTGGAATCGGCCCGCGCACGCGGGTGGGTCGACGTCCCGGGGGTGGAGGACCCGTGACCGACCGGCCCCTGCTCCGGATGAAGGGCATCACCAAGTCGTTCCTCGGCGTGCGTGTGCTGCACGGCGTGGACCTGGACCTGTACCCCGGCGAACTGCACGCGCTCGTCGGTGAGAACGGGGCGGGCAAGTCGACCCTCATGAAGGTGCTGGCCGGCGTCCACCGTGCCGACGAGGGGGCCGTCGAGCTCGACGGCACACCGGTCTCCTTCGACCACCCGGTCCGGGCGCAGCGGGCGGGGGTCGCCACCGTCTTCCAGGAGTTCAACCTCCTGCCCGAACGCACCGTCGCCGGCAACGTCCACCTGGGCCGGGAGATCCGGCGCCGGGGGTGGGTCGACGTGCGTGCGATGGAACGCGCCACCGGCGACCTGCTCGACGACCTGGGCCTGGAGGGCATCTCCCCCCGGGCCAAGGTGCGGTCGCTGTCGGTGGCCGAACAGCAGGTGGTCGAGATCGTCAAGGCGCTGTCGCAGGACGCGCGCATCATCTCCATGGACGAACCGACCGCTTCGCTGGCCGACCACGAGGTCGAGGTGCTCTACCGCCTCATCGCCCGGCTGCGCGAGCGCGACGTGGCGCTGCTGTACGTCTCGCACCGGCTCAAGGAGATCTTCGACCTGGCCACCACCATCACGGTGCTCAAGGACGGCCACCGGGTGGACACGGTCGCGGCCGGGGACATCGGCCCGGCCGAGCTGGTGCGCACGATGGTGGGCCGCCCGGTGTCGCAGGTCTTCCCCGACCGTGTGGAACCGCGCGGCGAGCGGGTCGGCGAGGTCCGCCTGGACGTGCGGGGCGGCGGGAACGAGCAGGTCGACGGCGTGGACCTGACCGTGCGGGGCGGCGAGATCGTGGGACTGGCCGGGCTCCAGGGGTCGGGCCGTACCGAGATCGCCCAGGCCCTGTTCGGTATGGAACGCTTCACCCGCGGCGAGGTCCGCGTGGACGGCCGGCGGGTGGACCCGCGGTCGCCCCGGCAGGCGGTGCGCTCGGGTGTGGTCCTGGTGAGCGAGGACCGCAAGACACAGGGGCTGGCGCTGAACCAGTCGATCCTGGCCAACGGCCGCCTGGCGCTGGACGCGGTGTGGCCGCTGGGCGCACGCCGCCGCTCCCGCCGCATCCCGGGGATCCTCGAATCGCTGGAGCTGGTCGCACGCGGCGGCCACGGCCAGGAGGTGCGGTTCCTGTCCGGCGGCAACCAGCAGAAGGTCGTGCTGGCCAAGTGGCTCGCCGCGGACCCGGGGGTCATGGTCCTGGACGAGCCCACCCGCGGCATCGACGTGGGCGCCAAGCAGGCCGTGTACCGGCTCATGCGGGAGCTGTCGGCCGAGGGTGTGGCGATCGTGCTCATCTCCTCCGAGCTGCCGGAGCTGATCGGCATGTCGGACCGGCTCGTCGTGCTCGACGACGGGCGGGTGGCCGGCGAGCTCCCGGCCGACTCGAGCGAGGAGGCGGTCATGGCGATGGCCACCGGTGCCCCGCCGGACGAGGCACCCGAACAGGACCCCGAACGCCACGACCCGCGCACGCTGGGCGGCGGCCCGCCCGTGAGCGACCCACCCGAGAACGGCCCGCGTTCGCACCCCGAGGAGGCCGCGCCGTGACCCGTTCCCCCGTCTCCCCCTCCCTCCTGGATCCCCGCTCCCTGCCCACCCGTATCGGCACGACCGCCCTGGTCTACGCGGCCCTCGTGGTGATCCTCGCCGTGAGCGCGGTGCTGGTGTCGGCGCAGGGCGCGAACCTGTTCACCCCCGCCAACACCGTCGACCTGCTCACCCGCTCCAGCCTCCTGGGGTTCCTGGCGATCGGGATGACGCTGGTGATCCTGTGCCGCTCGCTCGACCTGTCGGTGGGGTACGTGGCGGCGCTGTCCACGGTCGTGGCGGCCACCGTCATGGCGGGCGACCCCGGACGGATCGCGCTGGGCGTGGGCGCCGCACTGGGTGTGTGCGCGCTCATCGGCCTGGCCAACGGGCTGGTCGTCACCAAGCTCCGGGTCAACCCCTTCATCGCGACCCTGGGCATGGGGCTGATCATCAAGGGCTACCTGGACACCAACTTCCAGGGCCCCGCCGGCGACGTGCCCTCGGCGTTCCAGGTGTTCGGGTACGCCCGGATCGGACTGCTGCCGGTCTCCACGGTCGTCATGCTCGTGCTGGCCGCCGTGGCGATCTGGGCCCTGGCCCGCACCCGCCTGGGCCACCACATGTACGCGGTCGGCGGCGACGCGGAGGTCGCGCGGCTGTCCGGCGTGCGGGTGGCCACCCCGGTGGTGACCGCGCACGTGCTCTGCTCGGTGCTGGCCGGCGTGGCCGGACTGCTGCTGGCGGCGCGCTTCGGGACCGGCAACGCCCTGGTGTACGGCAACGGTTACGAGCTCGAGGCGATCGCAGCGGTCGTCCTGGGCGGCACCTATCTGCTCGGCGGCCGCGGGGGCGTGGCCGGGACGATCGCGGGCGTGCTGATCCTGGCCACGCTCGACACGGTCTTCAACGTGCTGGCCGTGGACCCCTTCGTCAAGGACGTGCTGAGGGGCACGATCGTCATCGCCGCCGTGGCCCTGTACGCACGCGGCCAGCTGTCGCGGGCGGCGGTGCGGGTGCGGTTCCCGTCGGGCGGGACACCGCCGCCGGAGGATCCCCCCGATCCACCGGGCGGTCCGAGCCCGCGTGACCCCGAACCCGCCGTGGGAGGTGCACGATGAGCACGACCCGACCGGCGGCCGAACGGACACCCCGCCGCAACCCGCTGTCGATGCTGTCCGGCGGCACGGCCACGGTGGCCCTGCTCCTGGCGGTGGTCTTCGCCGTCATCGCGACGCAGAACCCGTCGTTCTTCGAGGGCCCGCCGCTGATGTCGTTCGCCCGCATGGCGGCGCCGCTGGTGCTGCTCGCGATCGGACAGTACTTCGTGATCGTCTCCGGCGAGTTCGACCTGTCGGTGGGCTCGCTCGTGGGCGCACAGGTCGTGATCGCCGCCCGCCTGATCGACGGCGACCCGTCCCGGACCCTGCCGGTCCTGGCGCTCATGCTCGTCTTCGGCCTGGTGGTGGGGCTGGTCAACGGGCTGGTCACGACCGTGCTGAAGGTGCCGTCGATCATCACCACGCTCGGCACGATGCTGATCCTGTTCGGCGCCGTGCGGTACTGGACCGGAGGGGCCCCCACCGGCGAGCTCTCCGAGGCGTTCCGGCTCGCGGGCCGGGGCGGCATCGAGGGCGTCCCCTTCCTGGGCCAGCTGCCGTACGCGCTGATCATCGCGGCCGCGGCCACCGCAGGGGCGGTCTGGCTCATGCGTTCGTCCTACGGCCGCTCCCTCATGGCGACCGGCGACAACGACGTCGCGGCCGCGTTCTCGGGCGTGCGGGTGTGGCGGGTGCGCACCACCGCGTTCGTCCTGTCCGGGCTCATGGCCTCGGTGGCCGCCGTACTCATCGGCGGGTTCTCCGGGGTCACCGCACAGGTCGGCGACGGTCTGGAGTTCACCGCCATCACCGCCGTGGTGCTCGGCGGGGTGGTCCTGGGCGGGGGCCGCGGCACGGTCGTGGCAGCCGTCCTGGGAGCGCTCACGGTCGAGGCCCTGTTCACCCTGTTCACGCAGCTGTACCTGCCGGCGACGATCCAGCCGACCGTGCAGGGGCTCATCATCATCGCCGCCGTCGCCTACGCCTCGCGCCGCGGCGACCTTCGACTACCGGAGCGCCTGCGACGGCGACCCGGGCACCCGACCGAGCGCCCGCTCGGCACTTCGAGGAGGTAAGAACCATGCACGTCCCCCGCGTGCTGTTGGCCGGTGCCGCCGGCCTGGCCCTCGTCCTGTCCGGCTGTACCGGCGACGCCTCGGACGGCGCCGCCGACGGCAACGGCGCCGACCTGACCCCCGAGGAGGAGTGGTTCGACCAGGAGGAGTTCGACCGGCAGCTCGCCCAGCGCGACATCGAGCCGGAGGGCCCCGAGGACGAACCCTGGATGCAGGCGATCGAACCCGAGTGGATCGACACCTCCGAATGGGAGTTCGACGACCCCGGCGAGGCCACGGTCTGCTTCTCCAACGCCTCGGTGTCCAACCCCTGGCGCGTCACCGGCTTCATCACCATGGAGCAGCAGGTGGAGGCGTTGCAGGAGGCCGGCGAGATCGGCGACTTCCAGGTCTCGGACGCCTCCGACGACGACAACCAGCAGATCTCCGACATCCAGGCGTTCGTGGACTCCGGTGACTGCGACGCCATCATCATCTCGCCGTCGACCACCGCGACCATGACCCCGGCGGTGGAGACGGCCTGCGAGAGCGGTGTCCCGGTCGTGGTCTTCGACCGCGGCGTGAACACCGACTGCGCGGTCACCTTCATCCACCCGATCGGCGGTTACGCCTACGGGGCGGACGCGGCCGAGTTCCTGGTCGACAGCCTGGAACCGGGCTCGCGGGTGCTGGCGCTGCGCATCCTGCCGGGCGTGGACTCGCTGGAGCACCGCTGGGCGGCCGCGCAGACCGTCTTCGACGACAGCGACCTGGAGATCATCGGCTACGAGTTCACCGACGGTGACGGCGCCCAGATCAAGGACCTGGTCTCCCAGCACCTGCAGCGCGGCGCGGTCGACGGCATCTGGATGGACGCCGGCGACGGGGCCGTGGCGGGCCTGGAGGCGTTCGAGGACGCCGGCCAGGAGTACCCGGTGGTCTCGGGCGAGGACGAGCTCAGCTTCATGCGCAAGTGGCAGGAGGAGGAGCTGGAGGCGATCGCCCCGGTCTACTCCAACTTCCAGTGGCGCACCCCGGTCCTGGCCGCGAGCATGATCCTGCAGGGCGAGGAGGTGCCCGAGGAGTGGGTGCTGCCGCAGGAAGCGGTCACCGAGGAGACCCGCGACGAGCTGCTCGAGGTCAACTCCGGAATGCCGTCCCTGCACTACGCCCGCTTCGGCGGCGAGGACCTGCCGGGCTTCCCCGAGGCGTGGGAGGACCGCTAGATGGAACGCGCGCTGGGGGTCAACACCTGGGTCTGGACGTCGCCGCTGACCGACGCCGCGCTGGAGCGCCTGGCTCCGCGCGTGGCCGGCTGGGGCTTCGACACCATCGAGCTGCCGGTGGAGAACGCCGGCGACTGGGACCCCCGGCGCGCCCGCACTCTGCTGGACGGCCTGGGGCTGTCGGCGACGGTGGCCCTGGTCATGAGCCCTGGCCGTGAACTGGTCCTGACCGACGCCCCCACACGCACCGCGACCCGGGACTACCTGAGGCGGGTCGTGGACGCGGCGGAGACGGTGGGTTCACCGGTCGTCGCGGGCCCGGCCTACGCCTCGGTGGGCCGCACCTGGCGCCTGTCCCCGGCCGAACGCGCGGGCCTGCCCGGCGAGCTGGCCGAGGCGCTGTCCCCCGTGGTCGAGCACGCCTCGGCCGCGGGGGTGGCGGTGGCCGTGGAACCCCTGAACCGGTACGAGACCAGCGTGCTCAACACCGTCGACCAGGCGGTCGAGGCCCTGGCCGAACTGCCCCGCGAGCACTGCGGTCTGGCGCTGGACCTCTATCACCTCAACATCGAGGAAACGGACATCGCCAATGCCATCGAGCGAGCGTCCGGAATGCTGAGGCACGTCCAGGTCTGCGCAAATGATCGCGGGACCCCCGGTACCGATCACCTGGAATGGTCACGCATCGTGACCGCACTGGACAGAACAGGTTACTCGGGCCCCCTAGTCATCGAATCCTTCACTTCTGACAATGCCAGCATCGCCGCGGCCGCGTCCGTATGGCGGCCCCTCGCCGCCACCCAGGACGCGCTCGCGGTCGACGGCCTGGCGTTCCTGAGAGGGCTGCACACCCGTGCACCCGATGTCCCTGACCCGACGAGAGGAGCCCCTGTGGACTGATGCACCGATGAGGCGGCCACACCCGCTTCCCGACCCTGATAGCAGGAACACCCCGACGACCCCGGTCACAGCCGCTCCGGGCCCGCCCGGACGGGGACCAGGGATCCTGCCGTCGGCGCCGGCACGCCGCACGGAACTCATCGACTCACTCCCACCCCCAGGTGAGGTTCTGCATGTTCCACAGACCGTTACTACGACTGGGCGCGCTGGTGTCCGGCGTCGCGTTGGCCATGGGGCTGACCGCGCCCGTGGCGCACGCGCAGGAGGAGAACGAGCAGGACTCGTTCAACGTCCTGATCTTCTCCAAGACCGCCGGCTTCCGGCACGACTCGATCCCGTACGGCGTCTCCCTCATCGAGGAGCTGGCCGACGAACACGGGTTCACCACCGAGCACACCGAGGACTCCTCCGTCTTCAACGAGGAGGACCTGGCCGAGTTCGACGCCGTCGTCTGGCTCTCGACCACCGGTGACGTGCTCAACGAGGACGAACAGGCCGCCTTCGAGAGCTACGTCCAGGACGGCGGCGGGTTCACCGGTGTGCACGCCGCCTCCGACACCCACTACGACTGGGAGTGGTACGGCGATCTCGTCGGTGCCTACTTCGCCAGCCACCCGCCCGGCACTCAGGACGCCGAGGTGATGGTCAACGACCGTGTGCACCCCTCCACGGAAGGCCTGCCGGCCCTGTGGGAGCGCCACGACGAGTGGTACGACTTCGACCTGTCCCCGCGCGGCGACGTACACGTGCTGGCGGGGCTGGACGAGGAGTCCTACGAGGACGAGGTCGACCCGGCCGGCCAGATGGGCTGGGACCACCCCATCGCCTGGTGTCAGGAGTTCGACGGCGGCCGGTCCTGGTACACCGGCGGCGGCCACACCATCGAGTCCTTCTCCGAACCGGAGTTCGCCGACCACCTGCTCGGCGGCATCCAGTGGGCGGCCGGCGATGCCGAGGGCGACTGCGGCGCCACCCAGTGGGACAACTTCGAGAAGGTCACGCTGGCCCAGGGCGAGGAGCAGATGGGCGAGCCCATGGGTCTGGCGGTCCTGCCGGACGGGCGTGCCCTGCACAGCGCGCGCGACGGCGAGGTCGGCCTGTGGGACCCCGAGACCTACGCCACCGAGACCATCGCCGAGATCCCGGTCTACAACCACGACGAGGACGGGCTCCAGGGCGTGGCCGTGGACCCGGACTTCGAGGAGAACGGCTGGGTCTACACCTATTACGCGCCGGTGATCGACGATGTCCCGGGGGGTGAGGCGCCCTCGGACGGCGATCCCGAGGAGTTCGAACCCTACGAGGCGCACAACAACCTCTCCCGGTTCCAGCTGGTCGACGGCGAGGACGGACCGACCCTCGACCTGGACAGCGAGGAGGTGATCCTCGAGGTCGAGGCCAGCCGCGGCATGTGCTGCCACGTGGGCGGTGACATCGACTTCGACGCCGACGGCAACCTGTACCTGTCCACCGGCGACGACACCAGCGCGTTCGACTCCGACGGGTACACGCCCATCGACGAGCGCGAGTCCCGCAACCCGGCCTTCGACGCCCAGCGCAGCTCCGGCAACACCAACGACCTGCGCGGCAAGCTGATCAGGATCGACGTCAACGAGGACGGCAGTTACGAGATCCCCGACGGCAACCTCTTCCCGACCGAGGAGTACGGCGACGAGGACACCCGCCCGGAGATCTTCGCGATGGGTCTGCGCAACCCGTTCCGGTTCTCCGTCGACCAGGAGGACGGCACCGTCTACCTGGGCGACTACGGCCCGGACGCCATCGAGGAGGACCCCGACCGCGGTCCGAAGAACACGGTGACCTGGCACGCGCTCGACGAGCCGGCCAACATCGGGTGGCCGTACTGCATCGGCAACAACTTCCCCTACGTCGACTACGACTTCGAGGAGGAGGCCTCCGGGGAGCCCTTCGACTGCGACGCCCCGGTCAACGACTCCCCGCGCAACACCGGGCTGACCGACCTGCCCCCGGTCACCCCCGCGATGATCTACTACGACTACGACGAGTCCGAGGAGTTCCCGCACCTGGGCGAGGGTTCCGGTTCCCCGATGGGCGGCCCGGCCTACCACTACGACCCCGAGCTGGAGTCGGACACCGCGTGGCCCGAGTACTACGACGGCATCCCGCTGATGTACGAGTGGGACCGCAAGTGGATCAAGCAGATCCACCGCGACGACGAGGGCGAGCTCCTCGACATCACCGAGACGGTCGACGACATCGAGCTGGCCAACCCCATGGACATGGAGTTCGGCCCGGACGGTTCGCTGTACGTGCTGGAGTACGGCTCCGGCTACTTCGGCGGCGCACCGGACTCGGCGATCTCGCGCATCGACTACACGGGCTCGGGCGACACCCCCGTCGCCGACCTGGAGAGCAGTGCCAACTCCGGCCCGGTCCCCCTGGAGGTCGAGTTCTCCGCCGAAGGGTCCGAGCACCCCGGCGGGCTGGACATGACCTACGAGTGGGACTTCGGTGACGGCACCACCTCCGACGAGGTCGCACCCACCCACACCTTCGAGGAGGAGGGCCAGTACACGGTCGTGCTGACCGTGACCGACGAGGAGGGCGCCACCGGCGTCGCCACCACGAGCGTGACCGCCGGCAACAGCCAACCCGACGTCTCCTTCGACACCCCGCAGGACGGCCAGTACTTCCACTGGGGTGACGAGATCCCGTTCGAGGCAGCGGTGGACGACGCCGAGGACGGCTCGATCGGCGACGGCGTCGAGTGCGACGACGTCGAGGTCACCTCGTCGCTGGGCCACGACGACCACGCGCACCCGTGGACCCAGTACGACTCCTGCGAAGGGGTCACCGAGACCGAGACCGACGGCGGCCACGGGCACGACATGAACATCTTCTGGGTGCTCCAGGCCGAGTACACCGACTCCGGTGCCGGGGACGCTCCCCCGCTCACCGGGTCCGACGGGCTGCGCCTGAACCCGGCGCGGACCCAGGCGCAGTACTTCTCCGACAGCGAGAACGTCACGACCGAGACCACCGAGGACGACGAGGGCGGCCTGGTCAACCTGACCGGGATCCAGGACGGCAGCTGGACCTCCTACGACCCGGTCAGCTTCTCCGGTGTGGAGGAGATGGAGTTCCGGGTGGCCTCCAGCGGCTCCGGCGGCACCATCGAGGCGCGCCAGGACTCCCCCGACGGGGACGTGCTGGGCACCGTCGACGTGGAGTCGACCGGCGGCGGCCAGGACTGGGAGACCGTCACGATGCCGGTCGATGACCCCGGGGAGACCTTCGAGCTGCACCTGGTCTTCAGCGGGGACGACCCCGGTGAGGAGGGCCTGTTCAACCTCAACCACTTCGAGGCCGTCATCGAGGGCCACGAGCCCCCGGAGGAGGACCCCGAGGAGGGTCCCGAGACCGAGCTGGCCAACCCGGAGGACGGCGCGTCCTTCGAGGCCGGCGAGGACGTCCCGCTGGCCGCGGAGGTCACCGACCACGGTGACGCGGGTGTCGAGGAGGTCGAGTTCCTCGTCGACGACGAGGTCGTGGCCACCGCCGACGAGTCCCCCTACGAGGCGGTCTGGACCGAACCGGAGGAGGGCGAGTACTCCGTGAGCGCCGTGGCCACCGACGGCGACGGCAACACCGGAAGCTCCTCGTCGGCCACCGTCACGGTCGAGGAGGGCGCCACCGAACCGGAGGAGCCCGCCGACTGCACGCCGCCCGAGGTGGACGACGGTTACACCGAGCTGTGGGACGGCGAGTCCCTCGACGGGTGGAACCAGGCCGGTCCGGGCGGCTTCGAGGTCGTCGAGGACGACGAACACTGCTCGCTGCAGACCGACGGCGGCATGGGGCTGCTCTGGCACGAGACGGAGCTCGACTCCTACCGCCTGAAGCTCGACTTCCTGACCCCGGACGAGCAGGACAACTCCGGTGTCTTCGTCGGCTTCCCCGACCCCGACGACGACCCGTGGGTGGCCGTCGACGAGGGCTACGAGATCCAGATCGACCCCTACGGCGCCCCGGACGGGGAGCCGATCACCCAGACCGGGGCGGTCTACCAGTTCCAGGCGGCCGACTCCCACCCGGCGGAGATCGGTGAGTGGAACACGATGGAGATCGAGGTCGACGACCCCGTGATCCGGGTGTGGATCAACGGCGAGCTGGTCAACGAGTTCGAGAGCGAGGCCCCCGACCGGGACCTGGCCTCGGGCCACATCGGACTGCAGAACCACGGTGACGAGGACGAGGTCCGCTTCCGTGACGTGCAGGTCCAGGAACTGCAGGAGTAACGACCGAACGGGCGGGGCCGGTGCACGCCGGCCCCGCCCCCATCCCCCGTTCCCCGTTCCCGGCCCCCAGGAGGAGGTGTCACGGTGCCCACCGAGAAGAGGCGGTCCACGCCCGACACGACGGAGGAGGTCTCCCCAACGCCCGCCGGACGGTCCGCCTGGTGGCTGACGGGCGGGGCGATCGTGGCCGTCGGAGCGATCGTGGCCGCGGTCGTCTTCTACTTCACCGGCGACGACACGGTCACCCCGGACGCCGGACGGGTCGCAGAGCTCGAGGCCTCGGCCGGCGAACGCGACCTGGAGCAGGTCGAGGAGCTGGTGCACCACACGCGCGCGGCGCACGAGGAGCTGCTCCCGCTGGTGGAGTCGCTCGACGAGGTCGTGCCCGCGGACGGTTCGGAGCCCGGGCGCGAGGACCCCGGTTCCGACGAGCTCGAGGGCTGGGTCGGGATCGCCGAGGAGGCCGTCGGGCACTTCGAGGACGTGCCCTCGGGCGAGACCGACTACAACATCGCCCACGCCGGGCTGGCCAACTCCGTCGACCTGCTCGGGTCCTCGGTGACGGCCTACGCCAACGCGCTGGAGGCCGAGGACGAGGCCCTGCGCGAGGAGATGACCGAGCTCGCCGGCGACCTGCGCACCCAGGCGGTGCGCTCCTGGTCGGTGGCGGCGACCCAACTGGACGTGCTGAGCATCGACGCAGGCCACGGCCACGTCCATCTCTATCTGCCCGCGGCGCCCGGAAGCGGCGCCCTGGAACCCGATCCCGCCGAGGACGGCGACGAGGCCGTCGAGGGCGGGGGCCACGACCACTGAGCACCGGCCCCGGGGCGCGGACCGTGCCCCGGGGCCCTCACGAGGAGGGACCACAGATGGGGCGGACAGGTGTCTGGCTGCTCGGGGCACGCGGATCGGTCGCCACGACCGCGGTCCTGGGCGCTTTTGCGGTGCGGGAGGGTTCGGCCGCGCCGACGGGGTGCGTGACCGCGCGCCCGGAGTTCGAGGGTGCGGGGTTGCCCGGGCTCGAGGAGCTGGTCTTCGGCGGGCACGACCTGTCCGACGTCCGTCTGTGCAAGACCGCCGAGCGGTTGGCCCGTACGGGTGTGCTGCCCGCGCACCTGCCGGGGGCCTTCGCCGACCGGCTGGGCGAGGTGGAGGGTGCGCTGCGTCCGGGGGTCGTCGCGGAGGGCGGCCGGGTCACGCGCGCGGACGTGGACCGGCTGGAGCGCAATCTGCGCGAGTTCGCCGAGCGCGAGGGCCTGGAGCGCACGGTCGTGGTCGACCTGACCAGCACCGAGACGCGCCTGGAGGCCCACCCCGAGCAGGAGGGCCCGGAGGCGTTGGAGGCGGCGCTGGACTCCGGCGGGGCACGCATCCCCGCCAGCTCCGCGTACGCGTACGCGGCCCTGCGCGCGGGGTGTGCGTTCGTGGAGTTCACCCCCAACACCGGTCCGCGGCTTCCCGCGCTGCGGGCGCTGGCCGAGCGGGAGGGCCTGCCGTGGGCGGGGTGCGACGGCAAGACCGGGGAGACGCTGGTCAAGAGCGCGCTCGCCCCGATGTTCGCGGCGCGGGCGCTGCGGGTGCGTTCGTGGTCGTCGGTGAACCTGTTGGGCGGCGGTGACGGGGAGACGCTGGCCGACCCCGAGCACGCGGAGAGCAAGACCGACAGCAAGGCCCGGGGCCTGGAGCACATGCTCGGCCAACCGGTGGAGGGGCCGCTGCACATCGACTTCGTCCCCGACCTGGGGGACGCCAAGACCGCCTGGGACCACGTCTCGTTCGAGGGGTTCCTGGGCGCGCGGATGACGCTCCAGTTCACCTGGGCCGGGCAGGACTCGGCGCTGGCGGCGCCGCTGGTGCTGGACCTGGCCCGGTTGGCCGCGCTCGCCCTGGGTCGTGGGACCACCGGACCCGTCACCGCGCTCGGGTTCTTCTTCAAGGACCCCGCCGACAGCGACGTGCACGGGCTGGTGGAGCAGTGGCAGGCGCTCACCGCCTGGTCCGTACCCGAGGGAGGGGGCACCTGATGTTCCCCGACACGGGTCCCGCATCGGTACCGGTTCATGCGTTCGGCTTCGGAGGAGGGCCATGAGATTCACGGACCTGGCGCGGCTGGTGCGCCTGCCGGCCGCGCTGAGCGTGCCCGGCGACACCCTGGCGGGCGCCGCAGCGGCCGGGCGCCTGGGCAGGCCGGGCACATGGGCGCTGCCCGCCGCCTCGGCCTGTATGTACTGGGCGGGCATGGCCCTGAACGACTACGCCGACCGCGAGCTCGACGCCGTGGAACGCCCCGAACGCCCGATCCCCTCGGGTGCCGTACGTCCCGGCGAGGCCCTCGCGGTCGCGGCGGGGCTCACCGCGGCGGGCGTGGGTGTGGCAGCGGCCGGCGGCGGACGGCACAGCGCCGCGGTGGCGGGCGCCTTGGCCGCAACGGTGTGGGGTTACGACCTGGTGCTGAAACCGACGCGCCTCGCACCGCTCGGCATGGCCGTCAACCGCGGCCTGGACGTGCTCATGGGCGCCGGCGACCGCCCCGGCGCTGCTCTGCGCCCGGCCCTGGTGATGGCCGCGCACACCTACGGGGTGACGGCCCTGAGCAGGGGCGAGGTGTACGGGACCCGCCCATCGGTGGCGGTCGGCGCGCTCGCCTGCACGATGGGCAGCGCCGCCGCGGCGGCCGCCCCGACCGGGCCGGAGCCCTGCACGCGCCGCGGTGCGTGGGGCGAGGTCCTGTCCGGCCTGTACGCGGGTGTGTTCGCCACACAGGTGGGGCGGGCCCAGGCGCGCGCCGTGGCGAAACCGGTCGCCGCGAACGCCGGGGCCGCGACCGGGACCGGGATCCGGGGCATGATCCCGCTCCAGGCCGCGCTGCTCGCGCGTTCGGGCGCCCCGTGCACCGCGACCGGCCTGGTGGTGGGCGCTCCCCTGGCCAAGGCCGCCTCCCGGAAGGTGGCGATCACATGAGGTTCGGTTACGGCACCAACGGGTTCTGGGACCACCGCCTGGACGACGCCCTGGCGATCATCGCCGACCTCGGGTACGAGGGTGTGGCGCTCACCCTCGACCACCCGCACCTGGATCCCTTCGCCGACGACGCCCCGGAGCGCGTCCGCCGCATCGGGGCGCGCCTGTCCGACCTGGGCCTGGCGGTCGTCGTGGAGACCGGGGCCCGCTACCTCATGGACCCGCGCCGCAAGCACGAACCGACCCTGGTCTCGGGCACGGGACGGGAACAGCGCGTGGAACTCCTGCGCCGGGCCGTGCGCATCGGCCACGACCTGGGCGCCGAGGCGGTCTCGTTCTGGTCGGGCATCCTCCCGGCCGGGGTGGGCCCGGACGAGGGCTGGTCCCGGCTGGTCGGCGGGGTCGAGCAGGTCCTCCCCCTGGCCGACGAGCTCGGCGTGGACTGCGCGTTCGAGCCGGAACCGGGCATGTTCGCCGAACGCCTCGAGGACGTGCTCGAGCTCCGGTCCCGCCTGGGTTCCCCGCCCCGGTTCCGGGTCACCGTCGACGTGGGGCACGGGGTCTGCAACGAACCCGACGGCCCCGAGGGCACCGTCCGCCGCGCGGGCGGGCTCATCGCGAATGTGCAGCTCGACGACATGCGCCCGGGCGTGCACGACCACCTGGAGTTCGGCGACGGCGAGATCGACCTGCCCGGGGTCCTGGGCGCCCTGGAGGAGGTCGGCTACCAGGGCCTGGCCTGCGTGGAACTCCCCCGCCACGGCCACGCCGCCCCGCTCGTGGCGGAACGGTCGATGCGCGCCCTCACCGACGCGCTCATGGTCGCCCACGCGCGCCGCACACCGCGCCACGAGGGGGTGATCCGGTGAACGACGGGTTCCTGACCGGCGAGGACGCCCGCCGTGCGCTGGCCGACCTGGTGGCACGGGTCCACGATCAGCCCGACCGGATCGCGGTGCTCTTCCCCGCCGCCGCCCGCCGGGTGTCACGCGGCGCGGGCCCCTCGGGCGACCCCGACGGGGTGCTCGGCCCGACCCTGGAGGACCTCGTGCGCCTCGAGCTCCTGCGCGCCTGCGCGGCGGCGACGGCGCCCGGGCCCTTCGCCGACGAGGTGTCCGACCTCTACCACCACGGGGACTCCGGGGAACGCCGCGCCGTGCTGCGCGGCCTCGGCCTGCTCGACCCCGCCGCCGCACCGCTCGCCCGCGAGCTCATGGCCGACGCCCTGCGCACCAACGACACCCGCCTGGTCGCCGCGGCCGTGGGCGGGCCCGCCGCCGACCTGCTGGATCTCCACGCGTGGCGGCAGGCGGTGCTCAAGTGCCTGTTCACCGGGGTTCCTCTCGCCGGGGTGCGCGGTGTGCCCGAGCGCGTGGACGCGGAGCTCGTGCGCATGTGCGCCGACTACGCGGAGGAACGCGAACGCGCCGGACGGCCGGTGCCCGACGACGTCCACCTGGTCCTGGGGCACTCCCCCGACGACGAGCACACGGAGGCGTGATGCGCATCTTCGACCCGCACATCCACATGACCTCGCGCACGACCGACGACTACCGCGCCATGTACGACGCCGGGGTGCGCGCCCTGGTGGAGCCGGCGTTCTGGTTGGGCCAGCCCCGCACCGGGGTGAGCTCGTTCCGCGACTACTTCGACGGCCTCGTCGGCTGGGAGCGTTTCCGGGCCGAGCGCTTCGGCATCCGCCACCACTGCGCGATCGCCCTCAACCCGAAGGAGGCCAACGACCCGCGGCTGGCAGGGGTGCTCGACCTGCTGCCCCGGTACCTGGCCAAGGACGGGGTCGTCGCGGTCGGCGAGGTCGGCTTCGACTCGCAGACCGCCGAGGAGGAGAAGGCGTTCCGGTACCAGCTGGAACTGGCGCGCGAGTTCGAGCTGCCGGTCCTGGTGCACACCCCGCACCGCGACAAGGCCGCCGGCACCCGCCGCACGCTCGAGCTGGTCGCCGAGTCCGGCCTCGACCCGCGCACCGTGCTGGTCGACCACCTCAACGAGACGACGGTCGGGATGGTGCACGAGTCCGGGTGCACGATGGGTTTCTCCATCTACCCGGACACGAAGATGAGCCCGGACCGCATGGTGCGCATCCTCCAGGAGTGGGGCACCGAGCGCATGATCGTGAACTCGGCGGCCGACTGGGGCCACAGCGATCCGCTCACCACCCTGCGCACCGGCGAGGCGATGCTGGCCGCGGGGTTCTCCGAGGCCGAGGCCGAGCGGGTGCTGTGGGACAACCCGGTGGAGTTCTACGGGCAGAGCGGGCGCCTGGTGCTGGACGAGATCGGGGCCGCGGACGTCTCGGAGACCTTCTCGGGCAACTCGATCCTGCGCGGCCAACCGGACGGGGGTGCGCGGTGAGGTTGCGCCACCGGGACGGGACCGTCGTCCACCTGGGGTACTGCACGAACGTGCACCCGGCCGAGGACCTCGACGGGGTGCTGCGCCAGATCCGGGTGTTCGGCGGCGGGGTGCGCGAGCGCCTGGGCGCCGACCGCCTCGGGCTCGGGTTGTGGCTGCCGGCCCCGCTGGCCCGGGAGCTCGCGGACGACCCCGCGCTGGTCGACCGGCTCCGTGCGGGGCTGGACGAGGCCGGGCTCGAGACGGTGACCCTCAACGCGTTCCCCTACCGCGGGTTCCAGGACCCGGTGGTCAAGCACCGCGTCTACCACCCGGACTGGACCGAGCGGGCGCGCCTGGACTACACGGTCGACTGCGCCCGGGTCCTGGCCCGCCTCATGCCCGACGACGCCGCGCGCGGGAGTGTGTCGAGCCTGCCCCTGGCCTGGCGCGAACCCTGGGACCCGGGGCGCCTGGACCGCGCCCGGCGCCACCTGGTCGAGCTCGCCGGTGTGCTGGCCGAACTCGACGAACAGGGCACCCCCGTCCGGGTGGGGCTGGAACCGGAACCGGGGTGCGTGGTCGAGACGACCAGGGACGCCGCCCGCCTGCTGTCAGGGCTGCCCCCGCAGCTGGGCGTGTGCCTGGACACCTGCCACACCGCGACCGGGTTCGAGGAGGCCGGGCCCGCCCTGGACCGGCTCGCCGAAGCGGGGCTCCCGGTGGTCAAGACGCAGGCCTCCGCCGCCGTCGAGGTGCCGGACCCGCGCGACCCGCACGCACGGGAGGCGCTGTCCGACTTCGCCGAGGACCGGTTCCTGCACCAGACACGCGAGCTCGTGGGCGTGCGGGCGCGCGGGCGCGACGACCTGCCCGAGGCGCTGGCCGGCCCCTACCCGCTGCCGGCGCGGGGACCGTGGCGCACCCACTTCCACGTGCCGTTGCACGCCGAGGCCCGGCCGCCGCTGCGCATCACCCACGGGCACCTCACCGACGTGCTCGGCCGCCTCTTCGGGGGCGAACGGGCGCTGACCGACCACGTGGAGGTGGAGACCTACACCTGGTCGGTGCTGCCGGAGGACCGCCGCCCCGCCGACGAGCAGGCCCTCGTGTCCGGGATCGCCGCCGAGGTCGCCTGGGCCCGCGACCGCCTCACCGAACTGGGTCTGGAGCCCGTGTGAGCACCGACGCCGCCCCCGACGGAAGGGATGCCATGTCCTCAGCCGAACCCCGCCTGCTCGTGGTCGACGCGGTCGGGCTCACCCCCAACCTCCTGCAGCACGCGCCCCGGCTGCGCGCCCTGGCCGAGCGCGGGTGGCAGGCCCCGCTGGACACAGTGCTGCCCGCGGTGACCTGCACCGTGCAGTCCACGTTCCTGACCGGGCGCACCCCGGCCGGGCACGGCGCCGTCGCCAACGGGTGGTTCTTCCGCGACCTGGGCGAGGTGTACCTGTGGCGCCAGCACAACCGGCTCGTGCAGGGCGAGAAGGTCTGGGAGACCGCGCGCCGCCACCGGCCGGGGCTGAAAGTGGCCAACGTGTGCTGGTGGTACGCGATGGGCGCCACCACGGACTGGACCATCACCCCGCGGCCGATCTACCACGCGGACGGGCGCAAGTCCCCGGACTGTTACACCCGCCCGCCCGAACTGCACGACGAGCTCACCGAGGAGCTGGGCCCGTTCCCGCTGTTCAACTACTGGGGACCGACCGCCTCGCTGGCCTCCACCGAGTGGATCGTCGCGGCCACCCGCCGGCTCATGCCGCGCGCCGACCTGACGCTGTGCTACGTCCCGCACCTGGACTACGACCTGCAGCGCCACGGCCCCGATTCCCCGCAGGCCCGCAAGGCCGCGCGGGACATGGACGCCGCGCTCGCACCGCTCCTCGACGACGCCGAGGCCGCCGGGGTTCGGGTCGTGGTGCTCAGCGAGTACGGCATCACCCCCGCCACGACCCCGGTGGACGTCAACCGGGAGCTGCGCCGGGCGGGGCTGCTGGAGGTCTACACCCAGGCCGGCATGGAGTACCTCGACCCGTGGGCCTCGCGCGCCTTCGCCGTCAGCGACCACCAGTGTTCCCACGTCTACGTGCGCGACGAGCAGGACGTGCCCGCGGTCGCCGGGCTCCTGGAACGCCTCGAGGGCGTGGACCTGGTCCTGGACGAGAAGGGGCAGGCCGAGCACGGCCTGGACCACGAGCGTTCCGGCGAGCTGACCCTGGTGGCCGAGCCGGGCGCGTGGTTCACCTACTACTACTGGCTCGACGACGCACGTGCCCCGGACTTCGCACGCGGGGTCGACATCCACCGCAAGCCCGGCTTCGACCCGGCCGAGCTCTTCCTCGACCCGAAGGACCGGCTGGTCAAGGCCCGGGCCGCCGCCAACCTGGCCCGCAAGAAGGCCGGGCTGCGCTACACGATGAACGTCGTCCCCCTGGACCCGTCGCCGGTGCGCGGGACCCACGGGCGCCGCACCGAGGACCCCGACGACGGTCCTCTCCTGATCTGCACCGACCCCGGGTCCGCCCGGGACACCATCGCCGCCACCGAGGTGCGCGACCTCCTGCTCGGCCTCGTCGGGGTGCCGGACCCGGCGGGGCCGACCCCCTCCTGAGCCGGCACCGGCCACACACCCCCCATCGACCCCGGAGGTCACGATGACCCGACCCGTCACCCTGTTCACCGGCCAGTGGGCCGACCTGCCGTTCGAGGAGGTGTGCTCGCTCGCGTCCTCGTGGGGTTACGACGGCCTGGAGATCGCCTGTTGGGGCGATCACCTCGACGTCACCCGCGCGGCCGTGGACGACGACTACGTGCGCGACCGCCTCGACATCCTGAAGCGCCACGGCCTGGGTGTGTGGGCGATCTCCAACCACATGGTGGGCCAGGCGGTCTGCGACGACCCGATCGACCACCGGCACAAGAACATCCTGCCCTCGCGCCTGTGGGGCGACGGCGATCCCGAGGGCGTGCGGCAGCGCGCGGCCGAGGAGATGCGCACGACCGCGCGCGCCGCCGCGAAGCTGGGTGTGGACACCGTCGTCGGGTTCTCCGGCTCGGCCAACTGGAAGTACGTGGCGATGTTCCCGCCGGTGGGCGCCGACGTCATCGAGGCGGGCTACCGGGACTTCGCCGACCGGTGGAACCCGATCCTGGACGTGTTCGAGGAGGTCGGGGTGCGGTTCGCCCTGGAGGTGCACCCCTCGGAGATCGCCTACGACTTCTGGACCGCCCAGGCCGCGCTGGAGGCGGTCGGGCACCGGCCCTCCTTCGGGCTCAACTGGGACCCCAGCCACATGGTGTGGCAGGACGTCGACCCGGTCGGGTTCCTGTACGACTTCCGCGACCGCATCTACCACGTGGACTGCAAGGACGCCCGGATGCGGACCGGGGGCGGGCGCAACGCGCGCCTCGGGTCTCACCTGCCGTGGGGCGACCCGCGCCGGGGATGGGACTTCGTGTCGACGGGGCGCGGGGACGTGCCGTGGGAGGCGTGCTTCCGGGTGCTGAACTCGATCGGCTACGAGGGCCCGATCTCGGTGGAGTGGGAGGACCCGGGGATGGACCGGCTCACCGGCGCGGCCGAGGCGGTGCGGTTCGTGCGCGCGAACATGTTCGACCCGCCCGAGGCCTCCTTCGACGCGGCGTTCTCCTCCGACTGACGCCGGAGGGCGGGCCGTCGGGGGCGGCCCGCCCGGGTCGCGGGGCGGGCCGCACGGCGGGGTATCGGCGCCCTCACATCATGGGCGCGATGACCACGCGGTAGCGCTCCCCGTCCCCGACCGTGACGTCCTGGCGGAAGTCGTTGACCCGGTTGACGGAGCTCTGCACGTCCTCGTCGGAGACGGCCTCGCCCCCCGCCCCGGGCGAGAGCTCCGGCAGGAGCCCGCGCACGGCACGGACCGCTTCGTCCACGGACAGCGCGGTCTCGTGCCGGACGGGGGTGATCCGCCGGTTATCCACGCGGCTGATGGCGATCCGGAACATACCGGTCTCCCTGAGGGGTTGGGGGTCGTCACCGGCATTCTGCCTCACCGCCCCGAACCGTAGGAGCCGATCGCGCTCCGGTTGTGTGCCGGGATCCGGACAACTTGTCCCGGGCCAGGACCGTTTCCTGCCTTGACGCGTTCGTGTATCGGCGGCGCCGACAAGACGAGGACCGCCTGGATCGTTGATGAGGGTGTGCGTTGCGGGTTCGGGGGTTCGGGGGTTCGGGGGTGGAGTGGGCTAGGACGCTGGTTGTGCTGTGGGGATGGGGTCGGGGGTTCTGGGGGGTGGGGCGGGTGTTCTGTGGTGTTGCCTCGGGGGTGGTGGTTCGTCGGGGCCGGATCATAGCCCGGCCGGGCCTTCCCGCAACCCACGTCGGCGCCACCCCCGGCCCTTTCTCTGAGTGGTGATGGTGGCGGGTGGGGTGGTGGGTTGAGCACGGCGCCTCGGGGTGTGCGTTCCGGCCCTGTTCGCCGGGCTGACCCGACCCGCATCGACGAACCACCCGCTCCCCCGAGGCCCCCTGGCAGCAGCCAAAAGAACGGTGGGCAGAGCTGACGGCAACTACCTCACCCCCTGGGGTACTTCATTGCGGTCAACGGTCCAGGTGTGGGGGTGGTGGCTCGCTCCTGCGACAGCAACGGCACAGGCACGGCACGCCCCGCACACTCCCGGCAGGGCATTGAGTCCCGGGGTGGCAGGTGTGCGGGTGTCCTCCGGGCCCCGGCACTCCCGGCAGGGCATTGAGTGTCGGGGGTGGCACGTGTGTGGATGGGCCCGGGCCTCGCGCACTCCCGGCGGGGCATTGAGTCTCAGGGGTGACACGTGTGCGGGTGAGTCCCGGGTGGACCTGGTCTGGGCGGTCCGCCCCTGGTTGCGTGGCGCTGGTGGGTCCGGTGGGGCAGGTGTCCGGGTCTGTGGCGTTGTTAATGCTCATTTAGGCACTGACAACGTTTTCCGGTGCTCAATTGGGCACTATCAACCGCTGGGAAGGGCCGCTCGGTCCAGGAGCAGGCTCACGTGCGATCGGGTCGAGTGGGGCCAGAGTGCGGGCCGCCGCCGTGGGTGGGTATGTGTTGGGCCTTCGATGGAGATTCTCCAGAAGCGGTGCCCGGTGCCCGGTGCGTGGTGCCTGGTGCCCGGTGCGTGGTGCCCGGTGCGTGGTGCCTGGTGCCCGGTGCGTGGTGCCTGGTGCCCGGTGCGTGGTGGGCGGTGGGCCGTGGGTCTCGGCGGGGCCGGTTGCGGCAGTCGCCGTCCCAGCGTGCACCACTGGATCCGGTCCTGAAGGTTCTCTGACGGCCAGAGCTGGGCTCGGCAGGGGGATCGGCAGGGGGATCGGGCCTGGGGCGGGCGGCCTGTGGAAGGGGCCTGCTGGTCTAGCCGGTGCCGGTGGTGTCGGTGGTGCCGGTGCCTTCGGCACCCGAGCCGCCGTTGGCGCCTTCGGGACCGCCGGTGGGGTTCTTGCCGTTCGAGCGGCGGTACTTGGCGCGGTTGTGCGTGGAGCACAGGGGCTGGAGGTTGGTGGCCTTGGTTTCGCCGCCGTGGGTGAACTCGGTGATGTGGTCGGCCTCGCACTGCGAGACCGGCACGTCGCACCCACCCGACCATGCGCAGGTGGTGTGCCCGGCGAAGGCGGCGGTGCGCAGGTAACCGGGCGCCAGGCGGTGGGCGCGGCCCAGGTCCAGGGGCAGGCCGGTGCGGTCGTCGAAGATCAACCGGCGGATCTGGGCGGTGGGCAACATGGCGCGCACCGCCGACAGGGCGAGCACGTTGCCGTCCTCGGTCACCGCCAACCCGGAAGAGACCACCGAGCCGGGGCCACCGGGAGAAACGGGGTTCCCGGAGGAGCCGGGCGGGCCGGTGTTGGTGTTGGTGGCGCCGTCACCGGTGCCGCCGCCGGGGTCGGGGCCCGAGCCCGGCTCGGGGCCGGGGGCGGTGGTCGCCCCGGTGTTCCCGGTTGCCCCGGTGGTGTTGGCGCCACCTGCGGTGGCGGCGCCCGCGGCCCCAGCGGCGCCGGGGTAGGCGACGCCGTCGGCATCGTTGCCGGTGTCGGTCTCGTTCTGGTTCTTGAAGGCGAAGCCGAAGCCGAGCAGCGCCGACAGCGGCACGGTGATGTTGATGACGGCCTTGGTGCCGGGCGGCTGCGAGCAGCCACCACCAGCGGTGGCGCCACCAGTGACAGCGGCAGCGGCAGAGCCGCCAGCGCCATCGGCGTCACCGTCGACAGCGCCGTCGGCGTTGCCGACGGGGCCGGTGCCAGCGTCGGCGGCGGCACCTGCGGTGCCGGTGCCGGTGCCGGTGCCGTTGGTGGTGTCGCCAGCGGCGCCACCCGCGTTGGCGTTGGTGCCGTTGGTGGTGTGGCCGTGGTGGCCGTGTGCGAACCCGGCCGCGGAGATCAGGGCGTCGTAGGTACGCGCGTAGCGCGAAGTCACCGACTCACCCGCAGGGATCAGGCCGAGGTCGGC
>NZ_JADBGI010000079.1 GCF_014892575.1 Nocardiopsis coralli | reverse complement strand
CGGATTCGACAGGGATAGTTCGAGCTTAGGTTGCGAGTCGAGGAGATGGCCTCGTTAAAACATCAACGCCAATAATAACTGGCAAATCTAACAATAACTTCGCTTTAGCTGCATAATAGTAGCTTAGCGGTTCCTCCCTCCATCGCCCATGTGGTAGGGTAAGGGACTCACTTTAAGTGGGCTACGCCGGAGTTCGCCGTCTGAGGACGAAGGAAGAGAATAATCAGACTAGCGACTGGGACGCCTGTTGGTAGGCAGAACAGCTCGCGAATGATCAATATGCCAACTACACTCGTAGACGCTTAAGTGGCGATATTTCTGGACGTGGG
>NZ_JADBGI010000078.1 GCF_014892575.1 Nocardiopsis coralli | reverse complement strand
ACCGCGGCGGCGGCCGGGCGTCGGTGGCGAGGGCGCGCACCGAGGTGCACCGCGACTCGAGATTCTCCAACTAACCAGCGGGTTTGTGGACGTACCTTCCCCCGCTCCAGGATATCCGATAAAAATGGCCCCGTGGAGTTATCCACAGGCCCATTTTTACAGTGAATGTGGGTGCCCGTAAATGGGGGTGAACGGTGGTCGTGTGGCCGTAATGGGTAAGGGTTCTGTTCCCTTTGGGTGACTATCCATTTCTGGGTCTGGTGCGTATTGTTGAACTATGGATAACAACACCGCTGACCACGCGCACACGGGCCCGGGCGCAGCCCCGGATGCGGCCGTGGCTG
>NZ_JADBGI010000077.1 GCF_014892575.1 Nocardiopsis coralli | reverse complement strand
GCCGGCGGGAATCGAACCCGCGTCCGCAAGTCCTTTACAGAGCGTTCTACATACTTAGTTCAGTCATTTGATTTAACCGGCGCGACGCGGACGAACACGCTGCGCGACGACGAGTCACTTGGAGTTAACCCCGGCCGTCGTGACACCGGCCGAAGCGATCCGATATGAATGACCTCGCGTGGCCTTGCGGCCCTAGCCTATCGGCAAGCTAGTGCGAGGACGGCGCGCAATTAAGCGGCCAGCTGGTAACGGTTGTCGTTAGCAGTTATTGCGTTCCCATTGATTAACGAGGTGACGGGTCCTCGGTATGCCCGCTACTGCTTCGCAACCCACGTCGAAACCAGG
>NZ_JADBGI010000076.1 GCF_014892575.1 Nocardiopsis coralli | reverse complement strand
GGAACATCGTCGAGACCGGCACCAGCGCCCCGCACAGCAGGAGCGCGATCAGGCCGGCCCACCCGAGCACGACGCGCACCCCCACGGGCAGCACGATGTGCCCGACCACCACGGCGAGCGCAGCGCCGAAGGCCAGCTCCCACAGGCGCGCCCCCGTGTCGAAGTAGGCCCACGGCTGGTCGACCGCGGTCACCCACACCGAGTAGGCCAGCGACAGGACGAAGACGCCCCCGGCGACGGCGAGCACCGCCCCGCGCACGGTCAGGCGCGAGCGGGCCGCGGCCACGACCGCCAGGGTGAGCAGCAGCGGCCACAGCACGTAGAACTGCCCCTGGATCGACAGCGAC
>NZ_JADBGI010000075.1 GCF_014892575.1 Nocardiopsis coralli | reverse complement strand
AGGCCTTGGGGCCGGGCGCCTTTTCGCACCCGTGGTGGCCGTGCGCAAAGTCCACCGTGGCCAGGAGGGCGTCGTAGGTGCGGGTGCTCTTGGCCCGCACCGCACCACCATCGGACTCGGCGTCGAAGGGCGCGGTGAACGAGGCCAACGCGGCTTCCAGGCGCTCGGCGTCGGAGGCCGGGCCCCAGGCGGTGAAGTGGAAATCGCCCTGGAACCCGCGCGAGAGGCGCGCCCCGCGCGCCTCGAACGCGCCCTGCTCGTCCTTCTCACCGCGCTGGGGGCACAGGGCGGTGCCCAGGCGGTGGGCGGTGTGCTTCAACGTGGCTACCGAGGTGGCGGGGTTCTCACGCTTGGCGCCGACCAGGCCGGCCTCGATACGGGCCCGGTACTCGTTC
>NZ_JADBGI010000074.1 GCF_014892575.1 Nocardiopsis coralli | reverse complement strand
CGCGCATTGAGTCCCAGGGGTGGCACGTGTGCGGGATCCTCCCGCCGAGGATCTTGCTACCAGAGCCGACTTCAGCGCTGAACCCTGCTCCAGTAGCAAGATCCCCGACCCCCCGCCCCAGAATTCCCCAGGAAAAGGGCCTTGCAGGGTTATCCACAAGCTGGTTTTTCGGGGAATTCGGGCGACCGGAAATGGGTGTGGTTGGTGGCCCCGTGGTCGTTATTGGTAAGGGTTCTATTTCCTTTGGGTAACTACCGCTTTCTGGCCCCGGGGCGTATTGTTGGATTATGGCGAACGACACCACCGACCACGCGCACTCGGCCCCGGGCACCGGCCCGGACCCAGCCGTGTCCGCGCTGATGGCCGCAGTGTCAGCCTTCATCCAGACTCTGTCCGGGGGCGTGCCTTTCGGTACG
>NZ_JADBGI010000073.1 GCF_014892575.1 Nocardiopsis coralli | reverse complement strand
GCCACCAACACCGCCGCCGGGGTCGGGGCCCGGTTCGGCGCCCGGCTCGGGGCCGGGGGCGGCGGTCGCCCCGGTGTTCCCGGTTGCCCCGGTGGTGTTGGCGCCTTCGGCGCCAGCGTCGTTGCCGTTGTCGGTCTCGTTCTGGTCCTTGAAGGCGAAGCCGAAGCCGAGCAGTGCCGACAGGGGCACGGTGATGTTGATGACGGCCTTGGTGCCGGGCGGCTGCGAGCAGCCGCCACCAGCAGCGGTGGGGCCATCGGCAGAGCCGCCAGGGCCAGAGCCGCCGGAGCCAGCCCCGGCGCCAGCGCCGTCGGCGTGGCCGAAGGAGTCGGTGCCAGCGTCGCCGCCAGCGGCAGCAGCAGCGGTGGTGGCACCGGCGAAGCCGTTGCCAGTGCTGTTGCCATTGGTGTGGCCCGAGTTGTTGCCGTTGGTGGTGCCGTGGCCGTGGTGGCCGTGGGC
>NZ_JADBGI010000072.1 GCF_014892575.1 Nocardiopsis coralli | reverse complement strand
CGTTCACGGCCCCCTACGGCACCACGGAGAAGACCAACACCCCCGACGCCAACGGCGCGGGCGCCGACGGCACCGAAGCTGCCTCCGGCGGCACCGGCACCAACGGTGCCGACATCGGCCTCATCCCTGCGGGCGAGGCCGTGACCTCGCGCTACGGGCGCACCTACGACGCGCTCATCAGCGCGATGGGCTTCGCCCACGGCCACCACGGCCACACCCACACCACGACCGGGACCAACGGCACCGGCAAGGGCAAGGGCAACGCCACCGGCGGCCCCGCCGCTGGTGCTGACGCGGGTGCTGACCCCGACGGCGACACCGACGGCGACGGCCCCGGCGGTTTCGCCTCGGGCGGTGGGAACTTCGCCTCGGGGGACTCTGCCGTTGCTGCTGACTCTTCTGCTGACGCTGACGGGTCCGCTTCTGGCGGTGGCTGCTCACAGCCGCCGGGGACCAAGGCGGTCATCAACATCACCGTG
>NZ_JADBGI010000071.1 GCF_014892575.1 Nocardiopsis coralli | reverse complement strand
CTCGGGGTGTGCGTTCCGGCCCTGTTCGCCGGGCTGACCCGACCCGCATCGACGAACCACCCGCTCCCCCGAGGCCCCCGCCCGCAGCCAAAAGAACGGTGGGCACAACAATCCCCCTGTGGTGACCCCATTGCGACCAACGCTTGCGGCGTGGGCATGGTGGCTCGCTCCTGCGACGGCACAAGCCGCCCCGGCACTCCCGGCAGGGCATTGAGTGTCAGGGGTGACACGTGTGCGGGTGTCCTCCGAGCCCCGGCACTCCCGGCAGGGCATTGAGTGTCAGGGGTGACACGTGTGCGGGTGGCCGGGCTGGAGGTCCTCCGAGGGCCGTCCGGGTTTTCAAGCGCTCCTTCCCCCGCTCCAGGATATCCGAGAAAAAGGTGCTCGTGGAGTTATCCACAGGACCATTTCCGGAGTGAATGCGGGCGTCCGCAATAGGGGTTATGCTGTGGCCGGGTGGCCGTAATGGGTAAGGGTTCTGTTCCCTTTGAG
>NZ_JADBGI010000070.1 GCF_014892575.1 Nocardiopsis coralli | reverse complement strand
GAATCTCTAATCCAGTCGCCGCACGCGTGTCACCCCTGGTCTGAATGCTCAGCCGGGAGTGTGCGGGGGCCGGGGCCACTCGCACGAGTGCCACCCCAGCCACACAATGCCCTGCCGGGAGTGCCGGGGCCGTCCGGAGGATGTGCGCGCACCTGTGTCCCCTGACCTGAATCCTCACAGTCGGGAGCGCCGGGGCCCGGGGCCCACCCGCACGCGTGTCACCCCTGAGGCTCGATGCTTCGCCGGGGGTGTGTGGGGCTCTGGGTCACCCGGAAGCGTGCCACCTGGTCCAAGTTGGAGAATCTCCAGGATGGGCCGCCCGCGCGCATGTCACCCCTGACTTGAATGCCCTGCCGGGAGAGCCAGGGCTCGGAGGCCGCCCGCACACGTGTCACCCCTGAGACTCAATGCCCTGCCGGGAGAGCCGGGGCATGCCTGTGCCGTTGCCGTTCTTTGCGCCGCCGCAGGAGCGAGCCACCACGCACACGCCTCGACCGTTGG
>NZ_JADBGI010000007.1 GCF_014892575.1 Nocardiopsis coralli | reverse complement strand
ACGGGCCCCGGGGGCACCGGCTTGTAGAACGCCCGCGACTTCGACCCCACCATCAGACCGATGATGAGGACGGTGAACGCGAGCGGGACGAACGCCGCCGGCGAGGTCACGAGCGAGATGACCAGCCACAGCGCGGCCAGGGACTGGAACACCACCGTGGTCCACAGGACGAAGCCGTTGCGCTTGCCCAGGAACGAGGCCAGCAGCGTCGAGATCAGACCGTAGACGGCGGGGATCAGACCGGCGCCGAGCAAAAGCATGGCAGCGTCGTCCGGGGTCAAGGTGCCCGAGGGGATGAGCAGGGAGTCCTCAGTGGCGGCCAGGACGTCAGGGTGGTCGGAGAAGAAGAAGCCCGCGACGAGGAGGATCCCGCCCAGCAGTAGACCGGGGATCCCGCCGAGGAACATGAACACCCGCACCGTGATGACGGTGCCGGGCATCTTGGCGCTCGCGGGGTCGGTGGCCGCGGGGCCCGCGGGCGGCGGGCCGGGGGGCATGCCCCCGGGCTGACCGTATGGCGGCGGGTAACCGCCGGACTGGCCGTAACCCGAGGGCTGGGCGTATCCGCCCGAGGGGTGGGCACCCCCCTGAGGGGGATACGGACCCGACGGGTGCTGCCCGCCGTGGTCCGGGTTGTTGTAGGGGTCGTGCGGCTGCATCGCCCGGGCCTTCCGTGTGTGTATGTGGACAGTGCTCGAAAGAGCAGGTCCGACCCTACAAAACGGGAGCCGCGGGCAAAATCGCACATCCGCGACACAACGGCGCCGCGGCCGGGTCAGTTCGCGCCGTCGCCCCCGGTGAGGCTGCGGCCGCGCTCACGGGGCGCGTACCTGCGCAGGAGCTCCTCCTCCTGGTCGCGCACGGCGCCGGCCAGGTCCTCGTTGAGCTCGCGGAGCGCACCTTTGTACTCGGTCACCTGGCCCTCCACCCGCTGGGCGATCCCGCCGGGGGTGAGCGCACGCCGGGCGCGCTCCACGCGGTGGACGACGTAACCGCCCACGGCGGCACCGGCGGCGAGGTAGAACAGGCGGCGCATCACCGGCTCTCCTCCTTGCGCTTGCGCGTACGCACCAGGGCGAGGGTGCGGCGCTGGCCCATCACCCGGCGGACCGCGTAACTGAACGAGGCGATCTTGACCAGCGGCCCGGTGAAGACCGAGCGGGTCAGCGCGGTCATGGTGGAGACGTCCTCCGAGGAGGACTGCATGTTCGCGGTGATCTCCTCCACCCGCTCCAGCGAGGTGTTGGCGCGCTCGACGGTGGAGGACATGTCCTCCAGGAGCGGCGGTGTGCGGTCGCCCATGTCGGAGACGACACGGGTCGCCGCGTTGATGAGCTTGATGAGTTTGACGAGGGCCACGCACAGGAAGGTGGCCAACACCGCCCAGACCACCGCGGCGACGAGCGCGGCGACCTCTCCTCCGGTCAGCATGGTGACTCCGTAGGCAGGTTGAGGGTTGAAGTGGAGGGTGGGCCCTGGGGGTGGCGTCCGGTCGCGCCCGTCCGGGCCTCCCACGCCCTCGGCCGCCCGCCAAGGGTTGCGGGCCGGGCCGATTTTCGGCCGACCCTATCGCGTCCGCCGCCGGGGAGCAGTGTCGGCACGCCACCGGGAACGTCCGCAACGGTTGTCCGGAACCACCTCACGTTCGGGTTCCGTTCCGGCCTCGAGGGATCGACGGCCGCCGACTCGGGCAGGACAATCGACACATCGGGTGGAGTCCCCACTCCGTCCGGACTTCACTACGATGTCCGGACACTCCCCCCACTGACGGCCGCCCCTGAAGCACCGACAGGATCCCCATGAGCCCTCGTTCTCCCCGTGAGATCTCCGTACTGGTCCCTCCGGGCCTGGCCCCGCTGTATCCGGACGACCCGTCGAGAATCGGCCCGTACCTGGTCCTGGGCCGGTTGGGTCAGGGCGGCACGGGCACCGTCTACGCGGCGGTCGACGTGTCCTCCCCGAACGTCGGCGAGCGCCTGGTCGCGGTCAAGACCCTCACCTCCCCCGAGTTGGAGGACCCCTCCACCTACCCGGCCCTGACCCGCAGGCTGCGTTCGTTGGCCGGGATCGACTCCGCCCGTGTGGTCACACCCCTGGTGCACGACACCGACGCGAACCCGCCGTGGCTGGCCATGCCCTACACGGCCGGGGAACGCCTGTCCCACTACGTCACCAAACGCGGAGGGCTGGGCAGCGGCAAACTCATCGCCCTGGCCGTCGGGCTGGCCGAGGGCCTGAGCGTCCTGCACGCACGTTCGGTCTCGCACGGGGCGCTGCGCCCCAGCGAGGTCATGCTGGGCCCGGACGGCCCGCACATCATGGACTGCGCGGTGGCGCCCTCCGCCTCGCGGATGCGCGGACACGGCGCCACCTGGCTCAGCCCGGAGCGCTACCGGGGCGGCGCCCCCTCCCCCGCCGCCGACGTCTTCGCCTGGGGCGCGGTGGTCGCCTTCGCCGGAACGGGACGGCTGCCGTTCGGCACGGGCGAGGCGGACGAGATCGCCGAGCGCGCCGCCGACGGTTCCTTCGACCTCGCGGACCTGGCCCCGGGACTGCGTCCGATGGTGGGGCGCGCGCTGGACCCCGACCCCGACCGGCGGCCGAGCCTGCGCGAGGTCGTGGGCGCGGTGATCGCGGTCTGGCAGGCCGAGCACAACGCCGACGCCCAGCAGCCCGGCCGCGAGGAGATCTCCCGGATCCTGGAGCGCGAGTGGCACGCCATCGAACCCCCGGCCCGGATCCCGGAGGTGGTGCGCCTGGAGGGCCACATGGCCGGCAAGCGCCCCACACGTCTCCTGTTCGCCGCGGGGACGGCCGTGCTGGCCCTGGCCCTGATCGGAACCGGCGTGTGGGGTGTGGGGCGGATCCTGCCCTCGCCCGCAGACGACGAGCCCTCGGCCGAGGCGGCCGCGGACGCGGCGCAGGAGGCCCAGGAGGAGGAAGAGGAGGAGACCACGATCGTGGTCCGGCTCGACCCCTCCGAGCAGGAGGACCCGGAGGAGGGCCCCTACGTCTACACACCGGTCGACCGCGACGACACCCCGATCCGCGACCAGGGCGCGCCGACGCACGAGTACTGGGCGTCGGAGTGGGACGAGGCCGGCGAACCGGGCGAGGCCGAGATCGACCCCGACGCCGAGGTGCTGTGCGCGAAGTTCTGCACCGCGCCCGACGACGTCCACATCGACGACGACTTCCGCGGCACCCTCGAGATCACCGCGGAGGAGTTCGTCGACTACCTGTCCTGGGGCCCGGTGATGATCCTCGAGGTCACCTTCGACGAAGAATCGATGGAGGGCGACGGCCCCCGCGAGATCGTGCAGATCACCGAGGTCTTCACCGACTGACCGTCCCGTCCCGGGGTGTGCGCGGTGCACACCCCGGCGCCGGGGGCGCTCTCAGCCGCCGCGCAGCACACCCTTGATGCGGGACAGCACCTCGGAGAACCGGCGTTCGGTGCCGTGTCCGGTGGGCCGGTAGTACTCGCGTTCGGTAAGACCCTCGGGTGCGTGCTGCTGGGGGGCGACCCCGCCCGGGTAGTCGTGGGCGTAGCGGTACCCCTTGCCGTGGCCGAGGTCGGCGGCGCCCTTGTAGTGGCCGTCGCGCAGGTGTGCGGGCACTGCCCCGGCGCGGCCCGCGCGCACATCCGCCATGGCCTCGTCGATCGCGGTGATCACGGCGTTGGACTTGGGCGCCAGGCTGATGTGGATCACGGCTTGGGCGAGGTTGATGCGTGCCTCGGGCAGACCGATGAGTTCCACGGACTGGGCCGCGGCCACCGCGGTCTGCAGGGCGGTGGGGTCGGCCATGCCGACGTCCTCGCTGGCGTGCACGACGAGCCGGCGGGCGATGAAGCGCGGGTCCTCCCCCGCCTCGATCATGCGCGCCAGGTAGTGCAGTGCGGCGTCGGGGTCGCTGCCCCGCATGCTCTTGATGAAGGCGCTGATGACGTCGTAGTGCTGGTCGCCGGAGCGGTCGTAGCGCACGGCGTGGCGGTCCACGGCGCGCTCGACGTCCTCGGCGGTGATGGTGCGGGGACCGTCCTGTGCGGGGCCGGCCACGAGCGCGGCCGCCTCGAGGTAGGTCAGGGACCGGCGGCCGTCTCCCCCGGCCAGGCGCACCACGTGTTCGGTGGCGTCCTCGGTGAGCTCGTATCCGCCGTCGAGACCGCGTTCGTCGGCCAGGGCGCGCTGCAGGAGCAGGCGCACGTCGTCGTCCTCGAGGGACTCCAGGGTCAGCAGCAGCGAACGCGACAGCAGCGGGCTGACCACGGAGAAGAACGGGTTCTCGGTCGTGGCTCCGATGAAGCTCACCCAGCGGTTCTCGACCGCCGGCAGGAGGGCGTCCTGCTGGGTCTTGTTGAAGCGGTGCACCTCGTCGACGAAGAGCAGGGTGCGGGTGCCGTGCATGCCCAGGCGCCGCCGGGCCTCGTCCACGACCGTGCGGACGTCCTTGACGCCGGCGTTGACGGCGGACAGCTCGACGAAGCGGCGCTGTGTGACCCGGCTGACGACACTGGCCAGGGTGGTCTTGCCGGTCCCGGGCGGCCCCCACAGGAACACCGACATGGGTGCGTCGTCCTCGACCAGGCGGCGCAGGGGGCTGCCCTCGCCCAGCAGGTGGCGTTGGCCCGCGACCTCGTCGAGGTCGCGCGGTCGCATGCGGACGGCCAGGGGTTCCTGGACCTTGGCGGCCTCGGCCCCGGCGTCGTCGAACAGTGTTTCGGACACCCCTCCAGCGTAGGCGAGGCGTGCGCCCGGCGCGTCAGGTCGCGGGGACGGCCGTGGAGAAGGTCTCCGGGTCGCTGGGCACCGACCGGGTCATGCGGGTGATCAGGAGCGCGATGTCGTCGCCGCGGCCGGCGGGTGCCATGTCGGCGAGCACGTGCGCGGCCTCCTTGGGGTTGGCCGCGTGCTCCGAGAGCGCCTGCCCGACCGCGGCGAGTCCGTCCTGCATGGTGACGTCGGAGCTCTCGACGAGGCCGTCGGAGCACAGCAGAAGGGTGGTGTCGGGGGCGAGCACGCTGGTGGTGACGGTGTACTCGGTGTCGGGCATCACGCCCAGGGGCGGCCCCGTCTCCGGTTCCCAGACGCGGTAACCCCCGCCGGCGGCCAGGACCATGGGGGGCTGGCCCGCCCAGGCGGCCTGCATGACGCCGGTCTCCCGGTCGACCACGAGGTATCCGCAGGTGGCGAAGACGATTTCCCCGGTGTCGGTG
Source organism: Nocardiopsis coralli (assembly GCF_014892575.1). Taxonomy (GTDB): domain Bacteria; phylum Actinomycetota; class Actinomycetes; order Streptosporangiales; family Streptosporangiaceae; genus Nocardiopsis; species Nocardiopsis coralli. The sequence continues at coordinate 277,200 of NZ_JADBGI010000007.1, read as the reverse complement.
AGCAGGCGGTTGGTCTCGCCGAGCACCACACCGGGGTCGGACTGGTTCGTGGCGTAGGCGCGGAAGGCCACACGGATCTGGCCCATCGCGGCCGCGGCCTCCACACCGTGGCCCTGCACGTCGCCCACGAGCAGGCCGACCTTGTTCTCGGGCAGTTCGATGACGTCGTAGAAGTCACCGCAGATGCGCCAGTCCGCGCGCGAGGGCAGGTACTTGGTGGCGATGTCCATGTCGGGGAAGCTCGCCACCTGGCGGGGCAGCATGCGCCGCTGCACCGCGTCGGCGAGTTCGAGCTCGGCCTGCTGGGCCTTGATGCGCTGCAGGGCCTGCCCGGCCAGCCCGGCGAAGGTGAGCATGAGGGCGCGCTCGTCGCGGCTGGCGTGGTGGGGGCGGTCCCAGACCATCTGCCACACGCCGAGCGCGATCCTGCTGTCGCCGAAGATCGGCACGGTCGCCCAGGCCTGGGCCTTGCCCGCGGTGCTGCGCAGCAGCTCGACGGCGGACGGGAAGCGGCTGACGACCTCGGCGCGGCTCTCGAAGAAACGCGGCTGGCGGTCCTGGATGACCGCACCCATCGGGTAGTCGGTGTCGTCGGCCCGGCGGCCGTCTATGTTCTCGGTGTTCCCGCGCTCGCGGGCGCTGGGCGAGGTGCGCAGCAGGCCGTTCTCCACGTACAGGGCGACGGCGTGGTACCCGCCGAAGATCGGCAGGAACTCCTCGCTGAGCAGGTCCATGACTTCGTCGACGGTGGTCGCGGAGACCAGTTTGGAGGACAGCTCGGTCACCAGGCGCCCGTGCTCGGCCTCGGTGCGGCGGCGGTCGGCCAAGCGGCGCACGAGCTGCACGTGCTCGGTGACGTCGTCGACGATGCCCACGAGCCGGTCGGGCTCGCCGGCCACGAAACGGGCCCGCACGTGCAGGGAGCGTTCGTCCCCGAGGCGGTCGAAGACCCGGAAGCGCTGTTCGTAGTTGCGGCCCTCGAAGGCGCCGGCGATGGCGTCGCGCACGCGGGCGACGTCGTCGGGGTGGACACGTTCGAGGATGCGCTCGAGCTCGGGTTCGTTGCCGGCCAGAAGGGCGCCGAGCGGGGTGGGACCGAAGAGTTCACGCAGGTAACCGGTACTCAGGTCCAGGCTCCACAGCACGGAGTCGGAGTTGTCGGTGCGCAGCTCGCCGACCACGCGCAGGTCGGTCTCCTCCGGGGAGAGCAGGTGGGTGAGGACGACGAGGCGGTCCTGTTCGGGCACCGGGCGCAGCTCGACCTCGGCCATGCGGGCGGAGCGCCCTGCGGGGGCCAGGCTCAGGCGCACCCGGCGTCCCCAGTGGCCGTTCAGCGCCTCGGCGTGCAGGGCCGCACCGCGTTGGGCGTCGTCGCCCTCGAGGAGTTCGTGCCACACACGCCCGTGCAGCGCAGCCGGGTCCCCGAAGAGGTCGGCGAAGGCCCCGTTGGCGCGCACGACGGTCCCGTCGGTGCGGGAGAGCACCATCGGTTCGGGAGCGTGTTCGAACGCTCCCGCGAGCACGGTTTCGGAGTCATCGCCTGAGGCGCGCATTCGGTTCACGTATGACTCATCCTCATGTCGTCTCGGACGTCACACCCGCGTCTGACGCGGCCACCCGTTGGGAACGTTCCGATCGGTTCATTCTAGTGTCCGAGGCAAAGGCCGCCCCGGGGCGTCTCGGGGCCGGCCGGAAGCACGGCGGGGCGCGGGGCGGCCGTGTGACCTCGGTACGGGGCGGCCCCGTACCGGCGTCGGCCCCCGGGCCGCCGGGGACACCGGCGAACGGCGGGAAGCCGGCCGAAGGCGGAACTGGGATCGTTACACCCGCGTGATGCGGCGGGCCGCGTTCGGACCCGCCCCGCCCCACAAAAAGAAACTGTGTCCACCCGTGCCCGGTGTTCTTCGGTGACACACCGGCGCATCGCGGCACGAAAGGGTGATTCGAGCTCAACGCTAGGGGATGAAGGACCCCCGTCGCATCCGCAACAAGGGGTCGCGGCCGGTTTCGGCCGTTTTCCCGGACACAAAGATGTCCGGTTTATTACCGGCAGAGCTTTGTGGCCGTTTGGAGGAGGTTCAAGTTCTTCCCCGGAGGGAAGCGCAAGAGAAACACTTTTCCTACCCCCGAGGATCCCCATGCGCCGGCCACACGTGCCCGCTCTTCCGCGCCCGTGGCACGACAGCACGCTCCGGAACTGGACCTGCCGCCTGTGCGAGCACAGCAACCCCGACGACGAGGACATCTGCTGCCAGCAGTGCGGGGCCGCCAAACGCTGACCCCGCCCGGACACGCAGGGGCGGTGCGCGTGCGCACCGCCCCTCTTCGTCGTCGTCCGTGGTTCCCCGGCTACTTCTTGGTCTCGGGGGGCAGCACCGAACGGATGTGCACGTCGCGCAGCTGCTGCTCCGACACGTCCGAGGGTGCACCCATCATGAGGTCCTGCGCGTTCTGGTTGAGCGGGAACGCGATGGTCTCACGGATGTTGGGCTCGTCGGCCAGGAGCATCACGATGCGGTCGATGCCGGGTGCGATACCGCCGTGCGGCGGGGCACCGAACTTCAGGGCCTTGAGCATGCCGCCGAACTCCGCCTCGACCGCGTCCTTGTCGTAGCCGGCGATGTCGAACGCCTTGTACATGATCTCGGGCGAGTGGTTACGGATGGCGCCCGAGGACAGCTCCACACCGTTGCAGACGATGTCGTACTGCCAGGCCAGGATCTCCAGCGGGTCCTTGTTCAGGAGCGCGTCCATCCCGCCCTGGGGCATGGAGAACGGGTTGTGGCTGAACTCGATGTGGCCGTCGTCGGTGCGCTCGAACATCGGGAAGTCGACGATCCAGCAGAACCGGTAGGCCTTCTCCTCGAAGTGGCCCGCACGCTTGCCCGCCTCGACGCGCACCGGCGCCATGATGCGGTTGATCTCCTCGTCCTTCTCGCTCGCGCAGAAGAACAGGCCGTGGCCGGGGCCCGCGCCCAGCACGGCGAGCAGGTCGTCGCTGATCTCGCCGACGAACTTGGCGATCGGGCCGGTCAGCTCGCCGTCCTCGCCGACCTTGAGCCAGGCCAGACCCTTGGCGCCCTGCTCGACGGCGTAGTCGCCGATGCCGTCGAAGAACTTGCGGGGCTGGTCCTGAACACCGGGCACGGCAAGTGCGCGGACCTTCTTGCCGGCGAAGGCGCGGAAGTCGGTGCGGTCGAACAGCTCGGTGACGTCGACCATCTTCATCGGCACGCGCAGGTCGGGCTTGTCGGTGCCGTACCACTCCATGGCGTCGCGGTAGGCGATGCGCGGGAACGGGGAGGTGATCTCCCAGCCCTCCTGCGAGAACTCGCGGAAGGTGTCGGTCATGACGTCCTCGATGATCTCGAAGACGTCGTCCTGCTCGACGAAGCTCATCTCGACGTCGAGCTGGTAGAACTCGCCCGGCGAACGGTCGGCGCGGCTGTCCTCGTCGCGGAAGCAGGGCGCGATCTGGAAGTAGCGGTCGAAGCCGGCCACCATCAGCATCTGCTTGAACTGCTGCGGGGCCTGCGGCAGCGCGAAGAAGCGGCCCGGGTGCAGGCGCGAGGGGACCAGGAAGTCGCGGGCGCCCTCGGGGCTGGAGCTGGTGAGGATGGGGGTCTGGAACTCGTTGAAGCCCAGCTCCGTCATCCGGCGGCGGATCGAGGCGACCACCTGCGAGCGCAGCATGACGTTGCGGTGCATGCGCTCGCGGCGCAGGTCGAGGAAGCGGTAGGTGAGGCGGCGCTCCTCGGAGGTGTTGTCCTCCGGGAAGACCGTCAGGGGCAGTTCCTCGGTGCTGCCGAGCAGCTCGAGCTCGGCGGCCTGGATCTCGATCTCGCCGGTGGGCAGGTTCGGGTTGACGTTCTCGGCGTCGCGGGCCGAGACCTCACCGGTGACCTGGACGACCGACTCCTTGGGGACCCGGCTGAGCTCCTCGAACACCGGGGACTCGGGGCGCGCCGTGATCTGCGTGACCCCGTAGTGGTCGCGCAGGTCCACGAAGAGCAGACCACCGAGATCGCGGCGGTTGTGCACCCAGCCCGAGAGGCGCACCTGCTGCCCGACGTGCTCCTTGCGGAGCTGACCACACGAATGAGTCCTGTAACGATGCATGAGTTACCAAGTCCACTAACTACACGGCTGTGCGAATGCGCCGGGGAACCCTGAGGGGGACCGGCGTTTGGAATGCCCCTTGAACACCTGGGATCTTACCGCCAACCGCCACCCCGCACCGCCTCGCTCGGCAGGTCCGGGGCGGGCGCGCGGGCCGGCGTGACCGGGGTCAGGCCGAGGCCTGTCGCAGGTACGGGTTGGTGGCGCGCTCGCGCTCGACGGTCGTGCCCGGCCCGTGGCCGGGCAGGATCCGGGTGGTGTCGGGGCGGGCGAGCACGGCGTCGGCGAGGCTGCGGTCCATCGCCGCGGTGTCACCGCCGGGGAAGTCGGTGCGGCCGATGGAACCGGCGAAGACGAGGTCGCCGGCGAACATCACGGGCACCCCGTCCTCGGTGGTGACGGTGTAGACGACCGAACCCGGGGTGTGCCCGGGGGTGTGCTGGACCTCCAGGCGCAGGCCGGCGAGTTCGAGGACGCTGCCGTCGGCGACCTCGCGCAGGTCGGCCGGTTCGGAGAACGGGCCGGGGCCCAGGAGCGCGGAGAGCTGGGCGGCGAAGCCCGGGTCCACGCCGGCGGCGGGCTCGGTGAGCAGGCCGCGGTCCTCGGGGTGCAGGTACACGGGAAGGCCGCGCTCGTCGGCGATCTCGGCCGCCGACCAGACGTGGTCGAAGTGGCCGTGGGTGAGCAGCACCGCGACCGGGGTGAGGCGGTGCTCGGCGAGGGCCTTGTCGACCTGCGGGGCGGCCTCCTGGCCGGGATCGACGACGACGCACTCACCGCCCTCGGCCGGGGCGAGCACGTAGCAGTTCGCGGCGAGGGGCCCGGAGGGGAGAGCGGCGATGAGCACGGGGATGACGTCCTGTCCTCGGTCGGTGTCGGGTGTGTGAGGGACGGGCGCGGACGGGGCCGGCCCTGTGCCCTCCGTGTTCCGAGCCTACCGAGCACGCCGCCGCGCCAGGACCGGTCCGGCCCCTGCCCGGGCCCGGGAACGCTCGTGCGCACATCACCATTCGATCACCGCGCGCGGGGGCCCTCTTTGCCAGAGCGCGCGGTGATGCCATATTGGTCAGCGTCTCCGTGTGCCCCGCGGCCCCGACCTGCGCATCCGCGGATCCGTTGCGCAGGGCCCGCCGGTGCACGAGGCGCAGGGCGCAGACCGCAGCGTTATCTGTCCCTGTTCGCGAACACGGCGCGTCGTAGCCCGGGGGATCCTGGGGATATCGTGCAGGGCACAACGGCTCCCCGTACGAATCGGGCCATACGCCGCGACGACCCGAGCCCGCACGCGGGCCCATGACAGCAGGAGGACACGGTGACCACGGACCCTTGGGGCCGCGTAGACGACGACGGCACGGTCTACGTGCGCACGAGTGAAGGCGAACGGGTCGTCGGATCGTGGCAGGCGGGCGCGCCGGAGGAGGCCCTGGCCTTCTACCGGAAGAAGTACGACTCCCTCGTGACCCAGGTGGAGCTGCTGGAGAAGCGGCTGCGCAGCACCGACCTTTCGGCCTCGGCCGCCATGGCCAGCATCGACAAGCTGCGGGCCTCGGTGAACGAGGCCAACGCCGTCGGTGACCTGGACTCGCTGTCCCGGCGGCTGGACACCCTCGCCGGGCGTGCGGAGGAGCGCAAGGTCGAGCAGAAGCAGGCGCAGGAGCAGGCCCGCGGCAAGGCGCGCGACATCAAGGAGCGCATCGTCGCCGAGGCCGAGCGGGTCGCGGCCGAGACCACGCACTGGAAGTCCGGCGGTGAGCGCATGTCGCAGCTCATCGAGGAGTGGAAGAAGGCCCCGCGCGCCGACCGCCCGACCGAGCAGGCCCTGTGGAAGCGGATGTCGGCGGCGCGCAACTCCTTCTCCAAGCGCCGCAAGGCCTACTTCGCCAACCTGGACCAGCAGCGCGACGAGGTGCGTGTGGCCAAGGAGGCGCTGGTCGTGGAGGCCGAGTCGATGAGCAACTCCACGGACTGGGGCCCGACGGCGCGCGCCTACCGCGACCTCATGCAGCGGTGGAAGGCCAGCGGCCGTGCCGACCGTGCCAGCGAGGACAAGCTGTGGGCCCGGTTCAAGACCGCGCAGGACACCTTCTTCGACGCCCGCAACGCGGTCTTCGCCGAGCGCGACGCGGAGCTGCGGGTCAACGCCGAGGCCAAGGAGAAGATCCTGGAGCAGGCCAAGGCGGAGATCGCGCAGATCGAGGACCCGCGCCGGGCGCGTACGCGCCTGCGCGAGTTCCAGGAGGCCTGGGAGGAGGCCGGCCAGCTCCCCCGGGACATGCGCGACCAGCTCGAGGGCGCATTCCGGCGGATCGAGGACGGCGTGCGCCAGGACGAGCAGGCCGAGTGGGAGCGCACCAGCCCCGAGGCGCGCGCCCGCGCGCAGGGCACGGTGGACCAGCTGTCCTCGGCCATCGCCGACCTGGAGGCCAAGCTGGACAAGGCGCGGGCCAAGGGCGACGAGCGCAAGGTCAAGGAGCACGGGGAGGCCCTCGAGGCACGCCGTTCGTGGCTGGCCGAGGCGCAGAAGGCGTTGGACGAGATGAGCTGACACCTCACCGGACACCGCACGGGCCGTACCTTCCTTCCGGAGGTGCGGCCCGTCGTCGTATCGGGGGCGGTCGGTGCTGTTGCCCGACTTCTGCGGGGGTGTCGGACGTGTCTGCCCCACCCGAAACCCCTGCCGCTGTCACAATACGCGCATGGTTGATTACACAGAGCAATCGAGACGGAACAGGGCGTCACGCCCAGTGGCCGGGCGGCGTTGCCTGGCCGCGACGGCGGCGCTCTCGGCCGGCGCCGTCGTGGCCGCGCCGCTCTTCTGGGGCTGGGGATCGGGCGAGGCCGTGGCGGCCGAGACCGTCAACCCGGTGGCTCCCGCCCAGGGGTTCCTGGCCTTCTCCGAGGGCAACACCTATCTCCACAACACCGAGTCCGAGGGGCCCATCGCCGTGGGCGGGGACCTCTCGTTCGGTTCCAACTACCGGGTGGCGATCGACGACACCGGGGACTTCGTCGACGGCGACGACGCACGACCCACGGGGCTCCTGGTCGACGGCCGTATCGATTTCGACGCCAGTGACGCCAACGGGGTCCTCCAGGTGCTCCAGAACGGCTACGTCAAGGTCGGCGACACCTCCGGGGCCACGATCCACGACCGCGACATGAACAACGCGGCGACCAACCTGCGCATCACCCCGGAGGGCCAGGAGAGCAACAGCACCCCCCGGGTCGAGCTCAACACCCAGCAGCCCGCGGCGTCGGCCGGGCCGCGACCGGGCCTGATCGACTTCGAGGAGGCCTTCACCCAGTTCCGGTCGTACTCGGAGGGCTTCGCGCGTTGCTCCACCAACGCCACGATGACCTACGACGACGGGAGCCCGGTGGACCCGGCGAACATCCCGCCCGGGAGTTCCGTGCACGTCCAGCTGGTCCCCGGCGAGCAGAACGTCATCGACATCCCGAGCGCGAGCCTGAACAACATCACGAACCTGACGTTCGACGACGCGCCCTCGGAATCGGCACCGCTGCTCTTCAACGTCGACACCTCCGACACCGGGGGCGACTTCGAGTGGAACGCACCGAACCTGGCCGGTGCGAGCGGGCAGACCGCGCTGTACACGCTCTACAACTTCCCCGGCGCCTCGCGCGTGACCGTTCCGTCCGACGCTCCCACGATCGAGGGCACGATCTACGCGCCGGACGCACGGGTGAACCACTACTCGAACGGCAACATCGAGGGCAACGTCATCTCCCGGGAGTTCGTGCAGGACCTGGGCGGGCCCTCACAGGGTTCGCCGGCCAGGCAGGAGCAGCGGGCGATCGAGCTGCACGACTTCCAGTTCAGTGCGCAGCTGACCACGTGTGATGCGGAGCCCACCCCGTCGCCGACCCCGACCCCGCCGGACGTCCCGACACCCACACCGCCGGAGACCCCCAGTCCGTCGCCCAGCCCCACACCAGGGCCGACACCCGGACCGACGATCCCGCCGACCCCGTTCCCGGGGCCGACACCGAGCCCGACACCACCGGAGAGCCCGACCCCGAACCCGACACCGAGCCCCACGCCCCCGGAGTCGCCGAGCCCGAGCCCGAGCCCGGAGACACCGTCACCGCGGCCCGACGAGCCCACGCCGACACCGCCCGAGAGCCCTGAGCCCTCGGAGCCGGTGACCGAGCCACCCCGCCCGGGCCCGGACGGGGCCGAGGACCAGGACGGCCCCCGGGAGGGCGACTCGTCCTCGCTCCCGGTGACCGGTCCGGAGGTGCTCGTGCCGGCGGCCGGCGGCCTCATCGCCCTGCTCGGCGGTGTCGCCGGGCTCGTGCTGGGCCGGCGACGCAAGGACGACGACCCGGCCTGACCTGACCCACACATCGGGGCCGGAGCGGAAGGTTTCCGCTCCGGCCCCGACGCCGTTCAGGTGTGTACCGCGCGACCTCTCAGCGGTGGACGTCCAGGTGGTAGACCTTGGCGGCCCCGGGGAACGTGCGCACGTTGGGCACCGAGCCCGGGGTGTGGTTGCTGGGTGTGGGCGGCTCGGGCCTGGGTCTGCGCGAGTCCCGGTAGCGCAGCAACCCCACAGCACCGACGATCACCGCGAGCAGGAGCAGGCCCGCGGCGGTCACGACGGTCCAGGGCACCGCCCCGTGGATGCGGTGGTCGACGGCGGTGCACGCGCCGGCGGCGCCGTCCTCCGGGCGCACGCACACGGTGGCGGCGGAGTGCGATCCGTCCTCGGGCACGCTCTCCACCTGGGCCGTGGACAGCAGGATCGACCGCTCCCCCGCTTCCAGGGGTCGGTCCCAGTGGACCTGCGCGCCGTCCGGGTCAACGTTCCCGCTCCCGGCCACGTGCGACATCGTCTCGGGCAGGAAGTGCACGACCCGGGCGGCGTCCAGGTCGTCCTCGCCGGTGTTGTGCACGCGGATCGTGTACTCGACACGGTCACCCGGGTTGAGGCGCTCCTCCCCGGTGTCGGCCTGCAGGGCGACCCGCAGCGGGCCGTGGCCGCCGGGCTCCTCCTGCGCCCGGGCCGACGCGGCCGGCCCGGCCAGGGTCATCACGGCCACCAGGCCGATCGCGGTCATGAGCCTCGGCACCGCCATGGAACAACCTCCGCGCAGCAGTATGACAATACGTGCATACCTCATAACACGTGGTAGCTGTCATTCCGTGGTGCCGTGCGGACCTCGCCCCAGAACGCCCGCTGCGCACACGAACGGGGCGGACGGCTCCGCTCGAGCCGTCCGCCCCGCCGGCGGTGAAGCCGTGGTGCTAGGCGCCCACGAAGGAACGCAGCGCCTCGGCGCGGTCCGTGCGCTCCCAGGTGAACTCGGGAAGCTCACGGCCGAAGTGGCCGTACGCAGCGGTCTTGGAGTAGATCGGGCGCAGCAGGTCGAGGTCGCGCACGATGGCGGCCGGACGCAGGTCGAAGACCTCCTTGACGGCCTTCTCGATCAGCTCCGGGGCGACCTTCTCCGTGCCGAACGTCTCGATGAACACACCGACCGGGTGCGCCTTGCCGATGGCGTAGGCGACCTGGACCTCGGCGCGGTCGGCGAGCTCGGCGGCGACGATGTTCTTGGCGACCCAACGCGTGGCGTAGGCGGCCGAACGGTCGACCTTCGACGGGTCCTTGCCCGAGAAGGCGCCACCGCCGTGGCGGGCGTAACCGCCGTAGGTGTCGACGATGATCTTGCGGCCGGTCAGGCCGGCGTCCCCCATCGGGCCGCCGATCTCGAAGCGGCCGGTCGGGTTGACCAGGAGACGGTAGTCGTCGGCCTCCAGCCCGAAGGCGGACACGACCGGCTGGATGACGTGCTCGCGCAGGTCGGGCGCGAGCATCTCGTCGAGGTTGATGTCCGCGGCGTGCTGGCTGGAGACGACGACGGTGTCGAGGCGGACCGGGGTGTTGCCCTCGTACTCGACGGTGACCTGGGTCTTGCCGTCGGGACGGAGGTACGGAACGGTGCCGTTGCGACGGACCTCGGACAGGCGCTCGGACAGCGAGTGCGCGAGCTTGATCGGCAGCGGCATCAACTCCGGGGTCTCCCGGTTGGCGTAACCGAACATCAGGCCCTGGTCGCCGGCGCCCTGGCGGTCGAGCTTGTCCTCTTCGCGCTCGACGCGGGCCTCGTAGGCGGTGTCGACGCCCTGGGCGATGTCGACGGACTGAGCGTCGATCGAGACGTTGACCCCGCAGGAGTCACCGTCGAAGCCCTTGGCGGAGGAGTCGTAGCCGATCTGGAGGATCTTCTCGCGCACGATGGCGGGGATGTCGACGTAGGTCTGCGTGGTGACCTCACCCGCGATGTGGACCTGACCGGTGGTGATCAGCGTCTCGACAGCGACCCGGCTGGCGGGGTCGGTCGCGAGCATCTCGTCGAGGATCGCGTCACTGATCTGGTCGGCCATCTTGTCGGGATGGCCCTCGGTGACCGACTCGGAGGTGAAAAGGCGGCGGGACACGTTACGTGGCTCCTTGCAGCGGCTGCTGGCTGACATGGACGATGCGCCGAACGGTATCCGGGGATCCCGCCTGAGCGGGAAATACCGACCGTCGCTGTTGGTTGTCGTCGGTCCACTGTATAGGGACCGCTGGTGGGCGAACCCCGCGGCCCACCCCGGCGGGCAGGTCACGGACGCCCTTGTGAAGTGTGGCGTACCGAGCGGTACGAAATCCAGTCCTCTGGCGGGGTCTATCCGTGGAAACGCCCGGACACGAGGTCCCATACCTGGTCGGCGAGGTCTTCCTTCGGTCCACGCGGAACCTCGGTCGCCGATCCGTCGATGCCGAGGATCACGGCCTGGTTGTCGTCCGTGCCGAACGCACGCCCCCGGCCGACCTGGTTGACGACGAGCAGGTCGCAGCCCTTGCGTTCCAGTTTGGTGCGGCCGTTGGAGACCACGTCGTCGGTCTCGGCGGCGAAGCCCACGATGGTCTGGCCCGGAGCACGTTCGGCTCGTGTGCGCACCAGGTCCGCGAGGATGTCGGGGTTCTCGGTGAGTTCGATCGGGTCGGGTTCGCCACCGGACTTCTTGATCTTGGAACCCACGCTGCTGCTGGGCCGGAAATCGGCGACGGCGGCGGCCATGACCACCGCGTCGGCGCCCACACGGCGCTCCTGCACGGTCTCGGCGAGCTCGGCCGCGGACGTGACAGGGATGACATCGACCCCGGCGGGATCGGGCAGGGAGACGTTGGCCGCGATGAGGGTCACATCAGCGCCCCGGGCGGCGGCGGTGCGGGCGAGCGCGTACCCCTGCTTGCCGGAGGAGTGGTTGCCGATGAACCGGACCGGGTCGATGGCCTCACGGGTGCCGCCGGCGGAGATGACGATCCGGCGTCCGGCCAGGTCGTCGGCGCCACCGCTGCGGCGCAGGGCCAGGCGTGCGGACTCGTAGAGCTCGACGGGATCGGGCAGGCGTCCGCGCCCGCTGTCGGAGCCGGTCAGGCGCCCCTCGGCCGGGTCGAGCACGACGGCTCCGCGCGAGCGCAGGGTCTCGACGTTGGCCCGGGTGGCGGGGTGCTCCCACATCTCGGTGTGCATCGCAGGCGCGAACACGACCGGACAGCGGGCGGTCAGCAGTGTGTTGGTCAGCAGGTCGTCGGCGAGGCCGGCGGCGGCCTTGGCGAGGATGTTGGCGGTGGCCGGGGCCACGAACACCAGGTCGGCCGATTGTCCGATGCGTACGTGCGGAACCTCGTGCACCCGGTCCCACACGCCGGTCTCGACCGGCTGCCCGGACAGGGCGGCCCACGTGGGCTCGCCGACGAAACGCAGGGCCTCGTCGGTGGGGACGACCCGCACCCGGTGGCCCGACTCGGTCAATCGCCGAAGCAGTTCGCACACCTTGTAGGCGGCGATGCCGCCCCCGACGCCGAGGACCACCTGGGGAATGTGTCTGTCACTCACGGAAGGAGTTCTACCAGGCGCGACGGCCGCCCCCGACCCCGGGGGCGGCGCGGCGTGCCGGTGGAGGGCCTCCGGCGGTCACCCGCCGGGGGTGCCTCAGTTGCCCTCGTAGGGCTCGGCGGTCAGCAGCCCGGAGCGGACCTCGCGCAGAGCGATGGAAAGGGACTTCTCCTGGACCTGCGTCTCGACCAGCGGGCCGACGTACTCCAGCAGGCCTTCGCCGAGCTGAGCGTAGTAGGCGTTGATCTGGCGGGCCCGCTTGGAGGCCATGGTCACCAGGCTGTACTTGCTGTCGACGCACTCCAGCAGGTCGTCGATCGGCGGGTTGGTGATGCCTTCGGCGACGGGCTCGGTACCAGCCACTTCGAATACCCCCAGGGACGGTCTCCGGCTCGTCGAAAGCCGCGAGGTGGATGAATGGGATCGGCGGCGCTCGGGTGCGCTGCGCGGTTCGTGTCCCCGCGCTATCACACCTTGGGCGCAGCCATCAACGCTAGCAGCTCGCCGCACACGTCCTGAACCGACGTGTTGACGAGGGTGGTGTCGAACTCCTTCTCGGCGGCGAGTTCGACCTTGGCGGTCTCCAGGCGGCGCTGGATGACCTCCTCGGCCTCGGTGCCGCGACCGGTGAGGCGGCGCACGAGCTCGTCCCACGAGGGCGGGGCGAGGAAGACGTGCAGGGCCTCGGGCATGGTCTCGCGGATCTGGCGGGCGCCCTGGAGCTCGATCTCCAGCAGCACGGGCAGCCCCGCGGTCAGGCGGGCCTGGACGGGCGCGCGGGGCGTCCCGTAGCGGTTGCCGGCGAACTGGGCCCATTCCAGGAGCTGGTCCGCCGCGACGAGCTCGTCGAACTCCTCGTCGCTGACGAAGTGGTACTGGACCCCGTCCTCCTCACCCGGGCGGGGTGCGCGGGTGGTGACCGAGACCGACAGCCACACGTCGGGGTACTCGCGGCGCAGGGCCGCCACGACGGTGCTCTTGCCCACTCCGGAGGGGCCGGACAGGACGATCAGACGCTTCTCGGCCTGGTTGGACTGGTCTCCGGGCTCAGCTGACATCTGTGTTCGGGCTTCCATTCGCTGTGCGCCGACGTGAAGGGCCGCGGGGCAGTCCGGGCGCGGCCGCCGCCCCGTGCGGCGTGTGTGCGGGACGTCCGCGTGCGTCGCGGGGAAGCTCCAGTTATACCACCGGACACGAACGCGCCCGTCCGCGTCTGTGGGGAGACGCGAACGGGCGGTCAGCGGTGTTCGGGGGTTCTACTTGGTGAGGTCGCCGAACTCCTCTTCCAGCGCTGCACGCTGGTTGGTGCCCAGTCCGCGCACACGGCGCGACTCAGCGATGTTGAGGCGCTCCATGATCTGCTTCGCACGGACCTTGCCGACACCGGGAAGGGACTCGAGCAGTGCCGAGACCTTCATCTTGCCGATGACGTCGTCCTTGAGGCCTTCGGAGAGCACCTCGGACAGCGAGACGCCGCCGTTCTTCAGCTTGTTCTTGACCTCTGCGCGCTCTTTTCTGGCCTTGGCGGCCTTCTCGAGAGCCGCATGCCGCTGCTCGGGTGTGAGGGGAGGAAGGGCCACGCCGGGTCACCTCGGATTTCTACTCGTGTGTAGAGGGCGGACGCCTGCGCAAGTTAGTAGGTCTGACCCCCGTTAGGCAACGTAAAGTGCCCTTTCAGGGGCTATTTCATCGAACTAACTACGCACAGTCATCATGCCATTGCCCTCGGGGGCTAAATTGGGGACTTTGGTCCTGATTGAAGGTAGCGGGGATCGTGCCACCAGGAACGGTCACAGAGCGGTGACCCAGGTCACTCAGGGCGGCCGGAAACGGATTTCGGACACACTCAATAACGGTCATTGATAAGCCACAACTGTGAGCGCAGGGACAGCTGCTCGAGTCCGGCTACCGGACCCGACGAATCCACCGCCGGGCCCGGCACCGGACCCTAGACACGGACACCGGCACGCCGGACCGCAGCCGCGATGGATGCGGCCGCCGAGCCGGGATCCGGTGCCCGGGTGATGGGCCGTCCGATGACCAGAAGATCCGCGCCCGCTGCGACGGCCTCCTCGGGGGTGGCCACCCGCGACTGATCACCCCGGTCCGCCCCGGCCGGGCGCACGCCCGGTGTGATGAGGGTGATGTCGGGGCCCACCTCCGAGCGGACCATGGCCACCTCCTGGGGCGAGCACACCAGCGCACGGGCGCCCGCCTCCACCGAGAGCACGGCCAGACGGCGGACGGCGTCGCGGGCCGGCCCGAGCAGCCCCACCTGCTCCAGGTCGTCCTCGTCCATCGACGTCAGAACCGTCACACCGGCGATGTCGGTGTCCGGCGCCGCCTCGACCGCGGCCCTGACCATGTCGGAGCCGCCACTGGCGTGCACGGTCAGGTAGGAGGGCTTCAGACCGGCGACGCTGCGCGCAGCCCCCGCCACGGTGGCGGGGATGTCGTGCAGCTTCAGGTCGAGGAAGACCCCGACCTTGTTGGCGCCGCGTACCGCGCTGACGATCTCGGGACCGTAGCGCAGGTACAGTTCGAGCCCCACCTTGACCGTGCTCACATGCGGTGCCACCGCAGAGGCCCAGGTCGCCGCCGTCTCGATCTCCTTGGCGTCGATCGCGACGGCGATGGGCGCTGAGGACACGGTCATGTCGGTTTCTCCAATCGTGTGCCACCGGCCCCGTGGCCGATGCGGCACCGCGCGGGCCCACACGACGGCCCGACACGGTGCACGGTCACTGTCATGTGCACACCACCGGGGTGTGCACTTCCCAGGGCGGACGGCTTCATGCCACCCGCCCGGGACCGGTTCGGACACGTTCCGTGCGGCGGGCGGGGGACCTCCCCGGCGCCTCCCGGACGGCTGCGGCTCAGCCGCGCGGTCCGGTCCGGTGGGCCGCCCCGACCAGGTCGGCGGCGCGTGCGAAACCCCGTTCCTCGAGCGCCTCGGTGAACTCGCGCAGGACCCGCGCGCCCGCGGAGGGGTCGGAGAAGTTCACGGTCCCCACACCCACGGCGCTGGCCCCGGCGGCCATGAACTCCAGGACGTCCTCCCCCGTCCGCACACCGCCCATACCGATGATGGGGACCTCGGGCAGGGCCTCGTGCACACGGTGGACGCACCCCACCGCGATGGGGCGCACCGCGGGTCCGGACAGTCCGCCCATACCCCCGGCCACGGCCGGACGCAGGGTCCGGGTGTCCACGGCCATGCCGCGCACCGTGTTGATCATCGAGAGCCCGTCCGCGCCCGCCTCGGTACAGGCGGTGGCCAATTCCACGATGTCGGGGACGTCGCCGGCGAGTTTGGCCAGCACCGGCAGCTGCGATCCGGCCCGTGAGCGGACCGTGGCCACGACCTCCTCCGCTCGGGCCGGGTCGTCTGCGAAGGTACGGCCGGTGGCGCTCTCCGGGTCGGGGCAGGAGAGGTTCACCTCGATCGCGCCGATCCCCTCGGCCTCGGCCAGGCGCCGCGCGAGCTCACCGAACTCGGCCACCCCTGCCCCGGCCAGCGACACGATCGCACGGCCACCGCGGGAGAGCAGCCACGGCAGATCGCGCTGCAGCAGCACGTCCAGCCCCGGGCCCTGCATCCCGGTGGTCGAGAGCATGCCGCTGGGTGTCTCGGCCATGCGCGGGGCCGGTCTGCCCGCGTGAGGCTCCAGCATCACCGACTTGGTCGTCACCGCCCCCAGGGAGGCGATGTCGAAGAACTGGGCGAGCTCGCGGCCCGCCCCCGCGCATCCGGCGGCGGTCACCACGGGGTTGGGCAGCTCGAGGCCGCCCACCCGGGTCCTGAGGGTTACGTTCACGGTCCTACTCGTCGGGTCGTGGTGTGGAGGTCAGGCGATGTCGCGGTCCTGCTCGACACCGCGTCCGGCGGCACCCTTCCACCCGGGGGCACCCAGGGCGTCGAAGGGGATGGAACCGACGTCGTCGAAACGCACCTGCTCGCCCCGGAAGACGGGACCGTCCACGCACGAGCGCACCATGCGGGTGATGCCGTCCCCGCCCACGACCGGGATCACGCAGGTCATGCAGATCCCCGTGCCGCAGGCCATGGTCTCCTCCACCGACACCTGTGCGGGCAGCCCGTGCCGGTCGGCGACGGCGGTGACCGCGCGCAGCATCGGCATGGGACCGCAGGCGTAAACCGCGTCGGAGCGGCACTCCCCCACCACACGTTCGAGCACGTCGGTGGCCCGGCCGCGGGTGCCGAAGGAACCGTCGTCGGTGGTGAAGCTCGCGGTCTCGGCCAAGCGCCGCGCGGTGATGGCGTTGAGCACACCGTCGGCGGAGGCTGCCCCGATCACGAAGTCGACCCGGCAGCCGCGGCGGCGCAGCGACTGCGCCAGCGGGAACAGCGGGGCCGCACCGGATCCGCCGCCCACCAGGACGCAGTTGACCGGATCGCGGGGCAGCGGGAAGGGGCGGCCGAGGGGACCGACGACGTCCAGCAGGTCACGCGCCCGGCGTTCGGCCAACCAGGCCGTACCGGTGCCCTCGACCGAGAAGAGGAACTCCACGGTGCCGCCGTAGTCGGCCTTGACGTCGTGCACGGCGAAGGGGCGGCGCAGCAGCGTGCTCGAGTGGTCCCCGCCCACCCCGACGGAGACGAACTGGCCCGCGCGGAACCGTTCGGCGATCCCCGGGGCGACCACGGTGATACCGATGTAGGCATCGACCCTGCGCACGTTCAGCACGGGGCATCTGATCTGCACCGGTCCGTTGTCGCTCATGGTCGGGGCGGGGCCTCTCCTGTGGGTGTGCGGGTGCGCGGACACGGGCCGCGCGCTGTGGGTGCCGGGGGCCGTCGCCGCCGGCCGCGGGGCCGGCGGCCCCTCTCAGCCTAGAGGCTCCCCGGACGCGGCGACGCGGTTCGGCGGTACGGGTACCCGGGCCCGGAAGAGGGCGCGGTCCGCCGGACACAGGTCCGGGCGGCCCCGACATCGCGGAGCCGCCCGGATCCCGGTCCAGGTCCCGGCGGCGGGGGTCCGGGGAACCCCTTCACCGGGTGCCGGGGTCAGGCCCGCACGGCCTCACGTCCTGCGTTGAGCGTGGTCGCGTGCTCCTGGAGGGAGCGAACGCCCACGTCACCGCGCACGCGCGCCTCGATGGCCTGCACGGCCGCGGCCAGGCCCTGCACCGTGGTCACGCTGGGCACGTTGCGCACGACCGCGGCGGTGCGGATCTCGTAGCCGTCCAGACGGGGTCCGGCCTGGCCGGCGCTGCCGAACGGGGTGTTGACGATGAGGTCGACACCGCCGTCGTGGATGAGCTGCACGATGGTGCGCTCGCCCTCGGGGCCGGGGCCGGCGCTGTGCTTGCGCACGACCGTGGCGTGCACGCCGTTGCGGCGCAGCACGACCGCGGTGCCCTCGGTGGCCATGATCTCGAAACCGAGGTCGGCCAGGCGCTTGACCGGGAAGATCATCGAGCGCTTGTCCCGGTTGGCCACGGAGACGAAGACCTTGCCCTGGGTGGGCAGGGAGCTGTTCACCGCGAGCTGGGACTTGGCGTAGGCGGCACCGAACTCCAGGTCCAGGCCCATGACCTCGCCGGTGGAGCGCATCTCCGGGCCGAGGATGGTGTCGATGCCCTCGCCCTTCTTGTCGATGAACCGGTTGAAGGGGAGCACGGCCTCCTTCACCGAGACCGGGGCGTCCACGGGCAGGTCGCCGCCGTCGCCGGTGGCCGGGAGCATGCCCTCCTCGCGCAGGTCGGCGACGGTGGACCCGGCCATGATGCGCGCGGCCGCCTTGGCCAGCGGCACGGCGGTGGCCTTGGACACGAACGGCACGGTACGGGAAGCGCGCGGGTTGGCCTCGAGCACGTTGAGCACGCCCGAGGAGAGTGCGTACTGCACGTTGATGAGGCCGCGCACGCCGGTGCCGCGGGCGATGGCCTCCGTGGAGTTGCGGATGCGCTCGATGTCCTCGCTGCCCAGGGTGACCGAGGGCAGGGAGCAGGCGGAGTCGCCGGAGTGGATGCCGGCCTCCTCGATGTGCTCCATCACGCCGCCGAGGTAGAGGTCGCGCCCGTCGTAGAGGGCGTCGACGTCGATCTCGATGGCGTCGTCGAGGAACCGGTCGATCAGGACCGGGTGCTCGGGGCTCACCTCGGCGTTGCGCTCGATGTAGTCGGCGAGCATGGCCTCGCTGTAGACGATCTCCATGCCGCGGCCGCCCAGCACGTAGGACGGGCGGACCATGACCGGGTAGCCGATCTCGTCGGCCGCGGCCTTGGCCTGCTCGAAGGAGTAGCCGGTGCCGTACTTGGGCGCGGGCAGGCCGGCGTCGGCCAGGACCTTGCCGAACTCGCCGCGGTCCTCGGCCAGGTCGATGGCCTCGGGGCTGGTTCCGATGATGGGCACCCCGGCCTGCTTGAGCTCGCGGGCGAGCCCGAGCGGGGTCTGGCCGCCGAGCTGGACGATGACGCCGGCGACCGGCCCCGCGGCCTGCTCGGCGCGCACGACCTCCAGGACGTCCTCCAGCGTGAGGGGCTCGAAGTAGAGCCGGTCGCTGGTGTCGTAGTCGGTGGAGACCGTCTCGGGGTTGCAGTTGACCATGACGGTCTCGTAGCCGGCCTCCGACAGGGCGAAGGAGGCGTGCACGCAGGAGTAGTCGAACTCCACGCCCTGGCCGATGCGGTTGGGCCCCGAGCCCAGGATGATGATCTTGGGCTTGTCGCCGGCCGGGACCTCGGTCTCCTCGTCGTAGCTGGAGTAGAGGTAGGGGGTCTGGGCGGCGAACTCGGCGGCGCAGGTGTCCACGGTGAGGTAGACGGGGTGCAGGCCCAGGGCGTGGCGCAGCTCGCGCACGACGTCCTCGCTCTTGCCGGTGATCTCGCCGATCTGCAGGTCGGAGAAGCCCAGCTCCTTGGCCTCGCGCAGCAGGGCCACGTCGAGCTTGGGCGCCTTGCCCAGGACCCGGGCGGTCTCCTCCAGGCGCAGCATCTGGTCGAGGAACCAGGGGTCGATGCGGGTGGCCTCGTGCAGCTCCTCGACCGTGGCCCCGGCGCGCAGGGCCTGCTGGACCAGGCGCAGGCGGAACTCGGTGGGGATCTTGGCCTTCTCGACCAGCTCGTCCTTGTCGCCGGGCTCGCCCTCCCAGGTCAGGCCGGTGCCGTTCTTCTCCAGGGAGCGCATGGCCTTCTGGAGCGCCTCGGGGAAGGAGCGGCCGATCGCCATGGCCTCACCGACCGACTTCATGGTGGTGGTGAGCTGCGGGTCGGCGCCGGGGAACTTCTCGAAGGCGAAGCGGGGCGCCTTGACGACCACGTAGTCGAGCGTGGGCTCGAAGCTGGCCGGGGTCTCCTGGGTGATGTCGTTGGGGATCTCGTCCAGGGTGTAACCGACGGCGAGCTTGGCGGCGATCTTGGCGATCGGGAAACCCGTGGCCTTGGAGGCCAGCGCGGAGGAGCGCGAGACCCGGGGGTTCATCTCGATGACGATGATGCGCCCGGTCGTGGGGTGCACGGCGAACTGGATGTTGCAGCCGCCGGTGTCGACGCCGACCTCGCGGATGACGGCGATACCGATGTCGCGCAGTTCCTGGTACTCGCGGTCGGTGAGCGTCATGGCGGGCGCGACGGTGATGGAGTCGCCGGTGTGCACGCCCATGGGGTCGAGGTTCTCGATGGAGCACACGACGACGACGTTGTCGTTGGCGTCGCGCATCAGCTCGAGCTCGTACTCCTTCCAGCCGAGGATGGACTCCTCCAGGAGCACCTCGGTGGTGGGCGAGAGCGCCAGCCCCTGGCCGGCGATGCGGCGCAGTTCGGTCTCGTCGTGCGCGAAGCCCGACCCGGCGCCGCCCATGGTGAAGGAGGGGCGCACCACGACGGGGTAGCTCAGCTCCTCGGCCGCGTCCAGGCACTCCTGGAGGCTGTGGCAGATGCGCGAGCGCGCGGACTGGCCGCCGATGCGCTCGACGATGCCCTTGAAGCTCTCGCGGTCCTCGCCGGACTGGATGGCCTCGATGTTGGCGCCGATGAGCTCGACGCCGTACTTGTCGAGGATCCCCGACTCGTGGAGGTCGACGGCGGCGTTGAGGGCGGTCTGACCGCCGAGGGTGGGCAGGAGTGCGTCGGGGCGCTCCTTGGCGATGATCTTCTCGATCATCTCGGAGGTGATCGGTTCGACGTAGGTGGCGTCGGCGATCTCCGGGTCGGTCATGATCGTGGCCGGGTTGGAGTTGACCAGCACGACTCGCAGGCCCTCGGACTTGAGGACGCGGCAGGCCTGGGTGCCCGAGTAGTCGAACTCGGCAGCCTGCCCGATCACGATCGGGCCGGACCCGATCACGAGGACGGATGAAAGGTCACTACGGCGCGGCATGCTCTTGATTCCTCTTGATCGCTACTTGGCAGCCGGAGCAGGCTGGGCGGACATCAGGTCGACGAACTCGTCGAAGAGTTCGGCCGCGTCGTGGGGGCCCGCGGCGGCCTCCGGGTGGAACTGGACGCTGAACACGGGTCGGTCCAGCAGCCGCAGGCCCTCGACGACCTGGTCGTTGAGGCCGATGTGGCTGACCTCGGCCCGGCCGTAGTCGGTGTCGAAGGGCTCGTCGAGCGGGGCGTCGACCGCGAACCCGTGGTTCTGGCTGGTGATGGCGACGCGGCTGCTGCGGGTGTCGAGCACCGGCTGGTTGACGCCGCGGTGGCCGAAGGGGAGCTTGTAGGTGCCCAACCCCAGGGACCGGCCCAGGATCTGGTTGCCGAAGCAGATGCCGAAGAGCGGCTTGCCGGCGTCGAGCACACCGCGCATGGCGGCGACGGGGCCGTCGGCGGTGGCGGGGTCGCCGGGGCCGTTGCTGAAGAAGACGCCGTCCGGGTCCAGGGCGAGGATGTCCTCGGCGGTGGCGCCGGAGGGCAGCACGGTGACCCTGCACCCGCGCTCGGCCAGGCGCTGGGGGGTCATGGCCTTGATGCCGAGGTCGATGGCGGCGACGTGGAAACGGGCCTCCACACCCTCGGGCGGCAGGACCTCGTAGGCGTCGTCGGTGCTGACCTCGGCGGCCAGGTCGGAGCCGGCCATGGTGGGCTGCTCCAGGATGCGGGCGAGCAGCTTCTGCGGGTCGGTCTCCACGCTGCTGACGGCCGCGCGCATGGCGCCGCGGTCGCGCAGGTGGCGGGTGAGCGCGCGTGTGCCCTTGAGGGCGATACCGACCACACCCTGGCGGCGCAGCTCCTCGTCGAGGGTGCGCTCGGCACGCCAGTTGGAGGGGATGCGGGCGGGCTCGCGGACGACGTACCCGGCGACCCAGATGCGGCCGGACTCGGGGTCGTCGTCGTTGACGCCGGTGTTGCCGATGTGCGGGGCGGTCATCGCCACGATCTGGCGGTGGTACGAGGGGTCGGTGAGGGTCTCCTGGTAGCCGGTCATACCGGTGTTGAAGACGGCCTCGCCGAAGGTCTCTCCGCCGGCCCCGAACGAACGGCCGTGGAAGACCCTGCCGTCCTCGAGTACCAGGATCGCGGGTCCGCCCGTTTCCTCGGACACGTCTGCCCCCTCCTGCGTGCCGGGGACGCCCCGGCTGTTCTGTGTGGTGGTGTTCATGCGGTCTTGCCTTCCAGGACGGTGGGGACCCCGCGCAGGAACGTGGCGCGCACCTGTCCGGGCAGGGTCATGCCCCGGAAGGGGGTGTTGCTGCTCTTGGTGACCATGGCCGTGCCGTCGACGCCGACGGGGGCGGCAGGGTCGTAGAGGACGACGTTGGCCGGCTCGCCCTCGCTCAGGGCGCGGCCGTGGCCGTCCAGCCGCCCGATGCGGGCGGGGGTGGCCGACATCCGGTCGGCGACCTGGTCCCAGGTCAGGAGCCCGGTGTCGACCATGGTGCGCTGCACGACGGCCAACGCGGTCTCCAGACCGACCATTCCCATGGCGGCGTTGGACCACTCGGTCTCCTTGGCCTCCACGGGGTGGGGGGCGTGGTCGGTGGCGACGACGTCGATGGTGCCGTCGGCCAGGCCTTCGCGCAGTGCGAGGACGTCCTCCTCGGTGCGCAGCGGCGGGTTGACCTTGTAGATCGGGTCGTAGCCCTCCACGAGCTCGTCGGTGAGGAGCAGGTGGTGGGGGGTGACCTCGGCGGTGACGTCGCAGCCGCGTTCCTTGGCCCAGCGGATGATGTCGACCGAACCCTTGGTGGACACGTGGCACACGTGCAGGCGCGAGCCGACGTGCTGGGCGAGCAGGCAGTCGCGGGCGATGATCGCCTCCTCGGCGACCGCGGGCCAGCCGGGCAGGCCGAGGCGGTCGGAGACGCAGCCCTCGTTCATCTGGGCGCCCTCGGTGAGGCGGGGCTCCTGGGCGTGCTGGGCGACGACGCCGTCGAAGGCCTTGACGTACTCGAGGGCGCGGCGCATGAGCAGCGCGTCCGAGACGCACTTGCCGTCGTCGGAGAAGACACGCACCTTCGCGGCGGAGTCGGCCATCGCGCCGATCTCGGAGAGCTGCTCGCCGGCGAGGCCGACGGTGACGGCTCCGACGGGGCGCACGTCGCACAGGCCGCTCTCGCGGCCCAGGTGCCAGACCTGCTCGACGACACCGGCGGTGTCGGCGACGGGGTCGGTGTTGGCCATGGCGTGCACGGCGGTGAAGCCGCCCATGGCGGCCGAGCGGGAGCCGGTCTCGACCGTCTCGGCGTCCTCGCGTCCGGGCTCGCGCAGGTGGGTGTGGAGGTCGACCAGGCCGGGCAGGGCGATCAGACCCTCGGCGTCGACGACCTGGGCGCCCTCGGGGGCCTCGAGGTCGGTCCCGACCCGGGCGACGGTGCCGTCGCGCAGGAGCAGGTCGACCGGGTCGCCACCGAGCGGGCGTGCCCCGCGGATGAGGTAGGGGCCGTGGTTGTCGGGCATCGCGGTGTGCGGCTTTCTGTTCGGGTGGAGAAAGGCTGTGGGTGCCGTGGGGCACCGGCGCGCGCCCCGGGCAGCGGGGCGCGCGAGGGCGTCAGGAACCGCCGAGGAGCAGGTAGAGCACGGCCATGCGCAGGCTCACGCCGTTGGCGACCTGCTCGGTGACGGTGCACCGGGGCGAGTCGGCGACCTCCGCGGAGATCTCCATGCCGCGGACCATCGGGCCGGGGTGCATGACGATCGCGTGCTCGGGCATGCGGCCGAGGCGCTCTCCGTCGAGGCCGTAGTTGCGGCTGTACTCGCGCACGGAGGGGAAGAAGGACTCGTTCATCCGCTCGCCCTGGACCCGCAGCATCATGACGACGTCGCTCTTGGGCAGGACGGAGTCCAGGTCGTAGGAGACCTCGCACGGCCAGGTGCCCACCGAGACCGGCAGGAGGGTCGGCGGGGCCACGAGGGTGACCTCGGCCCCCAGGGTGGTCAGCAGCAGCACGTTGGAGCGCGCGACGCGGCTGTGCATGACGTCGCCGACCACGGCCACGCGCAGGCCCTCGAGGGTGCCCAGGCGGTTCCTCATGGTGAAGGCGTCGAGCAGGGCCTGTGTGGGGTGCTCGTGGGTGCCGTCGCCGGCGTTGAGGACCGAACCGTCGACCCAGTGGGAGAGGCGGTGGGCGGCCCCGGAGGCGCTGTGGCGGATGACGACGCCGTCGGCGCCCATGGCCTGCAGCGTCAGCGCGGTGTCCTTGAGGCTCTCGCCCTTGGAGACGCTGGAGCCCTTGGCGGAGAAGTTGATGACGTCGGCGGAGAGGCGCTTGGCCGCCAGTTCGAAGGAGGTGCGGGTGCGCGTGGAGTCCTCGTAGAAGAGGTTGACCACGGTGCGCCCGCGCAGGGTCGGGAGCTTCTTGACCGAGCGGTCGCCGACCTGTGCGAGCTCCGAGGCGGTGTCCAGGATCAGGGTGGCCTGGTCCCGGTCGAGGTCGCCGGCGGAGAGCAGGTGCCGCATCAGCTGTCCACCTCCTGGTCCGCGGATCCGGCCGAGCCGGCGCGGGAACGGGCGGGACCGAGCAGGACGGCGTCCTGGTCGTCGGTCTCGCTCAGACGTACGTCGACGTTCTCGCGCAGAGAGGTGGGCAGGTTCTTGCCCACGTAGTCGGCGCGGATGGGGAGCTCGCGGTGGCCGCGGTCGACGAGGACGGCGAGCTGGACCGCGCGGGGGCGTCCGAGGTCGCCGAGGGCGTCGAGGGCGGCGCGCACGGTCCGGCCGGAGAAGAGCACGTCGTCGACGAGCACGACCACGCGGTCGTCGAGTCCACCGTCGGGGATCTCGGTGCGGCCGAGCGCACGCGCGGGGGCGAGACGCAGGTCGTCGCGGTACATGGTGATGTCGAGGGAACCGGTGGGGACCGCGAGGTCCTCCACACGTTCGATGCGCCGGGCCAGGCGCTGTGCGAGCGGGACGCCGCGCGAGGGGATGCCGAGGAGGGTGACCTCCTGGCCGCCCTTGGTGCGTTCGAGCACCTCGTGGGCGATCCGGGTCAGTGCCCGGTTGATCTCGGGGCCGTCGAGGACGGCGCGGGTACCTTCGGGCACCTTCGCCTGTGCGCCCGAGATCCCCTCCGCTTCACCGGCGGTGGCTTTTTGCGCACGCAAAGTAGTGACCCCCTTCCCTGCCTCACTGAACAGGACGTTAAAGGATGTCGATCGAGCCCACGCTACCAGCGGGCCCGCCGGGCCTCTCCTGGGAGCCCACCTTCGCAACCGCCTCCGAGTGACTTCGATCACACAGAAAATCAGCACTTCGTTGCCGATAGCGACAGACGGGCGACACTCCGGGTTCATCTCCGCGAGGCCCTGGAGGCCGAAACCCCCGTGAACACGGGCTTCCGGGCCATTGCCACCACCCAGAACGCCCCGATCTCGGGTGACATGAGAGGAGTTTCACCTACGCGCGGTTTGGACACTGATTAGTCGCATTTCACACCAACGGCTTGACCTGGGCGCCAGACCCCCTTACCGTCACTGTCTGTAATCACTACCGGGTGGGGTTGCACCCCGTGACCATCCGCTGGACCGCCGAGGCGGCCCGCCGAGTACGAGCGGATCTCCCCCACCACGCCAGCCACCGTCACGGCCGGGAGCGACAAGAAGATGCCATCCGAATACGCGAAGTCCCTCGGCGCGCGACTGCGTGCCATCCGCACCCAGCAGGGCCTGTCCCTGCACGGCGTCGAGGAGAAGTCCCACGGGCGCTGGAAGGCCGTCGTGGTGGGTTCCTACGAGCGCGGCGACCGCGCCGTCACCGTCCAGAAGCTGGCGGAGCTCGCCGACTTCTACGGTGTGCCCATGTCGGAGCTGCTCCCGGGCGGCGCCGCACCCACCCCGCTGGGCCCCACGCCCAAGCTGGTGATCGACCTCGAGCGCATGCAGCAGCTGCCGCAGGAGAAGGCCGGGCCGCTCTCGCGCTACGTCGCCACCATCCAGAGCCAGCGCGGCGACTACAACGGCCGCGTGCTGAGCATCCGCCAGGAGGACCTGCGTTCACTCGCGGTCATCTACGACAAGTCGCCCTCGGACCTGACCGAGGAGCTCATCAACTGGGGTGTCCTGGACCCCGAGGCGCGCCGGGCGGTCGACGCCTTCTAGGTCCGTCCGCACCAGCGCCCGAGAGCCGGCCCCTCCCCCCGAGGACGCCGGCTCTCGTCACGCACGGACCCCGTCCCACGGTGGGCGGGGTCCTTTCGTGTGTCGGGGGTGGGCGGATCGTGCGTCGGGGAGGCGGAGGAAACCGGGGGACGGTGCGGCCGGACGTGGGGCTTCCCCTCCCCAACCCGGCCGCACCGCTGCCCGCCAGGATATCCGGCGGACGTTCGTTCGAACACGAGTTCGAACAGGGTCAGTTAACCGCAGTCCGCACAGAGCGTCAAGCGCTTCGCGGCATTCTGTGGACGGCCGTGGGGCGCGGCTCAGCACCGCCCCCGACCGCGGGCGCGGGCATCGGCGCAGGTCATGAGGGAAGGAGCACACACCGGTGGGCAGGGGTCTAGTGTTGGGCCGTGGACGCCGACACCGAACTGCGTGAACTGGCGCCGGACCCCTTCACGCACGCGGTACCCGCACTCATCCGGATCTACGAGGCAGCCATGGCTCCCCCGGCCGAACAGCTTCCGGGG
This sequence comes from Nocardiopsis coralli, assembly GCF_014892575.1. Taxonomy (GTDB): domain Bacteria; phylum Actinomycetota; class Actinomycetes; order Streptosporangiales; family Streptosporangiaceae; genus Nocardiopsis; species Nocardiopsis coralli. The sequence continues at coordinate 251,140 of NZ_JADBGI010000007.1, read as the reverse complement.
CGGGCGGCGGTGATGAACGCCCACGCCGAACACCCGGGGTTCCGTTCGGTCGTGGCCGTGCGCGGCGGTGACGCCGTCGGGTTCGCCTACGCGTTCCGCGGGCGGCCCGGCCAGTGGTGGCACGACGTCGTCGAGGCGGAACTGCGCGGCCGGGGCAGCGAACGGCAGGCCCGGCGCTACCTGGCCTCAGCCCTGGAGATCGCCGAGGTGCACGTCCATCCGGACGCGCAGAACGGCGGTATCGGGCGGCGCATGCTGCACACCCTGTGCGAGGGGCGGCCGGAGCGGACCGCGTTGCTGTCCACCAGGACGGGCCCGACCCCGGCCCGCCACCTCTACCGTTCCTGCGGTTTCTCCGCGCTCCTGGAGGGCTTCACGTTCCCGGGCAGCCCGGACCACCCGTTCGACATCCTCGCGGCGCGGCTACCGCTCAGGGGGCCCGGGTCCCGGCGATCTCCCGGTAGATCTCCCTGGTGGCCGTGGACTGGTTCGAGGTGATGAAGTGGATGCCGGGCGCGCCCTCGGCGAGCAGCTTCTCGCACATCTTCTGGGCGTGCTCGATCCCGAACTGGCGCACCGCCTCGGTGTCGTCGCCGAAGCTCTCGAACTTCTGCGCGAGGTCGCGCGGGAACGGGGCGCCGGAGAGCTTCTCCGAGCGCGGGATGAAGGACGTGCGCACCACCGGGAACACCTCGGGGATGATCGGGATGTCGCACCCCTTGGCGACCACGCGGTCACGCATCCGGAGGTATTCCTCGGGGTCGAAGAACATCTGCGTGATGGCGTAGTCGGCACCGGCGCGGCACTTGCGGATGAAGTGCTCGGTGTCGGTCTCCACGTCGGGCGAGCGCGGGTGCTTGAAGGGGAAGGCGGCCACACCCACACAGAAGTCGCCGCTCTCCTTGATCAACCGGACGAGCTGTTCGGAATAGGTCAGCCCCTCCGGGTGGGCGATCCACTCGCCGTCGGGGTCCCCGGGCGGGTCACCGCGCACGGCGAGGATGTTGGACACCCCCGCGGCGGAGAAGCGCCCGATGAGGTGGCGCAGTTCGGCGACGGAGTGGTCGACCAGGGTCATGTGCGCCACCGGGAGCAGGGTCGTGTCGGTGGCGATGCGTTCGGTCGTCTCGACCGTCTTTCCGCGCGTACTACCCCCGGCTCCGTACGTGACGGAGACGAACGAGGGGTTGAGGGCCTCCAGTTCGCGGATGGCCCGCCAGAGGCGCTCCTGTGCCTTGTCGGTACGCGGCGGGAAGAACTCGAAGGAGAACATCGGCTCTCCGGAATCGAGCATCTCGCTGATGTGCCGGGGGCTGGTGGCTCGGGGAGCCACGGGATGTGTCAATGCGGGCTGCATGGACTCCACCTTAGTTGAGGGCACACCGCCGCACCGGACCGCGGCCCCGGATCATGGGACAACTGCGGGTCAGGAGCGGTGCACGGGGCGTTCCCACCGCTTCCCCGGGGCCGGGTCGGGCCACCACTGGCAGCCGATAATGTGCGGGGTATGGGCCCTTCCTCATCTTCTTCCGCCTCACCCGTCTCGGTCGTCCGCCCCGACGTCGACCGTGCCCTGGCCGCCTTCGGCGCCCGCAACCGGGAGCGCCTGCTGCAGATCGGCGGTGAGCTCTCGCCGGCCGTCGACGCGCTGGAGTCGATGCTCTCCGGTGGCAAGCGACTGCGGCCGACCTTCGCCTACTGGGGCTGGCGCGGAGCGGGCGGGGACGCCGGGGACGAGCGCATCGTGCAGGCCGCCGCGTCCCTGGAGTACCTGCAGGCGTGCGCGCTGGTGCACGACGACGTCATAGACAACAGCGACACCCGCCGCGGGCTCCCGGCCACGCACAAGCGCATGGCCAAGCTGCACGCCGACCACGGGTGGAACGGGGACAGCGAGGGGTTCGGCCGCGGCGCCGCGATCCTCATCGGCGACCTGTGCCTGGTGTGGTCCGACGAGATGTACCAGTCCAGCGGGTTCTCCCCCGAGACGCTGCTGGCCGGACGGGTGCCCTTCGACGCCATGCGCACCGAGGTCATGGCCGGGCAGTACCTGGACACCCTGGAGCAGGTGCGCGGCACGTCCACGCGTGAGGCCGCCCTGCGGGTCATGCACTACAAGGCCGCCAAGTACACGGTGGAGCGGCCCCTGCACCTGGGGGCCGCGCTGGCCGGACGCCTGGAGGAGCTCGGCCCGGTCTACACCGACTACGGCGTGACGCTCGGCATCGCGTTCCAGCTGCGCGACGACGTGCTCGGGGTGTTCGGCGACCCGACCACGACCGGCAAGCCCGCCGGGGACGACCTGCGCGAGGGCAAGCGCACCCTCGTCGTCGCCGAGACCCTGGAGCGGGCCGCCTCCGCCGACGCCGACCGGTTCCGTTCGCTGCTGGGCGCCCCGGACCTCACCGCCGAATCGGTGGAGTGGATGTGCGGGCTCATCGAGGACTGCGGTGCGCTGGCCGCCTGCGAGGAGCTCGTGTCCGAGTACGCCGACCGTGCCGTCGCCGCCCTGGAGCACCCCGGGCTCGACGGCGAGGCACGCGGCCCGCTGCGTGAGCTGGTCGGGATCGCCACCGCCCGCTCCCACTAGGGATCCCCGCCCCTGAGGACGTGCCCCGCCAGGACCGGGGTGCGCCTCAGGGATGTCCCGGTTGTCGCTCCGCCGCCCCGAGCAGTTGAATCGTGGTGAGACCTCGCGACAGATCGGATGTGTCCCCATGGACCGGCAGACCCCGGTACGCGGACCCGCCGGAGCCGGGGAGCGGGCCCTCGCGCCCGACCTGGCCCGCGGGTTCATGCTTCTGTTCATCGCCCTGGCCAACACCGTCTGGTACCTGTGGGCGGTCCCGACCGCCGGCGTGGGGACGGCGCACCCGGCCGCCGAGGGGGCGCTCGACAGCGCCGCGCAGTTCTTCACGGTGATGGCCGTGGACATGCGCAGCTACCCCATGTTCGCCTTCCTGTTCGGTTACGGGATGGTGCAGCTCATGCGGCGCCAGGAGGCGTCCGGGGCGAGCCCGCGCGAGGCCTCCGCCCTCCTGCGGCGGCGCAACCTGTGGCTCATGGCCTTCGGTCTGGTGCACGCGTCGCTGCTGTTCGTCGGCGACATCCTGGGCGCGTACGGGCTGGCCGGGCTGGTGCTCGGCTGGCTGTTCCTGCGCCGGGCCGACCGCACCCTGCGGATCTGGATCTCGGTGCTGCTCGGGCTGATGACACTGCTGGCGCTGTTGAGCCTGCTCGGCGCGGTCTTCACCCCCGCCGACGAGCTCGCCGGCCAGGGCGCGCCGATGCAGATCGACGCGCTGATGGGCAGCTTCGCCGAGGGGTCCTACCTGGCGGCTGCGCTGGAGCGGATGATCGCGTGGCCGGTGGTCGTGGTCGGCCAGGGCCTGCTGTCGATGTCGGTGCCCGTGGCGATCCTTCTCGGCTTCCTGGCCGCGCGTTCGCGGATCCTCGAGGAGCCCGGGCGCCACCTCGGCCTGCTGCGCGGGGCCGCCGCCGTCGGGATCTCCNGTGGTCGTGGTCGGCCAGGGCCTGCTGTCGATGTCGGTGCCCGTGGCGATCCTTCTCGGCTTCCTGGCCGCGCGTTCGCGGATCCTCGAGGAGCCCGGGCGCCACCTCGGCCTGCTGCGCGGGGCCGCCGCCGTCGGGATCTCCGTGGGCTGGCTGGGCGGTCTGCCGCTTGCGCTGGCGCAGACCGGCGTGTGGGAGATGGACGAGGCCCGCGCGGTGATGCTGACCTTCCCGCACGTGGTCACCGGCCTGTTCTGCGGTGTGGGGTACGTCGCGCTCATCGCCCTGGTCGCCCGCCGCGTCCAGGCGCGGGGTACCGGACCCCTGGCCGGAGCCGTGGCCGCGACCGGCAAGCGCTCCCTGTCGGCCTACCTCGCCCAGTCCGTGGTGTGCGCCCCGGTGCTGGCCGCCTGGGGCCTGGGCCTGGGTGCCCACCTGACCTCGTGGACGATGGCACTCTTCGCCACCGGCCTCTGGTTGGCGACCGTCGCGGGCTGCGCGGCCCTGGAGCGCGCCGGCCGGCGGGGGCCTGCCGAGGTGCTGCTGCGCCGTCTCGCCTACCGGGGGCCGGGGCGTCCGGCGGCTTCCGGAGACCGGCCCGTGCCCCCGGTCCCGGGCGCGTGAAATGGGGGGCGTGCCGCTGAGCGCGGCACGCCGGGACGTGTCCGAGGATGGGTCCATGGGCGACGATCACATGACAAACCGCACCATTGGTGTGACCGGAGCGACGGGCGCGCTGGGCGGACGTGTGGCCGCCCGGATCGCCCGGCGCGGGATCCCGCAGAGGTTCGTCGTGCGCGACCTCAACCGCGCCCCCGAGTACCCGGGGAGCAGCGCCGCGATGGCCACCTACGAGGACGCCGCCGCGTTCGAGCGGGCCTGCCGCGGTGTGGACACGCTCTTCCTGGTGTCGGCGACCGAGTCCGAGGACCGCGTGCAGACGCATCTGGACGCCGTGGATGCGGCGGTCGCGGCCGGGGTCTCGCGCATCGTGTACCTGTCGTTCCTGAGCGCGGGCCCCGCCTCGACCTTCACCTTCGCGCGCACCCACTTCTTCACCGAGGCGCACATCCGGTCGACGGGGGTGGCGCACACCTTCCTGAGACCCAGCCTGTACCTGGACCTGCTACCGCACTGGGTCGACGACGAGGGTGTGGTGCGCGGCCCCGCCGGTGACGGGCGGGTCGCCTGGGTCTCGCGCAGCGACGTGGCCGACGTCGCGGTCGAGGTGCTGACCGGCCCCGAGACGTTCCTGCGCACCGAGAACACCACCCTCGACGTGACCGGCCCCGAAGCCCTGTCCCTGGCCGCGACCGTGGACAAGCTGACCACCCTCACCGCCCGTTCGATCCGGTACGTGCCCGAGACCTGGGAGGAGGCGCTCGCCTCCCGACGGGCCACCGGGGCCCCCGAGTGGCAGGTGGAGGGATGGGCCTCCTCCTACGCCGCGATCGCCGCCGGCGAGTTGGACGTGGTCGCACCCACCGTCCCGAAACTGACCGGGCACCCCCCACAGTCGATCGAGGGTTTCCTCCGGCGCCACCCGAGCGCGCTCGCCCACGTGGCGGTCTGATCCCTCATCCCGTGCAGGCCCCGGGGACTCCGGCCCGGGCGGAGCGCTCGGCCGCGGCGTCAGGTCGACGGAGCATCCGTCGGGGGTCCGGGGGCCGGGGCCGGTGCCCGTGGCGGCGTCCGTCCGCGGAAGGCGGGAGGGGCCCGTCATGGGCTCAGCCTGACGCACACGGCCCCGCCCCGCACGGCACAGCGGGCAGCCCCACTGCACGGTGCGCGGACGGGACCGGGAAGGTCATCCCACGCGGTCGGTGAGACGGGAACGCAGGTGTGCGGCGGCCGCTCGGGGGTCCTCGGCCTCGGTGATCGCACGGACCACGACCACGCGGCGGGCGCCGGCGTCCAGGACCTCGTCGATGTTCCCGGCGTCGATCCCCCCGACGGCGAACCAGGGGCGGTCGCTGCCGAACGCGGCGGCCTCGCGCACGAGGTCGAGGCCGGCGGCCTGGCGGCCCGGTTTGGTCGGTGTGGCCCACGTCGGACCGACACAGAAGTAGTCGGTCCCGGGTTCCTCCGCGGACGTGGCCGCGGCACCGGCGTCGTTGTTGGAACGCCCCACGATCGGGTCGGCCCCGATGATGTCGCGGGCCATCGGGACCGGGAGGTCGCGCTGGCCCAGGTGGAGCACGTCCGCGCGCACGGCGCGGGCGATGTCGGCACGGTCGTTGACCGCGAGCAGGGCACCGTGGCGCTCGCACGCCTCGCGCATGACCTCGAGCGCGGCGATCTCCTCGCGCGCCTCCAGGCCCTTGTCGCGGAGCTGGACGATGTCCACGCCGCCGGCGAGGGCGGCCTCGGTGAACTCGGCCAGGTCGCCGCGCTCGGTGCGGGCGTCGGTGCACAGGTACAGAAGGGATGTGTCCAGCCGCTCGCGCAGGCTGGTTCCGTGGCTGGTCCTCACCCGCCCCACCCTAGACGCTGAACCCCCGGCACCGCAGGACCTGCCGCGCCCGTGGGCGCCCCGGCGGGGAGAACGCCCACGGGTCCGTGTCAGAACGCCATGCTCTGGGCCCGGCGGCGCACCTCGGTACCGCGGTTCTCACGCATGGCCTGTATGGGTGTGCCCGGCAGGGTCTCGTCCGGGGTGAAGAGCCAGCGCAGGGCCTCCTCGTGGGAGAAGCCGGCGTCGCTGAGCAGGACCAGGGTCCCGGGCAGGCCCTTGACGAGGTCGTCGCCGTCCAGGAACGCGGCGGGGATGGAGAGCTCGCCGCCGCGGACCAGGCCCATCATGCGGTTCTCGCGGATCAGCTGCTTGATGCGGTTCGGGCTGACGCCGAGGGGCTGAGCGGCCTCCTTGAGGGTGAGCCAGTCGCCGACCAGGGTGTCGATGTCGTTGTGTGTCACGGGTCCAATCTGCCACATACGCAGGGCCCTTGTGCCCGGGTCGCCGCTCTGCGCCCCGGGTCCGGCCACGGCTCCGGAATGCACGTCCGGGGGTGAGTGGTTCACGCCCACCCGGCCCCTGATGCCGGGATTTGTGGGGCGCTCTAAACTGGAGGGAGACCGCGGGAGCCGGGTGGTCCCGGCTGAGAGGGCGGAAAGACCGATCCGCCGACCGCACGAACCTGATCCGGATCATGCCGGCGAAGGGAGTGGAACACAGCGCCATGCGCATCAGTCATCCCACCACCGACCGCGGTGACAGCCGTGTCGTCGTGGTCGGCGGCGGCCTGGCCGGGCGGGTCACCGCCTGGCGCGCCGCACAACGGGGGCTCGACGTCACGGTCGTGGAGCCGTCCGACGCCCGCTCGGCCTCCAGGGTCGCCGCGGGCATGCTCACACCCGCGTCCGAGGCGGCCTTCGGCGAGGAACCCCTCATGGAGTTCGCCGTGCACTCGGCGGGCCTCTACAAGGGTTTCGTCGCCGAGCTCGAGGCCGCGAGCGGGACGGACGTGGGCCACCACACGACGGGCACGCTCATGGTGGCCTTCGACCGCGACGACCTCGCCGTCCTGACCGACCTGCACGAGCTCCAGCAGCGCCTGGGTGTGCCCACCGAACGCCTCACCAGCCGCGCGTGCCGCAAGCTCGAGCCGATGCTGGCCCCGTCGGTGCGCGGCGGGGTGCTCGCACCCGAGGACCACTCGGTGGACCCGCGCCGCCTCCTGCAGGCCCTGGCCGTGGCCGGTGAACGCGCGGGTGTGCGCGAGGTCGCCGACCGCGCCGTGGAGGTCACCGACGGCCTGTCCGTGCGCCTGGCCGGCGGCGGGACGCTCGAGGCCGACCAGGTGGTGCTGGCCGCCGGGTGCTGGGGCAACGACATCGCCCTGCCCGAACCGGTCCTGCCCACCCTGCGCCCGGTCAAGGGCCAACTCCTGCGCACCCGCATGCCGGAGGGCTCGGAGCCGCTGGTGCACCGCACGGTGCGCGGCCTGGTCAAGGGCTCACCGGTCTACCTGGTCCCGCGCGGGGACGGCGAGATCGTCGTCGGCGCCACCCAGGAGGAACTGGGGCACGACGACTCCCTCACCGTGGGCGGGCTCTGGAAGATCCTGCGCGACGCCCGCGAGCTCGTCCCCGGTGTGACCGAGCTCGAGGTCACCGAGGCCTGTGTGGGCCTGCGTCCCGGCTCACCGGACAACGAACCCCTGCTCGGCCCCACGCGGGTCCCCGGGCTCCACCTGGCCGCCGGGCACTTCCGCCACGGCGTCCTGCTCACCCCGGCCACGGGCGAGGCCATGGCCCAGGCTCTGACCGAGGGCACCCTGCCCGCCCCCGCACGCCGGTTCTCTGCCGACCGGGAGGACAACACATGAAGCTCACCGTCAACAACGAAGAGCGCACCTACGAGACCGGGACCACCGTCGAGTCGGTCGTCCGCGAGCTGACCGTCCCCGAGGGCGGCGAGGTTCCCGGCGGTATCGCCGTGGCCGTCAACGACGAGGTGGTCCGCCGCCCGGCCTGGGCCGCGACCCCGCTCGGCGCGGGCGACCGCGTGGACGTCCTGACCGCAGTACAGGGGGGCTGACGATGTTCGACCCGCGTGTGGACGACCCGTTCACCATCGCCGACACCACCTTCTCCTCCCGCCTGATCACCGGAACGGGCGGGGCACCTTCCATGGAGGTGCTCGAGGAGGCCCTGACCACCTCCGGCACGGAGCTGACCACGGTCGCGCTGCGCCACGTCTCCCCCACCCAGGAGGGTTCGGTGTGGGACGTGCTGCGGCGCAACAAGATCCGTCCGCTGCCCAACACCGCCGGGTGTTTCACGGCCCAGGACGCGGTGCGTACCGCCCGGCTGGGTCGTGAGGCCCTGGAGACCGACTGGGTGAAGCTGGAGGTGGTGGCCGACGAGCGCACCCTCCTCCCGGACCCGGTGGAGCTCCTGGAGGCCGCGGAGCTCCTCGTGGACGACGGGTTCACCGTGCTCCCGTACACCAACGACGATCCGGTCCTGGCCCGGCGCCTGGAGCAGATCGGGTGCGCGGCCGTGATGCCCCTGGCCGCACCGATCGGGTCGGGGCTGGGCATCCGCAACCCGCACAACCTGGAGCTCATCGTCGAGCAGACGGAGGTCCCGGTCATCGTGGACGCCGGCATCGGCACGGCCAGCGACGCGGCCCTGGCGATGGAGCTGGGCTGCGACGCGGTCCTGCTCGCCACCGCCGTCACCCGCGCGCAGGACCCCGGGCTGATGTCCGCGGCGATGCGCGACGCCGTGCGGGCCGGCCGTGCCGCGCGTCTGGCCGGGCGTATCCCGGTGCGCAGGTACGCACAGGCCTCCTCCCCCATGCCCTGAGGAACCGGGCACCGGAGCGCGGTGCGGGGACCCGGTGTCCCCGTGCCGCGTGATCGGCCCGACACCACGGGCTCTTCTGCGTCGCCTACCGTGGTGGGGTGCGCTCGACGCACATCGAACGAGCCACCGCCTCCGAGCCGTGCGCGGCACGGAGGCGACGACCGCCGACCGCGGGGCGGGCGCGTGCGCCGGATTCCGCTATCGTGTCGGTTCGACACACGGTGTCGGGTGAGCGCCGTCGCCCAGTGCGGCCCCGTTTCGGGCCGCCCCGGCCGTCCCGGCCTTCCCGGGCCGCATCGCCCACGCCGACCGTGACTGCCCGCGCTCCCCGCAGCAAGGACATGACTCCGCCGTGGACATGACGACTTCCGACCCACTCGTAGGCGCGACACTCGACCGGCGCTACTTCGTCGAGTCCCGTATCGCCGGTGGTGGGATGGCGACCGTCTACGTCGCCCACGACCTCCGTCTGGACCGGCGGCAGGCGTTGAAGGTGATGCATCCCTCCCTCGCCCAGGACCCCGCCTTCGTCCAGCGCTTCATCAACGAGGCGCACTCGGTCGCCAAGCTCTCCCACCCGAACGTGGTGCAGGTCTTCGACCAGGGCGAGGACACCGGGCACGTGTTCCTGGCGATGGAGTACGTGCCGGGCCGGACCCTGCGCGACCTGCTCAAGGCCAAGGGACGCCTGGCGCCGCGGGCCGCGCTCAACATCACCGCGTCGGTACTGGCCGCGCTGGGCGCCGCCCACCAGGCCGGGATGGTGCACCGCGACGTCAAGCCCGAGAACGTGCTCATCACCGAGGACGGCCGGGTCAAGGTCGCCGACTTCGGCCTGGCACGCGCGGTTGAGCAGTCCAACCAGGGTCTGACGCGCACGGGCACCCTCATGGGCACGGCCGCCTACCTGGCGCCGGAGCAGATCGAGAAGGGCCTGGCCGACGCGCGCAGCGACGTGTACGCGGCCGGGATCATGCTGTACGAGCTGCTCACCGGGAGCCAGCCCCACACGGGCGAGACGCCCATCGCGATCGCCTACCAGCACGTGAACGAGGACGTCCCCCGCCCCTCGCAGTTCGTGCCGAACATGCCCCCCGAGGTCGACTCGCTGGTCACCAAGGCCACCGAGCGCGACCCCCGCTTCCGCCCCAGCAACGCCGGCCAGTACCTGGCCAAGGTGCTGGAGGTACTCAAGCGGCTGCCCGAGGACCCGCACACCTCCGGCCCGTTGGCGCCGGTGGCCCCGCAGAAGGGGTCGGCCCCGACGGTGACCGCGCCGCAGCTCATCGCGGGCGGCGCGGGACCGGGCACCGAGAACGCGACGATGGTCGTGGACATGGAGGCGGCCGGGTTCGACGACGGCGGTGCCGGGGACGGCGGCGGCGAGGAGGCCTCGTGGTTGAGCCGCAACCGCATGCTCGCCTTCGGCGGGGCCGTGGCGGCGCTGGTGATCCTGGTCGCCGGATGGTGGTTCCTGATCGGGCGCTTCGAACCCGTGCCGGACGTGGTCGGGGCCGACACCGACACCGCCCGCTCGGAGATCCAGGCCGCCGGGCTCGAGTTCGACCTCGCGCAGGAGGAGGACTACAGCGACGAGGCCGAGCCGGGGACCGTTGCCAGGACCGAGCCGGAGATCGGTGACCGCCTGTCCGAGGGCGACCAGGTCACGGTGGTCCTGTCCAAGGGCCCGCAGACCTTCGACATGCCGGACCTGGTGGGTACGGACGTCTCCGACGCCACCAAGGAGCTCGAGGACCGCGGGTTCGCCTCCGACGACATCGTGCAGGACGAGGTCGACGCCGACGACACCCCGCCCGGCGAGGTGCTCTCCACCGACCCGGACGCGGGCGGCACGGCCGACCGCGAGGAGACTGTCACGCTCACCATCAGCCGCGGCATCGACGTCCCGGCGGTGGCCGGGCGCGACGTCGAGGAGGCCACCTCCGCCCTCGAGGACCTCGAACTGGAGGTCGAGATCGAGGAGGAGGAGAGCGAGGACGTCCCCGAGGACACCGTGATCAGCCAGAGCCCCGACACCGGCACCAGTCTGGGCCCGGGCGGCACCGTGACGCTGACCGTCTCGACCGGCCCGCCCGAGGTCGACGTGCCCGACGTGGTCGGCATGGACCTGGAGGACGCCGTCGAGGAGCTGGAGGACGCCGGGTTCGAGGTCGAGGTGGACCGGATCCTGCGCGGCGACCAGGTCGCCCGCCAGTCGCACGAGGACAGCGCCCCGGAGGGCACCACGATCGAGCTCATCGCGACCCCGGGCGGCATCGACCTCGGCGGTGACGATGACGACGATGACGACGACTGACACCGGCCCGGTGCACCACCCGGGCTGACGGCACCGGACGGCCGGGTCCCGCCGCGGGGCCCGGCCGTCGGCGTGCGGGCGTTCGGTGTGCGGGCCGAGGCCCGGCGGCCATGCCTTAGGGTTCCGGCCATGGACAGTGCGCTCGAGCGGATCAGGGTCCTGGTCGTCGACGACCACCCGATGTGGTGCGGTGCGGTCGCGCGCGACCTCGAGGAGGCCGGCACGACCGTGGTGGGAACCGCCGGGGACGGCGCCAAGGCGCTGCGCATCGCCCCGGCCGCCCGTCCGACGCTGGCCGTGGTCGACCTGCACCTGCCGGACATGAGCGGTGTCGAGCTCATCGCGGGCCTGGCCGAGCTCCCCGATCCCCCGCACGTGCTGGTGCTCTCGGCCAGCGGGGAGGGCGAGGACGTGCTCGCCGCGGTCAAGGCCGGCGCGACCGGATACCTGGTCAAGTCGGCCGACCGGGAGCAGCTCCTGGACGCGGTGCGCAGGGTCGACGCGGGCGAAGCGGTCTACACCCCCGGTCTGGCCGGGCTGGTGCTGGGCGAGTACCGACGGTTGTCCGCCCGTACCGAGGGGGCCGGGGAGAGCAGCTCCGGGCAGGCCCCGAGCCTGACCCCGCGGGAGACCGAGGTGCTGCGCCTGGTCGCCAAGGGGCTGGCCTACAAGCAGATCGCGTCACGGCTGTCCATCTCGCACCGGACGGTCCAGAACCATGTCCAGAACACCCTGACCAAACTGCACCTGCACAACCGGGCGCAGCTGGTGCGTTACGCGATCGACCAGGGCATCGACGGCGACGAGGACTGAGCCCGTCCGGCGGGGAACGGCGCGCGGGCGAGCGGCCCGGATCCCCGTTCCCGCACGGGTTGGCCTGTGCTCCCCGCGCGCACTATGGTCTAGACCATATGGCGTCCTGCGCCGTGAAAACCCACAACGTCGAGGAGAAGTCGCATGCGAGTCGGGGTGCTGACCGGTGGCGGGGACTGCCCTGGTCTGAACGCGGTCATCCGGGCCGTGGTCCGCAAGGGGATCAAGGACTACGGCTACGAGTTCATCGGCTTCCGGGACGGCTGGCGCGGCCCCCTGGAGGGCGCGACCAAGCCCCTGGACGTGTCGGCCGTGCGCGGCATCCTCCCGCGCGGGGGCACGATCCTGGGTTCCTCCCGCACCAACCTCATGAAGATCGAGGGCGGGGTCGAACGCGTCAAGGACAACATGGCCGGTCTGGGCGTGGACGCGCTCGTGGCGATCGGCGGCGAGGACACCCTCGGGGTGGCGCGCCAGCTCCACGACCAGGGCGTCAACGTCATCGGGGTCCCCAAGACCATCGACAACGACCTCAACGCCACCGACTACACGTTCGGTTTCGACACCGCGGTCAACATCGCCACCGAGGCGATCGACCGCCTGCACACGACCGCCGAGTCGCACCACCGCGCGCTCGTCGTCGAGGTCATGGGCCGTCACGCGGGCTGGATCGCCCTGCACTCGGGGATGGCCGCTGGAGCCAACGTCATCCTCATCCCGGAGCGCCCCTTCGACATCGACGAGGTCGTCAAGCACGTCGAGAGCCGCTTCGAGACCCAGTACGCGCCGATCATCGTCGTCGCCGAGGGTGCGCACCCCCAGGAGGGGCAGATGGAGCTGGCGACCGGCGAGAAGGACTCCTTCGGCCACGTCCGTCTGGGCGGCATCGGCCAGCAGCTCGCCGACGAGATCGAGCAGCGCACCGGCAAGGAGGCCCGTTCGGTCGTCCTGGGCCACGTGCAGCGCGGCGGCACCCCCAGCGCCTTCGACCGCGTGCTCGCCACGCGCCTGGGCGTCAACGCCATCGAGGCCGTGCACGAGCGGTCCTTCGGCCGGATGGTGGCGCTGCAGGGCACCGACATCGTGCGCGTCGACCTGTCCGAGGCCACCGACACCCTCAAGACGGTGCCCTCCGAGCGTTACGAGGAGGCCGAGGTCTTCTTCGGCTGAGCCCGGCCCTCAGTCCTCCCTGCGGAGAACGCCCCTCCCCGGCCGTCGGCCCCTCCCCTTCACGCGGAGGGGCCGACGTGTGCCATGTCGGCTCTCACAGGCGATCGGCGGCCCGTCCGGGAATGTACCGAGCGCTCCGGGGATTGTTCGATACTGGAAGGCGGCGGCGAAGGGCCCGGTCCCGCCACCACACCCTCTTCTCCCCGAACCGGGTCACGAAGGCATCGTCTCATCCGGAGGTAGCACCATGTCAGCGTCGCTGGAGTCCGCGCCGCTCCCCGCAACCGAGGTCGGAGCCGACGCCGGGCTCGGCGAGCTCTGCGTGCTCATGAAGCTCGGCGAGATCGTCCTCAAGGGCTCCAACCGCAAGCTCTTCGAGCGCCGTCTGCACAACAACATCCGCAACTCCGTGCGCGACCTGGGCGACATCCGCCTGTCCCAGCGCGGCGCGGGTGTGATCATCGTGCGCAAGCCCGGCGCCTCCGACCTCGAGGTCGCCGAGATCGCCGACCGCATGTCCGACGTCATGGGTGTGGTGTGGGTGCACCTGGTGCGCCGCGTGCGCAAGGACCTCGACGCCATCACCGACATCGGTGTGCGTTCCATGGCCGACCGCGAGGGCACCTTCGCGGTGCGCGCCCGCCGCCGCGACAAGCGTTTCGAGATGACCTCCTCGGAGCTGGCCGGGTACCTGGGTTCGAGGATCATCGAGGAGCACGGGTACGCCGTGAACCTCAAGAACCCCGACAACACCCTGCACGTGGAGGTGGACAAGGACGAGGCGTTCGTGTTCACCGAGGGCATCCCCGGACAGGGCGGTCTGCCCGCGGGGATGAGCGGCCGCGGCCTGGTGCTGATGTCGGGCGGCATCGACTCCCCCGTGGCTGCGCACCGGATGATCCGCCGCGGGCTCAAGGTCGACTTCCTGCACTTCTCCGGCATGCCCTTCACCGGCCCCGAGTCGATCTACAAGGCCTACAGCCTCGTGCGCCAGCTCGACCGCTTCCAGGTGGGCTCGCGCCTGTTCGTGGTGCCCTTCGGCAAGGCGCAGCAGCAGCTGAAGAGCTCCGGCAACGAGCGCCTGCAGATCGTGGCCCAGCGGCGCCTGATGCTCAAGACCGCCGAGGCGCTGGCCGACGACCTCAAGGCCGAGTGCCTGATCACGGGTGACGCCCTCGGCCAGGTCTCCAGCCAGACGATGACCAACATCACCGCCCTGGACGACGCGGTCGATCTGCCGATCCTGCGCCCGCTCATCGGGATGGACAAGACCGAGATCATGAGCGAGGCCCGCAAGATCCGCACGCTGGCCATCTCCGAGCTTCCGGACGAGGACTGCTGCACCATGCTGACCCCGCGTCAGGTGGAGACGGCGGCCAAGATCCCGGACCTGCGCCAGATCGAGCGCCGCCTGGACGCCGAGGAGCTGGCCGAGCACCTGGTCGCCAACGCCCAGCGCCACAAGCCGAGCTTCCTCGGCGACGAGGCGCCCTCGCGGGTGGATCAGAGCCCTGCTGCGGCCACCGTGCGCGCCTGAGCCGACCGTGTGCCCCGCACACGACGGGCCCCGGTGCCGGGAACGGAGTGCATCCGTACCTGGCACCGGGGCCCGTTCTGTGCCCGTGGCCCTACCCGGGCATCACAGCCCGGCGAGCTCCTGCCCGGGCGCGGGGGTCAGGGTGCGGCCGCCGAGCGCGGCGAGCGTGCCCGCGAGGTCGCGCAGCTCGGCCAGGTCGCCCTCGAGCAGGGCCTGGGGGCCGTCGCACAGCGCGGTCTCCGGGTGCGGGTGAACGTCCACGATGACACCGTCGGCGCCGATGGCCACGGCCGCGCGCGAGAGCGGCAGGACCAGTTCGCGCTTTCCGCCCGAGTGCGAGGGGTCGACGATGACCGGCAGGTGCGAGAGGTTCTGCGCGACCGGGACGGCGCTGATGTCGAGCGTGTTGCGGGTGGCCTTCTCGAAGGTGCGGATCCCGCGCTCGCACAGCACGATGTCGAGGTTGCCGCGCTGGGCGACGTACTCGGCGGCCATCAACCACTCCTCGATGGTGGCGTTCATGCCGCGCTTGAGCAGGACCGGCTTGCCGGCGTCGCCCGCGGCCTGCAGCAGGGCGAAGTTCTGCATGTTGCGGGTGCCGATCTGGAGCATGTCGGCGTGGGAGGCGACCAGGTCGACGTCGTTGGCGTCAACGACCTCGGTGACGATGGGCAGCCCGGTCTCGTCGCGCACGTCGGAGAGGATCTTCAGGCCCTCCTCGCCCAGGCCCTGGAAGGCGTAGGGGGAGGTGCGGGGCTTGTAGGCACCGCCGCGGAGCAGGGACGCCCCCGCGGCCTGGGCCATGCGCGCGGCCTCCAGGGTCTGTTCGGGCGTCTCCACGGCGCAGGGGCCGGCGATGACGGTCATGTGGTCGCCGCCGATCGGCACGCCGCGCACGCTGACCACGGAACGGCGGTCGTGGTTCTCGCGGCTCACGAGCTTGTAGGGGGCGGAGATGCGCAGCACCTCGGCGACCCCGGGCTTGGCGGCCAGGCCCAGGTCCTGGAACCGGTCGACCTCCCCGACGAGACCGATGATGGTGCGGCTGACGCCGCGCGTCACGTAGGCCTCACCTCCGGCGGAGGAGACCAGTTCGACGAGCGCGTCGATGTTGTCGGGGGTGGCGTCCGGTGCCATGACGATGACCATGTGGGTTGTCCCTGTGTGTGTCGGTGTGCGGTCGAGCCGCCGGGGGACCGTCGCCCGGAACGCAGAGAGCCCCGGGCCTGTCCGGCCCGGGGCTCCTGGTGAAGTCGTCTGTGTCAGCGCAGCGCTTTACAGGCGACCGTCCGGGATACGGGCCGGTAGCCATAAAAGCGCCAAAAGTTTCGCTGCATGCGAGTGACTATAACGCACCGTCCGCTCCCCCGCACAAGGGCGGGGGGAGTGATCTGGCTCTCGTCACCCCCTGGGAGGATGGCAGGGATCCGGTGCCGACACACGAAACGGGGGACCGATTGCCCGCTGGAACGGAGCCCGACAGGCGGGGCGGGGAGGCAGTGCCCCGACTCCCGCCCGGACAAGCGGCCCGGTACGAGCACAAGGCCCTGCACTACGGCCCGGTCCCGGCGTTCCGGCCCGAGCGCTGGGACCTACGGGTGGTGGGCGCGACCGAGGACCTGGGGTCCTACCGCTGGACCCACGAGGAGTTCCAAGAGCTGCCGCGCACCGAGTCTGTCAGCGATTTCCACTGCGTGATGCGCTTCAGCGTCCCCCGGGTGCGGTGGTCGGGGGTGAGCGCGCTCGACCTGGTCGCGCTGGCACCGCCCTCCCCCGAGGCCACGCACGTGATGGTGTGGGGCGAGTACGGCTACAGCGCGAACCTGCGCATGTCCGACTTCCTGGACCCGTCGGTCGTACTGGCCACGCACCGGGACGGCCTCCCGCTGACGCCCGAGCACGGCCATCCGCTGCGGTTGGTGGTGCCGCACCTGTACGGGTGGAAGAGCGTCAAGTGGCTGCGGATGGTGGAGTACATGACCGCGGACCGCCGCGGTTTCTGGGAGGAGCGCGGGTACCACAACCGGGCCGACCCGTGGCTGGAGCAGCGGTTCTCCGCCCAGGAGGAGCCCGGGGACGGCCCCGCTCTGTGACCCGCGGGCCCGGCGGCGCGTGCGCGTCCGGGCACCTCAGGGACGCGGCAGGTGGATCTCGACCTCGGTGCCTTCCTCGGGCCCGGTCACGACGTCGACGCTGCCGCCGAGGTCCCGCACTCGGCCGAGCACCGACTGGGCCATCCCCAGCCGGCCCTCGTTCCGCGCCTCCTCCAGCCGGCCCTCGGGGATACCGGGCCCCTCGTCGCGCACGCTGACGGTCACCCCGGTCCCCTCGTCCTCGACCAGGACCCACGCGCGGGTGCTCTCGGGGCAGTGGCGGGCCACGTTCTCCAGAGCTGCGTGCACGGCGGCCGCGAGCTCGCGGGCGGAGTGGTCGGGCAGGTCGACCGGTTCGGCGGGCCCGGAGACCGACACCAGGGGGCTCTCCTCCGAGCGCAGAAGGTCACGCAGGTCCGCGGTCCCGGGCGTGTCCTGGACCGGGGCCTCGGTGCCGCTGATCAGCGACCGCAGGCGCACCTCCTGCTCCCCGGCCATGCGCCCGAGCTCGGCCGCCTCTCCCCCGGCCTCCTCGCCCCTCCGGTGCACGAGGGAGAGCACCTGGAGCACGGAGTCGTGCACCGAACGGGCGATCTGCTCGCGCTCGCGCGTGCGTGCCTCCAACTCCACGGCGCGGGCGAAGCGTTCCTCGGCCCGATGGGCGACGCGGGCCATGTACCCCACGGCGGTCCCGGCGAGCAGGAGCAGGACGACGCCGCGGAGTGTGGCCCCGGTGACGGTCGCGCCCATGAACTCACGCAGCGCCAGGTCCCCGGCGCCGTAAAGGATCGCGACGAGGACCGCCGCGCGCACGCCCCCGATCGCCCCGACCGCGAGCACGGCCCCGGCGAACCAGTACGCGCTCAGCGGCGCGGCCTGGGTCAGGTAGTGGGGGCCGGCGGCCAGTCCGGTCGCGAACAGGCACGCGAACGCCACCGCCAGGTCGGCGGTGAGCATCCGTGCGTCGCGCAGGTGCGGGTGGGAGTAGGCGCGGGCGCTCACGACGGTCCACAGCGCCATCACCGCGAGCACGCCCCAGGCGAGCCAGGGGCGGATCAGGTGCTCGTGGTGCTGGACGATGAGGACCAGGGCGTGGACCAGCGCTGCGGCGCGGTAGAGCGCGAACGTGCGCCAGAGGGGGACGTCGAAGCCCAGGCTCAGACCACCGCCCCGTTGTCCGGTCCGCTGTCGCCGGGCGGGCGGCTGTCCGTCATGCGCAGGACCAGCACCACGAAGCTGGTCAGGAACGCCACGACCGCGGCGAGCATGATCCAGTTCGGCAGTGAGATGCCCAGGAACGCCGAGCCGAAGAGCACGACGGGCGCCGTGAGCAGGCCGAACCACGCGGCGATGCCGACCTTGTCCCCCTGCAGCAGGGGCGGCGGGGGCGGCGGCTCGTAGTGGCCCTCGATCTCCTCCTCCGCGCGGCGTGCGGCGCGTTCCTCGTCGTCCTCCGCGGAGTCCTCGTCCCGGTCGGCGCGGTCGTCGCGGCGGCGGGCACGGGAGGCGAGCAGGTCGCCGATGCGGTTGGCGGGCGAGTCGTCCTCGCGGTCGCCGGTGCCGATGTTCTCGGCGTCGGGCCAGGAGGCGCTGTCGCGGTCGGGTTCGGAGGCGGTGTCGTAGAAGCGGGCGACCAGGTCCTTCCAGACCTCGTCGTCGGAGCCGGTCCCCTCCCGGCTGCCGGGGCCCTCCTCGAGCGGCCCGTCCAGCAGGTCGCCGCCGACGGTGCTCTCCGCGCTGCCGGGGGCGCGGTCGCCGGCGGGGTCCTGCTCGGGGAGCCCGCGCGGGGCGAGCAGGTCGGAGAGGTCCTCGTCGTCGTCCAGACCGGGGAGTTCAGCTCCCAGGACGTGTTCGGCCGCCGAGCGTTCGTCGGCGTCGACGTAGAGGTGGTCGGTGGGGGGATCCTCGTCGGAGCCGCCGGCCGGTTCGAGCACGTCCTCGTCGAGCGGCACCGCGTAGGCGGCGATACCGCTGCGGCGCAGGGCCTCGAGCATGTGGTCGGCGTGCGACGGGGAGAGCAGGATCAGCGGGACATAGGCGTCGGCGAGCAGGCCGTTCTCCCGACGTTGTGTCATCGGTCGGCTCCTTCCCCGCTCCTCTTCTGCTCTCGCACGAACGCGAGGCTTCCGGCGAAGATCGTGGGCGCGTCATGGTCGAGGGTCGCCACGTGGTAACTGTCCCGGAGCAGGTGGATCGTCACTCTGGTGTTGACCGCTCTCCTTGCGAGGATACGCAGACTCCGCGGGCCGACCACGTGGTCCTGGGTGCTGCGGTAGGCCAGGACCGGCGCCCGCAAACCGGACATCCCCTCCTGAACCGCGCGCCACAGCTTCGGGAGTGTCGCCGCGGCCGCCGTCGGGACCCGGTCGTAGCCGCCCTCCACCGTGTCGTCCAGGGAGACGTCGCTGCCGATGCCGGGGGTCGAGGGCAGCAGGCGGGCCGCCAGGCGTCGGACGGGCGCGATGAGCGGGAGCCGGTAGTCCTCCAACGCCAGCGAGGGGTTGACCAGGACCACCGAGGTGACGAGGTCGGGGTGTTCCTGGGCCAGGCGCAGGCTCAGGGCCCCGCCCATCGACAGCCCCATGACGTGGACCTCGTCGCAGCGCTCGGCCAGGTCGAACAGGGCACGTTCGGCCTCGGCGTACCAGTCGTCGCTGGTCGTGCGGTTCATGTCCTGCCAGACCGTCCCGTGACCGGGCAGCAGGGGCAGCTCGACGCTGATCCCGGCCTCGGCCAGGTACTCGGCCCAGGGCCGCATCGAGTGCGGTGAGCCGGTGAAGCCGTGGCACAGCAGCGCCCCGACCCGGGAGCCCCGGTGGCTGAGGGGTGCCGCCCCTGGGAGCAACGCGGTGTCCGAGGCGGTCGGGATGGTGGATGTCACGGAGGTGTCTCCCGGGGGATCGTTCGGCGCGTCCGGGCGGCGCAGGCCGTGGGGCGTGTCCGACTTGCGAGGTTAGCCGTTCGGGCAGGCGCACGCCATGACAGAACACTAATGGCCCCTGTCCTGTTCCGGCCCTGCACCCGGCCTTCCCGCGCCCCGGGGCCGGTACCCCGTCCCCGCCGGTCCGGTTCCGGCCCTGGCGCGTCGCGCGCGTGCGCGGGCGCGGATCCGACAGGGCGGCGGTCGGCCGGGTGCGGCGCACGAGTATCCTCGTGGTGGTCCGGCCCGGCCGCCCGATCAGGGGCGCTTTGGCAGATGCCGTCGCCCGATGGGAAGATGGCCCACGTCAGCCGACCGTCACCCGCCACCCCAGGCGGGGATGTCCTGATCCAAGTCGACCGAGCGGGAAAGTGGCCAGCGGTGGACCCTGCCCAGAGCTCCCCGCGAACGCAGGGGTGATCCGATTGTTCTACTGGGTGGTCAAAGCGATCCTGGGGCCGTTGTTGGCCGTGCTCTGGCAGCCTAGGGCCGAGGGTGTGGAGAACGTGCCCCGCAGAGGCCCGGCCATCATGGTCAGCAACCATCTGTCCTTCTCCGACCACTTCTTCGGTCCGTTGCCTCTGCCGCGCAAGATCACGTTCCTGGCCAAGTCCGAGTACTTCACCGGAACCGGGGTCAAGGGTTTTGCCAGCCGGGCCTTCTTCAGCGGTGTGGGGCAGATCCCGATCGACCGCTCGGGAGGCAAGGCCAGCGAGGCGGCCCTGCGCACCGGTCTGCGCGTGCTCAAGCGCGGTGACCTGCTCGGCATCTACCCCGAGGGCACCCGCTCCCCCGACGGCAAGCTCTACCGCGGCCGCACCGGTGTGGCCCGCCTGGCCCTGGAGTCGCGCGCCCCGGTCGTGCCGATGGCGATGATCAACCTCGAGAAGATCATGCCCCCCGGCCGCACCGTGCCCAAGCTGGGTGTGCGCCCGCAGATGAAGTTCGGCGAGCCCCTCGACTTCTCCCGCTACTACGGGATGGAGGAGGACCAGCGGGTCCTGCGCGCGGTCACCGACGAGATCATGTACGCGCTCATGGAGCTCTCCGGCCAGGAGTACGTCGACCGCTACGCCCAGGCGGTCAAGAAGGAGCAGGACGCCGAGGCCAAGGAGGCCCGGCGCGAGCAGCACGCGGACGACAAGGAACGCCGCAAGGCCGACCGCGCCCGGCGCAAGGAGGAGCGCAAGGCCCGCAAGGCGGCCGAGCGCGAGCAGAAGAAGGCCTCCGAGGAGGGCTGACCCCCGTCCTGACCGAACGGGAGCGGCCGCCGATCCCCCTGCGAGGGGACGGCGGCCGCTTCCGTGTTCGGGGGCCGCTCAGCGGCGGGCGAGGTCCCCGGCGCCGACGATGCCGGCCTCCCCGCCGAGCTCGGCCACACGGATGTCGGCGAGCCTGCGCCCGGGGCCCCCGGAGACGTTGCGGGCGAAGGAGAGCCGGACGGGGTCGATGAGGATGTCCCCGGCATCGGAGACACCGCCGCCCACGATGAAGCACTCCGGGTCGAGGATCGCCGCCAGGTCGGCCAGGCCGCGCCCGGTCCAGTCCGCCACGCTCGCGAAGCACTCCAGCGCGGCCGGGTCGCCCTCCAGGGCCGCCTGGGTGATGGCCCGGCCCTCGATGCCCTCCACGCTCCCGTCGGCGAGCTTGAGCATGCGCTCGGCGGCCTCGGGGTCGGCGCGGGCGAGGTCGCGGCCCTCGGCGACCAGGGCGCGGCCGCTGGCGTACTGCTCCCAACAGCCGTGGCTTCCGCAGGCGCAACGGCGGCCGTGCGGGACCATCCGGTAGTGCCCGATCTCGGCGGCGACACCGAAGCGGCCGCGGTGGAGCCGGCCGCCCAGGACCAGGCCGCCGCCGATGCCGGTCCCGAGGGTCACGCACACGATGTGGTCGCTGTCCCTCCCGGCACCGAAGCGGGCCTCGGCCCAGGCGGCGGCGTTGGCGTCGTTCTCGATGACCACGGGGAGGCCGACACGTTCCTGCACCCGGTCGCGCAGGGGGTGATCACGCAGTCCGATGTTGACCGCGACCTGGACGGTGGCCCGGTCCTCGTCGACGAACCCGGCCACGCCCACACCGACGGCGCCGATCTCGTCCTCCTCACGCCGCTCGCGCAGTTCGCCGACGGCGCGGGCCACGACGTCGGCGAGGGCGCGGGGGTCGTCGGAGGGGGTCGGGTGCTTGACCCGGTCGAGGATCTGCCCTTGGGGGTCGACGACACCGGCGGCAACCTTGGTTCCGCCGATGTCTACGCCGATGGTCAGCATGGGGGCAGCTCCTTCGCACTTACGCCTGATCTCTGACATAAGTGGGCATCTTGACGTCAGAGGCCTTGCAAATGGTGTAAACCATTCGATTAAACCAGGCCGAGCCGCCCCCGGCATCCCCTGTTGGCGTCGCTCCGGTTCAGGGCCGGGCGCCGTCGCCCTTCCCGCCGGCCGTGCCGTCGCCACCGCGGGCCGCCCGCTCCTCCGCCTCGCGGGCGGCACGGCCCTCCTCGCGGGCCTGCTCGAGGGAGCGCTCGAGCACACCCCACGTCCGGCCGACGGCGTCGGCGAGGCTGAGTCCGGCGCGGCCCAGGTGGCCGGCGACCTCCGGCGCGGCCTTGCGCACGATCTCGAAGACCTCCTCGGAGGCCGGCCTGGGCTGGGGCGCCTCGAGGCGGATCGCCTCGCCCCACACGTCCTCCTGCTCCTTGGGCCGCGAGACCACCGAGTCCACGCTCCGCTTGACCCCGGCGGAGAAGATCCTGCGCTGGACGTCGTCGACGAGGCCCAGCACGCTGCCGATGGGGTCGGGCTCGGAAGGCCGGTCCCCCTCGCGGTCGCGTCGCTGCCCGGTGTCGCGGTCGTCGTTGTCCGTCATGTCCCTCTCCTGTCGTGACACGTCCTCGGACTCACGTTAGCCGCGGTCCGCCGCCGCGGACAGGCACCCGGGGGCGGCCTCCGGGAGGAATCAGGGATGAGCCGGAGGACGCCGGGCGTTGTACTCCACACGAGGAGCAACCGGAGGCGAGAACCCGGCGAACAGGCGGAAAACACCTGCTCAGAACGGGAAGCACCGAATGTGCGCAGGGGGCACACCAGGCGATATTCTCACGTGCGTGCGAGGCGTAACCCGGATCACGACGGGCGGCCGCGCGCCGAACGAACGGCGGCGCCGGCGTCTGCCGCGAACGGGCACCCGATCTCGGAGACAGGGTCCCGACCGCGCGTCACCCCAGGGTGTCCGGGTCACTGTTGGATACCGAACGGCTACCTGTTCTACTCACGAGTAGCATTCATTGTTACGGTCGTCACGTCCCCACTATCCAGAATCCGTTCACGTCCAGGAGCACCACGTGCGCGAATACAGCTCTCCAGCGGTCGTCGAGATCCCCGACGACGCGCGGCTGACCGACACGCTCTACGCCCGCGCGGCCGCCG
The DNA here is from genome assembly GCF_014892575.1 of Nocardiopsis coralli. Classification (GTDB taxonomy): domain Bacteria; phylum Actinomycetota; class Actinomycetes; order Streptosporangiales; family Streptosporangiaceae; genus Nocardiopsis; species Nocardiopsis coralli. The sequence goes on along the minus strand of NZ_JADBGI010000007.1, from coordinate 228,039 downwards.
AGCCCAAGGCCACGGCGGCCCGCAAGCAGGAGTCCGGCGGCCAGTGGCGTGACATCAGCGTCGAGGAGATGCAGGGCGACATCGTCGCCCACGCCAAGGCTCTGATCAACGCCGGTGTGGACAAGGGCGACCGCGTCGCCCTGCTGTCCCGCACCCGCTACGAGTGGACGGTCGTCGACTACGCGATCTGGTCGGTCGGTGGCGTCACCGTACCGATCTACGAGACCTCCTCCCCCGAACAGATCGAGTGGATCCTCTCCAACTCGGGCGCCAAGGCCGTCTTCGTCGAGAACGACGAGCACGCCAAGCGCATCGAGTCGGTCCGCTCCAAGGCCCCCGAACTGCAGCAGATCTGGCGTATTGACGACGCCGAGTTCGACGAGCTGCGCGAGAGCGGCTCCGAGGTCTCCGACGAGACCCTCGAGGAGCGCCGCTCCGCCGTCACGGCCGACGACCTGGCCACCCTCATCTACACGTCCGGGACCACCGGCCGCCCCAAGGGCTGCCAGCTCACCCACCGGAACTTCCTCTTTATCGCCCGCGCCGCGCTGGACGGCCCGGCCAAGCAGGTGCTCAAGGGCCGCGAGGACCCCTCCACCCTGCTGTTCCTGCCCCTGGCGCACGTCTTCGCCCGCTTCGTGCAGGTCATGACGATCGAGGCCAAGGCCACCCTGGGCCACTTCCCCTCGACCGGGCCGGACCTCATCGACCAGTTCTCGGTCTTCAAGCCGACCTTCCTGCTGGCCGTCCCCCGCGTCTTCGAGAAGGTCTTCACCAAGGCCGAGCAGAAGGCGACCGCCGAGGGCAAGGGCAAGATCTTCAACGCGGCCGCCGAGACCGCGATCGCCTACAGCCAGGCGCTCGACGCCGGTCAGGTCCCGCTCTCCCTGCGTCTGAAGCACAAGCTCTTCAGCAAGCTGGTCTACGGCAAGATCACCGACCGCCTCGGCGGCGAGGCCGAGTACGCGGTCTCCGGCGGTTCCGCCCTCGGTGCGCGCCTGGGCCACTTCTTCCGCGGCATCGGCTTCACCATCATCGAGGGGTACGGCCTCACCGAGACCACCGCCCCGACCTCGGTCAACAGCCCCGAGTTCAACAAGATCGGGACCGTGGGCCAGCCCCTGCCGGGCACCTCGATCAAGATCGCCGAGGACGGGGAGATCCTCCTCAAGGGCGACCACATCATGACCGGCTACTGGGAGAACGAGAAGGCCACCAAGGAGGCCTTCACCGAGGACGGGTACTACCACACCGGTGACCTCGGCGCCCTGGACGACGACGGTTTCCTCTCGGTCACCGGCCGCAAGAAGGAGATCATCGTGACCGCCGGCGGCAAGAACGTCGCCCCGGCCGTCCTCGAGGACCGCATCCGCGCCAGCGCGCTGGTCTCCCAGTGCATGGTCGTCGGCGACAACCGCAAGTTCATCGCCGCCCTCGTCACGATCGACCCCGAGTCCTTCGAGCAGTGGAAGGAGCAGAAGGGCAAGACGGGCGAGATCGCCGAGATGACCGAGGACCCGGACCTCACCGCCGCGATCCAGGAGGCCGTGGACAACGCCAACCAGGCCGTGTCCAAGGCCGAGAGCATCCGCAAGTTCCGGATCCTGCCCTCCGACTTCACCGAGGAGAGCGGCGAGATGACCGCGTCCCTCAAGGTCAAGCGCCACGTGGTGAGCAAGGAGTGGAGCAAGGAGATCGAGGAGATCTACAACGGCTGATCCCGCTCCGCGCCGGCCCGCGGTCGGCGTGCGCTGCACGGTGTGAAGGAGCCGTCCGCCCCTCGGGGCGGGCGGCTCCTTCGTCGTGTACGGCGGTGCCCTGTGCGCGCCCCGCGGCATGCGCCTCACAGGGCGGCAGGCATGGTTCGCAGAACGTGTGCAGCTCACCCGGGCGGTTGTGCGCCCGGACCGCCGGACGTCCCCCGCGGGAAACAGTGGCTTCCGGCCCTGAGAGCCCGACAGAAGCGTCGGCCCGCCCCGGCCGCACACGCCGGCCGCCCCGCGTCCCCCACACGCTGCACGGGTCCCTCAGGCCACGGCCCGGCCGGTCGGCGGCCCGGATGTACCCCGTCCGTGACGGACGGCCCGTGCACCCCGCCCGCCCCTCGCCGGCGTTCCGCCCCGAGCCCCGAAGGCCCCCGGACACACGACGGACCCGGCCGTGACACGGCCGGGTCCGTCGTCGGTGGGGCGATCCGTCCCGTGGGAGGACCGCCGCCTCACGCGTCAGCGTTCGACGTCTCCACCCTCCTCGGAGGCGTGCTCCTGGGAGTGGTGCAGGTGGTGGCCGCTGTGCGGCTCCAGGCCCTGCACGGACACGTTGTCCTTCGTGTACCAGTGCGCGAGCTTCCTGCGGAGCTTGCCCATGCCCTTGCGGGCGTCGGGGTTCTCCACGCCGGTGGCGTCCACGTCCTCGTCCGTCAGCGCGGTCGAGGAAGGATCGCGCTTGCTGCTGAGAACCTCGACCGTCTCGTCGGAGCTCTCCTTGTGCACCTCGATGAACTCACCGCTGGGCAGCTGCTGGATGGTGCCGCTCTCGTAACCGTGCTCCAGGGTCTCCCGGTCACGGTGCTGGAGGCCCAGGCAGATGCGCTTGGTGATGATGAACCCGAGGATCGGACCCGCGATCGCCAGGACCCTGAAGATGTAGGTCGTCAGGTACAGGTCGATCGAGAAGGTCTCCGACAGCACGTCGTTGGAGCCTGCCATCCACAGCACGCCGTAGAAGACGATGCCGGCGACGCCCAGACCGGTGCGGACCGGGGCGTTGCGGGGACGGTCGGCGACGTTGTGGGCCTTCTTGTCACCGGTGATCCACTGCTCGATGAACGGCCACAGAGCCAGAGCACCGAAGATCAGACCCGGGATGACCAGACCGGGCACGAGGACCGCGGTCATGATCGGGTACCCGGCACCGATCGGGATCGTGAAGTCGAGCCAGTTCGGGAAGATTCGCAGCGAACCCTCCATGAAGCCCATGTACCAGTCCGGCTGGAGGCCGGAGGTGATGGACGTCGGCGCGAACGGCCCGAACAGGTGGATCGGGTTGATCTGCACGAAGGCGCTCAGACCGGCGATCACGGCGAAGGTGAAGAAGAAGAACCCACCCGCCTTGACCGCGAAGGCCGGGAACATCGGTGTCCCGACCACGGTTTTATCGGTTCTGCCCACCCCTGGATATTGGGTGTGCTTCTGGTGCCACAGGATCATGAAGTGCGCGACGATCAGACCCAGCAACAGGGCCGGGATGAGCAACACGTGCAGCACGTACAACCTGGTGATGATGTCTTCGCCGGGGAACTCCCCGCCGAAGAGGAACATCGAGATGTAGGTACCGACGAGCGGGATCGCCAGCATCACACCTTGCAAGATCCTCACGCCCATGCCCGAGGGCAGGTCGTCCGGCAGGGAGTAACCGAAGAGGCCCTCCACCATCGCGAGGGCGAAGATCGCCACACCGATGAGCCAGTTGATCTCGCGCGGCTTGCGGAACGCACCGGTGAAGAACACGCGGAGCATGTGGATCACCAGGGCGGCCACGAAGATGAGCGCGGCCCAGTGGTGGATCTGGCGCATCAGGAAGCCGCCGCGCACATCGAAGTCGATGTGCAGTGTCGAGGCGAACGCCTCCGACATCGGAACGCCCTGCAGACGCTCGTAGGAGCCGTCGTAGACGATCTCCACCATGCTGGGCTTGAACCACAGTGTCAGGAAGACACCGCTGACCAGCAGGATGATGAACGAGTAGAGCGCGATCTCACCCAGCATGAACGACCAGTGGTTCGGGAAGACCTTGCGAAGGTTCTTCTCACCGGTCTTGGCCAGGTGGAAGCGGTCGTCGATGTAGTTACCGACGCCGCGCAGTGCCTTGGGTGCCTGAGTCGTCTTGCTCATCAGTTACCGCCACCCCTCTGGTACTCCCAGAACGTCGGACCGGGCGGCTCAGCGAAGTCACCGGTCGAGATGAGGTAGCCCTCATCGTCCACACTGATCGGCAGCTGCGGCAGACCGCGGTGCGCAGGGCCGAAGACGACCTTGGCCGCGTCCGTGGCGTCGAAGGTCGACTGGTGGCACGGGCACAGGATGCGGTGCGTCGTGCGCTCGTACAGCGCCGCCGGGCAGCCGACGTGGGTGCAGATCTTCGAGTAGGCGACGATCCCGTTGTACGTCCAGTTCATGTGGGTCTCGTCGGAGCCCTCCGAGACCGGCTCGTTCATGCCTTCCTTCCAGTCGCCGTCCGGGACCTTGATCAGAAGGATGACGGACTTCGCCTGGTCGTCGAGGCTGATGCCGTGCGGGTAGCGGTCGTCGTCGATCGCGGGCAGGGCGGAGATCATCCCGTTCGGGTCGTTCTCCAGGTCCTCGGCCCGCAGGGCACGGTGGGTGCCCTCGACGTACATGCGACGGCCGTTCTCCCACGGGGTGTGGTGGAGCGTGTCCCGGGGCAGCGGACCCAGGTCGCGCAGGAGCACGACGGGGGCGATGCCCAGCGGGATCATCGACGCGATGAGCGTACGGCGCATGAGCGGGCGCTTGGTGAACCCGCTCTCGTCGGCGCTCTTCATGAAGAACTCGCTGAAGGAGCCCTTCTCCTCGTCACTGGAGGGCAGCTCGTCGTAGGGCGAGTGCACCTCGTAGTGCGGCATCACGTTGCGGGCCCACACGGTCATACCCGCGCCGATACCGAACATGGCCAGGGTGAGCGTGCCACCCAGCAGCATGTTCGAGTACTGCGAGATCTGCGGGTCCGCGATCGCCGGCTCGTCCGCCGCGTTCGGCGGGAAGACGAAGTACGCGGCGAGGAACGCGATGCCGGCCAGAGTGGCGAGGATGAACCACGCCGACGCCATCTTCTCCCCGCGGCGCTGCTGCTCCTCGGGGCGGATGTGCGTCTCGAAGGGCTCGTAGGGCCCTGCGTGTTCGCTCTCGTTCTCTGCGGAGGCCTCGGAGACGACGCGCTCATCGGCGGAGGCCGACGGGGTGCCGACCACGCGCTCGGGCTTTTCGTCCCCGGCTCCGTTGTTGTCGTTGTTGTTGTTCTCAGTCATGGGCACGCTGCTTCGCGGTGATCCAGATCGCGCAGGCGACGATCAGGGAGAGACCCACGGTCCACCCGATGAAACCCTCCGCGACCTGGCCGACGCGGTCGAGGGCGAAGATGCCTCCCGCGTCCGGTTCGGCCTGGAGGGTCTTCACATACGAGATCAGCTCCTGCTTCTCGTCCGGGTCGATGACGCCGTCGCTGAACATCGGCATGGCGCCGGGACCGCTGACCATGGCCTCGTAGATCTCGCGCGGGGACGCGTCGTGGATCTCGGGGGCCCAGCGGCCGTCGGTCAGGGCGCCGCCCCCACCGGACCAGCTGTGGCAGTGCGCGCAGTTGGTCAGGTAGAGCTTCATGCCCATGTCGGTGTCGTCGGCGCCCTCGATGTAGGCGTCGTACTCGGTCTCCCAGGTCTCGAGGGCGGCTTCGTACTCGCCCTCGTCCTCGAAGTCGTCGCGCTCCGGCTCGCTCGCGGGCACCTCGTAGGGCACGTCCGCACCGGCCTCGTTGTCCCTGATCTCCGCGTCGTAGTACGCGATCAGGTTGGCGAGCTCCTCCTCGGACATGACCATCGGCTTGCGCGGCATCTGGTTGTCCGGGTCCATGGACGGCATGCGTCCGGTGCTGACCTGGAAGTTGACCGCAGCGGACCCGACCTCACGCAGGTCGGGTCCGGTCGGGCTGCCGGAGCCGTCCAGACCGTGGCAGCTCGCACACGTCTGGTCGAAGATGGCCCGGCCCTCGGCGATGTCGACGTCGTCCGGGGCCGGGGCCTCAGCGCTGAGGGTCTGCGCCCTGGCCTCTTCGGCAGTGGGGGCCAGTGCGGCGTACCCCACTCCGAACAGGGCTAGCGCGAGGATGACGACGACATACCCCGCCAGGGGATGCCGCCGCCGCGCGGTAATCCATTTCACGGTTTCCCCGTTTCGGGTTACTGGATGAAGTAGATGGTGAAGAACAAAGCGACCCAGACGACGTCGACGAAGTGCCAGTAGTAGGACACGACGATCGCACTGGTCGCCTGCTGGTGAGTGAAGCGCTTCGCGGCGTACGTGCGTCCCAGCATGATGAGGAACGCGATCAACCCACCGATGACGTGGAGTCCGTGGAAGCCCGTGGTCAGGAAGAACATCGAACCGTAGGGACTCGACTGAAGAGTCAGCCCCTCGTGAGCGATGAGCTCGTAGTACTCATAGGCCTGTCCGAGGATGAAGAACAGGCCCATGAAGAACGTGATGTAGAACCACATACGCAGCTTCCGGACGTCTCCGCGCTCCGCGGCCCAGACGCCGAACTGCGCGGTGAAGCTGGAAGCCACCAGGACCACGGTGATGGTCGTCGCCCACGGAATGTTGAGGTGGGCGTCCGGCCAGGCCCCGAGGCTGGGGTCCCCGGTGATCACCGATCGGATGGTGAAGTACATCGCGAACAGCGCAGCGAAGAACATGAGCTCGTTGGCAAGCCACACGATGGTGCCAACGCTCACCAGGTCAGGACGCTTTGCCGCACCATGCGCTGGTGTCGGTGCTGTTTTTGGGTTCGCGGTTGCTGTCGCCACGGGAGCATTATTACGGCATCTCGCGCAGGGCCGTACTCGACCCCCCGTAAGGCGACGGATCAGCACCGGTATCGATCGCCCAGAAGCCCCGAGTCGCCCGCGCGTCCGTGACTCCGGCGTTACTGTAGCGGCCGGACCGGCCGGGACGCTTCTACGACACGCTGTAGGCGTCACACCGGCCCGATCCTGGGCCTCCCGGGCTTTCCGGTACCCCCGAACACGAGCGGCGAACCGCCCTCGGCCAACGCGCGGGCAACAAAAAGATCACTGTTGCGCAACGTGCCTCCCGGGCGTGGTGAGACGGGCCACTCCGATGCCCCAGGTGGGCCGGTGTCGAAGGTCTCAGCGTTCCGAGCGCCCCCGGGCCTGCTCTGTGCACCACCGGCACGAGGCAATACAGTCGGAGGGGACAGCCAATGAACCCCTCGGCCGCGACCCCCTGGCGGCGGCCGTGGACCGACGTGATGGGACGGTTGCGCGATGGTGGGCAGTGGTACCGACTCCGGCACCAGGATGCGCGTGCTGATCTACAGCGACAACGCCGAGACCCGCGAGCAGGTGCGCCTGGCCGTGGGCCGCCGACCCGCCGCCGACGTTCCCAAGGTGGAGTTCGTCGAGTGCGCGACCGCCCCCGCGGTGATCGGCAAGCTGGACTCCAAGGACCCACTCGACCGCATCGACGTGGCCGTCTTCGACGGTGAGGCCGCCTCCCCCGTCGGCGGCATGGGACTGTGCCGCCAGGTCAAGGACGAGATCTTCCGCTGCCCGCCGGTCCTGCTGCTGGTGGGCCGCCGCGACGACGGCTGGCTGGGCACCTGGTCGCGTGCCGAGGCCGTCGTCAGCCACCCCATCGACCCCGTCGCCCTGGCGGAGTCGCTGGCCGAGCTCATGCGCTCGCGCACTGAGCTCGTCGACGGGTGAGGCACATGGATCACCAGCACGGTTCGACCGCACGGGACGACGGCCAGGGACAGCTGCGCCGCCGTCTCGTCCTGGGCGGGGCACTCAACCACGGTGCCGACATCGGGCGATGGCGCGGCCCGGCGCCTCTCCGAACCTGAAAGCGCGGGACCGGCCCGCCCCTCGAGGCCTGCCCGGACCCGCCGACGAGCCCAGTCATCCGTGCCACAGCCCGTGGAGTCACACCATGAACGTCCCCGCCTCAGCGACCCCTGCCGACGAACCCTCCGCCGTCACCGAGCGGACCTGGTCCAACCTGATCACCGCCCTGCTCGGCGGTACCGACCTGGCCGCGGCCGACACCGAGTGGGCCATGAACGAGATCATGTCGGGGTCGGCGACCGACGCCCAGATCGCCGGGTTCGCGATCGCCCTGCGTTCCAAGGGTGAGAGCGTCTCGGAGGTCACCGGCCTGGCCGAGGGCATGCTCGACCACGCGGTGGGGCTCCGGGTTCCCGGGCCGACCCTGGACATCGTCGGGACCGGCGGCGACCGGGCGCACACGGTGAACGTGTCGACCATGGCCGCGATCGTCTCCGCGGCCGCGGGGGCGCGTGTGGTCAAGCACGGCAACCGGGCGGCCTCGTCCTCGTGCGGGACCGCCGACGTGCTCGAGCGCCTGGGTGTGGTGCTGGACCTGCCCCCGGAGCTGACGGCGCGTGTGGCCGAGCAGGCCGGCATCACGTTCGCCTTCGCGCCGATGTTCCACCCGTCCCTGCGGTTCGCCGCCAAGCCGCGGCGCGAGCTCGCCGTGCCGACGGTCTTCAACTTCCTGGGCCCGCTGACCAACCCGGCCCGGCCCACGGCGTCGGCGATCGGCGTCTTCGACGAGCGCATGTGCGAGACCATCGCCGGTGTGTTCGCCCGGCGCGGGTCGGACGCGCTGGTCTTCCGCGGCGACGACGGCATCGACGAGCTGACGATCTCCACGACGTCCACGGTGTGGGTGGTGCGCGACGGGCAGGCACGGCGCGAGGTCCTGGACCCGGCGGACCTGGGGATCCCCCGCTCCCCGCAGGAGGCCCTGCGCGGCGGTGACGTGGAGTTCAACGCGCGTGCGGTGCGCGAGACGGTCGAGGGCCGCACGGGCCCGGTGCGCGACGCGGTGCTGCTCAACGCGGGCGCGGCGCTGGCCGCCGTCGAGGGCGTGGACGGGTCGCTGACCGAGGCTGTGCGCGCCGGTCACGAGCGGGCCGCGCAGGCCGTCGACAGCGGCGCTGCCCTGCGCACGCTGGAGACCTGGGTGGAGACCAGCCAGGCGCACGCCAAGGAGGCCTGAGGGCGCCTGCACCCCGAACGCAGGAGGGGCGGACCGCGGCGATGCCGGGTCCGCCCCTCTCACGTGTGCCGGGCGTTCACCACCCCAGCGCGAAGGCCGACTCCAGGTCGTGCTTGGAGTAGGTCTGGAACGAGATGTGGGTGTCGGAGGAGATCACCCCGGGGACCTTGTTGACGTGGCCGGGGATGACCTCGGCGAGGCCCTCGTGGGCGCGCACGCGCACCATGGCGATGAGGTCGACGCCGCCGGTGACGGAGTAGACCTCGCTGACCCCCTCGATCTCCGCGATCGCCTCGGCGACCTCGGGGATGCGGTGGACGTCGGCCTTGATCATGACGATCGCGGTGATCACTGTGCCTCCAGGGGCTGCTCGGGGCGCGGGTCGTGTCCCCGGCCGCCGCGTGGCGCTGTTCAGTAGACGTCGGAGAGCCGAGTCCCGGAGCGCCAGCGCAGCCGGTAGACCACCAGTCCGAGCACGACCCCGGCGATGAATCCGTACACGTGTGCCGCGTAGGCCACGCCGGAGTCCTCGCCGGGCGCGTCGGAACCGGTGACGTAGAGAAGATACTGAAGGACGAAGTAACTGCCCACCAGGGCCCATCCGGGCAGGCGCATGGGGATGACCACGAACACCAGGGTGGTGACCCGGCTGCGGAACTGCACGACGAGGTAGGCGCCGAGCACGCCGGAGATCGCCCCGGAGGCGCCGACCATGGGCACCTGCCCGCCCAGGTCGCTCAGGGTCTGGCCCAGGGCCGCGGCCAGGCCGGTGGCCAGGTACAGCGCCAGGAAGCGCAGGCGCCCGATCCGGTCCTCCACGACGGGCCCGAAGACGAACAGGTAGACCATGTTGCCGAGCAGGTGGGCCGCTCCCCCGTGCACGAACATGGAGCTGAACAGGGAGAACCAGACCGTCTTGCCCTCGATCGGCGGGCAGTGCTCCGAGACGGGTTCGGCCAGGGCGACGCTGCCGGTGAGTTCGGCGGGGACGGCACCCCAGCGCATGAAGTAGTCCTGGATCTCGCAGACCCGCTCGAACTGGTCGGCCGAGTACCAGACGGCGGTGGCGGCCTGGGGCGAGGCGAGGTAGACGAGGACGTTGGCCGCGATCAGTGCGTAGGCGACCACGGGGGCGCGGCGGACCGGGTAGTCGTCATTGAGCGGAAGCGCGGCCATGCGCCCAGTGTGTCATCTCGGCATGGGCCTCCGCGCTCCGCAACGGGCATGTCCATTCGCCCTCCAGACGCACCAGGCGCGTGGCGGGGTCGGTGAGCCAGGCCAGGACGAGTTCGCCCTCGGCGGCGGTGGCGCGGGGCACCGGCCCTGGGCCCGGGTCGACGTGTTCGGCGGTGGCCTCGAGGGAGGCCAGGAAGGCGTCGGGGTCGGCCCCCGGTCGTAGGACGGCGCTGGCGGCCAGGCGGCCGTGGCGCACGACGCTGGTCTCCCACCCCAGGGCGCCGGGGCGTGTGGCGACCACGTGGGGCAGGGAGGCGAGGGCGGTGAGGCGTTGGGAGCGTCCGGCCCCGCGCAGGAACGCGGTGAGGCGGTCGCGCATCTCGGCGGCCTCCTCGTAGCGCAACTGGTCGGAGAGTTCGCGGATCCGGGTGGTGTGGGTGTCCACGACCGCGGCCGGGTCGCCGGTCATGGCCTCGCGTGCGGCCTCGGAGTGCGCGGTGTAGTCGGCGCGGCTCTCGGTGCCGTCGCAGGGGGCTCCGCAGCGGCCGAGCTGGGCGAGCACGCAGGGGTCCACGGTGCGCCGGGGCGGGTCGAAGGTGTGCGTGCACTGGCGCAGCGGGAAGGCGGACAGCAGCGCCTCGCGGGCCCGGTGGGCCTCCTTCAGGGAGGTGTAGGGGCCCAGGTAGGGGGCGCCGTCGTCCTTGATGGCGCGCACCACGGACAGGCGCGGGAAGGCCTCGCTGGTGAGCTTGATCCAGTGGGCGCGTTCGGGGTGGCGCGAACGCCGGTTGTAGGGCGGCTTGCGTTCGGCGATCAGGCGCAGTTCGCGGACCGAGGCCTCGAGCTCGGTGGCGCACACGATGGGGGTCACACCCTCGACGACGCCGGCCATCTCGCGGATGCGTTGCCGGTTCTCGGCGGCGGTGAAGTAGGTGCGCACGCGGTGGCGCAGGTTCTTGCTCTTGCCGACGTAGAGGCTGGCCCCGTTGGCGTCGGTGAACACGTACACCCCGGGCGCCTCGGGCACCCCCTCGGCGAGGTGGCGTTTGGCCATCTGCTGCTTGGTGGGCGGTTTGGAGACCGCGCGGAGTTCCTCGAGGCTGTGCACGCCCATGGGCCCGACGCGTTCGATGAGCCCGTGCAGGACGTCGACGGTGGCGCGCGCGTCGTCGAGGGCGCGGTGGTTGGGGGTGACGGGCGTCCCGAAGAACGTGGCGAGGGTGCCCAGCTTGTGGTTGCGGGTCTCGCCCTTGCCCAGGACCGCACGGGCCAGGCGCAGGGTGTCCACGACGGGCGGGGCCGGCCAGGGGTGCCCGTGGCGTTCGCAGGCGGCTTTGAGGAACCCGGTGTCGAACGGGGCGTTGTGGGCGACCACGGCGGTGTTCGGGTCGCGGTCCAGGTACTCCAGGAGGCCGGGCAGGACCTCCTCCATGGGCGGGGCGGTGGCCACCATGGACTGGGTGATGCCGGTGAGCAGCGTGATCGTGGCGGGGATGACCACCCCGGGGTTCACGAGGGTGGTGAACTCGTCGAGCACCTCGCCGCCGCGCACCCGGACGGCGCCGACCTCCGTGATGCGCGCGTTCGCGGCGCTGGTCCCGGTCGTCTCGAGGTCGAGCACGACGAACGTGGTCTCGGCCAGCGGGGTGCCGAGGTCGTCGATGCTGGTCTGGACGCCCGCGGGCGGCTGCGGCTGTGACACGCGGCCAGGGTAGTCGGGACCGGTGACCGAACCCTTCCGGGATGGAACGCCCCGCGCCCGACATGGAAGGATGTGGGGACGACCCCGCACGAGAAGGAGACGAACGTGGCGATCGCCAATCCCGGCGGCGACGAGCGGCGGCCCCGCACCGGATCCGGCAGTCCGACGCGGTCCGGGGCGACCCGGACGGTGCGTCCGGAGGACCGTTCGGAGGGCTCCGTGCACCAGGCGCTGTCCGGGACGGCCGAGCGCGATGCGGGTCGGGCATGAGCACCGGCCCGGACGACGGCACAGGGACAGGCGGCGAAGGGTTGCCCTCCCCGGACGGGGGCGGAGAGCAGTTGGAGCGTCCCCTGCCCGAACAGGTGCGTTCCCGGGTCGTGGAGTACGGGTCGGACGTGCTGGGCGGAATGCGCGCCTCCGAGCTCCCTCCGGTGCTGCGCCGGGTCGCCCGGTTCGAGCCGCGCCGCCGTGCGCGCCTGGCGGGCCCGCAGATCGCAGCGCAGCTCGAGACCGACACCGGCTTCCGGTCCCGGGTGGCCTCCCGTGTGGAACAGGTCTGGCCGGAACTCGTCGAGGGCCTGCGCTCGGGTGTCGTTCCGCCGGCGGCCGACCCGGTCGCGGTGGCGGCCTGTGCGTACCTGGTGCGTCCCAAGGGGTGGGCGGCCATCGTGGATGAGATCCACGGCGAGCTCGAACGCCGGGCGGGTGCGCACGAGGCCGATGCGGCCGCCGAGGCGGCGGAGTCCGCGCGCACCCAGTTGGAGCAGGCCAAGCGCGATCACCGGAACGAGGCCGAACGCCTGCGTTCGCGGTTGAAGGAGCAGCGGTCGGAGATCGCCGACCTGCGGCGCCGCATCCACCATGAGCGCGGGCGCGCCAAGGAGGCCACCCAGCGGGCGGAGCGTGCGCTGGAGGAGACCGCGGACCGGGAGAGCGAGTCGGCCTCGCGCGTGAGCTCCCTCGAGGCCGAGAACCGGCGCCTGCGCACCCGCGTGGCGGCGGCGGAGACGCAGGTGGAGAACGCCCGGCGTGCAGCGCGCACCGGACGCAACGCCGACGAGGCGCGCCTGCGGGTGCTGTTGGACGTCCTGGTGGAGGCCTCGCACGGCCTGCGGCGGGAGCTGGCCCTGCCCGCCTCGGTGGACAGCCCGGCCGACCTGGTCTCCGAGGGCGGCAGCGGGCGCACGTCGCTGGCAGGGCTGCCCGACGACGACCCGGGGTTGCTGGAGCACCTGTTGACGGTGCCGCGCGTGCACCTGCTCGTGGACGGCTACAACGTCACCAAGACCGGTTACGGCACACTCCCCCTGGCCGACCAGCGCACCCGGCTGCTGTCTTCGCTGGAAGGGCTGGCGAGCCGGACCAAGGCCGAGATCACGTGTGTGTTCGACGGCGCGGACGTGGACACGCCTCCGGTGGTGTCGGGCCCGCGGCGGGTGCGGCTGCTGTTCAGCGCCGCGGGTGAGACCGCCGACGAGCTCATCGTGCGCCTGGTGGGGGCCGAACCCCCGGGCCGCCCGATCGCGGTGGTCACCTCCGACCAGGAGATCGTGTCGGCGGTGCGGCGGGCCGGGGCTCGTGCGGTGCCCTCGGCGGTGTTCCTGCGCGGACTCGACACCACGAGCTGAACCGTGGCGCTCCCGTGTCCGCGGTGTAACACGCGCCACCGTTGCGGACACGGGATCGGCCGCCACCGGGGCTGGCCTGGAAGGATCGTCCACCCGAACCGGGCGATAACCGGCGCCCTCCGGGATCGGATCGTCTCCCGTGGTTGAGCCCTGACGGACGGTCCGCTAGGTTCTTCCCGAACGTGAGTGCTCTACCGGGTAGTGGATCACACCTGTGTCCGCCCCGAGCCCGGTGGAGGCCCCGCTGCGCTCACGCGTCCTTGCCCGGTTTCCGGTGAGGGACCCCTCTGTCTCGCCCCCCGTACAAGCATGCGGACTTTTCAACCTCAAGGAGCGTGGACCGCCATGAAGAACCCCGGTGGTCGGCGTCAAGCTCGCCGAATCGCATCGACAGGCATCGGAATGGTGGCCGCTGGTGCCATCCTCGTCCCCGGTACCGCCTACGCGGACCCCAGCCAGGACGAGGTCGAGGACCGTATCGAAGAGCTCAACGAGGAGGCCTCCACCCTCGTCGAGGAGTACAACCAGGCCAAGGAGGACCACGAGACCGCCGAGGCCCAGTACGAGGAGATCGAGAGCCAGGTCGGCGACGAGCAGGAGCGCTACGACGAGCTGCAGGAGAAGGTCCAGCAGTTCGCGAACGCGACCTACCAGACCGGTGACCTGGACTCCACGGCCAACGTGCTGACCTCCGAGGGCCCCGAGGCCCTGCTGGACCAGAACGCGGACCTCAACTACCTGTCCGAGGCCCAGATCCAGCAGCTGGACGACTTCAGCGACTCGTCGGAGCGGCTGTTCTCCCTCAAGGAGGAGTCCGAGCAGGCTCTCGAGGACGCCGAGGAGAAGCTGGACGAGGCCGAAGAGGCCAAGGACGAGGTCGAGGACAAGATCGAGGAGCAGGAGGAACTGCTCGCCCAGTTCCCAGACTCCGACCCCTCGTCCGAGGGCGCCGACGACTCCGGCGGTTCCTACACCGGCGGCGCGAGCGGCGACGCGGGCGCGGCCCTGGACTTCGCCTACGGGCAGGTCGGCCTGCCCTACATCTACGGCGGCACCGGCCCCGACGGTTACGACTGCTCCGGCCTGGTGCAGGCCGCCTGGCGTTCGGCCGGCGTGGACCTGCCCCGCACCACCTACGCACAGGCCGAGGTGGGCCAGCGCATCACCGACATGAGCGCGCTGCAGCCCGGCGACATCATGTTCTTCTCCGGCATGGGCCACAACGGCCTCTACGCCGGCGACGACCAGATGGTGCACGCGCCCCGCACGGGCCGCAACATCGAGGTCGTCGGCCTGGCCGCCTACTGGGGCAGCCAGTTCGAGTTCGCGGTGCGCCTGTAACCACCGCGCAGGGCGGTGAAGGCCGCCCCCACGGACACCGCACGGGCGGTGGTCACCGGGTTTCTCCGGGGGCCACCGCCCGTGGTGTGTACGGTCTCCGGCGGCGGGCGCGGGCCGCGGCCGGGATCAGCGGGCGCGCGCCAGGACCTTCTTCTGCAGGGCCTCGAGCGGGCCGTGCCGGAACCGGCGCAGCCAGAGCACCGACCCGGCCGCCAGCAGCACCGAGACCGCGGCCCACAGCGCGAGGGACCACCAGGGGCCGGCCCAGGCCATGCGTTCGGTGAGCCCGAGGCCGAACCCGTAGGAGACCAGCATGAGCAGGACGTTCTGTGCGACGTAGCCGGTCATGGCCATCCGCCCCAGTGCCGAGAGCCCGGTCGCGGTGGGGCCGGCGCCGCCGAACCGGTCGAGCAGGGCACCGACCAGCCCGATGACACCGAGCGCGACCAGGGGCGCGGCCATGTAGCGGTCGGCCAGGGCCCACTCCTCCCCGCCGAGCGCGGCGGCCAGGCTCAGGGGCACACCGGCGCCCAGGCCCCAGCGCAGGAGGCGGCTGCGCAACCGCCGTCCGGTGGTGTCGTCGCCGAAGGCGCCCGCGCGGAAGAGGCGCACGCCGAGCAGGAACATGAAGACCATGAGGGCGAAGGTTCCGATGGGCTCTGCGCGCAGGATCAGCGCGTGCTCGAGGCGGAACACGACCTGTTCGAGGTAGGTTCCGCTCGCGTAGAGCTCGGCCACATCGGCCGGCACCCCGTGCTCTGCGTCGTGTGAGGGCAGCATGACCGTCACCGCGGTGGCCAGGGACATCAGCGCCATGTGCACGGCGAGCGAGGCCCACATGACCCAGGCCTGCACCCGTTCGGAGCGGACGAGCAGCCAGGCCACGAGCAGGGCCACCACCGCGTAACCCATGAGCACGTCGAAGGCGAAGACGAGGGTGAAGTGGACCGTGCCCTCGACGAACAGGAACAGGGCGCGCCACTTGTAGGTCCCGGGCCACCGCCGCCCGTGGTCGCGGGCCGAGCGGTACTGCAGGGCCAGACCCACACCGAACATGAGCGTGAGCAGGGACAGGAAGGTGCCGTTGGCCGCGGTGCGGAAGAGCCCTTCGAACAGCGAGGAGGCGGACGGGTCCTCGAGGAAGCGCCCCATCGGCACGGATCCGGAACCCCCGAAGAGCGCCGCGGTCTCTCCCCCGGGTGCGGTGAACAGCCACACGTTGGTGGCGAGGGTCCCGACGATCGCGACGCCCCGCAGCAGGTCGAGCAGGGGCATCCGGGTGCGCCGGTTCTCCCGGGCAGGTCCGCTCGCGTCGCGGCCCTGAACGGGTGCGGCACCGTCGTGGTGTTGCGCGGTCATTGTTCTCCCCCGGGTCGGGTGTCGGTGGGTCCGGTGCCGCCGGCCGGGCCCAGGAGCCGGTCGATGTGGGTGCTCAGGGCAGCGCGGATGCGGTCGGCGCCGAAGTGGTCGGAGCCGACGAGGTGGTGCATGGTCAGGCCGTCGACGAGGGCCACGAGGGCGACGGCCTCCTCGGTGGGGTCGTACGCGGCCGGGAACGTGCCGGCCTCACGCGCCCGGGTGAAGGCCTGCGCGAACCCGTCGACGAGGTGGTGCGTGGTCTCGCGGTGCAGGCCGGCCAGGTCGGGGTCGGTGATGGTGGCGGGCAGGAACTCCAGCCACACGGTGAGCTCGGTGCGGCGTTCCTCGTCCAGGGGCAGGAGTGTCTCGGTCAGACGCAGGATCAGGTCGTCGAAGGGCGGGCGGAGCTCCACCTCGTCGAGGCGTTCGGCGCCGCGGCCGTAGAGGTACTCCACGCCGAAACGCAGGAGCTCCTTCTTGCTGCGGAAGTACCGCTGGACCATGCCGACCGAGGCGCCGGCCTCGTCGGCCACGTCGGCCATCGTGGTGCGGGCCAGGCCCTTGCGGGCGACGGCGCGCAGGAGGGCGCGGGCGATGCGGTCGCGGCGTTCGTCGTGGTCTGCTGTTCGTGGCACATAAAAATATTACGAGCATATTTTTATGGCGGCAACCCGGTGGCCGGACCCGGCCCCGCGCACCGCAGTGGCACGCCGGGAGCACTTTCCGGCTCTGCGGGCGGGTTTCGGACACCCGTGCGAACGAGGGGGAACGTCACGAAACGGTTGAGCGGCGGTAGAAGGATGCACTAGTCTTCGACGCCGAGCGTGGTCGTTCCTCTTCGCCGCCGCCCCGGCGGCGACGGTCACGCCCGGGCGGGACCCCCACCCCCGGCACCCGAGCGCCCGGAGGCGCCCCACGCCCCGGCCCGGTGCGGTCCTCCCCGACTCGCCCGGTGCAGTCCCTCGCGTTCGCGGTCCCTGCTGCGCGGGGGGAGAAAGGTATCCCGACGTGTCTGCTTCCCACAGCGGCCGAAACCGCCGCACCGCGGTGATCGCCTCCCTCACCGCCGGAGCGTTCCTGCTCCCCCACGGCGTCGCCCACGCCGACCCGACCGCCGACGACGTGCGCGAGGAGATCGAGCAGCTCCAGGAGGAGTTCTCCTCCCTCAACGCCGACTTCAACGACGCGCAGGAGACGCACGACGCCGCCGAGGAGCGCCTGGAGGAGATCCGGGACGACATGGAGGCGGCCGAGGAGCAGATCGAGGAGCTCGCCTCGGGCGTGCGCGAACTGGCCAACCTGACCTACTCCGGCGTGGACTACACCTCGCCCACGCAGCTCATCGGGGCCGAGGGGCCCGAGAGCGCCATGAACCACCAGGCCGACCTGACGTACCTGGCCTCGCAGAACGACGAGAGCCTCGAGCGCTACACCGAGGAGCTCGAGCACCTGGAGGCCCTGGAGTCGGAGGCCTCCGAGACCGAGGAGCGGGCGGCTTCCGCGCTCGAGGAGGCCGAGGAGGCCACGGAGTCCGCCGAGGAGGCCATCGAGGAGCAGGAAGCGCTCCTGGAGGAGCTCACCGAGGAGGAGCGGGCCGAGGCCACCGAGTCGGTCGGTGACAACAGCGGCGGCGGGAACGGCGGCGGAGGCGGCGGAGGCAGCTACGACGGCTCTGCCTCCGGCAACGCCCGTACAGCGCTGGACTTCGCCTACGCCCAGATCGGCAAGCCCTACGTGTGGGGCGGCACCGGCCCCGACGGCTTCGACTGCTCCGGCCTGACCCAGGCGGCCTGGAACGCCGCCGGTGTGTCGCTGCCCCGCACCACCTACGACCAGGTCAACGCCGGCACCCAGGTCTCCTGGGAGAACAAGCAGCCGGGCGACCTGCTGTTCTTCTACGGCGCCGAGCCCAGCCACGTGGGCCTGTACGCGGGCGACGGCGAGATGGTGCACGCCTCGACCTCCGGTACGCCCGTCGGCACCGTGACGCTCAACGACTACTACCGGGACAGCTTCACCGCGGCCGTGCGCCCCTGACCTCTACGGAACGCCCGCCGGGCCCCGCGTCCACACGGGCGCGGGGCCCGGCGCTTCCTGCCGGCGGACCGCGTGGCCGTAGACTCGCCGGCGTGCCGCGAACGCTGATCATCACCAACGACTTCCCGCCCCGGCCCGGGGGCATCGAAGCCTTCGTCCACGAACTGGCACTGCGCCGGCCCCCGGGTTCGGTACTCGTCTACACCTCCTCCCCTGCCCCGGCGGACGCGGCGCGGGACCCCGAGTTCGACCTGCGCCAACCGTTCCCGATCGTGCGCGACGCCGCCCGCACCCTGCTGCCCACGCCGCGGGTGGCGAAGCGGGCCCGCGCCATCGCCCGCATGGAGGAGTGCGACTCGGTGCTCTACGGGGCGGCCACCCCGTTGGGGCTCCTGGCCCCGGGCATGCCGGTCCGGCGCCAGGTGGCCCTGACCCACGGACACGAGGCGTGGTGGGCCTCGGTACCCGGTGCGCGGGAGAGCCTGCGGCGGATCGGCGACACCGTCGACACCGTCACCTACCTGGGCGACCACACGCGCGGGCGGCTCGCACGCGCCCTCTCGGCGCCCGCGGCGCACCGCATGCGCCACCTGCCCCCGGGTGTGGACACCGAGCGCTTCCGCCCGGGTTCGGGGGGCGGGGCGGTCCGCGAGCGGTACGGGCTCGGCGACCGCCCGGTGGTGGTGTGCGTGTCCCGCCTGGTGCGCCGCAAGGGACAGGACACCCTGATCCGCGCGTGGCCCCGGGTCCTGGCCGACGTTCCGGACGCGGCCCTGCTCGTGGTCGGCGACGGACCGGAGGCCGGACGGCTCCGCGAGGCCGCACGGGGACTGGACTCTGTGCACTTCACCGGGCCGGTCGCGGCCGAGGACCTGCCCGCGCACTACGACGCCGGGACCGTCTTCGCGATGCCCTGCCGTTCGCGCCGCGCCGGCCTGGAGGTCGAGGGCCTGGGCATCGTCTACCTGGAGGCCTCGGCCACGGGACTGCCCGTCGTGGCCGGCGACTCCGGGGGCGCCCCCGACGCGGTACTGGAGGGAGAGACCGGGACCGTCGTGGACGGAACTCTGCCCGGACCCACCGCGCGCGCCCTCGTCCGTCTGCTCCGCGACCCCGCTGCCGCCGCACGCATGGGCGAGCGGGGCCGCGCGTGGGTCAGCCGGGAGTGGACCTGGGAGCGCTCGTCCGAGCGCCTCACGGAGCTCCTGGAGGCCTGACCGCCACACGGGCCCCTCCTGGGCCCGCGGACCCCGGCACGCAGGCGGACCACCCGGACCCCGCCGGGCCGGTCAGGTCTCGTCGGCGTGCACGTCCCCGGGTGTGCCCGAGCCGTCGGTGGTCTGCGGCTCCCCGGTGACACTGTTGTCCAGCCACTCCTCCCAGGAGCGCTGGTAGAAGCCCCAACCGTTGTCCCACTCGAGTTCCCGGCCGGTGCCGGTGGTCTCGAGGACGTCGCCCATCAGGGACTCGTCGTGGAACCAGCGTGCGTCGGCCTCGGACATGTTGGTGCACCCGTTGGAGGTGTTCGCGCTGCCGATCTGGCCGTTCCACGGGGCGGCGTGGGTGAACTCCCCGCTGTTCGAGGTGCGCACGGCGTGGTCGACGTCCATGCGGTAATGGCCCGGGGAGCCTTCGGGGATCCCCACGGTCGCCGAGTCCATGACCAGCGAGGTGTACTTCTCCATCGTCAGGTGGATCCCCGACGTGGTGGTGTCGAACTCCTTCTCCCCCGCGCCGTTGCTGACGGGGATCGTGCGCTCGTGGTCCCCGTCGACCTCGACGACCATCTCGTGGTCGGGCACGTGCATCGTGGAGATCTGCTCCCGGCCGACCTCGAACTCGATGCTGTGGTCGCGCACCGCGTGGACGCCCTCCTCGGAGGCCACTCCGGCCAGCCGCAGGTCGACCTCCACGTCCTGGTAGGGCTCCCAGTACTCCTTCGGGCGGAAGACGGCGGTGTCGTCACCGACCCAGTTCCAGGCGCCCTCGACCGGCTCCTCGGAGGTGACCTCCATGGAGTTCTCGACCTGCTCCTTGCGCTCCACGTCCCGATCGAAGTTGATCACGACCGGCATGCCCACGCCCACGACGTCGCCGCTGACGGGGAAGTTGCTGACCAGCTCGAGCCGGTCCTCCTCGGCCACCGCGGCGGTGGCGAACTCGGAGACGACCTCGGTCTCGGTCCCCGCGTCGTTCTCGGCAGTGGCGTGCACGGTCACCGAGGCACCGGGGACCAGGTTCCGGTCGCTGATCCAGGTCGCGCCGTCCTCACCCAGCTGACCCGAGGCCGTGCCCGCGTCACCCGCGGCCTCCTCGCCGAGGTCGTCGGTCGGGGTCTGTTCGATGCGCACGTCGGTGATGGTGCCGTCCTCGGCCTCGACCATGACCGGGGTGTCGGGGGCCACGTCTGCGCTGTCCGGAGCGGGGGTGACGGTCACGCGCGCCGATCCGGGCCCTCCGTCCTCGACCTCACTGCCCCCGAGAGAGCAGGAGGACAGCACGAGGACCGCGCCCGCCGCCACCGCTGCCGTCCGCTGCGTCCCGGCCCCGTAGATCTGCCCCTTCACGGCCACCACCCCCGTCGTTCCAGCACGGTGTCACCGAAAGAAACGCCCCGGCGCCCGGCAGGCCGCTGAGTGCGGACCTGGCCGGCCACCGGGGCGGTGACGTGCACACCATACCGCTCGTGACCACTTGACTCCAAGGCGTGGTCAGACGGTGGGCGGGCTCTAGTGCTGGAACTCCTTGCGGTAGTACTCGAACACCCAGCCGATCGCGGTGAGGATGATGGCGAAGCCGCCGATGATGACCATCCACCAGCCGATCGCCACACCCACGGCCGTGAAGGCCACGGAGAGGGCGACCCACAGCGGCCACACGCTGTGCGGGCTGAAGAAGCCGTACTCGCCGGAGTTCTCCGCGATCTCGCCGTCGAGGCGTTCCTCCGCGGGCAACCCGTGGAAGTGCTCGCTGCGTCGGGCCGCCTGGAGCAGCCAGTACCCGATCATCCAGCCGAAGCCGATGGAGATGACCAGGGCAGTGGTACCGGTCCATTCGATGGCGCCGGTGTCCTGGTAGGACCAGTAGACGTACAGGGCAGCCGCAAGACCGAAGAAGGTCGAGATGCCCATGAACAGATAGGCCTGTGTCTTCACTTGACCGCCCTACTTCTTCTCTGCGCCCGCGGCGACGGCGCCGGGTGCGGCGGCGTGCGGGTGGTTGAGGTCGAAGGCCGGACGCTCGGAGCGGATCCGCGGCAGCGACGTGAAGTTGTGTCGCGGCGGCGGGCACGAGGTCGCCCACTCCAGGGAGCAGCCGTAACCCCACGGGTCGTCCACAGTGACCATGGGCGCCTTCTTGGCCGTGACGTACACGTTCCAGAAGAAGATGAGCGTCGAGGCGGCCAGGACGAAGGAGGAGATCGACGAGATCTGGTTCAGCGTGGTGAACCCGTCGTTGGGCAGGTAGTCGGCGTAACGGCGCGGGAAGCCGGCCGCACCCAGCCAGTGCTGGACCAGGAAAGTGCCGTGGAAGCCCAGGAAGAGCAGCCAGAAGTGGAACTTGCCCAGCTTCTCGTCGAGCATCTTTCCGGTGAACTTGGGCCACCAGTAGTAGAACCCGGCGAACATCGCGAAGACGACCGTGCCGAACACGACGTAGTGGAAGTGCGCCACCACGAAGTAGGAGTCGGTGACGTGGAAGTCGATCGGCGGGGAGGCCAGGAGAACACCGGTCAGACCACCGAAGAGGAAGGTCACCATGAACCCGAGCGTGAACAGCATCGGTGTCTCGAAGGACAACTGTCCGCGCCACATGGTGCCGATCCAGTTGAAGAACTTCACGCCCGTCGGAACCGCGATGAGGAACGTCATGAACGAGAAGAACGGCAACAGTACGGCGCCTGTCGGGAACATGTGGTGCGCCCACACGGTGACCGAGAGGCCGGCGATCGCGATCGTGGCGGCCACCAGCGACTTGTAACCGAAGATCGGCTTGCGGCTGAAGACCGGCAGGATCTCCGTCGCGATACCGAAGAACGGCAGCGCGATGATGTAGACCTCCGGGTGGCCGAAGAACCAGAACAGGTGCTGCCACAGAATGGCACCGCCGTGTTCGGGGTTGAAGACCTGCGTTCCGATCATGCGGTCTGCGCCCAGAGCGATCAGGGCGGCGGTCAGCACCGGGAACGCGATGAGGACCAGAACACTGGTCAGCAGGGTGTTCCAGGTGAAGATCGACATGCGGAACATCGTCATACCGGGCGCGCGCATGCACAGGCCGGTGGTGATGAAGTTGACCGCACCGAGAATGGTGCCCAGACCCGAGACGATGAGGCCCAGGATCCACAGGTCACCGCCGAGCCCCGGCGAACGCACCGCGTCCGACAGCGGGGTGTAGGCGAACCACCCGAAGCTGGCAGCACCGCCGGGGGTCAGGAACCCGCCGATGGCGATCAGGCTGCCGAACAGGAACAGGTAGTAGCTGAACAGGTTCATGCGCGGGAACGCCACGTCGGGCGCGCCGATGTGCAGCGGCATGATGACGTTCGAGAACCCGATGAACAGCGGGGTCGCGAACATCAGCAGCATGATCGTGCCGTGCATGGTGAACAGCTGGTTGAACTGCTCGTTGGACATGAACTGCATGCCCGGTGAGAACAGCTCGAGGCGCATCAGGAGCGCGAGGACACCGCCGAACAGGAAGAACGCGAACGACGTGATCAGGTACATGTACCCGATCGTCTTGTGGTCGGTCGACGTCATCCAGTTGACGATGATCGACCCCTTGCGCGTCGGCGTCTGCGCGGCGCCGCTGTGGGGTTGAGTTTCCGTCGTCGTGGTCATTTAGCTGTCAGTCTCCTCGGCGTCCGCGGCGTCGACCACGGGGAGGTCCTCGGTGTCCTCGTCCGCGGCCTCCTGCTCGCGCTGCTGGGCCCACTGGGCGTATTCGTCCTCGGAGAGCACCTCGACGTTGAAGAGCATGCGGGTGTGGTCCACACCGCAGAGCTCGGCGCACCGGCCGACGTATTCGCCTTCGGTGCCGTCGTTGAGGTTCGCCTGGAAGGCGTTTTCGCGCCCGGGGACGACGTCCAGCTTGAACCCGAACGCCGGGATCCAGAACGAGTGGATGACGTCGGGCGAGTGGAGGTCGAAGTGGACTGTCGAGTTCTCGGGAAGAACGAGCGTCGTCTGGGTCTCGGGGTCTGCGGTGCCGTCCGGGTTCGGGATACCGACCTCGGAGTGCAGCACCTCGCCGCCGTTCTCCCGGGTGTCGTCCAGGTAGTTGAACTGCCAGGCCCATTGGAAGGCCACGACCTCGACGTGGACGTCAGCAGGTTCCTCGGTGTCCATCAGGTACGCCTGATCGCGTGCCGTGAAGAAGAACAGGACCGAGATGATGACGATCGGCAGGACTGTGTAGAGCGCCTCGATGGGCATGTTGTACCGCACCTGCGGCGGCAACTGCTCCGAGCGCTTGCGGTGGAAGATGACCGACCAGATGATCAGTCCCCACACGAGGATGCCGACCGCGAAAGCCGCCACCCATGAGCCCTGCCAGAGCGCGAGAACACGCTCGGCCTGCTCGGTGATCGGCTCCGGCATGCCCAAACGAGTGAGATCGTTCGACGCGCAGCCGGTCGCGGCCAGCCCCAGCACGGCGAGCGCGGCGCCGCGTGGTGCCCATCGGCGCAGTGTTGAGCGCCGATTTTTCTGGCGGGTCGGACTCACGGATTGCCTTCCCAGCGGTGAAGCCTGCGGATGTCTCCGCAGGCGGCCTAAGTATCCAAAGCTTTTCAGGGGCAAACATTATCGCGAACCGCCCAGCGTGCCGTTCAGGGGCTGACCTGGTCAGCGTGTTGCCGAACGGCCCCTGCACGGCAGGCGGGACAGCTCGCGGAGCCGGACCCGTTCGCCCGCGGAGACGAGGCTCCCGGCTGGCTACGAGCGCGGCCCGGCGTTGCCCCGGGCCCCGCCTCCACCGGCCCGCTGACCACCGTGTGAGGGTGGCCCGCACGCCCGCGGAGCGAGACTCAAGAGGAGCGTATCGCTGGGTTTACGACACCCTTAACCGGGTGTGCCTTACCGACCGGAGCGGGTCAAGATTGGGACACAGGACGACTACAGCCGGAGGTTTCCCGTGTCTGAGAACCCGCCCCCGACGGCGCTCGTGACGGTCGAGGCGAGGGGCCACAAATGCCCGATCCCCATCATCTGGCTCGCCCAGCGGCTGCACGAAGTGCCCATCGGTGCGGTCATCGCGGTCACTGCGGACGATCCCGCCGCGAGCCCGGACATCCCGGCCTGGTGCCGGATGAAGATGCACGAGTTCATCGCGGAAGTGCCCGCGTATCCGGGTAGCGCGTTTCACATCCGCAGGATGTACTGACCGCGTCCGTGCCGTTCAGGGGGTGGAACGGATATGCCGGTTCCGTTGCGATAACGATTCGCGGGTGCCCGGCCTGCACGCCCTGGGAGGGCGGCGTGCCCCTACCGGGTACCCAAAGGTCGAGCCGCGCGGACACCGGGTGTCCGCGCGGCTCTGTTCCGCCCGGGACCGGCCCCGGGGTGGGGCCGGCTCCGGGGAGGAACGGGGTCTATCGAGCGTAGTACTCGACGACGAGCTGCTCGTCGAAGGGCACCGGGATCTGCTCGCGCTTGGGGCGGTCGGTGACCGCGACGCGCAGGTCCTGGTGGCTCACGGCGAGGAAGCCGGCGATCTTGTCGTCGGCGTGGACGCCCTCGGCGGCCTCGACGAAGGGCACCATGTTGCGGGACTTCTCCCGAACACCGATGATCTGGCCCGGCTTGACCTGGTACGACGGGATGTCGACCTTCTTGCCGTCCACGGTGATGTGGCCGTGGTTGACGAACTGGCGCGCCGCGTAGACGGAAGCGGCCAGGCCCGAACGCAGGACGACGGTCGCCAGACGCATCTCCAGGTCGGCGAGCATCTCCTCACCGGTGCGGCCGGAGCGCTTCTTGGCGTTGTCGTAGACCCGGGCGAGCTGCTTCTCGGTCAGGTCGTAGTACCAGCGCACCTTCTGCTTCTCGGCCTGACGGACGGCGTAGTCGCTGCTGTTGCGACGGACGCGGCGGCCGTGCTCACCCGGCGGGTAAGGGCGCTTCTCGAAGTAGCTGACCGCCTTACGGGTCAGCGGGGTACCGGCGCGCCGGGACAACCGCACCTTCGGTCCGGTGTAGCGCATGCGTAGTCCTTTCAGAATTCCATGGGAGTCCCAGGTAAGGCTGGCCTAGATCTGGGAGGTGCTCGCGTCACCCTCCGACCGCACGCTGCCTGTGGCGGGTGCGGTCGCGCTCCCCACCGCCGCGCGTGACCCTGCGCGTACGGTGTGGGCTCGGTCTGCCGGCACGCGTTTCAGCGCACCGGGGGCACGGAGGCTCCCCGCGCTTGGTCGGCGGAGCCGAGTCGTGCGGGCAGCAACCCGGTCCGGGAAGGACCGGGTCGTGCGAGTCACAGCTTCCTACTCTAGAGGGTCCCGGGCGGTGCCCAGGACCCTCGTGAGGGAGTCCCTCGTTACAGCGGGGGTGCGTCCCTCGTTACAGCGGGGGTGCGTCCCTCGTCATCGCATGCGGGGGCGGATCACAGGTGGGGGCGGACCTCGTCGGCGGCTTCCTTGCCGTAGGAGGCCTCGATGCGTGCGAGGAGGCTCTGGGGGGTGAGGGTGTACTCCTGGGGCCCGTCGGCCTCCAGGCAGTGCACGGCGGTGGCGTTGCCGACCTGCGCGGCGCGCTCCAGGGGCAGGCCCCAGGAGTGGGCGGCCAGGAAGCCGGCGCGGAAGGAGTCACCCATGCCCGTGGGGTCGACCAGCTTGTCGACGGAGGCCGCCGGCACGTGGATGCTGGGCTCGCCCTTGCGGTCCAGACGGGCGCCCTTGGAACCGAGCGTCGTGATGCGGATGCCGACGCGGTCGAGGATCTGCTCGTCGCTCCAGCCGGTCTTCTGCTCGGCCAGCGCCTTCTCGTACTCGTTGGTGAACAGGATGGCGGCGCCCTCGATCAGGCTGCGCACCTCGGGGCCCTCCATGCGTGCCAGCTGCTGGGAGGGGTCCGCGGCGAAGGGGATGGAGCGGGAACGGCACTCCTCGCTGTGGCGCACCATCGCCGCCGGGTCGTCCGCACCGATGAGTAGCAGGTCGATCCCGCCCAGGCGGTCGTTGATCGGCTTGATCTCGATGTTGCGGGCCTCGGCCATGGCACCGGCGTAGAACGAGGCGATCTGGTTCTGGTCGCGGTCCGTGGTGCACACGAACCGTGCGGTGTGGCGCAGCTCCGAGATGAGGACGGAGGAGGTGTCGACACCGTGCCGGTCCAGCCAGGCGCGGTACTCCTCGAAGTCGGCGCCGGCGGCACCCACCAGGACGGGGCTCAGTCCGAAGGTGCCCAGACCGAAGCAGATGTTGGGGGCCACGCCGCCCCGGCGTACGTCGAGTTCGTCGACGAGGAACGACAGGGACAACTGCTGGATCTGCTCGGGGATGATCTGCTCGGCGAACCGACCGTCGAAGGACATGAGGTGGTCGGTGGCGATGGATCCGGCAACCGCGATTCTCACGGGGCGAGAGCTCCTTGCTCGGGGACGGGTCGTTCGGGGCGACCTGTGTGACGGGTGGGCTATTCAGGCCCCCCGAAAGGACTGCATCAGCGTACCCATGGCCACCGCGCTCCCGTCTATGGCGTCCGGCACCACAAAAGGGAGGGCGGACCGCTCGGTCCGCCCTCCCAGGGGTGTTCCGCCTGGCCGGAGCGGCCGGACGGATTCCCTACGTTTTAGTTGAAGGAGTCGCCGCAGGCGCAGGAGCCGGTGGCGTTGGGGTTGTCGATGGTGAACCCCTGCTTCTCGATGGTGTCGACGAAGTCGATCGTGGCACCGATGAGGTACGGGGAGCTCATCCGGTCGGTGACCACCTCGACGCCGCCGAAGTCGGCGACGACGTCACCGTCGAGCTCACGCTCGTCGAAGTAGAGCTGGTAGCGCAGCCCCGAGCAACCACCGGGCTGAACGGCGACGCGCAGGCGCAGGTCGTCGCGGCCCTCCTGGTCGAGCAGCGCCTTGACCTTGCCGGCCGCCTCATCGGTGAGGATGATGCCCTCGGTGGTCTCGCTCTGAACCGTCATCTGTAAAGCTCCTCATAACAAAGGGTGCGGCCGCCTGGCTGCCCCGGTCGCGACGGGGCCCGACCGGGCTCAGCCGGTCCTGTCCTCTTCAACGGTTGTCAACGCCGGAAAGTTGCCCGGCATTCCGCCGTGCGGCCGCCATGTCGTCCCCGTCCTTCCCTCTGCGGGCCGGCCGCAGTGGAAGATGGTCGGGGAACAATGTGCTCGTAAGCCCCAGGGTAATCTTCCCCGGCCCCCGATGCCATCTTCCGGACGCCCCTGCGGACGGCCGTGGCAGGCAGGACCGGGGTCCGCGCAGGTCAGAGCCCGGGGGCTCCGTAGACGGGGAACCAGCGCGAACGGTCCTTCTCCATCGGGAGGTCGTTGCCGATGGCCGCCTCGACCTGCAGTTCGAGAGCGTTGTCGCGGCGCTGTCCCCCGGCCGGGGCGAACGGGTAGAAGGTTCCGCGCTTGTACAGGTAGACCAGGCCGAGCGAGCGCCCGCGGGTGTCGTTGAACCCCACGAGCGAGCACAGCAGGGACGGCCCGTAGCCGTTGACCTCGAGCGTGGAGTTGACCGCGTGCAGGTCGGTGACCAGGCCGCTGATGTCGGGATCGGGGTCGTCGCCCTCGGGTGCGTGGGCGGTGCGCACCACGATCCACGTGTAGCCGTAGTCGTCGGTGACCTGGCGCACCGGGGGTCCGTCACCGGCATCCAGCAGAGCGGTGACGTCGCTCTCCACGCTCTGGAAGTCCGCGCCCTCTGCGGCACGGAAGGCCACCGACCCGGTTCCGGTCGGGGTGAAACCGGCCGCCGCGCGCAGGGTGATGGCGGCCGTCGGCAGGCCGAACAGGGCGTCGAGGTCGGGCTTGGCGGGCTTGGACCGCCCCAGCAGGGCGCGCCAGAAACTCATGGGTGGACTCCGGTTCCGGGTCTCGGGGGCGGATCAGTGTCCCTGGCCGAGCTGCCGCGAGATGTCGGCCAGCCGGCTCACCCGCTGCTGGACCGGCGGGTGGGTGGCGACGAGCTGGCTGAAGCTGAAGCCCTTCTGCGACAGGGCCGGGGCGAAGAAGAAGGCGTTGAACGGCTCGGCCTGGCGCAGGTCGCGGGTGGGGATGCGTGCCATGTCGCCGGTGATCTTGGTCAGGGCGCTGCTGAGCATGGACGGTCGGCCGGTGAGGTAGGCGGCGGCGCGGTCGGCGGCGAGCTCACGGTAGCGCGACAACGCCCGGGTGAGGAGGAAGCTCAGCACCCAGGCGGCTGCGCTGACCACGACCACGAGCAGGGCCACGACCGCGGGCGCCGGGCCGTTGTTGTTGCTGCGGCCGCCGGCCATGCCGCTGAACATGGCGAAGCGGAGCCCGGCCTGGGTGAGGAAGCCGGCGACGATGCCGAGGAACCCGGCCACCGTCATGACCATGACGTCGCGGTGGGCGATGTGGGACAGTTCGTGCGCGACGACGGCCTCGAGCTCGGGGCCCTCCAGGCGCCGCATGAGGCCGGTGGTCACGCAGATCACCGCGGTCTTCTCGCTGTGGCCGGTCGCGAAGGCGTTGGGCACGTCGGTGTCGGCGATGCCCACGCGGGGCTTGGACATGTCGGCCATGGCGCACAGCCGGTCGACGACGGCGTGCAGCTCGGGCGCCTGCTGGGGTGAGACCTCCTTGGCGCCCATGGCGAACATGGCGATCTTGTCGGAGGAGAAGAAGGAGAAGGCCGCGAAGGCGGCCACGAGGATGAGCACCAGCCAGATGTTGAGGCCCGCCGCGACCAGTCCGACCACGAACAGGACGTAGACGACGAACAGCAGAGCCATCGTCAGGACCATCCGGGCGGTGAGGCCGCGGTCAGGTCTGAATTTGGATCCCGCCATGTGTGTGGACTCCTCCCCCGCGACGGCTGCTCCGGAAGTGTAGTTCTCCGAGGTGAGAAGCGGGTTAAAGCGCCCGGGTGCGTGTCCCGGCGTGAGGGGTCGCACAGTCGTCGGCGCGGGGATCCCGGGTACGCCGCGGCCGCCGTGACGCTGTCGTCACGGCGGCCGTTGGCGCTCGTCTGGGGCCGGGGCCTGCGGACGGTCGGGCGGGAGCCCTGCCGGCCGGTCACCCGGAGCCGGGGTCAGCCGGGGATGAGCCCGTCGTCCTGGAGCATCTCCCGGACCTCCTCCATGCTCGCGTCGGCGTGCGGGAGGATGTACTCGGAGGGCTTCAGGGCGTCGGGGGAGAGCGGCTCACCGTCCTGGCGGACCCGCTCGAGGAGGTCGTGCAGGGCCTTGCGGAAGGTCGCCTCGTCGCCGGACTCGATGGCCCGCTCCAACGCGTCGTCGTAGGAGTTGAGCAGGTCCAGGTCGGCCTCGGTGAGGTCCACCTGCCCCTCACCCATGATGCGGACGATCACGAGCCCTCCTTCTGGCCGTTCCCGCCCTCGATCTGCGGGGTGGAACCGCCGTCGCCCTGGCCGAGCTCGGCCTTCATGCGCTCGAGGTCGGACTCCACGCCGGTGGTGCTGGCCATGCGGTCCAGCTCGGACTGGATGTCGTCCTTGGAACCGGAACCGGTGACGTCGTCGAGCGCACCGGAGGCCAGCAGCTCGTCGACGGCCCCGGCACGGGCCTGCATCTCGCTGGTCTTGTCCTCCGCGCGCTGCACCGCCATGCCGACATCGCCCATCTCCTCGGAGATGCCGGAGAAGGCCTCGCTGATCTGCGTCTGGGCCTGGGCGGCGGTGTAGGTGGCCTTGATGGTCTCCTTGCGGGTGCGGAAGGAGTCCACCTTGGCCTGCAGACGCTGAGCGGCGGTGGTGAGCTTCTGCTCCTCCTGCTGGAGGTTGGCGTGCTGCTCGCGCAGTCCCTCGATCTGGCTGGTGAGGCCGGAGCGGCGGGTCAGGGCCTCGCGGGCGAGGTCCTCCCGGCCCTGGGTGAGGGCGGTACGGCCCTGGTTCTCCAGCTTGCCGGACTGCTGTTCGAGCTGCTGGATCTGGAGCTCGACCCGCTTGCGGGAGGTCGCGACGTCGGCCACCCCACGGCGGACCTTCTGCAAGAGTTCGAGCTGCTTCTGGTAAGAGTAGTCGAGTGTTTCCCTGGGGTCCTCGACCGAGTCCATGGCCTTGTTGGCCTTGGACTTGAAGATCATCGAAAGTCGCTGAAACACGCTCATCGGCGTGGCCGTCCCCTTCTCGGTCCGTACATCGGCTGTTCCCAGCGGGCGCTTTGCCCAACCCTACGCGGTCTGGCCCGCGGTCGCCATAAAGCTGTGACCGGCTACCCTGAAGGTGTGTTCCGACGTCGCTCCGCTTCCGCAGACACGGATTCGGCCGCTGCCGAATCCGCCAGCCCTGAGGCCACTGAGGCCACCCAACCTAAGGGATATACCCCCAAGAAGGGTGTCCCCACCCCAAAGCGCAAGGAATCCGAACAGGACCTGCGCCGGCCGCTGAACGCCCCGCAGACGCGTAAGGAGGCGTACCGGGCCTACCGGGACCGTCTCGACCGTCAACGAGGGCGCGAGGCCCGGCGTTCCGGCGCTCCGAAGGGGCAGGAGAGGTACTACAGGCAGCAGGACTACGGTGATGCCCGGGCGTTCGCCCGAAACTACGTCGACTCCCGGCGCAGCGTCAGCGAGTTCTTCCTGCCGTTCTCGATCGTGATCATCGCGTTGTTGTTCGTGAACAACCCGCTCTTCCAGATCGGTGTGGCCTACATCCTCTGGCCGCTCATGATGATGTCGATCATCTTCGAGGGCATCATGATCGGCCGCACGGTCAAGCGCCGTGCAGCCGAGTACTTCCCCGACGACCCCACCCTGAAGGGCATCAGCTGGTACGTGGCCATGCGCCAGCTCCAGTTCCGACGCCTGCGCCTGCCCAAGCCCGAGGTCAAGGTCGGCGACGACCCGACCCCGCGCAACGCAGCGCGCTGATCCATCCCCATCAGTCCAGTAAGTCCGCAGTTCACGTGAGACGGGGCCGGTGCACGCATCGGCCCCTCACTCATGTCCGGGCCCGGATGCAGGGGCGTGCGGGCCGGTCCGGGGACCTCGGCGGGCGGCACCGGCGGCGTTAGGCTCCGGTCATGGAATTCCGTTATCTGGGCAACAGCGGCCTGATGGTCAGCGAGATCTCGTACGGCAACTGGATCACGCACGGTTCGCAGGTCGAGGAGGACACCGCCAAGCAGTGCGTGCGGGCTGCCCTCGACGCCGGCGTCACCACCTTCGACACCGCCGACGTCTACGCCGGCGGCCGGGCCGAGGAGGTCCTGGGGCGCGCGCTGAAGGGTGAGCGCCGGGACGGGCTCGAGATCTTCTCCAAGGTCTTCATGCCCATGGGCGAGGGCAAGAACGACAAGGGGCTCTCCCGCAAGCACGTCGTGCGCGGTGTGGAGGACTCCCTGCGCCGTATCGGCACCGATTACCTGGACCTCTACCAGGCGCACCGGTTCGACCACACGACCCCGCTCGAGGAGACGATGCGGGCCTTCGACGACCTGGTGCGCCAGGGCAAGGTCCTCTACGTCGGCGTCTCCGAGTGGCGGGCCGACCAGATCGAGCGGGCGCTGAAGATCGCCGACGAGATGGGCTTCGACCGGCTCGTCTCGAACCAGCCGCAGTACAACATGGTCTGGCGGGTCATCGAGAGCGAGGTCGTGCCGACCAGCGAGCGCGAGGGCCTGGGGCAGATCGTGTGGTCGCCGTTGGCCGGTGGTGTGCTGACCGGCAAGTACAAGCCGGGGCAGGAGTTGCCGAGCGGGACTCGGGCCACCGACCCCAAGAGCGAGAAGTTCGTGGCGGACAAGGTCTCCGACCGGGCTCTGCTCGAGCGGGTCCAGGCATTGGAGCCGCTGGCGGCCGAGGCCGGACTGGACCTGGCGCAGCTCGCGCTCGCGTGGGTGCTGCAGAACGGCAACGTCTCCAGCGCGATCATCGGCGCCTCGCGGCCCGAGCAGGTGCACAAGAACGTGCAGGCGGCCGGGGTGAAGCTCGACGACGGGCTGATGGCGCGCATCGACGAGGTGCTCGGCGAGAGCATCGTGCGCGATCCGGCGCTGACCAGGAGCCCGGACGACATCCGCGCCTGAACCCCTCCCCCACGGGGGTGGATGGCCACAAGCGGCCCCGGCACCGAGGGCGCCGGGGCCGCCGCGTGCCGGTGGGTAGGATCCGCTTCAACCCCCAGCACGAAGGACGGGCGAACCGGTGTCGCATCCCCCGCCGCAGCGGCCTGACGAGCTCCAGGACACCCTCGGGACACCCGCGCCCACGGACCCGCGCAGAGTGGGCCGTTACCGCCTGCGCGGACGCCTGGGCGCGGGCGGAATGGGCGTCGTGCACGCCGCGACCGACCCGCGCGGCCGTCCCGTCGCGCTCAAGAGGGTGCACCGCGAGTACGCGGCCGCATTGAGGCGCCGGACGGTTACACGACCGGGAGCGGTTCCACCGGCCCCGTGAACGAGAGCACCCAGGAGATCACCCTGACCTTCGAGAACGCGCCGGCCCGCGGCCTACTGGCCTTCGGGGACATCGACTACGAGCCGCATGTGGAGGGCGCCCACCCGGTCAGCGCGTGTTACGACGCCGAGGCCGGCGACTTCTCCTTGGACTTCGACACGTGCCTGCCCGAGATCGCCGAACAGGACGACTGAGCGCCGTGCCCGGGGACCGGACACGGCGCTCGCGGGGGCACGACTGCAGGGGGACTACTCCGCCGACTCCAGCGACATCGCGTAGACCTCGCGGTCCTCGTCCATGAGGGCGACGCGCCCCACGCCGCCGTCGGCCAGCTCGTGCCAGTTCTCGCCGAGCCAGCTCTCGGCGTCTCCTCGGGAGGTGAACGACTCCGAGGGCAGGTCCTGCCCCAGTTCGTCGCCGTCGGGCCCGAAGTAGCGCCAGGTCCACGCCATGTTGACCACCCTTCGTCGGGGACACCGCGGCCTCGGCAGCCGCGGTCGGTGCCGAGCTTAACCAAAGCGGGGATCGGGATGCGGTTTACTGCATCGGGTGCGTATCCGTTTTCCGGGGACGGCGGGGCACGCGGGCTGGCCGGCACCGCAGTGCACCTGCTCCTCCTGCAACAAAGCCCAGGCCGACCGCCGTCTGCCGTTGCGCGTGACCGTGGACGACCGTTTCCGGGTCCGCGAGGGCGGCGCGGTGGGCCCCGTACCGCCGACCTACACCGTCACCTCGACCGCGGACGGAACCCTCGTGGAGGGCCCCGACGGCGGCAGACTCCTGATCGCACGCACCTCGCCGGGCCCGCTCCCCGCGGTACCCCCGGTCGAGGACCCCTCGGGCCGGTCCGGTTACGCCTCCGCCCCGCCCCAGCAGGTCGACATGGTCGTCGTGGACGCCGCGCAGCGCCCGGAGACCATCGGTGAGCTGCGCCGCGCCGGGATCATAGGTGTGACGACGGCCGTGGTCGCGGTCGGCGGGGACCACTGGGTGCGTTCACCCGAGGAGTTCGCGCGCCGGGCCCGCCTGTGGGGCGCCCTGGTCCCGAGCGACGGCAGCGTCATGTCCTGCCCGCCCTCAGTGTGGCCGGAACCGCGCCCGCAGGGCCCGCACCGCACGCTGGTGACCGGCGGCGCCCGGTCGGGCAAGTCCACCGAGGCCGAGGTGCGCCTGCTGGCCGAGCCCCGGGTCGTGTACGCGGCCACGGGCCCTTCCCCCGACCCCGCGCAGGACCCGGAGTGGGCCGGACGCGTGCAGCAGCACGTTGAACGCCGTCCGTGGTGGTGGCACACCGAGGAGACCTCCGACCTGGCCGAGCTTCTCCGGCGCGCCCGCGGCGCCGTGCTCGTCGACTGCCTGGGCACCTGGTTGGCCGCGGCGATGGACCGGCACGGGATGTGGGCCGACGAGGTCCCCGCCGAGGCGGAGGAGGCCCTGGAGGCCGAACTGCGTGCGCTGCTCGAGGCTTGGCGCGGCACCCGGGCCTACGTGGTCGCGGTGACCAACGAGGTCGGCTCGGGGGTCGTGCCCGCGACCCGGGCGGGCCGCCTGTTCCGCGACCACCTGGGCCGGCTCAACCAGTGGGTGGGCTCCGAGTCCGAGGACGTGGTGCTGGCCGCTGCGGGACGGGTGGTGGAGCTCCGATGAACCCGGCAGTGGGGCGCCTGGCCGACGTGGTCGACGGCGCACGCATGGCGGCGGGCACGTTCACGGCGGTGCCGGTGCGGGCCGGGCGCCTGGACCGGTCGGTGGCCGGCTGGGCGATGGCCTGGGCACCGTGGCTCGGCGCACTCGTCGGTCTGGCCTGCGGGGTCATCGCCGTGGCCGGGGCGCGGCTGGGGCTGGACCCGGCCCTGGCGGCGCTGCTGGGAGTGGGCCTGGGTGCACTGGTCACCCGGGGACTGCACCTGGACGGGCTCGCCGACGTGGCCGACGGCCTGGGCAGCGGGCGCCGGCCCGACGGTGCTCTGGAGGTCATGCGCCGTTCCGACATCGGTCCGTTCGGGGTGGTGACACTCGTCGTGGCGGTTGGGGCCCAGACCCTCGCGCTGGGACAGCTGGTGGCGGCCTCCCCCGCTCTGGCCCTGACGGGTGCGGCACTGGCCGGGGCTGTGGGGCGCGCTGCGGTGACCGGAGCATGCCTGCCCGCGGTTCCGTCGGCCCGTGAGGAAGGGCTGGGCGCGTTCGTGGCCGGCAGCGTGCGGCTGCCGGGCCTGGCCCTGGCGTCGGGTGCCCTGCTCCTGTTCTGGCTGCTCGGCTGGTTCCTGGGGTTCCCCTGGGCGCTGGGCGGAGCGGTCGCGGCGGTCGCCGGCCTCGCGGTGGCGGCGGTTCTGCTGCGGCACTGCGTGCGGCGTCTCGGCGGCATCACCGGCGACGTCCTGGGGGCGCTGGCGGAGGCCGCAGGCACGGCCGCGCTGGTGGTCCTGGCCGCGTTCGCCGGGCGGGTGTGAACCCGGGTATCGACCCCGACCAGGGCTTTCGTGGAACCGGGCCGATGTTCCCGCCTGTGCCGTGTCGGCATCATCACTTTTTTTCACACCGCGTTTCACGGCCGACCGCTCGGGGCAACGCAGTTCGGCCCGTGCAATGCCGTGCGCGACCCCCCACCGGCGGTGAGAGTGGCCCTCGGCGCACGCGGGCGCACGAGCCACCGGGGGGACGGGCCGGTCCGCGCAGCGCCCCCGAGCTCCGTGTCAGCGCCTCGGGGAGCCGGGGCGCCACGTCGCCGCCGGGCGCGCGGGGCGACTAGCATCGTTGGCGTGAGCACGACGTTGTCAGTAATTACGGAGTCCCCCAGCACGCTCGACGCCGACGCCATCGTCGTCGGTTACCACTCCGGAGGCGATGCTCCGGAGCCCGCGTCGGGCGCTCATGACGTCGATGCCGCCTTCTCCGGCGGCCTCGCCTCGACCCTGTCGCTCCTGGGAGCGGGCGGCGCGCCTGAGGAGGTGCACACCATTGCTTCCCTCGGAGCCGTCTCGGCCCCGGTCGTCGTCGCGGTCGGTCTCGGCCCGGCGCCCTCCGACGGCCCCGTCGACCCCGATGTCCTGTCCCGTTCCGCGGGCGCCGCGCTGCGCGCCCTGGCCGCCCGCCCCGAGGGCGCCGGCCGTGTCGCGCTGGCCCTGCCCGCCGAGAACGCGGAGCAGGCCGGTGCCGTCGCCCTGGGCGCACAGCTCGGCCTGTACACCTTCGACCGTTACCGCACGAGCGACCTGGCCCGCCGGAAGGCGGAGCAGCCCGCGACGCTGAGCCTGGTCTCGGCCGCCGCCGGTGCCGAGTCCGCCGCCGAGCGCGCGGCGGTCCTGTCCGAGGCGGTCAACTACAGCCGCGACCTGGTCAACACCGCCCCCGCCGACCTGGTCCCCGAGGACCTCGCCTCGGCCGCGCAGGCCATCGCCCAGGAGTCCGACCTGCAGATCGAGGTCCTGGACGAGCAGGCGCTCACCGAGGGCGGCTACGGCGGCATCACCGGTGTGGGCCAGGGTTCGGCCAACCCGCCGCGCCTGGTCCGGCTGGCGCACAGCCACCCGGAGGCGACCAGGACGCTCGCGTTCGTCGGCAAGGGCATCACCTTCGACTCCGGCGGCCTGTCCCTGAAGCCCGCGGGTTCGATGGACTGGATGAAGTCCGACATGGCCGGCGCCGCCTCCGTGCTCGCCGCCATGCGCGCCATCGCCACCCTGGGCCTGAAGGTCAACGCCGTCGGCTACCTGGCCGTGGCCGAGAACATGCCCAGCGGAACCGCTTCCCGCCCCTCCGACGTGCTGAACATGTACGGCGGCAAGACCGTCGAGGTGCTCAACACCGACGCCGAGGGCCGCCTGGTCATGGCCGACGCGCTGGTGCGCGCCCAGGAGGACGGGCCGGACCTGGTCGTGGACATCGCCACGCTGACCGGCGCCCAGCTGGTCGCGCTCGGCACCCGCGTCTTCGCGGTCATGGGCAACGACGACGAGGCGCGAGACAGCATCGTCGCGGCCTCCGGCGCCGAGGGCGAGGCCTCTTGGGCCATGCCCCTGCCCGGGGAGCTGCGTGCCGGGCTGGACTCTTCCGTCGCAGACATCGCCAACGTCTCCGCGGAGCGCTGGGGCGGCATGCTGACCGCCGGCGTCTTCCTCAAGGAGTTCATCGACGAGGGGGTCTCCTGGGCCCACCTCGACATCGCCGGGCCGTCGTTCAACCACGGCGGACCGCACGGGCACACCCCCAAGGGCGGAACGGGCGCGGGGACGCGAACCCTGGTCCGTATCGCCGAGGAGTACGCCCGCAAGTGACCGCGTCAAGGCGGCGCCTCTGAGCCGGGGCGCCGCCGGCCCGCGGCGGCCGCGTGCGCACCGCCCTCCGGTGCGCGGCACGGTCCCACCACCACCTGAATCACCAGCCACCACAACAAGGAGTTCGTTCCCGTGAGTGAGAGCGGCGGTACCTTCGACCTCGTCGTCCTTGGCGGCGGCAGCGGCGGCTACGCGGCGGCACTGCGCGCCGCAGAGCTGGACCAGAGCGTCGTCCTGATCGAGAAAGACAAGCTCGGCGGCACCTGCCTGCACCGCGGCTGCATCCCCACCAAGGCCCTCCTCCACTCGGCCGAGGTCGCCGACTCCGCCAAGGAGAGCGAGACCTTCGGCGTCAAGGCCACCTTCGAGGGCATCGACATGGGGGCCGTCCACAAGTACAAGGACAAGGTCGTCGACGGCCTGTACAAGGGCCTGTCCGGTCTGATCAAGTCCCGCAAGATCACCGTCGTCGAGGGTGAGGGCAAGCTCACCGGCAAGGACGAGGTGACCGTCGACGGCAAGGTCTTCAAGGGCAAGAACGTCCTGCTGGCCACCGGTTCCAAGCCCAAGACCCTGGGCCTGGAGATCGACGGCGAGAAGGTCCTGACCAGCGACCAGGCCCTGACGATGGACCGCGTCCCCGAGTCCGCCATCGTCCTGGGCGGCGGCGTCATCGGTGTCGAGTTCGCCAGCGTGTGGCGCTCCTACGGCGCCGACGTCACCATCGTCGAGGCCCTCAAGCACCTGGTCCCCGTCGAGGAGGAGTCCAGCTCCAAGCTCCTGGAGCGCGCCTTCCGCAAGCGCAAGATCAAGTCGGAGCTGGGCAAGCCGTTCGAGTCGGTCAAGACCACCGACGCCGGTGTGGTCGTCACCCTCGAGGGCGGCAAGACCCTCGAGGCCGAGGTCCTGCTGGTCGCCATCGGCCGCGGCCCGGTCTCCGAGGGCCTGGGCTACGAGGAGCAGGGCGTCACGCTCGACCGCGGGTTCGTCCAGGTCGACGAGAACCTGCACACGGGTGTCGGCAACATCTACGCGGTCGGCGACCTGATCCCCACCCTGCAGCTGGCCCACGTCGGTTTCGCCGAGGGCATCTTCGTGGCCGAGCACATCACCGGGCAGAACCCGCCCGCGATCGACTACGACGGTGTGCCCCGCGTCACGTACTGTGAGCCCGAGGTGGCTTCCGTGGGTCTGACCTCGGAGGTTGCCAAGGAGCGCGGCCACGACATCGTGGAGATGAACTACAACCTGGCGGGCAACGGCAAGAGCCAGATCCTGCAGACGCAGGGTGCGGTGAAGGTCATCGCCGAGAAGGACGGTCCGGTTCTGGGCGTCCACATGGTCGGCTCCCGCATGGGCGAGCTGGTCGCCGAGGGGCAGCTCATCTACAACTGGGAGGCTCTGCCCTCCGAGGTCGCGCAGCTGATCCACCCGCACCCGAGCCAGTCGGAGGCGCTGGGCGAGGCCCACCTCGCTCTCGCGGGCAAGCCGCTGCACGTCCACGACTGACCGCACCACCGGGGGCGGGCCCCGCTCGGGCCCGCCCCCGCACATCCGCGCTGCCCATTCGAGTCGTTGGGCAGAGACCGCGCCCAGATCCAACGAGGAACCCATGCCGACTTCCGTTTCCATGCCCGCCCTGGGTGAGAGCGTCACC
This sequence comes from Nocardiopsis coralli, assembly GCF_014892575.1. GTDB lineage: Bacteria > Actinomycetota > Actinomycetes > Streptosporangiales > Streptosporangiaceae > Nocardiopsis > Nocardiopsis coralli. The sequence goes on along the minus strand of NZ_JADBGI010000007.1, from coordinate 189,464 downwards.
GAGGGGACCGTCACCCAGTGGCTGAAGAACGTGGGCGACACCGTCGAGGTGGACGAGCCGCTCCTCGAGGTCTCCACCGACAAGGTGGACACCGAGATCCCGTCCCCGGTCGCCGGCGTCCTGTCCAAGATCCTCGTCGACGAGGACGAGACCGTCGACATCGGCGCCGAGATCGCCGTCATCGGCGGCGAGGGCGAAGAGGCCGACGCCCCGGCCGAGCCCGCCGCCGAGAGTGCACCGGAGCCGGAGCCCGAGCAGGCCTCCGAGCCCGAGCCGGAGCCCGAGCCCGCGCCCGCCTCGAGTTCGTCCGAGGGCCCCACGACCTCCGTGACGATGCCCGCCCTGGGTGAGAGCGTCACCGAGGGGACCGTCACCCAGTGGCTCAAGAGCGTCGGCGACACCGTCGAGGTGGACGAGCCGCTCCTCGAGGTCTCCACCGACAAGGTGGACACCGAGATCCCGTCCCCGGTCGCCGGCGTCCTGTCCAAGATCCTCGTCGACGAGGACGAGACCGTCGACATCGGCGCCGAGATCGCCGTCATCGGCGGCGAGGGCGACCAGCCGCCCATGGACTCCGAGGCCCCGGCCCCGGCCCGCACCGAGCCGACCCCGGAGCCCAAGACGGAAGAGCCGAAGGAGGAGCCGAAGGAGCCCGCCCCGGCCCCGGCCTCCGAGGAGAAGAAGGACGGCAGCGGTCCGTCGGTGGACGTGGAGACGCTCTCGGGCACCGGGCAGTCCTCGGGCACCGACGCGGTCGGCGAGGCCTACGTGACGCCGCTGGTGCGCAAGCTGGCCACCGAGCACGGTGTGGACCTCAACCGGGTCGAGGGCACCGGCGTGGGCGGCCGCGTGCGCAAGCAGGACGTGCTGCGCGCCGCCGAGGAGCAGAAGTCGGCCGCGGCCCCGGCCGCTTCGTCGGCCCCGCGCAAGGTCGCCGCGGACACGTCGCTGCGCGGCAAGACCGAGAAGCTGTCGCGCCTGCGCCAGTCCATCGCCGACCGCATGGTCGAGTCGCAGCGCATCGCCGCGACCACCACGCAGGTCGTCGAGGTCGACGTCAGCAAGATCGCGAACCTGCGCAAGCGGGTGACCGAGCGCGACGGTTCGGCCCCGGACTTCTTCGCGTTCTTCGCGCTGGCCACGGTCGAGGCGCTGCGTGTGCACCCGAAGCTCAACGCGGTGGTCGACGGTGACAAGCAGCAGGTGACCTACCACGACGTGGAGAACCTGGCCGTGTCCGTGGACACCGAGCGCGGTCTGCTCGCCCCGGTGGTCAAGGACGCCGGCTCCCAGAACCTCACGGGTCTGGCCCGCACCGTCACCGACCTGAGCGAGCGCGCCCACACCGGTGCGCTGGGCCCGGACGAGCTGACCGGCGGCACGTTCACCATCGCCGAGTCGGGTGCGACCGGCGCGCTGTTCGACACCCCGATCATCAACCAGCCGCAGGTGGCGGCCCTGGGCACGGGTGCCGTCGTCAAGCGTCCGGTGGTCGTCGAGGACGCCATGGCCGGCGAGGTCATCGCGGTCCGGTCGATGGTCTACCTGTCGCTGGGCCACGACCAGCGCCTGATCGACAGCGCCGACGGCGGCCGTTTCCTCCAGGCGGTCAAGGAGCGCCTGGAGGAGGGCGCCTTCGAGAGCGAGCTGGGCCTGTAGGTCCGCTCCGCTCCGTCGCGTGCGCGCGGGGCCGGGTGCCGTTCGCGGTGCCCGGCCCCGCTTCGTCATGTGGGTACCACGACGGTGAGGGCGGTCACGCCCGCCCCGAATTGACCTGAACTTAAGTTGAGGTCTTAGCGTGGGCACGTTGCCCACGGCAGGACAAGGACCTGATTTCATGAACGACCTACGGATCGCGGTGATCCTGGGCGCCAACCGCAACGGCCGGACCGGACCGGCGGTGGCACGCTGGTTCCTGGAACGCGCGACCGAGCATGAGGACGTCGAACTGGACGTGGTCGACGTCGCCGAGCTCGGCCACGGCGACGGCCACGGCACCCCTCTGGCCGATTTCGGTGCCCGGGTCGCGGCCGCGGACGGTTTTGTGGTCCTCACCCCCGAGTACAACCACGGCTACCCCGGCCCGCTCAAGGCCGCGATCGATTCCGCCCGCCAGGAGTGGTTCGCCAAGCCGGTCGCCTTCGTCTCCTACGGCGGGATCTCCGGTGGCCTGCGCGCTGTGGAGCAGCTGCGCACGGTCTTCTCCGAGCTGCACGTGACCACGGTCAGGGACACGGTGAGCTTCCACGACGCCCAGGCACTGTTCGACCCGGACGGGATCCCTGTGGGGTCCATGAAGGGCGCGGAGCAGGCGGTGGACACGCTCATGCGGCAGCTGCTCTGGTGGGCGGTCTCGCTGAGGGAGGCGCGGGAGAAACGTCCTTATCCGTCGGGCTGAGCCGTACGGTCGGCGAACGGCGGACGGGGCGGCGCCGCGAACGGCACCGCCCCGCTTTTACCCCACCAATCACCATCCCCTGATGATCCCCATCATCAAAGGTCTGCGGGCAGGGCCACGACGGCCGAGCGACAGCCGGTGGCCCCGGGTGACTCCGCGCTGACGCGGAGTTCCATGTCCCACCCTCAATCTAGAAGAGCGGGGGCTCCCGCGCAGGGCTTTGGCAGAAAAAGCCGGGGAAATCTGCGGAGAGTTCGGGGACCCCGGCCCGTGCGGAACGACGAACGGGATTCAGGCCCCGACCGGGGCCCTGTGCGCAGGAGCGACGGCAACACCTCGGCGCCGCGTGCTATTCCGCCGAACGCCCGGATCCGGAGCGTGCGCCATCCGACATCCTGGGACGACCCGCGCGTTCCACCGGGGCGTAAGGTGGGGTGTGTGAGTGATCTCGTTTACGCATGGCTGGGCGACACCCCCGTCCCGTTCCACCAGGGATGGGACCTGCAGCGGCGGCTCCACGAGGGCCGCGTCGCCGACCAGGTGGCCGACACCGTCCTGTTCCTCGAGCACGAACCCGTGTACACGGCAGGAAAGCGCACCGGGAGGTGGGATCGTCCCATCACCGACCCGGGCGCCCCCGTCGTGGACATCGACCGAGGCGGGAAGATCACCTGGCACGGCCCCGGCCAGCTGACGGTGTACCCCATCGTCAAGCTGCCGGATCCCGTGGACGTGATCGCCTACGTCCGGGTTCTGGAGGAGGCGGTGATCCGCACCATCGCGGACCACGGCCTCACCGGACACCGGACCGAGGGCCGGACCGGGGTGTGGCTCGAGCCCGACCCCGACCGCGGCCTGATCGAACGCAAGATCGCCGCGATCGGCTGCCGGATCGCCCGCGGGGTCGGTATGCACGGACTCGCATTGAACTGCGATAATGACATGTCGTGGTTCGACCGGATCGTCCCGTGCGGCATCTCCGACGCCGGGGTCACCTCCCTGACGGCCGAGCTGGGGCGCGACGTCACCGTCGCCGAGGTGCGTCCGCTCCTGGAACGGCATCTGGCCGACGTCCTCGGCGCGGACGGGTACAGCCACACCGACGGCGCCGAGCTGCTCTCCGGCGCCACCGCCCGTGGATGACAACCACACCATGAGCCGTCCCCATCGGGACACCGCCCCCACCCGGGGCACGAGGGTCCCCGTCACGGGGCACAGAAGGGAACGGGTTCACGTTGACGATCGCTCCTGAGGGCCGCAAGCTGCTGCGCGTGGAGGCGCGCAACAGCGAGACCCCCATCGAGAAGAAGCCGCCGTGGATCAAGATCAAGGCGAAGATGGGCCCGGAGTACACCGAGCTGCAGTCCTTGGTCAAGAAGGAGGGGCTGAACACGGTCTGCCAGGAGGCAGGGTGCCCCAACATCTACGAGTGCTGGGAGGACCGCGAGGCCACATTCCTCATCGGCGGCGACCAGTGCACGCGGCGCTGCGACTTCTGCCAGATCGCCACCGGCAAGCCCAGCGCGTTGGACGTCATGGAGCCGACCAAGGTCGCCAACTCGGTCAAGACCATGGGGCTGCGCTACGCCACCGTGACCGGTGTGGCCCGTGACGACCTCGACGACGGCGGTGCCTGGCTCTACGCCGAGACCGTCCGCAAGATCCACGAGCTCAACCCGGACACCGGCGTCGAGCTGCTCATCCCGGACTTCAACGCCGACCCGGAGCAGCTCGGTGAGGTCTTCGGTTCGCGTCCGGAGGTGCTCGCGCACAACATCGAGACGGTGCCGCGGATCTTCCGCCGTATCCGCCCCGGGTTCCGTTACGAGCGTTCCCTGGACGTGATCACGCAGGCGCGCGCCGACGGTCTGGTGACCAAGTCCAACCTGATCCTGGGCATGGGCGAGACCCGTGAGGAGATCAGCGAGGCCATGCGCGACCTCCACGAGGCCGGCTGCGACCTGCTGACCATCACCCAGTACCTGCGCCCGTCCAAGCTGCACCACCCCATCGACCGGTGGGTGAAGCCGCAGGAGTTCGTGGAGCTGGGCGAGGAGGCCGAGGAGATCGGTTTCGCCGGCGTCATGTCCGGGCCCCTGGTCCGCTCGTCCTACCGCGCCGGGCGCCTGTACCAGCAGGCCAAGGCCAAGCGGGAGGCCGAGGAGGCCACGGCCGACGCGTAACGGGTCTTTCACCCGAGTCGTGACCAAGCTGGAACGGTGGCCCGCGGGCCACCGTTCCGCATCCCACGGGACGTCCACATATCCTGGGGGTGAAGGCGCCCACACCGGCGCCGAGGCGCCGCAGTTTGACCGCGAAGAGGAGGCAAGGCGGGGCAGGGACGCACGTTCCCGTCGGCGCGGGCCGACGTTTCCCGCCTGAGAGCACGATGGCCAAGAAGCCCAAGGGTTCCGAGAAGACGACCAACGCGCAGGGCGGCGCCGAGAAGGAGCCGGGCCGCCTCAAGCAGATGGGGATGGTCGCCAAGATCGTCCGCCAGCAGAGCCCGCGGACGATCCCGCTGGCGATCGCCGTCGGGTTGGTGATCCTCGCCGTCTTCGTCGGGATCGGTATCTGGACGGGGTCGTGGATCCTGTGGCCGCTGACCGGTCTGCCCCTGGCGATCCTGGTCGGTTTCATCATGTTCACGCGCGCCGCCCAGCGTGTGCAGTACCAGATGCTGGACGGGCGTATGGGCGCCGGCATGGTGATCCTGCAGAACATGCGCGGCAACTGGGCGGTCGAGCCCGGTGTGACCGCGAACAAGCAGATGGACGTCGTACACCGCGTCGTGGGCCGCCCGGGTGTGGTCCTGGTCGGCGAGGGCGACCCGGGCCGGCTGCGCCAGCTCATCGCCGGGGAGAAGAAGCGTGTGGCCCGCGTCGCGCACGACACCCCCATCTACGACGTGAAGGTCGGCAACGGCGAGGAGCAGGTGCCGGTCTCCAAGCTCCAGAAGACGCTGGTGAAGCTGCCCCGGAACCTGGACAAGGCCGGGACCGCCGAGCTGAACTACCGCCTCAAGGCACTGCCCTCTCAGACGCAGATGCCCAAGGGCCCGATGCCCAAGGGCGCCAAGCTGCCGAAGGGCATGCGGGGCCAGACGGGCGCCTGAGGCGCCTTTCCGCTTCCTCTTCGGGGGCCTGCACGCTCACGGGCGTGCAGGCCCCCGTTTCGTGTGTACAGCGATCTCAGTGCCCACCCGGCCCCTGTGTACGGGTCTCCCCGCGTACGCGGCCTCCGTGCGTGTACGGCCTCCCTGTGCACGCGGCCCCGCACGCGCCCGGCCCCGTGCGTGCGCGGCCCCGTGCGTGCGCGGTCGGTCCCGCACGTACGAGGGCCCCACACCCGGCGCGGGGTGCGGGGCCCTCGGGGACGTGGGCCGGCGCCTACTCGCAGACGACGTCGTCGTCCGCGGCCGTGGTGCCGCCCAGTTCGTCGAGCTCGGAGTCGCCGGTTCCGCCGCCCAGGCCTTCGATCGGGCCCCAGTCGGAGCCCATGACGAGCTCCAGGTCGTCCTCGAGCTCGGGGACCTCCTCGGTCGTGGCGGTGGTCAGGGCGGAGGCCAGCAGTTCGGCCTCGGCGTCCTGGCCGGGTCCGTGGTAGATGGTCGTGGCGTCCGGGACGCGCTCCTCCGGGTTGCCGGTGCCGGTGACCGTGAAGCCCTCTTCGTTGAGCATGGTCTCGACCTCGGTGGCCAGGCCGTCCTGGCCGGTGTTGTTCAGCACCTGCAGGGACACGTCGGAGGGTTCGGCGTCGCCCCCGCCCTCGGAGTCGGATCCCCCGTCGTCGGAGCCGCCGCCTCCGTCGCCGCCGTCACCACCGCCGTCGCCTTCGCCGGGCAGCGCCTCGCCGGAGGCCAGGGCGCTGAGCAGTTCCTGGGCGGCGGGCTCCTGGAAGGCGACCTTGTTCGGGTCGGCCGGGTGGTCGTCGACCGGGACGGTGACCATGTGCATGTTCTCCAGGTCCACCTCCCGCATGGCCACGGCCAGCTCCATCATCACGTCGAGGCTGAGGCCCTCGTCCGTGACGAGGCTGTCGGTGACCGAGTCGAGGAAGTTGCGCAGCGTGCTGGGGCTGGTGAGGATCTCGCCGCTCTGGACCTCGCGCAGGATCGCTCCGATCATGCGCTGCTGGTTCTCGATCCGGCCCAGGTCGCTGCCGAGGTCGGTGCTGTCGCGGGACCGGGCAAGCCCGAGCGCCTCCGAACCGTCCAGACGCTGCTCCCCCGCCTCCAGCTGTAGGTCGGCGTTGGGGTCGTCGACGGGTTCGGGCACACACATCTCGACGCCGCCGACGCTGTCCACGATGTTCTCGAAGCCTGCGAAGTCCACGGCGACCATGTGGTCGATGTGGACCCCCGTCACGCTCTCCACCGCGTTGCCCTGGCAGTCGAGGCCGCCGTAGCGCATGGCGTGGTTGAGCTGGTCCTCGCCGCCCTCGGAGCCCGGGTACTCGTCGTTGGCCTCACAGGCGGGCAGGTCGACGACGAGGTCGCGCGGCAGGTTGACCATGGTCGCGCCGCCGTTGTCGGTGTCGATGCTGGCGATCATCAACACGTCCGGGCGGATGCCGTTCTCCTCGTTGTAACCGGCGTCGTCGCCAGCCCGTTCGTCGGTGCCCAGGACCAGGACGTTGTGGATACCGTCGACACTCGCCGGGCGGTCGCCCCAGGCGTCGGGTTCGATCGCCTCGGTATCGAAGCTGAGCGCGTCACCGACCGTGGCGTAGGTGGCCAGGCTGCCTGCGATCACGACACCCGTGGCACCGACAGCCGCCCACTGACCCAGTGACATACCGCGTCTGAGGGACGAGAACTTTCCTGAAGCCAAGAGGGACACCTGATTCGCTGTGGGGCTTGGGGAGAGGGGCCGCCCGCGAAGGGGACGGGCGCGGGGGCGCCGACGGACGTATGGGGCCGGATGGTACCGGACCCCTTCGCTCCCTGTCAGATCACCATCGGACAGCGTACTGGCACCGTGTCAGCACGCGTGTTCGCCCTCTGCCTCGGCCGTGGCCCCGTCGAGCTCCTCTGCGATGGCCCCGTCGCCGCCGGAGTCGTCGCCGTTGCCGGCGATGCCCTGCCAGTCGGCGCCGATGACCAGTTCGAGGTCCTGGTCCAGCCCCTCGGCCTCCTCGGTCTGGGCCTGGCCGATGTAGTCGGCCAGCAGCTCGGCGGAGGCCTCGTCGCCCGGCGCGTGGTAGACGGTCGTGGCCTCGGGCAGGCGCTCCTCGGGGTTGCCGGTGCCGGCGACGGTGTACCCGGCCTCGGCCAGGACCGCTTCGACCTCGTTGGCCAGACCCTCGATGTCGGTGTTGTTGAGCACGTCGAGGCTGATGTCGGAGGGCTCGGGCGCCTCGTCGGCCTCCTCGGAGCCCTCTCCCCCGCCGGAGCCGCCGTCGGCGCCGGTCATGTCCTCGCCCTCGTTGATGCGGTCGAAGAGCTCGGTGGCGGCCGGCTCCTCCATGATGATGCGGTTCTCGTCGGCCGGGTGGCTGCCGTTGGGCACCGTGACGAACTGGACGCGGTCCAGGTCGACCTCGCGCATCGCCATGGCGATCTCGCTCATGGTGTCGACGGTGAGGTCCTCGTCGGTGGTGATGGAGTCGGTGACCGCGCCGATGAAGCTGGTGACGGTCGCGGGGCTGGTCATGACGTCGCTGTCGAGGACCTCGCGCAGCATCGCGCCCATGAACTCCTGCTGGCGTTCGATGCGTGAGAGGTCACTGCCGTCGCCCTGGCTGTAACGCGAGCGCACGAACCCGAGGGAGTCCTCCCCGTCCAGGGTCTGCTGGCCGGCCTCGAGCTCCAGGTGGGCCTGGGGGTCGTCGATGGGTTCGGGGATGCACATCTCCACCCCGCCGATGGCGTCGACCATGTCGGCGAACCCGACGAAGTCCATCATGAGGAAGTGGTCCAGGTGCACGCCGGTGACCTGCTCGACCGCGTTCCACTGGCATCCGACCCCGCCGAAGGTCATGGCGGAGTTGAACATGCCGCTCTGGGCCTCCATGCCCTCGTACCCCTCCACGGGGTCACAGGCGGGCAGGTCCACGAGCAGGTCGCGGGGCAGGTTCACCAGGGTGGCGGCGCCGCTGTCGATGTTGACGCTGGCGATCATCATCATGTCGGGGCGCTCACCCTCGACCTCGCCGTAGTTGGCGTTCTCCCCCGAGCGCACGTCCGAACCGATGACGAGGATGTTCTTGACCCCGTCCACGTTGTTGGGGCGGTCCCACTCGTCGGTGTCGACCTGGGCGGTGGTGATGTTGCCCCACAGGGAGGCGTACCAGCCGTAGGCACCCAGGCTCGCGATGATCGCGAGCACCGTCACGATGGTCGCGGCCCACTGGCCGGTCGACATACGGACGGCGCCCAGTGCGCCCGAGGACAGGGGGGCGGAGCGTTTTCCAGCCATGAGGAGAGGAACCTTAGAGGTGCGAGGCCTTGGGGAGGGTGGGGCACCGCATCCGTGGGATCGGCGAAGCCCCAGGGAGATGTGATCCACGGATGTTAACAGCAGGCAGGTACCGGCTCGTACGCACACGGAGCAATCGTGACCTGCCCGGAACCGTCAGGTGCGGCCGCGGCAGGGTCCGGATCGCCCGCCCCGGCGGGCCTCAGTAGCGCGTGGCGATGGTTCCTGCGGCGCGGTCGTGCAGGCCGCGGGTGTCGCGGTCGTAGACGACGGCGGGAATGACCAGGCACAACAGCAGTGTGCGCACGGCCATGGAGACGAACCAGGGCCAGGAACGCTCCCCGGTGGCGGTGATGCCCACGCCCACGAGGCGGCGCCCGACGGAGGTGCCGAAGAGTGTGAGCAGAAGGATGTTCATGGCGGCGAAGACCACGAGGGTGGAGATCGTGGTGAAGTTGGTCAGCGCCAGCGCCTCGGGTTCCCCGCCGCCCTCGGCTGCCGCCGAGAGCTCCTGCCCGATGAGGCCGACGTTGAGGGCACCCATCACGATGAGGGTGGCCAAGAGCCAGTCCAGCGCCAGGCCCACGAGGCGGCGCATCACGCCGGGCACGGAACCGGGGCCGTTCTCCGGCAGCCCGAGGCGGCTGCCCCGGTACATGAAGTCGTCGTCGGGGTCGGCAGCAGCGGCGCCCGACCGGCTCTCGTCACTCATGTTCCTCACGGTATCGGCAGGCCGCGGGCGGCTGCGCCGGGGTGCACGAAGGTCCGGCGTCCGGCGCACGGAGGGGGCATGGCCCATGCCACACCACTGACTTCCGAAACGACCCGATTCGCCCTCCTGGAGGGGGAAACCGCACGAACGGGGCATGTGGTCTGCAGGAACAGCGGAGTCCGTAACATGCGAGAAACAATAGAGACATGGCGTGGAAACCGCGCCCTCCTAGCTTCGATGACGAAGCCGGGAGACGGATGCGATCCGATGTCGTCCGCGACGGAGCGGACCCGGCTCCACCGTCTCAGCTATCTGCACGGAGGTTCCGTTTTGTTCAGCAACGTCGACGAGGTTCTCGCCTACATCCAGAAGGAGGACGTCAAGTTTCTCGACGTCCGATTCACGGACCTGTTCGGTGGCGTGAACCACGTGACCCTCCCCGTCGAGAACGTCGACGCGAAGACGTTCACCGAGGGCCAGATGTTCGACGGTTCCTCGATCCGCGGCTTCCAGGCCATCCACGAGTCGGACATGCTCCTGCTCCCCGACCTCAGCACGGGCGTCCTGGACCCGTTCCGCAAGCACAAGACGCTGAACATGACGTTCTTCGTGCACGACCCGATCACGCTGGACTCCTACAGCCGCGACCCGCGCAACGTCGCCCGCAAGGCCGAGGCCTTCCTCAAGGGCTCGGGTGTTGCCGACACCGTGAACTTCGGGGCCGAGGCCGAGTTCTACATCTTCGACGACGTCAAGTTCGAGACCCGCTCGAACACGGGTTACTACGAGATCGACTCGATCGAGGGCGCCTGGAACACCGGTTCCAGCATCGAGGGCGGCAACCGCGGTTACCGTCCCCGCTACAAGGGCGGTTACTTCCCCGTCGAGCCCGTCGACCACTACAGCGACCTGCGTTCGGACATGGTCCGCACCCTCATCGACTCCGGTCTCGAGGTCGAGCTCCAGCACCACGAGGTCGGAACCGCCGGCCAGGCCGAGATCGGCATCAAGTTCGGCACGCTGCTCCACCACGCCGACCAGGTCCAGCAGTACAAGTACATCGTCAAGAACGTCGCGAACGCGGCCGGCAAGACCGCCACGTTCATGCCCAAGCCGCTCTTCGGCGACAACGGCTCCGGCATGCACTGCCACCAGAGCCTGTGGAAGGACGGCGCGCCGCTGTTCTTCGACGAGTCCGGCTACGGCCAGCTCTCCGACACCGCGCGCCACTACATCGGCGGCCTGCTCAAGCACGCCCCGGCGCTGCTGGCCTTCACCAACCCGACGGTGAACTCCTTCCACCGCCTGGTGCCGGGTTACGAGGCCCCGATCAACCTGGTCTACAGCCAGCGCAACCGCTCGGCCTGCATCCGCCTGCCGCTGACCGGTTCGAACCCGAAGGCCAAGCGCATCGAGTTCCGCGTTCCGGACCCGTCGGCCAACCCGTACCTGGCCTTCTCCGCGATGCTCATGGCCGGCATCGACGGCGTGAAGAACAAGATCGAGCCGCCGGAGCCGGTCGACAAGGACCTCTACGAGCTGCCGCCCCAGGAGGCCAAGGCCATCAAGACGGTCCCGGCCTCGCTGGACGACGCCCTGGAGGCCCTGGAGAACGACCACGAGTTCCTGCTCGAGGGCGGTGTCTTCACCAAGGACCTCATCGAGACCTACATCGACTTCAAGCGCACCGAGGAGATCGACTCCCTGCGCCTGCGGCCGCACCCGCGTGAGTTCGAGCTGTACTACGACGTCTAAGAGCCCCGTGAGGCTCTGAGAGAGGCCGTCGACGGTGTTCCCGACACCGTCGACGGCCTCTCTCGTTCCCCCGCCGAGTGTGTGCGTTCTAGGAGGGCAGCACGGCCTCGATCTCCTTGGCGACCTCCTCCGAGCCGGGCTCGGTCTGCGGTGCGAAGCGCGCCGCGACGGTGCCGTCGGGGGCGACGAGGAACTTCTCGAAGTTCCAGCGGACGTCGCCGGTGTGGCCCCCGGCGTCGGCGGCCCCGACGAGCCCGGTGTAGAGCGGGTGGCGGTCGTCGCCGTTGACGTCGACCTTCTCGGTCATCGGGAAGGTCGTGCCGTAGGTGGTCGAGCAGAACGTGGAGATCTCCTCGGCGGTCCCGGGCTCCTGCCCCATGAACTGGTTGCAGGGCACGCCCAGCACGGTGAAGCCGCGGCCCGCGTAACGCTGCTGCAGCTCCTCCAGGGCGGTGTACTGCGGGGTCAGCCCGCACCGGGACGCCACGTTGACGATCAGGACGGCTTCGCCCCGGTGGCGGTCCAGCTGGGCGGGGCCGCCGTTGAGGGCACCGATCTCGACGTCGAGGACGGACATGTCACTCCCTTGGCTGTACGGGTGTCGGTCCCCGCAACGGTATGCCCGGGCGGGGCGCCGGCGTGTTCCGGGCAGCGGTGGGGACGGGGCGCGGGGAAGGCCTGCGGGGCAAGGCTAACGTGGACGTGTGGCGAGGAACGGAAGAACCAACATGACAGCAGGCGCGCTCGCCAGGCGCGGTTTCAGTGACAGCCCCCGGGCCCTGCGCCTGGTGGAGGAGGCCGGGCTCGACGCGCAGGACGACCTCGCCGTCGTCGACGCGCTCGCCGCGGCCCCCGACCCCGACCAGGCGCTCCTGGGCCTCCTGCGTGTGCTCGAGGCCGCCCCCTCCCCCGACGAGGTCCTGGCGGCCCTGCGCGAGGAGCCCGACCTGAGGGCGCGGCTGTGCCACGTCATGGGCACGAGCATCGCCCTGACCGACCACCTCGTGCGCCACCCCGGGGACTGGCGGGAGCTGCGCGGCCCGGACGCGGCGCGCTCCCCCGACCCGGAGGAGGTGCGACGCGGGTTCCTGCACACCGTGGGCGCCGACCCGGACGCGCAGGCGCCGACCGCCGCCGAGTTCGAGGACGGCTCGTCCGACACCCTCAGGCACGCCCTGCGGGTGGCCTACCGGCGCCGGCTCCTGCGCCTGGCCGGGCGCGACCTGACCGGCGCGGCCGGTGTGCAGGAGACCTCCGCGGAGCTGGCCGACCTGGCCGCCGCGATGCTGGACGCCTCCCTGGCCGTGGCCCGCCACCACCACCCCGAGGACGCGGCCCTATGCCGGATCGCGGTCATCGGCATGGGCAAGTGCGGGGGCCGCGAGCTCAACTACGTCAGCGACGTGGACGTGGTCTTCGTGGCCGAGCCGGACGTGGACTCCGAGGGCGCTCCGATCGCCGAGAGCGTGGCGATGGCGGCCGCGACCCGCCTGGCCACCGCGATGATGCGGGTGCCGACCGAGACCGACGCCGAGGGGACCCTGTGGGAGGTCGACCCGGCCCTGCGACCGGAGGGGCGCAACGGTCCCCTGGTGCGTCCGTTGTCGAGCCACCTGGTCTACTACGAGCGCTGGGCCAAGACGTGGGAGTTCCAGGCGCTGCTCAAGGCGCGGCCGATCGCGGGCGACCTGCAGCTGGGCCTGGACTACATGGAGGCCATCACCCCGATGGTGTGGGACGCCTCCGCGCGCAGGGACTTCGTGGAGGACGTACAGGCCATGCGCCGACGCGTGGTCTCGCACATCCCCGTCGGGCAGGACGAACGTGAGTTGAAGCTGGGCCCGGGCGGCCTGCGCGACATCGAGTTCTCCGTGCAGCTGCTCCAGCTCGTGCACGGGCGCGCCGACGACCGGCTGCGTTCGGGCAACACGTTGGAGGCGCTCACCGCCCTGTCGGAGTACGGGTACGTGGGGCGCGAGGACGCGGCGGGCCTGGCCGAGGCGTACCGGTTCCTGCGCCGGGCCGAGCACATCCTGCAGTTGGACCGGTTGCGGCGCACCCACCTGATGCCGGACCCGGGGACGCAGGAGGGGCCCGCGCAGCTGCGGCGCCTGGGCCGGGCGCTGGGGTTCACCGCCAACCCGGTCACCGAGCTGACCGAGGCGCGCAAGCGGGTGTCGGCGAAGGTGCGGCGCCTGCACGAGAAGCTCTTCTACCGTCCGTTGCTCAACGCGGTCGCCCAGCTGCCCGGGGACGAGGCGCGCCTGACACCCGACCAGGCCCGGGCCCGCCTGGAGGCGCTCGGTTTCGCCGACCCGGCGGGGGCGCTGCGCCACCTGGAGTCGTTGACGTCGGGGCTGTCGCGGCGGGCGTCGATCCAGCGCACCCTGCTTCCGGTGATGCTGGGCTGGTTCGCCGATTCCCCCGACCCGGACGCGGGGCTGTTGGGGTTCCGGCAGGTCAGCGATGCCCTGGGCACGACCCCGTGGTACCTGCGACTGTTGCGCGACGACGTGCGGGTGGCCGAGCGCATGGCGTGGCTGCTGGGCACGAGCCGGTACGTGACCGAACTGCTGCTACGGGCCCCCGACGCGGTGGCGATGCTGGACGACGACGATGACCTGCTGCGCCGCAGGCCCGAGGTGCTCACGGCCGAGGCCGACGCGGCCCTGCGGCGCTACGACACGGACGAGGAGTCGGTGTCGGCGGTTCGGGCGCTGCGCCGGCGCGAGTTGCTGCGCACTGCCGCGGCCGACCTGCTCGGGGTGTCGTCGGTGACGGAGGTCGGCGAGGCGCTGACCGACATCGCCGAGGTCACGATCGACGCGGCCCTGCGTGTGGCGCGCGCCCGTGTGGTGGCGGCCGACGGGGGCCAAGAGCTCACCCGGGTGTGTGTGGTGGCGATGGGCCGGTTCGGCGGCCGGGAGCTGACCTACGCCAGCGACGCCGACGTGATGTACGTGCACGATCCGCTCCCGGGGGTGGAGACGGGTCTGGCGACCCAGCAGGCGATGGCGGTCGTACGGGAGCTGGCGCGGCTGCTGGAGGTCCCGGCCGCCGAGCCGCCGTTGAAGATCGACACCGATCTGCGTCCGGAGGGCCGCAGCGGTCCGATGGTGCGGACCCTGGAGTCGTACGCGGCCTACTACGGGCGCTGGTCACAGGTGTGGGAGAGCCAGGCGCTGCTACGGGCGCGGCCGATCGCCGGCGACCGCGACCTGGGCACGGACTTCCTGTCGCTGGTCGATCCGCTCCGTTACCCCGAGGGCGGCCCGGACCAGGCGGCGGTGTTGGAGATCCGCAAGCTCAAGGCCCGGATGGAGGCCGAGCGGCTGCCCCGGGGGGCCGACCCGACCCTGCACACGAAGCTCGGGCGGGGCGGGCTCTCGGACGTGGAGTGGGTCGCCCAGCTGGTACAGCTGCGGCACGCCCACGAGTACCCCGACCTGCGTACGCCCCGGACGTTGGAGGCGCTGGACCTGGCGGTCGCGCACGGACTGATCGCGGCCGACGACGGTGCCGTGCTCGAGCACGCCTGGCGGCTGGCCTCGCGGGTGCGCGGGATGATCATGCTGGTGCGGGGCCGGGGCGGTGACTCGCTCCCCTCCGACCTGCGTGTGCGCGGGGCGCTGGCCGAGGCGATGGGATTCGGTTCCGGCTCCGATGACGAGGAGCCCGGGGAAGAGGACGACGGCAAGGGGCCGGACGCGGGTTCGGAGTACGACGGCGCCGACCCGGAGGGCCCCTCGGAACAGCTCACCGACGAGTACCTGCGGTCGACGCGGCGGGCGCGTGCGGTGATGGAACGCATCTTCTACGACGACTGAGGGTGGCGCCCCCGTGCGTGCGGGGGCGCCACCGTTGCTCTGCCCCGTGTCAGCCGCCGGTGTGCAGCGCCACGGCGCCGTCGGCGGGCACGGTGGCCTGCACCTGTCCGCCGGAGACGGCCACGGTGCCCGGGCCCGCGGCGTTGGGGTACTCGCCGTCGGGCAGGGACGTCTCGGAGTCGAGCTCCCACTCGCTGTCGGTGGCGTTGAAGGCCGCGAAGCCGTCCTCGCCGCGGTCGAAGGCGACCCGGGACTCACCGTCGCGGGTGCGCTCCTCCAGGCCGTTGCCGGCCGTGGCGGTGCGGAACCCGGCCATCCCGGCGACCGCCTCGTCGCGGTGGTCACAGGTCCACCCCGAGGGGTTGTCGCAGTCGGCGTCCTCGGTGAGCCACCCGGCCGGGTTGCCCTCCTCCTCGCCGGTGCTGGGCGGGCCCTCGGCGTCGTTGCCCTCGAAGTCGTAGCCGGACATGACCACGGGCGTGCCGTAGGGGTGGGCGAGCAGGAACGCCGTGGCCAGGTAGTAACGGTCGCCATCCGCGTAGGTGAGGATCGGCTCGTAGCGCTGGCTGTCGTGGTTGTCGACGAAGACCACGGCCTCGTCGGAGGTCAGGCCGCCGTGGTCGGGCATCTCGGTGAGGTCGGCGATGTCGCCGTCGGCGAAGCTGTGCGACAGGTCGCGGTGGTGGTCGAAGTTGGTGATCTGGCCGTGGTCGGTGTAGTCGGTGTACGGGATCGTGTCGTCGCCGATGACCTCGTGGTAGACGTGCGGCTGTCCGCCCCAGCCCGGGACGTCGTCGAGCTGGGAGAAGATCGCGTCCACGTGCTCGACCTGCACGTGTTTGGTGGCGTCGACGCGGAAGCCGGCCACGCCCATGCCGATGAGGCCGTTGAGGTACTGCACGAGGCGTTCCTGGACGTAGTCGGCGCCGGTGTCCAGGTCGGCGAGGCCGAGGAGTTCGCAGTCCTGCACCTGGCCGCGGTCGTCCCAGTCGGTGATCTCCTCGAAGCAGGGTTCGAAGTCGTTCTGGCCGTAGCCGTACTCGCCGTCCCCGAACAGGTCGGGGTGCTCGTACTTGCTCCACTCGGTGCCGTTGCTGCCGGTCCCGGAGTCCGGTCCGGTCATGTGGTTGACGACCGCGTCGACGTAGATGCGCACACCGTTGTCGGCGCAGGTGTCGACCATGTCCTGGAAGTCGTCGGCGGTGCCGCGCCGGGTGTTGTCGAGCTGGTAGGAGACGGGTTGGTAATCCTGCCACCAGGGGTAGTTGCCGCCCTCGTCGTACTCGACGACGACGTGTTCCTGCGGCGGGGAGACCTGGACCCCGGTGAAGCCCTCGGGGCCGAGGAAGTCGGTGCACTCCTGGGCGACGGCGTCCCAGGTCCATTGGAAGAGGTGGACGATCGTGCCGTCTTCGGGGGCCTGCTGCGTCTGCGGGGGTTGTGCTGCCGCGGCCGGCTGCGCCTCGGTCGGGGTGGAGGGCCCCGAGACCGCGATCAGTCCGGCCCCGAGGACCAGGGCGCCGGCGACCGCGCCGATCCGGAGGGTTGTCATCGTGCGCTCCTTCGCGGGGGTGTGCGTCGGGGGCGGTACCACCCCCGACGACGTTTCCTTGCAGAGTTTGCAAGACTTTGCGCGCGAGTGACAAAGGTAACAGACGGATGCCGCCCTGTGAACGGGTGGTCACGCAGGAAATCCGGCGCAAGTCCGCGCAAGAAAAGCGGGGACGGCACGGACCTGCGAAGTCCGTACCGCCCCCGCTCCGAGGCCGGCGCGCGGCGTGCGGGCACCGCGCGGGCGAGCATCACCAGAAGACGGCGAGACCGATGTTGAGGACGCCGAGCACACCGGCGGCCGCGGCGAGCTTCGTGGCCGGGTTGCGCTTGTTCACAAAACCGACGACGACGATCGCCAGAGCGATCACGAGCTTGATGCCGATCTTCATGTGGTTGACGTCGGCGAGGTCGGCCATCTCGTAGACACCCACGAGCAGGATGCCGCTGACGAGCTGCAGCAGGGCGCTGTGCAGCAGGACCTTGACCGACTTGGTGTTGTCGGTCATCAGCTGCATGAGGACGCCGGCGAGGATGCCCGCCAGGCCGATCATGTGCAGGAAGAGAAGGAAGGATGCGAGGATGCTCATGCGCCCAGACTACTACTGGTTGTAGTTGTTCTGTCCGTTTTGTCGACACACTGACGTAACGAAGCGCACAGGCCCCCGGCACCGGTCAGCGGGCCAGGAAGAAACCCCGCTGGCGCCAGAGCAACCACGCCAACAGGAGCACGAGCCCCGCGCCCGCCACACGTAGTGCGCTCTCCCCGTCGACCGCGCCTGCGGCCTTGGCGACCGCGGTCTCCTCGGCCACCGGGACGTCCTCGGTCGCACACGCGGTCGGCTCGGCCTCGCGTTCCAGGAGCAGGCACGCGGTGCTGCCCAACTGGCTCCCGGGCCGGGCGTCCTCGCCCAGGCGTGCCGTCACGGTGTACTCGGCGTCCTCGCCGGGCGGCACGTCGACCACCCAGTTGGCGATGTCGCCCTCGACCACGCCGTCCCGTCCGGCGGAGACGATCTCCATGTCGTCGGGCACGTGCTGGGCGAGCAGCGCCTGCTCCATCGAGTCGCGGTCGCTGTTGGCCACGGTGATACGGAACCGGACCTCCTCACCCGGCTCGACCGGCCCCTCGACCCCGTTGAGCGAGACCCCCACGAGCGGTTCCCCCTGGCCGTCCGCGGGTTCGGCCGCCGCCGGGGCCGAGGCAACCACCAGGAGCCCCACCGCGCCCGCTCCGATTCGGCCCGCCACCGGGCCCCAGCTTCTTCGCGCGATCCGAGCCATACCTGCGCCTCCTGTCCCTGAACACTCGAACAGGACAAGACAACTATGCGTGGGCGAACGATCCCGGCCGGTGACACGCGCCACCACAAGAAGTCTTCGGCGGACAGCGACGCTCTGCGCTCCTTTGTCCGCATTCGGCCACACCCGGCGGCGCCGACCACGCCTGTGCGCTCCAGGGACGTGCCATGCTTCGACGGTCGGCCCTCGACCCCCTGGAGGCAGCATGCGGACCCTGACCTACTTCGTCGCGGTCTCGTTGGACGGCTACGTCTGCGGCCCCGACGGTTCCTTCGACTTCTTCGACCCCGGGGAGGAGACGGGCCAGCTCGGGGACAACGGCGAGTTCCACGTGAGCGAGTATCCGGAGCTGTTGCCCCGGAGCGTGCGGTCCCACCTGGGGCTGGACGTGCCCAACCGGCACTTCGACACCATGCTCCAGGGCCGGGGTTCCTACCAGGTCGGCCTCGACGCGGGCATGACCAGCCCCTACGGGCACATGCGGGAGTACGTCTTCTCGCGCTCGCTGCCCGGGGACGTCGACCCGAACGTGACGGTCGTGGCCACCGACCCCTCGAAGACCGTCCGCGAGCTCAAACAGGAGGACGGGCCCCTGGGCATCTGCATGGTCGGCGGCCCCTCCATCGCCGGATACCTGCTGCCGGAGATCGACGAGCTCTTCATCAAGCGCTACCCGGTGGTCGCCGGGGCCGGGAAGCCCTTCTTCGAGGGTGCGTCCTTCGACCCCGCCCGGTTCGAACGGGTGGAGAGCCGCGTCTTCGAGGAAGGGGCCGACTACACGCTCTTCCGGCGCCGCACCTCCGGCACCGCGTAGGGCCGACGGGCGCAGGGAGCGGCCCCGCGCCCTCACACCGTCCAGCGGTTGGTCATCGGCAGGCGGCGGTCGCGGCTGAGGTTGCGGGCGCTGATCTTGGTGCCCGGGGCGCTCTGGCGCCGCTTGTACTCGGCCCGGTCCACCATCCGGATCACCCTTCGCACGAGCTCGGGGGCGAACCCGGCGAAGACCAGTTCCGCCTCACCCTTGTCGGTGCCCACGTAGGCGTCCAGGACCGCGTCGAGCAGCGCGTAGTCCGGCAGGGAGTCGGTGTCGAGCTGGTCCGGGCCCAGCTCGGCGCTGGGCGGTTTGCTGATGGAGTTCTCCGGGATCGGCGGCACGTGGCCGCCCCGCTCGGCGTCGGCGTTGCGCCACTCGGCGAGTTCCCACACGAGCGTCTTCCAGCAGTCCTTGAGCGGTGCGAACCCGCCCACGGAGTCGCCGTAGAGGGTCGAGTACCCGGTGGCGGCCTCGCTCTTGTTTCCGGTCGCCAGCACCAGGTGGCCCTCCTGGTTGGACAGGCTCATCAGGAACGTGCCCCGCACCCGCGCCTGCAGGTTCTCCGCGGCGAGCCCGTGCAGAGGGCTGGCGGCCTGCTCGGCGGCGGACTCGAACGCCTCCACCATGGCGCCGATCTCGACCGTGCGCACCGGGAAGCCCTGCCGACGGGCGAGCTCCTCGGCGTCGGAGACCGAGTGCGTGCTGGAGTGCTCGCCCGGCATGAGGACCCCGTGCACCAGGTCCGGGCCGAGCGCGTCGACCGCCACCGTGGCCGCCAGTGCGGAGTCGATGCCGCCGGAGACGCCCACGAGCACCGACGAGAACCCGTTCTTGAGCACGTAGCCCCGCAGCCCCGTGACCAGGGCCCGGTAGACCTCGCCCACGTCGGAACGCGGGTCGGGCCTCGGGGTGACGGTGTTGGCGCGCGGAGGGTAGGGGGCCACCGCATCGGAGGAGACGGTACGGCGGCGCACCCGCAGCCCTTCGACCAGGTCGGGGCCGTGTTCGGCGCGCCGGCCCGCACCGGGCAGGTCGAGGTCGGCGACCAGGAGCTCCTCGGTGAACTGCGGGGCGCGCGCCACCAGCTCGCCCTCGGCGTCGACGACCAGGGAATCACCCTCGAAGACCAGCTCGTCCTGGCCGCCGACCATGTTGACGTAGGCCAGGGCGGCGTTGATGCGGCGGGCCCGCGCCTGGCACAGGTCCAGGCGCGCGTCGTCCTTGTGGCGCTCGTAGGGGGAACCGTTGAGCACCGCGAGAAGGTCGGCCCCGACGGCCCCGGCGGCGTCCACCGGTCCGCCCTCCTGCCAAAGGTCCTCGCACACCGCCAGCGCGACGTCCACACCGCGCACGCGCAGGAGGGCCAGGGTGTCGCCGGGCACGAAGTTGCGGAACTCGTCGAAGACCCCGTAGTTGGGCAGGTGGTGCTTGGCGGAGGTGAGCACCACCTCGCCCCGGTGCAGCACCGCGACGGAGTTCTGCGGCGCGCCCGAGGGCTGACCGGTGCGGGAGGGCGCACCCTCCCGGCGGGACAGGAAACCCACCACCACCGGCAGCTCGCCCAGGCCCTCGTGGTCGAGGTCTGAGGCCAGGTCCCGCGTCGCCTTGACGGAGGCCGACACGAAGGAGTCCCGCAGGGCGAGGTCCTCCACGGGGTAACCGGTGACGACCATCTCGGGGAACAGGACCAGGTGGGCGCCCGCCCCCGCCGCCCGGCGGGTGTGTTCGACGACCAGGGCACGGTTGCCCTCCAGGTCTCCGACGACGGGATCGACCTGCGCGAGTGCGATGCGGAGCTGTGTCACGGGGCCGACCCTAGCCCGCCCGCGTTACGGCGAGGGGTCAGCGAAACGGGCGTGTGCGGGGCTTCCGGGGCGTCCCGGGCCGGTGCGCCGGGGCGATTCGCCCCGGGGGTGCCGGGTGAGGCACCCTTACCGCAGGCCATCCCGTGTGCGAAGGATCCGAAACCGACCGACCGGACCCGGGGTTCGGAAACCCGGAGGAAATATCCACACGGCAGACTGGTGATGGGACACGACGTCCGGCCGGTCCGCGCGCCCGTGGACCACCCGCCCGGACCGACCGGCATCGAGGAAGGTTGAACGTGAATCGACAGCAGGAATTCGTGCTCCGTACGTTGGAGGAGCGCGACATCCGGTTCGTACGGCTGTGGTTCACCGACGTGCTCGGGTACCTCAAGTCCGTGGCGATCGCGCCTGCCGAGCTGGAGGCCGCCTTCTCCGAGGGCATCGGCTTCGACGGATCGGCGATCGAGGGTTTCGCGCGCGTCTACGAGGCGGACATGCTCGCCCAGCCCGACCCCTCGACGTTCCAGCCGCTGCCCTGGCGCAACGAGCCGCACGGGACCGCGCGCATGTACTGCGACATCCTGATGCCCGACGGTTCGCCGTCGCCGGCCGATCCGCGCCACGTGCTCAAGCGCCAGCTCGGCAGGGCCTCCGACCTCGGGTTCACGTTCTACACGCACCCCGAGATCGAGTTCTACCTGCTCAAGAAGATGCCCGACCACGGGGAGTTCCCCGAGCCCAACGACCTGGGCGGGTACTTCGACCACACGCCGCACAACAGCGCGCACGACTTCCGGCGCAACGCCATCAACATGCTCGAGGCGATGGGCATCTCGGTGGAGTTCAGCCACCACGAGGGCGGGCCCGGCCAGCAGGAGATCGACCTGCGGTACGCCGACGCACTCACGACCGCCGACAACATCATGACCTTCCGGCTCGTGATGAAGGAGGTGGCGATGGAGCAGGGGGTCTACGCGACCTTCATGCCCAAGCCCTTCACCGAGTACCCCGGTTCGGGCATGCACACGCACCTGTCGCTGTTCGAGGGCGACCGGAACGCGTTCTACGAGCCGGGCGCCGACTACCAGCTCTCCAAGGTCGGGCGCGGTTTCATCGCCGGTCTGCTGCGGCACGCCGACGAGATCGCGGCCGTGACCAACCAGTGGGTGAACTCCTACAAGCGGCTGTGGGACGACCCCGCCGCCTCGGCCGGCGCGGGCGGCGAGGCCCCTGCGTACATCTGCTGGGGGCACAACAACCGCTCGGCGCTGGTGCGGGTGCCGATGTACAAGCCGGGCAAGTCCAACTCGAGCCGGATCGAGATCCGGTCCCTGGATTCCTCGTGCAACCCCTACCTCGCCTACGCGGTGATCCTGGCCGCCGGCCTCAAGGGCATCGAGGAGGGGTACGAGCTGCCCCCGGGCGCCGAGGACGACGTGTGGGCCCTCACCGACGCCGAGCGGCGTGCGATGGGCATCCGCCCGCTGCCGCAGAGCCTGGACGAGGCGCTGCGCATCATGGAGAACAGCGAGCTGGTCGCCGAGACGCTGGGCGAGCACGTCTTCGACTTCTTCCTGCGCAACAAGAAGGCGGAGTGGAACTCCTACCGCCGCCAGGTGACCCCGTACGAGCTGCAGCGGTACCTGCCCACCCTGTAGGGAGCACCGCGCCGCGCCCCGGCCCCCGTCCTCCGGGCGGGGGCCGACGTGTGCCCGGCGTGGCCGGCAACACACTCAGTCGGGAATGGATACGGGCGGGGGTATGTTGACGCCGGTGAGGTGATGACCGATGGAGCTGAAGCCGGAGATGGTCGGCGATGCCCTGACCCGTCTGCGCAGGGCGCAGGGGCAGTTGGCCGGCGTGATCGACATGATGGAGCAGGGCGAGGACTGCACCGAGGTGCTGCAGCAGCTCGCGGCGGTCTCGCGCGCCCTTGACCGTGCCGGGTTCAAGATCGTCTCCAGCGGTCTGCGCCACTGCAACGCCGCACGTGAACGCGGCGAGGAGCCGGAGATGACCGAGCAGGAGCTGGAGAAGCTCTTCCTCGCCCTGGCCTGACCGGGTTGGCGCCAGAGCCCCCTCTGTACACCACATACCCCTGGGGGTTCTTATACCCTCCGGATACCCCCGGGGGTTCAAAACGACCACGAAGGAGCGCGAGCATGATCCTGACCCAGTACTACCTCGACTGCCTCTCGCAGGCCTCGTACCTCATCGGCGACGAGACCACCGGGAAGGCCGTCGTGGTCGACCCGCGCATCGACGTGGACGAGTACCTCGACGACGCACGCGACCAAGGCCTCGACGTCGTGGGGGTGATCAACACCCACCTGCACGCGGACTTCATCTCCGGGCACTTCGAGATCGCCGAACGCACCGGCGCCTGGATCGGCTACGGGGAGACCGCCGAGGCGGAGTTCGCCTTCCGGGGTCTGGCCGAGGGCGAGCGCATCACGCTGGGCGAGGTCGAGGTGGAGGTCCTGCACACGCCCGGCCACACCCCCGAGTCCATCAGCCTCGTGGTGTACGAGCGCGGCGGGGACACCGTGCCCTACGGGGTACTGACCGGCGACGCGCTGTTCATCGGCGACGTGGGCCGTCCCGACCTCGCAGCCTCGTTCGGGCATTCCCCCGAGAAGCTCGCGCCGATGCTCTACGACTCGGTGCACAACAAGCTCATGGCCCTGCCCGACGCCACCCGGCTCTTCCCCGGGCACGGCGCCGGTTCGGCGTGCGGCAAGAACATCTCGACGGAGCGGCAGTCCACGATCGGCGACCAGCGGCGTACCAACTACGCGGTGCAGCCGATGAGCGAGGCGGACTTCGTGGAGCTGGTGAGGGAGGGCCAGGAGGCGATCCCGGCGTACTTCTCCTACGACGCCGCCCGCAACCGGCAGGACCGCGACCCGGTCGACGTCGAGGCCCTGGCCCGGCCGTTGGACGCGGAGGCGTTCCTGCGCCTGCGTGCCGCGGGCGCAGTGGTCGTCGACGCCCGTGACCACCAGTCGTTCTCCGCCGGGCACCTGCGCGGGGCGCTCAACGTGGGCACCGACGGCCGCTTCGCCGAGACCTCCGGGATGATGGTCGAGCCCGGCTCGGAGATCCTGGTCGTGGCCGCCGCCGGGCAGGAGCAGGAGGCCGTGACCCGCCTGGCCCGCGTGGGACTGGACACCATCGCCGGGTACCTCGAGCGCCCCGAGGCCGCGATGGCCTCCGTTCCCGGTGAGGTGGAGCGCGCCCCGCGGGTGGAGGCCGCAGAGCTCGCCCGCATGCTCGAGGCGGAGGACGCCCCCGTGGTGGTGGACGTGCGCGGTTCGGCCGAGCGCGAGGGCGGCTTCATCGAGGGCGCGGTGCACATCCCGCTGGCCCACCTTCCCGAGCGCGGCGGGGAGCTGCCCGCCGACCGGCCGATCGTCGTGCACTGCGCCGGCGGTTACCGTTCCAGCGTCGCCGCCAGCCACCTGCGCGCGCAGGGGCACGCGCAGGTCGCCGACCTCGTGGGCGGCTACCACGCCTACCGCATGCTCGCCGCCTGAACGTTCGTGATCCAGGGGGACGTGTACCCTCGGGATACCCCCCGGGGTTCCAGAACCCGTACACGTCCCCGCCCGCCCTTGCCGACCCACACGTCCGGAACCGGAGTTCCCGCATGACCAGCAGCACCACCGACGTCCCTTCCGTGCGCGCCCTTATCGAGCGCGACCCCGACACCCTCGTGGTCGACGTGCGCACGCCCGCCGAGTACGAGAGCTCGCACATCGACGGCTCCGTGAACCTGCCCCTGGGCCAGGCCGGGCCGCACCTGGAACGCCTCGCCGCCGACGCCCGCGGGCCGATGGTTCTGATCTGCCAGGCGGGACCGCGCGCCGAGCAGTTCCGCGACCGCCTCACCGGGGCCGGGTTCACCGACGCCTCCGTGATGACCGGCGGGATGAACGCCTGGGAGGCCGACGGCGCCCCGGTCGTGCGCGGCAAGGAGCGCTGGGCCCTGGAACGCCAGGTGCGCCTGGTGGCCGGCAGCATCGTCCTGGTGTCGGTGCTGCTGAGCCTGGTGTGGCAGCCGGCGGTGTGGGTGGCCGCCTTCATCGGCGCGGGGCTGACCTTCGCGGCAGTGACCAACACGTGCGGGATGGCGATGGCGCTGTCCAAGCTCCCCTACAACCAGCCGCGCAACGCCGTGGACGTGGAGGCCTCGGTGGCCCACCTGACCGGCGCCGGCGGGTCCGCACGCCGCTGAGCGGTCGTGGCCTCAGGTGAGGCCGAGGTCGCGGGCGCGCACCGCGGCGGCGTTGCGGTTGGTGACGCCGAGCTTGGACATCAGGTTGCTCATGTGCACGCTCACCGTCTTCGGTGAGATGAACAGGGCCTCCCCGATCTCCCGGTTGGTCGCGCCCGCAGCCAGGCGCACGAGGACCTCCTGCTCACGCCGGGTCAGGCCGGCCGGGGCCTCGCCCGGCTCGCCGAGCACGGCACGCACGGGGGCGGCGTGGCGGCGCAGCAGGGCGGCACCGTTGTCGCACTGTCCCGCGACCTCGTCGCACAGCACGAGCAGGCGCCGCGCGTCGCCCTCCCGACCGCACTCCGCGGCGAAGGACGCGGCCCGGCCCAGCGCGACGGTGCGCTGTACGGGGAACCCGACCTCGCCCAGGGCGGTGGCGTAGCCCTCCCACAGGCGCAGGGCCTCGGCCGGGTCGGTGGCCAGCCAGGCACGGCTCTGTTGCTCGCGCAGCCGCCCGCGCGGGGTCTGCGCCCACACCTCGCCCCGGCGGAACAGCTCCAGCCCGGGCCGGAGCTCCTCGGCCAGGGCCCGGTGGCCGGGGTCGCCCGAGCGCATCAGGTGGTGGAGGGCCTGGGAGAAGTGGGCCATGCCGTCGACGCTGGCCTGCGTCGGGGCCTTGCTCCGTTCGCCGTCGATCATGGCGCGCGCCACCGGTCCCATCGCGTCGAGGTCGCCCTCCTCCGCCAACAGGCGCAGCCGGGCCGCGAGCCGCACGATGCGCCGGTCGGCCGGCAGCTCCACGGCCTCCTCCACGGCGGTGAGTTCTTCGAGGAGCCGCCGGGAGGTGGGCACGTCGCCCTCCCACAGCGCGATCGACAGGGCGATGTGGGCCTTCTGTCTGCGCACGGGCAGGTCGCCGCCGGGGAACCGGTCGAACAGACGGTGGGCGGCGTCGGTGTGGCCCAGGTTCACCAGGACCGCGGCGAGGTTTCCGGCCGCCTCGGCTCCGCGGGTCCGGGCCACGCCGAGTTCGGTGTGGCGTTCCATGGACCGGCGGGCGACCTCCAGCGTGGCGTGCAGGTCGAGCCGGAAGTGCAGGGCGACCTGGAGGTTGTTCCAGCCGCGCAGCTCGGTCTGCACGTGTCCGATGCGGGCGGCCAGGGCGATCCCACGGCGCAGCAGGTGCTCGCGCTCGTCGGCGTCCTCCCCGATCCAGAAACTGCCGAGTGTCACCAGGGCGTCGGCCTCGCTGTGCGGGTCACCCGCGCGCCGGGCCCACTCCAGCACTGCGCGGGCGACCGGCTCGGCCTCCCGTTCGCGTCCCCGGACGTTGAGGGCGGCCGCACGGGCGGCGTCGACGGCGATCCGGCCGGTGTGGTCCTCGCCGAAGAGGACTGCGGCGGCGTCGAGGTCCTCCAGGTCGCCGTCCTGGCCGAGGGTGCGCAGGACACGCGCCCTGGTCAGCCGGAGCAGGGCGGCGGCGATGCGGTGCTCGGACGCGGGCGGGGTGTCGCCGTCGGCGCCGAGCTCGGCCAGGCCCGCGGTGGCGTGGTCCCGGGCGCGGCGGGCGCGCCCGGCCAGGTGGGCGGCGGTGGCGGCGCGGCGCAGGAGGTCGGCGCGGGTCGCACCGATCTCGGCCGCGGTGGCGGGAACAGCTTCGTACAGCTCCAGGAGGCGTTCGAGCAGGTCCAGCTGTTCGGGGTGGCCGGGGGTGTGCTCGTCGCGGGCGACCACGGCCCAGGTGGCCCGGAAGGCGCGCTCGTGGTCGTGGGCCAGGGTGGCGTGGCGGGCCAGGAGCCGGTCGCGTGCGGGTTCGGCCAACCCGGGCACCCCGGCGTCGAGGGCGTCGGCGAGGTTGCGGTGGGTGCGCACACGTTCGCCGGGGAGCAGGTCCTCCTGCACGGCCTCGGCCAGCAGGGCGTGGCCGAACGTGTAGCCGTCACCGTCCACCTGCAGGACCCGGGCGTCGACGGCCTCGCGCAGGGCGGCGTCGAGGTCCTCCTCACCCACACCGGACCGTGCGGCCGCAGCGGCCAGGAGTGTGTGCGGGACCCGGGTGCCGATGAGTGCGGCGGTCCCCAGCACGGACCGGGCCCCGGAGGACAGGGCCTCGACCCGGCGCAGCATGAGTTCGCGCGGGCCCTCGGGGATCCCCGACCCGCCGTCGCCGCCCGTGATCAGGGCCTCGACGAAGAGCGGGTTGCCGCCGCTGCGCCCGTGCAGGCGTTCGGCCTCGGCGTCGGCGGGAGCGTGCCCGCGCAGGGCGGTGACCTGGGCGGCGACGCCGGCCACGTCGAGGGGTTCGAGGTCGGCGGTGCCCACGCGGGGCAGGCGGACCATGTCGGGCACGAGCCTGCGCAGCGGGTGGGTGCGGTGCACGTCGTCGGTGCGGACCGTGGCGAGGATCTGGAGCGGGGCCCGGCCCGGGTTCCGCAGGAGGAACAGCAGCAGGTCGCGGGTGGAGGCGTCGGCCCAGTGGAGGTCCTCCAGCACCACACAGAGGCCGGGCCGGGTTCCGTCGCCCGCCTCGGCGCAGCGTTCCAGGAAGGTCAGCACCGACTCGAACAGGCGGATGCGTCCGTCGTCGGGCACGGTGGAGACCTCGCCGAGCTCCGGCAGGATGCGGGCGAGCTCGCGCGCCTCGACCGGTGTCGGGGCGTGGTCACGGGCCAGGGGGCGCAGCACGGACGTGACCGGGGCGAAGGCGACGGCGTCGGTCCCGGACTCCACACACCCGCCGACGGCGCGGGAACCGAGCGGGGTGCGCCGGAGGTACTCGTCGACCAGGCGCGTCTTGCCGACCCCGGCCTCACCGCGCACGAACACGGCCCGGGCCCCGCCGTCGAGCACGTCGAGGGCGTCCTCGAGCAGGGCGGTGACGTGGTGGTCGCGGCCGACGAAGGCGGAGCGGTCGGCGGAGGGCGGGATCGTCTCGGGGGGCATGGGCCCAGTATGTCGGCCCGGGCCGGTTCCGGGTACCGGCCCGGGACACCTCCCGGCGGCCCGGCTCAGGCGGCGCCGAGCCAGAGGTCGGGGCCGAAGACCTCGTAGTGGACCCGGCGCGGCGGCACACCCGCGTCGAGGAACTGGGCGCGCACGTCCCGCATGAACGGCAGCGGGCCGCACAGGAAGACCTCGGCGCCCGCGGGGACGTCGATCTCCGAAAGGTCCATACGTCCGCGGTGGTCACCGCCGCCGTCCTCGTACCAGGTGTGCGAGCTCGCGCCGGGCAGGGTGTCGACGAGCACGGCCGTCTCGTCGCGGTGCGGGTGTTGGTCGGGGCCGTGGTCGGCGTGCAGGACGAGGACCTCGCGCGAGCTGCCGGCCTCGGCCAGGTGGTGCAGCATCGCGAGCATCGGGGTGCAGCCGATCCCCGCGGACACGA
The DNA here is from genome assembly GCF_014892575.1 of Nocardiopsis coralli. GTDB lineage: Bacteria > Actinomycetota > Actinomycetes > Streptosporangiales > Streptosporangiaceae > Nocardiopsis > Nocardiopsis coralli. The sequence continues at coordinate 161,274 of NZ_JADBGI010000007.1, read as the reverse complement.
GCACGAGCGGGTGTTCGCCGCCGGGAACCGTGACGTCGCCCGCCGGTGTGGAGACCATGAGTCTGTCCCCCGGGGCGGCGTCGTGCAGGAGGGTCGACACCTCGCCGGCGGGGTTCCGGCCGGCGCGCAGCCGCTTGACGGTGATGCGGCGCCGGCGGCCGTCCCACCCGGTCAGGGAGTACTGGCGGGCCTGGTGCACCCCGTCGGGCATCTGCACCTGCACGCTGACGTACTGGCCGGCACGGAAGGCCGGCGCCTCTCCCCCGTCCTCGGGTTCGAGGCCGAGGGCGACGGTGTCGGGGCTCTGCGGGGCGCGGTCGGTCACACGCCAGGGCCGCCAGACGTCGCGGCCGGTGGCGCCGCCGTCCGCGTAGAGGCGGGCCTCGATGGCGGTGAGCGCCCCGGCCATGAGCCAGTAGACCTCGTCCCAGGCGGCGACGACGTCGGGTGTGGCGGCGTCTCCGAGGGTCTCGGCGATGGCCTGGAACAGGTACTTGTGCACGAGTGCGTACTGGTCCTCGGTCACGCCGAGGGAGGCGTGCTTGTGGGCGATGCGCGAGAGCAGGGTGTCGGGCCGCTCGTCCGGGTTCTCGAGGAGGGCGGTGGCGAACCCGGCGATGGAGGCGGCCAGGGCCCTGCGCTGGTCCCCGTTGGCCTGGTTGGCGCGGTTGAACATGCCGTCGAGCAGTTCGGGGTGTTGGCCGAGCATCCCGTCGTAGAAGCGGGCGGTGATGGTGTCGAGGTGTTCGGCGACGACCGGGAGGGTGGCGCGGACGGTGGCTGCGGACTCTGCGGAGAGCATGCGTCCTCCTTCTCCGGGGTGACCCGGACCAGATAATTGGTATCTGAAATGCAGATTAAATCCGGGCCCTGGAGAGCTCTCACCGGGGTGGCCCCAAGGACACCTCAGCGCCACCGTTGTACTGCGACGACGCCGCGATCGGGCAGGGCCGGACGGCCTTGTACGCGCGGGACGCGGGCCCGGCTCCGCCGGGACTTCCGGCGCCCCGCGGGACCCGACCTCCGGCCCGGTCCGGCTCAGGTGCCGGCGGGCGGTTCGCGCAACAGTGTCAGGGCACGACGTGTGGGGGATTCCACCAGGGAAGCCACGGTGACCTGGTCCAACGATGCGTAGAACGCCTCGCGCGCCTGGGCCAGCGCACCCCGCAGGCGGCAGGCCTCACGCAGCGGGCAGGGCGGGTCGTCCTCGCATCCGGCGAGATCCCCGTCACCCTCGAGTTCGCGCACGATCGCGCCGACGGAGGACGCACGTCCCGCCTCGGTCAGCAGCAGGCCTCCCCCGCGGCCGCGCCGGGCCTCGACGATCCCCAGGTCGGACAGCCGGGCCACGGCCTTGGCCATGTGGGTGTAGGGCACCGAGAGCATGCCCGACGCGGCCCGTGTGGTCAGGCGTTCGCCCTCCTCGGCCACGGCCAGCCGCATGACCAGGCGGAGGGAGACGTCGGTGAAGGCGGTCAGGCGCATACCCCCAAGGTATGCGGAGCGCTTCACCCCGAACGTGTCCCGGAACCCTGGCCGCGCCCTCCCCGGCCCCCGTCGCCCCCGGAGGAGCGCGGCAGCCAGATGAGCACGACGACGAGCCCGATGATCCCGAAGGCCAGGGAGACCAGCGCCGCCAGGTGCATGCCCGAGACGAAGGCCTCCTTGGCCGGGGCCACGAGCACCCGCCCCGCGTCACCGAGCTCCCGGACCAGCGTCATGGTCGCCTCGATCGACTCCCCCGCCGTCTCGGCACGCTCCTCGGGCACGCCCTCCTCCGCCGCGACACGTTGCAGCTCCGGCGAGAGCGCCGAACGGTAGTGCACGGAGATGACCGCGCCCAGCACCGCCACCCCCAGCGCGGTGGCGATCTGGCGGGCGGTGTTCTGCACGGCCGAGGCCGCACCGGCCTTGCCCGGCGGAACCGAGGACACGATCGCGTCGGTGGCCGGGGTGAGCACCGTCGCCATCGCCGCCGCCTGCGTGAAGAAGAACAGCATGATCAGCGGGATCGGGGTGTCCTGCTGGATCACCGCGAAGAAGGCGAACGAGAGACACACCGCCACGATGCCGCCGGCCGCCACCGCACGCGGGCCCGCCTTGCGCACCAGGGTCGGGCTCAGTGGCGCGAAGAGCATCTGCCCCACCGCCGAGGGGAGCACGAGCAGACCGGCCACGAGCGGGCTGAACTCGCGCACGCTCTGCCAGTAGAAGCTCATGAAGAAGATGATCCCGGCCATGCTGAAGAACAGCAGCAGGATCACGGCGATGGAGACGCTGAACCGCGGATCGCGGAAGAAGCGCACGTCCAGCGAGGGGTTGTCCACCCGCTTCTCGTGCAGCACGAAGAGCGTGAGCACCCCGAGCCCGCCCAACAGCGCCACGACCACGTCGGGGTCGGTCAGCGAGGCCCGCTCCCCCGCCGTGATGACGCCGTAGATGAGCAGCACCAGGCCCGGGATCGACAGCAGGACCCCGACCAGGTCCAGGCGTCCGGGGGCCTCGTCGCGCGACTCCGGGATGAGCACGAAGATCAGCGACAGCCCGACCAGGACGAAGGGCACGTTGATGAGGAAGATCGATCCCCACCAGAAGTTCTCCAGCAGCAGGCCGCCCGCGGTGGGCCCGATCGCCAGCGCCAGCCCGACCGCCCCGGCCCAGATCCCGATGGCACGCGGGCGTTCGTCGGACGGGAACACGTCGGTGATGATCGACAGCGTCTGCGGCATGACCATCGCCGCACCGAACCCCATCGCGGCGCGGGCGGCGATGAGCTGCTCGGGGCTCTGGGAGTAGGCCGACAGCGCCGAGGCCGCACCGAAGACGAACAGCCCGGAGGCGAGCAGGCGCCGCCGTCCCCACCGGTCGCCGAGCACCCCGAAGGTGAACAGCAGTCCGGCGAAGACCAGGGTGTAGGAGTTGATCGCCCACGCCAGCTGGGACTGGCTCGCGCCCACACCCTGCTCGGGGTCGGAGAGCACACGCAGCGCCACGTTGAGGATCGTGTTGTCGGCCACGAGCACCAGCAGGCAGATGATGAGCACGGCGAGCGCGCCCCATCTGCGGCGATGGGCTGTCTCTCGGTCCACGTCACCGTCCCTGTGCGCTCCGGCAGTGCTTTGTGACCCTACCCAGCTCTGTGCGGGGCGAGCAGGCCAGGGGGCGCCACCGCTGTCCCGTGCGCCCCGTCCGTCACACACCCGCGGGCGCACGCGCTGCAGGGATGAACCGGGGCCGCATCGGGGTTCCACCCGACAGAGGGCGCCCGGAACGCACCGTGCGATGATGCGGGCACCGCGTTCCGGCGCGGCCACAACAATCGTCCACAACGCCCGGGGACACCCACGAGGTGCCTCGAGGACACGTAAGGAACGATCACAGATGAACACCACAGGCACCGCCCTCTACGGAGGGGTCACCAACCGGCGTGTGACCGTGCGCGACCTGGCCTCGGCCAAGGGGCGCGGAGAGCGCTGGCCGATGCTGACCTCCTACGACGCGATGAGCGCCCGGATCTTCGACGAGGCGGGCATCCCCGTCCTGCTCGTGGGCGACTCGGCCGCCAACGTCGTCTACGGCTACGACACGACCGTGCCCGTCTCGGTCGACGAACTCCTGCCCCTGGTGGCGGCGGTGGCACGGTCCACGCAACGTGCCATGGTCGTGGCCGATCTCCCCTTCGGCTCCTACGAGGGCTCGCCCCAACAGGCCCTGGAGACCGCGACCCGCTTCATGAAGGAGGGCCGGGCCCAGGCGGTCAAGCTCGAGGGCGGCGCGGAGGTCGCCCCGCAGGTGGAACTGCTGGTCAGGGCCGGGGTCCCGGTCATGGCGCACGTGGGTCTGACGCCGCAGTCGGTCAACACCCTGGGCGGGTTCCGGGTGCAGGGCCGCGGTGAGGCCGCGGACCAGCTGCTCGCCGACGCCCGGGCGATGGAGGACGCGGGTGCGTTCGCGGTCGTGCTGGAGGCGGTCCCGGCCGACCTGGGCGCGCGCGTGACCGAGGAGCTCGGTGTCCCGACGGTCGGGATCGGCGCGGGCGCCTCGACCGACGCTCAGGTGCTGGTCTGGCAGGACATGGCCGGCCTGAGCGACTGGACCCCGAAGTTCGTCAAGACCTTCACCGACCTGCGTGCGTCGCTGCGCGATGCGGCCGAGACCTACGCCGAGGAGGTCCGGGAGGGCAGCTTCCCCGAGGACCAGCACTCCTACAGCGGCTGACGCCCCGGACCGAGCACGGGACCGCCGATCGGTGCGCCGGTCGGCGGTTCGTCGTGTCCGGGCGGCCTCCCCCTGCTGGGATGTGCTGTGCCGACACCCGGCGGTACGATTTTTCCTACTGCTTCGATTGGATTTCGGGGGATTCATCCGATGGCTCATCAGGCACCGACGGTCAGCGTGCACTGGCTCGCCGATCACCTCCACGACAGCGACCTGGTCGTCGTGGACTCCACGTCCCACCTGTCCATGCCCGCCGAGGGGCCCTACCGGGTCGAGTCCGGCCGCAGCACCTACGAGGCCGAGCACGTCCCGGGCGCGGTCTTCGCCGACCTGCTCGACGACTTCGCGGACACGAGCGCCCCGGCGCCCTGGACCGTGCCCTCCTCGGAGAAGTTCGCGGCCTCGGCCGGGGCCCTGGGCATCGGCCGGGGCCGGCGCGTGGTGGTCTACAGCCAACACAGCACGATGTGGGCGACGCGCCTGTGGTGGCAGCTGCGGCTGGAGGGGTTCGACGACGCCGTGGTGCTGGACGGCGGCCTGGAGGCGTGGAAGGCGGCCGGGCAGCCGACCACCGACGAGCCCTCCGTGCCCTCGCCCACGGTGTTCACCCCGCGCCGCCGCCCGGAGCTGCTGCGCTCGACCGAGCAGGTCGAGGGCGCCCTGGGCGATGACCGCACGCTGCTGGTGAACGTGCTCGACCCGGCGACCTACCGGGGCGACAAGCACACCTACGCCCGGGACGGCCACATCCCCGGCAGCATCAACCTCCCGGTGAGCGAGGTCTTCGACGAGCGCGGGGAGTTCCGCCCCACCGACGAGCTCCGGGCGATCTTCGACCGCGCCGGCCTGCTGGACCCGGGCGTGACCCCGGTGACCTACTGCGGGGGCGGGATCGCCGCGACCGGTGTGGCTCACGCTCTGGCGCTGGTGGGCCGGGAGGACGCCGCGGTCTACGACGGTTCGATGACCGCCTGGGCCGCCGACGACTCCCTTCCGCTCGTCACCGGTGACGAACCCGGCGGCGGCCGGGGCTGACCTGCGCGGGCACGTGCGCGCCCGGCCCCTGTGACCCAGGCAACAACCCGAACGGTACTCGGTAGTACAGTGACTCGGGACCGAGCAGCGGCCGGTGCACGGGCCCCGGGCGCCGCGGGAACGCCCTCCGGAAGGGACGAAGTACATGCGCATCTCGACGCAGCTCCAGTACGACGGCGATCCGAAGGCGGCCGCCGACTCGGTGGTCGCACTCGAGAAGGCCGGGCTCGACACGGTCTGGGTCGCCGAGGCCTACGGTTTCGACAGCCCGACCCTCATGGGTTACATCGCCGCACGCACCGAGCGGGTGCGCATCGCGGCCGGGATCCTGCCCCTGTACAGCCGGACCCCCACGCTCATCGCGATGACCGCAGCGGGCCTGGACAACATCTCCGACGGGCGTGCGGTCCTGGGCCTGGGTGCGAGCGGACCCCAGGTCATCGAGGGGTTCCACGGGATCCCCTACACCAAGCCGCTGGCGCGCACCCGGGAGACCATCGAGATCTGCCGCAAGGTCTGGGCCCGCGAGGAGCGCCTGTCCCACGACGGCAAGGTCTTCCAGCTCCCGCTTCCCCCCGAGCAGGGCACCGGCCTGGGCAAGCCCCTGAAGATCATCAACCACCCCGTGCGCCCCGAGATCCCCATCCACGTGGCCGCCCTGGGCGTGAAGAACGTGGCGATGACGGCGGAGATCGCCGACGGCTGGCTCCCGCACCTGTTCATCCCCGAGCGCGCCGACCGCGTGTGGGGCGAGCCGCTGGCGGAGGGCAAGGCCAAGAGGGACCCGTCCCTGGGCGAGCTCGAGGTCACCGCCGGCGGCATGCTCGCGATCGGTGAGGGCGAGGACACCAAGAAGCTCCTGGACTTCATGCGGCCGATGATCGCCCTGTACGTCGGCGGGATGGGCGCCAAGGGCAAGAACTTCTACAACACGGTGGCCCAGCGGTACGGCTTCGAGGAGGCGGCCGCCAAGATCCAGGACCTCTACCTGGACGGCAAGAAGGACGAGGCCGCGGCGGCGGTGCCGGAGGAGTTCGTGGAGCTGACCAACATGGTCGGCCCGGAGTCCTACGTGCGCGAGCGCGTGGAGGCCTTCCGCGCCGCCGGCGTCACCCAGCTGAACGTGACACCCGTCGGCGAGAACCCGGCCGCGCTGGTGGAGAAGGTCAAGGGCTGGGTGAGCTGACCCCACCCGCACCCTCAGTGTGCCCCGTCCCCGAAACCGGGGGCGGGGCACACGTGTGAGCGGGCCCGGGTGCGCCGCCCAGCGCAGCAGCGGGCGGCGCACCCGGGAGGCCGTGCTTCAGAGGCCGGTGATGCGGATCCCGGCGTGGGTCTTGTAGCGGCGGTTGACGGCGATGATGTTGGCGGTGAGCGCCTCGACCTGGTGGGCGTTGCGCAGGCGTCCGCCGAAAACGCCCCGCACACCCGGGATGCGGTCGGCGAGTTCGCGCACCGTGTCGGTGGCCGCGCGGTCCTCACCCAGGACGAGCACGTCGAGCTCGACCTCGTCGACGTCCGGGTCGAGCAGCAGGCGCGCGGAGACGTGGTGGAAGGCGGCGGTGACACGGCTCTCGACCAGGATCTGCTCGGCCTGCTGGGCGGCGCTGCCCTCCTCGACCTCCAGCGGGAACGGCCCGCGCTTGTCGAAGCCGAGGGGGTTCACGCAGTCCACGACGATCTTGCCGGCCAGGGGCTCGACCAGCCCCTGCAGCAGTTCGCGGTGGCCGTCCCACGGGACGGCGACGATCACGATGTCGCCCTCGGCCGCGGCGGCGGTGTTGTCGAGGCCGCGCACGTCGATCGTGGAGGACTCGCCCTCCACGAGCTCGGCGGCGGCCTGCTGTGCACGTTCGAGCTTGCGGGAACCCAGGTACACGGTGTTGCCGGCCAGGGCCAGGCGGCGGGCCAGACCCCGGCCCTGGTCACCGGTGCCGCCCAGGACCGCGACGGACGCCGTGGCGACGTCGACCCGGGGGGTGCTGTCTTCGGTCGTAGTCATGCAGCGATCCTGCCACGGGCACCCCCGGGCGGCTTCGAGCGGCCCGCACGCTCACGAGTCGCGCTCGTCGTCCTCCTGCTCGTCCCACTGCTCGTTGCGGCGGGCGGCGATGTTCAGCGCGTTCGCGGCCGTGGCCTCGTCCGGGTAGGGGCCCATGCGCTGCTTGTTGGGGCAGCCTGCGCCGTGTTCGACCCGGTTGTGCTTGAGGCAGTACCACCAGCCGTCGTCCTGTACGTCACCCATGTCGGCCTCCTGTTGCATGGCGGTCGGGTTCCCGGGGCGGAGCATGCCCGCCGGGGGCCGTCCGAAGCCTCTCACGCCACACTCGAGGGAGCCCCGCGGCCGCCGCACACGAACTACAATTCGTGCCCATGACTACTCCGCTGGTTCCTGGGCGTATCTCGCCACAACGTTCGGTCCCCTCGCACATCGTCCGACCGGAGTACGTCGGCCGCAAACGGCCCGTCGAGGGGGTCCTCGGCGACATCCAGACCCCGGAGACCATCGAGCGCATCCGCGAGGCCGGCCGTATCGCCGGGCAGGCCCTGCAGGAGATCGGCAAGAACGTCCGCCCGGGCGTGACCACCGACGAGCTCGACCGCATCGGCCACGAGTTCCTGCTGGACCACGGCGCCTACCCGAGCACCCTGGGATACAAGGGCTACCCGAAGTCGCTGTGCTCCTCACTCAACGAGGTCATCTGCCACGGCATCCCCGACGACACCGTTCTGTCGGACGGCGACATCGTCAACATCGACATCACCGCCTACAAGGACGGCGTGCACGGCGACACCAATGCCACGTTCCTGTGCGGCGACGTCTCCGAGGAGCACCGCCTGCTGGTGGAGCGCACCGAGGAGGCCACGATGCGGGCCATCAAGGCGTGCCGCCCCGGCCGGCAGATCAACGTGATCGGCCGTGTCATCGAGTCCTACGCCAAGCGGTTCGGGTACGGCGTCGTGCGCGACTTCACCGGCCACGGCGTGGGCCCGGAGTTCCACTCGGGCCTGGTGGTGCCGCACTACGACGACCCGCGCGCGACCACGGTCATGGAGCCGGGCATGACGTTCACGATCGAGCCCATGATCACCCTGGGCGGCGTGGACTACGACCTGTGGGACGACGGCTGGACCGCCGTGACCGCCGACCGCAGGTGGACGGCGCAGTTCGAGCACACGCTGGTCATCACCGACTCCGGCGTGGACATCCTCACCCTGCCCTGACCGCGCACCGCACTCGTTCCGGCCCCGGCGTGCCCGGGGCCGTTCGTGTGTGCGGGGCCGGAACCGGCCGGTTCACGGGATCCATGGCCTTCCCGCGCGCGCCCGCGTAGGGTCGTGCGCGTGAAGATCCTCATCTCCGCCGACATGGAGGGCGCCACCGGCGTCACCTGGCCCGCCGACTGCGAACCGGGCACGGAACAGTGGCAGCGCTGCCGGTCGATGTTCACCAGCGACGTCAACGCCGCGATCGGGGGGCTCCTCGACGGCGGGGCGGGCGAGGTGTTCGTCAACGAGGCGCACGCGACCATGCGCAACCTGCTCCTGGAGGACCTGGACGAGCGCGCCACGATGATCACCGGCCGCCACAAGGAGCTCTCCATGGTCGAGGGGGTCCAGTCCGGCGACGTCGACGGCATCGTGTTCCTGGGTTACCACTGCGGCGCCGGCGAGGACGGCGTGCTCGCCCACACCTACCTGCCCAACGCCATCACCGGCGTGTGGCTCGACGGCGCACCCGCGAGCGAGGGTTACCTGAACGCGGCCGTGGTCGCCGAGTTCGGCACCCCGGTCGTGCTGGTCACCGGTGACGACCGTGCGTGCGAGGACGCCGAGACCTACGCACCCGACGCCCGCAAGGTCGCGGTCAAGGACCACGTGAGCCGCTACGCCGCCCGCTGCAGGCCGCCCGCGCGCACCGCCGCCGCGATCGGCGCGGCCGCGCGCAGCGCGATGGACCTGGCGGGCTCGGTGGAGCCCGCCGCGCCGCGCCCGATGGTGCTGGAGGTCGAGACCGACTCCGCGCACCTGGCGCAGGCCGCCGCGATCGTGCCGGGTGTGGAACGCACCGGGGTCCGGACCGTGCGGTACGCGGCGCCCGGCGCCTACGAGATGATCCGCTGTTTCAAGGCGCTCGCCACGCTCATCTCGCAGGCGATGGAGGAGCGCTACGGGTAGGACTGGGGTCCGGGCCCGCGGAGGGGGAAGGGCCCGGTCGGCCGGGCGGTGAACCGAACGCGCCCGGCACGAGTCCGACCAGAGCGTAGGACCCCGGTGCCGGCGGCGGTGCACCCGCCGCTCCGGGGTGGAGCCGTGTGAGAGCGAGGCCGAGCCGTGGGCCACCCATCTGCAACTGTGACCGATCCGGAGACCGGACTGCGCGACGCCGGGAACGAGGCCGTCGACCTGGCCCGGGACCTGATCCGGCGCGACTCGACCAACAACGGCGGCGGTGACGGCGACGAACGCGGGGTCGCCGAGTTCGCCGCCGAGGCGCTGAGCATCGGCGGCCACGTCCCACAGGTCCTGGAGTCGGCGCCCCGCCGCGCCAACACGGTGTTGCGCATCCCGGGCACCGACCCCGACGCCCCGGCGCTGCTGGTGCACGGACACCTGGACGTGGTGCCGGCGGCCGCCGAGGACTGGACCGTCCCGCCGTTCTCCGGGGAGATCACCGACTGCCCGGTCACCGGCGAGCCCGCCCTGTGGGGGCGCGGCGCCGTGGACATGAAGAACACCGTCGCGCAGATCATCGCGGTCGTGCGCTACTGGGCCCGTTACGGCCTGCGCCCGCGCCGCGACGTGGTCATCGCACTGGTCGCCGATGAGGAGGACAGCGCCCGCTACGGCGCGGACTTCCTGGTGCGTGAACACCCCGACCTGTTCGAGGGCTGCACGGTCGGTATCGGCGAGGGCGGCGGGGAGACCATCCACGCCGCCACGGCCTCGGGCCGCCCGGTGCGCCTGTACCCGGTGGGCGCGGCCGAGCGCGGCAGTGCCTGGCTGGACCTGCGGGCGGAGGGCACGGCGGGGCACGGTTCGCGCCCCCCGCGCGACAACGCGGTCACGTCCCTGGCCGAGGCGGTCTCGCGCATCGACCGGCACGAGTGGCCGCTGCACCTGACCCCGGTCACCCGTGCTGCCATCGACGCGATCGCGCGCGCCCTGGAGGTCGAGCGCGTCCAGGGCGACACCGACACCTACACCGCCGTGTCCGAGCTGGTGGGGCGGTTCGGGAGGGCGGCCCCGCTCATCGGCCCGACAGTGCGCAACAGCGCGGCCCCGACCATGCTCTCGGCCGGGTACAAGGTCAACGTGGTGCCGGGCGAGGCGGTCGGCGGTGTGGACGGCCGCGTGCTCCCGGGCGCTGAGGAGCAGTTCGCGCGGGCCATGGACGAGCTCACCGGGGAACGGGTCAGCTGGGACTTCGCACACCACTCCCCGCCGGTGTCGGCGCCGGTGGACTCCCCCGCCTTCGACGCGCTGCGGGAGGCGCTGGTGGCGCACGACCCCGACGCGTACGTGGTCCCGGTCTGCCTGGCCGGGGGCACCGACGCGAAGGTCTTCGCGCGCCTGGGCATCGACTGTTACGGGTTCTCCCCGCTGTCGCAGCCGGAGGGGATGGACTACACGGGCCTGCTGCACGGCGTCGACGAGCGGGTGCCGTTGGAGGGTCTGCGGTTCGGGGTGCGCGCCCTGGACACGTTCCTGCGTTCGTGAGGGGCGCCGGACCGAGAGGGCGGCCCGCGCCCGGAGGGGACGCGGGCCCGGACGAAGGGTGAGGGATGGGCGAGACGACGGCCGGGGTCCAGGCGGGTACGGAACACGGGCGGACGGGGCGGCAGGCCCCGGTGGGTGTGCCGGTGCTGGAGCGCCCGCCCCGGTTGTCGGAGGGGTCGCGGGTGCGCCTGGTGGCGCCGTGCAGCCCGGTGCCGCCGGGGCAGTTGGAGGCCGCGGCGTCGGTGCTGTCCGGGTGGGGACTCCGGGTCGGCCTGGGCCCGCACGTGCGCGACCGGCACCCGGCCCTGCCCTACCTGGCCGGACACGACGCCGACCGCGCCGCGGACCTGCAGGAGGCCTGGTGCGACCCGGACGTGGACGCGGTCCTGTGCGTGCGCGGCGGCGACGGGGCGCACCGAACGCTCGACCTGCTGGACTTCGCGGCCATGCGGGCGGCCTCCCCCAAGGTGCTGGTGGGTTTCAGCGACATCACCGCGCTGCACGAGGCGTTCGCCGTGGAGCTGGGGGTGGCCACGGTGCACGGCCCTGTGGTGGGCACCAAGTACTTCGTGGGTGACGCGGCCGCCCAGCACGAGCTGCACACGACGCTGTTCGCCCCGGAGACGCGCACCGTGCTGACCTCGCCGGGCGCGCACGCCCTGGTCCCGGGCCGCGTCGAGGGGGTGACCTTCGGCGGGAACCTGAGCCTGCTCAACGACGGGCTGGCCACGCCCCACAGCCGCCCCTCCGCGGCCGGCGGGATCCTGGTGCTGGAAGACATCAACGAGGACGTGGCCCGCCTGGACCGCATGATCACGCACCTGATCCGTTCCGGGTGGATGGACGGGGTGTCCGGGATCGTGCTGGGGACGTGGACCGACTGCCCGCCGGACCCGGGCACGATCGCGGAGCTGATGCGCGACCGCCTGGGGCCGTTGGGTGTGCCGGTGCTGTGGGGGCTGGAGTTCGGACACTGTGCGGCCCAGCTCACCGTTCCGCTCGGCGTCCCGGCGCAGTTGGACGCCGAGGACGGGGTGCTGCGCCTGATCGAGCCCGCCCTGGCCTGAACCGGCCGGCCCCGCGGCCTTGACCTGAAGCGCGCTCGAGGCCGCACGCTCGTTGCATGAGTGAGTCACAGCACGGCACCGCACTGCTCCTGCACAACACCATGCGCGTCACCGACGGGCACCTGGAGGCCTACCGGGAGGCGATCGAGGCCGCGGTCGACTTCACGCGTGCGCACGCGCCCCAGCTCATGGTCGAGATCTTCCTCGACGAGGAGAACATGCGGGCGCACAGTTTCCAGCTCTACGCCGACTCCGACGCGGTCCTGCGCCACTGGGACCTGTCGGACCCCTACATCCGTGCGGTCAACGAGCACTGCGAGGTGCTCTCACTGGAGGTGTACGGCGACCCCGACGACCGGGTCCGTGCGGGCCTGCCCGCGCCGGGTTCGGGGGTCCCGATCACGTTCCTACCGCGCCTGGCCGGCTTCGTGCGTGGCGGGTCCTGAACGGGGCCCGTTCGTCCCGGGTCCGGGCGCGCCGGGCGGGGTTACACTGCACGGCATGGTTCGAGAACCGCTGAGCGCAGACCAGATCGAGCGCGGCCGTGCCCTGGGCGCCCTGCTGCGGCAGGCGCGCGCCGAGCGCACGATGGTGGAGGTGGCCCGGTGCGCGGGCATCTCGGTCGAGACCCTCCGCAAGATCGAGGGCGGGCGGATCCCCAGCGCCGGGTTCTTCACCGTCGCGGCCATCGCACGCACCCTCGGGGTGTCGCTGGACGAGCTCGCGCAGCGGGCCGACACCGCGGCGCCCTCCCCCGCACCCGACCGGCCATCGCAGGTAGCGGTCTGACGTCCCCCGCGTCTCTCCCATAACGTTGGGGCACAGGCGCTAGAAGGGGGACCACACCATGACCGAACAGCCGCTACGAGCCGACGACTCCGAGCTTCGGGGGTTGCTCGACGGACGGTGGGCGCACGTGCGCGAGCGTGCGCGCGACCTGCTCCAGGGCGAGGACTTCGCCCCCGTCAACGGGCTGTCGATGGAGGACCACCGGACCCTGACCACCGAGCGGCTCGCCAAACTGGCCGAGACCGGGATGCAGACCTACGGGTTCCCGGAGGAGGTCGGTGGTTCCGGCGACGTGGGCGCCTCCGTGGTGGCCTTCGAGATGCTGGTGTCCGACCTGTCGCTCATGGTCAAGATGGGCGTCCAGTGGGGCCTGTTCGGCGGGGCGATCAACGCGCTGGGCACCGAACGCCATCACCGCGAGTACCTGCCGGGTGTGATGTCGCTGGACATCCCCGGATGCTTCGCGATGACCGAGACCGGGCACGGCTCGGACGTGCAGAGCCTGCGCACGACGGCCACCTACGACCCGAAGACCGAGGAGTTCGTGGTCCACACGCCCGACGAGTCGGCGCGCAAGGACTACATCGGCAACGCCGCCCGGGACGGGCGCATGGCCGTGGTCTTCGCCCAGCTGCAGAGCGCGGGGATCGATCACGGGGTGCACGCGCTCATGGTTCCGATCCGAAACGACGACGGGAGCGCGGCGCCGGGTGTGACCATCGAGGACTGCGGGCCCAAGGCCGGCCTCAACGGTGTCGACAACGGCCGCCTCTGGTTCGACCAGGTTCGGGTACCGCGCACCAACCTCCTCAACAAGTACGGGGACGTGGGACCGGACGGCGCCTACACCAGCCCGATCGAGAGCAAGAACCGGCGCTTCTTCACGATGCTGGGAACGCTGATCCGAGGCCGCATCAGCGTGGCCGGCGGTGCGGGCAGCGCGGCCAAGGCGGCGCTGACGATCGCGGTGCGCTACGCCGACACCCGCCGCCAGTTCACCCGCCCCGCCGCCGACGGCGAGCCCGAGCGCGAGGTGCGGATCCTGGACTACCTGGCGCACCAGCGCAAGCTCCTGCCGGCGCTGGCCCGCTCCTACGCCCTGCACTTCGCCCAGGAGGAGCTGGTCACCCGGCTCCACGAGCTGTACGGGGACGAGGAGCGCGACCCGCACGACCAGCGGGAGCTGGAGTCCCGTGCGGCCGGGCTCAAGGCGATGTCGACCTGGCACGCCACGGAGACCATCCAGATGGCCCGCGAGGCGTGCGGCGGCGCCGGGTACCTGGCCGAGAACCGGATCCCGCAGCTCAAGGCCGACTCCGACATCTTCACCACGTTCGAGGGCGACAACACCGTCCTGTTGCAGCAGCTCACCAAGGGGTTGCTGACCAACTTCCAGGACGCGTTCGGCGACCTCGACCAGATGGGCCTGGCCCGGTTCATGGCCAACAAGGTCTTCGAGACGGTCATCGAGCGCACGGCCGCGGTGCCGCTGATCGACCGCCTCGTGGCGGCCGCGCCGGGCCGGAGCGGCAACACGAGCCTGTACAACCGCGGCTGGCAGCTGGAGCTGCTGGAGGACCGCGAGAAGCACGTCGTGGAGGGCCTGGCCTCGCGCATCAGGCGTGCGAAGAAGGACGGCAGCGACGGGTTCGAGGTCTTCAACCACGCCCAGGACCACGTGCTGCGGGCCGGCCGGGTGCACATGGAACGTGTGGTGCTGGAGGCGTTCGTGGCCGGCATCGACCGGTGTGGCGACACCTCCACGGCCAAGCTCCTCAACCGGGTGTGCGACCTCTACGTGATGTCGGTGATCGAGGAGGACCGCGCCTGGTTCCTCGAGCACGAGCGCCTGTCGACCGCGCGCGCCAAGCAGGTGACCGCGGCCGTCAACGAGCTGTGCCGGGGCCTGCGCCCGTACGCGGTGCAGTTGGTGGACGCGTTCGGGCTGCGCGACGAGTGGCTGGCCGCGCCCATCGCGCTGGGCCGCGAGCACGACCGCCAGGGGGACCCGGTCCCCGAGCGCGGCCAGGGCTGAGTCCCGGACACAGCTGAGGTGTTGGACGGGCGCGGCCGTGCACGGCCGCGCCCGCCGTCGAGGTGAGAGAGGGCGTCGGAATGTCGGCGATCCGGCTGCTGGTACTGGGTTCGGTACGCCACCACGGGAGGGCCCACGGGTACCAGGTGCGCGGCGACCTCGAGTCCTGGGGCGCGCACGAATGGTCCAGCGCCAAACCCGGGTCGATCTACCATGCCCTCAAGCAGCTGGCCCGCCAGGAACTCCTGGTCGCGCACGAGGTCGAACCCTCTGCGGCGGGCGGCCCGCCGCGCGTGGTGTACAGCATCACCGACGAGGGCACGCACACGTTCTTCACCCTGCTGCGCGGGGCGCTCTCGTCACCCGACACCAAAGTGGACGTGCTCTCGGCCGGCCTGGGCTTCATGGTCGACCTGCCCCGGGACGAGGTGGCCGCCCTGCTCCGGGAACGCCTGGACGGGTTGTGGGCCTGGCACGCGTCGGTCTCCGAGTACTACTCCCCCGAGGACGGCCCGACCTCCCTGGGCCACATCGGCGAGATCATGGACCTGTGGGTGCGCACGGCCGAGGCGTCGGCGGTGTGGACCCGCGGCCTGATCGAGCGCATCGAGGCCGGGGCCCACGTCTTCGCGGGCGAGGAGGGCGAACCCTACGAGGGTGTGTTCACCGAGGAGGTCTGACCCCTGGACCGGGACCGACGGCTCAGCCGCCGCCCTCGGCGAACCAGCGCCGGGTCTCCTCGACCGCGTCCAGGTCCCCGGCGGCCTCGGCCTGTTCCTCACCGGTGAGCTCGATGGCGTCGAGCTCCTCCAGGCGGCCGCGGATCACCTCGGGGTCCTCCCCCACCGCGGTGCCCAGCTCCACGAGCACCGCCAGCATGCGCGCCCGCTCCACGGCGGGGGCGTCGGCGCCGTGGCGCTTGAACCCGGACTTGGCTCGGCGGTAGGCGTGCGCGTCGTCGGTCTTGTACTCGCGGAGGATGCGCACCTCGTCCAGTGACCGGCCCAGACCTTCGAGCTCGGGCGAGCCTCCGTACTCGAGCTCCTCGGGTTCGTCGCGCTGGATGAACAGGAGCGAGTTGCCGTTGGGGTCCACGAGGGTGAAGCGGCTCGATCCGGTTCGGAACCGGGTGATGCGCGGGACCCCGCGTGCGAGCACCTTCCCGCGGGCGGCGCGCATGCCCGCCACGAACTCCGCGTGGTAGGCGGCCACGTCGTCGACCATGACCAGGGCGATCCCGCCCTCCTCCTTCGCCGGGTCGGTGCCCTTGGGCGCGTCCACGAAGTGCACGTGGAGCCCGCTCCAGCCCAGCGCCATGTAGAAGTAGGGCCGCCGCTGGTCGTGCTCGACCCGGAACCCGAGCATCCGGTAGAAGTCCACGGTCGCGTCGGCGTCCACGCAGCCCAGGACCGGGACCACCGCCTCGTTGGCGCGCACGCCCACCCCTTCGCCGCTCTCCGCCTTCTTCTCCGTCATCGCCGTTCCGCCCTTCGTCGCCGCTGATCGAAGCTTCACGCTAAGCGGCCGACCCTTTCTAGTCAAACTTGACTACTGGGGTCTTGGAAAGCGCGCCCGGCCCTGGTCCGGGCGCGCTCGCACACGCGTCGTCCCCGGTCACGCCGGGGACGGAAGCCTCAATTCTCGGTGCGGGTCGTCTCCACGACGGTCTCGCCCCCGTGCCCCTGCGGGCCCGGCCCCGGGTCCGGCTCGGCACCCGGCTCGGACCCCGGAGCGACACCCTCATCACCCGACCTCAGGCGGACCGGTTCCCACCACCACCAGTGCGAGTCCGGGACCCAGGAGGGCACCTCGTCCTCGGTCGTGATGCCGGCGTCGACCGCGACCTCGGCCAGGGCGTCGTCGATCCGGGTGATGGCGTCGACGTCACGGGGGCGCAGGACCACCGACCAGGGCACGAACTCGTCGCCGAGGATCTGCAGCATCGACCGCCGCCAGCAGGCTGGCCGGTAGCCCTCGTGCCGTCCGTTCTCCGCCGCGGTCTCGCTGCGCACGACGTACAGGCCCAGACGGTCGGGGTTGTTGCCCTGGGCCAACAGCTCGGCGAGGTTGCCCGCGAACTCGCGGAACCCTGGCGAGCTCCGGTGTGCCGGGGTCGTGGCCCGGTACAGGTCGAACAGGGCCGCGAACGCCGAGTCCATGAGGGCGTCGCGGTCCCTGGTGCGCGTGGCACTCTCCGCGAACGCGTTCAACGCCCGTCCGGCCAGGCCGGGGAGGTCCCCGCCCGTCTCCGCACTCACCGACACACCGCCTTGTCCAGTTGGATCGCTTTACTCCGGGTTGGTCCGTGCCAACCGGTTCGATGATAAGCCTCCACGAACCGGGGCGTGTCCTCGGGACCTTCGACCCTGGCGGAGCGCTCGACGCGCCCCGGTCGCAGCCCCTCCCACGGGCCCGGGGACCCCTCAGGCGGCGGGGCTGCGCTCCAGCTCGCGTTCGAGCATCGCGGCCCACTGGCGGGCGATGCGGTGGCGCCGGGCGGTGTCGTCGGTGAGCAGGTTGGCCAGCCCCAACCCGCGGGCCAGGTCCAGGGTGGCCTGCACGGTCTCGCGCACACCCGGCACGGACTCGTCGGCGCCCAGCACCTCCACGGCGGCGCGGTGGGCCTCGCGCCCCACACGCTGCTCCAGCGGCACCACCCGGGGGTAGAGGTCGGGGTCGCTGGCCGCGCCGGTCCACAACTGCAACGCGGCCTGGAACTCGGTCCCGCTGAAGACGTCGAAGAGCAGCACCACCATCGCCTCGACCCGGCCCGGCCCCTCGGGCAGGTCCTCCATGAGGCGCCGCAGCCCCGTGATGAGCCCGTCGGCCATGCTGTCGAAGGCGGCCACGAACAGATCCTCGCGGGTCTGGAAGTGGTGCTGGGCCGCCCCGCGCGAGACACCCGCGCGTTCGGCGACCGCGCCCACCGTCGTCCCGGGCACCCCGCGCTCGGCCAGCAGGGCCACCGCCGACTCCAACAGGCGGGCTCGGGTGGCCCTGCTGCGTTCCTGCCTGGGCTCCTGTACCCGTCCGGTCTCCACGGGCGCGCCTCCCACGTGCGGGGCCGGGCCGGGCGCAGGTCGGTGCGCCCGGCCCGGCCGGTGTCCTCGGTCAGTACGACTTGGGCAGGCCGAGCGACTGCTGCGCCACGTAGTTGAGGATCATCTCCCGGCTGACCGGGGCGATCCTCGACAGCCGTGCGGAGGTGAGGGCGGCGCCCAGCCCGTACTCGCTCGCCAGGCCGTTGCCGCCCAGGGTCTGTACGGCCTGGTCGACCGTGCGCACGCAGACCTCGGCGGCAGCGTACTTGGCCATGTTCGCGGCCTCGCCCGCCCCCGCGTCGTCGCCGGAATCGTAGCGGAGCGCCGCGAACTGGGTCATGAGCCGCGCCTGCTCCATCTCGATCTTCACCTGGGCCAGCGGGTGCGACAGGCCCTGGTGTGCGCCGATCGGGGTGTCGCGCCAGACCACGCGGTCCTGCGCGTAGTCCACGGCCCTGGCCAGGGCGTGCCGTGCGGTGCCGGTGGACAGCGAGGCCGCCATGATGCGTTCGGGATTGAGCCCGGCGAAGAGCTGCAGGAGCCCGGCGTCGGGGTCGCCGACCAGCGCGTCCGCGGGCAGGCGCACGTCGTCCAGGAAGAGCTGGAACTGGTGGTCGGGGCTGACCAGGTCCATCTCGATCTGCTGTTTCTCGAAGCCGGGGGTGTCGGTGGGCACGGCGAACAGCGCCGCGGACAGGCGGCCGGTGCGTTCGTCCTCGATGCGGCCGACCACGAGCACCGCGTCGGCGACGTCGACGCCGGAGATGAAGGTCTTCCGCCCGTTCAGCACCCACTCGTCGCCGTCCTTGCGGGCGGTGGTCGTGATGCGGTGGGCGTTGGAGCCGGCGTCGGGTTCGGTGATGCCGAAAGCCATGATCGCGGAGCCGTCGGCCAGGCCGGGCAGCCACCGCTGTTTCTGTTCGGGGGTGCCGAAGCGCGACAGCACGGTGCCGCAGATGGCCGGGGAGACCACCATCATCAGGGTCGGGCAGCCGGCGGCGCTGAGCTCCTCCAGGACGGCGCCCAGGTCGCCGATGCCGCCGCCCCCTCCGCCGTACTCCTCGGGGATGTTGACGCCGAGGTAGCCGAGCTCGCCGGCCCGCTTCCACAGCTCGGTGAGGTAGGCGCCCTCCTTGGCGCGGGCGCGGTAGTACTCCTGCCCGTACTCGGAGGCGAAGGCCGACACGGCGGCGCGGAGTTCGGTGCGTTCGGACGGTTCGGTGAAGGTCATGGCGCCGGTCATGAGTCCTGCCCTTCGTAGTCGAGCACGGCCAGCGGTGTGCCGGCCGAGACCTTCTGCCCCTCCGCGACCGGGATCTCCCGGACGGCACCGGCGGCGGGGGCGGTGACGCGGTGCTCCATCTTCATCGCTTCCATGCGCAGCAGGGTCTGGCCCTCGGAGACCTTCTCCCCCACGGTCACCCCGACCGAGGTGACGGTGCCCGGCATGGGTGCGGGCAGGGCACCGGGGTCGACGACCGCCTCGGGTGAGGGCAGCGGGTCGACGGGGACCAGGGTGAGGGCGCCGAGCGCCGACTCCACGTGCACGTGGTCGGAGCCGGGATGGACGTGCACGCCGAACCCGCGGCGCACCCCGTCGGCCTCCAGGACCACGTGGCCGGGGCGGGCCGAGAGCACGCGCACGCCCTCCTGGTCGGGCAGGTAGGCGCCGCCGGAGGTGCGGTAGGCGCTGGTGAGCTCGTGCCCCTCGTCGGTGGTGTGGCGGCGGGTGTGCGCCTGGGAGGTGAGGTTGCGCCAGTTCGCCGCGATCCCGGCGGGGACCGGGGTGCGGGAGCGGGCCTCCTCGGCCGCCGAAAGGCTCGCGGCCAGTGCGGACAGGCGCTCGGCGGCGCGGTCGGCCAGCGGCTGGGCCAGGGCGGTCAGCCGGTCGCCGGAGAGGAACCCGGTGTGCGGCGCCCCTGCGGCGAAGGCGGGGTGGCGCAGGGTCCGCACGAGCAGGTCGCGGTTGGTGCCGACGCCGTGGACCCGGGCGCCGGCCAGGGCGGAGCTGAGCCGGCGCAGGGCGTCGCGGCGGTCGCGTCCCACGGCCACGACCTTGGCGAGCATGGGGTCGAAGTCGGTGCCGACGCTGTCACCGGCGGCCACACCGCTGTCCAGCCGCACACCGGGTTCGGTGAGCGGGGTGAAGACGCAGGTGGCGGCCGGGACCTCGAAGGCGTGCAGGGTTCCGGTGCGCGGGCGCCAGTCGTTGCGGGGGTCCTCGGCGTACAGGCGCACCTCGACGGCGTGGCCGCGCGGTGCGGGCGGGCCGCCCTCGGGCAGGTGCTCGCCCTCGGCCACGCGGATCTGCCACTCGACCAGGTCCAGGCCGGTCACACACTCGGTGACGGGGTGTTCGACCTGCAGGCGGGTGTTCATCTCCAGGAAGACCGGGTCGCCGGGGGTGCCGTCCTCGGCGACGGGCACGAGGAACTCGGCGGTCCCGGCGCCCACGTAACCGATGCGTTCGGCCATGCGGCGTGCGGCCCCGTGCAGGGTCTCCCGGAGTGCGTCGCCCAGGCCGGGCGCGGGCGCCTCCTCCACGACCTTCTGGTGGCGGCGCTGCACCGAGCAGTCGCGTTCGCCCACCGCCCAGACGGTGCCGTGGGTGTCGGCCAGGACCTGCACCTCGACGTGGCGGCCGAGTTCGACGTAGGGCTCGCAGAACACGGTGGGATCGCCGAAGGCGGAGGCGGCCTCGGCGGAGGCGCGGTCGACCTCCTCCGCCAGGCTCTCCAGGTCGCGCACCACCCGCATTCCGCGGCCGCCGCCCCCGGAGGAGGCCTTGACGAGCACGGGCAGGTGGGCACCCTCGACCTGTTCGGCGGTCAGGGCCTCGGAGACGGGGACCCCGGCCTCGCGGGCGAGCTCCTTGGCGCGGGTCTTGGCGCCCATCTCCTCGATGGCCTCGGGCGGGGGCCCGACCCAGGTCAGGCCGGCCTCGAGCACGGCGCGGGCGAAAGCTGCGTTCTCCGACAGGAACCCGTACCCGGGGTGGACGGCGTCGGCGCCGGCGGTGCGGGCGGCGTCCACGAGGGCGTGCGGGTCGAGGTAGGCGTCGACGGCGCCGCGGCCCTCGGGCACGTCCAGGCGCACGGCGGCGTCGGCGTCGGTGACGTGGGGGGCTCCCTCCTCGCCGGGGGTGTAGACGGCCACGGCCGCGACGCCCAGGTCCCGGCAGGTGCGGGTGATGCGGCGGGCGATCTCGGCGCGGTTGGCCACGAGGAGGGTGGAGACGGGTCTGGTCGGTGGAGCGAGGGGTGAGTTCACCTGGTTCTCCCGGACGGTGCCCGGCGGCGGGCCGGGGCGGCGGACGGTGGGGACGGGGACGGCCGGCGGTTCACATCCGGAAGACCCCGAAGGCGTCGGTGCCCTCCACGGGTGCGTTGTGGGCGAAGGACAGGCACAGGCCCAGGACGGTGCGGGTGTCGCGGGGGTCGATGACACCGTCGTCGTAGACCCGCCCGGACAGGAACAGCGGCAGGGACTCGGACTCGATCTGGTTCTCGACCATCTCGCGCACGGCGGCGTCCTGGTCCTCGTCGTAGGGCTGCCCCTTCTTCTCCGCCGACTGCCGGGCGACGATGGAGAGCACCTCGGCGAGCTGCTTCGGCCCCATGACCGAGGAGCGCGCGCTGGGCCAGGCGAACAGGAACCGGGGGTCGTAGGCGCGTCCGCACATGCCGTAGTGCCCGGCACCGTAGGAGGCGCCGATGAGCACAGAGAAGTGCGGGACGGTGCTGTTGGAGACGGCGTTGATCATCATCGAGCCGTGTTTGATGATGCCGCCCTGCTCGTAGTCGGCGCCGACCATGTAACCGGTGGTGTTGTGCAGGAACACCAGCGGGGTGTCGGAGCGGTTGGCGAGCTGGATGAACTGGGTGGCCTTCTGCGCCTCCTCACTGAAGAGCACGCCCTGGTCGTTGGCGAGGACGCCGACGGGGTACCCGTGCAGGGTGGCCCAGCCGGTGACCAGGCCCTCCCCGTAGGCGGGCTTGAACTCGTCGAACTCCGAGCCGTCCACGACGCGGGCGATGACCTCGCGGGGGTCGACCGGCACCTTGAGGTCGGGCGGCATGACGCCGGCGAGCTCCTCGGCCGGGTACAGGGGCTCGGCCGCCTGGGGCAGGGCCGGACCGCCGCCGGCCTTGCGGTGGTTGAGGCGGGCGACGATGCGGCGGCCGATGCGCAGGGCGTCGTGCTCGTCCTCGGCCAGGTGGTCGGCCAGCCCGGACTGTTCGGCGTGCATGCGCGCGCCGCCCAGGGACTCGTCGTCGCTCTCCTCGCCGGTGGCGGCCTTGACCAGGGGCGGGCCGCCGAGAAAGACCTTGGAGCGTTCGCGCACCATGACGACGTGGTCGCTCATACCGGGGATGTAGGCGCCGCCCGCGGTGGAGTTGCCGAAGACCAGCGCGATGGTGGGCACGCCCGCGGCGGACAACCGGGTCAGGTCGCGGAAGGTGCGCCCGCCGGGGATGAAGATCTCCTTCTGGCTGGGCAGGTCGGCGCCGCCGGACTCCACGAGGCTGATCATCGGCATGCGGTTCTGCTCGGCGATCTCCCCGGCCCGGTGGGACTTCTTGAGGGTCCAGGGGTTGGAGGCGCCCCCGCGCACGGTCGGGTCGTTGGCGACGATCACGCACTCCACGCCGGAGACCACGCCGATGCCGGTGACGATGCTGGCGCCGACGGTGTAGTCGCTGCCCCAGCCGGCGAGCGAGGACAGTTCCAGGAACGGGCTGCCCTCGTCGAGGAGGAGCTCGATGCGTTCGCGGGCCAGGAGTTTTCCGCGGGAGCGGTGGCGGTCGACGTACTTCTCTCCGCCGCCGGCGACGGCCTTGGCGTGCTCGGTCTCGATCTCGGCGATCCGGTCGAGCATGACCTTGCGGTTCTCGGCGTGCTCGGCGGAGGAGGGGTCGATCCGTGAGGTCAGGACGGTCATGGCAGCAGTGCCTCCGGGAGGTCGGTCTGTCGGGCCCGCAGCCACTCGCCGAGCCCCTTGGCCTGGGGGTCCTGGCCCTCGCGGCGTGCGGTGCCGGGGGCGAGGATCCCCTCGATCCAGAAGTTGGCGGCGCGCAGGTTGGGCAGCAGGTGGCGCGTGACCTTGAGGTCGGCGGTCTCGGGCAGCAGGCCCTGGAGCCGCTCGGCGGTCAGTTCGTGGGCCAGCCACGCGAAACCGGCGTCGTCGCGGGCCCACACGCCGAGGTTGGCGTCGGCCCCCTTGTCGCCGCTGCGGGCCCCGAGCACGGCGCCGAGGGGAGCGCGGCGGCGCGGGCCCCCGGGCGGGGGTGCGGGCAGGGGCGGTTCGGGCACGGGGGCCAGGTCCTGGAACCGGGTGGGGGGTTCCACGGTGGTGCGGTCCCCGTCGGGCAGGATCACCGTGTGTTCGACCTCCTCGACGGGGACGAACTCGTGGGTCGCGGCGACGCCGTCGGGGCGGGCCGAGCGCGGGGGCGCGCTCATGTGGAACCCGGCGTACCCGGCCAGGGCGATCTCTACGGCGGCGGCCCCGAAACCCCGGCCGATGGCGCGGGCGTCGTGGTCGCGTGCGGTCACGCGCAGGCGGGAGGTCGCCGCGTCCTGGGTGTCGCCGGCGGGGTCCTCGGCGGGGTGGAAGTCGAAGCGCAGTTCGCCGGGCTTGCGGTGCTCGAGCTTGGCGCGGATCTGCCGCTCGGCCCAGGCGGCCTTCTCCCTGGCGCCGTCACCGGTGATGAGCAGGTCGTACTCGTTGCGGAACCCGGTGAGCCCGGTGAGGCCGACCTTGAGCGTGGGCGGGGGCGCCTCCCCGCGGGTGCCGCTGAGCCGGACCCGGTCGGGGCCCTCCTGGGTGAGCTCCACGGTGTCGAGCCGGGTGGTGACGTCGGGGCCGGGGTAGCGGGCGCCGGCGATCTCGTACACGAACTGTGCGGTGACGGTGCCGGTGGTGACCGCTCCTCCGGTGCCGGGGTGTTTGGTGATCACGGCGCTGCCGTCGGCGGAGATCTCCGCGATCGGGAACCCGGGGTGGTCCAGGTCGAAGCCGTCGGCGACGAGTTCGGGGGCGAAGGCGTAGTTGCCCCCGGTGGCCTGGGCGCCGCACTCGATGACGTGCCCGGCCGCGGTGGCCCCGGACAGGGCGTCGAGGTCGTCGCGGGTCCACCCGAAGTGGGAGATGGCCGGGCCCACGGCCAGGGAGGCGTCGGTGACCCGTCCGGTGACCACGATGTCGGCGCCGGCGTCCAGGCACGCGGCGATCCCGAACCCGCCGAGGTAGGCGTTGGCGGTGAGCGGGGCGCCCAGGCCGAGCTCCTCGGCCCGGTGGAGCAGGTCGTCGCCGGTCACACACGCGATGCGCGGTTCGAGGTCCAGCTGCTCGGCGAGCTCGGTGAGCTGGTCGGCGAGCCCGCGCGGGTTGAGGCCTCCGGCGTTGGTGACGACCTTGATGCCGCGTTCCATGACGAGCTGGAGGGTCTCGCGCATCTGGCGCAGGAAGGTCTTGGCGTAGCCGCGCCCGGGGTCGGCGAGCTGGTCCCGGCCGAGGATCGCCATGGTGAGTTCGGCCAGGTAGTCACCGGTGAGGACGTCGACGGGGCCTTCGGTGAGCATTTCGTGGACGGCGGCGATGCGGTCTCCGTAGAAGCCGGACGCGTTCCCGACCCACAGCGGTGGCGCTGTTGTCGCAGTCATGGTGACGAGAGTGACACCGCCCACACAAAAAAACAAGCACAGGTGATTGTTTCTCTTGCGGCAGAGGTCGCGGCCCTTGCCCCGGACCGATCACCCCCGATGACCGGATCCGGCCATGGAACCGGCGGTCCCGCCCGTATCCGGGCTCCGCGGACCCAGTAGTTTTGGGTCCGTGAGTACCTCCCGAGAAGACGAAGCAACCGAGAGCACCACCGACGCGGACCTCTCCCCCGAACCCCGTGAGGACCAGGTCGACGACGGGACGACCGGTGCCCCGCAGACCGGCGCCGACTTCGTCCAGGGGTCGCGCCCCCAGGCCCTGCCCCGGGGCGGAGGCGTGTTCTCCCCCGAGTCCCTGTCCCTCACCGGACTGCTCCTGCTCCTGCCGGTCCTGGTGGGCGGCCGCCTCCTGGAGCGCGTGGCGTGGTTCGGAGTCGGTTCCGGTACCGCCGAGGCCGCCCAGCTGGCCGTCCTGCGTTCCGAACTGCTGATCACCGGAACCATCGCCGGGCTCGCCGTCCTGCTCGCCTCGGTGTCGCTGTTCACCGGTGACGACCGCACCCGCGCCTGGGCCCGGTGGGCGGCGTCGGCGGTCGTGATCGCCGGTGTGGTCAGCCTGCTGATGTGTGTCGTCGCCTTCGTCGGGATCGTCTAGGACGGTCGAGGCCCGACTGACCTGCCCCTGCAAGCGCGAAAGCCTCGGCCGCACCGCTCCTTAGGCGCCGTTTATCCAGGTCGGGGGGTACGTTGGCCGCATGGGCAACGACAACACCAATCCCACGGACCGTCCTGAGGAGACCGAGGGGCAGGCCCCCGGGTATCCCGAGGACACGAACGTCGACACCCAGAACGGCGACCCGCGTTGGGCCGGGCCCCATGACGAGGCGGGCGACGGCACCGAGGGCGCTGAAGGCGCCGCGTACGCCTACAACGAGCAGGGTTACGGCGAGGCCCCAGTCAGCGCCGGCGCCGTGGCCGCACAGCCCCGCACCGGCGGGCTGCTCGGTTCGGAGACCTTCGCGCTCAGCGCCGTCTTCCTGCTGGCCGTGACACTGCTGTCCAGCCAGCTCGTGCAGCTCTTCAGCTCCGTCATGCAGATCGGCGACCAGCCCGTCCCGCACGAGCAGGTCGCACAGCTGTCCAACCAGGCCCTGGTCGGGGGCGGACTGGCTCTGCTCACCGTGCTCTTCGCCGGCCTGGCCCTGGTCCTGGCCGACGTCGGCACGCGCGCCTGGGCCCGCTGGGGCGCCATGGCCACCATCATCGTGGGTCTGCTGTTCGTGATCGTCGCGGCCCTGACCTACGTGATGATCCCGGCCGGATCCGAGCCGCAGATGCCGGAGATGCCGGCCATCCCGCAGTAGTGGCCGTGCCCTCCCCCTCCCGTTCGGGCGGGGGCGAAGGGAACCGTGTCCGCAGCCCCGGCGCCCGCGATGTGCGGCCGCCGGGGCTCTGTCGTTCCGGGCCCCGGCGGTAGACTGACCGTGCCTTGGCCCCCAGCCACGAAGGTCGCCCCCCGTGTCCGAACACGCCTCACCGGCCGAGCCCGCCTTCGACCCCGAGCTCCCGCAGCGTGTGCACGACGAGCTCCATTTCCGGCACGACGAACTGCTGCGCGCCGGTGACGAGCGGCAGTGGACCCGGGAACTGTCGGCGGGGCAGCGCTGGACCGAGGCCCTGCTGTTGTCGGCGCTCAGTGCGGTCCCCGCCTTCGCGGTGCTCTGGGCGGCCTCCGTCTTCTTCCTGCCGCTGACGATCATCGCCGGGATCCTGCTGGTCATGCTGGTGTTCGGGGCGTTCGGGTACAACCCGGCCCTCGGGTTCTTCGTGCTGACGGCCTCGGCCGGGCTCGTGTCCCTGGTCGTGTGGCTGGGCCCGCAGGCGACCGTCCACACGATCTCGGGCGGGGTGTGGCTGGCGGGGACGTTCTTCGCCGCGCGCTACGCCCTGCGCGACGCGGGTGAGCGCCTCCCGCACGTGTACCGCGACCACTACGTCGTGCCCGCCGACCTGCACCCGGTGGAGCGGGGCATGCTCGGTCGGGTGCAGGTCGTCGTGGACCTGACCGAGTCGGCGCAGGAGAACCTCGGCGGGGCGTTCGACGCCACCACGGCCCTGCGGACCCTGCAGGCGCAGGAGTGGGCGCTCGCCCAGCTCTTCCTGCGCCGCAGCCACCTGGCCCGCGACCTGGAACGGCGCGAACGCGAGGCGGTCTCCGACGCGGTCCAACGTTCCCTGGATCCCCAGCGCTCCTCCCTGCAGCGGGTGCGCGCCGACGCCGAGGAGCGGGTCGCACGCATCGAGTCCTACGGCCGCACAGTCGCCGACGCCCTGGTCAAACAGCGCGAGTGGGAGCAGGTGCGCGAGAACCTGTCCCGTGACGAGGCCTACGGGGACCTGCTGTTCGACACGGAGGGCGCGCCCGAACAGCGGGGCGAGGGTGTACCCGAGGACAGCGCGCTGCGTGCGGTGCGCGAGAGCCGGGACGAGAGCGTGCGCCGGGCGCTGGACGAGGTGCGGTGGCTCTCCGAGGCCCAGGACGTTCTCGACCGCTGACCCGCCGGCGCCCGCGCCCCGCGGCGGTGCGGGACGCGGGCCGATACCGGGTTCAGCCGATGCGGTCCAGTACCAGGGGGCCGGGGTCGAAGCCGGGGTCCTCCCCGACGTCGTAGGAACCGGCCAGGGCCTGCGCCGCGCGGTCGAAGCGCTCGGGTTCGTCGGCGTGCAGGGTGAACAGGGGCTCCCCGGCCGAGACACGGTCCCCCGGCTTGGCGTGCAGGGTCACCCCGGCGCCGAAGGAGACCGCGTCCTCCTTGCGTTCGCGGCCGGCGCCCAGACGCCAGGCGGCCAGGCCCACCTGGTAGGCGTCCAACCGGGTGAGGACCCCCGAGGCGGGCGCCAGCACCACCCGGTGCTCGGCGGCCTCGGGCAACGGGGCGTCCGGGTCGCCTCCCTGGGCGTGCACGAGGTCCTTCCACACGGCCAGGGCGCTGCCGTCCGCGAGGGCGTCGGCGGGGTCCTTCACACCGTCCGTGCCGGGGGTCAGGCCCGCGGAGGTGAGCATCTCCCGGGCCAGCGCCACGGTGAGTTCGACGACGTCGGAGGGTCCGCCACCGGAGAGCACCTCGACCGCCTCGGCGACCTCCAGGGCGTTGCCGACGGTGCGGCCCAGCGGGGCGGACATGTCGGTGAGCAGGGCGGTGGTGCGCACCCCGTGGTCGTTGCCGATGTCGACCATGGTGCGGGCCAGTTCGCGGGCCGAGCGCAGGTCCTTCATGAACGCCCCGGAGCCGACCTTGACGTCGAGCACCAGCGACCCGGTTCCCTCGGCGAGCTTCTTGCTCATGATCGAGGCGGCGATGAGCGGCACCGACTCCACGGTCCCGGTGACGTCGCGCAGGGCGTAGAGCTTGCGGTCGGCGGGGGCGAGCCCGGTCCCGGCCGCGCAGATGACGCCGCCGGTCTCCTTCAGGACCTTGCGCATCTCCGTGGGGGTGAGCCCGGCCCGCCAACCGGGGATCGACTCGAGCTTGTCGAGGGTGCCGCCGGTGTGGCCGAGCCCGCGCCCGGACAGCTGCGGTACCGCGGCCCCGCAGGCGGCGACGGTGGGCGTCAGCGGAAGGGTGATCTTGTCGCCGACCCCGCCGGTGGAGTGCTTGTCGGTGGTGGGCCGGGCCAGGTCGGAGAAGTCGAGGCGGTCGCCGGAGGTCAGCATCGCCTCGGTCCACCGGGCGGCCTCCGCCCGGTCCATCCCGCGCAGGAACACCGCCATGGCCAGCGCGGCCATCTGTTCCTCGGCGATCTCGTCCTTCGTGTAGGCCTCGATGACCCAGTCGATCTGCTCGGGGCTCAGCCGTTCCCCGTCGCGTTTGGTGCGGATGACCTCGATGACGTCCATGTCCTGTTCCTTCGCGTCGTCGCGGGGCGGAAGGCACCGGGCGGGGGTGCTCCCTACAGCTGTCCCCGGCACCGACGGGCGGGGCCGGGGACAGTCACGGTGTGTCCTGGATCAGACCAGGTTGTGCGGCCCGAAGGCCTGCGGCAGGACCCGGTCCATGGTGAGCACGCCCTCGGGGGTGTCCACCAGGAGCCCGGGCCCGCCGTGTTCGTACAGGAGTTGGCGGCAGCGCCCGCACGGCATGAGGGTGCGCCCCTCTCCGTCGACGCAGGCGAACGCGGTCAGGCGCCCGCCGCCGCCGGCGTGCAGGGCGCTGACGAGCCCGCACTCGGCGCACAGACCGACCCCGTAGGAGGCGTTCTCCACGTTGCAGCCGGTGACGGTGCGCCCGTCGTCGACCAGTGCCGCCGCGCCCACCGGGTACCGCGAGTAGGGCGCGTAGGCACGGGCCATGGCCTGGCGGGCGGCGCCGCGCAGCGCCTCCCAGTCGACCTCGTGCGGGGTGTGGCTCATGAGCGGCTCGCCCTCCACTGTTGTCCGATGCCGGCGGGTGCCCGCAGCTTCTGTGAGGCCAGCGAGAGCACCAGCAGCGTCGCGATGTGCGGACTGTAGGTGGACAGCTCGCGTGGCAGCGAGTCGGTCCCGAAGTACCAGAACAGCAGAAGCGCAGCCGTTCCCGCTGTCACCACCGCCAACGCCGTGGCACGTTCCTTGTGGCCCCACATCGACACCAGCGCGGCGATCACCCCGAGCACGGAGCCGGCCACGAACACGGTCGTGGTGTCCGTGGTGGGCAGGGCCGTAAAGGAACCGAGCCAGTACGCCAGCGCCCCCACCGTCACGAGTCCGACCGCGACCGTGGCGAGCCACGGGGTGTCGGGGTTGCGTGTGCCGATGAGCGCCAGCACCAGGCCGATCAGCAGGAGCAGGCCCGAGGCCGGCAGCAGGGTCCCGGAGAACGCGGCCAGCGGCCCGGCCGAGACGAACGCGTAGACCAGCGCACCGGTCACCGCCGAGACGGCGCCGACGCGGCCGATGAGCGAGCTGCGGGCCCGCCACACCGCCCAGGCCAACAGCGCGGCCACGAACAGCAGGAGCAGCGCGTGGATGGCCGCACCGCCGCCGCGCACCTGCAGGGCGTCGGTGTAACCGAACAGGCCCGCGCCCATGGCCAGACCGCCCGGGCGCCAGTTGCCGAAGATCATCGCGGCCAGACCGATGTAACCGCGGCCGCCCGTCTGGCCCTCCTGGTAGATGTTCGAGGCCACCAGCGACAGGAACGCGCCGCCCATGCCGGCCAGGCCGCCGGAGATGATGACGGCCGTGTACTTGAGGCGGTAGACGGCCACACCGAGGCTCTCCGCGGCGTCGGGGTTCTCACCGACCGACCGCAGCCGCAGACCGAAGGTGGTCCTCCACAGCAGCACGTAGGTCAGCGGGATCATCAGGAGCGCCACGAGGGTCAGCGCGGACATGTTCGTGGTCAGCCCGACGACGAAGGCCGCCAGGTCGCCGATGACGAAGATCCCGCTCGCCGCGACGGGCTGGAGCAGGTCGGGCAGCACCGGCAGGGACAGCGTCGGGAAGTCCGGCGTGACCGGGGACTGCGCCGCTCCGGCCTGCGGGACGTCCTCGTAGGTGAGGATCGACAGGTACCGCATCGCGCCGAGCATGAGGATGTTGATGGCCACACCGGAGACGATGTGGTCCACCGCGAAGGTCACGGTGGCCACGGCGTGGATGAGGCCGCCGGCCATGCCCGCGACCACGCCGGCGAGCATGCCGATCCAGGGGTCGCCGGTGGTCCAGGCGAAGTAGGCACCGAACCAGGTCCCGAGGATCATCATGCCCTCGAGACCGATGTTGATGATGCCGGCGCGTTCGGCCCACAGACCGCCGAGCGCTGCCAGGGCGATGGGCACCGCGAACACCAGGGTGGTGCGCACGGTCCCGGCGTCGGTGAGCATGTCCTGGCCGGTGATGACCCGCAGGCCCGCCAGGGACACGAAGACCGCGCCGAGCAGGGTGAGGAAGCGCCACTTGGCCCACCCCTTGGGGCGTGCCGGGGTCTTCGCGGTCGCCTTCACGTTGAGTTCCTGGCTCACTTCGCCTCCCCGGGGGACTCGACGGTCCGGCCGAGCTGCTTACCGATCTGCTGCTGTTGGTAGCGCCGGCCCCAGCGGTGCACGACCTCGTAGACCACGACGACCGTGAGCACGATGGTGGCCTGGGCGATGACCGCGATCTCCTGCGGTGTGCCGTCGAAGGGCAGGATCCCCGCCGCCTGGTCGAGGAAGGACCACAGCAGCGCCGCGAAGACGATCCCGACCGGGTGGTTGCGGCCCAGCAGGGCGATGGCGATCCCGATGAAGCCGATACCGACGGGGAAGTCGAGCGCGTAGTGGTGGGAGTGGCCCAGCAGCTGCGGCAGGCCCACGAGCCCGGCGACCATGCCCGAGAAGAGCATGGACAGGAACACCATCTTCTTGACGTCGACACCGCTGGCCTCGGCCGCCGTCTTGGACTGGCCGGTGGCGCGCAGCTCGAACCCGAACCGCGTGCGGTTGAGCATCGCCCAGTACAGGAAGCCGACCACCGCGGCCAGGACGATCATGCCCCAGATCTCGCGGTCGGAGCCGAGGAAGCCGGCGGGGATGCCCGGCACCCACGACGACTCCGGCATGGGCGGGGTACCGATGTTGTTGGTGCTCAGCTCCACCGCCAGGCGGTCGGTGCTGAGCAGGTAGGCGGTGATGCCGGTGGCGATGGAGTTGAGCATGATCGTCGAGATCACCTCGGACACCCCGCGGGCCACCTTGAGGTAACCGGCGATCCCGGCCCACACACCGCCGACCGCGACGGCGGTGGCGATGATGATGATCTGGCTGATCACCGGCGGGAGCATGATGTAACCGCCCACCGACGCCGCGGCCAGGGCCGCGAGCCGGTACTGGCCGTCCACGCCGATGTTGAACAGCCCCATCTTGAAGCCGATCGCCACCGCCACGGCCGCCAGGTAGTAGGTGGTGGCGGTGTTGACGATCTGCACCATGCTGTCGGGCCGGGAGCCGAACTCCAGCATGCGCCCGAAGGTCTCCACGGGGGCGATACCGCTGATCTGGAGCACGGCGCCGGTGACCGTGAGCGCGATGACGCCGGCGGTCAGCACCGCGGCGAACGACAGCGCGAGCATGGCCGACAGGCGGTGGAAGAGCACGAAGGCCAGCGCGGAGCCGACGAGCGCGCCCAGGCCGGCGGCGACCTCGGTGATGAGTTGCAGGTCGAGGATCCAGGCGGTGGCCAGGCCACCGGCCAGCGCCAGCACCAGGGACATGGGCGCGACCAGCACCTTGTGCAGGGGCGTGCCCTCCTCCTTGGCGCCGGTCGCCCCGGTGCGGCTCTCGTCGCGGGTGCGCGCTGCGGTGGCGGCGACCAGCACGAAGGCTGCGCCGACACCGATCAGGAGCGCGGCCCACCAGAGCAGGAACAGGTCGAGCACGACCGCCGTGGCCGTGCCCAGAACCAGGGCCAGGCCGAAGACGGCCGGTGCGGCGAAGGTACGGGGAGCGTTATCGGTCATGCTCCGCCCTCGCCCTCGTCGTCGCGGGTCCGGTCGGCACGGGGGCCACCTTCCGTGTCGTCGGCGCTGCCCAGTCCGGCGCCGGTCATGGCGGAGCCGAGCTGTTCCGGGGTGACGCCGGTGGGGTCGGCCTCGGCGACCAGGCGGCCGCGGAGGATCACGTGCAGGGTGTCGGACATGCCGATGAGCTCGTCCAGGTCGGCCGAGATGAGCAGGACGGCCAGACCCGCGGCGCGGGCCTCGCGCAGCTGCTCCCAGATGGCCGATTGGGCGCCCACGTCCACGCCGCGGGTGGGGTGGGCGGCCACGAGGAAGCGGGGTTGCCCGCTCATCTCACGCCCGATGATGAACTTCTGCTGGTTGCCGCCCGAGAGCGCGTCGGCGACCACGTCGATACCGGGGGTGCGCACGTCGTACTCCTCGACGATGCGCTCGGAGTCGGTGCGGGCGCCGGCCCGGTCGATCCACGGGCCGCGCACGCTCGGGGGCCGGGTCTGGTGTCCCAGGATCCGGTTCTCCCAGAGCGGGGACTCCAGGAGCATGCCGTGGCGGTGGCGGTCCTCGGGGATGTATCCGACCCCGGCCTCGCGGATGTGCAGCGTGGACCACTCGGTGATGTCGGCGTCCTCGAGGTGGATACGGCCGGCGCTGAGCGTCTGCATGCCCATGACCGCCTCGATGAGCTCGGACTGGCCGTTGCCCTCCACGCCGGCGATCCCGACGATCTCGCCGCGGTGCACGTCCACGGACACGTCGTCGACGACCGGGCGGCCCTCGGGCGAGAGCACGGTGACGCCGTCGAGGGAGAGCACCACGTGGTCGGTGACGGTGGACTCGCGCAGTTCGGGAACCGGGAGTTCACCGCCGACCATGAGCGTGGCCAGCTCGCGGGCGGAGGTGGCGGCGGGGTCGACGGTGGCCACGGTGGTGCCGCGCCGGATCACGGTGATCTCGTCGGCCACCGACAGGACCTCGTCGAGCTTGTGCGAGATGAAGATGACCGTCAGGCCCTCGCGCTTGAGCTCGCGCAGGTTGTCGAAGAGCTCGTCGACCTCCTGCGGCACCAGGACCGCGGTGGGTTCGTCCAGGATGATGGTCTGTGCGCCGCGGTAGAGGACCTTGAGGATCTCCACGCGTTGGCGGTCGCCGACGCCCAACTCCTCCATGAGCCGGTCCGGTTTGATCCCGAGCCCGTACTGGTCGGAGAGTTCGAGGATGCGCGCGCGGGCCTTGTGCCCGATGCCGTGGCGGCGTTCGGCCCCCAGCACCACGTTCTCGAGCACGGTGAGGTTGTCGGCCAGCATGAAGTGCTGGTGGACCATCCCGATGCCCTGCTTGATGGCGTCGGAGGGCGAGCCGAAGTGCACGGGGGTCCCGCGGACGAGGATCTCCCCCTCGTCAGGACGGTGCATTCCGTACAGGGTCTTCATCAGCGTGGATTTCCCGGCCCCGTTCTCGCCCACGATGGCGTGCACGGTACCGGGGGCCACAGTGATGTCGATGTCGTGATTGGCCACGACGCCGGGAAATCGTTTGGTGATCCCGTGCAGCTCGACGGCGGGGGGCGCATCGGCCCCGCCGCCCGGTGGCGTGCTGCTCATCTTTCTCCTCGTGGAAACGGCAGCGCGGCGGATCGGGCCGGATCCCGGCCTTTCGACACCGTCGCCGCAAAAACGCAAGATGGGGGCGGTACCCGCGGGGCGTGTGGGAATGTGTTCCGCTGCCTGCGCCGGTACCGCCCTCGCCGGAACGCCGCGGGGCCGGGGGCCGCCCGCGGCACGTTCCGTCGATCGGGGTCGCCCCTACGGAGCGGTCGGGACCTCGATCTCGCCGTCGATGATCTGCTGCTTGAGGTCGTCGAGCTCGTCCTGGATGGGCTCGATGGCCTCCTCGTTGGACTGCGTGTAGTCCACGCCGCCGTCGGAGAGGTCGAAGCGCTGGATGCCGCTCTCGAGCTCGCCCTCGCCCACGGCCTCGATGAGGTCGTAGACGGCCACGTCGACCTCCTTGATGGCGGAGGTGAGCACGTAGGGCTTCTGGTCGTCGTCGGCGTTCTCGTACTGGTCGCTGTCGACGCCGATGAAGGTGAGGTCGTTGTCGGCCACGGCCTCGAGCACACCGTTGCCGGAGGCGCCGGCGGCGTGGTAGATCACGTCGGCGCCGCGGTCGTGCTGGGCCTGGGCGCTCTCCCGGCCCTGGGCCGGGTCGGTGAAGCCGCTGATGTCCGGCGGCTGGCTCAGGTAGTCGACCTCGATGTCGACGGAGTCGTCGACGTGTTCGACACCGGTGATGTAACCGGCCTCGAACTTCTTGATGAGCGGGGTCTCGACACCGCCGACGAAGCCGACGTGGTCCTCCTCGGTGGTCAGCGCCGCGGCCGCGCCGGCCAGGAAGGAGGCCTGCTCCTCGGCGAAGACCAGGCTGGTGATGTTGTCGTGGCCCTCGATCTCCTCGTCGACGATCGCGAAGTTCACGTCGGGGAACTCGGAGGCGACGCTCTCGATGGGTTCCTGGTAGGCGTACCCGACCCCGATGACGAGGTCGTAGCCCTCCATCGCCATGTTGCTGAGGCGGTCCTCCTTGTCGGCGTCGGACTCGCCGTCGGCCGGTTCGAAGTCGGCCGTCTCGACGCCGAGCTCCTCCTCGGCGCGTTCCAGCCCGCGGAAGGCCGAGTCGTTGAACGAGCGGTCGCCGCGGCCGCCGACGTCGTAGGCGAGGCCCACGCTCACGGTGTCGGCGTCTCCGCCCTCTCCGTCACCGGAGGCGCCGTCGCCGTCCGCGTTGTCACACGCGGTCAGCGCCAGGGCGCTCGCCGCTGCAACGGCGGCGAACTTGGTTGCGTTAGTACGCTTCACTTCGGAACTCTCCCCTTCGCACTCTCGGCCGTCCGGACATTCACGCTGAACCGACCTGAGTTCTGCTGCCGGACAATATCCCGTTGTCGAAAAACCACCCAACGGACGGGCCGAGTTGTTATGAAGGCGAGAGCGGAGCGACACGGGGCCCCGCACACGGGCCGCGCAGAAGATGTCGGGGACGGTCGGGAGAGGGCTCCGCGGGGTGCTCCCCGGTGCTGGAATGCCCTCCCACCCGGCATGACCACACGGGGCTGCGTTTCGGTCACCCAGAGATTTCCCACCTGCGAAGTGGGGCGCCGGTACAGACCGGTCTGACCCTGCGCGGGCATGCCTCTCCCCCGCGTGCGTGCGGGCGCCCGCACGCACGGGAGGATCGCGATCCCCTGTGTCCAGGGGCCTGCGGACGGTTCAGTCCCGGACGAGGAAGTCCACGACGGCCTGGCGGAAGACCCGCGAGGAGACCGCGTTGGCGTGGTCGCGCCCGGGGATCTCCACGTGGCTGCCGCCGCGGTCCCGGGCGAGCTCCTCGGCACCGGCGGCGAGGGGGTCCTCGGCCCCCGCGACCAGCAGGAACGGGATCCCTTCGGGCGCCGGCTCGGAGCGGAACGGACGTGCGGCCTGCCCCCGCGCGCAGGCCGCCAGGGCCGCGGCGTCGTTGTTGGGAAGGGCGCTGACCGTGCGGAAGACCCCGTCGAAGGGGGTCTCCCCCTCCCCCAGGGCGTTCAGGTCGGTGCCGCCGAAGGCGTCGTTGGGACCGAAACCCCCGAGGACCAGGCGC
Organism: Nocardiopsis coralli; assembly: GCF_014892575.1. Classification (GTDB taxonomy): domain Bacteria; phylum Actinomycetota; class Actinomycetes; order Streptosporangiales; family Streptosporangiaceae; genus Nocardiopsis; species Nocardiopsis coralli. Next base: position 125,588 of record NZ_JADBGI010000007.1, on the reverse strand, counting down.
CTCACCCGGCCGGGCGCACGCAGGGCCAGGTCCCAGGCCAGGCGGGATCCCATGGAGTACCCCACGACGTCGACGCGGTCCACGTCCAGCCGGTCCAGGAGCGCGACGAGGTCCTGGGTGAAGCGCTCGGGAAGGTAGGCGGCGTCGTCGGTGGGCTTGTCGCTGCCGCCGTGTCCGCGCAGGTCCGGGCCGATGACGCGCAGGCCCTCGGCCTCCAGGGACTGCACCCACCCGGCGGCTTTCCAATTCATCTCGAAGTGGGTTCCGAAACCGTGCAGGAGAAGCACCGGAACCGCGTCCGCCGGAGACCCCGGACGCAAATCCGCATAACGCATTGCGACGTCGTCGGTGAGATTCGCAGACATGAATCCTTCAATCGTTTGCCTGAGCGGAGGCTATCCGGACGCGGCACGGTTTTCATTCGTGTTTTCCGATGAACGGGTCCAATTCTTCCCGGGTTCCGTTGGTGCGAAAGAACGAACTCTGCGGGGCGGCGTCAGGACCCCGGGCTCATTCTCCGGGCGGCGTGAGGCGGACACGGCGGCGGGGGCGTTTCTCCTCCTCCGGGACGGTCCCGACGATGCCGGCGGCCGGCCGGTCGGGGGCGGCCACCGCGAAGGTGACCAGGGGTGCGCCGACCCGGACGACCTCGTCGGGGGCGGCGTGCAGTTCGACGACGCGCCCCTCGTGCGGCGAGGGGATGACCACGGCCGACTTGGTGGTCTCCACCTCGACCAGCGGGTCGTTGCGTGCGACGTCGTCGCCGACGGCGGCCTCCCAGTCCAGGACGGTCGCCTCGACCAGGCCCTCGCCCAGGTCCGGGAGGTGGAAGGTGACGTTCTCTTCTGCCATGTCGGTATCAGTACTCCAGAGTGCGCTGCACCGCGAGCAGCACACGGTCGACGGACGGAAGGTACTGGGGCTCCAGGGGCCCCGCCGGGTAGGGAACGTCGAACCCGGTGACGCGCTGGACCGGGGCGGCCAGGTCGCCGAAGCAGGCGTCGGTCACCCGTGTGGCGACCTCGGCGCCCAGCCCCGCCGTCAGTGGCGCCTCGTGCACGACCACGGCCCGCTTGGTGCGGCGGACCGAGGCGGCGAGGCCGTCGGTGTCCAGCGGGGTGAGCCAGCGCAGGTCCAGGACCTCGAGGTCGACGCCGTCCTCGGCGGCCAGCTCGGCGACCTGGAGGCAGCGGTGGACCATGGCGCCCCAGGCGATGAGCGTTCCGTGGCGGCCGGGGCGCACGACACGGCTGGTGCCGATGGGGTCGGCGGGTTCGCTCAGCTCGACGGGGCGCCGGTCCCAGTAGCGCGCCTTGGGTTCCATGAACACGACCGGGTCGTCGCAGCGCACGGACTGCAGGAGCAGGCGGTAGGCCTCGCCCGGGTCGGAGGGGACGGCGACCTTGAGGCCGGGGGTGTGGGCGAAGAGCGCCTCCAGGCTCTCCCCGTGGTGTTCGGGGGCCTGGATCCCGCCGAAGGAGGGCAGGCGCAGGGTGATGGGCATCGGCACGGCCCCGCGGGTGCGGTAGTTCATCCGGGCGACCTGGTTGACGATCTGGTCGACGGCCGGATAAGCGAACCCGTCGAACTGCAGCTCGGGGACGGGTCTCCAGCCGTTCATCGCCAGGCCCACGGACATGCCCATGATGGCCGACTCGGCCAGGGGTGTGTCGAAGACGCGGTCGGCCCCGAACTCCTTCTGCAGGCCGTCGGTGACCCGGAAGACCCCGCCGAGCGCACCCACGTCCTCCCCGAGGACCAGCGTGTCGCCGTCCTCGGCGAGCAGGGTGCGCAGGGCCCGGTTGAGGGCCTGCTGCATGGACAGTTCGACGGTCGGACCGGTGGCGGTGCCGGTGGTGTGTTCGATCAGCTCGGTCACAGCTCGACCTCTTCCTGCCAGGTGCGGCGCTGCCGGGCCAGCTCGTCGGTGGACTCCCGGAACACGTGCGTGAACAGTTCGGCCCCGTCGGGTTCGGGCGCTGCGGCGACCCCGTCGCGGATGCGCCGGGCCTCCTGAAGGGCGGCCGCGTCGGCCTCGGCCAGGGCGTTCTCGTCGGCGTGGCCCGCGGCCAGGATCGCCTCGCGCAGCAGGGTGACCGGATCGCGGCGGAGCCAGCGTTCGGTCTCGGCGCCGTCCCGGTAGCGGCCGGGGTCGTCGGAGGTGGAGTGGGGTTCGACGCGGTAGGTGAGCGCCTCGATCAGGGTCGGCCCCTCACCGCGGCGCGCGCGTGCGACGGCCTCGGCGGTGGCCGCGTGCACGGCGCCGGCGTCGTTGCCGTCGACGAGCACCCCGGGCATTCCGTAACCCTGGGCGCGGGCGGAGATCGAGCCCCCGGCGACCTGGCGGTCGTTGGGCACCGACAGGGCCCACTGGTTGTTCTGGCAGAAGAAGACGACCGGGGCGCCGTAGACGCCGGCGAAGTTCATGGACTCGTGCACGTCGCCCTCGGAGCTGGCGCCGTCGCCGAAGTAGGCCAGGGCCACCCCGTCGTCCCCGCGCAGGCGCTCGCCGACCGCCCAGCCGACGGCGTGGGGCACGGGCCCGCCGACGACGGCGTTGACGGCGCCGAAGCGGGAGGCCGCCACGTCGTAGAGCCCGCCGTGCCACAGGGCGCGGTGGCTGGCCATGTAGTCGACCATGTCGACGCCGTGGGCCTGGGCCGCGGCCATTTCGCGGTAAGTGGGGAAGACGAAGTCGCGGTCGGGGTCGAGCGCGGTGGCGCTGCCGACCTGGGCGGCCTCCTGTCCACGGACCGAGACGTAGGCGGGGAAGACGCCCTGGCGCTGGAGCGCAATCGCCTCGGTGTCGAGGTCCCGGGCGGTGCGCATGTGCCGGTAGAGCTCACGGGTGAGGTCGGGGGGAAGGTGGTCCACGCTGATGGATCCTCGGCCCGCGGACGCGTGCTGTGGCATCTCTGGCTGCTCCCAACGTGGCCCCCGGACGTGCGGCATGGATGGGGCCGGGCTCTGCGGTGTCCTGCCCCGATTCTGCTCCGGATTCGACACTTTTGGTAGATACGCGCCCGTAGTTGATACATATGCGAACGGGGACGGCGTTCTGGTTCGCTTATGTCCAGCCCGACTCACGCGCCACCTGCGAAAACGACACACGGACCTGTACATCCCGAAACGGGGCGCTCCGACACTGGACGGAAACGTGCCGCCCGCAGGACGTACTCGCCAGACGTCGGCGAGAAAGGGCCCCGGCCGAACACTCGTCACGTTCCAGGGGTTCCCGGCGAGACAAAAAGGACGATTCGCGGGTCGGCGGTGTAGCGGACCGCCCGTGCGGGAAACCCCCAACCCAGTCCGCCGGGCCCGCCCCGGGTACAGTCGGTCCTCCCCTCCGGCGCCCCCGGCACCCGTTCCCCCGACCCCCGTTCCCCCGCACCGTCTCGCCACCTGAGACCCCGATGGACGAATCCACCGTTTCCCTGGTAGTTCGTTGGCCCCGACCCCCGTCGATGAGGACCGTGAGGGGCCGCCGCGAGCACAAGAGCACACGAGGAGCACCCACATGGCCATGGGCGACCAGCGTCGTAACGGTCGGCGTCCGGACAGCACCGACCAGACGATCCTGAGCGCGCTCGCCAAGGACGCGCGAACCGGCATCACGGAGATCGCCGCACTGGCCAACGTCTCCCGCGCCACCGCCTACAACCGCATCAAACGCCTCACCGACGACGGGGTGATCCGCGGGTACTCCGTGGTCGCCGACCACACCAAGATGGGGCTGGGCGTGACCGCGCTCGTGCTCATCTCCGGCAGCCAGCCCGACTGGCGGGCCAACCGGGAGGTGCTCTCCTCCTACCCGGAGGTCGAGTACTGCTGGTACGTCGTGGGCTCGGCCGACATCGTGCTCCTGGTCCGGGTCGCCAACACCAACCAGCTGCGCGACCTGATCCTGACCCGCCTGCAGTCGCTGCCCGGGGTGACGGCCACCCAGACCCTCACCGTCATCGACGAGGTCGTGCACCGTCCCGTGGTCGAACCCGCCGAGGAGGAGGACTGAGGACCGGCGCACCGACCGCGCCGCGCGCTCCGGTCACCGGTCCCGCACCGCGGTCGAGACCGACGCCATGACCTCGGCGAGCATGCGTGCGCCGCGCACACGGGTCGACCCCACGTCGCCGGCGGTCTCCAGGACGATCTCGGCGTAGGCCTTGAGCTTGGGCTCGGTGCCCGAGGGGCGCAGCGTCACCCGGCCGCCGCCCGCCAAGCGGAAGCGCAGAGCGTCGGTGGGCGGAAGTCCGGCGTGCCCGGCCGCGAAGTCGTCCACGCCCTCGACCGCGAAGGGGCCGAACGCCTCCGGCGGGTGCGAGCGCAGTCGGCGCATGGCCCAGGTGAGCAAGGACAGATCGGCCACCCGGACCGAGAGCTGGTCGGTCAGGTGGAGTCCGTGGCGGCGCGCCTGGTCGTCCAGCAGGTCCAGGAGGGTGCGCCCGTCCTGCCGTGCCGCGGCCGCCAACGACAGCAGCACGAGCGCCGCGCCGATCCCGTCCTTGTCGGCCACCGGGCGCCCCCCGTCACCGCCGACGCAGTAGCCCAGCGCTTCTTCGTAGGAGAAGACCCGGCTGCGGGTTCCGCCCGCGCGCGCCAGCCACTTGAACCCGGTCAGGGTCTCGTCGAAGTGCACCCCGCGGGCGCGGGCGATGCGCCCGAGCAGGGTCGAGGAGACGATGGAGGCGGCCACGGCGCGCTCGCCCGAGGTGTGGTCGAGCACGTACTCGGCGAGCAGGCCCCCGACCTCGTCCCCGGTGAGCATGCCGTGCCCCGGGACCGCCACCGCGAGCCGGTCGGCGTCGGGGTCGTTGGCCACCACGACGTCCGAACCGTTGGCCTCGCCGGCCCGCAGCGCCAGGTCCATGGCGCCGGGCTCCTCCGGGTTGGGGAAGGCCACCGTCGGGAAGTCCGGGTCCGGGTCGAACTGTTCGGCCACGACGGTCGGACGCGGGAACCCGGCCCGCTCCACCGCCGCGGTCAACACTCGCCCGCCCACGCCGTGCATGGCCGTGTAGGTGGCGCTGACCTCGCGCGGGCCCTCCGGGGCCAGCTCCGCGACCGCCGCCAGGTAGCGCTCCAGGATCTCCGGCCCCAGGGCCGTCCATTCCGACCCCAGCGGCAGCTCGCCCACCGGGCCGACCCGGTCGATGGCGGCGGAGATCTCGGTGTCGGCCGGGGCGACGATCTGGGCCCCGGCGTCCTCTCCCCCGCCCCCGACGTAGACCTTGTACCCGTTGTCCTGCGGCGGGTTGTGGCTGGCCGTGACCATCACACCCGCGTCCGCGCCGAGCTCGCGCACCGCGAAGGCCAGCACGGGGGTGGGCAGCGGCCCCGGCAGGACCGACACCCGGTGCCCGGCACCGGTGAGGACCGCTGCGGTGTCGGCGGCGAAGTCGTCCGAACGGTGCCGGGCGTCGTGGCCGACCACGACGTGGCGCCCGGACCCGCCCAGCCACGCGCCCAGACCGGCCGCGGCCCGCATGACCACCACACGGTTCATCCGGTTCGGGCCGGCCCCCAGAGCCCCGCGGAGCCCGGCGGTGCCGAACTCCAGGCGGTGGCCGAAGCGGTCGTCGAGGTCGGCGACGGCCTCGGGATCCCCCGCCTCCACCCGCGCGAGCAGAGCGGAGAGCTCCTCACGGGTGACGGGGTCGGGGTCCTGGGCGAGCCAGGCACGGGCGGCGGCGAGGGTATCGGTCATCGGGGGCGCGTTCTCCTCGGGTCTCAGAGCTTGGCGACGACGTCGGCCAGGAGGCGGCCGACCCGGTCGGCGGAGTCGCGGCCGGTGGCCAGGACGTCCTCGTGGTCGAGGTTGGCGCCCTGCAGCCCGGCGGCGACGTTGGTGACCAGGGACAGCCCCAGCACCCGGGCCCCGGCGGCACGGGCGGCGATCGCCTCCAGCACCGTGGACATGCCGACCAGGTCGGCGCCCATCGCGCTGAGCATCCGGATCTCGGCGGGGGTCTCGAACTGCGGCCCGGGCATCTGGGCATAGACACCCTCGGCCAGGTCGGGCGCGACCGAGCGGGCGGTCTCACGCAGCTCGGCGCTGTAGGTCTCGGTCATGTCGACGAAGGTGGCGCCGCTCAGCGGGGAGCGCGATGTCATGTTGAGGTGGTCGGAGATGAGCACCGGCGACCCCACCGGGTACGCGGGGTTGATGCCGCCGGCGGCGTTGGTCAGCACCACCGTGCGGGCCCCGGCCGCGACCGCGGTGCGCACGCCGTGCACGACGGCGTCGGTTCCGTGGCCCTCGTAGAGGTGGGTGCGGCCGAGGAAGGCCAGCAGGTTCCGGTTCCCGTCGGAGATGCTGCGGACGGTGCCGCTGTGCCCGTCGACCCCCGGCGGGCGGAATCCGGGCAGGTCGGCGGCGGCCAGCTCGTGGCCGGAGTCGCCCAGCAGGTCGGCGGCCGGGGCCCACCCGGAACCCATGACGAGGGCGATGTCGTAGGTGTCCGCACCGGTCTGCGAGCGCAGTTCGGCGGCGGCCTCCTCGGCGGCGGCCTGGGGTGTGCGAGTCACTGCGTGTTCTCCGTTCGTTCGTTCCGGGGGCCCGGAACGCCGTGCTCCCCGGTGTCCAAGGGACGGGACAGGACCTGCTGCGGACCGTTCGGACCGCCGTGGTACGTGCGGCCGGTGGGCGTGAACCCGGCGGCCAGGTAGGTGCGTGTTCCGGCCTCGTTGGCGTAGTTGACGCACAGGACGATCTCGCGGGCCCGCGGGGCGGCCCCGGCGACCAGGGGGTCGAGCAGCGGTGCGGAACAGGCCGCCGTGCCGATGCCGCGGCCCTGCCATTCTGGCGTGACGTAGTAGGCGCGCAGCAGAGCGGCCCGTTCCGGTGTGTCGACCAGGTCGCGCAGGGGCCCGCGCAGGTCGATGATGCCGAACCCGGCGCAGGTCTCCAGCGCTGTGAGCCGGTCGATGGGACGGGCGTCGGCGAGGACCACCGCGAAGGGGATCCGGTCGGGGTCGGTGTCGGCCTGGGGCAGGGTCCGGACCGCCTCGGTGACGAAGCGGCGCTGTTCGGGGGCCAGCCGCTGGCGGACCACCGCTTCGCGCAGGGCCCGGGTCTCGTCGGTGTCGTGGTCCAGCCGGACCAGGCGCAGGCCGGGGGTCTGGTCTGCGGCGGTGTCGGCCGACGTCCCGGTCGTCGAGGTCACCACGCTGCTCCTTCCCTCGGGTGCGGACGGACGCACCTTCGCGCCCGCCCGCGGAGGCTCACACCCCGATCGGGTGCCAGACCGTCTTGGTCTCCAGGAAGGGTGACATACGCGAGGTACCGGGATCGGGGTCCAGCCAGGCCCGCTCTCCCCCGCCGGCCTCGTTCCCCGGGCGCAGGACCCGGGTGAGGGTCTCGGCGGCGGCCTCCTCGAAGGCGGTGGCGTGCTCACCTGCCCCGGCCAGGTCGAGGGCGTCGACGTCGCCGTGCGGGGCCAGGTGCGGGCCGATCTCCCCCGCGCGCCCGGTGAGCAGGTTGACCACACCGCCGGGGACGTCGGAGGTCGCGAGTACCTCGGCCAGGTCGACGGCGGGCAGCGGGGCCTCCTCCGAGGTGACCACCACGGCGGTGTTGCCGGTGGCCACGACCGGGGCCAGGACCGAGGTCAGCCCCAGCAGCGGGGCGTCCTGCGGGGCGAAAACCGCGACCACACCGGTCGGTTCCGGCGACGAGTGGTTGTAGTAGGGGCCGGCCACCGGGTTGGAACCCCCGATGACCTGGGCGAACTTGTCCGTCCAGCCCGCGTAGTACACCCACCGGTCGATGGCGGCCGAGACCACGGTGTCGGCCTCGGAGCGCTCCAGCCCCTGGGCGGCCGCGAGCTGGTCGGTGAACTGGGATCGGCGCCCCTCCATGACCTCCGCGACCCGGTACAGGACCTGGCCGCGGTTGTAGGCGGTGCGCCCGGACCAGCCGCCGAAGGCCTTGCGGGCGGCGGTCACCGCGTCACGGGCGTCCTTGCGGGAGGCGAGCGAGGCGTTGGCCAAGTGGTCTCCGTCGGCGGAAGTCACGGGGTAGCTCCTGCCCGACTCCGAACGGGGGAACGCCCCGCCCAGGTAGAGCTTGTAGGTCTTGCGGACCGCCAGGCGGGCCGGGGCCTTCGGGGCCGTCCGTGCCGCCTTCTTCGCGCTGGTGCGCCGCTCAGCCAAGGTAGGCCTCCAATCCGTGCCGCCCGCCCTCGCGGCCGTAACCCGACTCCTTGTACCCGCCGAAGGGGCTGCTCGGGTCGAACTTGTTGAACGTGTTGGACCAGATCACCCCGGCGCGCAGGCGCTCGGCGGTCCAGAGCATGCGCGAGCCCTTCTCCGTCCACACGCCGGCGGAGAGGCCGTAGGGGGTGTTGTTCGCCTTGGCCACGGCCTCCTCGGGCGTGCGGAAGGTCAGCACCGACAGGACCGGGCCGAAGATCTCCTCGCGGGCGACCCGGTGGGACTGGCCGACCCCGGTCAGGAGCGTGGGCGCGAACCAGTACCCCTGCGACGGCAGCTCGCAGTCCGGGGACCAGCGTTCGGCGCCCTCGGCCTCACCGCCGTCGGTGGCCTCGCGGATGCGGCGGAGCTGGTCGGCGGAGTTGATCGCGCCCAGGTCGGTGTTCTTGTCGAGCGGGTCGCCCACACGGATGCGCGCCATGCGCTCCTTCAACCGGGGCAGGAGCTCGTCGGCGATCGACTCCTGCACGAGCAGGCGCGACCCGGCGCAGCACACGTGGCCCTGGTTGAAGAAGATGCCCGAGACGATGCCCTCGACCGCCTGGTCCAGGGCGGCGTCGTCGTAGACGATGTTCGCGCCCTTGCCGCCCAGTTCGAGGGTCAGGCGCTTGTCGGTCCCGGCCATCGCGCGGGCGATGCCACGGCCCACGGCGGTGGAACCGGTGAAGGCGACCTTGTCCACGCCGGGGTGTTCCACGAGGGCCCGGCCGGTCCCGCCCGCGCCGGTCACGATGTTGACGACGCCGGGCGGGAGGTCGGCCTCCTGGCAGATCTCCGCGAAGACCAGGGCCGTCAGGGGTGTGGTCTCGGCCGGTTTGAGGACCACGGTGTTGCCGGTGGCCAGGGCCGGGGCGATCTTCCACGCGAGCATGAGCAGCGGGAAGTTCCACGGGATGACCTGGGCGGCCACACCCAGCGGGCGGGGGTCGGTGCCCAGGCCCGCGTGGTGGAGCTTGTCGGCCCAGCCGGCGTAGTAGAAGAAGTGCGCCGCGACCAGGGGCACGTCGACGTCGCGGGTCTCCTTGATCGGCTTGCCGTTGTCCATCGACTCCAGGACGGCGAGCTCGCGGGAGCGTTCCTGCAGGATGCGGGCGATCCGGAACAGGTACTTGCCGCGTTCGACCCCGCTCATGGGGCCCCACACGTTCTCCTGGGCGTGGCGTGCCGCGGTCACGGCGCGGTCCACGTCGGCCGGGCCCGCCACGGCGACGGTCGCGAGTGTGCTCTCGTCGGCAGGGTTCAGGCTGGTCAGGGTCTCGCCGCTGTCGGCCGGGACGAACCCGCCGTCGACGAAGAGGCCGTAGTTCTCGCGCAGGGACACGACGGAGCGGGACTCCGGCGCGGGCGCGTACTCGAAGATCTCTGCCACGTGTGTCAGTCCTGCGTGTAGTGGTCGGGGCCCGGGTAGACGCCGGTCGCCAGCCTGGTGCGCTGCATGAGCAGGTCGTTGAGCAGGCTGGAGGCGCCGATCCGGAACAGGTCCGGGGTGAGCCAGTCCGGTCCGGCGATCTCGTCGACCAGGATCAGGTTGCGGATGGCGTCCTTGGTGGTGCGGATACCGCCCGCGGGTTTGACCCCGACACGGCGGCCGGTGTCGCGGTGGTGGTCGCGCACGGCCTGCAGCATCACGAGCAGGACGGGCGGGGTCGAGGCGGGCGAGACCTTGCCGGTGGAGGTCTTGATGAAGTCGGCGCCGGCGAGGATCGCCAGGTGGGAGGCGCGTCGCACGTTGTCGAGCGTGGCCAGTTCCCCGGTCTCCAGGATCACCTTCAGGTGGGCGCCGCCGCAGGCCTCCTTGACCGCGACGATCTCCTCGTACACCTTCAGGTGGTCGCCGGACAGGAACGCGCCCCGGTCGATGACCATGTCGATCTCGCTCGCGCCGGCGGCGACCGCGGCGCGGGTGTCGGCGAGCTTGGCCTCCAGGGGTGCCCGGCCGGACGGGAAGGCGGTGGCCACGGAGGCGACACCGATCCCGGTTCCGCGCAGGGCCTCCACCGCGGTCCCGACGCGGTCGGGGTAGACGCACACCGCCCCGACGGTGGGCACCGTGCGGTCCTCGGGGTCGGGGAGGGCGGCCTTGGCGCACAGGGCGCGGACCTTGCCCGGGGTGTCGGCGCCCTCCAGGGTGGTCAGGTCGACCATCGAGACGGCGAGGTCGATCGCGCGGGCCTTGGCGGTGGTCTTGACCGACCGGGTGGCGAGTTCCTGGGCGCGGGCCGCGGCGCCGACCTCGTCGACGGCGGGGAGTCCGTACAGGAACGCCCTCAGTCCTCGTTCGGTCACCGCCTCGGGCGCGGATGCTGTGTTGGGCACGGGCACCTTCAGGGTCGACGGTGTGCGGGGCCTCGGGGGCCGGCGGGGTGATGCACACCCCCGGCGGCGCCAGGCAGAACCCTAACGCCGGGGTCGGCGGCCGTCAGCACACGTGCGCTCCGGACCGGCCAAGGTTGGACGCTCCTCCAACGCATTTCCCGGCAGAGTGTGGTGCGTTCGTCCAAGAGCGCCACAAAAATCCCACCAAACCGGGCACACGCCGTGTTCGCGGGGTCTGAGCCGCGGCGGACCGGTCCATACCGGACCACTCCCTTTTCCACGGCCGACTACCCTGGCGGGCATGGCGGAGTTCCGGATCAGCAGCGACGACGAGCAGGTCGACCTGCGCAAGATGGCCACGGCCCTGACCGAGTCCCAGGGGTGGGCGCGCGACGAGATCAGCATCTGGGACACCCGGAGGGGCGAGGTCATCGTGACCGTCGACGACGCCCTGCTGCGCTCGCCCGAGGCCGACCCCCTGAACCGTCCGCGGCACACGCCCGCCGACGTGCACCGGGCCTGCGAACACCTGCGGCGCGAAGGGCCTTCGCTGCGCGGGGTGGACTTCGTGTTCCTGCGCAACGAGACCGCACGATTCTTCTCGGCGGGCTGGACCGTGGCCGACGTGCTCCACGCGCTCACCTTCCGGCCCGACCACGCCGAGTGGCCCGCCGGCCCCGAGCACCGGGGCGACGCGTGGCTGCGCCACCGCCTCGCGGCCTGGCGCACCCCGGACGGCGACATCCGCCCCTCGCACTCCCAGGAGGACGCACAGCTGCGTGTGGTGAGCCGCGCGGGGCTGCCCATGGAACTGGGGCTGCCCGAGGACGCGGAGCTGTCCCAGCGCCCCGTCGCCAGCCCCGAGGTCGCGCGCTCGGCCGCCGACGACGCACGCCGCCTGATGCGCCAGAACTCGCGCACCACCACCGATTCCCTGGCCCACCAGGACCGCACCTCCGCGCACATCCACCGCCCCGACGACTGAACCCGGGGACGGCACGTCAGGGCGCGGGCGGTCGGGTCCTGCGATTCTCCTGGTACATCTCGCCGATGTTGTCCGCGCACATCGCCAGGAACGCCTCCAGCGGGCCGCGCCCGACCAGGAGGCGCCAGGCGACCGCGAAGACCACGGCGCCGAGCACCAGGCCCTCCAGCAGCCACGGCGTGTGCCAGTCCATCGGCCCGAGCACGCCGACCACGACGGCGATGACGAGCAGGTGCCCGGTGTAGACCGTCAACGGCATGCGGCCCACCGAGGTCAACGGGTACATCAGGACCCGCGCGCGCTCGGCCAGCCACAGGCACACCACCAGTACCAGGAGCGCCTGCCCCACGGCCTCGGCCATCTCGAAGTGGGTCCCGGTGTGGGGCGTCCCCACGGCCAACCACCACCACGAGTCGGTGGGCACCTGCCCGGAGATCGAGTGCGCCTCCTCCATCACCTGCTCGCGCAGCAACTCGCGCATCTGCGGGTCCTCCGCCACCGATGACGGGTAACCGACGGAGGAGCCCGACGCCTCCGCGAGCCGGTCCAGGCCGCCGAAGACGTGCAGCGCCACCCACGAGCCCGCGTACCCGAACACGGTCAGCACCGCGCCGGTGACCGCCAACCGCACCCGGGTCGCGGTCGCCCCGAGGTCCAGGCGCCCCACGGCCATGCCCGCGAACACGAACACCATGAACGTGATCGCCGGGTAGTAACCGGTGAGCAGGAACTCCGACAGCGAGGTCACCGCGCCCTGGGGCGTACGCGGCTCCACCAGGTCCTGCCGCAGCAGGAACGACACCGGCGGCCCCACCGCGGCGAGCCCGGCGGCCACCGCCACCAGCGCCCCCGCCCGCAGCTTCACCAACGGCAGCGCGAGCAGGAAGAACCCGGCGTAGTAGGTCAGGATGACGGCCACGGGCACGGCCATCACGTCCAGCATCAGGCCGAGCATGCCGATGACCACCGCCCGGGTCACGACCTTGACCGCCACCAGCCGCAGGGGGTCACCGGAGACCGGCCGGGTCCGCCCGGTCATCAGCGCCAGCGACACCCCGGCCAGGAACGCGAAGAGCGCGGAGGAGTTCCCCCGCGCCAGGTCGTGCACCGGCTGCCCCGCGCCCTCCGGGTCGAGCAGCCCGAAGGAGTCGACGGTGACGTGCACCGCGAACATCCCGAGGACGGCCAGGGCCCGGGCGGCGTCGATCCCGTCGATCCGGGCCCGTTCGTGTGTCTGCGGGGCTCTTTCGCCCGATCGGTTCTCAGCCACGTGCGTCAGCCTATGCACACGTCCGTGCCCCGGCGCCGGGCGGGCGCCGGGGCACCGGTGTCACTCGTCGGCGAGGGAGCTGAAGTGGTCCAGCGCCTCGGGGTTGGAGAGGGAGTCGCGGCTGGCGACCTTCTCCGGTGGCTCGCCCATGAGGATCCGCTTGACCGGCACCTCCAGGACCTTGCCGGAGAGCGTGCGCGGCACCGCCTCGATCATGCGCACCCGGTCCGGCACGTGGCGCGGCGAGCAGTCGGTGCGGATGCGCCGGGCGATCTCCTTGGGCAGGTCGCCCTCCAGGTCGGCGCCCTCGCGCAGCACCGTGAACAGTTCGATCCTCGAGGACCCGTCACCCTGCGGAACGTCGACCACCAGAGCGTCGACCACGTCGTCCAGGGCCAGGACGGCGCGGTAGATCTCGCTGGTGCCCATGCGCACCCCGCCCCGGTTGATGGTGGAGTCCGACCGCCCGTAGATGACGGCGGTCCCGCGTTCGGTGATCTCGATCCAGTCGCCGTGTCGCCAGATGCCGGGGTAGGTGGAGAAGTAACTGTCGTGCAGCCGCTCCCCGGACTCGTCGCCCCAGAAGAACACGGGCATCGACGGCGCAGGCCGGGTCACGACGAGCTCGCCGACCTCACCGGTCAGCGGGTTCCCGTCGGGGTCCCAGGCCTCCACGGCCATCCCCAGGGCACGCGACTGGATCTCGCCCTCGTACACGGGAAGGGTGGGTGTACCGCCGACCAGGCAGCTGCACACGTCCGTGCCGCCGCTGGTGGAGAACAGCCACAGGTCCGAACCGAACTCCTCGTACACCCACGCGAACGCCTCAGGGCTCAGCGGCGAACCGGTGGAACCGATGCCCCGCAGCCGCGACAGGTCGCGCCCGCGCGCGGGGTGCACCCCCTCCTTCATGCACGTGGACAGGTACCCGGCGCTGGTGCCGAACAGGGTCACCCCGGCGTCGGCGGCCAGGTCCCACAATCCGTCGAGGTCGGGCGCGGCCGGGCTGCCGTCGTACAGGACGATCGAGGCCCGGGTCAGCAGGACGCTCACCAGGAAGTTCCACATCATCCACCCGGTGGTGGTGTACCAGAACACCCGGTCGTCGGGGCGGGCGTCCAGGTGCAGGTGGAGGTTCTTGAGCTGTTCGAGGAGGATCCCGCCGTGCCCCTGCACGATCGCCTTGGGCAGGCCGGTGGTGCCGGAGGAGTAGAGCACCCAGAGGGGGTGGTCGAAGGCGACGGGGGTGAACCCGAGCTCGGCGCCGGCGCCGGAGGCCTCCAGGTCGGCCCAGGCGGTGGTGCCTTCGGTGGTCTCCCCGCGGTGGAGGTGGTCGAGCACGACGGTGTGCTCGACGGTCGGCATGGCCTCGCGGAGCTGCGCCACCACGTCGCGCCGGTCGAAGTCCTTGCCGCCGTAGCGGTAGCCGTCGACGGCGAGCAGGACCTTGGGTTCGATCTGCGCGAACCGGTCGATGACGCTGCGCACGCCGAAGTCGGGCGAGCAGGAGGACCACACCGCTCCGAGAGAGGCCGTGGCCAGGAACGCGGCGATCGTCTCGGGCAGGTTGGGCAGGTAGGCGGCCACCCGGTCGCCCGGCCCGACCCCGCGCTCGCGCAGACCGGCGGCGATGGCGGCGGTGCGCCGGCGCAGGTCGCCCCAGGTCCACTCCGCCAGCGGCCGGAGTTCCGTGGCGTGGCGGATCGCGACGGCGTCGGGGTCGCGGCCCTCGAAGATCTGCCGCGCGTAGTTCAGGGTGGCCCCGGGGAACCACTCGGCGCCGGGCATGACCCGCTCGGTGAGCACCTGCTCGTAGGGGGTGTCGGACTCCACCCCGTAGTACTCCCAGATCGCCGCCCAGAAGCCCTCGATGTCGGTGGTCGACCAGCGCCAGAGGGCGTCGTAGTCGAACGCCCCTCCGGCGTCCGCCCGGTCTCCGAAGGCCCGCACGCCCTTGGTGCGCTCGGCCCAGCGGGCGAACTCGACGATGTTGGCCGACTCGAGCAGGGTCTCGTCCGGCTCCCAGAGCACGCGGGGCACGCCGCTCTCCGTCATTGGTGCGCCTTCCGTTCGACGTGACTGTGTCGTGTTGTGAGTCTCATCCGACAACACACACCGGCACGCTAGCGCCCGGGGATGTGACGGCGGACACCGGGGTGTCCCGCGCCCCTGGTCAGACTCCGCGCAGGGCGTTCACCGCGGCGACGGGGCTGTCCACGACGGGCGCGCCGGTGGCGGCGAGGCGGTCGCGGGACATCAGGCCGCTGGCGACCAGGAGCGGCTGGGCCCCGGCCTCCTGTGCGGCGCGGGCGTCGTCGTCGATGTCGCCGATGAGCACGACCTTGGCGGGGTCGATCCCCTGATTCTCCAGGTGGAGGACCAGGTGCTCGGCCTTGGAGTCGTGCTCGGTCTCGAACTTGCGCCCGTCCATGCGGGTGAAGTGGTGGGACAGCCCGCGCTCGGTGACCAGGGGCACGAGGTGGTCGTGCGCGGCCATGGAGAGCAGCGACTGGGTACCGCCCCCGCCGGACCAGGTGTGCAGCACGTCGGGCACGCCGTCGGCGAGGTCGCAGGTGGGCAGGTGCAGCTCGTACCCCTCGTGGTAGAGCTCCTCGACCCGCTTCCACTCGCCCTCGGCGAAGGTACGGCCGAGCAGCTCCTCGTAGCAGGGGACGAGGGGACGCCGGAACACGCTCCGCCAGTGGTCCATCTCGACGGGCTCTCGGCCGAAGGTCTCGCAGACGGCGTTGACGGCGGCGAGGTTGGCGTGGTTGTCGTCCAGGAGGGTGCCGTTCCAGTCCCAGACGATGTGCGTGATGTCGCGTCGGTCAAAGCTCAACTCAGTCATCGCACGAACTTTACGGCCCGATGACCGGATGACGGTATGCGTCATCGGCCACTCTCCCCTCCCCCGGTGCCCGGTGCGCCGGGTGCCGGGCCGGCGTCGGTCCGCAGCGCGCGGGCCCGTCGGCGCCTGCGCAGCAGGAGGACCCCGGCGAGCACCAGGAGCGGCAGGACGACCAGGACGAGCAGGGGAAGCAGCACGGCGAGCAGCGAGGTCACGAAACTCACGGCGTCCTCGAGGGCCGAGAGCACGGGGGCGGCACAGCCGAGGGTGGCGGTGTTGGCGACGGGGCGCACGAGCGTCTTGACGATGTGGATCGCGAGGGCCACCAGCGCCCCGACCAGGATCGCGACCCAGACCAGACCGACACCGCCTGCACCGGTCGCCGCGGAGGCCTCCCCCACCACGTCCTCGGCGGGGGGCAGATCCACCGGGACGGACGTGCTGCCCGCGGCGAAGGTGATGCCGCCGGAGGTCGGGCGCACCAAGGTCTGGAGGGTGTCGTTGAGGCTGTCGAGCGCGGGGACCTTGTCGGCGACCAGTTCGACGGCGAGGAGGACGGTGAGGATCGTGAGGGTGGCGGGGTGTTCGAGCCACTGCCAGGCGTCTCCGAGCGGAACGGCGTCGGTGTAGCGGGACAGCAAACCGACGACGAGGAGGGGGACGAAGGCGTTGAGACCGGCCGCGGCGGACAGGCCGAGGCCGGTGAGGGTGGCGAGCATGGAGGCCCTTCGTGTGCTCCGGACGTGCAGTGGTGTGGACGCGTGCGGAGCGCACGTGGTTCAGGCCCGCCGCGGTCACTGCCAGTAGCGTTCCACCTCCGAGACCGGGCGCGCACGCGCGTCGTCGGGGTTCTCCCCGTACTCGGCGCGGGCCCTGCGCTGCCGCAGGAGGTCCCAGCACTGGTCGAGGGCCTCCTCGACCTCTTTCATCCGGCGGCGCTCGGTGTTGCCGAGCCCCTCGGGGGTGGAGCGCAGGGCGTGCTCCTCGTCCATCAGGCCCCGGATGGTGGTCATGATGTCGTTCTCGCCGGTATCGCTCATAGGGCCATCGTCAGCACGCCGCGGGGCCGGGACAAGAGCCCCGGCCCCGCGGTTACCTGCTTCAGACCGAACGTTTACGCGTGAACACGAGCGCGGCGATCGCGGCGCACACGGAGAAGACCCCGGCCAGGACGAGCCCGGCGACGCCTGCCCCGGTCACCGGGAGCGTGGGCTGGTCGTCCGCGGCCGGCGGCGCTCCGTCGTCGCCGGGGCCCTGGGTGGGCTCGGGCGGGGTCGGCGGGCCGGTGGGTTCCGGCGGCGTGGGCGACACGGACGGGTCGGGCGTGGGCGTCGGTGTCGGGTCAGGGCTCGGGCTCGGGGACCCTGTCGGCGACGGGCTCGGGATCGGTGACGGGTCGAGCGGTGTCGGGGACTCCGGCGGCGTCGGCGTGGGGCTCTCCGTCGGAACAGGTGTGGGTGTCGGGGACGGGGTCGGCAACGGCTCCGGGACCGGCGACACGCTCGGAGAGGGGTCCGGGGACGGGCTGGGCGTCGGGCTCGGGGTCTCGGTCGGCAGGACGGGCACGTCCGTGGGGCTCGGCGACGGGCTCGGGCTCGGCGAGGGCTGCGGCTCTTCGCAGTTCACCTCGACATCACCGAGCACCAGGTCGAAGAGCTGCACCGGGTCCCCGACCGGCTCACCATCGGCGTCCAGGGGCTGGGCCGTGGCCACGAATGCGGTCCGCATGTGCCCGTAGTAGGGGTCCTGTCGGTCCTGGTCGTGGTCGATGACGACGGTGACATCGACGTCGCTGATGCCGTCGCCGTAGTCGGCGGGGAAGTTGAGCGTCGTGGTCTCCTCACCCGGCCCGGTCGGCGCCGGCGCGGTGACGGCCTGCCCCAGGAAGGTGGGTGCAGTGGTGGCCGTCAGGAACACGACCCCGGCCGGCGGGTTGCACTGCACGCGGTTGTTCCACGTCGCCACCTGCAGGACGGGGTGCCCGCCGCCCGTGCTTCCGCCCTGGCTGATGAGCTGCTGCACCCAGGGGACATCGGCGTCCGGGAGCAGGAGTTCGGTGAAGGCGCCGTTACTGTCGGCGAGCGCGCCCTGGGGGCCGGTGGTCACGTTGGTCGTCGCCGTACCCGTCGCCGAGGAGAGCAGCTCCCCGGTCCCCTGGGAGACGTCCCACTGCTCGTTGCCGTCGCCGCTGACCTCGAGCTGCCCGACGCTGTCACCGCCCTGGCCGAAGACCGACGCGTCGAGGGTGACGTCGCCCCAGGTGGTGGTCGCGTACGGTGTGGCGGGCTGTGCCACGGCGTCGCGCGCGCCGAAGCTCGCCCCCGCAGCGACGGCCCCGGAGGAGAGCAGTGCCGCGGCCACCGCTGCCGCACCTGCCCTCCGTACGGTCGTGGTCCGCATGGATCCCATGGCCCCTACTTTCTGTGCAAATTATGTACAGAGAGTGACACTAGGGATTCGGGCCGCATGATCCCGGGGCCGCCCCGGGCGAGGTGCCCATGTTCACACCAAAGCTTGCACAATCGGCCGCACGGTCGGGTTCCCCTGCACCGCAAGGGGCGAACGGGCGCGGCGGTCTGAGAAACTCCCTCTACGGACGGTTTTGGTGGAGAATCGCTCGGACGGCGACGGACCACACTGCGGAACAAGGGCGCGGACCCCGGCCGTTCCATACCTTGAGGGGGTATTGTTATGGCACCTGATCAGGGACAACAGGGAAGCGACACCATGGCGGCCAAACAACACGGCTACAGCGACGACAAGCAGGCCCACATCAATCGGTTGCGCCGCATCGAGGGACAGATCCGCGGGCTCCAGCGCATGGTCGAGGACGACCAGTACTGCATCGACATCCTCACGCAGACCTCCGCGGTGAACAAGGCTCTGCGTTCGTTCGCGCTCTCCATGCTGGACGAGCACCTCAAGCACTGCGTGGCCCACGCCGTGGCCAACGGAGGGGACGAGGCCGAGGAGAAGGTCCGCGAGGCCTCCGACGCCATCGCCCGCCTCGTGCGTTCCTGACCCGGCCCGGGTCCGGTACCGCGGCGGGCGACGGCGACCGGCCCGGCCCCTCCTTCGTCCTGCGGCCCCGTGACCGGTGTCCGTTCAGCTCTCCCCGTACCGCTCCCTCAGGTTGTCCATCAACCGTGCCCCCTCGGACCTGGCCCCGCCGGCGTCCAGGTACTCGACCGATTCGTTGGCCGCGAACGACGACGGCCGGCCGTTGTCGTTGAACCCGAGCCGCGAGACCTCGCCGCCGGTGAAGGCGCGGATGGCCCAGTTGGCCACGATGCGCGCCCGCGCGGTGTTGGAGGGCACCGAGAGCACGTGGTAACCGCGCGTGGCCGCCAGTGCCGGCAGCCCGCTCATCTCCGTGTTGAGGATGCGCGCCAAGGCGTCCTTGCCGCTCAGGTCCACGACGAGCCCCAGGTCCTTGTGGCGGAACTCCTTAAGGGGCCGCCCGAGGATGGAGTCCACGACGTTGCGCGCGGCCGTGTCGGCCTGGCGGGTGGCGTACTGCGCGGTGGGCGGGCAGTAGGGCCCGTTGGACTCGGCGATGTTGGGCACGGCGGCCGCGTCGCCGAGGGCGAAGACCTCCGGCAGCCCCGGGACACGCAGGTCGGTGTCGACCTCCAGCCGGCCGCGCTGGGTGGGTTTGTCGAGCGTGTCGACGAGCGGGCTGGGCGAGACGCCGGCGGTCCAGATGAGCGTGCGGCAGGGCAGTACACGCCCGTCGGTGAGCACGACCTTGTCCTGGGTGACTTCGCGGACACTGACCTTGAGCTTGACCTCGATGCCGAGGCCGCGCAGGAGTCTGAGCGCCTTGCGGCCGAGCCGGTCTCCGAGCTCGGGCAGCACCTTGGGCGCGATGTCCACCAGGTGCCAGCGGATCTCCGAGCGCAGCTCCGGGTAGCGGATGGCCGCTTCCTCGCACAGTCGCTTGAGGGAGGCCGCGGTCTCCACCCCGGTGTAACCGCCGCCGACCACGACGAAGCGGCAGCGCTCCTCGCGCTCGGCCGGGTCGCGGCTGTCGTTGGCCAGCTCGAGCTGGGCGAGCACGTGGTCGCGCAGCAGGACCGCTTCGGCGAGTGTCTTGTTGCCGTAGGCGAACTCGGTCAGGCCGGGGATGTCGAAGGCGCGGGTGAGACTGCCCGGCGCCAGGACGAGGCGGTCGTAGGGCACGGGTGCGAGCTCTCCGGTGGGGCGGCGCACGACCACGACCCGGTCGGCGGTGTCCACACCCACGGCGTGCCCGGGGATGAACTTGCTCTCCTGGGTGAGCCGGTGCACCGACATCGCGACCGACTGCGGTGTGAGCATGCCCGAGGCCACCTGGGGCAGCAGCGGGCTGTAGAGCATGTAGTCGTGCGGCGCGATGAGCGAGAGTTCCGCCGCCCCGTTGGGGATACGGCGTTCGAGGTGCCGGAGCGTCTGCAGGCCGCCGAAGCCAGCTCCGACCACCACGATCCGAGGCCGAGACATATGTACACCGCTCCTAACGTGTCGGGGGCGGGACGTCGTCCCAAACGGCTCGTGTGGGGCCGCTGGGACCTGGTGTACCCGCCGGGGCCGAATGTACGGCCGGGTCCCGCGCTCCCCCCGTTCCCCGCACAAGACGTTCCGGGGACTTTGCCGGCGTATGGCGGCGCGATGGAAAGCCATACGGCTTCTTGACACGCCGGGGGTTCACAGTTGACCGGGCACGATCCCGCCTGTGTCACGCTGTGTAACAGCGCGATAACTCATCGCGTCTACCCGAGTAGTGAAGGGAACTGGGGCACCCAATGCGTGCTTTCACTAAGATCGCGGCAGCGACGATGCTGGCCGGTGGAATGAGCGTCTTCGGCGCCGGCGCGGCCTACGCCGCTCCGCAGGAGATCGAGGCGCCTCACGGGAACCTGGTCAGCCAGGAACTGATCGAACAGTTCCTGGGCCTGCAGGCGCCCGCCGAGGACCCCGAGGCCGCCGAGTCCGCCGAGACCCCGGCCGAGGAAGCCCCGGCCGAGGAGGCTCCCGCCGAGGAGGCTCCGGTCGAGGAGGAGGCCCCGGCTGAGGAGGCCCCGGCTGAGGAGGCCCCGGCTGAGGAGGCCGAGGCCGCCGAGGAAGAGGCCCCGGTCGCCGAGGAGGAGGCTCCGGTCGAGGAGGCGCCTGTCGAGGAAGAGGCGCCCGGCAACCCGCTCGAGCAGCTCCCGATCGCCGAGGAAGCCCCGGCTGAGGAAGCTCCCGTCGAGGAGGCCCCGGTCGAGGAAGCTCCCGCCGAGGAAGCTCCCGTCGAGGAAGCTCCCGCCGAGGAAGCTCCCGTCGAGGAGGCCCCGGTCGAGGAAGAGGCTCCCGTCGAGGAGGCTCCGGTCGAGGAGGCCCCGGTCGAGGAGGCCCCGGTCGAGGAGGCTCCGGCCGAGGAGGCTCCGGCCGAGGAAGAGGCCCCGGCTGAGGAGGCCCCCGTGGAGGAGGCCCCGGTCGAGGAAGAGGCTCCCGTCGAGGAGGCTCCGGTCGAGGAGGCCCCGGTCGAGGAGGCCCCGGTCGAGGAGGCTCCGGCCGAGGAGGCTCCGGCCGAGGAAGAGGCCCCGGCTGAGGAGGCCCCCGTGGAGGAGGCCCCGGTCGAGGAAGAGGCTCCCGTCGAGGAGGCTCCGGTCGAGGACGCCGACGCCGCTCAGGCCGAGCTGTAGGGAACATCCCCCGCTCGGGAAGGGGCGGTCGACCCACGTGGTCGGCCGTCCCTTCTCTTGCCACCGTCGCCACCGTCCCCCACGACCGCGGGCCCGGCACCCCTTCCTCGGGTGCCGGGCCCGCAAGCCGTGTGCGTGGTCCGCCGGGTCAACCCCGGCCGAGGCCCGCGGCGATCCGGTCCCCCGTCTCGGCGTCGATGTTGCGCCAGTACTGCAGCGCCCGCTCGAGCACCCCGTCGTCGTCGACCGAGGACAGGTGCCCGACGACGTTGTTCACCAGGCGCGACCGGGCCGCGTCGTCCATGACGTCGCGGATCAGCGCGCGGGGCTGGACGAAGTCGTCGTCGTCCCGGTGCAGCGTGTAGGCCTGGCGCACGAGCTCCCCGGACTCCACGCCCCAGGAGGCCTGGTCGACCTTCTCCTGCTGCGGCACGTCCGGCCCGCCGTAGGAGTTCGGGTGGTAGACCGCGCCGACGTTGGGCGGCACCGAACGCATGCTGCCGTCCTTGGAGTAGGAACGCACCGCCACACGCGGCTGGTTCGGGGGCAGCTCGTTGTAGTTGACCCCGATGCGGTAGCGGTGGGTGTCGGCGTAGGAGAACAGGCGCGCCAGCAGCATCTTGTCCGGCGACGGTCCGATGCCCGGCACCAGGTTGGAGGGCTCGAACGCGGCCTGTTCGATGTGGATGAAGTGGTTGTCCGGGTTCTGGTCCAGCGTCATGCGCCCGACCTCGATCAGCGGGTAGTCGGCGTGCGGCCACACCTTGGTGAGGTCGAACGGGTTGAAGCGGTACTGCTCGGCGTCCTCGACCGGCATGAGCTGAACCTTGAGGGTCCAGCTCGGGTACTCGCCGCGGTCGATGGCGTCGAACAGGTCGGCCCGGTGGTGATCCGGGTCCGAGCCGGAGATGCGCTCGGCCTCCTCCTGGGTGAGGAAGTCGTTGCCCTGGTCGGTCTGGAACTGGTACTTCACCCAGTACTTGCGGCCCTCGGCGTTGATCCACATGTAGGTGTGCGAGGAGAACCCGTCCATGTGCCGCCACGACTTCGGCAGGCCGCGGTCGCCCATGAGCCAGGTGACCTGGTGCGCGGACTCCGGCGAGAGCGACCAGTAGTCCCACTGCATGGTGTTGTCGCGCAGGCCGGACTGCGGGGCGCGCTTCTGGGAACGGATGAAGTCCTGGAACTTCTGCGGATCCCGCATGAAGAAGACCGGCGTGTTGTTGCCGACCATGTCGTAGTTGCCGTCCTGGGTGTAGAACTTCAGCGCGAAGCCGCGCGGGTCGCGCCAGGTGTCCGGGCTCCCCATCTCGCCGGCGACCGTGGAGAAGCGGGCCAGCATCGGCGTCTCACGGCCGGGTTGGAACAGGTCGGCGCAGGTGTAGGCGCTCACGTCGTTGGTGACGCGGAAGGTCCCGTAGGCGCCGCTGCCCTTGGCGTGCACGACGCGTTCCGGCACACGTTCGCGGTTGAACTGCGCCATCTTCTCGATCAGGTAGACGTCGTGCATCACCAGTGGCCCGTCGCGCCCGACGCTCAGCGACTGCTCGTCACTGGGCGCGGGCGAGCCCGCCGTCGTGGTGGTGTGCGGGTTCGAGTTCGTGCGCGGTCCGTCGACCATGAATGGCCTCCCCCTTGTACGCGTGCTCGCGTCCCGCGAGCCGGCCTCGTGCTCCGGGACGCCTCGCGGGCGGCCCTACCCGGACCCCGGTCAACGCAGACCCAAGCGACCGGAGCGGTTCCCGAGCCTATTGCTGCATGTCAGGGGGCATCAGGGGTCACGTGTCGTTTTGCCCTGGGGCTTCCCGCCCAGCGGTCAGAGCCGATCGGCCCATGGCGAACAGCAGCCGGGCCATGGCGTCGCGCCGGACGGTGCCGCGGCTGTGCGGGGTGGAGTTGAGCAGGCCGAAGACGGCGTGCACCGAGGCGCGCAGAGCGTTGCGGGG
Organism: Nocardiopsis coralli; assembly: GCF_014892575.1. Classification (GTDB taxonomy): domain Bacteria; phylum Actinomycetota; class Actinomycetes; order Streptosporangiales; family Streptosporangiaceae; genus Nocardiopsis; species Nocardiopsis coralli. The sequence continues at coordinate 102,346 of NZ_JADBGI010000007.1, read as the reverse complement.
TTCCTCCGGACGCAGGTCGGCCAGGACCCCCACCCACTGCTCGACGTAACCGCGCTGCAGACGGCGCACGCGTGCCCGGTCCTGCGGGGTGAGGTTGCCGAGCTCGCGGTCGTGCACCGTGATGAGCGCGGGTTCGTCGAGGGAGAAGGCGATGTGGCCGCGCAGGAGCAGGTCGAGGGCGTGGTCGGGGTCCTCGGCGCGGGCGAGCAGCTCCTCGCCCTGTTCGGAGAGGCGCACGCTGATGTCGACCAGGACCTGCCCCAGGAGCGCTTCCTTCCCGGCGAAGTGCCGGTAGACGGCCGGCCCGGTGGTGCCGACGGCGCGTCCGAGGTCGTCGATGGTCACGCCCCGGTAGCCGTGCTCGGCGAAGAGCTCCGCCGCCGCGGCCAGGATGTGCGCCCGGCGCCCGCCTGCCGGTCTCTTCCCCATGTCGTCCCCTCTCGTCCGGGTTCCTGTACCGCTCCAGGGTCTGGACACCGATGTTAGTAGTCATTAACATCACCGATGTTAGTGACGGTTAACACCCCTCCACGAGAGGACACCATGAGCAGGGCACCTGTGCTCGGTTCGGCGGTCGACACCGCCGGGCCCGCGTTCGCCGCCAACGACGCCGCGAACCGCGCTCTGGCCACGCAGTTGCGCGAACGCATCGCCACCGCGGCCCTGGGCGGACCCGAGAAGGCCCGCACCCGCCACGTCGAACGCGGCAAGCTCCTGCCGCGCGAACGTGTCGACCTCCTCCTCGACCCCGGCTCGCCGTTCCTGGAGATCGCACCGCTGGCCGCGCACGACATGTACGGCGCCGACGGCCAGGACGCCCCCGGCGCCGGGATCATCGCCGGGGTGGGCCGGGTCGCCGGGCGCCCGACCGTGGTCGTGGCCAACGACGCGACCGTCAAGGGCGGCAGCTACTACCCGATGACCGTCAAGAAACACCTGCGCGCGCAGGAGGTGGCTCTGCACAACCGGCTACCCTGCGTGTACCTCGCCGACTCGGGCGGGGCGTTCCTGCCCATGCAGGACGACGTCTTCCCCGACCGGGAGCACTTCGGCCGCATCTTCTTCAACCAGGCGACCATGTCGAAGCTGGGTATCCCCCAGATCGCCGCGGTCCTGGGCTCGTGCACCGCCGGCGGCGCCTACGTGCCCGCCATGAGCGACGAGGCCGTCATCGTGCGGGACCAGGGCACGATCTTCCTGGGCGGTCCCCCGCTGGTGAAGGCCGCCACCGGCGAGGTCGTCAGCGCCGAGGACCTGGGCGGCGGGGACCTGCACTCCCGGGTGTCCGGGGTGACCGACCACCTGGCCGACGACGACGCCGACGCCCTGCACCAGGTCCGGCGCATCGCCGACACGCTCGGCCCGCCCGACGCACCGGCGTGGGAGACACGCACCCCGATCCCCCCGAAGCTCGACCCGGAGGAGCTGTACGGGGTGGTGCCCTCCGACACCCGGACCCCGTACGACGTGCGCGAGGTCATCGGACGTGTCGTGGACGGCAGCGAGTTCACCGAGTTCAAGGCCGAGTACGGCACCACCCTGGTGACCGGTTTCGCCCATCTGCACGGTCACCCGGTGGGGATCGTCGCCAACAACGGGATCCTGTTCGGGGAGTCCGCGCTCAAGGGCGCCCACTTCATCGAGCTGTGCGACCGGCGCGGGATCCCGCTGGTGTTCCTGCAGAACATCTCCGGGTTCATGGTCGGGCGCGACTACGAGGCCGGGGGCATCGCCAAACACGGCGCGAAGATGGTCACCGCCGTGGCCTGCGCACGCGTCCCCAAGTTCACCGTGGTCATCGGCGGTTCCTTCGGTGCCGGGAACTACAGCATGTGCGGGCGCGCCTACTCGCCCCGGTTCCTGTGGATGTGGCCCAACGCCCGCATCTCCGTCATGGGCGGGGAACAGGCGGCGTCGGTGCTCTCGACCGTGCGCCGCGACCAGCTGGAGGCGCGCGGGCAGGAGTGGTCGGCCGAGGACGAGGAGGGGTTCAAGGCGCCCATCCGCGACCAGTACGAGGAACAGGGCAGCCCTTACTACTCGACCGCCCGCCTGTGGGACGACGGCGTCATCGACCCGGCCGACACCCGGGACGTGCTCGCCATGGCCCTGTCGGCCGCCCGCCACACACCGCTGGAGCCCGTGGGCTACGGCGTCTTCCGGATGTGAGCCCCGTGACCGAACCGAACTCGCAGCGCCGCACTGGAGACAGCATGAGCACGACACCCCCCGCGACCGTGCTGGTCGCCAACCGGGGAGAGATCGCCCTGCGCGTGATGCGCACCCTGCGCCGCATGGGGATGGGCACGGTGGCGGTGCACACCGGCGCCGACGCCGACGCCCCGCACACCCTCGCCGCCGACACGGCCGTCCTGGTGCCCTCCTACCTCGACGCCGACGCCGTGGTCGCGGCCGCGCGGGAGGCCGGGGCCGGGATGGTCCACCCCGGGTACGGGTTCCTGTCGGAGAACGCCGGCTTCGCTCGCGCGGTCTCCGATGCAGGGCTGGTGTGGATCGGCCCGCCCGCCGAGGCGATCGAGGCGATGGGCGACAAGATCCGCGCCAAGGAGACGGTGGCCGCCGCCGGGGTGCCGGTCCTGGGCGGTTTCACCGAGGAACCCGGCGCGCCCCTGCCCGACGCGGACCTGCTCCGCCGGGCAGAGGAGACCGGGTACCCGCTGCTGCTTAAACCCTCGGCCGGGGGCGGCGGCAAGGGCATGCGGGCGGTGCACGGGCCCGACACCCTGCTCGCCGACGCCGCGGCCGCACGCCGGGAGGCCCGGGCCTCCTTCGGCGACGACACCCTGCTCGTGGAACGCCTCGTGCAGCGCCCGCGCCACATCGAGGTGCAGGTGCTCGCCGACACCCACGGCAACGTTCTGCACCTGGGCGAACGCGAGTGCAGCCTGCAGCGGCGCCACCAGAAGGTCGTGGAGGAGGCCCCGTCCCCGCTCCTGACCCCGGACCAGCGTTCCCAGATGGGCCAGTCCGCCGTGGCCGCCGCCAAGGCCTGCGGTTACGTGGGTGCCGGCACCGTCGAGTTCATCGCCGACACCGACCCGGGCGGCGGGGTGTCCTTCTCGTTCCTGGAGATGAACACCCGGCTGCAGGTCGAGCACCCCGTCACCGAGGAGGTCGTGGCCGTCGACGGGGTACGCGGCATCGACCTGGTCGAACTCCAGGTGCGGGTGGCGCAGGGCGAGCCGTTGGACTTCGGCCAGGACCAGGTCTCCATGCGCGGGCACGCGGTGGAGTGCCGGGTCTACGCCGAGGACGCAGACCACGGGTTCCTGCCCAGCGGCGGCCCGGTGCTCTCGCTCACCGAACCGCGGGGCGAAGGGGTGCGCGTGGACTCCGGGATCACCGAGGGCACGGTCGTCACCTCCGACTTCGACCCGATGCTCGCCAAGGTCGTCACGTGGGGTTCGGACCGTGCCGAGGCGCTGCGCCGCATGGACAGCGCCCTCGGTTCGTACCTGCTGCTGGGGTGCGTCACCAACACCGCGTACCTGCGCCGGCTGCTGCGCCACCCCCGCGTGGTCGCGGGCGACCTGAGCACCGACCTCATCGAGACCGACCCGCCCGAGGCCGCTCCCGAGCAGGCGCCCGAGCACGTGCAGGCCGCGGTCGCGCTGGACCTGCAACTGGACCTGGAACCGGGGGGCGAGCCCTCCCCCGACAGATTCTCGGTGCCCGACGGGTGGCGCATGGGCGAGAACTCCTGGACGCCGTGGCGGCTGCGGGCCCCGCGCCGGGACTCGTCCGTGGTGCGCGTGCGGCACAGCGGCGACGGGTTCGAGGTCTCCGTCGACGACGGCGCGCCGGTCCGGGCCCGCGCCCGCCGCAGCGCCGACGGCACCCGCCTGACCGTGACCCACGCCGGACGCACCCGCACCTTCACCCGTGCGGCCGACCCCGCGAGCGCGCACCGCTGGGTGGGGACCGACGGGTTGGCCTGGACCCTGCACGAGGAGCCCGTCGCGGCGGCGCTGCGCGAGGACGAGGCCGCCGCCGACGGCACCGTGCGCAGCCCCATGCCCGGAACCGTGCTCGACGTGCCCGTCGAGGTCGGCCAGGAGGTCACCGCCGGCACCGCGCTGGCCCTGGTCGAGGCGATGAAGATGGAGCACTCGGTGCCCTCCCCCGTCGACGGGACCGTCACCGCCGTGGCGGTCTCCCCCGGAACACCGGTGCCCATGGACGCGGTCCTGGTCACCGTCACACCCAGCACCGACGGCCACGAGGCGTCGGAGGCCACCACCCCCGCCACCAGCGAGGAGCAGCAATGAACCGCCACGAACTGTCCACCGAGCACGCCGACCTGCGGGCCGCCGTGGAGGAGTTCGCCCGCACCGAGGTCGCCCCGGTGATCGGCGACTTCTACGAGCGTTCGGCCTTCCCCTACGACATCGTCGCCAAGATGGGGCGGATGGGCCTGTTCGGCCTGCCCTTCCCCGAGGAGCACGAGGGCATGGGCGGGGACTACTTCGCGCTGTGCCTGGCCCTGGAGGAACTGGCCCGGGTCGATTCCTCGGTGGCCATCACCCTGGAGGCGGGGGTCTCGCTCGGGGCCATGCCGATCCACCGGTTCGGGACCGCCGAGCAGAAGAAGACCTACCTCCCGGACCTGTGCTCCGGGCGGGCGCTGGGCGCGTTCGGGCTGACCGAGCCCGACGGCGGCTCCGACGCGGGGGCCACGCGCACCACCGCGCACCTGGAGAACGGCGAGTGGGTCATCAACGGCACGAAGTCGTTCATCACCAACTCCGGGACCGACGTCACCTCACTGGTGACGGTGACCGCGGTGACGGGGCGGCGCTCGGACGGGCGCCCGGAGATCTCCTCGATCCTGGTGCCGGCGGGCACTCCCGGGTTCACGATCGGGCAGAAGTACTCCAAGGTCGGGTGGAACGCCTCCGACACCAACGAGCTGGTCTTCGAGGACTGCCGTGTGCCCGAGGCCAACCTGGTCGGCGAGCGCGGGCGCGGGTACGCCCAGTTCCTGCGGATCCTCGACGAGGGCCGGATCGCGATCGCCGCGCTGTCGGTGGGGCTGGCTCAGGGGTGCGTTGACGAGAGCGTGCGCTACGCACACGAGCGCGAGGCGTTCGGGCACCACATCGGCGAGTACCAGGCGATCCAGTTCAAGATCGCCGAGATGGAGTCGCGCACGCACACCGCGCGCCTGGCCTACTACGACGCGGCCTCGCGGATGCTGGCCGGCGAGCCGTTCAAGAAGGAGGCGGCCATCGCCAAGCTGGTGGCCTCCAACGCCGCCATGGACAACGCCCGCGACGCCACGCAGGTCTTCGGCGGGTACGGGTTCATGATCGATTACCCGGTCGGGCGGTTCTACCGGGACGCGAAGATCCTGGAGATCGGCGAGGGCACGAGCGAGGTGCAGAAGATGCTCATCGCCCGCGAGCTGAACCTGCCCGCCTGACCCGGGGCCCGACCCGAGTGGACGGGGTCGGCGCCCGGGCGGTGGGGGTGGCCGGGTGCGGTCAAGGCCGCTCCCGGCCACCCGTTGCGGTCGCGGGGTTGGCATAGTGGGTCCGCACCGATCCCACCCCCGGCGACAGGCCCCTCATGGACAACACCTCCCAGAACCCTCCCGGAACCGAGCCCCTGACCGACACCGATCCGGGCACCATGGGCCCGTTCCGGCTGGTGAGGAGGCTCGGTTCGGGCGGCATGGGCGTGGTCTACGCCGGCGTCGACCGGGAGGACCGGCCCGCCGCCGTCAAGACCGTGCACCGTTCGCTGGCCGACGACCCGGACTTCCGGGCCCGCTTCGCCCGCGAGGTCGAGCTCGTCCGGCGGGTCCGTACCCCGTTCGCGCCCGCGCACCTGAGCTCCGACACCTCGGCGGCGGTGCCGTGGCTGGCCACCGAGTACGTTCCGGGCGCCACCCTGCACGCGGCGGTCCGGGAGCACGGCCCGCTGCCGGAACCGATGGTGCGCGCGCTCGCCGCGGCCGTCGCCGAGGCCCTGCGGGACGTGCACGGCCTGGGGATCGTGCACCGCGACCTCAAACCGGCCAACATCGTGCTCTCCCCCGAGGGTCCGCGGGTGCTGGACTTCGGCATCGCCCGCGCCCTCGACGCCACCGCGCTCACGCGCACGGGCACGGCCGTGGGCACCCCGGGGTGGATCGCACCCGAACTGCAGCGCGGTGAGGAGCCCGGCCCCGCCGCCGACGTCTTCGCCTGGGGTGCGCTGACGGTCTTCGCGGCGACGGGCCGCAACCCCTTCGGTTCGGGCGAGCCCGAGGTGATGCTGCACCGCACCGCGCACGCCGAACCGGACCTGTCGGGTGTGCCCGGCGAGCTCGTTCCGTTGGTGCGGGCCGCGCTGGACAAGGACCCCGCGCGGCGCCCGGCCCCGGGGGACCTCGCCGCGGGTGCGCTGGGTACGGCCACGCCGGAGGAGGCGGCCGCGCGCCTGCCCGAGGTCCTGGCGCGGGTCTGGCACGTGCCCGACTCGACCGTCACCGACACCTCCGCGTGGAGCACCGCCCCGCGCCACCGGCCCAGGTCGGAACGCCGCAACCGCCTGCTGGTGTGGTCCGCGGCCGCAGCGGCCGTACTCCTTGTGGCGGGCGGGGGATGGTTCCTCGGGACACAGAACACCGGCGGGGAGGGCGACGGCGCCGCACAGGAGGGCGCCGCGGACGGCCATGACGACGGCGGGGCCGCGGCGGACCTGACCGACGACAGCGCAGGCGGCCCCGACCTGCTCGCCGACACCACGGGCGGCGAGCCCTACACGGCGCTGGGTGTGTTGCCCAGCGGCCACGACACCCTCGCCGTGCACGGCACCAAGGAACCGCTCGAACCGGACCCCTCCGGCCTGTATCCCCTCCAGGACGCCGACCTCGTCGTGGCGATCACCATGACCGGCGTCGAGCGCGAGGGCGAGGACCTGCGCATGACGGGCACCGCCCAGTACGGCCCGGAGGAGGGCGACTACACGCTGCACGGCCAGGAACTGGAGATCCTCCTGCCGGACGAGGACTCCCCCGTGGTCGACGACTACTGGGCGGAGGGGTCCCGCGTCGAACACGCCGCCGTCGAGGACGAGCCCCTGGTCACCGTGACAGCCGACGAACCGGTCCAGGACTTCGAGGTCACCTTCGAGGGCGTGCCGGACCGGGGTGTGCTCTCCTACGGGCTGCCGGCCTCGACCACCGGCGAGGCCTACCCGGAGAGCCCGATGCAGCAGGCCCACCCGATCTGTTACGACACCGCCGAACCGGACTGGGGCGACGTGCCCCCGCCCATGCAGGTGCCCTGGTACGACTGCGCGGTCGAAGGGTTCGAGCAGCCGGGTTGGGAGGGGCAGGATGGCTCCTGACGCCGCCGCCCCGGGCGGCCCGCGCCCGTTGGGCGAGGCCGATCCCCGCAAGGTGGGACCGCACCGGCTCCTGGGCCGCGTCGGGTCCGGCGGCATGGGCACGGTGTACCTGGCCCGGCACGGCCGCGACGGGTACTCCGCCGTCAAGGTCGTGCACCCGGAGTTCGCCGCCGACCGGGAGTTCCGGGCCCGCTTCGCCCGCGAGGTCGACCTCGTGCGGCGGGTGGACAGCCCCTTCGTACCCCGGTTCCGCGGCGCCGACGCCGAGGCCGCGACCCCCTGGCTGGCGACCGAGTACGTGACCGGCCCGACCCTGCGCGCGCACGCCGGCTCGACCCCGCTCGCCGGAACCACGCTGACCGGGCTCGCCGCCGGGATGGCCTCGGCCCTGGTCGACATCCACGGCGCCGGGATCGTGCACCGCGACCTCAAGCCCGGCAACGTCGTGGTCTCCGGTGACGGGCCCAAGGTGCTGGACTTCGGCATCGCCCGCGCGCTGGACGGCACCGCCCTCACACGCACCGGCGGGATGCTCGGCACACCCGGGTGGGTGGCGCCCGAACGCTACGGGGGCTCCCCCGTCTCGGTGGCCTCCGACGTCTTCGCCTGGGGCGGGCTCGTGGCCTTCGCCGCCACCGGCCGCAACCCGTTCGGCAGCGGCAGCGCCCAGGTGCTGGCGCAGCGCATCCTCAGCGGCTCCCCCGACCTGGACGGTGTTCCCGCGGATCTGCTGCCGCTGGTGCGGGCCGCGCTCGAACGGGACCCGGCGCGCCGTCCCACCCCGGAGCAGGCGCTGCGGGCGCTGGGTTCGGCAGCACCGGACGAGGAACCGACCGCCATCGCCACCCGGATCGTCGGGCAGGGGTGGCAGGTCGCGCCGACCCGCGTCGAGCTGCCCCCGCGCCGGTCGCGGCCGCTCTCCTGGATCGCTGCGGCAGCCGCCCTCGCCCTGGTCGCCGGGGGTGTGGTCCTGTGGCCGCGGGTGGAACCGGCGGTCACCGGCGGGTCCGGAAGCGGGCTCTCCGAGGCAGGCGGTGCGGCCGACGGGGGCGGCGACGGCGAGGCGGCCTCCGGCACCGAAGGCGATGGCGGCGACGCGGGCGGGTCAGACCCCTGGCCCCCGCCCGGGGCGACCAACGAGGCCACCCACATGGGACAGCGCAGCGAGGCCTCCACCGACGTCACCGCCCTCCTCGACGCGCAGCTGGACCCGTGGTCGGACGAGGTCGCCGACGGGGCCGCGCACATCACCTTCGACTCGGCGCAACCGCCCGACCACGCGGTCGTCGTGCTGGATCCGCCCACCGCCGAGGGCGGCGCCCTGGAGTTCCGGGGCCTGGTCCAGGAGGTCCACCACGGCTTCGCCGACGACCCGGACCAGTTCGCCGTGGCCACCCCCGACGGGGAGATCGCCCCGAGCGGGTTCGAGCTCGGTCCGGAGGGCGCCGGCGACGGCACCGACGTGCGCACCCTGACCCTGACCTTCGACGGTGCGCCCGGATCCGGCCTCCTCGTCGCCCACGAGAGCGGCCACGACGCGCAGACGGCCGCCGCTCCCCCGGTCGGGCTCTGTTACGACACCGCGGCGCCCGGGTTCAGTACCGATTACTCGGAGTGCACCTGACCCCAGGGGCACCACCGGCCACGCAGCGTCCCCATCCGGCCACGTCCGAGTAGTGACAACCGGCCCTGACCGGAACAGAATGGACGTGAAGGCCGATCCGGGTCCCCTGTCCCCACGGGCCCGCAACCCCCGAGGGGTCCCCCGCGCCCCCGCCGCTCCCCAGCAGCAGGAGTACGCATGGAAGGCGTCCTGCCGACGATCGCGCTGGTCGTGGTCGTGGTCACCGTGGGTGCGATCACGGTCGCCGCGCACTTCGGCAAGGACCGGGTCGGCGAGTTACGCGCCTGGGCCCGCGACAACGGGTGGACCTACACCGACCGGCACCCCGCTCCCCTCGGAGATGCCGTGGTCCCGACCGAGCCGGGGGTACGAAGATCCCGCCACCAGCACGTGCTCACCGGCTCGTGGGGGCTGTACCGGGTGACGGCCTTCGAACACGTGCAGACGGTCGCGGTCACCACGGAGCGGGGCACCGGCCACGCCGAGCACGTCCACCGCGTGGTGGCGGTGCGGACCCCCGGCGTGGGCACCGACCTGGAGATCCGGCGCCGGGCACCGCACCCGGGGGCCGCTGAGGGCGCCCCATTCGGAACGGCCTTCGACACCAGCGGCGGCGACTCGGACTTCGCCCGCTCGGTGCTGGACGGCGACCTGACGGCCTGGCTGCTGGCCGATCCCCGTTCGCGCTCGCTGCCCGTGCGCTTCACCGGCGGTTACGTACTCACCTGGGCACCGATGCAGCTCGACCCCGAACGTGCCCTCCTCGCCGCCGACTACCTCATCGACCTGCTGGAACACATCCCCCGCCAGACCTGGGAACGGTGTACCGGACACTGACCGGGCCCCGGTACCGGGCGGTGAACCGCCACGCCCCCGGTGTCCGAAGGGAGCGATAGGATCCGGCATGCCCCGATCCACAAGGAGTACGAGCTCATGAGTGACCCCAACGCGACGCATCGCATCTCCCGTGATGACCTGTTCCGCGACGACGAGGAGCAGGAGCAGACCCCCGACCCCAACGCCACCGCACGCATCTCCCGCGCGGACCTGTTCGGTGACGACGAGGGCGACTCCAAGGCGAAGAAGTAAGCTCCTCGCACCCCCTCCCCGAACAGACGCGGGGCGCCCACCCGGCCGTGGTGGACGCCCCGTACTCATGTGTTCCGGCGGATCAGCGGTGTTCGCGCACCGCCGCCACGATCTCGGCCACGGCCTCGTCGACCGGGACCCCGTTGTTCTGCGACCCGTCGCGGTAACGGAAGGACACCGCGCCCTTGGCGACGTCGTCGTCACCGGCCAGAACCATGAACGGCACCTTCTGCTTCTGGGCGTTGCGGATCTTCTTCTGCATACGGTCGTCGCCGGCGTCGACCTCCACCCGGATACCCTCGGCGCGCAGCTTGGCCTGGACCTCCTGGAGGTAGGGCACGTGCTCGTCGGCGATCGGGATACCGACCGCCTGCACCGGGGCCAGCCATGCCGGGAACGCACCCGCGTAGTGCTCCAGCAGCACCGCGAAGAAGCGCTCGATGGAGCCGAACAGGGCGCGGTGGATCACCACCGGGCGCTGACGGCTGCCGTCGGCGGCGGTGTACTCCAGGTCGAAGCGTTCGGGCATGTTGAAGTCGACCTGGATCGTGGACATCTGCCAGGTACGGCCGATGGCGTCCTTGGCCTGCACCGAGACCTTCGGGCCGTAGAAGGCGGCCCCGCCCGGGTCCATGACCAGGTCCAGACCCTGCTTGTCGGCTGCCTGGCGCAGGACCCGGGTGGACTCCTCCCAGATCTCGTCGCTGCCGACGAACTTCTCCGGGTCCTTGGTGGACAGCTCGAGGTAGAAGTCGTCGAGGCCGTAGTCGCGCAGCAGGTCGAGCACGAAGGTGAGCAGGGAGTCGAGCTCGTCGGCCATCTGCTCGCGGGTGCAGTAGATGTGCGAGTCGTCCTGGGTGAAACCGCGGGCGCGGGTCAGACCGTGCACCACACCCGACTTCTCGTACCGGTACACGGTGCCGAACTCGAACAGGCGCAGCGGCAGCTCACGGTAGGAGCGCCCGCGCGCGTCGAAGATCAGGTGGTGCATCGGGCAGTTCATCGGCTTGAGGTAGTAGTCCTGCCCGCCGTCGAGCTGCATGGGCGGGTACATGCCGTCGGCGTACCAGTCCAGATGCCCCGACTTCTCGAACAGCGCGCTCTTGGTGGCGTGGGGGGTGTAGACGAACTCGTAGCCCCCCTCCTCGTGCCGCTTGCGGGAGTAGTCCTCCATGACCCGGCGGATGACGCCGCCCTTGGGGTGGAAGACCGCCAGGCCGGACCCGATCTCGTCGGGGATGGAGAACAGGTCGAGCTCGGAGCCGAGCTTGCGGTGGTCGCGCTTCTCGGCCTCCTCGAGGAAGGCCAGGTAGGCCTTGAGCGCGTCCTTGTCCTCCCACGCGGTGCCGTAGACGCGCTGGAGCTGGGGGTTGGTCTCCTTGCCGCGCCAGTAGGCGGCGGCGGTGCGCATGAGCTTGAAGGCCGGGATGGACTTGGTCGTGGGCACGTGCGGCCCGCGGCAGAGGTCCTTCCAGCACTGTTCGCCGGTGCGGGGGTGGATGTTGTCGTAGATGGTCAGCTCGCCGGCGCCGACCTCGGCGGACGCGCCCTCGGCCGCCTCCGCGGCACCGCCCTTGAGGCCGATGAGCTCGAGCTTGTACGGCTCGGTGGCCAGCTCGGCCCGGGCGTCGTCGTCGGAGACCTCGCGCCGGTCGAAGCGCTGCCCCTGCTTGACGATCTGCTGCATCTTCTTCTCGATGGCCTTGAGATCGGCGGGGGTGAACGGTTCGGCGACGTCGAAGTCGTAGTAGAAGCCGTTCTCGACGGGCGGGCCGATGCCGAGCTTGGCCTCGGGGAACAGCTCCTGGACGGCCTGGGCGAGCACGTGCGCGGTGGAGTGGCGCAGGATCGCGCGCCCCTCCTCCGATTCGATCGCAACGGGCTCGACGGTGTCGCCGTCGGCGAGCTCGTGGGCGAGGTCGCGCGGTTCGCCGTTGACCAGGGCCGCGATCACGGTCTTGCCGTCGGCCTCCAGCGCCTGCCCCGCGGTGGTCGTGGCCGCCACCGCACGCGGGGTTCCGGCGAGGGTGATGTGCAGCTCAGGCGCGGCGGACACGATAACTCCTAGGGATACGTGGAAACTCTGGAAGGCACACGCCCTCCCCGGCGTTGGAGGGGAGAACATGCCCCTTCGATGCTATCGGCTCCGCCGTGGAGTGCCGATCGGTTGTCCACAGCCGCCCCGTCGACGACGGACGCCCGTGGCAGGTGAAATGGGGTCATAACGGGATTCGGTCGACACCTCGGAGCATTGATCCCGGCCGGAAGATCGGTGACAATCAGCAGACATCCGATCTTCTCCTCAGCCGTCGCGACCGCATCCACCGGCTTCGACCGAATGTGAGCGCATGTCACCGAGCCCACCGAACGATCCCCCGCCACCGGAGAGAGCACCGGCGCTGCAGGCACGCAGGCGGCGCTGGCGGCGGGCGCGAGCCCGGATCCGACTCTTCCGCCGCCGGATGCACACCCATCCGGCCCTCCGCCTCCCCTGGCGCATCCTCGTCGGCACGGTGGGGACGGTCGTCCTCCTGGCCGGGGTCGTCTTCTTCGTGACGCCCGGACCGGGGATCGCCGCACTGCTGCTGGGGCTGCTCATCCTGAGCACGGAGTTCCGGTGGGCCCACCGGATCCTGCGCCCCGCCCGCAAGTGGGCCCGCCGTGCGGAGCAGTACGCCGAGCGCCGCAAGGACGAGTACGTGCGCAGGCGTCGCGCGCGCAGGGCGGCCAAAGAAGGAAGGCAACCGGACAACGACGCCGATCCGGACCCGGATCCCGTGTGACAGGCACGGACCGCGTCGGACGCCGCGTTCCGGTCACGCACGCCCTGGCCGGAACATACGGGCATGTGCCGGGCCGGCCCGGGCGGCTCCACGCACAAAAAAAGCCGGGCCACCGTCTCGAACGGTGACCCGGCTCCCTGCTTGTGGGCGATACTGGACTCGAACCAGTGACCTCATCGGTGTGAACGATGCGCTCTAGCCAACTGAGCTAATCGCCCCGAGCTGTTGCTCCGTCCGCCCTCTCGGTCGGACATGTAAAACTCTAGCGCATGTTTCGGGGTGCTCGTTCCACCCAGGGCCGCACGGGCGAACCCCGATGTGTGATGGAGGTCACTTTGAGCGTCGCGCAGTGGGTCAAGGCTTCGTCAGGAGACCCCCGAACCCCCGCTCGCGAGGCGGTTCACGCTCCGATGGTGCGCATCGGGGACCCCCACGCCATGACCGATCCGTGACGTGGGACACCCAATATGGGGAAATCTTTGGTTTCCCCTGGTCATTACAGTGACGAAGGATCTGGAGCCGCCCTGCGGCGCACGGGCCCGGGCAAAGGGCCCGAGGAACCGGTCCCACCGATCGAAAAAGTCTCCGTACTCACGTCATGATCCGCGGACGACCGCGTTGGAGCCAGTGAGACGGCACCACCGACCCGCGCCGCACAGCAGGGCCGGACAAGAAGAGGTTTGGCGAACATGAACAGTAGCGACACCACCGCCACCGCCGAGCTGGGCCTGCGGCTCGTCGTCCCCGAGCGCACCTCGGTCCCGTTGGTCGCGCGGCTCGACTACAGCGCCGGCGACCCCTACGCGATCCGCGTGGCTTTCCACACCGGCGAGGACGAGCCCGTCGAGTGGATCTTCGCCCGTGAGCTCCTCACGGTCGGGATCGTGCGCCCCGTCGGCGAGGGCGACGTCCGTGTGTGGCCCTCCAAGGACGACAGCGGCGAGCGCAGCGTCAGCATCGCGTTGTCCTCCCCCTTCGGGCAGGCCGAGTTCGACACCCAGGTGTCGCCCCTGGCCGAGTTTCTGCACCGCACCTACGAGATCGTCCCCGCCGGCCAGGAGACCACGTACGTGGACCTGGACGAGGAGATCGAGCGCCACCTGGCCTGACCCGGGTCGCCCCGAACACACTTCAGGGGGACGGTGCACCGAGCGTGCACCGTCCCCTGTGCTTGTCCTGGGGCGTGATCAGGGGTCGATGTCGGCGGCGGCGCGCTCCGCGAAGACCTCACGGGCCTTGCGCGAGACCGGGCCCGGCTCCGCGGAGACCTGGCGGCCGTCGATGTGCAGGATCGGCTGGACGTCGCGCCCCGTGGAGGTCAGGAACACCTCGGTGACCTCCGGCAGGCGCTCCATCGGCACGTCCGCCTCCTCGGCGCCGTACCACTCCAGGACCAACTCACGCGTGATCCCCGCCAGGGGCCCGGCCGACAGCGGCGGGGTGACCAGGCGACCGTCCAGGACCACGAAGACGTTGCTGCCCGTGCCCTCGCACAGGTTCCCGCTCACGTTCGGGAAGACCGCCTCGCTCCCTCCCCGTGCGCGCGCGTACGCGAGGGCGCGCACGTTGTCGGCGTAGGAGGTCGTCTTCAGGCCGGCCAGCGCCCCGAACTCGTTGCGGGGCCACGGGGAGAGCACCACGTCGGAGTGGTCGGGGATGTTCGGGAACGGCGCCAGGGCCACGATCGCGGTCTGCTCACCCGGCGTGCGGTCCGAACCGAGCGGGCCGGTGCCGTCGGTGACCGTGATGCGCACACGCGCGTCGTTCAGTTCCGGGTTGGCGGCGACCGCGCGGGACACCCCGTCGGCGATCAGGTCGAGATCGGGCTCGGCCATGCCCAGCCCCTCGGCCGAGCGCGCGAGCCGCTTCAGGTGGCGGGTCAGGGCGAAGGGCCGCCCGTCCGTGGCCCGCACGGTCTCGAAGACGCCGTCGCCCACCGTGATGCCGTGGTCCAGGACCGGCACACGGGCCTCGGCCTGGTCCACGACCGCGCCGCGGCCGAAACCCGCACCTGCGATCCACACCTTCATTGCACAGCCCTCCATCGGTCGTCCGCACTGGTCGAAGCGGTCGGGGCACGATCCTCCCACTGCGGCCGGCGTACCCGGCCCGGCAGGGACCCCCGCCCCTACCCGCAGCACCGCGACCCTGGCAAGGGCCGTGTCCGGCACCGGCCGCGGTTGCGGGCCCCGGTTCCACTTTCCCCGAACGTCCCCACTGGTCAGGGGCGCGGGTGCCCCGGATCGCCCGCCCCTGCGGTGTTGTGGGCCGCGCGCGGATAAGTTACGAATGACTATCATCCGGGCAACGCTTACGCGGGGACAGTGGAAACCGACCGGTGATGCCCCTCCACACCGGGCACGCTCCCCTGCGCGACCCACCACGCCCGCCCACGGACAGAGCGAAGAGAGACATGACCCCACCGAGCACCACCCGCGGAGAACTGAGCTGGCTCCTGGACGACCTGCTCACCCGCGCCCCCGGGACCCAGCACGCCGTCGTCCTGTCCACCGACGGCCTCCTCATGGCGACCTCGAGCGGGCTGGACCGCTCGGCCGCCGAACACCTGTCGGCGATCGCCTCGGGGCTGCACAGCCTCGCGGGCGGGGCCAGCAAGCAGTTCTCCGCCGGCAACATCCGTCAGAGCATCATCGAGATGGACGAGGCCTTCCTGTTCGTCGCCGCCGCGGGGGACGGCGCCTGCATGGCGTTGATGTCGGACTCCGACAGCGACGTGGGCCTGATCGCCTACGAGATGAACAAGGTGATCGAGCGGGTCGGCCAGTACCTGTCCGCTCCCCCTCGTCCCGACATGCCCTCGTCCGCGCACGCGGAGAACTGACACGGGCGGCGCATCCGGGGCGGGCCGCGGTGGGGCCGCCCCGGCCTCGGTCCACGGCCGCCCGGCAGGGCCCGTGGGCCTCGCGCACCCCCTACGGGGGGCGGCAGAGCCCGCACGAGGGCCTCCACAGCTCCGATTTCGCACTCGGGCCACGTATCCGCTAGAGTTCTAAACGCAGCGAACGGGGCGGACAGCCGCCAGGCGGAAGGCCCCGAACACTCGCCGCGCGGACGTAGCTCAGCTGGTAGAGCATCACCTTGCCAAGGTGAGGGTCGCGGGTTCGAATCCCGTCGTCCGCTCGGGACCGACCGGTCCAAGCGCTCCACGAGAGCGTGTAACCTGGTCGGGACGCAGGAAACCACAGCGTTTCCCGCACGCGGACGTGGCTCAGCTGGTAGAGCATCACCTTGCCAAGGTGAGGGTCGCGGGTTCGAATCCCGTCGTCCGCTCGAAGAGGCCCGCATGGGGGTCGGCCACCGGTTCCCCGGCGAGTTTCACTGGCCGGAGTGTCCGAGTGGCTTAGGTAAGGGACTGCAAATCCCTGCACACGGGTTCGATTCCCGTCTCCGGCTCCATGTTTCCTCATCACCCTCCGATGAGGGCGGTTAGCTCAGTTGGTTAGAGCGCTACCTTGACACGGTAGAGGTCACAGGTTCGAATCCTGTATCGCCCACCATCACGTTCTCAGGCCAGAGCCTTCGGCTCTGGCCTGAGTCATGTCCGGTCCATGTGGGAGAACCAGGGACCGGGCGGGCCCGCGCACCCACCCGATCCCCGCTCCGCGCCCTCAGGCCCCGAAGCAATCATCACCCGCGTGCTCCGGGGGCGGGCTCAGGAGGAGATAGGCCTCGCTCACCACCTGGGCAGCCGGTTTGCCGTACACGCAGTAATCTCCGTTCAGCGATGCCTCTTCTTCGGGATACAGCCGCGCGGGCCAGTCCCAGAGGAAGAACCCGGAGACCCACGAACGCTCGGCGCACGCGGAGAACATCTCCGCAAGGTAGTCAGCCTGCTCGGCACCGGACGGAAGACCGACCAGACTCCAGTCGTTCGGACGCGCGGCCGAACCGGAACGGCTCGGACAGCCCGCCTCGAGAAAGACGAACGGCTTGTTCTCACGGGCGACAACCCGCTCGATCCGGTCCAGATTCTCCTGCCACGCCCCGGAGGGGTAGTAGCCGGAGGAGCCGATGACGTCGACCGCATCCCACCAGGTGAGGCGGTCCTCCTGGTACTTGTCGCAGTTGTAGGTCACCAACCCCGGGTAGATCGTGCGCACCCGCCGCACCAGTTCACGCCATTGCGCCTCGCGGGAATCCGCGCGGACCATCTCACATCCGACGCAGAACATCTCGACGCCTTCCTCAGCTGCGATGCGGGCGTGGTGTTCGATGAAGCGGGTGTAGGAGTCGAACCACTCCTCCCACGAGGGTTCGCCAGGAACCGGATCGTCGAAGAAACCTATGTGGGCGCGCCAAGTGCCGTCGGCACAGTCGACCACGGGCTTGAGACAGACCTTCCAGCCGCGCTCACGCGCGCCTCGGATCGCCTCGCGCACTTCCTCGTCGGAAACGGTCGGCTCCCGCTCGAACCGGATCCGCGTGGACTGAGCAGTCTCCTGCAGCGCCGTGTAGGAGACTGCCACCCAGTTGACCGAGGCGAGTTCGGCGAGCCGGTCCATGGACTCACGTGCGGCGGGGTCCGCCCAGCTTCCACGCACGCCCGTCCACCCCCAGGTCATCCCGGCGACCGGGCCCCCTGGAAGCGGTGGAGGACTGACAGGCCCCAGCGCCGCGGCCAATTCTTCCCGGTCCGGCGGGTCGGCGCCGGCGCGCGAGACCGTGACCGAGGCGGCTGCCGCGGCCACACGCACAGCCCTGCGTACGGCGGCGTCCGAGAGTTCGCGCAAGCGTCTGTCCCCTTCGGGCCCCCGCACACCCATCCCGTCGAGAGCGGCGAGCAGTGTCCCGCAGAAGGTGTCCCCGGCGCCGATCGTGTCCACGACCCGCACCCGGCGTCCCTCGACCTCGAATTCCGTGCCGTTCGGGCGCAGGACACTGGCCGCCCGGCCTCCGCGCGTGACCACGACGAGCCCAGGCCCCCACTCCACCCACTGGCGCGCGACCTCCATGGGATCGCTCCCGGGGCGAAACCAGGCCAGGTCCTCATCACTGACCTTGACCACGTCCGCGAGTGCCACGAGCTCCTCGATACGGCCCCGGGTGGAGGCCGCGTCCCTCATGAGGGCCGGGCGGATGTTGGGGTCCAGGCTGATGACGGCCTGAGAACGGGCCCTGCGCAGCGTGTCACGTACCGCTTCGGCCCCCGGAGAGAGTGTGATCCCCACAGAACCGACGTGCACCGTGTCCGCGCCGGCCAGATCAGCCCCATCCACGTCCCAGAGCAGATCGAACCCGTACACGGCCCCGCCGACGGAGTCCAGAGTCACCTCTGCGGTCGACGTGCGCCCGTTCTCAGGGCATGACGCGCTCACACGCGCGCCCGATTCTTCCAGCCAAGCCCGGAGCCTCGCCCCGCGCGGGTCCTCCGCCAGAGAGGTCACGAACCTGCAGTCCCTACCCAACCGCCCGATAGCGACCGCGACGTTGGCCGGGCTGCCCCCGCAGTACTCCCGTTCCGTCCCGTCAGGATGCCGCACGATGTCGACGAGGGCCTCGCCCATCACCAATATGTGCCCGGTCATCCGATCACCTTCCCCTCGGCCACGGCCGTGGCCAACGACGGTGTGAGCGGCGCGCGTGGCAGCAGGGTGGCCTGGACAGCGTGGTACAGGTCGGGTTTGCCGGGCCACACATCGGATGCCGGACGGTTGGACGGGTCCAACTGGTGATGCCAGGAGCCGTGGTCGCGGTCCACGAAGTAGGCGCAGATGTACTCCCACCAGGTGCCGTAGTGTTTCGCGAAACGCGGCTCACCGGTGACTCTGTACAGTGCGCTCGCGGCTGAGAGCGCCTCCGCCGCCACCCAGTGCATGCGGTCGCGCACCACCGGGCGCCCCTCCCAGTCCGTGGTGTACACGAACCCCGGTGCGCCGTCGACGTGCCATCCGTCCGCGACAGCACGGTCGAAGAGAACCACCGGGGTCTTGCCCGGATCGATCCCCGAGGCGGCGGCCAGTTCCACGAGCAGGCGGGCCCACTCGAACCCGTGGCCGACGGTCGCGCCGAACGGTTTGAACGGGTCATCGGGGTGATCGCGGTTGAGGTCGAGTCGTACGCACCAGTTCTCGTCGAAGTGTTCGGGGAGGCGAGCGTCGTGCTCAGCCGCGAGGTCGGACACGAACTCCACGACGCGGCGAGCGCGCTCGCGCCAGACGGGTTCACCGAGTGTGTCCGCCACAGCGAGCATCGCCTCGACCGCGTGCATGTTCGCGTTGAGACCACGGTACGGGTCGAGGTGCGTCCAGGTCCGGTCCCAGTGATCGACGCTCCGGCCGGACTCGGAGCTCCAGAACCGTTCGAGGAACACGGTCGTCGCCTCTTGGAGCAGCCTTTGGGCTTCGGGAAGGCCGGCGCGGGTCGCACTGGATGCGGCGAGCATGACGAAGGCGTGGTCGTAGGCGGATTTGCCTTCCTCCACGAAAGGCGCCCCGTCAGCTCCGACCGCGTGGAACCATCCCCCGTGGACGGGATCGTGCAGACGGTCCGTGAGACCCGCGAGAGCCCCCTCGGCGATCCTGCGCGCCTCGGGTGCCCCCGAGAGGAGCCCCAGGCTGTACACGTGCACGGTCCGTGCGGTTATCCACGTGTACACGGGGCGCTCGAGGTCCGGGGCTCCGGCGGAATCGAGGTAGGCGGCACCACCATCCGGGTGCACGATGCGGGAACCGAAGGGCAGGAGCGCTCGGTATTCCTGTTCCAGAAGGGATCGGTGCGCGGCCCGATCGATCATCTCGCTCACCGGGCAGGTCCTTCCTCCGTCACCAGGTCGTTGAGCGACCTCAGCACGTTCCGGTCCGACAGCATGTCCGGGTCCGCGTCGCTCGGCATCCGGACGTGGAAGGTCGTGCTCTCCCCCGGCAACAGGTCGACCATCATCCGGTCCACCACGGCCTCCGGGTGCACACGATCGACCAGCAGGGCCAGGTCGCGCACCAAGTTCACTGCGGTGACGTGCACGTGCGCGGTGTCCTCGGCCGTGGAGACCGACACGTTCAGTTCGGCTGCCTCGAGCCCGGACTCCCGGGGCTCCACGAAATACCAGGCGGCGGACGACTCGTCGAGGTGCGCGGCGACCACCTCTCGTGAGGGGTTCCGGGGCGAGACCACGTTCTCAGGCAGTTCGACGGTGTCGGTCGCCCTGGCGGCAACACAGACCGACACCTTGGCCGTGTCCAGCTCGGTTCCGTCGAAGTCGAGACGGCGCAGAACGAGATCACCGGACCAGGAGCGGTCATCGTCGTTGACCACGACCGCGGCCAGGCCTGTGTCGACCCCATCGCGCGGCTGGATCGTCAAGAGACGGTCGGCGAACGCGTGCTGCATTGCGTAGAAAAGAGGTTTCCGTCGGCCGTCGCCGTCCACGGCCGCCCACGACGTGACGGGCCAACAGTCGTTGAGCTGCCAGACGACAGCCCCCATGCACCGCGGTGTCCAGGAACGCAGGTGCTCCAGGGCAACACGGACCGCAGTCGCCTGGTTCCAGGACATCGCCCAGTGCCAGTCGTCCATGTCGTCCGGCAGCGGAACGTGGGACACGAGCCCGTCGGTCAGCTTGTTGTTGCCCTCCATGGCCTTCTGGTGGGTCTGCATACCGGGGGACTCCGGCGTGAGCGGGTCGTCCCCGATCGCCCGGGTCAGCGTGGACCACGTCGGCGGGCCCTGCCAGCCGAACTCGGCCATGAAACGCGGAACGGTGTCACGGTAGTGCGGCCAGTCCTGCCTGTTCCACACCTCCCACGAGTGCATGGACCCATGGTCGGGGTCGTTGGCGTCACGGTCCATGTCGATAGGTGAATCCCCGGACCAGGGGCTCGAAGGGGTGTACTCCCGACCCGGGTCGAGTTCGGCCACGACGGCCGGCAACAGGCGCTCGTAGTAGTCCAGCCCCCACGACTTGCCGTCCAGACGCTTGAGGAAACCCCACGCACGCATGCCCCAGATGTTCTCGTTGCTGCCGTTCCACAGCACCAGAGCGGGGTGTCTCATGAGGCGGGACACGTTGTCGCAGGCCTCGGCCTCGACCTCACCGCGCAGGGGTTCGTTCTCGCTGTAGGCGGCACAGGCGAAGGCGAAGTCCTGCCACACGAGGATGCCGCGCTCGTCACACAGGTCGTAGAAGTCGTCGGACTCGTAGATCCCCCCGCCCCACACGCGCAGGAGGTTCATGTTGGCGGCCTCGGCCTGGGCGATGCGGTCCGCGTGGCGTTCCCGGGTGATCCGCTGGGGGAAGGCATCGTCGGGAATCCAGTTCGCGCCCCGGATCCACACAGGACGGCCGTTGATGACAAAAGTGAACGGCGTGCCATGTTCGTCGGGCGTCGTGTCGAGGCGGACGGTACGGAAGCCGATTCGCCCGTTCCAGCGGTCGTGCTCCTCTCCCTCGGGCGTCGTGACCCTGACCTCGACGTCGTAGAGCGGCTGGTCACCGTGGCTGCGCGGCCACCACAACCTGACGTCCGGAACCTCCAGTGTGACCGCAGCGGAAGACTCCCCCGCTGCGACGGACACCGTTTCCACGGCCTGTGAGCCGTGGCCCGTGAGAACGGCATCCACACACGCATCGCCCGAGATCCCTCGTTCCAGGTCGACTTCGATCGTGACACGGCCGAGCGGGGAGGACGCCCCGTGGTCGAGGCCGGCCTCGACATCGACCACCGGCCGGACCTGCGCAATGCGCACCGTGGACCAGGACTCGAGGTGCAGCGGACGCCAGATGCCGGAGCTCGCGGTATCGATACCCCAGTCCCAGCCGAAGCTGCAGGCCATCTTCCGTATGGCATTGAAGGGATGGTGGTTGACCTGGGGGCGGTAGCCAAGTCTCAGGCTCTGGGCATCGGCATACCGCACCGGAGAGGAGAAACGGACACGGAGTTCGTTCTCACCGGAAACGAGGCCCCCGCGTACATCGAACCGGTAGGTGCGGTGCATGTTCGCGGTGTTGCCCACGAGTGCGCCGTTGAGGCGGATCTCGGCGACGGTGTCGAGGCCGTGGAATACGAGGTCGTGTCGGTCGTGCTCACCGGGCCTCCACCGGAACGTGGTGCGGTACTCCCAGTCGCACTTGCCGATCCACTGCAGCAAGGATTCGTTGTCGTCCAGGAACGGATCGGGGATGAGCCCCGCAGCCATCAGGTCGGTGTGCACACAACCGGGCACCCTTGCGGGCACATCACGGATGGTCATGCTCTCCGGCACTGGTCCGCTGACGGCTGAAAGGGTCCAACCCTCGCTCAACTCAGAGCGGGAGAGGATTTTCGCTGGGGGATGATGCGTCACTTGACTGCTCCTGATGTGAGTCCGCTGTAGATGTGGCGTTGCAGGAAGAGGAAGGCGACCAGGGTCGGGATGATCACCAGGATGGTTCCCGCCGCGACCACCTCCCATTGAGATCCGAATGGCCCCTGGAATCGGAACAGGGACGTCGAAATGACACCGAGATCCTGTGCCGGCATGTAGAGGAAGGGAATGTAGAACTCGTTGTAGACAGCGATCCCCTTGACGATCACCACGGTGGCGATCGCCGGCCTCAGGAGCGGGAATATGACACGGGCGTAGATGGTCAGACGGTTCGCACCATCGATCATCGCCGCCTCGTCCAACGACTTCGGGATCGCCTTCATGAATTGCAGGAAAATATAGATGGCGATGATGTCCGTCCCCATGAACAGGAGGATCGCAGACCATCGGGTATTGAACAGCCCCAGACCAGTGATGATCTGAAACGTGGCGACCTGTGTCGTAACCGCCGGAACGAGGGTTGCCACGAGGAACAACCCGAGGATCAGGCGCCGCCCTCGGAACTCGAAACGGTCGACCGCGTACGCGGTCATGGTCCCGATGATGATGGTTCCGACGAGGGAGACCACGAGAATGATCGAGGTGTTGATGAACCCCTCGATCATGTTTCCACGGGTGAAGGCGGTGACGAAGTTGTCGAAGTTGAACCAACTCGAAGGGGGCTCGAGCGGCCCGGTCGTGCTGTACTCTTCCCGGGTCTTGAACGCGGCCATCAGGAGCGTCATCAGCGGGATCAGCACTACGGCGGTCGCCACGAAAAGGGACGCATACTTCAGTGCCGTCGCGATGGGACCGGCAGCCGAGGCGAGGGATCGTCGAAAGGAAGCCTTTCCATGACGAATTCGCCTCCCGCTCGGCGGGGCCATGGAGCTCATACGAGATCACTCTTGCCTTCCGGAAAAATCATGCGCTGAGCCCAACTGATGAACAGCACGATGCAAAGCAACACGACAGCCATGGCGGATGCGAGTCCGACCTGGGAGAACGTGAAGGCCGTATTGATCGTCTCGATCACGAAGGTGGACGTCTCATTGGCACCTCCGGTCATGATGAACGGTATCTCAAAGACGGACAAAGCTCCTGATATCGCCAGAATCATGGACAGTCCGACGATCTGCTTGATACCGGGGAGAATGATGTAGCGAAACTTCTGCCACGCAGTAGCCCCATCCATGTCCGCTGCTTCGTAGAGTTCCGACGGGATCGACTGGATGGCCCCGAGAAACAGGACAAAATTCAACCCCATGAAACGCCACACAGATGTCATCGCCAGAGCATAGTTGGCGATGGATGGATCACCCAACCAATGCGGCGGATCGTTCACACCAACCAGTGCGACCAAGGCGTCAAGCGTTCCGTCCGGACGGAAAAAATACAGGAACATCAGGCCTATGGCCACACCGTTGAGCAAATAAGGGAAGAACACGACCCCCTTGAAGAGGTTCCGGAAGCGCGTACGGAAACTCAGGATCGTCGCGAAATACAGGGCCAGCGCGAGTTGGATCAGCGCGGCCACCAGATAGTAGATACTGACGAGAAACACCGAGAAGATCTCGGGCTCGGTGAAGATTTTGACGTAATTGTCGAACCCGACGGGATCTTTGGTCTGGTCGAGCCCGTCCCAAGATGTGAAGCTGTACCACACCATGTTGGTGACGGGAACGTAGGTGAACAGCACCAGGAAACCGAGGGGAACCAGAAGGAACAGCCACGGCGTGGCTCTCCAACTGCGGCGCGCCGTTCCGCGTGAGCCCGACACCCGGGGACTCGGCTGCGGGGCCGGCCTGCATCGTTCACGCAAAGCAGCCATGGTCGCTCATTTCTGCTGGCTGTAGCGGGGACCGGGGGGAGCCCCGCTCGATCGGTCCGGTCAGTCCGCCACGGAGGCCCGAGCGTCCCCCCATCGGCTGTTGAGGTCGGCGAAGAAGGCATCCTTGTCCCCGCTTGCGGCCCCACGCGCGGAGTCGATGAGCGACCGCCGGTACTGATCACCGAAGAGGTCGATCTCCGCCTCGTTGTAGATGTCCGAGTCGAGCGACTCCTCTCCCTCAGGAACGGGAGCCATCTCCACCAGCCTTGCGTCCATCTCCTCGAAGCTGACGAGTTCGTCCGGGAGATCGCTCCCGACTGCGACCGGTATACCGCCCTCGTCCTGGGCGAAGTCCGATTCGGTCAAGAACCAGTCGATCCACGCCCGGGCGGCTTCCTTGTTCTCGGAGTGCTGCGAGATGCCGATCTTGTAGTCACCGCCGGACGCCGCCTGGAACGTCCCGTCGTCCTGCCAGGGCATCGGCCAGAAACCGACGTTCTCCTGCGACACCCCCATTTCCTCGGCCGCCTCGTGGAACTGCGGGATCGACCAGGAGCCGAGGACCATGGAACCGATCTCGCCGTCCACCAGGAGGTTCTTGGATTCCTCCCAGTTGGTCGTAGTGGGGTCCGGCTCGGCGAGCCCGGCATCAACGATGTCGTACAACAGGCCGTCGATCGCGTACTGCTCCTGGCCCGGGGTCCAAGGCGCGTCGGAGGCGACACGCTCCTGGACCGATTCGGGGCCCACCACTGCGCCCTGGTTGTTCTGCCACTGGGTCAGCGGCCAGCCGTCCGCGTAGTTGGTGTAGTACGGGATCGCGTCCGTCTCGGCCTCGATCGCCTGCAGCGCGTCGAGGAACTCCTCCTCGGTGGCGGGAGGCTCGGTGACCCCGGCTTGCGCCCAGACGTCCAGGTTGAGCGCGTACCCGGTCACGACCCCGAAGGTCGCCAGACCATAGACCTGCCCTTCGAAGGCCTGCTCGTTCACGTATCGGTAGGCCTCTCCGAGCTCTTCCGCCGAACCGAGCGGCTCGAAGAACTGCGGGAGCTGGTCCTTGGTCATCGAGTCGGGGATCAGGAGGACATCGCCGTAGTCGTTCGTGTTGAGCCGGACCTGGAGATCACCCTCGTAATCGGTGAGCGGTTCGAACTCCACATCGATGTCGGGGTATGTCCGCTGGAACTCCTGGACGTACTCCTGAAACCTGGTGTCGACCACGTCGGTCCGGTTCGTCAGAACCGTGATCGTTCCCGACAGACCTCCCTCACCCCCGTCATCGGGGGAACAGCCGACCGCCACCACAGCAGCGGCCGCCACCACCACGGCAGCCTTCCTTGTCCTCACCATGAGCGCTCCATCTCCCCGGCGCACCTAGCGCACCAGTAACCGGCGTCACACTGCTTTAGCTAAGGACTAGTGAAGCGCTTAAGTTAAATTAAGTACAGGCGTCATGTGTAACAAAACAGTGAAATCCACACGCCGTTGATGGGTCGAGGCACGGGTACGGAACGGTGGCCGCGGCGAACCGGGGGAGGCGCTGTGGCGACCGACGAACTACTGGTCGGTCACACGTCGGGCGATCGTTCCCCTGGTCCGCAGTCGGGGCGTCGAGTCCAGAAAGCTCCCGGGCGCGGCCCCTTCGATGCGATCGAACAGTCGACGGGCCACATGTGCCCCGTACCTGGTCACGTCATGACTGAGGGCCGAGAGCCGTGGAAACGTGGCCTCGCACAGGGGTGAGTCGTCCCAGGCGATCATCGACACCTCCTGCGGCACGCGCATCCCCATCTCGCTCGCCACCCCGAGGCCCGCCACGGCCATGATGTCGTTGTCGTAGATGATCGCGGAGGGCCATTCGCTGTTCGTCAGCAGAGTGCGGGTCGCGCTCGCGCCCTGCACTGCCGTGTAGTCGGTCCGGCAGATGACCCCCTGCGCACCGAGAGCGCCGACCTCGTCCTCGAAAGCACGGTCCCGGATCAGCGTGTGCCCGAAACTCTCCACACCACCCACACGCGCGATGTGACGGTGCCCCATGGCGAACAGGTAACGCACGGATTCGCGCACCGCCGCCGCGTCATCCGTCCAGATGTTGGTGATCCCGCGGGCCAGGGACGTGTCACCCACGACCACAGCCGGCAGGGCGGACTCACCCACGAACAGTCCGAGCCTGGGGTCCTCGTCGCGGGGATCCACGATGATGACACCATCCACCCGTCGTGCGGCCCGCCAGGACTCGTAGGTGCTGATCTCCGTGTCGAGGTCGGGCACGACCTGGAGCATCAGGGCGTAGGAGCGCTTGCTGAGCTCGGACTCGATGCCGGCGAGGAATTGCATGTAGAAGGATTCCACACCGAGCATGCCGGGGTCCCTTGCGAGTACAAGCCCGACCGTCTCGGTGCGTTCACCCGAGAGGGACCGGGCCGCAGAACTGGGATGCCAGCCTAGTTCGGCCGCCACCGAGAGGATTCTGGCCCTGGTCCTTTCGGAGACCCCGGGCCGGTTGTTGAGCGCGTAGGACACCGCCCCTGTGGAGACGCCCGCCTGTCGGGCGATGTCGGCGATCGTGATTCTGGACATGACCCTCCCGTGTACCACCCAGAGCCTACTCACACCGTCTCCCCAAGGTTCCATGCACCGCTTCGCCCTGGGTGCGGCCACATGCCGTGGCCCGGTTCATCACGAGAACACCTCCGGCCGGCATGCGGTTGGGACCCGCACACCGGCCGGAGGGCTTGAACACGGTACGACTCGAACACCGTGCGTCAGTGGGTACTACGTATCAGTCCTGGAACACCGAAGCCGCTTCTGACGTCTCGCGGATGCCGTCGGGGCCGTCGATCAGCCGCTCACCCCAGGCGGTGGGCGAGGAGGCGTCGAAGTCGTTCACCAGGTCGAGGTACTCGACCCCGTCGCCGTTCCCGCTCCAGGACCAGCCGAGCCAACCGATCCCCAGGCGCTGGCTCTCGGCCAGGATGGCATCCTCGTTGACGTCTTCGCCGTAGTGCTGGTCACCGAACTCGCCGACGATCAGGGGCAACCCCGCGTCCACGAAGTCCTCCAGGTAGGAGGTCACCGCATCGGCTTCGCCGTAGACCTCGTACATGTGCACGGAGAAGACGGTGTTCCCGTCCGGATCCGCCTCGGCCACCTCGGGCGCCTCTTCACGCATGGTGTCCGACCAGTCCTGTCCCCAGTTGGGGGCGTCGGCGACGATGGTGTGCTCGTATCCGATGTCGCGGAGTCGCTCGATCGCTGCAGCGGTGTCGTCGGCCCACTCGGAGGCCCGGTCGTTACCAAAGGGCTCGTTGCCGATGTTGACGATCACACGGTCCTCGGTCCCGGCCAGAGTCGGGTACAGCTCCTCCCAGTAGTCGACCGCCTCGTCGAGCGAGACCGCGTCGGGGGCGTCCGCGGTGTCGCCGTAGCCGGTTGTGTCGTGCACTTCGAGCATGCACACGAGTTGGTTGGCGTCACAGCGCTCCACCACATCGGTGACGTCGGAGGGATCGTTCCGTTCCCATTGGTCACCGCTGGAGAGCACCACTCGCACGGAGTTCGCTCCCGTGGACGCGATCCCCTCGAACGAGGACACCTCCTCGGGGTACCAGGCGTGACCGTGGTTGATACCACGCAACACCAGGTCGCTGCCGTCGCTCTCGACGAGACGGCCATCGGAGACATGGATGCCCTGAGCCGCCGTATCGGCCTCCTCCGAGTTGGAGGCCGAGGCCACGGCGGGGGGTACCGCGATGGCCATCGCGGTCAGGACCGCGAAAGCCATGGTTCGCGGATGCGATCGTGGCATGGGACTTCTCATTTCCTGTCGGGTTTCACTGACGTTGACGCGTCCCGAGCAACGTTAAAAGCAGATAAGAACTTACACAAGCTTAACCGCATAATTTTTTCCGAGACAAACCCCCGGACACTCCCCACGCCAGCAGGCGAGAGTCTCACCGCAAGCCCTGTTAACTGCCTTGACCTGCATATTTTTGACATCCAACATGAACCCTTCGGCTTCGCAGGCATCCTATGGCCCTATGAAACTAAAGTAAGCGCTTCATTAACAGATTTCTTCTCTACCACCCAGGCACCCCTCGGACTCCCCGAGCCGATACTCCCCGGGTGATCCAGTGGTTGCTCCTGGACCGGAGGGCTCATCGAGGGACAGACGTGCGGCGACTCCGCCGGCCGGGACGGCCATCGAAACGGGACGGCACGTCATCAGGGTCTCTGAGCAGGTAGAGTCCATGGTCAGCGCCGCCTTGGCCGTACGGGCGCAGCCCGGAGACCGCCACAGGCGCCCGCCCTCTGCAAGGACGAATCGGCCTCATTCGCGTACGAGCTCTCCGGCGTTCGGCCGCCACCGACCACTGCGAGATCCGGTCGTGGCGAGCTGGCCCGGTACCACGCGGGCGTCAAGACACTGCCTTGCCCGATTCCGCTCTGCGGAGTTCCCCTCGGCGCCGTCCACCCCTTCACGAACCCGGCGCCGGTCGTCATCCACACGACCGGCGCTCTGTCATGCATGGCCTCCCGGACCGCACGAAAGGCGAGATACCGGACACACGTACCTGAAACAGACATCAGTACGCACCTCGACCTTCGAAAGGAAGGCCTGTTCGTGAAGCCGAACTTCGACGCACGGACCACCGCGGACCACAGCCCGCTGCCCTACCGGAACCCGTGCGGTGTGAAACCGCCCCGAGCCCTTGCCGTCGCCAGAGAAGAGTCCACCCATGAATGACACCACCACCCGTCACAGACCGGTCGGGGTGGTCTTCTGGGCCTCCCTGGCGATCTCTTCGCTCTTCGTCGTCTGGGGTGTGGCCGCGCCGGACCACCAGATGTCGACGATGAACTCCGCAATCAACTGGGTCACCGCCAACTTCGGCTGGGCCTACCTCGTGCTCCCCCTGTTCCTGCTGGTGCTCCTGATCTGGCTGGCGCTCGGCCGTTACGGGCGCATCCGGCTGGGGGCCGACGACGACCGGCCAGAGTTCCGCACGCACACCTGGATCGCGATGATCATGTGCGCGGTCATGGGCATCGGCCTGGTCTCCTACGGCGTCGCCCAGCCCATCTCCCACTTCGCCGCCCCGCCCCACGACCTGGCCGAGCCGGGAACGCCCGAGGCGGCCGTGCTGGCCCTGCAGTACTCCTTCCACGACTGGGGCCTGCACGCCTGGGTCATCTTCGCGATCTTCGGCCTGGCGCTGGGTTACTCCATCCACCGCAAGAAGCGCCCCGGACTGGTCAGCGCCCTCTTCCGGCCACTGCTGGGCCGCCACGCCGACGGCCCCGCGGGCAAGGCCATCGACATCTTCACGGTCTTCGCGACCCTGTTCGGGACCACCACCTCGCTCGGGTTGGGCGCCCTCCAGATCGACCACGGTCTCAACGTGCTCCTCGGTACGCCGACCGGGACGACCGCGCAGGTGATCATCGTGGTGGTCATCACGGTGCTGTTCAGCCTCTCGGCGGCGTCGGGCGTCAAGCGCGGGATCCGCTACACCAGCGAGATCAACCTGTCCGTCGCCTCGGTGCTGTTCCTGTTCGTGCTCTTCCTCGGCCCGACGGCGTTCCTGGTCTCCCTGTTCCTGGAGTCGCTCGGCCAGTACACGAGCGAGTTCGCCCTGATGAGCCTGCGCGGCCCCGCCTTCGGCGACCTGGAGTGGATGCAGGGCTGGACCTTCTTCATGCTGGCCTGGTGGGTGTCCTGGGGCGCCTTCGTCGGTGTGTTCCTGGCGCGCATCTCGCGCGGGCGTACGATCCGCCAGTTCATCGGGGTCGTGCTCGGCATCCCCAGCCTGGCCTTCTTCGCCTGGTTCTCGGTCTTCGGCGGTTCCGCGATCGAGCTGGACATGAACCACGGGACCGACATCGCCGGCGACACCGCGGCGGAGATCAACAGCGCCTTCTTCTCGACGCTGGCCGAGTTCCCGTTCCCCATGGTCACGGCGGCGCTCGTGGTGATCCTGGCGGTGCTCTTCTTCATCTCCGGCGCCGACGCCAACACCTACGTGCTGGGCATGCTCACCACACACGGCTCCATCAAGCCGCGGATGCCGATCCTGCTGCTGTGGGGCGCCATGACCGGTGCGCTCGCGATCATCCTGCTGCTCTCGGGAGGGCTCGAGGCGCTGCAACAGACCGCGATCGTCAGTTCGGCACCGTTCCTGCTGGTCATCGTGGGTGTGGTCGTGTGCTTCCTGCGCGACCTGCGCGCGACGGAGGGACCCGCCGACGCCGCACCCCGGTGCGCCGACTGCGAGCAGCACGTGCACGCCCGTCCCGAAGGGGACCGGAGCGGTGACGGGGACGGCCACCTCGTCTGACCGCACGGGGTGGTGGGAGGCGCGGGCCTCCCACCACCCCGGTCATCGGTTCCGGGCCTGAGAACGGCGGCCGTCCCGAGTGCGGACGGTGCCGAGGAGCACGATCGCGGCGGCGAGCGCGAAGAAGGCGTACAGGAACGCGGCGGTGCCCAACGCCGTCTCCGCCCCGGCCCCGTAGATCTCGTGCACGGGAGGGTCGCCGTCCGACGGGGCGTACCGGACGGCCAGGACCCCGAGGACCGCGATGCCGGTGCCGCCGCCCAGCGCGAAGGCGCTCTCCTGAACGGCTCCGGCGTCGGCGGTGCGGTCCTGCGGAGCGCTGCTCATGACGGCGTTGGCCCCGATCGCCATGACGACGCCCGACCCCAGGCCGAGAACGGCCGTCCCCACCGTCTCGCCCGTCCCGGGAACGGTGGCGACCGCTAGGAGGCCGACGGCGGCCGTGCCCAGGCCTGCGACGATCACGTGTTGCTGCACGAACCACCGCTGCGCCGCGGGACCGACGAACCCGCCGACCGCCATCGCGGCGGCCAGGGGCAGGAGCACGATCCCGGTCTCCAGGGGCGAGAGGCCGTCCACGGCCTGGTACCGCAGGGTCAGCAGGTAGAGGGTCCCGTTGAAGACCCCCATGGTCACCGCGATCACCACCGCCGCGCTCGCCAACAGCCCCCGGTTCAGCAGGCGGACGTCGAGGAAGGGACGCGGCAGGCGCAGCTGCCTGACCGTGAACAGCGCGGCGGCGACGAGCCCGGCGGCGACCGCCGGGGGACCGAACCACTCGGTGGCGTCCGGCCTGCCCACGCCCTTCAGTCCGGCGATGATCAGCCCGACCGCGGCAGCCGACAGGACCGCGCTCAGCACGTCCGCCACGGGAGGGTCGGGGTTGCTCGATTCCCGCAGCACGACGAGCGCGGCGGCGAGGCAGAGCGACAGGACCGGCACATTGATCCAGAACACCCACGGCCACCCGGCCAGGTCCACGACGGCCCCGCCGATCAGGGGCCCGGAGGCGGCCCCGGCGCTGAAGCCGGCAGTCCAGACCCCATACGCGAGCGCGCGTGAGCGGAGCCCGGGGAACGACACCCGGATGATGGCGACCGTCGCGGCGATCAACAGGGCGGAACCGATGCCCTGCCCGATCCGCGCGGCGATCATCACCGCTCCGTCCGCGGCCAGGCCCGCGAGCAGGGCGCTGACCACGGCCACGACCAGGCCGAGCAGGTAGATGCGTCTGCGGCCGAGGCGGTCGGCCGCCACGGCGCTGGGCACGAGCACGACCCCGACCGCGAGGGCGTAGACGTCGGCGATCCACAGGGTCTGCGCCAAGTCCAGGCCCAGGGCACCGGTCAGGGCGGGCAGTGCGACGGTCACCTTGGTCATGTCCGTGCCGCCGACGAACATCACCGTGCCGAAGAGCGCCAGGGCCCCGTACAGGGTGCGGTCCGGTGAGCGTGGTGGTGCGTCGGTGGTCATGGGATCCGCCCGGGTCGGAGGGAGCAGGGACTCCTTCCAGTCCTAGGGGGCGCAAAGCCTGTCGTCCAGGTTCAATTATTCAGCGAAACCGTGCACCATGGATGCATGATCGATGCCCGCCTGCACCTCCTGGTCGCCGTGTGCGAGTACGGCACCGTCACCGCGGCGGCCGAAGCCCTGTACCGGAGCCCGTCCGGCGTCTCCAAACAGCTCAAGGAACTCGCCGCGGAGCTCGACGTGGACCTCCTCGAACGCCACGGCCGCCGCGTCCGGCTGACCCCGGCCGGCCGGCGCCTGGTCACCCATGCGCGTGCGCTGAACGCCCAGTGGGAGACCGCTCTGAGCGACACGACCGCGGCGGCCCGAGAACTGTGCGGGCCGATCGTGCTCGGGGCTTTCCCCACGGCGATCCCCTCGATCCTCACCCCCGCCGTACTGCGGTTGGCGGCCGAGCACCGGTTGCTGGAGCCCGTGGTCAAGGAGGTCTTCTCCGGCGAGATCCTCACCGCGCTGGAGTCGGGCGCCGTCGACCTGGGCCTGTACGTCGCCGACGAGTCCACCAGCCGTATCGGGGACAGCCACGTGGAGGTCACGGGCCTCTTCGACGACCCGATCGACCTGCTCGTCCCCGAAGGCCACCGGTTCGCCGGCGACGGGCCCGTCCGTCTGGAGGACGCGGCCGAGGAGGAGTGGATCTCGGGCCACGCGCACCAGGACGCCTACATCGAACTGGCCGCGGCCACGCGCGCGATCGGCTACGCGCCCCGTGTGGCCCACTACGTGCAGGAGCTCACGGCCACCACGGCCCTGGTGGCGGCCGGGCTCGGCATCGCCGCGGTCCCCCGGATCGCCGTGACCGTCCCCCACCCCGCGGTGGTCCAGGTCCCCCTGACCGGGGAGCAGGTGCCCCGCCGGAGGATCCTGCTCGCGCTGCGCCGCGGTTCGGGCGACAACCCGCGTGTGGCGGCGGCCGTCGCGGCGCTGCGGGCGAGCCTGCCCGGCCACGGCACCGCGTGAAGCGTCCGCACCGCACATCCCTCCCGGACGTGCGATCGTGGTGCCATGACCATCGACGTACGCCCTGCTTCGGTCTTCGAGGACGTCAGGGCCCTGGTGGGCCCCAAGTCACCGGACGCCAACGTCTGCTGGTGCCTGAGCCACCGCATCCCGTCCAAGCTCAACAACGAGCTCCGCGGGCC
Organism: Nocardiopsis coralli; assembly: GCF_014892575.1. Taxonomy (GTDB): domain Bacteria; phylum Actinomycetota; class Actinomycetes; order Streptosporangiales; family Streptosporangiaceae; genus Nocardiopsis; species Nocardiopsis coralli. The sequence goes on along the minus strand of NZ_JADBGI010000007.1, from coordinate 69,353 downwards.
GGCCCGGGGCGCCTACGTCGCCGAGCTGTGCCGCAAGGACCCCGCCCCGGGTGTGCTCGCCTACGACGGCGGCGAACCGGTCGGCTGGGCCGGGGTGGCTCCCCGCGCCGACACCTCCTACGCCCGCAGCCGGACCATCCCGCACCTGGACGATCTGCCGGTGTGGTCGCTGTGGTGCATCCGCGTGCGCCCCGGCCACCGCAAGCAGGGGATCTCGCACGCGCTGATCGACGGGGCGGCCGAGTTCGCACGTTCGCACGGGGCACCGGTGCTGGAGGCCTACCCGGTGGACAACGGCGGCGCGAAGGTGGACGCGACCATGGCCTACGTGGGGTTCCGGGAGAACTTCGAACGCGCCGGGTTCGTGCATGCCTCGGACACCACGTCGCGTGTGTCCGGCCACCCGCGTGTGCTGATGCGCAAGGACCTGCGCACCGGGTCGTAGTGACCCGGTGCGCGGCGTCCGGCGGTCGGTCCACGGCGAACCTGCGTCCACGCGCGGACGGTCCCGGTCCGGAAGAGCAGCGGGGGCCGCTGGGAGCCGGTCGATCCGGGGCACGGGGCGTGCCCCGCAGGGCGACCCGGGCGGCCGCCGCCCGGGTCAGCGCCCGCCGAGTCCCGTCGTGGCCACGCTCCGGATGATGTGGCGCTGGAAGAACAGGAAGACGATGATCATCGGGGCCGCGGCCACCATCGACGACGCGAGCTGGGCGGCGTAGAAGGTGCCGTGCGCGTTGAGGATGTTGGGGATCCCCACGGGCAGCGTCATCAGGGCCGGGTCGGTCGTGATGATGAACGGCCACAGGTAGTTGTTCCAGGCGGTGATGAAGACGAAGATCGCCGCGGCCGCCAGGATCGGCCGGGACAGCGGCAGGATCACGCTGGTGAACAACCGCCAGTTCGACGCCCCGTCCATCCGGGCGGCGTCGTCGAGTTCGCGGGGCACGGTGTCGAAGAACCGCTTCAGGATGAACACGATGACCGGCATCACCAGCTGCGGAAGGATGACCGCCGCGTAGGTGTCGACCAGGTTCAGCGCCACCATCTGCTGGAACAGCGGCACGATCAGCAGCTGGGGCGGGACCATGATCGCGCCGACCGTCAGCGCCGCCAGAAGCGCCCGGCCGCGGAACGGCAGGCGCGACATCGCGAAGGCCGCGGGCGCGGAGACGACCAGGGTGAACAGGGTGACCAGCACCGCGACGAGCAGGCTGTTGACCATCCACAGCTGGATGTTGCCCGCCGCGAACAGCGACCGGTACTGCTCCAGGGTGAAGCCGTTCTCGGGCAGGAGCGCGACCGGCAGGGACACCGCGTCCTGCTCGGTCCGCAGGGAGGTGAGCAGGCCCCACACCATCGGTGCCAGCCACAGCACCGTGAGGAGGACCAGCGCCGCGCAGGCGGCCACGGTGGCGGTGCGCCCGCCGCCCAGGATCAGGGCGCGCTGCCGGGCACGGTCGCGGGCGGCCTCGCGCCGGCGGGCCGCGCGGGAGGTGATCTGCACGGTCATGTCAGGCCTTTCTCCGCATGGCGATCCACACCTGGACGGCGGCGATCACGAGCACGATCGCCAGGAAGAGGTACGAGACGGCCGAGCTGTAGCCGATGCGGTAGCCGGTGAAGCCCAGGTCGTAGATGTAGAGCAACAGCGAGCGGGTCGAGTCCCCGGGCCCGCCCATGGTCAGCAGGTAGATCTGGTCGAAGACTTTGAGCGAGGCCAGGACCTGCAGCAGGATCACGACCACGGTGACCGTGCGCAGTTGGGGAAGGGTCACGTAGCGCAGGCGGGCCCAGGCCCCGGCCCCGTCCAGCGCGGCGGCCTCGTAGAGGTGATCGGGCACCGACTGCAGGGCGGCCAGGTACAGCAGGAAGTTGAAGCCGACGGTCCACCACACGGTCGCGGCCGCCACCGACCACATCGCGACGTTCTCGTCGGTGAGCCAGCCCAGGCCGTCCCCGCCGAAGACACCGAGGACCTGGTTGAACAGCCCGAAGTCGTCGTTGTAGAGGTAGTCCCACACCAGGGCGACGGTGGTGACCGGCAGCAGGAACGGCATGAAGAACGCCAGGCGCCACAGCCACTGCCCGGGCAGTCCGGCGTGCACGAGCACCGCCATGGCCAGCGCGATCACGATGAGCGGAACCGTGGTGATCAGCGTGAAGAAGGCCGTGTTGCCGACGGTCTGCCACACGAGCGGGTCGCCCAGCGCCTCGGCGTAGTTGTCCGTGCCGACGAAGTCCCCGCCGGCGCCGTTGAGCGCGAGGTCGGTGAAGCTGATCCACAACCCGCTCAGCAGCGGCCATCCGAGGAACGCCCCGTAGACGAGGACGAACGGAAGCAGGAAGGTCCAACTCGCGTCGGCGATGGCGCGGCGGGCGCGCCGGGGCCGTGCCGCCTCGGGTGTGCGCTGCGGGATCCGGGTCCGGGCCGGGGCGCTCATGAGGTACCTCCGACCGTCGGGTTCTCCCGCACGACCCAGGAGTCCAGCGCCTCGGCCAACTGTTCGACCGCGGCCTCGGGGCCGGCGCCCGTGAGCGCGGTACGCACGGTGTCGGTCATGTCGGTGTGGAAGGTCGACCCGGCGCCCGCGAACCAGGACGGCGGGTCCAGCACAGGGTTCTCGGCCGCTGCGGCGTAGTCGGCCTGCGGGCTGAGCGACAGGTACTCCTCCGACTCCCCGACCGGCCTGTACGCCGGCAGGTGCCCGGCCTCGCCCCACGTCATGCTGTTGCGCAGCATGAGCGCCACGAACTCGTGGGCGGCGCGCACCCGTTCGGGGTCGGGGTCGTTCTGCCGCGGCAGCACGAAGGCGTGCGAGTCGGCGTAACTGCCGGGCTGTTCGAAGACCGTGGGGAAGGGCGCGGCCCCGAGGTTCTCGACGCTGTCCTGGAGGTAGGGCAGCTCCCACTCACCGGTGAGGAGCATGCCGGACCGGCCGTCCGCGAACCCTGCCAGGGCGGTCTGGTAGCTCTGCCCCGCCGGGCTGGTCCCGCCGTCGAAGAGCTCGGCCAGGAGGCGGTAGACGCGCAGGGCGGCGTCGTGGTCGAGCTCGGCGGGCCCGCCCTCGGGCAGGCGCAGTTCGGCGCCGGTCTGGCTGTAGAGGTTCCAGAACAGGCGCCAGCCCTGGGAGTCGTCGTTGACGTAGCCGAAGGAGATGCCGTTGCCGCCGCCGGCCTCGGCCAGCGCGCGGGAGGCCTCGACCAGCTCGCGGTCGGACCGGATGGGGCGCAGCCGGCCGTCGGTGTCGAGCAGCCCGGCCGAGTCGGCCAGTTCCGTGTCGTAGAAGACGATGAAGGGGTGGGTGTCGAGCGGAACGGCGTAGACACCGTCGTCGTACTCGCCGCGCCGCCACAGGTCGGGGACGAAGTCGTCGGGCGTGACACCGAACTCGGCGAGCAGGTCCAGGTCGAAGGGTTCGAGCAGGCCGCCGGGCGCGTAGCCGGGCAGGCGGGACAGGTGCATGATCGCGGTCTCCGGGGCGCGGCCGCCGACGGAGGCCATCGCGAGCTTGGTGTAGTAGGGCGGGCCCCAGGCGAGCGTCGTGGGTTCGATCGCCAGGTGCGGGGCCTGTTCCTCCACCGCGGCGTACATGGTCTCGGCGCGCGCACCGTCGCCGCCCTGGAACAGGCTCCAGAAACGGACGGGGGTGCGGCCCGCGGGCGTTGCACCGCCGGGGGTGCAGCCGGCCGCGGCCGCCCCGAGGGCCAGGGCGCCCCCGCCGAGGAGGATGCTGCGCCGGCTGACGGGGGACGGTGGGCGCGGGGGTGGTTCGGGCACGGGTGAGGAAGGCATGGGGGGCTCCTGGGGGGTGAGGGAGCCCCCGGTCTCCGTGGCCGGTCCGGGGGCTCCGGGCCGTCAGCCGTTGTGGGGGCCGTGCTTCTCGAAGGCGGCGGTGCGCTGCTGGGCCGCGGCGATCCGCGCGACGTCGAGTTTGTCGCCGCGGTCGAAGCGGTAGACGCCGTTGCGCTCCTGGAAGACGTCGGTGAGCTGGGTGTAGCAGTAACCGAACATGTCGGGGTCGTCGAGCAGGACACCGGTCAGCCCGGCGAAGCGCGTGTGGAACTCCTCCTCCGAGGCGGGGTCGGTGCCGTATCCCCAGGAGGCGCCGTCGGCGCGGTGATCGGGGTCCCAGCGGATCCCGCCGAACTCGCTGCAGAAGTAGGGCTGGCCCCGGTAGGGCACGGACCAGTTCTCCCCTCCCGCGGGGTTGACGTAGGGGGCGTCCTCCGCGAGACCGCGCATCTGCTCACGGAACGCCTCGGGGTCCTGCTCGTAGTTGTGGGAGTCGTACACGTCGGTCTCGGGCACCCGGTGGGAGTAGCCGGACGCGTCGACGACCGGGCGCGTGGGGTCCAGGGCCTTGGTCGCGAGGAACATCCCCCGGGTCACGTCGTCGAGACCGGTGATGCGGTCGTGGAGCCGCTGGAAGGTCTCGTTGAGCGGGCACCAGCCGATGATGCTCGGGTGGGAACGGTCGCGTTCGACCGCCTCCAGCCACTGCGTGACGTAGGAGGCGTCGGGGCGCTGGTTGTCCGCGCCGGCCGGGCCCTCCGCCGCGCACCCCCAGTCTCCGAACTCGCCCCAGACCAGGTAGCCGAGCCGGTCGGCGTGGTGGAGGAAGCGTTCCTCGAAGACCTTCTGGTGCAGGCGGGCCCCGTTGAACCCGGCGCGGAGGGCGAGTTCGATGTCGCGGACCAGGGACGCGTCGTCGGGCGCGGTCATCAGCCCGTCGGGGTAGTACCCCTGGTCGAGCACGAGGCGCTGGAAGACCCGCTCGCCGTTGATGAGCACGGCCTTGCCCTCGATGGAGACCGAGCGCAGGCCGACGTAGCTCTCCGCCCGGTCGACGGTCTCCCCGTCGGCGCCGCGCAGTTCCAGGTGGAGCGTGTACAGGTGCGGGTCCTGGGGCGACCAGGGGCGGCGCTGCCGTTCGGGGATCGTGAGCGTGAGCCGGGGCGCGGCCTCGAGCTCGGCACGGACGCCGCCCTCGGCCACCACCGTGCCGTCGGCGTCGGAGAGCACGGCGTGCACGGACAGTCCGCGCCGCGGCTCGGAGATCGGGCACTGCAGGTGGAAGGCGCCGTTGGCCAGGTCCGGTTCGATCACCGGACGGCGCAGGTGCACGTCGGGCACGGGTTCCATCCACACGGTCTGCCAGATCCCCGTGGTGCGGGTGTAGTGGCAGCCGGAGTTGGCGTACCAGGTGGCCTGTTTTCCGCGCGCCTGCACGCCGTGGCGGGTGTCACGGGCGCGCACGACGAGCACGACCTCGTCGCCGGGTCCGGCGACGCCTCCGAGGTCGGCGGTGAAGGGGGTGAAGCCGCCGCGGTGCCGGGCGACCTCGACGCCGTCGGCCCACACGGTGGTGTCGTGGTCGACCGCCTGGAAGTGCAGGAGGACGCGCTTTCCGGCCCACTGCTCGGGGATGCGCACCGTGCGGCGGTACCAGACCGCCTCCATGAAGTCGGTGTCGCCGATCCCGGAGAGCTCCGACTCGGGGCAGAACGGCACGGTGATGGTGCCGGCGAGTTCGGCCTCGCGCAGTCCGCGTTCGAGGCCGGTGTCGGCGCGGTCGATCTCGAAGCCCCAGGTGCCGTTGAGGCAGAGCCAGTCGGGGCGGGTGAACTGCGGCCGGGGATACTCCGGGCGCGGGGGGTCGGTGGGGGGCGTTTCCATCGTTGCTGACCGTCCTCACAGCTGCGGGGCTCGTCGGCCGGGTGACCTGTCCCACGTTTTTACAACGTTAGAATCCCTCGCGTCGAGACCCCCAACTGTCCTGTTTCAGCGGCGTGTGAGCCGGTCGGCCTGGTTCGGGGCGCCCCGGCGCCTCAGATGCCTTGGCCCGCCCCGGTGGAGAAGTCCTTGTCGCGCAGGAAACCGGCGAAGAGCACGGACATGAAGACGTAACCCCCCGCTGTGAACAGCCACACGCCCACGAACGCCCACGGGTTGTCCTCGGCCCGCAGGTCGGCCGCCGAGATCAGCGCGACGATGAAGGCGCACAGCAGCTGGCCGATGGGGGCGCACACCAGGCGGAACGGGCGGGGACGCCGCACGGCGCGCCAGCCCCGCACGCAGACCACCCAGGTCGCGACCAGGCCCACGAGCGAGACCAGCAACCCCCAGGCGGGGTCGGCGAACTGGCTCACCGACGTCGTGCCCACGACGGTGGCCGTCACCGCCACCGCCAGGGCCCGGGCCGCGTTCCGGCGTTCCATGGCGCCTCCCCCGTCGAACGTTCCTCTCCTGGTGGGATGCCCCGGCCGGGCCGTGGTTCATCGCGGGGCGCCCGGTGTCCGGGTCCGGCCGCGGCGGTCAGATCCAGCCCGGCAACGCGGGCAGTCCTCGCGGGGCCTCGAGCCCGGCGCCCCCGGTGCGTCCGGTGAGCCACCCCAGGGTTGCTGCCGCGCTGCCCGTGACGGTCGGGCGGTCCGGCGCGGAAAGCGGACAGGCCCCACGGAGCCTCGGCCCCCGCGCCCCCAGCGCACCCGGTGGGCCATCCCAGCACGGCAGCCGCGCCGCCCGTGACCGTCGGGGCGATCCGGCCCGGCAACGCCGGCAGGCACCACTGCATCTCGGGCCCGGCGCCTTTGGTGCACCCGGTGAGCCCTCCCAACGTGGCAGCCGCGCCACCCGTGACGACGCTGCGGCCAGCCCCGGACTCGCCGGAGGCGGTCAGCGGCGCACCGCCCTGGAGCCGAGTTCCTCCACCGGCCGGGACACAGCGGTCTCGGGCTCTCCGACCGGGGTCACCGGTCGCGCGGGGGCAGGCCGAGCAGGCGCACGTACATCGCGACGAGCTCCTCGGTGGCGCGTTCGCGCTGGTCGGGGGCGACGGACAGGTGACCGGCGACCGAGGAGACCATGCCGCCCGCCGCCCGGGCGACCGCCTCGGGTGAGGCCGCGGGGTCGGCCTCACCGCGCCGTACCAGGCGGCGGATGTAGCGGGCCGAGCGCTCCAGTGGGCGGGCGTGGATCTCCTGCCACAGGGCGCTCATCGCCGGGTCGGCCAGCGACTGGTGCTGGATCACGGCGATGAAGGCGAGGTTCTCGAGGTAGGCGTCGAGGTAGGCGGTGGTGGTTGCCTCCGCGACGGCATGGGCGTCGTCCGCGTCGACCCCGCCGAGCTCCTGCCCGGCCACGAGGCGGTCGCGCACCTGCCGGGCGAGCACGGCGAAGACCTCCTCCTTGTCGGAGAAGTAGACGTAGAACGTGGCCCGCCCGACCCCGGCGCGGCCGGTGATGCCGGCGACGGTGGTGCGGGCGAACCCCTTCTCCTCGAAGACCCCACGGGCGGCGGTGAGCAGCGCCGCGCGGGTGGCGCTGTCGGCCCGGTCGTGGTTGACGCGGGTGGCCCACCCCTTCTTCACGGCGGTGCGGTCGCTCGGCTCGTCCATGCGCCCGAGTATCCCAGGGCCCCGAGGTGCTCGCCGACCGGCCATTGACACGAGTGTCAACGCAGGCGCAGACTCGAACCGCCCCCGAGGAGAGGAACGCTCCGTGTCCCACCCCCCACGTCTGCTCGTCGCCAACCGGGGCGAGATCGCCGTCCGAGTGCTGCGCGCCGCCGCCTCCCTGGGGCTGTCCACCGTGGCCGTGTACTCCGACGACGACGCGGGCGGCGCACACGTCCGGCTCGCCGACGAGGCCCGGGCGCTGGGCTCCTCGGGCCCCGCCGCCTACATGGACGCCGCGCGGCTGGTCGCCCTGGCACGCGAGAGCGGCAGCACCCTGGTCCACCCCGGATACGGGTTCCTGAGCGAGGACGCCGGGTTCGCGGAACTGTGCGCCGAGGAAGGGCTCACCTTCGTCGGCCCCGACCCCAAGACGCTGGCCCTGTTCGGCGACAAGGCCCGCTCCCGTGAGCTGGCCGCGTCGCTGGGTGTGCCGGTCGCCCCGGGGACGTCGGGCCCCACCGGGGTGGAGGAGGCGCGCTCGTTCCTGGAAGGGCTCGGCCCGGGGGCGTCCGTGGTGGTCAAGGCCCTCGCCGGCGGGGGCGGGCGCGGGATGCGCGTGGTCACCGACCCGGCCGACCTCGACTTCGCCCACGAGCGCTGCCGTTCGGAGGCAGAGGCCGCGTTCGGCCGCGGCGAGGTCTACGTCGAGCGGTACCTGGAACACGCCCGCCACGTGGAGGTCCAGGTGCTGGGCGACGGGACCGGGGCCGTGACCCACCTGTGGGAACGCGAGTGCAGCGTGCAGCGTCGGCACCAGAAACTGGTCGAGGTCGCGCCCGCCCCGGGGCTTGCGGCCTCCGTACGCGAAGAGCTGCTGGAATCGGCGCTGGTGATGGCCGGCGAGGTCTCCTACCGCGGGCTGGGCACGTTCGAGTTCCTCGTGGCGTCGGGCCGGGGCAACGACCGGGACGCCGTGCACTTCATCGAGGCCAACCCCCGCCTGCAGGTCGAGCACACCGTCACCGAGCAGATCACCGGCGTGGACCTGGTCGCCGCCCAGATCGAGGTCGCGCTGGGCCGCACCCTGGCCGAGCAGGGGCTGGACCGGGGCACCGTGCCCGCGCCCCGGGGCTGCGCGGTGCAGACCCGGGTGAACCTGGAGTCCACCGCGCCCGACGGGTCGGCGGTGCCCTCCTCCGGAACGCTGAGCGCGTTCGTGCCGCCGGCGGGCCCGGGCGTGCGCGTCGACACCCACGGCGCGGTCGGCCACACGGCCGGGGACGGGTTCGACCCGCTGCTGGCCAAGGTCGTCGCGCACACGCCGCGCGGGGACCTGGGTGCCGCCGCCGACCTGGCCGGACGCGCGCTGGCGGAGTTCACGGTCGAGGGCGCCGCCACCAACCTGGGGCTGCTGCGCGCGATCCTGTCCCACCCGGTGTTCCGTTCCGGCGAGGCCACCACGGCCTTCGTCGAGGAGCACCGCTCGGAGCTGCTCGAGGCGGCCGGGGAAACGGCCGGGCACGGGCAGGCGCACGGCGGACGCTCCCCCGGCGGCGGTGTGCGCGCCCCGTTCGCCGCCACGGTGGTCTCGGTGGAGGCCTCCGAGGGCGACACCGTGCGAGCGGGGGCGCCGTTGCTGGTGTTGCAGGCGATGAAGATGGAGCACGTGGTTCCGGCGCCGGTCTCGGGCACGGTCGGGGCAGCGGCCGTCGAGGTCGGCTCCACGGTGGCCGAGGGCGACCTCCTCGTCGGTCTGGCCCCGGACGGCGGGGCCGCCGGGACAGGGCCGGCCGAGGAGGAGACCGACCCCGGGCTGATCCGCCCCGACCTGGCCGCCCTGCTCGAACGCCGCGCCCGCGGCTCGGACGAGCTGCGCCCCGAGGCGGTCGCCAAGCGCCACCGTTTGGGGCGCCGGACCGCACGCGAGAACATCGACGACCTGTGCGAGGACGGGTCCTTCACCGAGTACGGGGCCCTGGCGGTGGCCGCACAGTCCGGCCGCCGCACCGAGGAGGAGCTCATTGACCGCTCCCCCGCCGACGGGATGGTCACCGGGTTCGGCCGCATCAACGCCGACCGGCACCCCGACGGCGCGGACTGCGTGGTGATGTCCTACGACTACTCGGTCATGGCGGGGACCCAGGGCGTGATCAACCACCGCAAGACCGACCGCATGCTCGACCTCGCGCACCGCAGGCGCCTTCCGGTGGTCCTCTTCGCCGAAGGCGGGGGCGGGCGTCCCGGAGACACCGACCCCAACTCCGCGTCCGCCCTGGGGGTGACCACGTTCGCGGCGATGGGGCGGCTCAGCGGGCATGTTCCCACGGTCGGCGTGGCCTCGGGGCGCTGCTTCGCCGGCAACGCGGCGCTCCTGGGCTGCTGCGACACCGTGGTCGCCACCCGCGACGCGAACATCGGCATGGGCGGACCGGCGATGATCGAGGGCGGCGGCCTGGGCAGGTTCCGGCCGGAGGAGGTCGGACCGGTCGGGGTGCAGGAACCCAACGGGGTCATCGACCTGCTCGTGGACGACGACGCGGCGGCCGTGGAGACCGTGCGCAGGTACCTGTCCTACTTCCAGGGACCCGTCGACGACTGGGAGGCCCCCGACCAGCGGCGGCTGCGGCACGTGGTCCCCGAGAACCGGATGCGGGTCTACGACGTGCGCCGTGCCGTGGAAGGCCTGGCCGACACCGGTTCGGTGCTGGAGCTGCGCCGCGGGTTCGGCCCGGGCATGGTCACCGCCCTGGTGCGGGTGGAGGGCCGGCCCATGGGGCTGATCGCGAACGACCCCGTCCACCTGGGCGGCGCGATCGACGCGGAGGCCGCGGACAAGGCGGCCCGGTTCCTGAAACTGTGCGACGCCCACGGGTTGCCGGTGCTCTCGCTCTGCGACACCCCCGGGTTCATGGTCGGCCCCGACGCCGAGCAGACGGCGACGGTGCGGCGGTTCTCCCGGCTGTTCGTGACCGGCGCGCACCTGCGTGTGCCGATGGTGGCCGTGGTGATGCGCAAGGCCTACGGGCTCGGCGCCCAGGCGATGGCCGGCGGGCACCTGCACGCACCCGCGGCGACGGTGGCCTGGCCGACCGGGGAGCTGGGGCCGATGGGGCTGGAGGGTGCGGTGCGCCTGGGGTTCCGGCGGGAGTTGGAGGCCGCCGGGGGCCCGGACGAGCAGCAGGCCCTGTTCGACTCGCTGCTCGCCGAGGCGCACCGCCGGGCGCGGGCCACCAGCGCGGCCGGGGTGTTCGAGCTCGACGAGGTCATCGACCCGGCCGAGACCCGGAGGTGGATCACCGCGGCGTTGGCGGGGCACGGGAGCGAAGGCGCGTCGGGTCCGGCGCGGGAGCCGGCGCCGCGGTACGTGGATCCGTGGTGACTCTCGTGTGGTTGGGCAGGCATGGTCCTCCTGTGTGGCCCATGACCCCGCTCTACGACGCCTCTGGGCGCAGCCCGTTCCCTGGTTGAACGGACCTGGCCCCGCTTCGGCGCGGGGCCCGCCCTACCCGAGGCCCTGTCCCCCAGCCAGCGCCCACCCCCAGCAAGAGAAAGAGGTATCGCCGTGGAGATGTCGACCCACCTCGAGGATCTGCGCGCCCGCCAGGCCCAGCTGCGCCCGTCCAGAACCCCCTCCGAGGTCCGTTACCCGCTCGGTGAGACCACCCTCCCCGCGCACCTGTCCACGTGGGCGGAACAGGTGCCCGACCGCCCCGCGATCGTCTTCGAGGGCGCGGAGGTGAACTACCGCGAGCTCGACGTGCTGGTCCGCCGCACGGCCGGGTGGTTGCGCGACGAGGCGGGGGTGGGGGCGGGCGACCGCGTGGCCGTGCTCATGCCCAACCGTCCGCACTTCACGGTGGTCATGCTGGCGGCACTGACCCTGGGGGCGGTGCACGTTCCGGTCAACCCGATGTTCCGGGAGGCAGAGCTCGCCCATGAGCTCGAGGACGCCGACCCCCGTGTGGTGGTCGCCCTGGAACCCCTGCTGCCCCTGTTGCGTGAGGCCCGCCCGTCCGCACCAGGCCGGAGCGTCCTGGTGCTCGGGGAGGACGAGCAGGTCGATCACCCGCGCACGGGGACCGCCGTCCCTCTCCAGGAGGGTGAGCATCCCTGGTCGGCGGCGGTCGCGCACACCCCGATCGCCCCCGACGACCCGTCCGTGAGCCGCGACCTCGACGCCCTGGCGGCGCTGAACTACACCGGCGGCACGACCGGCCTGCCCAAGGGCTGCATGCACACCCAGCGGCACATGCTCTACACCGCGGCCGCGTGCGCTGGCGCCACCGGGCGCACCGGCGGCGCGGTGGTGCTCTGTTACGTGCCGATCTTCTGGATCGCCGGCGAGGACCTGGGGATCCTCCTGCCCCTGGTGACCGGAGGAACCGTCGTGCTGCTCCCCCGGTGGGACGCGGGCCGGGCACTGGCGGCGATCGACCGGCACCGGGTCAGCGTCATGGTCGGCACCGTCGAGAACTACCTCGAGCTGCTCGACCACCCGGATCTGGGCTCCCACGACCTGTCGTCGCTGACGGATCCCTCCGCGATGTCGTTCGTGCGCAAGCTCGACCCGCAGATCCGGGCCCGGTGGAGCGCCGAGGTCGGTTCCGGGTCGGTGCTGCGGGAGGCGGCCTACGGGCTCACCGAGTCGCACACCTTCGACGCCACCCCCTACGGCCTGGCCGACGGCGACCGCGACCTGCGCTCGGAGCCGGTCTTCTGCGGTCTGCCCGTGCCCGGGACCGACGTCGCGGTGGTCTCCTTCGAGACCGGCGAGCCCCTCCCCATCGGGACGGAGGGCGAGATCGTGCTGCGCAGCCCCTCCGTCATGACCGGGTACTGGAACCGGCCCGACGCGACCGCGCGGCAACTGCGCGACGGGTGGCTGCACACCGGCGACAACGGGCGCATGGACGAGGACGGCTGCCTGCACTACCTGGGCCGCGACAAGGACCTCATCAAGGTCAAGGGCATGAGTGTGTTCCCCGCCGAGGTGGAGGTCCTGCTGGGGCGCCACCCCGGCGTGGACTCGGTGGCGGTGGTCGCGGCACAGGACCCGGATTCCGGGCAGCGGCCCGTCGCCTTCGTGACCCCGGCGGTGAACCCGGCAGGGCCCCCGATTGGGACCCCGGCTGGGACCCCGGAGGCCGGAGCCGCACCCACCGCCGAAGAACTGACGGCGTGGGCGCGGGAGAACATGGCGCTGTACAAGGTCCCGATCGTGGAGGTCGTGGACGCGTTCCCGGTCACTGCGACGGGCAAGGTCCGCAAGGTCGACCTGACGGAGCGGGCCGAGGAGGCCGCCGCGCGGGATCGGGACCGGCGTCGGGGACGGGCCGGGTGGTAGGGCCGGGCTTGGGTGGGGCTGGATCCTGGGGTGGAGGTAGTGGCACCGCTCTACGGCGCTTGTGGGGACTCTCCTCTTGTGGTTGAGCGACCTGCGGGACAGGGGGGTGAGGGGAGCGTCTGCCAGGAACTCAGCTGCTCGAGGGGCGGAGCCCCTTGAGTGGCTGAGCAGGTCCGACCTGGCCCCAGGGGTTGCTCTGTTTTGCCCCGCTCTTCGTTGTCTGTGGGGAGGGGCCTTCCCCCGGTGCGGGTGTGCGTTCACGCCTACGGTGCTCGGATGGTTGAGGGGCTCCGTGCGTCCAGATAAGGCGTAAGGATGGTTGCGGGCCCAGCGCGCGGAACGCGCGGGAGGGGGCCTTCGGCGGGGACACGCGCACCGCGCGTGGACGGTGGCTGGGCGGCCTGGCCCCTGTGGGTGAGGGGAGCGTCTGCCAGGAACTCAAGGTGCTTGAGGGGCGGAGCCCCTCGTGTGGTTGAGCAGGCCTGACCCCAGGGGTTGCTCTGACGACCCCGCTCTACCCCGCCTGCGGGGGCTCTCCTCTTGTGGTTGAGCGGCCTGGCCCCTGTGGATGAGGGGAGCGCCTGCCAGGAACTCAAGGTGCTCAAGGGGTGAAGCCCCTCGTGGGGTTGAGCGGACATGACCTGGCCCCAATGGTTGAGCCCCTGGCCCCGCTCTTCGTTGTCTGTGGGGAGGGGCCTTCCCCCGGTGCGGGTGTGCGTTCACGCCTCTGCGGCTCGGATGGTTGAGGGGCTCCGGGCGTCCAAATAACGCGTAAGGGCGGTTACGGAGCCCACCGCGCGGAACGCGCGAGAGGGGGCCTTCGGCAGGGGGCGCGCACCGCGCGTGGACGGTGGCTGAGCGACCTGACCCCTGTGGATGAGGGGAGCGCCTGCCAGGAACTCAGGTGCTCAAGGGGCGAAGCCCATTGAGTAGCTGAGCAGACCTCACCCCAGGGGTTGCTCCCATGGCCCCGCTCTACCCCGCCTGCGGGGGCTCTCCTCTTGTGGTTGAGCGGCCTGGCCCCTGTGGATGGGGGAAGACCTGCCACGAACTCAAGGTGCTCAAGGGGTGAAGCCCCTCGTGGGGTTGAGCAGACCTCACCCCAGGGGTTGCTCCCATGGCCCCGCTCTTCGTGGTCTGTGGACGAAGCCCCTCGCGGGATTGGGCCGACCTTGGTCCTGGGGCGTCCTACTCAGCCCGCTCTACCGCACCTGTGGGACGCCGGGCCGTTACCGAGGCTCCGGCGAGGAGCCTGCGCAGCGCGGCGTCCATGAGGTAACCGAGGATGCCGATCCACAGGATCACCGCCATGAGCTGGTCGAAGGCCAGCTGGTCGCGGGCGTTGAGGATCGCGTACCCCAGGCCGGAGTCCACACCCAGCATCTCCGCCGGAACAATGACGATCCACGCGGTCCCGAGAGCCAGCCGGAGCCCGGTCAGCGTGGGCAGCCGCACCCCCGGCAGCACCACCGTGCGCAGGCGCTCCCAACGGGTCGCGCCCAGCGAACGCGCGACCTTCAGGTACCCGGGTTCGATCGCGAGCACCCCGGAGGACGTGCTCAGGATGACCGGCCACACCGCGGCGATCGCGACGAGGAAGTACACCGGCTGGTGGCCGATCCCGAACAGGGCGATGGCCACCGGCGCCCACGACAGCGGGGAGATCATCCGCAGGAAGTGGAACAGGGGCCGGGTTGCGCGTTCGACCACGGGCACCAGGCCCACGACCAACCCGATCGGGACGCCGACCGCGGCGGCGAGCGCGAGACCCGCGGTCAGCCGCCAGAGCGTGGCCGCGGTGTCGGCCGCCAGCGGGCCCTGCCACGCCATGTCCACGAGCGCGGGCACCGCGTTCTGGGGTGCGAACCCGGACAGCACCACGTGGTCGGAGGCCAGCACGCTCGTGAGGAACCACCACAGGGCCACGAGCGCGAGGATCGGGACAAGCACCACCGCGGCCCCGGCGGCCCCGGCGGTCCCGGTCGTCGTACGGCTCATGCGGTGTCCACTTCCTCTCGGCGGGTGAGCCCGGCGTCGAGACCGAACACGGAGGGTCCTCCCGCGTTCTCGATCGCGCGGCGGGCGAAGCTCTCGTCGAACAGCTCTCCGTGCACGCCGGCGGGGTCGATCCCGTCCAGGAACCGGGTGTCGACGTCCACGAGCGTGGTGTCCATGAACTCGACGAGCGTGCGCGTGTAATCGGCGAAGGGGTAGGGCGCGAAACCGATGCTCTGCCCCTGCCACTGCGGGCGCAGCACCGCGCCGCGGTCCTGGTAGGGGTCCTGTTCGTAGCCGAGCGCCCGCTCCACGGCGGGGAGTGGCTGGGGCAGGTACCCCGAGGTCAGGTCCTGGGCCGCCGATGCGCGGTCGGCCTCGATCTCCAGCTGCGCGGTGGTCAGGGCCTCGGTCAGGCGCTGGATGCGGTCCGGGGTCTCGTCGATGGTCGGCTGCAGGACGCTCACCACGCAGCAGGCGTGGTCGCGCCACAGGTCGCCCAGGAAGCGGTGGATCCTCCCGACGCCCTGGATCTCGGCCATGGCGTTGAACGGGTCGGCCACCACGTATCCGCCGATGACGCCGTTGGCCATCGCGGGCAGCATGTCGCTCGGGCTCATCACGACCAGGCGCACCTCGCCGTCGGCCGCCGAGGGCGAACGCCGCAGCACCGGGGTGAGCCCTGACTGCCGCATCAGGCGCTGGGCGAGGATGTTGTGGATCGACCACCAGTACGGGACGGCGAAGGTCCGGCCGGCCAGCCCGGTCAGGTCGTCCAGGCCGTCGGCGAGTGTCAGGGCCGAACCGTTGGTGTGGTTCCAGGCGATGGACCGCACCGGGGTGCCCTGCCCGTAGCGCAGCTGCACTGCGAACGGCGCCAGCAGGTGCACCACGTCGACCCGCCCGGTGACGAAGGCCTGCGCCAGCTCGGCCCAGCTGCGGAACCGGACCGGGGCCTCGACCTCGACGCCGAAGCGTTCGTAGAGGCCCTTGTGGTGGGCGACCAGCAGCGGGGAGGCGTCGGTGATGGGCAGGTATCCCACGCGCAGGGCACGGTCCGAGCCCTGCCCTGCGAGTCCGCGCACCCCGGCGGTGGCGGCACCACCGAGCCCGGCGGTCACGGCCGTGCCCAGCCCGGCGCCGATGAGTGTTCTGCGGTCCACCCTCACCCTCCGCCCCGTGTCGGCAGGATGCCCGAGTAGCGCTCGAGGAGCTGGGAACGCAGGGGGCCGGACTCGGCGGCACCGCGGTCCCCGGGCTGTCCCTCCCAGCGCTCGTGCAGGCGCCCGGAGTTGTCCAACAGCGTGATCTCGTCGCCCAGGTAGACGGCCTCGGACACGTCGTGCGTGACCAGGACCGCGCTCACCCCGGTGTCCCGGACCAGCGCGCGGGTGCGTTCCTGCAGCGACTCCCTGGTCACCGGGTCCAGGGCACTGAAGGGTTCGTCGAGCAGCAGCACGTCGGGGGCCGGGGCGAGGGCGCGGGCGATGGCGACCCGTTGGGCCTGCCCGCCCGAGAGGCGGTCGGCGGGCCCGTCGGCCAGCTCGGCCAGGCCCAACCAGCGCAGCAGGTCGTCCACCTGTGCCGCGGTGTCCTCGACCCGGCCCCGGTTGGCCCGGTACCGGAGCCCGAGCTCGGCGTTGGCCCGCACGGTGAACCACGGCATGAGCAGGGGGTCCTGGAAGACCACACCCGTGGTGGGCCACTGCCGGGGCCGCGGGTCGAGCCCGCCGGTGTCGAACTCCTCCAGCCCGGCCAGCAGCCGCAGGAGGGTGGACTTGCCGCTCCCGCTCGAGCCCAGGACCACCAGGACACGGCCGGGGCGAAGGTCCAGGTCGACGCCGTCGAGCACGGTCCGGTCGCCGTAGGACTTGGACCCGGCGCGCACGCTCAGCGTCGTAGGTCCCATCGCAGGTGTCCTTCCGTGGGTGACTGGATCGGCAGGAACAGGGACTCCCGCAGGCGGCGGGAGCTGTGGCCGGCCGCGGCGAAACTCGCGCCTCCGCGGACGGCCGACTCGAGCCGGGCCGCGGTGCCCGCGGTGAGGGCCGCGTCGAGCCGCAGCTGCGTGACCTGCGCGGGTTCCGGGGGCTCTTGGGCGAACTCGGCGAGCCGCGCGCGGACCGAGGCGACGTCGTCCCGCAACACCTGGAGGTCGTCGTCGAACACCGCGGTGGTCCCGTGGATCCTCGCGGCGGCCTGCTCGGTCGACTCCACGGCCAGCCCGGAGCAGAAGGCGCTCTGCACGAGCAGGAACGTGGTGCGGATCCCGGCGCAGAAGGCAGGGAGGTCGTCGCTGACCAGGGCTTCCTCGTTCGCCCAGGCGCCGTCGAGCTCCAGGGAGGAGGACGCGGTGCCGTTGAGGGCCATCAGGCGGGGCAGGTCGCGGACCCGGACCCCGTCGTCGCCGACACGGACCGCGACGAGGATACGGCGGTCCTCCCCCGCAGGCTCCTCCACCCGGGCGGGGAGGGCGACCACCGCGCCCGGGAAGAGGTTGGACACCCACGGCAGGGTGCCGGTGAGCCGGTGGCCTCCCCGTTCGGGGCGGGCCACGACAGGCACGGTGCCGAGGCCGGAGAGCTCCTTCATGGCCGGGGCCAGGGCACCGGCGCCGGCGCGTTCCCCCGTGGCCAGGAGGGCGAGCTGTTCGTCGACCCACGGGCTCCGGGGCGCGCGGGCCAGGTACTCCAGGCCCATGCGCTGGGCCCACAGGGAGAACGCCGAGCTCAGGCAACCGCGGGCCACGCTCTCGACCGTTCCCAGGAAGGGCAGGAGTCCTCCGCGGCCGTCGTCGGGCAGCCCGGTGTCGAGCAGGCCGAGCTCACCGAGCCTGCGGAGCCCGGGGCGCACGTCCTGCTCACCCGTGTCGACGCCCGGGGCCGACGCCAGGAAGTCCTCGGTGACCTCGGGCCGCTCGGGCAGGTGGGCCACCGTCGGGGTGGCGCTGTCGTTCAGTGTGTCCACGGTCGGTCCTCCTCGTCGCGCCCGGCGGTGCTCAGGTGCGCCGGTCCAGTTCGTGGAGGCGGTCGACGGGGGTGTCGACGGCCTCTCGCGCCCGCTCCACGGCGGCGGCGTCGGGGGCGTCGTAGAAGCAGAGGCACTTGCCCATGTCCTCGCGCACGTAGGTGCGCAGGAAGCGGGACTCGGGGACCTGGGCGTAGAGCGGGGCCTTCTCCGCCTTGCGGGCGAGGTAGCTGTCCATGCTCAGCCCCTCGGGCAGGTCCCACTCGACGAGGTAGCCGGTCTCGGCGGCCTGTCCGCGCACGGTGTCGAGGTCGGCGCCCACGAGGCGGACCTCGGCCAGGTCGTCGTGTTCGAGGTCGGATGCGGCCAGGGCGTCGGCGACCGCCCCGGGGTTCTCCTCGTGTGCGATGAGGAAGACCTGTCCGTGGCCGACCGGGACCTGGGCCTCGATCAGTTCGGCGCCGCCCGCACGGAGCGCCCCGGCCGCGCTGTCGATGATCTTGTCGGCGGAGGCGCGGTCGCGCCCGTCGACGGTGAACTCGACCAGTTGCAGAGCCATCGCAATACCCACTAATCAGATCGGCTTTTGAAGGTATGGTCGCCACCATACCCCAGACACCGAACCCAAAGGTATGATGAGCTTCATACCTTGAGAAGAACGGAACGACGATGCCCTCATCGCCCTCCGAACAGGAGGCCGCACCGGAGCTACTGCACCCCGCACGCGAGGACCTCGACCTCACCGAGGTGCTCTGCGCCATCGCCGAACCCAACCGGCTGCGTGTGGTGGCCCTGCTCCTGTCGCTCCCGCCGGGGAGCGCCAAGACCTACCCCTGGTTCGACCTGCCGGTGCGCAAGGCCGGCCGGACCCACCACTTCCGCGTACTGAGGGAGGCCGGGCTCATCGCGGTCGAGCAGCACGGCAACCGGGCGACCGCCCGCTTGCGCTCCGACGACATCGAGGAACGTTTCCCGGGCCTGCTCTCCGCGGTGCGCGCGGGGGCGCCGCCCCATCTCCGGCCGAACGAGCCGTGAGGGGCGCGGACGCGCGAACGCGCGGCGGAGCTGAGGGGTTCACCACCCCCAATTCCCCACCACTATAGTAGGAATCTTTGTACACTGGTGGACCGGGGCGCAGACCCCCGGCCACCGGACCGGAACGCCACACGGCTCGCACCGTGGGCGATGCACACGTGGGGAGAACGACGATGGCCACCGTCAAGCTCCGACTGCAAGGGCAGGAGGACGCAGTGGAACACCTGCTGGACACACTGCGTGCCGACGACGCCGTACACGTGGAGGACCGCGGCCCCCTCCCACAGGCCGGCGGTTACGTGGTGGTGCACGCCAACGCCACCGTCACCGAGACCCCCTTGCCCGGGAACGCCGAGGCCTGAGCGCCCGGACCGGAGACGGGGCGGCGGAGACCGGGTGCCCGAGCCGTGCGGACGCGGACCGGAGACAGGGTGCCGGAGCCGTGTGGACGCGGACCGGAGACGGGGAGCCGGAGCCGTGCGGACGCGGCCCCGGTCGGCCCGGTCCTAGGCGTCGACCCCGCGCAGCAGGACACAGTCGGCGCACATCCCTCCGCCCGGCAGCCGGTAGTAGAGACAGCAACTGTTGCGCACGAACTGGATCTCCCGGTGGCTTCCGCCCCGGGCGCCGGTGACGGTCCGGGGCGGACCGAACGTTCCCGAACCCTCCAGCGAGGGCGCGGCGACCAGCGCACCGGCGAGCGCATGTGCGTCGGCCCCGTGTTCGGGGCGCACCTCCGCGATACGGCGGGCCGCACCGGCGACCGACGACGCGAGGTTGCCGGTCAGGACCTTCGGGGAGACCTTCACCCGCGCACGGAAGGCCGCGGCGGCCGGTTCCAGCAGACCCTGCACGACCACCCGTTCGACCACCTCGGCGGCCGCGGCGGGGCCGTGCTCACGCGGACGGGGCGCGGGCACCGCGCGGTCCTCGGCCAGCAACAGGGGCAGGGGCCCGGTGGAGATCGTGCGCCAGCGCAGGGCACCGGGTTCGGGCACGACCCCGTGCACGACCGCAGCGGCCATGGCGGGCGAGACCAGGCGTGCGGCCATGCCCTGGTAGAGCACCGAGGCGGCCACACGCGGTTCGACCTCCTCCGGCGTGATGTCCATGCGTTCGGCGAACAGGCGGCGGGTGCGCTCGATGCGCGAACCCAGGACGTCCGGCCCCCACACCTCGGCCAGCGGACGCCAGGGCCCCTCCCCCGGCGCCGAGTCCGCGAGGTCGGGGTGGGAGGTCACGTCGAAGAAACCGCCGATGCGGGCGATGTCGGCGACGGCCTCCCGGGCCGTGGGGGTGGTTCCTCGGGAACGCGGCATCGTCGTCCTCTCCTCGTCGGTTGGTACGGGTTCTCACACGGGTCCGGCATCGCGCAGGCGGAACACACCCTCGTCCGGCACGAACTCCAGGTCCGCACCGTCGAAGGCCCGACCGATCGCCCCGTTCCGGGCGAGCTCGGCGGGGGAACCCTCGTGCAGGGCGCCCCCGTCCAGCAGCCACACGGCATCGGCGGTGCGCAACGCCAGCTCCAGGTCGTGCACGCACATGACCACCGCCAACCCGCGATCTCGCGCCAACCGCCGCAGCAGCCCGGTCAGCGCGACCTTCCCGGGCACGTCCAGGAAGGCGGTCGGTTCGTCCAGCAACAGCACCGCGGGTTCCTGCGCCAACGCGCGGGCGGTCAGCACCCGTTGGCGTTCCCCGTCCGAGAGCTCGGCGACCCGGCGGCCGGCCAGTTCGGCGACGCCGACCGCGTCCAGGGCCCACTCCACGACGGCGTGGTCGCCGCGGCCCAGGCGTCCGGAGATCCCGGTGTGCGGGTGCCGCCCCAGGGACACCAGGTCTCGGGCGCTCAGCAGCGGGGGCACGTCGCGCTCGGTGAGCACGGTGGCCAGGACCCGGGCGCGCCGCACCGGGTCGAGGCCCGTCACCGAGGCACCGTCGACCCGGCACTCCCCCGCCAGCGGACGCGCCGTTCCGCACAGGGCCCGCAGGAGCGTCGACTTCCCGGAGCCGTTCGCGCCGAGCAGGACGGTCAGCTCCCCGCGGCGCGCCCGTGCGTGCACGCCGCGAAGCACGGTCCGGCGCCTGCGGCGGGAACCCCCGTAGCCCACGGTGAGGTCGTCGACGACCAGCCCGGGTTCGGCGGGTTCCGGATCCGGACCTGGCTCGGCAGCTTCCCGATCCGGCCAGGGTTCGGCAAGTCCCGGGTCCGGTCCGAGTTCGGCGGGTTCCGGCGGTTCGGAGGCGGTCACGGGTTCACCCCTTTCGCGGCGCGGCCGTTGAGCAGCACCCCGATGACGATGGGTGCGCCGACCAGCGCGGTCACGGCGTTCAGCGGGAGCACGCCCCCGGTTCCGGGCAGGACCGCGACCGTTCCGCAAGCGACGGCGACACCACCGCCCATGAGCACCACGCCGGGGACCAGCACCCGGTGGTCGGCGGTGCGCAGGGCGATACGGGCGAGGTGGGGCACGGCCAGCCCGAGGAACGCGACCGGCCCGCAGAAGGCGGTGACGGTTCCGGCGAGCAGCGCGCCGACCGCGATCACGGTCCACCGCACGGCCGAGGTGCGCACGCCCATGGTGCGGGCGTAGGCCTCGCCGAGCAGCAGCGCGTTCAACGGTTTGACCAGGAACGCCGACAGCAGCATCGCCGCAACCAGGACCGGCGCGAACCAGGCGAGGTCGCTCCAGCCCGTCGCGGAGAAACTGCCCAGGCCCCAGAGCACGAAGCGCTGCACGTCCTCGGCGCGGGCGTAGCTGATCAGGATGCTGACCACGGACGAGACGACCGACCCCACCATGACCCCGATGACGAGCAGGGTCACCACCGACGACGTCCACCGCGCCAGGAGCAGGATCAGCGCCATGACCGCGCCCGCCCCGAACGCGGCGGCCAGTACGAGCCCGGGGCGTCCGAGGCCGACGAGCCCGGCGGTGAAGGTGCCGCCGCCGGCCCCCGCTGCCAGTACCACCAGGGCCACACCCAGGCTCGCGCCGGAGCTCACGCCCAGTACGTAGGGCTCGGCGAGGGGGTTGCGCAGGAGTGTCTGCATCTGGAGCCCGGCCAGGCCCAGCGCGGCGCCTGCGAGCAGCCCGGTGAGCGCCCTCGGCAGGCGCACCTCCCAGACGATGGCGGCTGCCCTGGGGTCGGGGTCACCGGTCCCGAAGAGGACCGCGGCCACCTCGGCCGGCGGGAGCGGCGTCGAGCCCAGGCTGAGCGCGCAGGTCAGGGCAGCGACCACACCCGCGCCCAGCAGAGGCAGCACGGCGCGCGTGCGGCGGTCGGGGACGGGGGTGTTCGCGTGGTCGGAGGCGGTGTCGCTCAGCCGGTTCGGGGCGGGGGTGCTCGCGTGGCCACGGACGGGTGTGCTCGCGTGGCTGGGAAAGGGGTCACGCGCACGGTCGGTGGCGCCTACGTGGTCGGGGGCCTCGTCCCGCACCCGGTCGGGAGCGGGGGCGCGCCCACGGTCGGTGGCGGCGTTGCTCACCCGGTCGGTGGCGGCGTTGCTCACCCGGTCGGGAACGGTGCCGCTCACGCCTCGTCCAACTGTCGGTAGTACCGGGTCTCGTGGTCGGGGAGCAGGTCGGGGTGGACCACGTGCACGAGATCGCCGAGCACCAGGTCGGGGCGGAGCACGCCCTCGTCCCAGTACTGGTTGCCGCCGGTGGGACCGGTGGCCTTGTTGTTGGTCCACACCCGGCCGTCGTCGAAGGCGTCGAACTCGGCGTGGCGTTCGTCGTCGGCCTCGGCGTCGGCGAGGGTGTCCCAGTCGGCGGAGGCGATCCAGACCTCGGCCCCGCGCGCTTCGGCGAGCACCTCCTCGAGGTCGAGTTCGACGCTCTCGGTGCCTTCGGAGTCGTCCCAGGGGTGGGTGGCACCGGCATCTGCGAGCAGGCGTCCGACGTAGGAGCCGCCGGCCGGCACGAACCAGGATCCGTCGCCGAACTGGCCGGGCAGGACCTCGACCGGGTCGGCCCCCTCCGCGACCTCGGCGACCTCCTCGTAGTCGGCCTCGATCTGCGCGAACAGTTCCTCCGCCTGCGCCTCCTGACCGGTGAGCACCCCGGCCAGGAGCAGCCATTCGGCGCGGCCGAGCGGGGTGGCCTCCAACCATTCGGCGTTGGCGACCACCGGGACCCCGGCCTCGCGCAGGCTCTCGTGGTCGGGGTCCTCGGTCCCGCCGGTCATGAGCAGGTCGGGGTCCTCGGCGATGACGAGTTCCTGGTCGATGGCGCCGCCGCCCGCGTATTCGAGCGTGTCGCCGTCCTCGACCTGGTCGGCGATCTCCTCGGTGGACACGAACGAGGCGTCGGAGACACCGGTGACGGTCTCGCCCCGGTCGAGCTCGGTGAACAGCGGCAGGTGGGTGGTGGATCCGGAGAAGACGCTCTGGGCCGGAACCTCGATCGCAGGCACCCGGTCGAGGTCGACGCCGGCGAGTTCGGTCCCCTGCAGGTCGTCGGCGTTCGGTTCGGGGGTGCCGCACCGGTGCAGGAGGTAGCTCTCGGGGTCGGCGCCGGGGGCGGGCTGGTCGACGGTGACGACGACGTAGTGGTCGCCGTACTCGAAGGAGATGTTCTCGGCGTGCCCGGGTTCGGCCTTGTCGGGGAAGTGGTCGGTTCCGGGTTCGAAGTCCTCGACGCAGCCGTCCGCGGCGGTGTCGGTGTCGGACCCGCCGTCATCACCGATGGGCGCTCCGCAGGCGGCGAGGAGTGCGACGAGCGGCAGTGCGGCCGCGGACCTGGTCATGGGCGACCTGGTCATGGCGGACCTGGTCATGGGGGATGTGTGCACGGGGGCCGTCCTTCCGTGGTCGACACCGGCCGGACTCGGGGTTCGGGGCCGGTGGCACGGGACGGTTCGGTCGTGCGGAGGCGAGGGCTGCCGGCGGGCGAGTGGGTGTCGCGGGCCGGAGGAGGGCAGGGGAAGGGCACGCACGGCGGGTGCGCGCACAGGGGTGCCTCATGTGCGTCTCGTTCCTCTCGCGGGGAGATCCGCCCCGGTGGTGAGGACGACGGCGGTGAGTCTCCTGGCTCGCGGGTCACTGCCTCGTGGTCCCGGCCTTCCCGTCCCCGGTGGGGACAGTGGCCGTGCGGGACCGGCTACCCGTGCTCACAGTGGCGGGACCGCGCCGGATTCGCACCGGCTTCCTCGTTCCGCCGTCGTTGGTCGCACACATGATCGCACAAGGGGTTCCAACACACAGCGGTCGCACAAGGGCTACCCCGGTAGGCCTCGGCCCCTTGGGGCCTCGTCCAGGTTCTGGGTTTCGGGCCCTGGGCTCCGGAACGGGGCACCTCTTGGTTCCGTTGGGTGGGGGTCGTGGCGCCGCTCTTCGCGGTCTGCGGGGGTTCTCCTCTTGTGGTTGAGCGACCTGTCCCCTGTGGGTGAGGGGAGAACCTGCCAGGAACTCGGGGGCTCGAGGGGTGAAACCCTTCGTGGGGTTGAGCGGACATGACCTGGCCCCAATGGTTGAGCCCCTGGCCCCGCTCTTCGCTGTCTGTGGGGAGGGGCCTTCCCCTGGTGCGGGTGTGCGTTCACGCCTCTGCGGCTCGGATGGTTGAGGGGCTCCGGGCGTCCATATAACGCGTAAGGGCGGTTACGGAGACCACCGCGCGGAACGCGCGAGAGGGGGCCTCCGGCCGGGGGCGCGCGCACCGCGCGTGGACGGTCGCAGAGCGACCTGTCCCCTGTGGGTGAGGGGAGAACCTGCCAGGAACTCGGGGGCTCGAGGGGTGACACCCTTCGTGGGGTTGAGCGGACATGACCTGGCCCCAATGGTCGAGCCCCTGGCCCCGCTCTTCGCTGTCTGTGGGGAGGGGCCTTCCCCTGGTGCGGGGGTGCGTTCACGCCTCTGCGGCTCGGATGGTTGAGGGGCTCCGGGCGTCCATATAACGCGTAAGGGCGGTTACGGAGACCACCGCGCGGAACGCGCGAGAGGGGGCCTCCGGCAGGGGGCGCGCGCACCGCGCGTGGACGGTCGCTGAGCGACCTGTCCCCTGTGGGTGAGGGGAGAGCCTGCCAGGACCTCAGGGGCTCGAGGGGTGAAACCCTTCGTGGGGTTGAGCGGACATGACCTGACCCCAGGGGTTGAGCCCCTGGCCCCGCTCTTCGCTGTCTGTGGGGAGGGGCCTTCCCCTGGTGCGGGTGTGCGTTCACGCCTCTGCGGCTCGGATGGTGGAGGGGCTCCGGGCGTCCATATAACGCGTAAGGGCGGTTACGGAGACCTCCGCGCGGAACGCGCGAGAGGGGGCCTCCGGCAGGGGGCGCGCGCACCGCGCGTGGACGGTCGCTGAGCGACCTGTCCCCTGTGGGTGAGGGGAGAGCCTGCCAGGAACTCAGGGGCTCGAGGGGTGAAACCCTTCGTGGGGTTGAGCGGACATGACCTGACCCCAGGGGTTGAGCCCCTGGCCCCGCTCTTCGCTGTCTCTGGGGAGGGGCCCTCCCCCGGTGCGGGTGTGCGTTCACGCCTCTGCGGCTCGGATGGTTGAGGGGCTCCGGGCGTCCATATAACGCGTAAGGGCGGTTACGGAGACCACCGCGCGGAACGCGCGAGAGGGGGCCTCCGGCAGGGGGCGCGCGCACCGCGCGTGGACGGTGGCTGAGCAACCTGGCCCCTGTGGGTGAGGGGAGAGCCTGCCAGGACCTCAGGGGCTCGAGGGGTGAAACCCTTCGTGGGGTTGAGCGGACATGACCTGACCCCAGGGGTTGAGCCCCTGGCCCCGCTCTTCGCTGTCTCTGGGGAGGGGCCCTCCCCCGGTGCGGGTGTGCGTTCACGCCTCTGCGGCTCGGATGGTTGAGGGGCTCCGTGCGTCCAGATAACGCGTAAGGATGGTTGCGGGGCCCACCGCGCGGAACGCGCGAGAGGGGGCCTCCGGCAGGGGGCGCGCACCGCGCGTGGACGGTGGCTGAGCAACCTGGCCCCTGTGGGTAAGGGGAGAACCTGCCAGGAACTCGGGTATTTGGGGGCGGAGCCCTTTGAGCGGCTGAGTGGCCTGGCTCCTGGGGCTTGGGGTGGTGGCACCGCTCTTCGCTGTTGATGGGCGAAGCCCTCGTGGATGGCACGAGTTCCGGCTCGGCGCATGCGGGCGACCGGTCCGCGTCACGAGCTCGTGTCGGACCACCCCCTCCAGGGTTCCTCTCCCCCACGACCGGGCATGGAGCACCACATCCGCCACACAGCCGGAGGTCCCGATGGGCACGCTGGTCTACTCCATGTTCGTCTCACTCGACGGTTACATCGAGGGAAGGGACGGTTCGCTCGACCACCTGGTCCCCGACGACCAGCTCCACGGCTTCGTCAACGAGCAGTCCCGTGCGGTCGCCGCCTCCATGTACGGGCGGCGGCTGTACGAGGCCATGGCCGGATCCTGGCCCGACGTGAAGGAGTCCCCCGACACACCGCAGGTCGACTCAGACTTCGCGGAGGCCTGGAGGGCCACACCCAAGTACGTCTTCTCCACGACGCTCGAACGCGCCGAGTGGGCCGACCGGCTCATCAGCGAGGACGCGGCTGCCGAGGCCGCCCGCATCAAGGAGCAGGTGGACGGGGAGATCGAGGTGGGCGGCGCCGACCTGGCGTCCTTCCTCATCGGGGAGGGCCTGATCGACGAGTACCGGCTGTTCGTGTTCCCCATCATCCTGGGCGGACGGAAGCCGTTCTTTCCGGATTCGGCCGCGCCGGTCGGCCTGCGCCTGGCCGAGACCCGCACCTTCGACTCCGGCGTGGTGTACCTGCGGTACCTGGTCTAGCCCGTGGCCGGTTTCGCACGGTTCAGGCGCCCGAATGCGTCCAGCACACCCGCCACGAGCAGCACCACCACCGTGACGGCGGCGACGGGCCAGCGCCGGGGGTTGCGCACCAGGGTTCCGAGCTCGTCCCGCAGCAGGAAAGCACCGGCCGCGACGAACAGCGCCAGCGCACCGAGCGCGCCCCACCCGGCGACGGCCGCCCACGGGACGTGCACGACCTCCCCCGGGCGCACCACGACCTTGATCTGGTTCGTGGACAGGTCGGTGAAGTACAGGTTCCCGTGCGGGTCCGTCTCGATGGTCGTGAAGATGTAGTAGCTCGTCTCGTCCTCACCCTGTGCGCTGTTCAGGACGGTCCGCATGGTGCCGTCCTCCTCCACGACCCGGATCCCGTGTGCGCTCGAGACGTACACACGCCCGTCGGGGTCGACGGCGATGCTGGTCGGCTGCTGGACGACGGTCTCGGTCGCGGGGCGCCCGTCCTCGAGCTCCTTGTCCGTGTAGCCGTCGGCGTCGAGGCCGGCCACGTGGACCTCGGTCCCGTCCGGTTCGACGGCGCTGATGCGGTCGTCCATCGTCTCGGTGTAGTACACGGTCCCGTCGGGCGCCACAGCCATCTCCTCGGCCGCGGAGACCGGGCCGGCGTCGCCCACGGACGTGAGTGAACCGTCCGCCTCCAGGCGCGCGAGACCGGTCATGTCGGACAGCAAGAGTTCCCCGTCGGGGCCGGCGGCAAAGGTCCTCACCTGCAGGTCGGCGATACCCTCCTCCCGTTCACCGCCGACGTCCTCCTCGCTGAGCATCGGTTCGGCGGCCTCTCCTGACGGGGCGCGGTGGGGGCCGTTCGCCCCGAGCACGTACAGGGTGCCGTCGGGCGCCGCCTCGACCTCCTGCGGTTGCTGCGGACCGCCCAGGCCCCTGTCGTTCGAGCTCGCGTGCAGGGTGGTCAATGCGCCGCTGCGCACATCCACGGCGCGCACCGGCCACCCGCCGGCTTCCTGCACGTAGACGGTCCCGTCCGAGGTCGGGGCCAGGTCGTAGGGCAGTTCCAGTTCGGTCTCGGAGGCATCTCCTTCCAGTTCCCAGTGCTCGACCCCTGCGATGTCGGCGATGGAGGCGAGGGTGCTGACCGTGCCGTCCGTGTCGATGCTGTGGAGTCCGTCGGCGTCGCTGACGAGGAGTTCGCCGTCGGGTCCCGTTTCGACGGCGTAGGGGATGGTGAGGCGCGCCTCGAGCGCCGGCCCTCCGTCCCCCAGCTCCCCGGGCTCGCCGGTGCCCGCGACCGTCTCGATGGTGCCGTCCGCGTCGACCGTGCGCACGCGGTGGTTGAGGGAATCCGCGATGTGGAGGACGCCGTCGTCGTCCACAGCCATCCCCTGGGGGTTGTGCAGCTCTGCGTCCTCTGCGGGTCCGCCGTCACCGGAGAACCCGCCGCGCTCGTCCGCGTCGGACAACCCGTCCGCGTCGGGGAACTCGTCCGCGCCGACCGGCTCCTCGGGCTCCCCGGCGAACGTGTGCAGGGTGCCGTCGGTGTCGATGCGGCGCACGCTGTCGCTCCGAATATCGGAGACGTAGACGTTGCCCTCGCCGTCGACCGCGACACCGACGGCCGCTTTCAGCTCCGCCTCGGAGGCCGGTTGCCCGTCGGCCTCGGCGCCCTCCAGGCGACCCTCGCCGACGATCGTGGTGACCCCACCGTCCGGGTCGACGGCGCCGAGCTCGTAGCCGTGCTCATCGACGTAGTACAGGGTGCCGTCCGACCCCATGGCCAGGTCGACGGCGTTGATCGGCCTGTCGTCGGAGTCCGTGCCCGCGTAGGTGGTGATGGTGCCGTCGGTCTCCACCCGCCGGATCCGTGTGTTACCCGTGTCCGCGATGTACAGGCGGTCCTCGGAATCCACGGCCAGACCCTGCGGGCGGCTCAGCCCGGCCTCCTCCGCGGGGCCGCCGTCGCCGGAGCTCTCTCCATCCGCGCTCCCACCCGCCGCCACACGGGTGCTGCCGTCGGGGTCGACGGCGACCACCCGGTTGCGTTCGGGGTCGGAGACGTAGACGGTCCCGGCGCTGTCGGAGACCAGGAACTCGGGCCCCTCCAGCTCCATGGGGGGCGGTGCCTGCGGGATCTCCTCCCCGCGCTCGGTCTCGTGCACCGCCCCGGCGACGGTGTGCACGGTGCCCGCGCGCTCGTCGGCGAAAGGGTCGGAACTGTCCCCGGAACCCGGTGCTTCCTGCCCGGCGGCGGGCGGGGCACACGCGCAGAGCAGGGCGAGGCAGACGGCGGAGGCGAAGGTGCGGCGCAGGGGGCGCGGGGTGTGCACTGCGGTTCCGATTCCGGCGCAGGGGCCTGAGCGGGAGGGGTGGGTCATCCCCGTGTGACGCACCGGCCGCGCGTACGGTTCGGGGGCTCCCCCAGTCCAGGCGGTCCCGGACACTCTTTCGGCTTCCGACCCTCCGTTCGCAAGGCACAGGTCCCCTCACGCGCGAACGGGCGACGCATACCGGGCACTGTACAGAGCCCCGCGTGCGCCGCCCCTCCCGGCTCCCACCGCGGACCTCACTCGCGGCAGGCCCTGCGGACCTCCTGCACCGTGGCCGGAGCATCGAGGCGGAACAGCCCGTGGAGGCCGTTCTCCTCGCGGGCCGCCCGCACGGCCTCCTTCACCGCGAAGAACACCGTCGAGGCCAGGACCAGGGGCGGCTCCCCCACCTCCTTGGACGACATGAGGTCGTTGGGGTTCTCCGGCACGGCGCCGGCCTTGTCGCGCGGGAACAGGTGCACGTCCATCCGCTGCGGGACGGTGGAGACCGCCGGCGGCTTGTACGTCCACGTGTTGGTGCTGTTGAGCCGCCCCTTCTCCTCCCCCTCGGTCTCGTACGCCAGGTGTTCGGTGAGCAGGTACCCGATGCCCTGGACGAAGGCGCCCTCGACCTGCCCGACGTCCACGGCCGGGTTGATGCTCCGACCCATGTCGTAGACGATGTCGGCCCCCACCACGGTGACCTCGCCGGTCAGGACGTCGACCTCCACCTCGGAGCAGGCGGCGGAGTAGGTGAAGCCGGTGAAGGAATCGACGCCGCCTCCCGCGACGGCGTCCGGGTCGACCTCGATACCCGGGACGGAGGGCTGCTGTTCCCGGGGCTTGTAGGTCAACGCGGGAAGGGGGTCCTCACCCCCCGTCATGGGCGCGGTGAAGGCGGCGACCAGGTCGACCCTGTGGGAGTAGGCGAGCTGCACGAGGTTCTGCCAGACGAGCTTCCCGGTACGGGTGCTCGCGGCCCAGCCCTGCTCGGGGTGGTTCCAGTGGTCGATGCCCTGCTGCTTGCACCAGGCGTCCCCCTTCTCGCGGCGGAGTCCCGTCGCGAAGTCGGTCAGGCGCTGCCGCAGCTTCTCGCACACCTGCTTGACCGCTTCGCCGTTGTACGCGGTTCCGGTGGAGGCGCCGGTGCTGGTGGGGTTGGGGATGACGTCGGTGCGCGGCCCGGTCACCCGCAGCAGGCTCATCGGCACACCCAGGACGTGGGAGGCGATCTGCTCGACCTTGGTCACCACGCCCTGCCCCATCTCCACGCCGCCCTGGTGGACGACGACGCTGCCGTCGCCGGCGTGCACCACGACGTGCGCGGCGGCCTGCTCGAGCATCGCGAGGTTGTACCCGGAGCCGTACTTGACGGGGATCATCGCCATCCCGCGCTTGCGCCACCGGTTCTCGGCGTTGAACTTCGCGACCCTGGCGCGCATCGCCTCGTGGCCGCAGACCTGCTTGAGGTGCTCCCAGACCTCCCTGATGTAGCAGTAGGTGAGCGCCTGCCCGTAGGGGGTGACGTCGCCCCGCTCGTACAGGTTCTTCTCCCGCACGTCCTCGGGGGCCATCCCGATGGCGTGGGCAGCGTCGTCGACGGCGTTCTCGGTGATGAGCTTGCCCTGGATGTCGCCGAACGCGCGGAAGGCCGTGTTGGGCGCGGTGTTGGTACGGCAGACGTCGATGGTGTTCTCGAAGTTGGCGACGCGGTAGGCGTTGTCGGCACGCAACTGGATGCAGTTGGAGACGATGAAGGAGCAGTCGTAGAACGCTCCCCCGTCGCCCCACATCTGCGTGCGCACCCCGCGCATGACGCCCTTGTCGGCCGGGTTCTTCTCGCCGGTGTCCAGGGCGATCTGGTACTGGCCGTAGTAGGGGTGCCTCTTGCCGATGAGTCGGCTGTCCTGTTCGCGTTCCAGGGCCAGGCGCACGGGGCGGCGCAGGGCGTGGGCGGCCACGGCGGTGGGACCGGTGACGAACCGGGCGGCCTCCGTCTTGCCCCCGTATCCCCCGCCGAGCTGGTTGACCTCCACCTGGACCCGGTGGTGTTCGACGCCCAGGGCCATGGCGACCGTCTGGTGCATCTCCATGGGGCTCTGGCTGGCCGGGCGGACCAGCCAGCGGTCACCGTCGAGGGGTTCGACCAGGCAGGTGTGTGTCTCCATGTAGAAATGGGCCTGCCCGCCGGCGCTCTGTGCGTGTTCCACGACCGTGCAGGGGCGCCCGTCGACCTCGGCCGCGCGCACGGCGGGTGCGCGGTCCCCGGGCCTCTTGTCCTCGGTCCAGTCGAAGCGGCTCCCGGGGCGGGTGACCTTCCAGATGTGGGAGACGAAGGACGCGCTGCGGGGGCAGTCGGGGAACACACTGCGCCGGTCGATCGCCTCGCCCAGGGTCAGGATCGGCTTTTTCCAGCCCTCGGGCCAGTCGACCACCCCGTAACTCACGCAGTGCTCGGAGACGTGGTCGGCGATCTTCCGGGCGTCGTGCTCGGTCCGCGCGGCCACCAGAGCCAGGCACTGGCCGACGTAGCCGACCCGGTCGACCGCGAACAGCGGTTGGTCCGATCCCATGCCGTGGGCGTTGATGCCGGTGGCGGGCACGTCGTCGTGGGCCACCAGCCCGAGGAACGAGTCCGGGAACGCCTCGGCCAGGTGCTTGCGCAGGGCGTCGGGGCCGGTCGCACCGGCGGTGTCGGGGTCGGTGAAGGCGAACGAGGCCAGGGCCCGGCGGCTGACCGCGAGCGCCGCGTGCGCGGTGGTGGGGTCGACCGGAACGTCCTGGGTGTAGTGCAGCTGCCCCGAGGCCTGGTACATCGACAGACGCTTGACGTGGGGCTCGGCGACGGGCTGGCGCCAACTCTGCGACGTCCACTTCTGTACCCCGTCGCTGACCGGGCGGTTGCCCCATGTGGTCTCCCCCGCCGAACGCTCGCGCGGGGGCACCTCCACGCCCCGGTTGTGGAGCGCCGTGATGAGCGACTTGCGCAGGAACCCGGTGGCCAGGTCGGCGAGGTAGTCGTCGGTGATGCCTTCGTCAGGGGCTGCACGGCGGCGTTCGGCCGACATCGCGAGGACGGCCTCGACCTCCACACGCAGATCCGTGACCAGGGGATCGATGCCGTTGACGGTCAGGGCCGACCCGGTGAGGCCGACCACGACGCCTTCCGCCCTCCACGGTCCGGTGTCCACCCCGCCGAGGACGACGTCGCAGCTGGTGATCCACAGCGACCCGTTCTCCCCCGGCGTGCTCTGTTCGGGGTCGACCTCCAGCCGGACCGCGGCGTTGACGAGCGCGTGCGCGTTGACCTCGCGCAATGCCGTCTTGTGGGCGACCGCCTCGGTGTCCGGCGTGCCCAGGGGCACGGTGTAGTGCAGCAGGACCAGGTCGTCCAGGTCGGTGGTCCCCTCCCCCACGAGGGCGACCAGATCACCGGCATCCACCGTCGTGCGCTGCTGTGTCGAGGCCCTCCAGTAGGTGATCCGGGCACCGAGCGCGACCAGGGCCGTGAACAGGTCGGAGGGGAAGACCGCGCCGGTGAGGATGTGCCGGAGCACCATCATGGTGTTGCCGCCCACGGTGGCGGTGTTGCGCAGCACCGTGCCGGCCGTGCGACGTGCCATGTGACGCAGGGTCTCGAGCACGGCGGTGCCGCCGTTGCCCCGGCGGTCGAGGGCCGAGTCCAGCGCGGTGATGAGGTCGGTGTAGGTGGTGGCGGCCCCGACCTGCAAATCCCCGCCGGAGACCGAGACACCGTGGAGCTCCGGGATCCTGCGGATGTCGACGAGGTCGAGCGCGTCAGCGACCTCCTGGGGGTAGACGCCGTAGGAGGTGTTGGCGCAGACCAGGCGGCGCTCCGAGGGCTTGGTGATGTCCATGACGGCCTTGAGGCCCGCCAGGCCGGTGACCGTGTGCCACCTCCGGCCCCCGGACTCGACGGTGAGCGGTCGCGGCTCCCTCCGGACCCCTTCGGGCAAGGCCAGGTAGGGGCCGACCCCGGGCGCCGGAGGGTTGCCGACCGGCTCCGGGATGCATCGCATGCGTTTGGCTTCGTCCGCGTCCGACCAGTCCTCGGCGAAGGTCTTCATCCCGGTGAGGATCGACCGGTACCCCGTGCAGCGGCACAGGTTGCCGTCGAGGGCGTGCTCGATGTCGGCCTTGGTCGCCCTGGGGTGGTTGACCAGGTACTCGGTCATGTTCATGACGAAGCCCGGGGTGCAGAACCCGCACTGGGTTCCGTTGTTGGCGGCCAGCCGGTGGGCCACGGGGTTCATGGTGCATCCGGCGCCGCAACCATCGTCGGTCGCGTCCTCGCCCTCCTCTCCGGCCCCGCCCTCGGGGTCCTGGTCCTGCGCGATCCGCGCGGCCGCCTCCGCCGCTTCGGCCACGGCCGGAAGGGTGTAGTCCGGCGGTGCGCCCGACCGGGAGTTCAAGGTCTGGTGGCTGAGGCTCTCGGGGACCGGCCGGCGCACGCTCCCCGTGCCTTCGATGGTGGTGACGGCCATGCCGTCGAGGGAGCAGACCGGGCGCAGGCAGGAGTTGGCGGCCCGGTGTTCGGGTTCCCCGGTCCGGGCGTCCCGCTGGGAGAGCACCACGGTGCAGGCCCCGCAACCGCCCTGTGCGCAGCTCTTCTTCGTCCCGGTGAGCCCGACCCCTGCGGAGCGGAGGTGGTCGACGAGCAGCAGGCCCGGGGAGGGGGCGTCGAGTTCGATCTTTTCGCCGTTGAGGTGGAAGACCACACGGTCGGCCATGGAGGTGTCCTTCGTCGTTCCGGGTGAGAGGCCCGGGTGGGTTCGGCTTGCGCGGCGGGTCACCGGTCGCGCTGGGCGCGCTCGGGTTTGGGGTCCGGGCAAGGGCTGCGTTCGTGGGCGAGGCGTCCTTCGACGTAGGTGGCGGCCACCGCCCGGTCGTCGCCCAACAGGGCGAGGGCGAAGAGCACGTCGTCCACGCTCTCGCTCTCGGCGGTGCGGGCGGAGAGCAACCGGGTGGCGGTCGGGTCCAGCACCACGAAGTCGGCCTCGTGCCCCGGGGCGAGCGATCCGACCCGGCCGTCCAGGCCCATGGCCTCGGCCCCGCCCAGGGTCGCCAGGTGGAACAGCTTGGTTCCGTCCATCGGGTGGCCGCCGAGCTGGCCGACCTTGTAGGCCTCGTTCATGGTCTGCGGGAGGGACAGACCGGTGCCCGCGCCCACGTCGGTGCCCAGTCCCGTGCGGACGGGGCGCCGGTGCCGTTTGGCCTCCCGCACGGAGAACAGGCCGCTGCCGAGGAAGAGGTTCGAGGTGGGGCAGTGGGCGACACCGCTGCCGGTGGCCGCCAGGCGCCGCCACTGGCGTTCGTCCAGGTGGACGGCGTGCGCGAAGACCGCCCCGCGTCCGAGCAACCCGTGGTGTTCGTAGACGTCGACGTAGTCCTCGCGGTCGGGGAAGAGCCGGCGGACCTCCTCGATCTCGTCGGTGTTCTCGGCCAGGTGGGTCTGGACGAGCGTTCCGGGGCTCTCCGCCCAGAGCTTGCCGGCCAGGCGCAGCATCTCGTCGGTGCAGGCCACGGCGAACCTGGGGGTGATGGCGTAGAGGCTGCGTCCCACGCCGTGCCAGCGGCGGATGAGGGCGGCGGACTCCTCGTAGGCCTGTTGCGGGTCGGGGTCGAGGAGGTCTTGGCGTGCGTTGCGGTCCATGAGGACCTTGCCGGCGGCCACGCGCATTCCGCGGCGCGTGGTCTCCTCGAAGAGCGCGTCGACGGAGTCGGGGAAGGTCGCGCAGTTGACGAGGGCGGTGGTGGTGCCGTTGCGCAGGATCTGGTCGCAGAACAGGCTCGCGTGGCGTCGCGCGTAGGCGGGGTCCGCGAAGCGCACCTCCTCGGGGTAGACGTGGTTCTGCAGCCAATCGAGCAGCTGGTTTCCGTAGGCGCCGATGATGCGGGTCTGCACGTAGTGCACGTGCGGGTCCACGAACCCGGGAAGCACGAGTTTGTCGCGGTGGTGCACGACGGTGGTCCCGGTCGCGAGGGAGTCGGCGAGCTCGGTGTAGGGGCCGATCGCGTGGATGCGGCCGTCCCGGACGATGAGCAGTCCGTCCTCGATGTACTCCAGTGCGTGCTCGCTGGAGGTGAGGAACGGGTCGTCGGAGAACCAGACCAGGGTTCCGCGTACCGCGGTCTCGGTGGGACAACCGGCGCCCGGCCCCGCGGGGAGGTCGCTCATGTGCCGTTCCCCCGCGCGCGTGCGGCGGGTGCGGGGTGGCCGTGGTCTCTTCTGGTGCGGTGCACTGTGCGCCGCCTTCCGTGCCGGGTGTGCGGTCCGTGACCGCGTGTACCCGTACGGTTCGCGGAGGGAAACCCCTTCTCCGCGGATCGGCGCAGGCCGGAGGTGTTATGCGCCGATGGCCCCGTTTGCCGTGCGGCATCCCGGAGAATCGGGTCGACCGAAGTGTGTGCTCCGCCCGGCCAGGAACCGTTGTTCCTGGGGCCTCAGTCCTGGCCGTCTCTCAGGGTGCGCTTGAGGATCTTGCCGGAGGCGTTGCGCGGGAGCTCCTCGACCAGGTGCACGGCCTTGGGCACCTTGAACGGCGCGAGGTGCTCCTTGACGTGGTCGGTGAGCACCCCGGGCAGGGTGTCGGGGTCGGCGCCCGGGGCGGGCACGACGTAGGCGGTGACGGCCTCGATCCACCGGGTGTCCGGGGCGCCGACGACCGCGGCCTCGGCGACGTGGGGGTGTGCGAAGAGCACGTCCTCGATCTCGCGGGAGGCCACGAGCACTCCCCCGGTGTTGATGACGTCCTTGATGCGGTCGACGACCTCGATGTATCCCTCGGCGTCGGCGCGTACGAGGTCGCCGGAGTGGAACCAGCCGCCGCGGAAGGCCTCGTCGGTCTCCTCGGGTTTGTCCCAGTAGCCCTGGCACAGCTGCGGCGACCGGTAGACGACCTCGCCGAGCTCACCGGGTGCGACGTCGTTGCCGTCGCTGTCGACGACACGGAGTTCGACGAAGAGGGCGGCACGGCCCGCGGAGGCCGGCCGGTCGGTGTGTTCCTCGGGGCGCAGCACGGTGGCCAGGGGGCCGATCTCGCTCTGCCCGAAGCAGTTGTAGAAGCCCAGGTCGGGCAGGGCTTCCTGGAGGGTCGCGAGGACGGGGCCGGGCATGATGGAGGCGCCGTAGTAGGCCTTGCGCATGCTGGTGAGGTCGCGGTCGCCGAACTCGGCGTGGTTGGCCAGCGCGACCCACAACGTGGGGGCGGCGAAGAACGCGCCGTGGCGGTCGTTCTCGATGCGGCGGAGCAGGTCGGCGGGGTCCGGGGCCTCCACGAGGGTGTTGGTGGCGCCCACCGCCAGCCAGGGCATGAGGAAGACGTGCATCTGGGCGCTGTGGTACAGCGGCATGGCGTGCAGGGGCCGGTCGCCGGGGTCGAGGTCCAGGCCCACGAGGCAGGAGACGTACTCGTGCACGAGCGCGCGGTGGGTCATCATGGCGCCCTTGGGCCGGGAGGTGGTCCCGGACGTGTAGAGCAGCTGGACGAGGTCGGTCTCGGCCACCTGCACGTCGAGTTCGGGAACGGGTCCGTCGGTGGCGCCTTCCAGCAGGGATCCCTCGGCGTCGCGCAGGTCCAGGACGAGGCGCACCCCGGTGCCGCCGACGACCTCCTCGACGGCGGGCCTCAGTGCGGGGTCGGTGAGCACGAGGGTACTGCCGGACTGCTCGAGGAGGTAGGTGAGTTCCTCGCCGCCGAGCGCGTAGTTGACCGGGACGTGGACCAGCCCAGCGCGTGCGCAGGCGAGGAAGGCGATCAGGTACGCGTCGGAGTTGCGGCCGAAGGCTGCGACCCGGTCGCCGTGGGCGGCGCCCTCGCCGAGGAGGCGGGCGGCGGTACGGGTGACGGCGGAGTCGAGCTCGGCATAGGTCCAGGTGCGGTCGGCGAAGACCAGGGCGGTGCGCTGCGGTGTGCGTGCGGCGCTGCGGCGCAGGAGGTCGTCGACCCGGCTCGAGGTTATGGCAGCCGTCGAGCTCATCGATGCGGACATGGCACCTGCCCTTCCCGTCGGCACGGCCCGGAGGGTCGGGGCCGCTGCAGTGGATCCATCCTGTGGTCCCGTCCGGGCCTTCGCAAGGGTCCGGTGCGAACCTGTGGACAACCGTGGGGGCCGGTTCCCGGGGTCGCCGTCGTGGCCCCGCCTTCGCGGTCTGTGGGGAGGGACCTTCCCCCGGTGCAGGCGTGCGGTTGCGCCTCTGGTGCTTGGGTGGCGGAAGGGCTCCGGGCGTCCAGATAAGGCGTAGGGGCGGTTGCGGGGGTCACCGCGCGGAGCGCGAGAGGGGCCTCCGGCGGAGACACGCGCACCGCGCGTGGACGGTGGCTGGGCGGCCTGAACCCTGTGGATGCGGGGAGAGCCTCCAGGAACTCAGCTGCTCAAGGGGTGAAACCCCTTGAGCAGCTGAGCGGACCTGGCTCCTGGGGTTGCTCCGGTGGTGCCGTTCTACGGCGCCTGTGGGGAGGGGCCTTCCCCCGGTCGATGGTGTGCGTGAACACGTCGAACGCCCTCCGGCTGTGCCGGAGGGCGCTCGGTGTCGTGGGGCGGGTCGCGGGGGCCCGGCGGTTCAGGCCTCCTGGGGAACGCCCGAGGTGACGGTGGTGCTCACCGGTTCCCTCGGGGCGGGGACGTGCGCGAGGCCGTTGACGGGGATGCCCACGTCGACGGCGGGCAGCGCGGCGCCCTCGAGCATGATCTCGAGGGTCTCCCCGTCGAGGTCGGCGCTGATCTGCTCGGGACCCACACCCGCGGGCAGGGAGAACTCCCGTCGGAAGGACCCGCCTCCGGCGTTGCACCGTCCGGAGACCGTGAGGCCGCCTTCGGAGCGCCGCACCTGGACCTCGGTGGCGCGCACGCCGGTGAGGTCGCACCGGACGACCATGTCCGTTCCCTGTTCGAAGATCTCCGTCTCGGGGCGGTGGGGCCGTGCGGCGGAGCGGACGCAGTCCATCCCGTTCGGTCCGGTCGCGTCGGCGATCCGGTTCATCTCTTTGACGAAGCCCCACACCGCGCGCAGCGGATTGCCGATAGTGGGGCGCTGAAAGTCTCTCGTGGTGTCCATACGTGACTCCCTCTCGCCACGAAGGCACGGCCCGGGGTCGGATACCTCTGTGGGCTCGTGCACCTGAAGTCAGGATCGTGTCCTGACGTGGACTCTGTGAAGCGGCAACGTCCCGGGGCGGCGCCGGCCGGGGTGTACCGCTTGTTTGATGTATCGGCGCTCGGCCCCGACGAGAGATCGGGTGGAGTTCCTGCCCATATTCTGACGTTCGTAACGACCCGAACACAACGTTTTGATGCAACTTTCGCATGAAACAGGTCACATCGACTGGACAGTCACAGGTCAGCCGATACCGGTGAGGGTCGTGAGGGGCGTGATGAGCCCGATCAGGGTGAGGGTTCCGGCGATGTTGAGGCCGATGCCGGTCTTGACCATGGTCAACAGGGGCACGGTGCCCGACCCGTAGACGATGGCGTTCTGCGGGGTCGAGACCGGGAGCATGAACCCGAAGGACGCGCCCAGGGTCGCCGCCATCGCCGGCACCACGGGGTCGACACCCGCGGCCACGGCCAGGGGGACGACGATCGGCACCACGACGGAGGCGGTCGCCGTATTGCTCGTGGTCTCGGAGATGACCATCGCGAGGAGGGCCGAGAAGGCGACGAGGGCGAAGGAGGTTCCGATCCCGAGCACACCGTACACACCGGTGCCGAGCGTCTCGGCCAGCCCCGTCCCCGTCAGCAGGGAACCGAAGATCATGCCGGTCCCGAAGAGCAGGATGGTGCCCCAGTCGATGGCCTGGGCGTCCTTCCACCTCATGGTCATCGCGCCGCTCCTCCTCCCGAGCGGCAGCAGGAACAGCAGGCAGGCCCCCAGGACCGCGACGATGCCTTCGTCGAGGGTGTCGTCGACCCGGGCGTAGAGATCGGAGCCGGTCCCGGCGACCAGACCCACGACGGCGGGGGCGAGCCAGAGGGCCACGGTGACGCAGAACCGGTGCCACCCCCAGCAGGACGACGGCGCTGACCCCCATGAGGCCGGCGACGGGGATGGGCACGGGTTCGCACACCCACATGACGATCACGCCGAGCAGGACGGCGCCGAGGTACTGCTGCGAGGGCTCCAGGTCCAGCGGCAGCAGGGCGAAGCCGACCGCGACCACGGGCGCCAGCACCCGGCCGACCGTGTGGCGGATCCGTTCGAACCGCCTGTCCGTGGTCGTGGCCTCCAACCTCAACGCCGACATCCTCTCCGACCTGGGCAGCGCCCTGGCCGGGAGCCTCGGGCTCGCCGCCAGCGCCAACCTCAACCCCGAACGGCGTTTCCCGAGCATGTTCGAGCCGGTCCACGGTTCGGCACCCGACATCGCGGGCCAGGGGCTGTGCAACCCGGTCGGCGCGGTCGGCAGCGCGGCCCTGATGCTCGACCACCTCGGGTTGCCCGAGGAGGCGGCACGGATCGGCAGGGCGATCGAGGCGACGGCCCGAGAGGGCGTTCTCACCCGCGACGTGGGCGGGACCGCCAAGACCGAGGAGGTCACCCGGGCCCTGATCGACAACCTCGGATCCTGACGCCTCCACGCCCGTCCACAGCCCAGGGCCCCGGGGGTGCCGCGGATCCGGGGCCGCCTGTAGGGTCTGCCGCACAGGCACGGGGTGCGCCCGCCGAAGGGGCGCTGAGATGAGACCCGTCGAACCTGATCTGGCTAGAACTAGCGAAGGGATCGCCTGATGGCTGGATTCTGTGCTGATGTGTGGGCGGCGACCGCGAGGACGCGCGACGCGATCGACGCGCTCCCGTTCGTACGCGGGCTCGGGGACGGTTCCCTGGACCGCGACCGGTTCGCTTACTACATGACCCAGGACGCCCTCTACCTGCGCGGTTTCGCGCGCGCCCTGGCGTCGGCGGCGGCCAAGGCCCCCAACGGCGAGGAGATCGCGTTCTTCGCCAAGGCCGCACACGACGCGATCGTGGTCGAGGGGGCGCTCCACGAGGACCAGGTGGGCCGGGTGGCCGACGAGGCCGAGCCGTCGCCGACCTGCAACGCCTACACCTCGTACGTGCTGTCGGTCGCGCACACGCAGGGATACCCGGAACTGGTGGCCGCGGTGCTGCCGTGTTTCTGGGTCTACGCCGACGTGGGCGAACGCCTCATGGCCAAGGCCGGTGAGCTCGCCGATCACGCCTACGGCGAGTGGATCGCGACCTACGCCGACGAGGAGTTCGCCCAGGCCACCGAGCAGGCCAAGGCGATCGCCGACCGGCAGGCCGCGGCGGCGGACCCCGGGACGGTCGCGCGCATGCGCGAGGCGTTCCACCGGGCCACGACCTACGAATGGATGTTCTGGGACGCGGCCTGGCGCCGGGAGGCGTGGGCGCACTGAACCGCGCCGCCCGGGGCCGTGTCCGCGGCCCCGGGCGGGCCCCTCAGCCCTTGACCGCGCCCCGGGTGATCCCGTTGACGAAGCTGCGCTGGAAGACCAGGTACACCACGACGATCGGCGCGATGACGATGAGGCTCGCGGCGGCCAGCAGCGGGATGTCGGTGCCGTACTGGCCGACGAACAACCCCAGCCCGGTGGGGGCGGTACGCATCGACGGGTCCTGCATCATCACGAGGACGAGCAGGAACTGGTTCCACGACCACATGAACACGAGCACGGTCAGGGTGGTCACGGCGGGCCAGGAGATCGGCATGAGCACCCGCCACAGGACGGTGCGGTTGCGGGCGCCGTCCATCCGGGCGGCCTCGACGAGTTCGCGCGGCACCCCGGAGAAGTGCGACTGCATCCAGTAGACGCCGAAGGGCAGGAACAGGGCGACCTCGGCCAGCACCACCCCGAGGTAGGCGTCGGTGAGGCCGACCTCGCGCAGGTTGTAGTAGAGCGCGATGACCAGCAGTTCCACCGGCACGGTCAGCCCGAGCACGAACCCGAGGGAGAGGTAGCGCCCGCCCCACACCTGCAGGATCGACAGCGCGAACCCGGCCATCGTCGCGAACAGCACGGTCAGTGGCACCACGGCCCCGCTGATGATGAGGCTGGAGCGCATGAGGTCGTCGAAACCGCCGGCCTCCCACGCGAGGCGGAAGTTCTCCCAGGACCACTGTTCGGGCAGGCCCACCCCGGCGACCTGGCTCCCGGACGGGTGCAGCGCGGCCAGCACGATCCCGACGAAGGGCAGGAGCACGAGCAGGGCCATGAGGCTCAGGAGCCCGTAGCGCAGGGCCGTGCCCAGGGTGCCGTGTCTCATGAGTCCTCCCTGGCCAGGTAGCGGATCGCGCCGACGAGCACGACGACGAGCACGGTCAGGACCACCGCGAGCGCGCTGGCGGCGCCGATGTCGCCCTCGTTGAAGGCCAGCCGGTACACGAGCAGGGCCGGAACGTTGGTGGCGCCGGCCGGCCCGCCGTTGGTGGTGACGAAGACCAGGTCGAAGCTGGCCAGGGCGGCGATGGTGGTGATGACGCCGGCGATGCTGATCTCCTTGCGCAGCCCGGGGAGGGTGACGCTGAGGAACTGCCGTACCGGTCCGGCGCCGTCGATGGCGGCGGCCTCGTGCAGGGAGGCGTCGACCTTCTGCGCGCCGCTCATGAAGAGCATCATGCACAGCCCGCTCATGACCCAGGTCCCGATGAGGCCCAGGGCGACGAGGGCGAACTGTTCGTCGCCGAGCCAGGCGCGGGTGAGGTGGCCCAGGCCGATCAGTTCCAGGAACTGGTTGACCATGCCGTCCTCGCTGTAGACCCAGCGCCAGGTGGTGCCCACCGCGACCAGGGGCAGCACCTGCGGCAGGAAGAACACGACCCTGAAGAAGGTGGTTCCGTGTCTGACCCGCCCGACGAGCAGCGCGGTCATGAGCAGGCCCACGGCGATGGGGATCACCGTGAAGAAGACGATGAGCAGGAGCCCGTTGCCGATCGCCCGGGCCAGGAGCGGGTCGGTGAGGGCCAGCACGAAGTTGTCGATCCCGGCCCACGCGGGCGGTGCGATCCCGTCCCAGTCCAGGAACGAGAACTGCAGGGTACTGACGGCCGGGTAGATCAGGAACCCGACGTAGACCACGACCGCCGGCAGCAGGTACAGCCAGGCGCCGCGCCCGCCCTGGTTGA
Organism: Nocardiopsis coralli; assembly: GCF_014892575.1. Taxonomy (GTDB): domain Bacteria; phylum Actinomycetota; class Actinomycetes; order Streptosporangiales; family Streptosporangiaceae; genus Nocardiopsis; species Nocardiopsis coralli. The sequence continues at coordinate 27,429 of NZ_JADBGI010000007.1, read as the reverse complement.
GCGCTCCCCTTTTCTTGCGCCGGGGTTCCCGGGGTTCGGCGCCGCGTGCGGTGGTTGCTCCCTCATTCATGGTGCTCGTCCCATTCCTCCTGGAGCGTGCGGAGGAACTCCTCCTCGCTCGTGGTTCCGGACACCAGTCCCTGGATCCCGGGGGTGAGCTGGTCGACCATGCCGGGGGTGGCGAAGTCGGGGAAGGGCAGGAGCGACTCCTCCTCGACGACCCCGCCGAACCCGGCGTTGACCTCGCCCATCACCCCGTCGCCCTCGGTGGGCGCTTCGGGGTTCACGGGCATGAACCCGTTCTCGAGCTGGATCCGCGCGGCTTCGGGCGATCCGAGGTAGTCGAGGAAGGCAGCGGCGGTGTCGGCGTTCTCGCTCTGGGAGGAGACCGCGTAGGCCACGCTCGACCCCGAGGCGACCGGGGGCTCCTCCCCCGTCGGCCCCGGCATGAGGAAGAACCCGACGTCGTCGCCCATCTCCTCGGCGAGTTCGGCGGCGGCCCAGTTTCCGGTGACCAGGAACGCGCTCTCCCCGGCGGCGAAGTCGGCCTGGGCGTCGATGTCGGTGGTGGCGTTGGTGCCCTCGGGCAGGTACCCGGCCTCGGCCCAGCGGGTGAGGGTGTCGGTGGCCTCGTCCGCGGCGGGGGTCTCGATGGAGGCGCCCGGCGCCCCGTAGACCCAGTCGCGGTAGTCGTCCTCGTCGCCGAGCACGTTGAGCAGGGCGTTCCAGAGCTGGAAACCCCCGACCTCGAGGGAGCCGTTGCCCAGGGGTGTGGTGCCCGAGGCGTGCACCTGCTCCAGGGACCGGTCGAACTCGTCCAGGGTCTGCGGCGGGCCGTCGACGCCTGCTTCCTCCAGCAGGGACTTGTTGTAGAAGACCCCGAGGATCGACAGGGCCCCGGGCGCGGCGTAGAGGCTGCCGCTGCCGTACTCGGCGGCGTCGGGGTCGGTGCGCAGGGACTCCAGCGGGGAGGACGGGAAGGTCTCGCCCCACCCGTAGGCCTCCGCGTGCTGGTCCAGGTCGAGGATGAGCCCGGCCGGGACCAGCGACTCCATCGCGCCGGGGTTGTACTGGGCCAGGTCGGGCGGGTCCTCGGACGACATCGAGAGCTTCACCGTCTTGATGTAGTCGGTGAACTGGGTCTGCTGCAGTTCGACCTCCACGTTCGGGTGCTGCTCGGTGAAGCCGTCCACCAGGGCCTGGGTGGGCGGGTCGTCGGTGAAGGCGAGCCGGAGGGTGACAGGGCCGTCGGGCACGGTCGTGGAGACGGACGCGGGTGTGTCGTCCTCGCGCACGCTCGTCGACAGCACCGCGCACGAGCTGAGCACGAGCGCGGCGGCCGTTCCCGCGGCGGCCGCCGCAGCAGCGCGGCCTCTCCCCGGTGTGGTGGGCAATGCTCTCTCCCTGCAGTGGGGACCGGCCGGTGGTGGCGGGGGTCCTCCCCGGCCGCGGCGGCGCCGCGCGTGTGTCCGGGTCGGAGGGCGCCGGGCGGCCCGGTGTCCCCGTTCCCGCTGCTCTTGCCGCTGTTCGAGTCGGATGAGTACTGTACGGAACTCGGTGTGAGGCGGGCAACACCCCAGGGGGAGCGATGGCGGCGGACGCAGTACGGCCGGACTGGGCGCGGGCCGCGTCCGGGTTGGCCGACCGGGTGCTCGGCGAGGGGCGGCCCCCGATCGAGTGGGAGGGCCTGGAGGCCGCGCGGCGCTCCTTCGCGTACCGGTGCGAGGGCGGCCCCCTGACCGTGCGGGCCACCGACGGGGTGGCGGCCGCGGTCGGGCTCCACACCTACCTGCGCCGGGTCTGCTCGCGCTCGGTCGGCTGGGACACCCCGCTGCCCCTGGACACCACACGTTTCCCCGATGCCCCTCTCACCCGTGGGGACGCCTCGATCGAGCAGACCTACTACCTGAACTTCTGCACCTACGGCTACACGAGCACGTTCTGGGGCTGGGCCGACTGGGAACGCGAGATCGACTGGATGGCGCTCCACGGCGTCACCGCACCGCTGTCGCTGGTCGGCCACGAAGCGGTGCTGCGCGAGGCCTACACCCGGCTGGGGCTGGACGACGAGACGGTGCGCGCCTTCCTCGGCGGGCCCTCCTACCTGCCCTGGCAGTACATGGGCAACCTGGACGGGTTCGCGGGGCCCCTGCCCTCGGACTGGATCGACACCCACCTCGAACTGGGCCGGAGGATCCTGGAACGCCAGCGTGCCTTCGGTATGCGCCCGGTGCTGCCGTCCTTCACCGGTCACGTGCCCCCGCAGCTGGCGCCGGAACGCACGACCCCGCGCACCTGGCACGGCTTCGTCACCGAGGTGCTCTCCCCCTCCGACCCGCTGTACGCACGGTTGGCCGAGCAGGTCACCCGTTGCCAGATCGACCTGCTCGGAACCGACCACCGCTACGCCGCCGACCCCTTCATCGAGATGCCTCCGGTGGAGACCGACCCCGCCTACCCGGGGACGGTGGCCGGGGCGACGCTGGCGGGCCTGACGGCGGCCGATCCCGAGGCGGTGTGGGTGTTGCAGGCCTGGCCGTTCTCGTACCAGCGCGACTTCTGGAGCGACGAGCGCGTGCGCGCGTTCCTCGACTCGATCCCGGACGAACGCCTGCTCGTGCTCGATCTGTGGGCCGAGGCCGATCCGCAGTGGGAACGCTTCGACGCCTTCTCCGGCAAACCCTGGATGTGGTGCTCGCTGCTGAACTTCGGCGGCCGCACCGACCCCATCGGCGACCTGCAGGGCGCGGTGGACGGGCTGAACCGGGCGCGGCGGGCCCCCACCCCGCCCGTCGGTGTGGGGCTGGCGATGGAGGCCACGCACAACAACACGGCCTTCTTCGAGCTGGTCGCCGACCAGGCGTGGAACCCGGTCGAGGACGTGGCGCGGGACTGGCTGCCCGGTTTCGTGGAACAGCGTTACGGGCCCGACCGGGATCCGGCGCTGCTGCGGGCCTGGCAGGGACTGAACGCGACCGTCTACGGGGCGCGCGGGGTGCGCATCTTCCCGGAGCAGTTCAACGGGGTGCTGGCCCTGTCCCCCGGCTACGGGGACCTGGCCGAACCGGAACGGCTGCGCGCCGACGTCGAGGGGCTGGTCTGGTACGACCCTGCGGTGCTGCACCGGGCCTGGGCGGACCTCGTGGAGGCGGCCGAGCGCGACCCGGACCTGGCGCGAGGGCCGCTGGGGCACGACCTGGTGGAGGTGGCCACGGCGGTCCTGGCACGGGTGGCCGACCGCCTGCACCTGGACCTGGTGGAGGACGCGCTGCGCGAGGGGGCGGCGGGCCCGGAGCGGGTGGAACGGTTCCTGGGGCTGTTCACCGACCTGGAGGCGCTGCTGGCCACCCGCCCGGAGTTCACCTTCCGTGAGTGGGAGGAGAAGGCCGCTTCGTGGGGCGGGGACGCCGACGAATGTGCGGTGATGGTGGACAACGCACGCCGGCTGCTGACCGTGTGGGACACCCCCGAGAGCCCGTTCCTGGACGACTACGCCGGGCGCCTGTGGTCCGGGCTGGTCGGCGGTTACTACCGCGACCGGTGGCGGATGTGGGCCGAGGGGCTCGACGCGGCGCTCTCCGACCGCGAGGGCGCGGAGGCGCGGCTGGAGGAGCGCCTGCAGAAGCGCGCCGCCCGGTTCCTGGACGAGGGACCGGAGGACGAGGCCGGCCCGGGTGGCGTGGTGGAACGCTCCCGTGCCCTGCTCGACCGGTACGGGGACCCGCGGTGAGCGCGGGCCCGGGAACCGCCCTGGCCGGGGTCGACGTCGGCGGTGGCGGGGTGCGGGTCGCGGCGCGCTGCGGCGGGTCCGAGGTACGCGCGGAGGACACGGCCGCCGTGCCCCGGGTGCGGGGCGGGATCGACGTGCCGCGGCTGGTGCCCCGGATCCTCGACCTGCTGCGGGAGGCAACGCACCGCTCGGGCACCGAGCGTTTCGACCGGGTCGCGGTGGGGCTCACCGGGCTCCCCGACCTGGTGGAGGACCCCGAAGAGCTGGTGCGGTTGCTGCGGTCGGGTTTCCCGGTCGGGGACGTGCTCCTGGCGGCCGACGCGCTGACCACCCACGCGGGTGCGTTGGGCGGGCGTCCCGGGGTGGTGGTCGCCGCCGGGACCGGATCGGTGGCGCTCGGCACGGACCTGCACCGGTTGTGGCGCCGCACCGACGGGTGGGGGTACCTGCTGGGCGACCGGGGCAGCGGCGCCTGGATCGGGCAGGAGGGGCTGCGCCGGGCGTTGCTGGCGCTGGACGGGCTGCCCGGCGGTTCCGCGGCCCTGCTCGCCCGAGCGGAACGCAGCTTCGGCGGGGTGCGTGAGCTGGAGGTGCGCGTGTACCGGGGCGAGGACGCGACCTCGTCCCTGTTGGCGTCGTTCTCGCCGGAGGTGGCCGAGGCGGCGCGCGAGGGCGACGCGGTGGCCCGGCGGATCTGGCGGGAGGCCGGAACACACCTGGGTGAGACGGCGGCCGCGGCGGCCTCGCCCGGGTTGGAGCGCACGTTCTCGTGGGGCGGACGGCTCTTCGACGCGGGCGCGCTGGTCTCCGACCCGTTCCGGGCCGCTGTGCTGCGCCGGGTGCCCGACGCCCGCCTGGTGGACCCGGCCGGGGACGCGCTCGATGGTGCCCTGGCGTTGGCGGCGGCGGAGGGCCCGCTCGCGCACCGGCCGCCGTACCTGTTCCGCCACGACGCCTGAGGAGGGTCCCGTGGTGGGGCCGGGGCCGGTCGTTCCAGGGCATTGCGGCCGGGATCTGTCCTCATCATGGGACAGGATCGGGGCATGAGTGAGGACACCGCGATCCACCCGTTCCGTATCGACATCGCCGCCGAGGAGGTCGAGGACCTGCACGAGCGCCTGGCCCGTACCCGGTGGCCCGATTCCCTGCCCGGGGTGGGGTGGTCCTACGGGGTGCCCGGCGACCACCTGCGCGAGCTGGCCGAGTACTGGCGCACGGGATACGACTGGCGGGCCGCGGAGGCGCGGCTCAACGCGTTCCCGCAGTTCACGACCGAGATCGACGGGCAGCGCATCCACTTCCTGCACGTGCGTTCGCCCGAACCGGAGGCGGTACCGCTGATCCTCACGCACGGCTGGCCGGCCACGGTCGCCGAGTTCTGGGACGTGATCGGTCCGCTCTCGGACCCGCGCGGGCACGGCGCCCCGGACGAGCCGGCGTTCCACGTGGTGGTCCCCTCGGCCCCGGGGTTCGCCTTCTCCGGGCCCACCACCGAACCGGGGTGGAGCATCACCCGCACCGCACGCGCCTGGAACACGCTCATGGAACGCCTGGGATACGAGCGCTACCTCGCGCAGGGCGGCGACTTCGGTTCGCTGGTCTCACCGGAGATGGGACGCCTGGCGCCCGACCGGGTGATGGGCGTGCACGTCAACGGCCTGGTGTCGGCGTCCATGCTCGACTGGACCGCCGAGGACCCCATGGCCGGGCTCACCGAGGAGGAGCAGGCCGCTGCTTACACGGGTGAGTCCGACTGGGAGGAGCGGCAGGGGTACGCGGCGGTCAACTCCACCCGCCCGCAGACCATCGCCTACGCGCTCACCGATTCCCCCGCCGGGCTGCTGGCGTGGAACCTGGAGTGGTTCGTCGACTACGACCCGGCACGCGGGGTCCAACCGCCGGTGGACCGGGACGTGGTGCTCACGCACGTCTCGCTGTTCTGGTTCACGCGTACCTCGGGGTCGGCGGCGCGCATCTACAAGGACGGCGGGGACGCGTTCTTCGGCGGCGCGGACTCGGGGGTGCCCACGGCGGTGGCGCTCTTCCCCGGGGACGCTCCGTACCGGACGCTGGCGGAGCGTTCCAACACGATCGTGCACTGGACGAGGTACGAGCGGGGCGGGCACTTCGCCGCGTCGCAGGCGCCGGACCTGCTCACCGCCGACGTGCGGGCGTTCGCCGCCGACTACCGGTAGGGGTCCCGGGCGCTCCGGACCGCTTTGCCTCGGGATCCCCCAGAACGTTCCCCGGGACATCCCGGGGACATCCCCTCCGGCGCCCCGAGGACGTTCCGCCTCGGGCACCCCAAGGACGTTCCGCCCGGGGCGCGAGCGTCGGCGAGTGCCCCAGACGGAACGGATACGCACTCACCCCGGACTCAGGAAACCTGCACCTTGATTCGGGGCAGGACCTGTATCCGCCCCGTGTCACACACTCGCCGGCGCTCGCGTGTGAAACGGGGCGTGGGTGGGGCACGCGCACCGCGCAGCGGGGACCGTTCCGTAGGTGAGGGGGCGTCGGCAGGACCCGGGGCGGAACGCCCGGAGGGCCCATGTCCTACGGTGTCCCCGATGGGTCCCTCCCTCCCCCGGCACCACGGGGGATGCCCCAAGACACATCACGTGCACCGTTGGGAGCATCCCGTGAGAACCATCCCCACCGCGGCCCTGACCGCGGTCCTCGCCCTGGCCGCGGCCTCCTGCTCCGTCCCCGGTTCCGAGGAGGACGAGGGCACCGGCGCCGACCGGTACCTGTCGGTGGGCGACTCCCTGACCGTGGGGGTCCAGCCCGACGGCGAGGGGCTGCCCGAGCAGACCGACGAGGCCTACACCGACTTCCTCACCGCATCGCTGGCCGAGGAGGGCCACGAGCTCGAACACCAGCGGGCCGGCTGCCGCGGCGAGACGACCTCGAGCTTCCTCGAGGGCGGCAACCCGGCCTGCGGTGACCGCTACGACGGCGGTTCGCAGGTGGAGACGGCCGAGGACTTCCTGGAGGAGAACGAGGGCGATGTCGAGCTCATCACCCTGAGCCTGGGCATCAACAACCTCGCCGGCTGCTTCGAGCAGGTCGACCTGAGCGACCCCGCCGACGCCTCCAACCTGGACACCGACTGCGTCGAGGAAGGGCTCGAACAGGTCGAGGACGAACTGCCCGAGGTCACCGAACGGCTGCGCGAGGCGGCGGGCCCGGACACCCAGATCGTCGGGATGACCTACTACAACCCGTTCCTCGCACCCTGGGCGGTCGAGCACGTCGACGACCCCGACCCGGGCACACCCGGCGGCGAGCTCCCCGACGGGCGCGGGGTGGTCGACTACGCCGTCGGGGTGTTGGAACAGCTCAACGACACCCTGCGGTCGGCCTACGCCGAACAGGACATCGACGTGGCCGACGTGGAGGCCCGCTTCGACTCCGGGGAGTTCGACGTGCCCCAGGAGAGCACCACCGGGCTCCCGCTCAACGTGCAGCGGGTCTGCGACTGGACCTGGATGTGCGACACCGACGTCGGCCCCGACATCCACACCAACGCCGAGGGCGCGCGGGAGATCGCCCGGGTGCACGAGGAGCAGGTCGAGCACTAGGCCGGCCCGCCCGCCTTCCGGTCAGCCCCGTTCCGGCTCGCGCAGCATCGCGTACAGCTCGGGGCCGTCGGCCATCCGGACCGTCCCGGTCACACGGAACCCGAACTTCTCGTAGATCGGGATGTTCTCGGCCTTGCTGGACTCCAGGTGGACCGGCAGGCCGTCGGCGTCGGCACGCCCGAGGCCGGACCGCAGGAGCGCCCCGCCGGCGCCGGTGCCCCGTGCCTCAGGGGTGGTTCCCAGGTCGGCGAGGTACCAGTGCGGGCGGTCGGGCACGTGACGCGCGCAGTCCCGCACGAAGGCGCCCAAGGACACCATCCGCCGCAGGCCCAGCGTCTCGACCAGGTGCGGCGCCGAGCGCAGGCTGCTGAGGGTGCGGGTGATGCGCGGGGTCCCGGGGGTCGCCCACAGGGCGGCGCCCACGATGCGGTCCCCGCTGTCGACGACCTCGACCAGACCGTTCGGCAGGTACTCGAAGGCGGTCTGGACGGCGAACAGGCGGCGGGCCCGGCGCGGGCGTTCGTCGGGGTCCGGGAAGAGCGCGTCGATGAAGGGGTCGCCGATGAAGGCGCGGCGGAGCACCTCGGCGACGTCACCGACCTCGCTGTGCAGGGCGAGCCTGGCCTGCGGGCGCGCGGGCCGCTCGGCGGTACCCGGCTCGGGTCGCTGTCGTTCGTGCACGTCCGCGGCGGCTGCGTCGGCGGAGCTCGGGGTCACGGGCATCACGCTCCAGGTCGGTGCTGTCGGTACGTCCGGTTGCTTGAACCGTCCAGACGGTACAGTACCGCCGATGCGGCGTTCCCGGCCCGTGAGAAGGCACACCCCGGGCCACTGCCCGGCGCGGATCAGAGCCCGTAGAGGCGCGCCGCCGTGTCACGGGCCAGGCGCGCGGCCTCCTCGACCCCGGCGCTGCTGAAGGCGGTCGTCGCGCCCTCCCCGAGGATCAGCAGGGTGCCGCCGGCCGCGTCGGGCTCGTCCAGGCCGGCCTCCCGGGCCATGTCGGCGTAGAGCTCGCGCATCCACTGCTTCTGGGAGCGCACGACCGCACGTCCGGGGTGGTCCGGGTCGGTGATCTCGACGGTGGCGTTGACCATCGCGCACCCGCGGGGGTTCTCGTGGTGCAGCCATTCGTCGAGGGCGTCGTAGGTGGCCAGGATGCGCTCGCCCGCGGGGGCGTCGGGGTCGAGGCGGCCGGTGAGCCACTCGCGCCAGTACCGGTCGCGCCGGTAGAGGTAGGCCGCCACGAGGATCTCCTTGGATCCGAAGCGGTCGTAGATGGTCTTCTTGGTGACCCCGGCCTCCTCCGCGAGCAGGTCCATGCCGACGCTGTTGATGCCCCGGTCGTAGAACAGGCGGGATGCGGCGTCCAGCACGCGTCGACCGGCGGGCGTGGTCGGCGTGTACTGGGGAAGCGCGGCGGGTTCGGACCCGGCCAGGGCCATCGGCGTCTCCTCGGTGCGTGAGGTCATGTCGGGCTACGGCTCAAGTATACCGACCGGTGTGGTTACCATGCAGGGGCACAGGTATACCGACCGGTGTGGTTAATCCACCCGGCCCCGACCGCCGAAGGAGGAGCGCCATGACCGAGCCACGCCCCCGGAGGCCCGGGTTGCCGCTGCTGAGCGCGGGGCTCGTGGTGCTGTGGAGCTCGGGGTTCATCGGGGCGGAGATCGGCACCTCCCGGGACCTGGCCGGTGCGTCCGCCACGGCGCTGCTGGCATGGCGTTTCCTGTTGGTCGCCGCGCTCCTCGGGGCCCTCGTGCTCGTCCTGCGGCGGCGCATGGCACGCCGGGACGTGTTCTGGCACGGGGTCATCGGCCTCCTCACCCAGGCCGGATACCTGTGGGGTGTGGGCGCCGCCGCCGAACAGGGGGTCGCCGCCGGGACCAGCGCGCTCATCGCCGCGCTGCAACCGATCGTCGGCGCCTCCCTCGCCTCCCTGCTGCTGGGCGAGCGCGTCGCGCGCACACAGGCGCTGGGGCTCGGTGTCGGCGTGGTCGGGGTCGCGCTCGTGGTCGGCGGGGACCTCCGATCAGCCGACGGAGCCTCCGCCTGGGCCCACCTGCTCCCCTTCGCGGCCATGCTGGCCCTGGTGGCGGGCACCCTGCTGGAACGCCGGGCACGCCCCTGCGCCGACCTGCTGCCCGCGCTGGCCGTGCAGACCGGGGTCTCGGCGGTCCTGTTCACCGTGGTCGCGGGGGCCACCGGAACCTTCACACCGCCGACCGAACCGCTGTTCTGGGGTGCGGTCGTGTGGCTGGCGCTGCTCTCCAACCTGGGGGCGTACGCGCTCTACTGGATGGTGCTGGCCCGTTCGGACGTGGCCCGGGTCTCCGGGCTGCTGTACCTGACCCCGCCCACGACCATGCTGTGGGCCTGGGCGATGTTCGGGACCGCCCCGACCGCGACGGGGCTGGCCGGCCTTGTGGTGTGCGCGGGCGCCGTGGCCCTCATCGGCTCGGGCCTCAGGCCGCGCCGGCGCTGCGGGCCTGAAGGAGGCGGATCTCCTCGGCCAGCTCCGGCGCCGGCCCGCGCACCGGAACACCGGGGGCCACGGCGTTGACCGGCAGCGGCGCGACCGGGCCGGGTTCCACGCCCCACTCGGCGTGCCAGGCGGTGAGCTGCTCGGTACTGGAGGCGTAGACGATCGGCCCCAGGCCCGCCCAGGCGTGGGCGGCGCTGCACATGGCGCAGTGCTCGCCCGAGGTGTAGGCGACCGAGGCGGCGCGTTCCTCGGGGGTGAGGTTCTCGGCGGCCCACCGGGCGATCGCGAACTCCGGGTGCCGGGTGTGGTCACCGCCGGAGACGCGGTTGCGGTCCTCGAAGCGCACGGTTCCGGTGCCGTCGACGAGGAGGGACCCGAAGGGCTGGTCGCCCGCTTCCAGGGCCTCCCGGGCCAGGTGGACGCAGCGGCGCAGGTGGACCAGGTCCCCGTCGGTGATCTCGTGTGTGCTCCCCATGGGGCGAACCTAACACCGCCCCGCAGGAGGCAGGCCCGCCCAACCACACGAGGGGATCCACCCACCAACAACGAAGAGCGGGGCCACCACCCAAGCCCCTGGGGTCAGGCCTGCTGAGCTACTCGAGGGGCTTCGCCCCGTGAGCACCCGAGTTCGTGGCAGACGCTCCCCTCACCCACAAGAGGCAGGTCGCCCGACCACAGGAGGGGCCTTCCCACAGGGGTCGTAGAGCGGCGCCATGAGAGAAACCCCAAGAGTCAGGCCCGCTCAACCACACAAGGGGCTCCACCCCATGAGCACCTGAGTTCTTGGCAGGCGCTCCCCTCATCCACAGGGGCCAGGTCGCCCAGCCACCGTCCACGCGCGGTGCGCGTGTCCCCGCCGAAGGCCCCCTCCCGCGCGTTCCGCGCGCTGGGCCCCGCAACCATCCCTACCCCTTATCTGGACGCACGGAGCCCCTCAACCATCCGAGCACCGTAGGCGTGAACGCACACCCGCACCGGGGGAAGGCCCCTCCCCACAGGGAACGAAGAACGGGGCTACCCGAGCAACCCCTGGGGTCACGCCCGCTCAACCACACAAGGGACTCCACCCCATGAGCACCTTGAGTTCCTGGCAGACGCTCCCCTCACCCACAGGCGCCAGGTCGCCCAGCCACCGTCCACGCGCGGTGCGCGTGTCCCCGCCGAAGGCCCCCTCCCGCGCGTTCCGCGCGCTGGGCCCCGCAACCATCCCTACCCCTTATCTGGACGCACGGAGCCCCTCAACCATCCGAGCACCGTAGGCGTGAACGCACACCCGCACCGGGGGAAGGCCCCTCCCCACAGGGAACGAAGAACGGGGCTACCCGAGCAACCCCTGGGGTCACGCCCGCTCAACCACACAAGGGACTCCACCCCATGAGCACCTTGAGTTCCTGGCAGACGCTCCCCTCACCCACAGGCGCCAGGTCGCCCAGCCACCGTCCACGCGCGGTGCGCGTGTCCCCGCCGAAGGCCCCCTCCCGCGCGTTCCGCGCGCTGGGCCCCGCAACCATCCCTACCCCTTATCTGGACGCACGGAGCCCCTCAACCATCCGAGCACCGTAGGCGTGAACGCACACCCGCACCGGGGGAAGGCCCCTCCCCACAGGGAACGAAGAACGGGGCTACCCGAGCAACCCCTGGGGTCACGCCCGCTCAACCACACAAGGGACTCCACCCCATGAGCACCTTGAGTTCCTGGCAGACGCTCCCCTCACCCACAGGCGCCAGGTCGCCCAGCCACCGTCCACGCGCGGTGCGCGTGTCCCCGCCGAAGGCCCCCTCCCGCGCGTTCCGCGCGCTGGGCCCCGCAACCATCCCTACCCCTTATCTGGACGCACGGAGCCCCTCAACCATCCGAGCACCGTAGGCGTGAACGCACACCCGCACCGGGGGAAGGCCCCTCCCCACAGGGAACGAAGAACGGGGCTACCCGAGCAACCCCTGGGGTCACGCCCGCTCAACCACACAAGGGACTCCACCCCTCGAGCAGCTTGAGTTCCTGGCAAACGCTCCCCTCACCCACAGGCGCCAGACCGCCCAGCCACCGTCCAGGTCCACGCCGACCTGCAGTCGACGCTCGGCGCACTGGCGGAGGGCAAGGCCGAGGACCCGGGCGACGACCTCACCACCGCGCTACTGCAGACCCGGGCCGAGGGGGACGCGCGGCTCTCCCACAGCGAACTCGTCTGGACTCTGATCCTCATGATCGGTGCGGGCTACGAGACGACCATGAACCTCATCGGCAACGCGGTGCACGCCCTGCTCACCCACCCCGACCAGCTGGACCTCGTCCTGACCGGCAGGGCCTCCTGGGACGACGTCGTGGAGGAGACACTGCGCTGGGACGCGAGCATCCAGTTCATGCCCCTGCGCTACACCGTCGAGGACGTGACCCTGGCCGGGGTGCGCGTCCCGGCCGGTGAACCCCTGCTCATGGGTTACGGGGCGGCCGGGCGCGACCCCGCCCGCCACGGGCACGACGCGCACCTCTTCGATCTCGCCCGCGAGCAGCAGGGTCACATGGCCTTCTCGCACGGCCCGCACTACTGCCTGGGCGCGGGCCTGGCACGTATGGAGGGCGAGATCGCGCTGAGGATGCTCTTCGACCGGTTCCCCGCGCTGCACCTGGACTCGGACTCGGCCCCGGAGCGGGAACCCTCGATCGTGGCCAACGTGTGGGAGAGCCTCCCGGTCCGGCTGCGCTGACGCGAGACACCGGGAAACGGCCGGAACCCGGAACCGAACGGGGGTCCGCGGGACTCAGAGGGAACGGACGCACCCCCCGATCCCCGAGAGGACCCCATGTCCCACAACCGTTCCGAGCCGGAGCCGAACGCGTCGGACACGGCCCCGCCCGACGAGCGCACCGCGACCCCGGAACGGCCCCCCGGGTGGGTCACCGCTCTGTGGATGGGCCACGGCCTCCTCCGTGCGGGGTTGTTCGTCTACCTCCTGGTCTACGGCTGGTCGAAGCTGTTCCTGATGCAGATGGGGCAGGCCGATTTTGCCGGTGCCCTGGTCACCATGGGCGAGAAGAGCCCGATGGGGCTGCTGTGGGAGTTCATCGCCTACGCACCCGCGGTGCAGTTCCTCTCGGGGCTGGTGGAGGTCACCGCAGCGGTCCTGCTCATCTGGCGTCGCACCGCGTGGCTGGGCGGTCTGCTCGGCGCGGCGGCGCTCGGTGTGGTCTACCTGCTCAACCTCGCCTACCACGTGCCGGTCAAGGGCCTCGCCCTGGCTCTGACGCTCGGCTGCGTGCTCGTCGCGCTCCCGGAACTGCGCCGGCTCGGTGCGTTCCTGGCCGGCCGGGCCGTGGGCGCGTTCACCCCGCCGCGGCCGGTGCCGTGGCCGCGTGTGCACGCCGTGACCAGGTGGGTGTTCGCATCGCTCGGTGTGCTGATCGCCGTGTCCCCGGTGGCGGCGGCCCCCATGTTCTGGGCCGAGGAGGTCGACTCGGAACTGCCGGGCGTCTACCGGGTCGTCGAGGACACGGCCGCACCCGCCGACCAGCTGGCCGACGACGAGCGCTGGCAGGCGATCGCGTTCGGCCGGTACGGCGACCGGGAGCGCGGCCAGGGCCGGTACGTGATCAGGACGGCGGACGGCGGCCTCATCGAGGGCAGGTACTCCGACAAGGGCGACGACCGGCTCCTGCTCAGGGTCTCGGAGGATCCCCCGGTGAGCGAGAGCTCCCAGGAGACCGTGGAGCTGGCCTGGTCCCTCGACGACGGACGCCTGACTCTGGAGGGTGACGGCCACGACCTGGTCGCCGAGACCGATCCGGACCTGCGTTACCTGTACGACCAGGGGTTCTCCTGGTTCTCCGGCGAGCCCGACAACCGCTGACCTGCACTGTGATCGGGTGCATCTAGTGCGTCGTTGCACTCAGTGCATTCACGGACATAGCGTGAACGGTGTGAACGAACAGCGCACACCGCCCGCGCGTGACCGGCGCGAGGCACTGAAGTCCCGTCACCGCCGCGCTCTCATCGACGCGGCCGCCGCGCTCATGACCGAGCTCGAGGGCACGGGCTTCACCGTCGACCAGCTCGCCGAGCGGGCCGACGTCTCCCGCAGGACGGTGTTCAACCACTTCGGCTCCCTCGACGACCTCGTGCTCGAGGTCTTCGGCGAGATGCTCGAGACGATCACCGACAGCATCGAGAGCAACCTGCGCACGCAGGCCGGCGACCGACCGGGCGACATGTTCGAAGAGGTCGCCCGGGCCCTGCGCGAGACCGACCTGGTCACCCCGATCACGCGCCTCAAGCGCATGGTCGCGCAGGAGGGCCGCGAGCCCACCCCGAGCCAGGCGGCACTGTTCGAGCGGGCCATCAACGACGTCACCGCCCGCCTCGCCGCGATCGTCCTGCACCGCCATCCCGAGGCCGACCCGCTCGTGGTCGACCTCATGTGCGGCGGCCTCGTCAGCGGCGGCGTGATCGTCGTCCGTTACTGGGAGCAGGCCACCGGCGGGGTCGACAACGACGAGTCCCGCCGTATCTGGACCGAGCTCGTGAACCGCGTGATCTCCGTCAACCGCGACGGCTACGGCTCGGCCGCGGCCTCCTGAGCGCACGCCGCGCTCACCTCACCCACCTCCGTTTGGCGAAAGACCCATGGCTGAATTTCTCTACAGACTCGGACGCGCGTGCGCGAGCCGGGCGAAGACCGTCATCACGGTCTGGTTGGCCCTGTTGCTGGCCTCCGGTACCGCGTTCTTCCTCTTCTCGGGCGATCTGGAGGACAGTTTCTCCATCCCCGGGACCCCGACCGACGAGGTCAACCAGCAGCTGTCGTCGGAGTTCGAAGGGATGGGCGGCGGTGCCGGAACCGTCGTGTACCAGACCGAGGACGGCACGCCCTTCACCGAGGAACAACAGGAGCAGATCGCCGACCGCACCGAGGAGGCCGCCGAGGTCGACGGTGTCGAGGACGTGATCGACCCGTTCGCCACCGATGAGGAGGTCGCCGACCAGCGCCAGGAGCTGGAGGACGGCCGCGAGGAGCTCGACGACGGGCTCGCCGAACTCGACGCCGGCCAGGAAGAGCTCGACGAGGGCCGGGCCCAGGCCGAGATGGCCGGGATGCTCGACCAGGTCGAGGACGACCTCGACTTCCAGCAGTCGCAGATCGACGACAACCGCGAGGTCATCGAGGAGCAGGAGGAGGAGCTCGAGCGGGGCGAGGCCATGCTCGAGATGTCCTCCGAGATCAGCACGGTCTCCGACGACGGTGCGACCGTCCTGGTCAACATCGCCTTCACCGACGCGCAGGAGGAGGTCTCCCAGGAGACCCGCGACGCCGTCATGGCGGTCTTCGAGAGCGACCCGGTGCCCGGCACCGAGGTCGAGTTCGGCAACGACATCGCGATGAGCATGCCCAGCCTGGTCAGCACCGCCGAGGTCATCGGTGTGATCGTGGCCGGCGTGGTCCTGGTGGTCATGCTGGGCACCCTGATCGGCGCCGGACTGCCGATCCTGACGGCGCTGGTCGGCGTCGGTATCGCCACCCTGATCGCGATGTCGCTGTCGGGTGTGCTGGAGATGGCGTCGGTGACGCCGATCCTGGGACTGATGCTCGGCCTGGCCGTGGGCATCGACTACGCGCTGTTCATCGTCAACCGGCACCGGCGCCAGCTCAAGGAGGGCGCCGAGCTGACCGAGTCCATCGGGCTGGCCAACGGCACGGCCGGCAACGCGGTGGTCTTCGCGGGCACGACGGTGCTCGTGGCGCTGCTGGGCCTGAACCTGACCGGGATCGGGTTCCTCGGCCTGATGGGCAGCGTGGGTGCCATCGCGATCACCATCGCCGTGCTCATCGCGGTGACCCTGGTTCCCGCGCTGCTGTCGCTGGTGGGCATGCGCATCCTGTCCCGCAAGGAGCGCGCACGCCTGGACGGTGCGGACGGTGCCGACGGCAAGCACCGCCACGGCGAGCAGGACGAGGTCCGGCCGATGTCGACCGGGCGGGCGCTGCTGCGCACCGGCGTCGCCGTGCTGGCCCTGGGCATCATCGCCCTGCCCGCGCTCGACCTGCGGCTGGGCATGCCCGACGGCGCCGCCGAGCCGACCGACTCGACCCAGTACGCCGCCTACACCGCGGTGGAGGAGAACTTCGGCGAAGGCATGAACGGCCCGTTGCTGGTCGCGGCCGACCTCACCGGCGGTCCCACGAAGGAGGCCGCCGAGGAGCAGGCCGAGGAGGAGCAGTTCCAGGTCGCCGAGGAGCTCTACTCCCGCGACGACGTCACGGCCGTGGCCCCGATCGGGATCTCCGACGACCACACCATGGCCATCTTCCAGGTCGTGCCCGAGGGCGGGCCCTCCAGCGAGTCCACCGAGGACCTGGTCGACACCTTCCGCGACCTGGAGCCCATCGAGGGCGCCGGACCGCTCGGCGTGGCCGGCATGGCCAGCGGCAACATCGACATCTCCGACACCCTGAGCGACGCGCTGCCGACCTACCTGTCGGTGGTCATGGGGCTGTCGGTGGTGATCCTGCTGCTGGTGTTCCGGTCGATCTTCGTGCCGGTGGTGGCCACGCTCGGGTTCATTCTCTCCTACTTCGCCGCGCTCGGCGGTGTGGTGGCCGTCTACCAGTGGGGCTGGCTCGGCGCGATCTTCGGGGTGGAGAACCCGGGGCCGGTGCTGAACTTCCTGCCGACACTGCTGGTGGGCATCCTGTTCGGCCTGGCGATGGACTACATGCTGTTCATCGGCACCGGCATGCGCGAGGCCTACGTGCGGGGCGCGCCCGCGCGGTTGGCCGTGCAGCAGGGTTTCCGGGCCGGGCGTGCGGTGGTCACCGCCGCGGCGATCATCATGGGTTCGGTCTTCGGCGGGTTCATCTTCTCCGAGACGATGATGATCAGCTCGATCGGGTTCGCGCTGGCCTTCGGTGTGCTCATCGACGCGTTCGTGGTGCGCATGCTGCTGATCCCGGCGCTGATGCACCTGGCCGGCGACGGCGCCTGGTGGCTGCCGAAGTGGTTGGACCGGCTCCTGCCCGACATCGACGTGGAGGGTTCGGCGCTGGAGGAGCGCCACACCCACGCCGAGGGCACCGGTGAGCCGGGTACGGCCGAGGTGCCGGAAGGCTCCGCCGACGAGGTGGCACCGAGCCGGAGCTGACCGGCCGCGAAGAGGGACCCGGGGGACATCGCGTCCCCCGGGTCCTTCGTGTGCGGGCGTGCTGCGTGTGTGCGGGCGTGCAGAGCCCCGTCGTGTGCGCGAGCGGCCGGCCCTGCTCAGGCGCCGGTGATGCGGTCGGCCACCCGGCGCCCGCTGCGCAGGGCGCTCTCGAGGTAGCCACAGATGATCTCGGTGTGCTCCCCCGCCAGGTACAGGGGCCCGAAGGGTTCGCGCAGGCGCCGCAGGGCGTCGAGGTCGCCCGGGCCGAGAGCGGAGTAGGTGCAGCCGGACTCCGGTTCCTCGCTCCACCAGGCGGCCACCGGTGTGCCGTCGGGGGCGCCCAGTTCGGGGTAGAGCTCGCCGAGGGCCCCCACGACCTCGTCCTCGGTCAGCGGCCGGTAGGTGTAGGCGGTGAGGATGCCGGGGGTCCCGGGCTGGTCGTCGGGGGCGTTGTCGTACACGTGCTGGAACCCGGTGCCCTCGGCGTGCCGGTCCCCGCTGGCGGCGTCGGGCCGCTGGCCGTAGGGCACCAGGAGCTTGCCGCCCCGGCCCTGGTGCACGGAGGGCACGGGAACCGCCGGGTCCAGGGTGATGCGCTCCAGGGCGGGCAGGGGCACGGCGATCACCGCACGTTCCGCGGCGACGGTGCGGGTGTCGGTGCGGACCACGACGCCGTCCTGCCCGTGTTCGATCCTGCGCACCGGATCACCGCGGCGGATGCGCTCCTCCCCCAGCTCGCGGGCCATGGCGTCGGTGAGTTCGGCGGTGCCGCCGGCGATGCGGTACGCGGTGTCGCCGGAGTCGAGGTCGGCGGCCAGGGCCAGGGCGAGCTCGGACAGTTCCCGGGGTTCGACCATGTACTCGGCGTGGATGAAGGCGGTGGTCCAGGCACGCTGGCCCTCGGAGAGCCCCGCGTCGTGCATCCAGTCGTCGGCGCTGCGGCGGTCCATCTCGCGCGCGACCGGATCGTCCCAGGGGCGTTCGTGGTCGGTCAGGCGCCCCGCGAGGCCTTCGAGCGCCCCCTCGGCACGTTCGGCGTCCGCGGGTTCGTCGACCAGCGCCCACCCCTCGACGACGAGCGCCTCGAACCCGCCGCCCGAGCGGAGCCCGAGCCCGTAGCGGTCGACGAGGCCCAGCACCTCGTGGTGTTCGGGGTTGACCCATTCGGCCCCCGCGTTGGCGAAGCGCCCGTCGGGGAAACGCACGGTGTGCGCTCTCCCGCCCACACGCTCGCGGGCCTCGATCACCTCCACGTCGTACCCGGCGGCGGTGAGTTCGAGCGCGGCCATGAGCCCGGCGGCGCCCGCTCCGATCACTACGGCGTCCCTGCGTTCCATGGCCCCCATTGTGCGGCCCCGTCCGGCGCTCCGAAAAATGTGACCGGGTCGATACGGCGGTGCGACCGTGCACCGCAGCGGGCCCGGAAGCCCGGCGGCGCCGCACACCCCGAACGCCCGGAACGCCCCACCCCGGCACCTGGTGCCCTGTTCTGTGAACTTCTGTGTTGCTGAGACATGGTGTAATCGTTTCCGATCATGTAATCGTTTCCAGCGTGCCGGTCCGGACCCCTCCAGGCCCCGCACACACGACGGTGTTCGAGGAGGTGAACGCAGGTGGTGGGTATCAAGGACGTCGCCCGGGCGGCCGGTCTGTCGGTGGCGACGGTCTCGCGCGCCCTCAACGGGCAGTCGGCGGTCAGCGACGGCGCCCGGGCCAAGGTCCTCTCCGCCGCAGAGGCGCTCGGCTACCGGCCCAACGTCGTCGCGCGTTCCCTGCGCACCGACCGCACACGCACGATCGGGCTGGTCATCAGCGACGTGCTCAACCCCTACTTCACCGAGCTCGCCCGGTCCGTGGAGGAGGAGGCCCGCGCACTGGGTTACAGCGTCATCATCGGCAACGCCGACGAACGCGCCGAACTCGAGGACCACCACGTACGCTCCCTCATGGAACGGCGTATCGACGGGCTGCTCGTCTCCCCCGCGGACGGCCGCTCCCCCACGACACTCGACGCCGCCTCCGGCACCACCCCCGTGGTCTTCGTCGACCGCTGGATCCCCGGCTCCGACGCCCCCGTGGTCCGCTCGGACGGCCGCGGCGCGATCCGGGACCTGGTCGCCCACCTGTACGGGCTCGGCCACCGCCGCCTCGCGATCATCACCGGCCCCGCCGCCACGACCACCGGCCGCGAGCGTGTGGAGGCCTTCCGTGCGGCGCTGTCGGAGTTCGGGCTCTCGCTGCCCGACTCTCACGTGGGCACCGGCGACTTCCAGGCCGAGAGCGGGCGCCTGGCCACCGAGGCCTTCCTGGACCTGCCCGAACGCCCCGACGCGGTCTTCGCCACCGACAACCTCATGGCCCTGGGTGCGCTCGACGCGATCCGCGACCGGGGCCTGCGCGTGCCCGGCGACATCGCCCTGGCCGCGTTCGACGACATCCCCTGGTTCCCGCACACCGCGCCGCCCATCACCGCGATCGCCCAACCGACCGCGGAGCTGGGCCGGGTGGCCGTGCGGGCGTTGGCCGGTCTCATCGCGGGCGAACCGGCCACGTCGACCGTCCTGCCCGCCCACCTGGTCGTCCGCCGTTCCTGCGGCGAGCCCGAACCGTCTGCCCCGACCGGAGGAGCCACACGTGAGTAGTCCGGAAGAACTGCTACGCATCGAGGGCGTACGCAAGGCCTTCCCGGGCGTGGTCGCGCTCGACGACGTCGACTTCGACCTGCGCCGGGGCGAGGTGCACGTCCTGCTCGGCGAGAACGGAGCCGGGAAGAGCACCCTCATCAAGGTGCTGTCCGGCGCCCACCGTCCCGACGAGGGCAGGATCCTCGTCGAAGGGCGCGAGGTCGTCATCCGCGACGCCCAGGACGCCGCCGGCCTGGGCATCGCCACGATCTACCAGGAGTTCAACCTCGTCCCCGACGTGACGGTGGCCGAGAACATCTTCCTGGGCCGCCAGCCGCGCCGGTTCGGCTTCGTCGACACCAAGCGCATGGAGGCCGAGGCAGCCGAGCTCCTGGAGCGGGTCGGGGTCGACGTGGCCCCGGGCGCGAAGGTGCGCGGCCTGGGCATCGCCCAGCTCCAGATGGTGGAGATCGCCAAGGCGCTGAGCCTGGACGCGAAGGTCCTCATCATGGACGAGCCCACCGCGGTGCTCACCACCGAGGAGGTCGAGCGGCTCTTCACCATCGCCCGGCGGCTGCGCGGCGAGGGGGTCGGGCTGGTCTTCATCACCCACCATCTCGAGGAGATCGCGGACCTGGGCGACCGGGTCACGGTGCTGCGCGACGGGCGATCGGTCGCCCACGTGGCGGCCTCCGAGCCCGAGGACGAGCTGGTGCGCCTCATGGTGGGCCGCAGCATCGACGAGCAGTACCCCCGTGAGCGCCCGGAACCCGGCGAGACCCTCCTGAAGGTGCGCGGACTGACCCGCAGCGGCGTCTTCGAGGACATCGACCTGGACGTGCGCGCCGGCGAGGTCGTCGGCCTGGCCGGGCTCGTGGGTGCCGGCCGTACCGAGGTCGCCCGCGCGGTCTTCGGCGCCGACCCCTACGACAGCGGTTCCGTCGAGGTCATCGGCGACCGGCTGCCGGGCGGCGACGTCGGCGCGGCCCTGGGTGCGGGCCTGGGCCTGGTCCCGGAGGACCGCAAGGGCCAGGGCCTGGTCCTGGACGCGTCCGTGGAGGAGAACCTGGGCCTGGTCACGCTGGGCCCCTCCAGCCGGGGCGGGTTCGTGGACCTGTCGGGCCAGCGCTCGTCCGCGACGCGCATCGCCGGCGAGCTCGCGATCCGCATGGCCCACATCGGACAGCACGTGCGCACGCTCTCGGGCGGCAACCAGCAGAAGGTCGTCATCGGCAAGTGGCTGCTGGCCGAGTCGCGGGTGCTCGTGCTGGACGAACCGACCCGCGGCGTCGACGCCGGCGCCAAGGTCGAGATCTACCGGCTCGTCAACGAACTGACCGCCTCCGGTCACGCGGTCCTGATGATCTCCAGCGACCTGCCCGAGGTGCTGGGGATGAGCGACCGGATCCTCGTCATGGCGCAGGGCCGCGTCACCGGTGAGCTCTCCGCCGAGGAGGCCACCCAGGACTCCGTGATGTCGCTCGCGGTCGCCGCCAACCCCGGAACCAGCACCGAAGAGAACGAAGTGGAGGGCCGGTAAGTGCCCACTGACACAGCAAAGAGCGGCGGCACCTGGCCCGTCGTGCGCCGATTCCTGTTGGACAACGGAGCGCTGACCGCACTGGCCGTGCTGGTCGTGTTCATGTCGCTGCTGTCCGACGACTTCCTGACGGCGCAGAACCTCCTCAACGTCGGTGTCCAGGCCGCGGTCATCGCGGTCCTGGCCTTCGGTGTCACCTTCGTCATCATCTCCGGCGGCATCGACCTGTCGGTCGGTTCGGTCGCGGCGCTGTCGGCGACGATGCTGGCCTGGTTGGCGACGGTGGAAGGGGTCCCCGTCTATCTGGCGGTGCCCCTGGCCGCCGCCACGGGTACCGCGGCCGGTCTGGTCAACGGTGCCCTGGTCGCCTACGGGAAACTCCCGCCGTTCATCGCGACGCTGGCGATGCTCTCGATCGGGCGCGGACTCTCGCTGGTGATCTCCGAGGGGAGCCCGATCGCGCTGCCGGACTCGGTCGCGCGCCTGGGCGACTCCCTGGGCGGCTGGCTGCCCGTTCCCGTGCTGATCATGGTCGTCATGGGCCTGATCACCGCGGTGATCCTGCGCAGGACCTTCGCCGGACGTGCGATGTACGCGATCGGCGGCAACGAGGAGGCCGCGCGCCTGTCGGGGATCCGCGTCAAGCGCCACAAGCTGGGTGTGTACGCGCTCTCCGGTCTGTTCGCGGCGGTGGCCGGTGTCATCCTCGCTTCGCGTCTGGCCTCCGCGCAGCCGCAGGCCGCGCAGGGGTACGAGCTGGACGCGATCGCCGCCGTGGTCATCGGTGGTGCGAGCCTGGCCGGCGGCGTCGGTACCGCCTCGGGCACACTCATCGGTGCGCTCATCCTCGCGGTGCTGCGCAACGGCCTGAACCTGCTCTCGGTCTCGGCGTTCTGGCAGCAGGTCGTCATCGGTGTGGTCATCGCGCTGGCGGTGCTGTTCGACACCGTGCGCCGCCGTTCCGGTTCGGGCGGTGCGGGCACCGGCGGGGGCGCGGGCGCTGCCGGCGGTTCCGGCGGGCGCGGTAGGCGTCTGGCGGTGCTCGGCGGTGCGGCCGCGGTGACGGCGCTCATCGTGGGTGCGCTGTCGTTCCTGACCCCGGACTCCTCCTCCGAGGGGCCCCGGGTGGGCATGTCGGTCTCCACGCTGAACAACCCGTTCTTCCTGCAGATGCGGGACGGTGCCGAGGAGGAGGCCGCCGACGCGGGTGTGGACCTGGTGGTCACCGACGCCCAGGACGACCCCTCGCAGCAGGCCGACCAGATCGAGAACTTCGTGAGCACCGGTGTGGACACGATGGTGCTCAACCCGGTGGACTCCGACGCGGTGGGCCCGCCGGTGCGCGGCGCCAACAACGCCGACATCCCGGTGATCGCCGCCGACCGCGGGGTCAACGACGCCGAGACGGAGGCGCTGGTGACCTCGGACAACGTCGAGGGCGGGCGCCTGGCCGCCCAGGTCCTGGCCGAGGAGATCGGCGAGGAGGGACGGATCGCGGTGCTGCAGGGCACCCCGGGCGCCTCCGCGAGCCGTGAGCGCGGCGAGGGCTTCAGCGAGGGCATCGCCGAGTACGGGGACATCGAGGTCGTCGCCGAACAGCCGGCCGACTTCGACCGCACCCGCGGCCTGGACGTGATGACCAACATGCTTCAGGCCAACGGCGACATCGACGCCGTCTTCGCCGAGAACGACGAGATGGCGCTGGGTGCGTCCGCGGCTCTGAGCGACGCCGGCGAGGAGGCCGTGGTGGTCGGCTTCGACGGCACCCCGGAGGGCTTCGAGGCGGTCGAGCAGGGCACCCTGTTCGCGACCATCGCGCAGCAGCCCGCCGAGCTCGGGCGTGTGGCGGTGCGCAACGCGATCGACGCCGCGCGCGGCGAGAGCGTCGAGGAGGACGTGCGGGTCCCGGTGGAGATCGTCACCGAGGACAACGTGGACGACTTCTCCTGATCGGGCTCGTCCCTGTGCCCGGTCGCTGCCCCGCGGGGGCGGCGGCCGGGCACTCGTGTGTCAGGGGCGTTCCCGGTACAGGCGCAGGCTCTCGCGCAGGGCTTCCAGGACGTAGGGCGGGACCGCCATCCCTTCCTTGTGCGCCCACAGGAGCTGGGACTCGACCCGCCCGACCTCGGCCGCGTAGGCCTCGGCCTCGTCCGCCAGGCCCAGTGCGGTGACCACCCCGCCGTAGTCGCCCATCTGCTCGGTGGTGTTGGCGCCGACCGGGGAGAAGCTGTGCTTGCGCAGGAGGCGTGTCAGGAAGAGCTGCCAGGGCCGCAGAACGCCGTGCTGGACCAGCGAGGTGGCCGACATGCGGTAGAAGGCGAAGTGGCCGGGTTCCTGGCGTTTGATGGGCGTGACGATCGTGTGGGCGACGGCGTCCTCGCCCATCTCGAGCAGCCCGCGGTTGAGGATGTTGTAGGCCAGGACGGCCTGGCGTTCGGTGGCGGCCCCGGTCAGGTAGTAGAGCATGCGCACCACGTCCTGGACGGGGCTCAGGTGCGCCAGGGCGCCGAGGACGCGCATGGCGGGCGAGACCCGGAGGTGGGGCCGGGCGGGTTCCATGCCCAGGTCCTGCTGGAGGCGGTCGAGGATGTGGCCGTGGCGCAGCTCCTGCGGGTGCCACACGTCGGCGTAGAAGAGCCGGTCGTTCTCGGTGACGTCGGGCATGAGCACGAGCAGTTCGAGGACGTTGCGTTCGACCTCGAGCTCGACACGGGAGAGGTACTCGAAGACCTCCCCGTAGCGGGCCCGCAGGGCCCGGGGGTCCTCGACGGTGAAGTCCACCGATTCGAAGGGGACCGGCGGGTGTTCCTCACCGAGCCGGTGGACGTGCTCGTTGATCTTGCGAGGGGTGACGATCGCTCTTGGCACATGTTCAGGCTAGGAACGCTCCGTCCCCGGCACAATGTGCTCAGGAGCCTGCGCGGCGCACGATCGGCCCGTCAGGGTGTGTCGCCGGCGGCGGCCAGGATCACCAGCAGCGGCACGATGCGCTCGGCCGGGATGGAGTAGTGGCCGCGCCGTGTGGGTGCCAGCCATCCGGCGGAGGTGAGCTGGTTGACGTGGTGGTAGATCTGCCCGGTGGTCCCGAAGCCGGGGAGTTCGGCCAGCTCGGCGACGGTCCCGGCCCCGTTCCAGATCTCGTGCAGCAGTTTGAGGCGGACCGGGTTGCCCAGGGCGTCCAGGCGGGGCGCCAGGCGTGACCAGTCGGAGCCCTCCAGGCGTTCGACGGGGTGTCCGTACTGCCACTCCAGCGGCTCGTGGTCCTCTGAGGCGCGCACGGTTCCGGCGTAGAGGACCCCTCCCCGGCCCCCGACACGGCGGCGCAGCTCGTTGACGGCGAAGAAGGTGTCCTCGGCGGAGGCGGGAGCGGTCCCGCCGCGGGACGGGGCGGGCGGGTCGGCCGATTCCAGGGCGGCGACACGGGCCTCGAGGTCGGCCAGGCGCTGTTCGGTCTTGTCGTCTGCCACGCCTCCACCCTAAGGGCGACGCGGTTACGTAATCCCCGGGAAGTGCGGCGGGGCGGCCCTTGCGCGGCCTTCCCGCGCCGCGCCCGGCTTTACCGGATCGTGGACGGACCTGTGGGCGGCCATGACGTTCCCTCCGTGATCATGAGAGGGCGGCGCGCGAACCGGCGCACCCGACCGTGACACCCCAAGGGCGCCCTCCGGCCGGACGGGGCCCGGTGAGGAGCACGACATGCGCTTCGATGCCGCCAACGGCTGGCAGTTCTTCGTCGCGACGCTGCTGACCGTCATCGGATGCATCAACATCATCCAGGGCCTGGTCGCACTGTTCGTCCCCGAGTTCTACTTCGCCACCGACACCGAGATGCTCATGCTCGAGTACGCCTCCTGGGGTGTCCTGCTGGGGCTGTGGGGTGTGGTCCTGGTCGTGGCCGGGATGTCGGTGCTCTCCGGCAGCCCGTGGGCGCGGGTCTTCGCGATCGTGCTGGCCTCGCTCAACGCCCTGGCCCAGCTCGCGTTCGTGGTGGCGATGCCGCTGTGGTCGATGGTGGCGATCGCGATCGACGTGCTGGTGATCTACGGGCTCACCGCCGGGTGGCCGCGCGCCGACGAGTCCGAGGACGAGGCGAGCGAGCGTGAGGCGGTCTACCGCACCGGGTACGAGGCCGCCCGGGCCGCTCCCCGTCCCACGCGTTCCCCGGAGGACTCAGGCGGCAGCGCCCGGCACGGCGGCTGACCCCGCGGCACGTTGCCTGTGCCGTTGGCCCCTGCGGCCGACGGCGGCCAGGACCCGGCTGTGGCCGCGGCGCACGGGTGGCGGTGTGAGCGCGGCGGCGGCACGCACGACGGCGGCCAGGCGGCGCAGGGAGCGTTCCTGCCGCGGACCCCAGTGCAGGCCGACGCGCTCGCGCAGGACCGGGGGCAAGGATCCGACCGTGACGAGCAGGACGGGCCGGGCGAGCAGCACCCCGACCGGTTCCCACAGCGCGTCCGGGATCCATGCGGCCGGACGGGCCGGGCGGGCCAGGGCCCACACGAGGTCGTCGACGGCACGGGTGTGCTCGAGCCGGTCGTGGACGGTCGCGTCGTAGTAGGCGGCGAACGTGTCCCGGTCCGTCGGCAGGTGGCGTTCGTGCAGCCCCCACACCCTTCCGACGTCGCGCATCCCTGCGTAGTAGGCATCCAGTTCGGCCCGGTCGAGGCCGGGGCCGAAGAGGCGGTGGGCGTCGACGGGCCCCTGGACCAGGGTGGCGTGCACCCAGTGGTAGGCCTCGGGGTCGAGCGCGTGGTAGCGGCGCCCGGCCGCGTCCACGCCCTTGACCGAGGTGTGTTCTCCGCGCAGCCTCCGGGCCTCGGCCACGGCGGCTTCCTGGCCCCCGTAGACCACGGTGCTCAGCGAGACCAGGGTGCGCCACAGCCGGCGCCAGGGGTGCTCCCGGAACGTGCTGTGCTCCAGCACGCCGGCGCCCACGACCGGGTGGGCGACCTGGAGCAGGAGGATCTGCGGACCCATGAGCAGGGACCGCACGTCACCGAACCTGCGCCAGACCGCGCCACCGGGCCGCGGCGCCCTCACGCGTGCGGGTGTGCCGGCCATCGTGCCCCCTCGTGCGCGGGTGTGCGGGTCCGGGCCCCATCATGGCGGGGCCCGGCACCCGGTGCGCGGGGGCACGCGGTTCAGTCGGTTCCGGAGGTGTAGAGGGCGTCGAGTTCGGCGGCGTAACGCTCCTCGACGACCGGCCTGCGGAGTTTGAGCGTGGGGGTCAGCTCGCCGGTCTCGGGGGCCCACTCGTCACCGAGCAACCGGTGGCGGCGCACCTGTTCGGGCCTGCTCAACCTGGCGTTGGCCTGCTCGACGGCCCGGTCGATCTCGGCCCTGACCTGCGGGTGTGCGGCCAGGTCCGACAGCTCGGGGCCCACGTCGAGCCCCTGGGCCCGGGCCCAGGCCGGTGCCGCTTCGGGGTCGAGCAGGACGAGCGCGACCACGTAGGGGCGGGCGTCGCCGTGCACATGGACCTGTCCGACGAGCGGGTGTTCCTTGAGGGCGCCCTCCACCGGGGCGGGGGCGACGTTCTTTCCTCCGGAGGTGACGATGATGTCCTTCTTGCGCCCGGTGATCCACAGGTAGCCGTCCTCGTCGAGGTGGCCGAGGTCGCCGGTGGGGAACCAGCCGTCTGCGTCGACGGCCGGGTCGAGGGTCCCGTCGGCGCGGGCGTAACCGGAGAAGAGGGTGGCACCGCGCAGGAGCACCTCGCCGTCGTCGGCGATGCGCACGGACAGGTCGTCGAGGGCGCGGCCGACCGAGCCGGTGCGGGTGCCCTCCGTGGGGCTGTTGCCGGTGGCGACCCCGACCGATTCGGTGAGGCCCCACACCTCGCGCACGACGAGCCCGAGCCCCGACCAGAACTGCAGCAGTTCCACGGGGACGGGGGCGGAGGCGCAGGTGGCCTGCTCGACGCGGTCGAGGCCGATCAGGGACAGGATCGGCCGGGTGACCTCCTCGTGCAGGTCCTCGTGGCGGGCGCGCAGTTCGTCGGGGACGGTGCCCTCCAGCTCGAGGCGGCGGGCGTACTCCTCCCCGACCTCGCGGGCGGCGTCGACGGCGGCGCGCTGTTCCTCCGGCAGTTGGCCCAGGCCCAC
The DNA here is from genome assembly GCF_014892575.1 of Nocardiopsis coralli. GTDB lineage: Bacteria > Actinomycetota > Actinomycetes > Streptosporangiales > Streptosporangiaceae > Nocardiopsis > Nocardiopsis coralli. The sequence goes on along the minus strand of NZ_JADBGI010000007.1, from coordinate 229 downwards.
CTGCACCCCGGAGGTCAGCTTCTCCCAGACGCGGGGGACGCCGAAGAACGTTCGTGGCCGCACGTGCTGGAGGGTCTCCACGAGCTGGTCGGGTGACGGGCACATCCACACCGAACCGGCGCGCAGGAGGGCTGCGTAGATGCTCAGGACCCGCTCGGCGATGTGGGCCAGGGGCAGGTAGCTGACGTGTTCGGGGTGGTCGAGGGGCTGGACGAGGCGGTCGAGGGAG
>NZ_JADBGI010000069.1 GCF_014892575.1 Nocardiopsis coralli | reverse complement strand
GCTGTCCCGACCCGCATCGACGAACCCCCTTCGCCCCCGAGGCCCCGCCAGCCCAAAGGAACGTGGGCAAGGGCAACGGCTACTGCCACCCCCTGGGGTGCTTCATTGCGGGCCAACGGTCGGGGTGTGCGGGTGGTGGCGCGCTCCTGCGGAAGCACAGGCAACGGCAACGGCAACGGCTCAGGCGCGCCCCGCGCACTCCCGGAAGGGCATTGAGTCCCAGGGGCGGCAGGTGTGCGGGATCCTCCCGCCGAGGATCTTGCTACTGGAGCAGACTTCAGCGCTGAACCCTGCTCCAGTAGCAAGATCCCCGAACCCCCCGCCCCAGAACACCCGAAGAAAAGAGCCTTGCAGGGTTATCCACAGGACCATTTTGCGGGGAATGCGGGCGCCCGGAAATAGGTGTGAGTGGTGGCCCCGTGGCCGTTATGGGTAAGGGTCTTCTGCCTTTGAGGATACTACCCGTTTCTGGGATGCGTGCGTATTGTTGGATTATGGCGAACGACACCACCGAC
>NZ_JADBGI010000068.1 GCF_014892575.1 Nocardiopsis coralli | reverse complement strand
GGGCGCACCTACGACGCGCTCATCAGCGCGATGGGCTTCGCCCACGGCCACCACGGCCACACCACCAACGGGACCGGGGCCGACGGCACCGGCAAGGGCACCGAAGGCGCCAACGCCACCAGCGGTCCCACCGCTGGCGGTGACGCGGGTGCTGATCCCAACGGCGAGGCGGATGGCACCGACGCTGACGGCTCCACCTCGGGCGGTGGCTGCTCGCAGCCGCCCGGCACCAAGGCGGTCATCAACATCACCGTGCCCCTGTCGGCACTGCTGGGCTTCGGCTTCGCCTTCAAGAACCAGAACGAGACCGACGCCGACGCCGACGGCGTCGGCGTCACTGGCACCCCCGGGGCAACCGCCCCCGGGGCAACCGGGTCGCCGCCCGGCCCGGCCCCCGAGCCGGGCGCCGGGTCTGGCCCCGACCCCGGCGGCGGTGGCGATGCCACCGACACCACCACTGCTTCCAACACCGGCCCGTCCGGCCCTGCCGGTGCGCCCGGCAACCCCGGCAACCCCGCCTTGCCCGGTGCGCCCGTCTCCTCCGGTGTGGCGGTGACCGAGGACGGCAA
>NZ_JADBGI010000067.1 GCF_014892575.1 Nocardiopsis coralli | reverse complement strand
CGGCCAAGCATTGAGTCCCAGGGGTGGCACGTGTGCGGGTGAGTCCCGGGTGGACCTGTCTCGGCTCACCCCCGGTTGCTGGTGGCGCTGGTGTGCCCGGTGGGCAGGTATCCGGCTCTGTGTCGTTGGTAGTGCTCATTTAGGCACTGACAACGTTTTCCGGTGCTCGAAAGAGCACTATCAACCGCTGGGAACGGTGGCTCGGGCCAGGAGCAGGCTCACGTGCGATCGGGTCCGGTGGGGACAGAGTCCGGGCCGCCGCCGTGGGTGGGTATGTGTTGGGCCTTCGATGGAGATGCTCCAGAAGCGGTGCCCGGTGCCTGGTGCCTGGTGCCCGGTGCATGGTGGGCGGTGGGCCTCGGCGGGGCCAGTTGCGGCAGTGGCCGTCCCAGCGTGCACCACTGGAGCCGGGCCTGGAGATTCTCTGACGGCCAGAGCGGGGCTCGGCAGGGGGATCGGGCCTGGGGCGGGCGGCCTGTGGAAAGGGCCTGCTGGTCTAGCCGGTGCCGGTGGTGCCGGTGTCGGTGGTGCCGGTGTCGTTGTCGGGGTCGGGTTCGGTGGCCTCGGCACCCG
>NZ_JADBGI010000066.1 GCF_014892575.1 Nocardiopsis coralli | reverse complement strand
GGACGAGGAGCTGTACCGGGCCAAGCTCGACCACGGGTTGGCCAACCTCAAGCGGGTCAAGCCGGCCACCTCGGTGCAGACCCTGGACCGCACCGCCCACGCCCTGGGGTTGACCTACAACCCCAACCGGGCGGAGAAGAACGAAGAGGCCGCTTTCGCTGAGCGCGGGGCGCGCCTGCAGACTTCGTTCGCCGGTTTCACGTTCCAGGCCTGGGGCCCGGCCTCGGACGGTGAGCGCCTCAAGGCAGCGCTGGCCTCCTTCACCGCCCCCTACGGCACCACCGAGAAGACCACCGACGCCAACGGCGTGGGCGCCGACGCTGGTGGCGCCGAAGGCGCCGCCTCGGTCGGCACCGGCACCACCGGTGCCGACCTCGGCCTGATCCCTGCGGGTGAGTCGGTGACCTCGCGCTACGCGCGCACCTACGACGCTCTCATCGCGGCCGCGGGCTTCGCCCACGGCCACCACGGCCACACCGACGGCACCGGCTTCGCCGGTACCACCACCGCTGCTGCTGCCGCTGGCGGCTCGGCCGAAGCCGCTGCCATTGGCGCCACCAACGGTGGCGGCTGCTCGCAGCCGCCCGGTACCAAGGCCGTCATCAAC
>NZ_JADBGI010000065.1 GCF_014892575.1 Nocardiopsis coralli | reverse complement strand
AAGGCACGCCACCGGCCAGGGTCGCAATGAAGGCCTGCACCGCCGCCACCAGCGCAGCCACGGCCGCGTCCGGGGCGTGGCCCGGGCCCGTGTTCGCGGTGTCAGCGGTGTTGTTCTCCATGGTTCAACAATACGCACCAGACCCAGAAATGGATAGTTACTCAAAGGGAACAGAACCCTTACCCATTACGGCCACCCGACCACCGTACACCCCCATTTACGGGCACCCACATTCACTCACAAAATGGGCCTGTGGATAACTCCACGAGGGTCTTTTTCCCGGGTACTCTGAAGCGGGGGAAGGCACGGCCAAACGCCAGAGTGGACGTCAGAGAATCTCCAGTCGCTGCGCACCACGAAGCACACTCTCCCCGGCGACGCCCCGCGACGCCGGCCCCTCTGCCCCAGCGCTTGGAGAATCTCCGAGAAGCCATGGGCGCTATGCCCGTCTTCGACGGTCGCACCTCCACAGGACTCGAGCGGAGAATCTCTCGAGCAATGCGCGTCGGCGCGGGCAATCGTCAGCGGGGCACAGAACCCCTGCGCGGATTGGAGAATCTCCAGCCCTACGTACTGCGCCGTAGGCCCTCGTCGGCGATACCCGGCTGCTGTTCTGGTAGTT
>NZ_JADBGI010000064.1 GCF_014892575.1 Nocardiopsis coralli | reverse complement strand
CAGGGCCCCGTGCCCCACGGGTACGGCCCGCAGTACTGATCTGCCGACGGCGCACACGGCACGACACCGTGTGCGCCGCCCCGGACCGACCCCCTATCGATGAGGAACCGACATGAACCCCCCGCACCCCCAGGGCGGCCCATATCCGGCGCCGCAGGCGCCGCCGCCCCACGGGGCGGCTCCCCGCCCCGAGATGCCCGGTACCGTACTCGTGGTACGGGTGCTCATGTTCGTCGGGGGGATCTCCGGGCTGATCCTGGGCGGGATCGCTCTGTACATCGAGTCCGCCCTGGCAGGGGGAGAGGCTCCCATTCTCCTGCGGCCCATCGAGGACGCCGCCGCATTCGAGCCGGGCTCCGGCGGACCCGAGGAGTTCGGCCGCTCGGTGCTGGTCGCCGGGGCGGTCACCCTGGTCTACGGCGTGGTCTCGACGCTGCTCGCGTCGTTCATGGGCAAGCGCAGTCCCGGGATCCTCTGGGGTGCTGTGGCGTTCCAGGTCCTGGCCACTGTCGTGCTCGTCCTGTCGTTGCTGGCGGGCGAGAGCACCGTCGTCCCCTTGGTGTTCACCCTCTTCATCATCGCCATGATGCTCGGTGCCAGGTCGCGGGCGTTCTACAAGCCGGTGCCCCCGGGGCCCGT
>NZ_JADBGI010000063.1 GCF_014892575.1 Nocardiopsis coralli | reverse complement strand
TTCCTCACGGGCCCGGCCGCACCGCGCGGCCGGGCCCCGTTCTATTTGCCGTAGTGATAACGGCAGGCCGCGATGCGGATCTCCTCACCGCTGACCTTGTACACCAACCGGTGCTCGGTGGTGATCCGCCGCGACCAGTAACCCTGGAAGCCGTGCCGCAGGGGCTCGGGTTTACCCATCCCCTGGTTTCCGTTGCGATCGATGTCCTGGATCAGTGCATTGATCCGTTTCAGAATCTTCCGGTCCTGACCCTGCCACCAGAGATAGTCCTCCCAGGCGGATTGGGACCAGACGAGCCTCATTCGGCCAACCCGCGTTCGATCCCTTGGTCACCCTCGAGTTCCTCGATGGACGTGACCAGGCGGCGAGCGTTCTCCGGGCTGCGCAGAAGGTAGGCGGTCTCCTTGAGCGCCTCGTACTCGGAGAGTGCAAGCATGACGACCGGTTCCCGGCCGGATCTGGTGATGACGACCTCTTCGCGGTCGTTGACGACAGCGTCGAGGGTGTCGGCGTAGTTCGCACGGGATTCCGAGTAGCTCATGGTCTTCATGGCGCACCTCCGAGGACGATCGAGAGCCTCTTCCCGATTGTACGTGATCTTGTACGTCCGCGCTCAGGGGTTTCGGGTGGACGTTCACGTCGGAAAACCAGGACCGCCGTGCGTTCTACTATGACTACGTGTTGG
>NZ_JADBGI010000062.1 GCF_014892575.1 Nocardiopsis coralli | reverse complement strand
CCGGGGTCGGGGCCAGCCCCGGCGCCCGAACCGGGCGGCGAACCGGTCGCCCCGGCCGCGCAGCCGGGGGCGGTTGCCCCGGTGGTGTTGGTATCGCCGTTGGCACCAGCGGTGGTGGCGTCCGCGGCGCCGGCACCGTCGGCCCCGGCGTTGGTGTTGGTGTCGTTCTTGAAGGTGAAGCCGAAGCCCAGCAGTGCCGAGAGGGGCACGGTGATGTTGATGACCGCCTTGGTCCCCGGCGGCTCGGTGCAGCCACCGCCAGAAGCGGAGCCATCGGCACCAGTACCAGCAGCATCAGCGGGGCAAACAGAGCCAGAGTCGAAGCCGTCGGCGTCGCCGACGTAGTCGGCGACAGTATCGGTGCCGGGGCCGTCGCCGTCGGCGTCGCCGATGGGGCCAGCACCCGCGTCAGCACCAGCGGTGCCGGAGGCGTTGCCCTTGCCCTTGCCGGTGACCTCGGTCCCGGCCTTGGTCTTGATGTTGGTGTGGCCGTGGTGGCCGTGGGCGAAGCCCATCGCGCTGATGAGCGCGTCGTAGGTACGCCCGTAGCGCGAGGTCAGCGCCTCGCCCGCAGGGATGAGGCCGATGTCGGCACCGTTGGTGCCGGTGCCGCCGAAGGCAGCGGCGCTGTCGGCGCCCGCGCCGGTGTCGGGGTTCTTCTCCGTGGTGCCGTAGGGGGCCGTGAACGAGGC
>NZ_JADBGI010000061.1 GCF_014892575.1 Nocardiopsis coralli | reverse complement strand
GGCGGCCGAGTTCGCCGAACGCGGGGCCCGCCTGTACTCCAACTTCGCGGGCTTCACCTTCGAAGCCTGGGGCCCGGTTTCTGATGGTGAGCGTCTCAAGGCGGCGCTGGCCTCGTTCACGGCCCCCTACGGCACCACCGAGAAGAACCCCGACACCGGCGCGGGCGCCGACGGTACCGCTGCCTCCGGCGGCACCGGCAACGCCGGTGGCTCCGGTCTGGACTTCATCCCCCCGGGCGAGGCGGTGACTTCGCGCTACGGGCGTACCTACGACGCGCTCATCAGCGCGATGGGCTTCGCCCACGGCCACCACGGCCACACCCACATCAAGACCAAGGCCGGGGCCGAGGGCACCGGCAAGGGCAACGCCTCCGGCACCGCTGGCGGTGACGCGGGTGCTGACCCCGTCGGCGACACCGACGGCGACGGCCCCGGCGGCTCCGCCTCCGGCGGCGCGGACGGCCCCGCCGATGACGGCTCCGCTTCTGGCGGTGGCTGCTCGCAGCCACCCGGGACCAAGGCGGTCATCAACATCACCGTGCCCCTGTCGGCGCTGATGGGCTTCGGCTTCGCCTTCAAGAACGACACCAACGCCAACGGCAACGCCGGGGCCGACGGCGCCGCAGACGCAACCGGGGCAACTGGCCCCGAGGCCGCAGGCGCGGCCGGGGCATCCGGGGCGACCGGGTCGCCGCCCGGCTCGTGCCCCGGTTCGGGCGCCGAGTCTGGCCCCGACCC
>NZ_JADBGI010000060.1 GCF_014892575.1 Nocardiopsis coralli | reverse complement strand
ACCGGAGGAGACGGGCACACCGGGGAAACCGGAGTGGCCCGGGAAATCGGGGGTGGTGGAGGGCGGGCCGGTGTTGGCGTTGGCGCCACCTGCGGTGGCGGTGGCGGTGGTGGTGACGCCGCCACCGGTGCCGCCGCCGGGGTCGGGGCCCGGTTCGGCGCCCGGCTCGGGGCCGGTGGCGGTGGTCGCCCCGGTGTTCCCGGTTGCCCCGGTGGTGTTGGCGCCACCTGCGGTGGCGGCGCCCGCGGCCCCGGCGGCGGGGTAGGCGACGCCGTCGGCGTCGTGGGCGTCGGTCTCGTTCTGGTCCTTGAAGGCGAAGCCGAAGCCCAGCAGCGCCGACAGCGGCACGGTGATGTTGATGACGGCCTTGGTGCCGGGCGGCTGCGAGCAACCACCACCAGCAGCAGTCGTGGGGCCATCGGCAGAGCCGCCAGGGCCAGAGCCGCCGGAGCCAGCGCCGTCGGCGTTGCCGCCGGTGTCGGTGTCACCGTCGACAGCGCCGTCGGCACCGCCGACCGGGTCGGCGCCAGCAGCAACGGTGGTGGTACCGGCGAAGCCGTTGCCGTTGGTGGTGCCGTGGCCGTGGTGGCCGTGGGCGAAGCCCGCGGCCGCGATGAGGGCGTCGTAGGTGCGCGCGTAGCGCGAGGTCAGCGCCTCACCCGCGGGGATGAGCTCGATGTCGGCACCGGTACCGGGGGTGGCGCCTTCGGCGCCACCCGCGTTGGTGCCCACGCCGTTGGCGTCGGTGGTCTTGTCGGTGGTGCCGTAGGGGGCGGTGAA
>NZ_JADBGI010000006.1 GCF_014892575.1 Nocardiopsis coralli | reverse complement strand
CCACTATCGAAAAGCAAACTCACTGAGATCACCTCACTGGAGAGGTTCAGTGGGAGCAGGGGTTCGTTCCTGCGGGCGGGGCGCCAGAGATTTTCATTATTCGTAATGAACTCCGGTCGGGAAAGGAGGCTGATCCGACGTTGCCGGCCCTGGGCGGAAAGTATGGAAGTGGTCATCGTTACGTTAGTCAAGTGGGTGGAGAATCAGTCTTCCCAGCCGAGACTATCGACCCTATCTTGGATGTCCTGTTCAGTGATGATATTTCTGTGCCTTCGGTATCCCCTGAAACGCCAATTAAGGCCTTCATTATTGACTCAAGGAATACTGTCGAGAGTCACGTTTTCAGTAATATCATGCAACATCTAATTGGTGCAGGGCTCATTGACCCAAGCGGACTTGATTCGGATCTATTCAAGGACCCCCAAAACCATGAGCTCCACGAACCTATTAGTCGGCTTTATTACCATGATCAGCAGCGCCTAAGACTTCGTGCTGCAATCGAAGAATTCACGGCCGAAGAATCTCGCAGTTCGTAAGGGGTTTGGCTCCTTCGACGTGGATGCACCGGAGCCGCCCTTGGAACAGGAGCTCACGAAGAGTGGGCGTACCGTTCTGGTGGAGGTTCCCGGCGCGGCCGATTCGGATGTGGAGCAGTTCCTTGTGGGCGTGGAGTCGGGCGAACGCTTCGAGGGCGAGGCCTTTGAGGGCGACTTGACCCCGGATGAGCGTGTGACGCTGACGGATGAGGGCAGTGTGTCAGCCGATTGGTTGCCCGATGATGATGCGGTGGCGTACCGGCACGTGTCCTTCGAGGGGGACAAAGTCGAAGAAGCGCTGGTGCCGGCCCGGCCCTCCGAGATGGAGAGCGATCCAGGTGTGGTGCTGGGCGACGGTGGTCTGCGGTTGTCGCACTTGACGGTGCCGGAGCTGGACCGGGGGCCGGTGGAGGGCGAGTTCGTGGAGGGGGGGTCTGAGGGGAAGCCTGCTCCGATCGAGGTCGGGCTGACTGAGAACAACGATGAGTGGCGTCAGGCTGAGTACGAGGAGAACAGGTCTGTGGACGCGCCTCGTATGTGGCAGGTGCCGGGCGCGGTAGTGGTCACCGAGGAGGACGGCATCGGTACCAACGTCATCGTCGGGTTGAACTAGAGCGCGAGCTCCAAAGCCGTGGATTCTCGCCCCTCAAGGAAAGAAACGGATCGCCTGAATGAGTCCTCCGGTCAGGGTGCTATTGATTGGTTTCTCCTGCATCTCTTTGGTGCTGTCAGGTTGCGTATCCGAAGGAAACGGGGCAGGTGACAACCCAGAGTCGACGTCAGCGGAGGAAGAGCGTCTATCACTGAGATGGATGCGCTTCACCTTTGAGGTCTATCTGCTCGATCGCTTGTTGAGGGAGCATGCTCAGGAGGATCTTATCGACGGATCCTCGGACGATCCGTATCATACGAGCGAGGAAGGCGATGTTGTTGCGGAGACCAATTTCGATTTTCTTGAGGCCTCCGGTGTTCTGGAGGAGGGTCAGGGAGAATACTCGGTCATCACTGACGTGGAATTCGACCAGGTGGTGGTTTCTGAGCCGCCGCAAGCTAGGATCTCCTCCCCCAAGGTGCTCTCTTCTACGGTGAACGGCGTCGACAGAAGTTGGTGCGAGGATGGAGAAGAGGACTCCACCCTTAGCCCGGTCGAGTACGTAGAGACTTTTCAAGATGTCCATCGGAGCGAGCATGAGGCGAGAGAACATATGCAGGACTACATCAACTCCTGTGGCTAACAGCCCGAGTGGTAATTCGGTGTGTCAGTCCATGGATGACAAAACCACACTGGGGGGTGAGGCGTGGAGCGGCGTTGGGAACCTCTGACCGCAGTGTGCATGGCGGGTGTACTCTTCTCCACCGCGGGGTGCGATGGGACGGCAGGCCAGCCTGCCCCAAAGGGCGGGCAAATAGAATCCGAGAACCTTTCGCGCACGTGGTTGGATTTTACTTATGATCTGTACCTTCTCGATCGTCTTATAGAGGAGCACGGGCTTGAGGATTATATTCTTGGGTCCGAGGATAGTCCCTATGTCACGGACGAAGATGAGCGTGTGGTGTCCGTGACAAATTTTGATTTCTTAGAAGAGTCGGGCGTCGTCGACGAGGTGCAAGATGGATATTCCGTCAATACGGATGTTGATTTGGGTGAGGCAGTGGAAAGGGATCCGGAGGTACGCGTGTCAGTGAAGACGGTGCTTTCGAATACCGTCTCATACGGTGAAATGGATTGGTGTGAAACTACGCCTAGTATTTCGCGGTCTTATGGTAATACTTTTCACGGGTCACATAAGAGTCAGGGCGAGGCGAGAGAGCACATGATCAAGTTCATCGATTCCTGCGGTGTCACGGATGAATAAGTGGTTCGGGCCTCGAGGGAGAAGAGCTCTTCTTCCGTGACCGCGAGGTAGGTGTTGCAGGTGGTCCGTGCATGGCTCCGGTGGGTTGCCGCGGCGGCCGTGTTGGTGCGGGTCGCTGCTTGGTTGGTCTTGCGTGGTGACCCGCGGGTGGAGCACCAGGTCGCGGAGGCCCCCGCCGAGGATGAGGACAGGCGCATCCTCGGGTTGCAGTGAGGTCTGAGGTGGCCGCACTCGGTTGGTGCCCGAAGGCCTGGCCGTGACAAGACGTGCGCGGTGCAACGTCGTGCAGCTCAGTCGCCGCCGAGTGCAGACCTCTCGGTCGGCCCCTTCGGGGTGCNACCCGCGGGTGGAGCACCAGGTCGCGGAGGCCCCCGCCGAGGATGAGGACAGGCGCATCCTCGGGTTGCAGTGAGGTCTGAGGTGGCCGCACTCGGTTGGTGCCCGAAGGCCTGGCCGTGACAAGACGTGCGCGGTGCAACGTCGTGCAGCTCAGTCGCCGCCGAGTGCAGACCTCTCGGTCGGCCCCTTCGGGGTGCTGCGTAGGGTCGCGGTATGCGGTTGTTTCCCCCGGTTCTGGTGTCTTCGGTCGTGTTGTTGAGCGGTTGCGCGTTGGTTGGTGACGGTGTCGATCACCGTGTGTACGAGGGGCAGGTACCTGAGTACGGTCCGCTGGACTCGGTGTCGGGGGTGGCGTGGGAGTGGGAACTGGGGGCGTCGGAGGATGTGCACAGCGTCCAGGCGGGCCTCTCCGGTCCGGTGCTGGAGCTGGGCAATGGTGTGGTGGCCCTGGATGCTCAGAGCGGTGATGAGTTGTGGCATTACCGTTCCGAGGACCGGGATCTTGAGAAGGCAGTTGCGACCCCTGATCATGAACGGGTGGTGCTGGCCTACCGCGATACGGAGGGCGGGCCAGCCCACGTGGTTGTTCTCGAGACCGGGACCGGGGAGGTGGAGTATGAATACGAACTCCCCGATGCTGACGAAGAGCCTTGGCAGGGCAGGATCACCGACGACGTTCTGGTCCTGGAAGACGGGGATGCGCTGCGCGGGGTCTCGTTGTCCGATGGGCAGGACGTGTGGACGTACGAGGCCCCTGCGAGTTCGGATGGCCTGGAACTGATCAGTGGGCGGTCGGAGTTGTCGGTTGTGGACGATGCGGTTGTTCTGACCCGCGGATACAGCGATGGGCCCAAATCGTTTGATGAGCCTCAATCACGCCGTCTGGTCACGACCGCACTGTCTCCCGGATCAGGGGAACCGTTGTGGGAGGTCGAATCCCAGCAGCCCCCCAGCAAGCAGTCCTTTATCGACCAACAGGTCTCGGAGGGCGGTGAGGTTCTGCTCCTGGAGCCTTTGGGGGCCGATGAGTTGGAGTACGACCCCTTCCTTCTGGAGGTCGAGTCGGGCGAGCGTATTGACGGTGAGGTCTTCGAGGGCGATGTCAGCGACGATGAGCGGGTGGCTCTGACGGATGAGGGCAGTGTGTCGGCAGAGTGGTTGCCGGACGAGGATGCGGTCGAATACCGCCACGTGTCGTTCGACGGGGAGACGCTGAACGAGGCGCTGGTGCCGGCGCGGCCCTCCGAGATGAGGAGCGATCCCGGTGTGGTGCTGGGTGAGGGTGTTCTGCGGTTGTCGCACTTGACGGTGCCGGATCTGGACCGGGGCCCGGTGGAGGCCGAGTTCGTGGACTGGGGCTCGGAGGGGGAACCCGCGTCGATCGAGGTCGGCCTGACAGAGAACCGGGACGAGTGGCGTCAGGCGGAGTTCGATTTCAGCTCGGACGTTGACGCTCCTCGTATGTGGGAGGTGCCGGGCGCGGTGGTGGTCACCGAGGACGAGCGCATTGGTAACAACGTCATCGTCGGGTTGAACTGAGGCAGGGGCCGGATGCTTTTCACAGACGGGTCCGGGAGCGAGTGCAGTGCGGGGGAGGCCCAGTGAGATTGACGGTGTCGCCGCGTCCGGGTTCGTCCGAATCCGAGAAGCCTGTTCCAGAACGCAGCTCACTTCGACGGCTCTTGCATCCGTTGGCCCTGGTTCTGGTTCTGGCTCTCGGGCCGGCGCTGATCGGTTGCTCGACGGATACCTCCGACACCGGTGACGGCTCTGCGGACTTGCCTCCGTATGACGAGCAGGCCCAGAGCTCGCAGGAACCGCAGTGGTGGTGGGTCGACAGTCAGGTTCGGAAGTTGGTTCTCGCCGAGGCGTATGAGAGAACCCCCGATGCTGTGGCGGTGCTACGAGGTGAGGACGGTGAGCCTTACTTCGAGTCCCGCGAGCAGGCGTGGGAGACCAACATTGACGTCTTGGTCGAGTCTGGGCTCATCGTGTCCACACCGCACGGCTACGAGGCGGACACGGACGTCTCCCTCGAGGACGCATCGGACGGGATGCCGCTGAACGCCGAAGGTATCGATCAGGTCGTGAGGGATACCTTGCAAGAGAGCGAGGTCGACTGGTGCGAGTCAGAGCCGGTGAACGCCGAAGAGTTCGCGCGTGAAGTTCTCGACTCAGTCCAGGGCGCCTACGACACCGCGGCTGAGTACACCGCCGCCATCGAAGGGCACGTGGAGTGCACGGAGGGCTGAGCCCCGGCCCGCGCCAGCCCCGGCCCGCGCCTGAGCCCGGGCCCGGGTCCCGGCCCGCGTCCGCTCTCGCGCCCGGCCCTGAGCCCCACACCCCACGCCCCCGCGCGCCTCAGGTGATCTCGTGGGTGTCGCGCCCGCTCTCCGGGTCCAGGAACAGCACGGTCGCCCCTCCGGTCCCGGTGGAGTTCTCCACGACGGCGATGGTCTCGCCGTCCGGATGCACCAGCGGCTTGTCGAAGATGAGTGTCGACTCGGAGACGACCGACTCCCAGGAACTGGTGTCCCACATGAACCCGCCGTTGACGCCGACGCCGTCGTCGCGCCCTGCCAACAGCGACGCACCGTCGGGGCTGTAGCTCAGGCCCATCGGGGTTCCGGGGCTGTCGAGCTCCTCGACGGTCTCGCCGGCGGCAAGGTCGTACACGACAGTCTGTTCGGTCTCGCTGTCGGAGACGGCGATGTGCGGACGGTCCGGGGCGAACGCAGCGTCGATCAGCGGGTTGTCGGCGGGCTCCCCGCCGTCGGTGGGGAACTCCGCGACGGTGTCCCCGCTCTGCGGGTCGACGACCCTGATGTAGGGCGCCATGTAGCGGTTCTCGAGCATCACGTGGGAACCGTCGGGGCTGAGCTGCGTCGAGTGGGTGTCCCCCTCCTCTTCCCACACCACGGCGTCCTCCTCGCGGTCCCACACCACCGCGATGCTGTTTTCGCTGTCCTGCTCGACCATGCGGAACGCGGCCAGGTTTCCGTCGTCGGACAGCGAGACGCTGTCGTAGAACTCGATGTCGCCGCCGTCGAAGGAGTCGACCTCCTGGTGCGAGTCGTCCCAGATCCGGAGCCCGTCCTCGCCGGCGGTGGCCATGTGCCCGGATTCGGCCAGGTCGAAGGAGTTGGTCTCGTCATCGGCGCCGAAGGGGGTGTCGATGAGCTCGCCCTCGCGCCAGTCCCACACGGTGATCTCGTCGGGGGTGTGCACGTACAGCTCCTCCCCGTCGGGGGTGAAGTGGATGCCGTACACGGACTCGGGGAAGGACGGCTCGTCCTCGGCCGCGGCGTCACCTTCGGCTTCGTTCGCCCCGTCGTCATCGGGGGCGGCGGCCTCGTCGGTTCCGCCTGAGTCCGCGTCCTCCCAGGGGCGCAGGACCGCTGCGGCGGTGCCGGCCATGAGGACCAGGGCCGTGGCGGCCGCCCCGACGACGATCCACCCGCGCCGCTTGCGCCCGGTGTGGGCGACGCCGGGCGCGGTGGGCGCTTCGTGCACGACCCGGTGGAGTTCGCGCTCGCGTTCGCCGATCTCCGCGTTGACGGTGGCGGGCAGCCACCCGTGCTCCGCGGAGGGCAGGGGCTCCGAGGAGAGCACGTTCACGATCTCGTCGGCGGAGGGGCGCGCGGCGGGGTCCTTGGCCAGGCACCGGGCCAGGAGATCGTGCAGGGTACCCGCGGGCACGCCCTCGAGGTCGGGTTCGTCGTTGACGATGCGCTGCAGTACCTCGGCGGCGGGCTTGCGGCCGAAGGGCGGCCTCCCGGAGGCAGCGAAGGCGACGATGCCGGCGAGCGCGAACACGTCGCTGGCGGGTGACTGCTCCCGGCCGAGCACGGTCTCGGGGCAGGTGTAGGCGGGCGTTCCGAAGGCTTCACCGGTCTTGGTCAGGACGGTGCCCTCGACGGCACGCGCGATACCGAAGTCGATGACCTGGGGCCCGCGGGGCGAGAGCAGCACGTTCCCGGGCTTCAGGTCGCGGTGCATGATGCCCGACGCGTGCACGGACTGCAGTGCGCGCGCAAGACCCAGGGCGAGCACGCGCAGAGATGCCTCGGGCAGGGGCCCGCGCCCGGCGACGGCCTCGCTGAGCGTGGGGCCGGGCACGTACTCCGTGGCCATCCACGGGGTCCGGTCCTCCGGGGACGCCGACAGCACCGCGGGTGTGTAGGGCCCGCGTACACGTTGGGCCGTGCGGGTCTCGCGCGCGAACCGTGCGAGGAACCCCTGGTCCTGGGCGAGCTCGGTGTGCACGACCTTGACCGCCGCCAGGTGGCCCTCCGGCGTGCGCGCGAGGTAGACGGCGCCCATGCCGCCGGCGCCCAGGCGGGCGAGCACACGGTGCGGGCCGATGTGGGCGGGGTCCGAGGGCGTCAGGGGTTTCATACCGGGTTCCCAGGGTCGGTTCGGTCGGGAGGGGCGGTCCGTGGGGCGGCCACGGCGCATCAGCTCGTCGGGCGGGCCACTCGACGGTCGGGCCGACGCACAGGGGCGCGGCGGCCCGACTCTCAGGAGAGCGTGGCGGTGACCTCGTGGCTCTGCGGGTCGAGCAGGTCGACGTCGCCCTCGGCGTTGACGGAGGCGATGACCTCCTGTGCGGGGTGGAAGGCGACGGGGCGCGGCATGAGGCCGTCCTCGTCCTCGATGAGGTCCTCCCCGGACTCCAGGTCCCACAGGTGCCCGTGGTGGTCGTACTCGCGGCCGGAGGTGTCGACGGCGGCGGAGGTTGCCTCGCCCCAGCTGAAGTGCACGACCCCGAGTTCGGGGTCGGCGGTCATCCCGGTGGGGTAGCCGTACTCCTCGGTGTAGGACTCGTGGTAGTCGGGGACGGGGAACCGGTCGACCTCGTCGCCCTCGTCGAAGTCCCACAGCACCATGTGTTCGTCGCTGCGGTAGAGGACCTGGGCGGTGCCGGGCACGGTCGTGAACTCGTAGCTGGTGTGATCGCGCAGGGAGTCCAGGACCTCGCCGGTCTCGGCGTCGCGCAGTTCGAGCGGCCCTGCGGTGGCGGCGACGATGCGGTCCTCGTCGAGGTACTCCACATCGGAGACGAGGGCGTCGTCATCGGTCCACTCGTGCTCGATCTCGCCGGTGGCCATGTCGACGATGCCGACGGGCGGCAGCTGTTCGCCGTCGCCCATGTTCATGTCGAAGTCGACGGCGACGGCCATCTGCTCCCCGGACGGCGAGAAGGCGTAGTCCTCCGCGCGCCGGGGCGGTTCGAGCTCGTCGACCACACGCTCGGACTGCGGGCCGAGCTGTTCCTGGCTCTCACCGGAGGGCAGGTCGTGGGTGTGCACGACAGGGCGGTCGTAGTCGTCCGCGTCGAAGGGCGTTGGGTGTGTGCCGGCGACCATGCAGCCGACGGGGGCGAACTCCCCGCCGTGGATGTCGCCGAGCTCGCCGTCGACGCGGGCGATCTCGGTGCCCTCGCGCCAGTCCCACACGCTGTATCCGTGCTCGAAACTGCTGATGAGCAGGGCGTTGCCGTCGGGGGAGAAGGACACGTTCACCGCGTCCAGGTCGCTGATGGGCGAGTCGGGCTCGGGAAGGTCGTCGGCCTCCAGGCAGCCGGTGTCGGTGATGAGGCCCTCGGCCTCCTCCTCCGTGGTTCCGCCGCCCTCATCGCCGTCACCGTCGCCGTTGCCGTTGAGGGCCCAGACGGCGCCGGAACCGGCCAGCAGCACCACGGCCAGGCCCGCGGCGGTGAGTGCGACGGCCTTGCCGCGGCCCCGTTTCTTCTCGGGGACGGCCTCGGCGGCGAGCGCCTGCTGCCCGTCCTGGGCCGAACCGCGCACGACCGCGGCCAGACCTTCGGGCCAGGGGCCGGGTGCCGTGGGACCGCCGAGGATCCGCACGAGGTCCGCGGCGGTGGGACGCAGGTCCGCGCCCTGCTGGAGGCAGGCGTCGACCAGGCCCCGCAGCTGCATCGGTACACGCTCCAGCCCGCCGGGGCCCTCGACCCCGGACGCGGCGAAGCACAGGGTCGCGGCCCACGCGAAGACGTCGGTGGCCTGTGAGGACCCGCCCTCGGGCGCGGCGAACGCGGGATGCGGCGCGCGCTGTTGCAGGTCGGCGGCGATGCGTTCGAAGCCCGGGTCGGCCAGGACGGCGCCGTGCTCGGTGAGCAGCACACCGTCGGGCCACAGAGCCCCGTGCGGGTGTCCGGCGGCGTGCAGGTCGGCCAGGCCCTGCGCGGTGGCCAGGGCGAGCGGGGCCAGCGCCGCCGCGGGCAGCGGACCGTGCGTGTGCACACACTCGGCGAGGCTCGGGCCGAAGGGGCGGGTGACCGCGACCCAGGGGGCCGGGCCCTCGGTGTCGGCGTCGAGCACACCCGCCACGTACGGGCTCCGCAGCGGCCGGGTCGCCGCCACCAGGTCGGTGAGGGCGGGGCGGAAGGAAGGATCCGAGGACAGCCCCGAACGCGCCACCTTGAGGGCCACCGGCGGGCGGTCCGGGGCGGTCGCCAGGTACACGCGCGAGAAGGCGTCCTCCCCGAGCCGGGCGCGGGGCCGGTACGGCCCGACCCGGGGCGGGTCGTGCGGGTGGAGAGGGTGCATCGGTGAGCTTTCCGTCTGTCGGTGTTCGGGGTGGTCCGGGAGGCCGGTCGCGGGGTCAGCCGAGGCGGTCGATCTCGGCGAGGTCGTCGGGGGACATGATCAGGATCTGCCCCGCGTCGAGGTCGGTGCCGGAGACGACCTCGCCCTCGGGGTGCACGGCCATGCCCAGGCCGAGGCTCTCGCTCTCCGGCTCGACCTCTTCCTCGACGTCTTCCTCGTTCTCGTGCTCCTGAGTGTGGTCCCAGTCCCAGATGTGCAGGTAGGAGTACCGGCCCCCGTCCTCGGCCTCCTCCGGGTCGGCGCGCACGGTGTAGATGCGGTTCTGGTGCGGGTTGTGGGCGAACTCGACGAGCTCGGCGCCGTAGGCCTCTTCGTCGTCGTCCTCGTCGGGCTCGAAGATGTAGCCGCCGCCGTCGTCGGTCAGGAAGTCGTAGTGGACGGGTCCGTCGGGGGTGGCCACGATGACCTCCCCGCCGCCGGGCATGGCCAGGCCGGAGCCGATGTCGAGCTGGGCGAGCCCGTCGTGGGAGAAGACGACCTCCCCGCTCTCGGCGTCCCACACGCGCAGCTGGTCGAGGAGGTCGATGCCGGCGAGGTGCTCCCCGTCCGCGGCGTACACGAGCGAGACCATGGACGTGCCGTCGCCGTGCACCTGAACGGTGTCGCCGGTCTCCAGGTCGATGTCGTAGGTGCCGCCCTCGCTGTCGAAGCCGTTGTCGGCGACGGTCAGCACGGAGCCGTCGGGGGAGAACGCGAGCTCGCGGAGTTCCCGTCCTTCGGCGTGCACGGTGTGTTCGCCGGTCTCCAGGGAGTAGACCTGCGCGCCCTCCTCCGTGGCCCACGCCAGTTCGCAGTCGTTCGGGCTGAACTCGGGCACGCCCGCGCTGTGGGGGATGTTCGCCTCGATGAGGGCGAGCTCCTCCCCGTTCTCCCAGTCCCAGAGCGCCACACCGCGGTTGCCGGAGACGGCGAGCACGGAGCCGTCGTTGGAGAACTGGCTGAAGATCCGGTCGGTGCTGGAGGGCACGGTCGGGGTGTCCGACGCCGCTTCGGTGTATTCGTCGGCGAGGTGCTCGGTCGGGTCGCACTGGTCCCGCTGCGGGGCCTCGTCCTCCTCACCGGCGGTCTGGGTCTCTTCGGCGGGCGCGGAGGGGTCGGCGACGGCCCAGTACCCGAACCCGGCGACCAGGCACAGGGCCACGGTGGCGGCGCCGGCCACGAGGAGCCCGCGGCTCTTGGAGCCGTTGCCGGACAAGGTGCGTACGCGGTCGTATTCGGCGGCCACTCGGGCGACGGCGG
Source organism: Nocardiopsis coralli (assembly GCF_014892575.1). Taxonomy (GTDB): domain Bacteria; phylum Actinomycetota; class Actinomycetes; order Streptosporangiales; family Streptosporangiaceae; genus Nocardiopsis; species Nocardiopsis coralli. Next base: position 275,825 of record NZ_JADBGI010000006.1, on the reverse strand, counting down.
CCGCGGCGTGCGGGGGAAGCCACTGCTCGGCGGCGGTGGTCGGGGTGACGGGACCGCCGAGCGCCTGCAGCGCCTGGGCGGCGGTGGGCCGGCGCGCGGGATCCTTGTCGAGGCAGGCGGCCGCGAGCGGGCGCAGCTGCGGGGGCACCCGGTCGAGTTCGGGGTCCAGGTTCTCGGCCCGGTACAGGACTGAGGAGGGGTGGCCGTCCCCGAAGGGCCCGGACCCGGTCAGGGCCCAGACGAGGATGCCGCCCAGAGCGAAGACGTCGGCGGGCGGGCCTGCCTGCTCGCCGCGGGAGGCCTCGGGCGCCATGTAACCGGGGGTCCCGGCGAGGGTCGAGCCGTCGCCCTGGTGGCCGTCCTCGGCGGCGCGGGCGATGCCGAAGTCGATGACCTGCGGACCCTCGGCGGAAACCATGGTGTTGGCCGGCTTGAGGTCGCGGTGGGCCAGACCCTGGGCGTGCACGCCGGTCAGGGCCTGGGCGATCGCGCGCGCGAGGTAGACCGCGGAGGGTTCGGGCAGCGGGCCGGTCTGCTCGATCAGGTGCTGCAGCGAGGGGCCCTTGACGTAGGCGGTGGCCAGCCAGGGGCGTTCGCCGGAGGTGTCGGCGGCGTACACCCGCGGGATGCCGGGGCCGTGCACCCTCTGGGCGGAGGAGAGTTCGCGGGCGAAGCGTTCGCGGAAGTCGGGGTCGTAGGCGTACTCGGCCTTGACCACCTTGACGGCGGCCGGGTGGTCGTCGCGGTCGAAGCCCAGGTAGACGCGGCCCATCCCGCCGCTGCCGAGCAGGGCGGTGATGCGGTAGGGGCCGATCTGTCCGGGATCGTCGTCAGCGAGGGAGTGCATGGGGATTCTCGGTTTCTGGCACAGGGGTCGCGGGTGCAGCTTACTGTTCGCCCGACTTCTTCCACCGGGGTGGGACGTGGGAGTGCGCAGGTCGGTTCGCCGGACGCGGTCCCTGAATGGCCGCTGCCCCCGGACCGGCGCGTTCGGGGGCAGGTGAAAAGAGGGGTATCAGGGGCCGTTTCCGCGCGGGACCGCGCCACAGGGGCTGGTTCGGGGGTGGGTGCCGGCACTGGCAGAGATGGACGACGGCCTGGGGCAGGGCCGCAGGGTCGGGTTCCGTGGGGCGGGGGTCATGGCTCCGGGGCCCGAGTGACCCCTGCCCGGGAGCGGGCGGGGATCTTGCTACTGGAGCCGGTATCGGCGCTGAACCCGGCTCCGGTAGCACGATCCCGCGGGTCAGGGCCGGGTGTTGGTCGCCCAGGCCCAGATGTTGACGTCGGAGTCGACCGCGTACTCGTCGATGCGGCGCAGTTCCTCGTCGGTGAAGCCGGGGGTCTCCAGCGCCGCGAGGTTCTGCTCCAGCTGCTGCACGCTCGAGGCGCCCACGAGCGCGGTGGTCACGGTCTGCTCGCCGCGGTCGCGCAGGACCCACGAGATCGCCATCTGTGCGAGGGTCTGGCCGCGCTCCTCGGCGATGGAGTTGAGCCCGCGCACACGCTCCAGGACCTCGGGCGCGAGCATGTTCTCCCGCCAGCTGGGTCGGCCCACCCCGGCGCGGGAGTCGGCGGGCACCCCGTCGAGGTACTTGGAGGTCAGCAGCCCCTGCGCGAGCGGGGAGAAGGCGACCGTGCCCATGCCCTCGTCGGCGGCGGTCTCGAGCAGGCCGTCCTCCACCCAGCGGTTGAGCATGGAGTAGGAGGGCTGGTGCACGACCAGGGGCGTGCCCAGCTCGCGCATGATGCGCGCGGCCTCGCGGGTGGCGGCGGGGCTGTAAGAGGAGATCCCGGCGTACAGGGCGCGGCCGGACGTGACCGCGTGGTGCAGCGCGGTCAGGGTCTCCTCCAGCGGGGTGTCCGGGTCCGGACGGTGGCTGTAGAAGATGTCGACGTGGTCCAGGCCCATGCGCCGCAGGGAGCTGTCGAGCGAGGAGAGCAGGTACTTGCGGGAGCCGCCGTTCAGGTGCGGCCCCTGGCCCATGACGTAGCCGGCCTTGGTCGTGATGACCATTTCCTCGCGGTAGCGCGCGAAGTCCTCGGAGAGGATGCGGCCGAAGTTCTCCTCGGCGCTGCCCGGGGGCGGGCCGTAGTTGTTGGCGAGGTCGAAGTGGAACACCCCGAGGTCGAAGGCGCGGCGCAGGATCGCGCGCTGGCTCTCGAGGGAGCGGTCGCCGCCGAAGTTCTGCCACAGCCCGAGGGAGACGCGGGGCAGGTGCAGCCCGCTCTTCCCGCTGCGCCGGTACTCGGTGGTGTCGTAGCGGTCCTGGTGGGCCACGTAGGGGTCCATCGCCTGCCCTTCCTCGCTGGTGCAACGCCGGACCCGGAGCAGGGATCCGGTGCCCGGGGGCGCGAGCGCCCCCGGGAAACACACGGAAGGTTAGCCGACAGGGCCGGTGGACGCCTTATGTCGCTTCGGCCGACCAACGGCGCCGAAAGCGTCGTTCGAAGGTCGGTGGCGGGTGACGGGCGGGCGTGCGCCGAGCAGGCCCTAGTCGACCTGGAGCTCGCCCATGCGGTCCCAGCCCTCGCCCTCGACCTGGCGGCTGACGATCTGCGGGGTCTCGGCCAGGAGCGGCTTCATGGTCTCGAGACCGGCACGGAAGTGGTCGCTGTTGACGTGGGCCTCGCCCGTGCCGTCCTTGAACGCCTCGATGAGGACGAACTCGTCGTCGCGCTCGACGCTGCGGGACCACTCGAACCACAGGTTGCCGGGCTCGGCGCGGGTCGCGGCGGTGAAGTCGGCGACGGCGTCCAGGAAGGTGTCCTTGGCCTCGGGCTTGACCCGGTACTTCACGACGATCAGGATCATGCTCCCCAGTCTCCTCACTGGTCGTGGTGCGCGTCGGAGGGCGGGACACGGGCGTGCGCACGGGTGTGCGGGCACAGGTGTCCCGTCCGGCATCAGTCTCGCAGAGGAGGGAAGGGGAGAGCGCCGCCTCGGGCGGCCCGGACGGCGCGGTGATCCTCACACGCCCTGCGGTGTGCGCGGGCGCGTGGTGCGCGTCAGGCGGGGACCATGGTGCGCCGGGGTGCGGCGACGGTGTGGGGGATGCGGTACGGGGAGGGCTGGGGCTCGGGGATCCCGGCGAAAGGGTCCAGCAGAGCGGCCGCGCCTGCGGGGTCGCTGGCGGGGTGGCAGAACGTCTGTCCGAGGTCGTTCCAGAAGAACTGGCCGTCGCGGCACCACACGTTGATGTCGTTGCGCACGGTCATGACCGTCATCTCGGAGCTGCCGGACCAGTCGAGCTGACGGGCGGCGGTGGGGGCGAGTTGCCCCAGGAGGGCCGTGATGGCCCGCTCAGCGCAGAAGGCGTGGCGGGGCTTGTGCTTGACCCGGCTGGCGAGTGCCGACTTCGCCCGGCTGGACCGGGGGTTGTTCAGACGCCAGTGACTCAAGGTGGACTCCAGGGTTTCTCGGGTACCGCGGCAAGGACCTGTGTGGCCGGCGCCCCGTGGGGCTCCGTTGTGTTGTGTTGCGGCCACGTAACCGCGGTTCGAGCGCCCCCGCCGTGCTGGTGGCCGGCGGACCGCTCCGCAAAGCTTGGTCAGGTTCGAACGGTGTCGTTACCTCGCAGTTATGCTTTGCGCTCCGGATGCTAGCAGTAACTGACCGCCCGGAGTCGAGGCTTCTGAGTGTGACCCATGTCACTCGCAACGATCGAATCTCATCTGTGTCACGTGATGTTTGGGCAGCGCAATCCGCTTGTGTCGCACGCCCGTACGAAAGATGAGTGCAGGATAAAAACGGCCTCATCCGGGGTCTCCTGTCGCGAGTGTCACCCGGGTATCGCACCCGGTGTCCCGTAGCTGTCGCATAACGTGACTTTGCGCTGGTGAGAGGGTGCTTGACCGACTCGGGACACCTCGTTGCCCCTCCCCGGACCCGCACCGTTGCGGGCATTCCTGCGGCCGATGTCCACTGCCTCACCCCCGGTTCCCTTCGCGCACGCGCGCGTGGAGGACACTGCAAGGACGACCCATACGAGGAGAGAAGCGGCCACGTGACAGAGACACAGACATCCGACGACAGGATTTCCCGCGGAAGGGGAACGGTGACGACCGAGCCCATGGGCGGCGCCCGTGCGTGGATCGTCTGGGGGGTCGCCGTCGGCGGTTACTTCCTCGCCATGCTCCACCGCAACGGTCTGGGCGTGGCCGCCCTGGAAGCACAGGAGCGCTTCGACGTCGGGCCCGCCCTGTTGTCGATGCTGCCGATGCTGCAGCTCCTCATCTACGTCCTCTTCCAGATCCCCGCGGGCCTGCTCGCCGACCGCCTCGGCCCGCGGTACACGCTCGCCATCGGCATCGGCGCGATGATGCTCGGCTCCGGGCTCTTCGCGCTCGCCCCCAACGCCGAGGTCGCCATCGCCGGACGGTTCCTCATCGGGCTCGGCGACGCCCTGGTGTTCCTCAACGTCATCCGGCTCGCCGCCCTGTGGTTCCCGCGCGCCCGCTACGCCCTCGTCAGCGGACTCACCGGTGTGGTCGGCGGCGCCGGACAGGTCGCCAGCGCCGCACCCCTGGCCTGGGCCCTGGACGGGTTCGGCTGGACCACCGCGTTCATGAGCGTCACGCTGCTGACCGCCGCCATGGCCTTGCTCGTGATCGTCGTCGTGCGCGACCGCCCCGCGGGCGCCGCAGGGCGTTCCACCGTGGCCGACCCCATCCCCGTGTGGGCCGCCCTCAAGGAGGCCCTCGCCGCGCACGGCCCCCGCGTCGGTATGGCCCACCACGCCGCGATCATGGCGCCCTTCACCATGCTCATGGTGCTGTGGGGTTACCCCTTCCTCGTCGACGGCCTCGGGCTCCAGGAAGGCACCGCCGCCTTCACCCTCACCGCCGTCGCCGCCGGACCCCTGTGGATGGCCCCCATCGTCGGAGCCGTGATCGGACGCAGCCCCAACGTGCGCATCGGCCTGGCCCTGACCCTGGGCAGCACCCTGACCGTGGGCTGGCTGCTCATGGTCCTGTGGCCCACCGGCGAGGTCCCCACCTGGCTCGGCCTGGCCGTCATGGGCGCCAGCGCCGTCGGCCAGACCCTCGCGCCCACGATCTCCTTCGACTTCGCGCGCGACGGCATCCCCGCCAGCCGCACCGGCGTCGCCTCCGGCCTGGTCAACATGAGCGGCTTCACCACCGCCGTGGTCTGCACCGTCGCCGCGGGCGCCGTGCTGCAGAAGCTGCCCGACGACCCGGGCGCGTTCCAGTTGGCGTTCGCGCCGATGGCCGTGGCCACCACCGTCGCCACGAGTGTGCTCTTCCTCCTGCTCCTGCGCGGCCGCCGGAACGCGTAAAGCCCGCGGGCACGGGGAGGACGGCCCGGAGGACGACGTGAGACGCGAACACAGGAAGTGGGGATCACGGTGACGTGGGACCACCGCAACCCGCCCGCAGCACAGGGCAGAACGGTCGCGATCACGGGAGGCAGCTCGGGCGTGGGCCTGTGGACGGCGCTGCGCCTGGCCGAGGCCGGCGCCGACACCGTGCTCATGTGCCGGGGGCTCGACAAGGGTGAACAGGCCGCGGACGCTATTCGCTCTGCGGTTCCGGGCGCGAGCGTGCGCACGGTGCACGTGGACACCTCCTCCGGGGACTCGGTGCGCGCTGCCGCCGCCGAACTGCGTGCCCTGCCCCGCCTGGACGCCCTGGTCAACAACGCAGGCCTCCTCATCTCCCCGAAGGAACGCCAGGTCAGCGTCGACGGGTACGAGCTGACCCTCGCCACGAACGCTCTCGGGCACGTGCTCCTCACCCGCGAGGTGCTGCCCCAGCTGGAGAAGTCCGGCGACTCGGCGCGTGTGGTGTGGGTCGGGTCGATGGCGGCCAAGCTGACCCGCACGACCCCCGACGACCTGAACCTGGAGCGCGGCTACAACCCCTGGCTGGCCTACGCGCAGTCCAAGCTCGTGATGCAGGCGGCCGCGTTCGAGCTGCACCGCCGCCTGACCGCCGCGGGGTCGCCGGTGCGCAGCCTGGTCGCCCACCCCGGGTACTCCCTGGCGGTGCGCTCGGAGCCCCTGGGCGAGGCCGCGCCCGAACGCGAGCCCACCCCCGCGGAGCTGTTGCAGTACCCCCTCGCGCAGGGCCAGGACGGCGGCGCACTCCCGGTGGTGCGCGCCGCCGTCGACCCCGAGGCGCTCGGCGGGCAGTTCTACGGGCCCCGCGGCGGGCTCAAGGGCGAGCCGGTCGTCGCCGGGGGAGTGGAAGGCGTGCCCGGTGCCGGCCACGGCGGCCTGGGCGGCCCCGGGAAGCTGAGCGTGAACCCGGTCGTGGGTCGGGCCTGCTGGGCCTTCGCCTCCCGGGCCTGGGGGCTCGAACCGGACCTGTGAACCGTGTGGCACGCGGGGCACAGGACCTGCGAGCCGGAACGGGGCCGGGGCGTCGCTGGGCGCCCCGGCCCCGTCGTTTGTGCGGTGTCAGGGGCAGGTGAAGACGAACGGCGGCAGGGCGGGCACGCCTGCCGGGTCGAGGGCGAACTCGGCCCAGACGTGGGTTCCGAGGTCGGCCCAGGGGGCGAGCCGCCGGTGTCCCCAGCCTGTGGACAAGTTCTCGACCAGCGCCAGGCCGCGCTGACCCTCGGCCCAGTCCCACTCGTCGTCGGTCCGGTCGGCCGGGATGCACGGGAGCGCCCCGCTGCCGCCCCAGTCGCTCAGGCCCACACGCAGCGTGCGGGGCCCGGGCAGGGACAGCGCACGCAGGACGTCGGCGCCGGGGCGGCCCGAATCGGTGTACTTGACGCAGTTGGCGAAGAGCTCGCTGACGCACAGCTGCACGGTGTCGACCAGGTCCGGGTCGAAGCCGGCGAGGTCGGCGGACAGGTCGGAGCGCACGGCACGCGCGTGGGCGAGGTCGCCGGGGTAGAGGCGGTGTTCCCAGGTGACGAGCGGGTGCATCGCGTGGTTCATACCGCCACCTCCTGGGCGTGCGTGCGTCGTTGCTGTTGTCGTTGTGGCAGCTGCGTCTGCATCTGCGTTTGCTGCTGCTGTCCGCGGAGGTGGAGGTGGGGGCGGTGCGGTGACGAAGGGAGCGGGGCGACCAGGGCTCCGAGGTCTGCACCCCACGCGGTGAGGCGGTCGGCGGCCGTGCGCTGGCGGAGGTCGTCCACGTCCGCCTGCCGGGAACGTTCGTGGGCCCGGAAGTAGGGGCGTACGAGGGCGACCTCGTCGGCGGGGACGTGTTCCGCGGGAGGCGCGAGCTGCGTGCGCCCGGAGGCTGTGGCCGGAGAGGGGGCAGTGAGGGCCCAGGGATCTGGGAGGGCCGAGGGGCTCGGGCGGTGCGACGGCCCCGGGAGGCCCGGGAGGCTCGGGATGTTCGAGTGACCCGGACGGTCCGACGGCGCCGAGACGGCGGGCTGTGCGGGAACGCTGAGCGGTGCCGGGGGCTGCTCCGGTGCGAAGGGCCGGACCCGGCGGGAGCGCTGGCGCTTGGCCGGCCACGGTCCACGGCACAGCCATCGTCGGCAGAGCCACCGGGGGCGGAGCCACTGGAGGCCGGGCAACCGGAGTCCGGGCAACGGGAGGCGAGGCCTCGGGGAGCGGGGCCTCGAGGAGCTGGGCCTCAGCGAGCGCGGCCCTGGGAGGTCGTTCGACGGGCTTGGGGTCCGTCGGGCGGGCAGGATCCGCAGGACCGGCAGGACCGACAGGATCAGCAAGATCCGCAGGATCCGGGGGTTCCCCTGGGCCCGGGTGGAAGGGGCGTTGTGCCTGGTCGAGTGCCGTCCGCGGGGTGCGCGGAACAGCCCCGTCACCAGGGTTTGGGCATAGCCGAAAAGAGCAGCGATACACTTGGGCATGCTGGCAAAGTCCTTGTCTAAAGGAGTGGAGATTGCTGGCCACGGCCCCGGGCGGTTTTAACCGTCGCGGGGTCACCGCTTGTTCAGTTGTGAAAAAGCTCCTCGGGTGTTCGTGCGGGTCTTGAGCACAGATTAAGTCACCCGGGAGACAGAAGGACAGAGTTCGCGGGCAACCGGGGAAGGAAATCCTCCGCAGGCCCGGAGTTTTGTTCCTTTCCTGGGTGATTTATCTGGACAAGTCACCCGAGGATGCGCGCAGAAAAACCCCGCCACGGGTTTTTCGAACCTGGGGGCCAGGTTCCGCACAGGGGCCCGGGCGGGGTAGGCGGATCGCACGTCCTCACCCGGGCGCGTTGAAGAACTCCAACCAGATCGCCGCGACCTGCTCGCGCACGTCGTCAGGGAGTTCGTGCAGGTCAGGCTCGTGCGACAGCCGCATCAACCGCGCGGCCGCCGCCAGGATCTCCGCCTGCACCAGGTAGATGAACGCGCCCGAATTCGCACCGTGCAGGAAGTTCACCGCGTTCCCGTCGTTGAGCACGTAGAAGTAGTGGCCGGTGCGCGCGTACCGGGTGATGCCCTCGCCGACCGCCTCGCGGTTGTACAGCTCTCCGAGCCCGTCGAGCCGGAGTTCGTCGTCGGAGGAGGTCACCGACGCGATGTAGGCCCCGTTGCCCACGCGCGGGAAGTCGTCCGGGCCCAGGGCACGGTTCCCCGTCGCGCACACCACGATCCCCGCGCCGTACAGGGCCTTGTCGAGCGTCGAAACGGTCGTGAACCCCTGCGCGAGGGCCTGGGCGCGCTTGACCGGGTCGATGTCGAACACCGTCACTTGTATGCCGCGCGAGTGCAGCATGCGCGCGACCGACGAACCCAGCTTCCCGAAACCCAGGACGGCGGCGCCGAGCCCGTACAGCAGGTCTCCGCGCGCCCTGATCAACGCCTCGGTGGAGAAGACCACGGACTGTCCGACCAGGTAGTCCTCCGGGTCCTTCAGCGGGGAGCGGGCCACCGAGTACACGGGGCAGGGAAGCTCGTCGCGGGCGAGGTAGCGGCGGTGCCCGTTCTCGGTGCCCTCGACCACGCCCAGGATCTGCCCGGAGAACCCGGCGCACACCTCGTCGAGGGAGGGCGCGAAGTACCCGCCCACGTCGAGCAGCACCACACGTTCGTCGGGGGTGCGGGACTCCAGGTAGGCGAGGGCGTGCTCGGCGGTGGCGAAGGTCGCGCGGTCGAGCTCGTCGACCTGCCAGAGCTCGGCGGCCTCACGCGCCGCCTCGGGGTCGACGCTCCGGGGCTTGGGCAGAACGGCGCGCAGGTCGGACAGGGCGGCGACGGCGTGCAGGAAGAACAGTTGTCCGGCGAGCACGTGGGTCACGGCGACGGTCGACACGTGTGGGTCGGGGGTTTCGGGGGCGGCCTTGTTGTGGTCCACGATGCGCGCGAAAAAACTCGCGATGCGGGTGCGCTCGAAATCCTCGAGCATGGCGACTCCAGGTCTGGGGGATGAGGCTCCGATCTGCAAAAGGGGGACCGAAGACCCATTATAGGCAGTCGGGTCCGAACGGCCCCACCTTTCCCCAGAAGAAAAGAAAGCGGACGTCGAGTGCGGGAAGGGATTCCGGAAATGCACGGGGCAGCAGGATCACCCCTGCGGTAGGAACACAGAACCCCCGGGGGTGCTCCGTCCCAGAACCCCCGGGGGTGGTGTCCCGCCGTGCGGCGAGTGGTGTGTTCCGGTTCAGCGCTCCTCGCCCTGGTCCCAACGGAACAACCGCACTGCCAATGCGGCGATCAGTGCGGCGGTTCCGGCCACGACCGCGACCGACAACCACACCGGGTGCGTGGACTCCCCGCTCGACCCCAGGCCGATGAGCAGGTCGGCGAAGAAGAACGTGGGAACAACCGACAGGGTGTTCTCCACCGGGTCCGGCAGCAGGCTCAACATCGGGATCAGGCCGCTCAGGAAGAACGGAACGAGCTGAACGAGCGTGGACACGTTCCACGCGGTCTCCGCCGTCGGGAGCAGGCCGCCGAGCAGGTAACCGATCGATCCGAACAGCGCCACACCCAGCAACGCCACCCCGAGCATCGCCGGAGCCTGAGCGACGGGCACGAACCCGAGCGCTGCGCCGACCCCGATGAGCAGGGCGAGCTGGGCCAGCACCAGACCGAGCCGGGCCGGAACGTGCGTGAGTACCAGGCGCGCGCGGCCGACGGGGGTGGTGCCGAGCAGCCGGAGTGTGCCGCGTGCGCGGGCGTCGGCGAGCGAGGCGGCGGTCGCCGACAGGGGCGCCGTCGAGACGGTCAGGAAGACGACGATCGCCATGACGGTCTCGTCGAACCCGCCGCCGGAGGCCGGGGAGGGGAGGAGCACCGCCATGCCGAGGAAGAGCGCGGACAGGCCGAGAGGCAGGATCAGGGAGGTGAAGAACCCGCGGCGCTCGCGCACGAACTCGCGGGTCTGCACGCGCAGGAGCTGGGCGGTCGCGCCGGGGGTGGCGCGGCGCTCGGGGGCGTCGTTGTGCGGGTCGTTGCTCATGGCGGCGGTGCTGCTGCTGGTTCCGGTGCTGCTGACGATGGCGCTGATCGCTTCGGCGCTCATGCTGCCTCCTCCCCGCCCTCGGCGGCGCGGGTGGTCACGGTGCGGAACACGTCGGCGAGCGTGCCGCCGGGTGCGTGCTCCTCGATGAGGCTCTCCGCCGTTCCTTCGGCGGCGACACGGCCGTGGTCGAGCACGCTTATGCGGTCGCACAGGGCAGCCGCTTCCTCCATGGAGTGCGTGGAGAGCAGGACCGTCCCACCGTCGGCGCGGTAGGCGCGCACGGCCTCCCAGAGGTCCTCGCGGGCGTTGGGGTCCAGACCGGTGGAGGGTTCGTCCAGGACCAGGAGGAGGGGGCGGGAGACCAGGGCGGTGCCGACGAGCAGGCGTTGGCGTTGGCCGCCGGAGAGGCGGTGCACGCGTACGTCGCGGGACGCGGTGAGGCCCATGCGTTCGATGACCGCGTCGGGGTCGTCGGGTTCGGGGTGGAAGGAGGCCCACGCCCGCAGGAGTTCGGCGACGGTCTGGTGGTTGAAGACGGCCGCGTGTTGGGGCTGAACGGCGACGGCGCGGCGGATGTGGTCGCGGTCGGCGCGCGGGTCGACGCCGAGGACGCGGACCGTGCCGGCGGTGGGGGCGCGCAGGCCGACGAGGGTTTCGATGGTGGTGGTCTTGCCCGCGCCGTTGGGGCCGAGGAGGCCGTGGATGCTGCCGTGCTCGACGTGCAGGTCGAGGCGGTCGACGGCGGTGGTGGGCTCGCCCTTGCGCGGGGTGTAGCGCTTGACGAAGCCGCGGATCTCGACGGCGAGGTCGGTGTCCGTGGCGTTGGCGGGCGGGTGTGTCGGGTCGTCGCCGGGCGTCCGGTCGGGTGCGGGTGGGTGGTTCGCTGGGGTCATGATTCCACGGTGGCATTGACTTTCCATCTTGGCAAGTGATTGCGGAGGGGGAATCATGTTGCGCCCTGCTCTGCCCCGTCCCGCCGGCCGACCCTGGCTGTCGGGTCGACGGCCGACCCAGGCACGACGAAGCCCCGGACACCTGGCCATGGGTGCCCGGGGCTTCGGAGCGTTGGAAACGTTCGAGGGGTGGGAAGGGGAGGTGGCGGCTCCGTGGGCGTCAGGAGCGGCCCGAACCTTCGTCCTTCAGGTCGGAGACGAAGGTGGTGAATGCTTCGGGGGTGAAGGTGAGGGTTGTGAGGTGGCGGTGTTGGGTGTCGCGCATGTGCACAGCCCGGGACGTCTCGGCGACCTCGACGCAGTCGCCCCCGTGGTTGCCGCTGTAGCTGGACTTGTGCCAGTTCAGTTCCATGGAACCGTCCTTCCCGCTTTCAGGTGAGGCGAGGCCTCAGAGGCGGTCGTCCTTCAGGTCGGAGAGGAGGGTGGTGAATGCTTCGGGGGTGAAGGTGAGGGTTGTGAGGTGGCGGTGTTGGGTGTCGCGCATGTGCACAGCCCGGGACGTCTCGGCGACCTCGACGCAGTCGCCCCCGTGGTTGCCGCTGTAGCTGGACTTGTGCCAGTTCAGTTCCATGGAACCGTCCTTCCCGCTTTCAGGTGAGGCGAGGCCTCAGAGGCGGTCGTCCTTCAGGTCGGAGAGGAGGGTGGTGAATGCTTCGGGGGTGAAGGTGAGGGTTGTGAGGTGGCGGTGTTGGGTGTCGCGCATGTGCACGGCCCGGGACGTCTCGGCGACCTCGACGCAGTTCCCGCCCTGGTTGCCGCTGTAGCTGGACTTGTGCCAGGGAAGGCCGTCGGGCAGGTTCGCGCTCATAGGTCTCCAATCGAGGTGGTGATGAGTTCGGCGGACTCCTCCGGCGAGAGTGCCAGGCCAACCAAGGCGCTCATCCTCTGGTCGCATTTTGCCACCTCCGTTGCGTCAGAGATGATGTGACCTCCTCCGGGACGCTCCACGTAGAGGACCTTCTCCCGGGCTCCCATCTCCAGCACCTCGAAAGCGCCGTCCATGGCCGCGTGGACTCCATTGGCAAAGGGGAGAACTTGGACCCGAACGTGTGGTCGTTGGGAGATCTCCAGGAGGTATTTGAGCTGTTCAGCCATGGCGCTGCGACCGCCAACGGGTCGACGGACGACTGACTCTTCCAAAACCGCCCACAACAAGGGCGGGTTGTCCCGGTCCAAGATTTTCTGCCGCTCCAGGCGGGCTGAGAGCTGGCGTTCCACGTCGTCTGCCTTGGGAGGGGGCCAGCCGGCGCTGAGCACAGCACGCGCGTACGCTTCGGTCTGGAAGAGTCCGGGGACGACCTGGACTTCGAACGCGCGCAGACTGATCGCCTCGGCCTCGAGCTCCACGAAGGGTCGGAACCAGTCGGGATAACTCTCGCGATTGATAAGCGGCCAGAGCTCGTTGAGGACACCGCCGGCGTCGAGTTGTTCATCGCAACCCAGGATGAACTTCTCCGTCGGAATGCGTTTCGCGTTCTCGACATAACCCACCATCGCACCCGTGTATCCGATGCGCTTGCCGAGTTGGTCTTGCGTCAGACCTTTCTCGTTGCGTAGGCGCTTGACCTGATTCGCGAAGTACTGCACGACCGGGGATGACACGGGGGGTGACTCGCTCATGCGGATCCCAACGCTCTCAACAGGGACAACAGCCATGTCCGGGAAACAACCCGAGGCGACAGGGCCACAACAGAAATCCTCTTCGTATGGTCAACGATAAACGCCGGGCCTGAGGCTTGACCCATGCTCACCGAAACTGGCGGCCGCTCGGCCGGATCCGGAGACCGACGGAACCACGGCATTCGTGACATGCCCCGACCCAACTCGGAGGACGCGGACCACGTCCGTGTCCTCACCCGCAAGGAAGCCGCACGTGACCTCATCGTCTGCCTCAAGACCCGGGGCATGCGCTTCGAGCTCGACGTTCCGCGCCTCCTGATCACCGCGAAACTCGACCACGCCGCTCAAGCTGTGGTGCTCCGTGGTGTGGCGGCCGACGCACGCTGGTGCATGGTCTGGGAGGCCGAGGGCTCCGGCGGGGGTCCTGGCTGGGACTCGGCCGAGGCCCCCGGCGAGGACCCCGGCCCGACGATCGAACCCGTGCTCCCGATCGGCCAGGAATGGGAACTCTCCCGACGCCTCCTCGCCATCCTCGAACTCGGCCGGCTCAAGCTCTGAAGAGGGACAAAAACCATGACCGATGTCCTGATCCGCGACGTCTCCGACCACGCCCTCTGCGTGCTCGCCGTCGCCGCCTCCAGCCGGGGCCTGTCCCGCTCCGAGTTCCTGCGCCGCGTCCTCGAGAACACCGCGCGCACCGCAGGGGCGACCGTCACGGTGGCCGACCTCGAAGCCGTCTCCGAAGCCTTTGCCGACCTGGAGGATCCCGGCGCGATGGAGTGGGCGTGGGAATGACCTGGCTGATCGACAAGTCCGCGTTCGTACGCACGGCTTCCAGTCCGGACGCCGGGGAATGGGCGACGCGCATCGAACGCGGGCTCGTTCGGGTGTCCACGACCACCCTGTTGCAGCTCGGGGCCTCCTCGAGATCGGGGCACCAGCTCCGGTCGTTCCTCGAGCGCCCTCCTCTGTCGGTCATGCCGGTCGAGAACCAGACCCCGGTGAGCGAGAGCCGTGCGTTGGAGATCCAAGCGACCTTGGCCGACAGGGGGCACCACCGGTCTCCGAGCGTCCCTGACCTCCTCATTGCTGCCGTAGCTGAAGTGGCCGGCTTGACCGTGCTTCACCTGGACAAGGATTTCGAGCTGATCGCCGAGGTCACCGGCCAACCCGTGGAACGGTTGCGCATCACCTGAAGAGGAAGCGGCGCCGGGGGGAGGCCGGGTCCCGGGTGTCAGAGGGAGCCCGGACAGACGAAGGGCGCCCCCACTCCCGCCGAGAGTGGAGGCGCCCCGTGTGTGCGTATCGAGGCCTTCCCCAGCCTCGAAGCGAACACGTGTACGAACATATCAGTTCCCGGCCTGGTCAGGAACCACCCGGGCCACCTGATCGGCGTCTGAGCCGAACGGGCCGGCGGGCCATCTGAGACAGGACCGGGCGTCCGGGCCGGACCGGCCGGGCGCCAGACACCGCCGGACACCCGCCCCCGGACACGACGAAGGGCGGGGCGGTCCACCGGACCACCCCGCCCCAGGCGGAGAGTGTGCGCCGTGAGGGCGCTCCTCGAACCCTCGAACCCTTAGAACGCGCTCTCGGGCACGTCCATGAGGTCGTTGGTGACACCCTCGGCGATCTTGCGCTCGGCGGCGATGCGCGGCAGGAACTGCTCGGTGAAGAAGCGCGCGGCGGCGATCTTGCCGGTGTAGAAGTCCTGGTCCGCACCCTCGGCACCGTCGATGCTGTTGAGGGCCACCTCGGCCTGGCGCAGCAGCAGCCAGGACAGCACCACGTCACCGAAGGCCATGAGCAGGCGGGTCGCGTTCTGGCCCACCTTGTACAGCTCACGCTGGTCCTCGGCGGCGCCCATCGTGTGGCCGACCATGAGCTCGACGATCTTCTCGACGTGCTCGATGCCCTCCAGGAGCTGCTTGCGCTCCTCCTTCAGCTGGCCGTTGCCGGCCTCGGAGTTCGCGAACTCCTTGATCTCGCCGGCGAGCTGACCGATGGCCGCGCCGCCGTTCTTGACGATCTTGCGGAAGAAGAAGTCCTGCGCCTGGATCGCGGTCGTGCCCTCGTACAGGGTGTCGATCTTGGCGTCGCGGATGTACTGCTCGATCGGGTACTCCTGCAGGAACCCGGAGCCGCCCAGGGTCTGCAGGGACTCGGCGAGCAGCGCGTAGGAACGCTCCGAACCCACACCCTTGACGATCGGCAGGAGCAGGTCGTTCATCGCCTCCTTGCCGGAGACGTCCTCACCCTTGGCCTCACCGATCTGGATCTCGTCCTGCTGGACGGCGGTGTAGAGCACCAGGGCGCGCATGGCCTCGACGTAGGACTTCTGCGTCATGAGGCTGCGGCGCACGTCGGGGTGGCGGGTGATGGCGACCTTCGGGTCTTTCTTGGAACCGGCGAGGTCGTTGCCCTGCTTGCGCTCCTTGGCGTACTCGAGCGCGTTGAGGTAACCGGTCGAGAGCGTCGCGATGGCCTTCGTGCCGACCATCATGCGGGCGTACTCGATGACCAGGAACATCTGGCGGATGCCGTCGTGCTTGTCACCGACCAGGTAACCCACGGCCGGGTGGTCCTCGCCGAAGGTCAGCTCACACGTGGTGGAGGCCTTCAGACCCATCTTGTGCTCGACGTTGGTGACGTAGGCGCCGTTGCGCTCGCCGAGGGAGCCGTCCTCGTTCACCAGGAACTTCGGCACCAGGTACAGCGACAGGCCCTTGGTGCCGGGGCCGGCGCCCTCGGGGCGCGCGAGCACCAGGTGGAAGATGTTCTCGGTCATGTCCTGCTCGGCCGAGGTGATGAAGCGCTTGACACCCTCGATGTGCCAGGTGCCGTCACCCTGGTCGGTGGCCTTCGTGCGGCCCGCGCCGACGTCGGAGCCCGCGTCCGGCTCGGTCAGCACCATGGTGGCGCCCCAGCCGCGCTCGATGGCGAGCTTGGCGAACTCCTTCTGCTTCTCGTTGCCCTCGGCGTGGAGGATGCTCGCGAAGCCCGGGCCGGCCGAGTACATGTGGATGGAGGGGTTGGAACCCAGGATGAGCTCGGCGGCCGACCAGACCAGCGAGCGGGGGGCGCCGAGGCCGTCCAGCTCCGTGGGGAGGTCGAGGTTGTACCAGCCGGCGTCCATGTAGGCCTGGTAGGACTTCTTGATGCTCTCGGGCATCTGGACCGTCTTGGTCTTGGGGTCGAAGACCGGGGGGTTGCGGTCGCCGTCCTCGAAGGACTCGGCGAGCACGCCGGTCGCGAGGCGGTTGACCTCGTCGAGGATGGTACGGGCGGTCTCCTCGTCGAGGTCCTCGAAGGGGCCCTGGCCCAGCACGTCCTGGCGGCGGAACACCTCGAAGAGGTTGAACTCGATGTCCCGCAGGTTGCTCTTGTAATGCGTCATGGACAGCTCCGCTGTGTCCCTGGCCGCGGTGTCTGTACACGCGGATCTACCGACTAGTAACAAGTCAATGTTACTGCCGAGTAGCGCAGAACGCCAGTAGGGATACGGGACTCTGTCCCACGGGACAGGGTCGTTCGGCGAACACGCAGCTCAGGGGGTTCGGCGGTCGGTGGTGGGGGAGGGGCCGCGGGGGCGGACCGGGGCGGATGGGGCGGTGATGGAGGGCCCGCGCGGGCGGTGCGAGGGGGTCGGGTGCGCGGTGGGTTCCGAGCGGAGCGGTGGGTTCTGAACGGGGTGGGGTGTTCCGAGGGGGAAGGAAGGGCCGCCGGCGGCCACGAGGGGCGAGCACGCCGGCGGCCCGGGTCCGGGGCGCCCGGGAGGGAGCGCCCCGGGGTGCGGGGAGGACGTGGAGGCCGGGGGCGGAGCCGGTGCCGGGCCGTCCGCCCTCGTCGGCGTCAGCAGGCGCCGCGGCCCTCGGTCGTGTCGCACAGGCCCTGGTCGTCGGTCCAGGTCAAGGAGTCACGAGCATCACCGCCGAACGGCCGGGTCACCGTGACGTCCGTGCCGTGGCCGGAGTCCTCGCCCAGGAAGACCCGCACCTCCTGGGTGCTTTCGCCCGAGTCGTCGCGCAGCACGTAGAACGGGTGCGGAAGCGGGGAACGGCCCGCGTCCGGGGCCGTCCACCAGTCCGCGCCCTGCACGTCGGCGATGTCCACGAACAGGCAGTCGTAGGTTCCGCCGTCGAACTCGCAGGTGCGCGGCTGGGCGCCCCCGTAGCGGTCCACGTCGGGGTCGGCGGTGATGCCGTCGTTGAACCCGCGCCAGTAGGCGGTCTCGCAGTCGCCCTCGGAGCAGGCGTTCCAGTCGCTCCAGGAGCTCGCGCGGGCCGTGGGTGCATCGGAGCCGCCGTTGAGCGAGTCGCAGTACTTGTCGACGATGTACGGCACGACCACATCGGACACCCAGTGGCTGTCGATGGCCTCACCCGCGGTGTTGTTGCTGCCGAAGCCGGCGGAGTCCATCTGCCACAGGCCCACGCCCGGGTTGAAGAACAGGCCGTCGCGGCCGGCGGGGTCGTACAGGCCCTCCTGGTTGTCGAAGCGGGACAGCGTCATGGGCGAGGGCGTGGCCATCTCGCCGGTGACGATCTCCGGCCAGATCGGGGCGACCGACAGGGCGGTGGCCTCCTCGGCGGAGATGCCGCACGAGGCCGATCCGGCGGCCTCCGCGGCGGCGTCCTCGACGGCGGACAGGGCCTCGGCGCCGAAGGTCAGGGGGCCGGGCGGGATCTCGGCGTTCTCGAGGGAGGCCTCCTCGGCGAGGCGGTCCTCCGTGGCGCGGTCGGCGGGGGCGGGCGCGGTTGCGGTCGCGGCGCCGACCGGGTCGTCGTCGGGCGTTCCGGCTGCGTGCGCGGACTGGGGGAGGGTGACGGCCAGGGCGGCCGCGGCCAGCACGGCGGTCACGCGCCGCACTCGGCCGGGGGTGGATCCGGGCATGGGGGTACTGCCTCTCCTACGAAACCGAGCGGGGATCTCGGGACAGGAACTTTCACCCGGGAGGGCGAAGTTGGAGGAAAGCTACAAGTGCGGGCAAGCCCGGACAAGGGTGACCGCGGGGCGGTAGCAAAGGTCTGTCCCGGAAGGCAGGACCCCGTTCGGGGCGGGGGAAGGGCAGCGGCGGGGCGAGGGAGATGTGTCCGTGCGGGCAGGGCCGGGTTCCGGGGTGAGGGAGGTCAGGGGCGCGAGGTGACAGAGGGCTGTCGCGGGGGACAGGACGCGGTTCCCGTGTGGGTGGCGGGGAGATGGAGGCGTCGGGAGACGTGTCCTGGTGCGTGGACCCTGCCTGCGCCGCCAGGAAGGTCTGGCGTGGGGGAAAGGAAAGGCTGTCCCCGCGGTCGGGGCCCGGTTCCGATGTGTACGCCGGGCCCCGACGGACGGGGTGTGTGGGCTTGCTGGGGTGGCTGGTGTGGTTGGGACGGTCGGGCTGAACGAGTCAGCCGGGCCGGATGGGACGGTCGGGTCGGACGAGTCAGCTGCGCCGTTCACGTCAGCCGGGCCGGATGGGCTCACTGGGCCGATCGAGCCGGACGGGACGCCGGGGCCGACGGGGCCGAACGGGTCGGCCGCCTCAGATGACCTCCAGCGGGGTGGGACGGTCCGGAGCCGGGAACCGGTCGTCCAACTCCGCCAGATCCTCCCCGGTGAGCGTGATGTCGAGCGCCCCGCGGTTGAGTTCCACGTGCTCGGGGCGGCTCGCCTTCGGGATCGCGCACAGGCCCTCGCCCGCGAGCACCCACGCGATCGCGATCTGGGCGGGCGTGGCGCCGTGGCGTTCGGCGATCTCGGCCAGCACCGGGTCCTTCAACAGCCGGCCCTGCTCGATCGGGGAGTAGGCCATCACCGGAACGCCCTGCTCGCGGCACCACGGGATGAGGTCGTACTCAGGGCCGCGCCGGGTCAGGTTGAACAGGATCTGGTCGGCCGCACAGTCGCGTGCGCCGTCGACGCCCCAGAGTTCCTGCATGTCGTCGGTGTCGAGGTTGCTCACCCCGAAGTCGCGGATCTTGCCGGCGTCGCGCAGTTCGATCAGCGCCGACACCGTCTCCGCCAACGGGACCCCGCCCCGCCAGTGCAGCAGGAACAGGTCGAGGTGGTCGGTGCGCGTGCGGCGCAGACTGCGTTCGCACGCCTCGATCGTGCCCGTGTACGAGGAGTTGCTCGGCAGGACCTTGCTCACCAGGAACACCTCGTCCCGGCGGCCCTGGATCGCCTCGCCCACGACCACCTCGGAGTCGGCGTACATCTCCGCGGTGTCGATCAGGCCCAGGCCCAGGTCGAGCCCGTGCCGCAGTGCCGCGACCTCCGAGTCGCGTTTGGAGTCGTCCTCGCCCATGCCCCACGTTCCCTGTCCCAGCACCGGCAACTCGGCGCCCGACGGCAGTCGTAGACCTCTCATGACACAGCCTCCTCTTCCGGTGTTCGTGACCTCTCTGATGTGCTGTCGCCACTGGGGTCCCCATCGAAACAACCGGGGGAGGGGCGGGGCGGGCGTCGGCGTCGGGCTCCGGTGCCGGGCGGACGCGTCGGTGAGCACCGGCGGCGGCCAGGCGGTGAGCGCCGGGCGGACCGGGCGCCTCCCCGGCGCTCCTATCCTCGAACAGGACGAACGACGACGCGGAGGGGCGTGGACGCGATGCTGGAGCTGCTGCCGGGGCTCACCCGGATCTACGAGGAGTGGGCGGAGAAGTACCCGGACGTGCAGCCCCTCACCATCCAGTTCCCCGCGCGCGAGAGCGACGGCGAGGGTCAGGACAAGGGCGGGCTCGACGGGGTGCTCGCGTACCCGCTGGAGGGGCACTGGCTGCTGGTGACGTTCGGCCTCACCGAGCTGGGGGAGAAGACGAGCGAGGAGCCGCGGGTGTCGGGCTCCGGGTTCGAGTTCTCCTGCCGGATCCCGCGCGGGCCGGAGGAGACGGCGGTTCCCGCGTGGATCCTGCGTGTGCTGCACGCCGTCGCCGACAACTTCCTCGCCGGGACCGACCTCGACGTGGGGCACTGGATCCTGACGCCGTCCCCGCTGGGCGGTGAGCACGCGAACGGGGACATGACCTCGCTCGCGATCGTGCCGGACGTCGACATCGCCCACATCACCACGCCGAACGGGATCGTGCTGTTCTTCCAGCTCGTCGGGTTGATGTCCGGTGAGGGACAGGACGTGCAGGAGGCAGGGACGTCGTCGCCGCTGATCGCGGTGTTGCGCGACCGCGACCCGAAGCTGATCTCGGACCCCGCGCGCGAGGCCGTGCGGCTCTGACGCCGTTTCCACACACCTGTGCGGACCTGTGTCCTGCACCCTCAGGATGAAAAAGACTCAGCGTCCCTTCTCGGAGACTGTTCGAACGCAGAAAGTATTCTGAGGAATGCATAAAATGTCTTGACTCTGGGTAAGGCAGGGAAAAATTTCACTGATGTTTGCGCTTGGCGGCGCTGAAGGTGATCGGCCCCCATGCGGAGTGGCTCGTTCTGCTGGGCTCCGCAGAACCCGAAACTCGGAGGATGGAAGTTGTTCGAGTACTGGAGGAATGCCAATGCGGCTCTGAAATGGACCATCCTCGGTTCAGTCTGTGCCGGACTCAGCGTGATCGTCGGCTGCCTGGCCCTTCCTCCCGCTTACCTCCAAGTGACAGATCAGGGTACGCCTTCGCCGAGCCCCGGCTCAGGCGCCACAGAATCCTCCACTCCGGCTGACGACATGGTCTCTTCCCCTCCGGCGTCGCCGAGTCCTGCCCCCTCGGAAGCAACGCCGTCCGAATCCCCGACCTCGCCCGGCCCGGATGACCAGGACGCAGAGATCGATCTTGATGGGTTCGAGGAACAGGAAGAAATGTTCGGGTGGGGTCCTGCGGATCACAATGTTCAATTCTTGGGAAGTAGAATTGATTGGGAGGGTGCAACCGTCAACGCCACGGATTATCCGGATTCCCTCGTCTTCGCCGACGGGGTATGTGGAACAAATGACCTGTGGGCCGAATTCGATTTGTCCAGGGAATGGTCGGCTCTTGAAGTGGCCATCGGCCTCGGAGATGAGTCGCAGTCCGGAGAAACTGTTTCGTTCGAGATCATCGGCGACGATGAGCGGTTGGCGCGCAGCTCAGCCGCGCTGGGTGAGTCCGAGACACTGGTCATCGATGTGGAGGACGTTCTGAGGATCAGGTTCTCCGCAGACGGCCCCAGCTCGTGCCAGGACATCCAAGCAGTCTGGGGTGACCCCGTCCTCTACCGCTGATACGGCAATGACATCCTCTGGAGTCGGCGAATCCGTTACCGGTGCTGCAATCAAGAGCCGAGGCCGGCCCCGGTAGCGGAGGCCGTAGAACTCGTGTGACCCGCGGGGAAGTACAGGTTCGCCGGGTGGTGGGACGGGTGTAGGCCCGCGTATCCCGGGACGTCACCGAGCGCCTCCACCATGAGCGGGCATGACCGCCCTCTCCTCACCGCAGCAGGGCCTGTCCACATCCGGGCACCGAACCGGTTCGGGCGCCGCGCGGGACCACACCGCCCGGGCCGGTGACGGACACCGGCCCGAGATCGACGGGCTCCGTGCCGTCGCCGTCCTCCTCGTCGCGAGCTACCACATCTGGTTCGGCCGGGTCTCCGGCGGCGTGGACGTCTTCCTCCTGCTCACCGGGTTCCTCATCACCGGGTCGCTGGTGCGGGCGTGCGAGCGCGGAGGGCGCGGAGCGCCCGGTGGGCCCGCAGGGCCCGCAGGGCTGGGCGGGATCCGGTACGGCGCCTTCCTCAGCCGGTTGGCCGTCCGGCTCGTACCGACCGCGGTCCTGGTCATCGCCGTCACCCTCGTCGGCGCGCGCCTCCTACTCCCCGAGACCGCGTGGCAGGACGCCACCGGGCAGGCGATCGCGTCCGCGCTGTACCACCTGAACTGGCAGCTCGCCCTCGACTCCGCCGACTACCTGGCGCGCGACGAGTCGACCAGCGCGTTCCAGCACTTCTGGTCGCTGTCGATCCAGGGGCAGTTCTACCTGTTGTGGCCGCTGGTGATCGGCGCGGCCGTGTGGTGGGCGACCCGCGGAGCTGCGGGACCCGCGGAGACCGACCGCGGACCCGGCATCCGCCGGACGGTCGCCTTCGCCCTCGCCGGCGTGCTCGCGCTCTCCCTCGCCTACTCCGTGTACATCACCCGCGCCGACCAGCCCTGGGCCTACTTCGACACCGGCGCCCGGCTGTGGGAGTTCGCGCTCGGCGGCCTGCTCGCAATCGCCCTCCCGTGGCTGAACCCGCCGCGCGCCCTGCGCCTGCTGCTGGGGTGGGGCGGGCTCGCGGCGCTCGTGCTCTGCGGTGTCGTGCTCCAGGTGTCCACCGCCTTCCCCGGATACGCGGCGCTGTGGCCCACGCTCGCCGCGGTCGCGATCGTGGTCGCCGGTACCACCGGATCGCCGTGGGGCGCCGACCGGATCCTGACCCTGCGTCCCATGCGGTACCTGGGCTCCATCTCCTACGCCCTGTACCTGTGGCACTGGCCGGTGCTGGTCTTCTACCTGGCCGCGACCGAACGCACCCTGGCGAGCCCGCTCGGCGGCGCGGCGGTCCTGGCCCTGTCCGTGGCGCTGGCGGCGGCGACCACACCCCTCTCCGACCGGATCGCCGACTTCGGCAAGCGCGGCCGAACCGTGCGCGGGCCCGCCCTCGCGCTGGCCTGCCTCCTCCCGCTCCTGCTCACCGCCGGCACGTGGACGGCGCGCATGGACGCCGAACAGCGCCACCTGGAGGAACAGGTCGCCGACACCGAGCGCTACCCCGGCGCGCTCGCCCTCACCGACGGCCGGAGCGACCACGGCGAGTACCCCGACCCCGTCCACCCCGACCCCGCGAACGCCGCCGACGACCTCCCCGTGACCTACGACGACGGCTGCAACCAGGACACCGCCGGGACCGAGGTCATCGTGTGCGAGTACGGCGCCGACGACCCCGAACGCACGATCGCGCTGGTCGGAGGTTCGCACGCCGCGCACTGGTTCCCCGCGCTCGAGGAGATCGCCGAGGACCGCGGGTGGCGCTTGCTCAACATCGTCAAGGGCGCGTGCCTGTTCACCGACGCCCCGCAGACCTACAAGGGCGATCCCTACACCGCGTGCGCCGAGTGGAACGACGGGGTCATGGCCGAGCTCGCCGAACTGCGACCCGACGCGGTCTTCACCACCGGCACCACCACCAGCCACGACACCTCCGCCGGTTACGGGGAGGAGCAGGTCGTGGAGGGGTACCCGGAACGCTGGCGGGAGCTGGGCGAGCTCGGGATCGAGGTCGTCGCGGTGCGGGACACCCCGAGGCCCGGGTTCGACGTGCCCGAGTGCCTCGCCGGGGCCGGGTCCGGGGCCGGAGATGCCGGGACCGACGAGTGCACGTCCGAACGCACGGACTCCATGACCGACACCTCGCCCCTGGAAGCCGTCGACCTTCCCGGCCACGTGAGCACCCTCGACCTCACCGACCGGTTCTGCGAATCGGGGGTGTGCCGTCCGGTCGTCGGCAACGTGCTCGTGCACTGGGACGACGGCCACGTCACCGCCTCGTACATGCGCACCCTCGTCCCCGTCCTCGAGGAGCGCCTCCTCGCCGCCACCGGGTGGTGACCGAGCACCGGAACGTGCCGCAGGGGATCACGCCCGCGCCGATCTGCCCGTAGGAAAAACCCGTGCCGAGGGGCCTCTGCGCTGGTACAACGAGGACACCCCGGGCGGCGCGTGCGGGCCGGACCGGGCCGGCGACGACACCGGAGGCGTGCGAGGAGGAGGCCGATGGGCACGAGCCTGGAAGACATGTTGGCCGGACGGCCCGTCGACCGCGAAGCGGTGGACGCCCACAAGGAACGCATGCTCGAGCAGGTCCGCGCGTACCGCCTGCGCGAGCTCCGGGAAGCTGCGGAACCCACCCAGGTGCAGCTCGCCGAGCGCCTCCACGTGAGCCAGAACCGTGTGTCGCGGATCGAGCACGGGGACCTGGCGCGTGACGCGTGGGGCGGTGGGTAGCTCTCCGGCACGACACCATGCGTGGCAGAACCGGGGGCGACGATGGGATCCGATGAACGCTTGATTCGGCTCGGTGACGTGGAGATCTGTACCGAGTCCTTCGGGGAGGCCGAACATCCGCCGATCCTGTTGATCGCCGGGAACGAGGCGTCGATGGACTGGTGGGAGGACGGGTTCTGCGAGCGCCTCGCCGACGCAGGGCGCTACGTCGTCCGTTACGACAGCAGGGACACCGGGCGCTCGACACGGTTCCCCGTCGGCGACCCCGGATACTCCGGCGACGCGCTCGTCCACGACGCGGTCGGTGTGCTGGACGGCCTGGGGCTGTCCCGCGCCCACATCGTCGGGATCTCCTCGGGCGGAGGCATCGCCCAGTACCTCGGCGTGTGGAACCCCGACCGGGTCGCTTCGCTGACGCTGATGTCCACGACACCCGCGAGCCCGGAGGAGCGCCACCCGCACCTGCCGCCACCCGCCGACACCGTGCAGCAGTTGTTCGCCGCACCCCCGCCCGGGCCCGACTGGGGTGACCGTGAGTCGGTGATCGCGTACATGGTCGCCATGGAGCACGTCTTCGCCGGCGGCGCCCCCGTCGACCCGGCCCGGCTCCGGCAGGTCGTGACCCGGGCCATGGAACGCGGCGGAGACATGGCCTCCGCGGCCAACCACTGGTTGGTCGGCGGGACACCCCTGGGGGACCGGCTCGGCGAGATCACCGCACCCACCCTCGTGCTCCACGGCAGGGAGGACCCGCTCTTCCTGTACCAACACGCGGAAGCCCTCGCGTCCGAGATCCCCGGTGCCCGCCTGCACCTGGTTCCCGGCGTGGGCCACCAGCACCCGCCGCCGGAGCGGTGGGAAGAGGTCGTCACCGCGATCGCCGCGCACACCGACCCCGGCCGGGAACGGTGATCTCGGCCCTCGCAGCTCCGGCTCCGGGGGCACGACACCCACGTCATGACGTCAGTACGGCACCAAGCCTGGATGAGGCGGCCCTCGCCGACCGGAGGAGACCGTTCCGCACGAACGTTCGCGCGATGCCGGCGCCGTGGCAACCACCCCGGTGCGCATCATGCCCGAGCCGCCCCCGGAGGAGCGATCGCGCGGCCCTCACGCGTAGTGCTCGCGCAGCCGGTCGACGAGGAGGTGCACATCGGTCCACGGGTAGTCGCCGTAGTCGTCGGCCCGGGTCTTGGCTGCTTGCCGACACGCGCGGTCCAGTCCGTCCACGAAGTCACCGAAATCCGTGCCGGGTTTGTCCCGCCGGTTCCGGAACCCCTTGTCCCACGTGGGCACGGTCTTCTTCAGGAGCCGGTAACTGTCTTCGGCCTCATGACACCCGCTCAGCCGACCGCGTTCGACATGGTGGAGCAGCAACCAGACCTCGAAGGACGGATGGGAGACAGCGCTGAGCAGGGAGGTGTCGGACTGCCCTTTCCCTGCTTCGGCAAGCTCGTTGCGAGTCTGCGTCACGTTCGCGCCCTCGGTGTCGAAGACGACCCAGATCTCCGAGTACCCCTGTGAAACGAGGGCTCTGGCCTGCTGGGCCATCTTTCGCGCGGCCGTCCGTTCGGCCGTGTCGACCTTGGGTTCCGGTGAGTGGATCCCGCGTCCGTCGTCCGGACGCTGTTGGCGCAGGTGTCGGCGCAGTCCCTCGAAGTAGGCCTCTTCGGTCTCGCCTTCACACAGCACGAGGACCGCTCTTGCCTCAGGCAGATGCTTGGGGCGTCGGCCGGAACTGCGCCTTCCCATCTACGGGGTCTCCTCGTCTCGGGGGGATCGGGCCTGCGGGCCGCGGGGGCGGAGGGCTTCGAGGAACGCTGCCTCGTCGAGGTGGGGGACGCCGCCGTAACGGCCCACGAGGTAGCGGCGGTCCCGGTTCTCCTCGTCGGCGCTCTCGAAACTGGAGACGGGGTAGAGCGACGTCGCGCCGCTGCTGTCCTTCTCCGTCAGCCAGATCTCGTCGGAGGCCAGGACCTCGTGGCCGTGGATGCGCCCCAAGAGGTTGGTGTCATGGCTGGTGAAGACGAGCTGCGCGCCGTACGGGTTGTTCTCCGGTGTGTTGAAGAGCTTGATGAGCGCACCCGACAGCGAGCTGTGCAGGCTGGTGTCGAACTCGTCCACGACCAGGGTTCCCCCGTGTTCGAGGGCCTGGAGCACGGCCAGCCCGAGGGAGAGGATCGCGCGGGTCCCTGACGACTCGGCACTGAGATCCAGGGGATAAGTGTCCGTCCTACCGCGGTGTCTGAAGTGCACGCGGCCGGTTCGCGCAGATCCGGGCAGAAGGTCGGCCGCTTCCGAACCGTAGGACTCGAGCAGGGTGAGTTGCCGTTCGGCCACTTCGTTGCGTGTGAACTCGTACCCGTCGATTCCGGTGTCCGCGGACGCTGCGAGGGAGGAAAGCCGTTCGAGGAGCCGCGGTTCGATACGCGTCAGTGTCCGCGACAGCTCGGGGGAAACCTGGCCCCAGTTGCTGAGTCGCCTGAGGAACCACTTCCGCACTTCCCGAAGGGCCTCGGCGGCGCTCGAACGGAATGCGGCCGGCTGTGCGTTGGCCAGGACCCCGATGAGGAGCACGTTGTGCTCCACGTTCAGCACATCGGTCAACTCGGGTGCGTCGGTCTCGGCGGTCCCGTAGGAGAAGGACTGTCCCTCGCGCTCGAAGACCACCTCTTCCGTGCCGTCCGGTGTGTAGAGGTAGAGCCATTCCTCGACGACCTCGGTGCCGGTGACCCCGAAGCCGTAGGTGTAGCGGTGCCCGCCCAACAGGAGATCGACGGTGAAGGAGGAGGGTTCGTCGGCGTGGACGGGGTCCAGGAGGAAGGGCTCCCGTGGGATCTGTTCGATCTCGCCGAACAGGTCCGAGCGTTGGTCGTAGTGTCCCGAGACCATGCGTGCCATGAACGACAAAGCGTCCACCAGGGCGGTCTTCCCGGACGCGTTCGCGCCGAAGATCCCCGCCACGTGCAGCGGCTTCGTCCGTGACGGCACCGGGTACCCGTCGTGTTCCTCGTCGGCGGGGAGGAGCAGGAGTTCCTGCTCGTCGCGCAGCGACCGGTGGTTCGCCACCCGAAAGCCCAACAGCATTCTGTCTCCCGACCAGCCGACACGTACGCCATGACGTCAGTACGGCACCAACCCTAGAGGACGGAGGTGCGGCGGTTCGGGGAACCCCGGCGGCCGGCGCCAGGGCAACGGAACCCGGCGCCGGCCGCGGGGGTCACTGCTCGGCGGCGCGGTCGATGGCGGTGCCGATCTCACCGACGCGGTCGGCGAGCAGGCCCATCGCACCCACGGCACGCGTGAGCGGGTCGTCGTCGGCGCCGCCGAGGGCGCGGCCGCGGCGGAACCCCTCCTTGATCTCCCGCCACCGCTGCTCCTGCTCGGCGTCCAGGGTCCCGCGCAGCTCCGCGAGCTTGAGCAGGTTGGCCTCGGCGCCCGAGGTCAGGGTCTGCGCCTCGCCGAGGTAGTGGTCGTCGATGGCGGCCTCGACCTCTGCGTCGTTCATGACCGGCACGACCTTCTCCGCGAGCCGGTTCATGTTGCGGTACGACCCCTGCAGCTGGAACGGCGGTTCGGTGCGCGCGTCCTCCGACTGCGCGGCCGAGGCGATGTAGGCCTGGTTGTTGGCCAGCACCACCTCCTGCACGCGCAGCAGCTTGCGCAGCACCGACACGATCCGCTCCACCTCCGCGGCGGAGTAGGGGTGCTCCAGCTGGTCCGTGCCGACCGACTCGTCCCCGCGGGCCATGCGCACGAACGTGTACACGTCCTCACGGGAGCGCGTCGACAGCGGCGCCAGGGTGGGGTTGGAGGTCAGCGCGTTCTCGATGTAACTGAGCGCGAAGAGGTCCTCCTTGCCCGAGAGCACGTCGCCGAGGTTGTAGACGTCGGCGCGGTTGGCGAGCATGTCCGGGATCCGGAACCGCTTGCCCTGCTCGGTGTAGGGGTTACCGGCCATGCACACCGCGAACCGCTTCCCGCGCAGGTCGTAGGTGCGCGTGCGGCCCTCCCACACGCCTTCCATGCGGCGCTGCCCGTCGCACAGCGAGATGAACTTCTGCAGCAGCTCGGGGCTGGTGTGCTGGATGTCGTCCAGATACAGCATCGTGTTGCTGCCCATCTCCAGCGCGAAGGAGATCTTCTCGACCTCCTGGCGGGAGGTGGCGTCCGGCGCGTCCGCGGGGTCCAGCGAGGTCACCGTGTGCCCGAGCGCGGGCCCGTTGACCTTGACGAACACCAGACCCAGGCGGCCCGCGACGTACTCCATGAGGGTGGTCTTGCCGTACCCGGGCGGGGAGATGAGCAGCAGGAGCCCGCTCTGGTCGGTGCGCTTGCCGTCGCCCGCGGCCCCCACCTGCTTGGCGAGGTTGTCGCCGATCAACGGCAGGTACGACTCGTCCAGCAGCCGGTTGCGCACGAACCCGCTCATCACCTTGGGCTTGTACTCCTCCAGCCGCAGGCGCTCGCGTTCGGCCGCAACGAACTCGTTCCGGCGGCGCTGGAACTCCCGGTAGGCGGGGGCGTCCTCGGCCCGGAACCGGCGGGTGCGCGGGAGGATCTCGTCCAAGCGCACCTCCAGCGACCGGTCCCGTACACGCGGGTGCGACCCCAGCATCCCGGTCACGGTCTCGGCGACCGCCGCCGACGACTCGTACCGGTCCACACGGGTGCCGGCCAGCTCGATCGCGGCGGCCTCCGGCAACGCACCCGGTTCGACCTCCTTCTGGGTGTCGGCGAAGGCCTCCAACCACGCCGTCACCAGCTGGTACCGGGCCGCGAGGTCGCCCTCGAGCGCGCGCAGGTCGTCCGCGAACGCCTTCCGGGTGGTCTCGCGGGAACCCCCGAGCGCACGGTGGAACCGGTCCAGGAGCGTGCGCGCCGGCGCCCCCGACACGAACCCGCGCTCGGACGCGGAGTCGGCGGCCAGCTCCTCGAACAGGTACTCGCCCACCAGGTCCAGGTCGGTCCCGGGCAGCAGGCCGGTGTCGGTGAGGAAGGTGTCGACCGCCTCGGCGAGCTCCGTGTGCAGGTCACCGATGGCCGATGAGCGCCGCGCCCCGAACACCTCCCGCGCCCGCGCGAGCGAGGCCGCGCGCGTGCGCCAGGCCCGTTGGTCGGTCTCCTCGGCGCCGAAGGCCCAGAACACCTGCGCCGCGGCCCGCACCGGGCCGGGGTAGCGCAGCAGCCCGGCGCCGGACCGCAGCCGCAGCAGGGCCGACAGGATCAGCGCGGCGTCGTGGTCGTGCACGCCGCGCTCGTACCCCTCGTCGTAGCGTTCCTCGGCGACCCGGCGCACGAGTGACAGCAGGGAGTCCCCGTTGTCGGCGTGCACCTCGGCCTCGTGCAGGGCCTCGAGCGTGAGGCCGTCGGTCGCCCGGTCCCCGCCGGTCGTCCTGTCCCCGCCACCCGACCGCGAACCGCTCGCCGTACCGCCGTCCTCGGCGGCGGCCAGGATCGACGTGGCCAGGTACTCCGACCGGTACACGTCGTCGCTCTCGGAGACCAGCAGCCGGTTCCACAGGTGCCGGGTCCGCCGGAACGCCTCGTCGGTGACCGGCGCCCGGAAGTCCGTGCCCGTGATCGCGACCGCCATCTCCCCATCGTGCGGGGTGAGGGTGAGGTCGATGGGCTGGGTGTTGACGGCGAAGCGGTGCTGCCCGAACCGGATCGTCTCCCCGCCGGGGCCACCCTCGACCAGGTCGGCCCGGTCGCGCAGGGCCCGCCCGGCCTCCTGCCGGGCAGCGAGGATCCGCCCCTCCAGCTCCTCGGCGCGCACGCTGTCGCCGAGCTCGCGCATCTCCTCGACCGTGCGGCGCAGGCGCTGCACCATCGCGTCGGAGGCGAAGTAGGTGTTGATGTCCTCCAGCGTCTCCAGCGAGGACACCCGCCGGTGCACACCCTCCAGCACCCGTTCGGCCGACGCGGACAGCCGGTCGGCGCGGCGGGCCCGGGCGTCCACCAGCGACTGCTTGCGGGTGGAGAACGCCTCGTAGACGTCCTCGCGTTTGTCGGCGAGCTCGCCCAGGAACTCGTCGAACTCGGCGAAGCGCGACTCCAGGTTCTCCAGTTGGAGCATGATGCGGCCGAGCTGCTCGTCGCACGCGTCGGGGGTGTCGGCCCCGGCCAGCGCCCCCGTGATGGCCTGCCCCAGCAGCGCGAACTCGGCCGCGAACTCGGCCCGGCCCTCCCGCGACAGCAGCTCCTTGCGCCGCGAGTCGAGGGTGGCGCGGGCCCGGTTGACGCCGGCCATGACCTCGCTGACCCGCTCCAGGATCCTGGTGCGCACCTGGGCGTCGCCGATGTCCAGCGAGCCGACGACCTCGGTGACCACCTGCAGGCCCTCGGTCTGCTCGGCGATGCGCTCGCCCACCGCGGTGGCCGCCGAGACCGCTTCGATGGACTCGGCGTCGGAGACGAGCCGTTCGACCTCCGCGTGGTAACCGTCGAAGGCGTCCTCTCGCTCGAGGAACGCCACCGTGCGCTTTCCTGCGGCGGTGATCTCCTCCGCGACGTTCTCGTCGAGGGTGTCGAGCCGGTCGGTGTCGACGTACCGCATCTCGCGCAGGGTGGCGGCCTGCCCCTGGGCGCGCCGCAGCTCGGTCAGGCGCCGCACCCACCCCTCCGCGGAACGCGGTGCCTCGCCCCGGGAGGTGCGGATCAGCCGGGTCAGTTTCTCCTCGGTCTCGGCGAGGGTGTCGGCGGCCTGCTGTGTGAGGGCCTGGACGGTCTCGTACTCCTCCAACACCCGCTCGGCCGTGCCGCGCACCTGCTGCAAGGGTGTGGCGAGGTCGCAGAGGGCCTCGTCGCCGAGCCAGTGGAACTGGTCCGAGACCCGCCGGCACGCGCGGATGATGCCCTCGAAGACCTCCACGGACGGTTCCATGTCCTCGGCCATCCGCGCCACCGACAGCGACTCGGAGATCCCGCGCACCAGCTCGGCGTTGCCGACCCGCTCCAGGGGACCGCTGCCGACGGGCTGCGCGGCGGCGTAGACGTCGGACACGTACGGGGTGCGCCACACCTGCATCGGGTGCACCCGCGTGGGTTCGCCGTCCGAGCCGCGGAACACCGTCATGGTCCCGTCGTCGAACAGCGAGTACCCGTGGCAGACGATCGGGGTGGCGACCTCCTTGCGGATCGTGTTGTACGACAGCAGCAGGCTGCGGCCGTCCTCGCCCGAGTGGAAGACGTACAGCACGTCCTCGCCGTTGGGGGAGCGCACCGCCGCCTCGAAGTCCAGGTCGGTGACGTCGGTGTCGAACGTGTGCGACACCCCGGTCGACAGGTAGTAGCCGCCCGGGAAGACGATGCCCTGGTCGTCGGGCAGCCGGCGGCAGGCGCGGCCGATCCCGTCGAGGCGCTCGACCCCCTTGGTGCGGGTGTTGAACACCAGGTGGCGCCACCGCGACTCGTTGTAGGGGCGGATGCGCAGCAGGATCAGCGACCCGGCGCGGGCGTAGTACACGTCGGCGTCGGCGAGGCTCTGCAACGGCTCGTCGACGGGTTCGGCGTAGATGCCCTCGCCGACCTCGGTGTTGTTCTCGACCTTGATGGTGAGGTCGCCGCCGACGGTCTCCACGAACAACTCGTCCAGGACCGAGATGTGCGGGTGGCGACCCAGCACGTGGTCCTCGCGGGTGGTCTCCACCCACGTGACGTCGTGGGCGTCGCCGAAGACGTGGTCGCGTTCGCCGCGGTCGTCGAGGTAGGAGATCTCCCCCTCGGGCGTGACCGACCACCGCAGCACCCGCACGTCCTCCGAACGCGGGCCCGTGCGGAACACCGCGAGCAGCCGGTCCTCGATGCGGCGCAGTCGCTGCAGGCGGGCGTCCCGGTAGTAGCGGTACAGCTGCGTGAAGCCCTGCCGGAACCGTTCGTCGTCGAGCAGCCCCGGCACGGAGCCCTCGGCCGCGTCGGTGAAGGCGAAGGAGTCGCCGTCGTGTTCGTAGCGGTGCAGCGAGAACACGTCCGAGACCCGGGTGTCGCGCTGCATGCCCAGGTAGACGTTGTAGCCGAACAGGATCAGGTCGCCGTCGGCTTCGGCGCCCACCGAACGCCCCACGCTCACGATGTCCTGCGGTACACAGTTGTGCTCGGTGCGGATGCGTTCGGTGCCGAGCAGGCTCAGCTCGGTTCCGCCGAACACGTCCAGGCGCCGGGTGTTGAGTTCCTCGGTGCGCCGGGCCAGGTCGCCGGTCTGCTCCAGCAGCCGGGCGCGGAGCACCTCGTAGGTGCCCGCGTCCAGCGACTGTGCGTCCTCGGCTCCCGGCCCGGGGCCCCCGTTCTCGTCGGCCTCGGTCACTGGGGCCTACCTCACTGCTTCGCGGGGGCGACGGCGGTCACGGGCAGTTCGTCCACGCCGAGTTCCCGGGCGGTTCCCAGGAGTTCGTCGAGCTTGTCGGCCTGCGGACCGCCCCGCCCGATGAGCTTGACCAGCAGCGCGGAGATCGTCAGGTTCTTGACGTCCTCGGTGTCCACCGCCGACAGGGCGTTGCCGAGCCGGTCGGCGAAGTCGGAGTCCCCGTCGAGGAAGCGCCCGCCGAGCGCCTGCACGGTGTCGGAGTTGCCGACGAACCCGTCCACGGCCTTGCCCATGCCGATCGAGCCGACCATCCGGTCGAAGAACGCCCCGTCGCCGCCGACGATGTTGATGTCGGCGCTCTCCAACCCGCTGGAGAGCACGCTGGCCTGGGCCTCGGCGACCTGGCGCTGCACGTCGATGCCGGCCATGCGGATCTCCTTCTCCGCCTCCAGGCGCAGCCGGTACTCCTCGTGCTCGCGGGAGACCTGGTCCAGGGCGGCCATCGCGTCGGCCTTGTCGGTGAGGCCGGCGGCCTCGGCACGCAGCTTCTTCTCGACCGCCTCGGCCTCGGCGTCGGCCTTCTCCCGGGCGACGACCGCCTCGGCGCGGCCCTGCTTCTCGATCGCGTCGGCGTCCTGCTCGCGCACCTGCACCTCGGCCAGGCCCGCGGCGGCCTCCTCGGCCTGCAGCCCCTCGGCCAGGCGGATCTTCGCGCGGGTGTCGAGCTCGGCGGCCTGCTGGCGGGCCTCGGCGAGCGTGCGCTCCTCCGCGGCCTTGTGCTTGGCGGCCGACTCAGCCGCCTCGGCTGCCTTGATGTCCTTGACCAGGTTCTCCTGCGCCTCGGCCTCGGCCCGGATCACCGTGGACTCCCGCTCGCGCTCGGCCTCCTCGACCGCACGCAGCTTCTTGATCGCCTCCTCCTGCTCGGCGACGGTGCGGTCGACGGCCACACGCTCGCGCACCACGTCGGCGACCTCGCGCTTCTCGCCCTCGACCTCCTTGTCCTTGGCGATGGCCGACAGCTCGGTCTCGCGGTCGCGGCCGATGACCTCGAGCATGCGGTCCTTCTCGATGCGCTCGGTCTCGATCGCGATCACCCGCTCGCGGTTCTTCTCCGCGACGGCGATCTCACGCTGCTGGTTCTGCGACTGCACACCCAGCTGCTCGTCGGTGCGCAGGTTCGCGGTCTCGGACTTCAGGCGCTCCTCTGCCTGGACCCGGGCGGTCTCGGACTCCTCGCGGGCGCGGATGCTCTCGATCTCGCGCTTGGCCTTGGCGGCGGCCTCCTCGCGGCGCTTCTCCAGCTCGGCGAGGGTCTCGGCGGTCTCGGTGTCCTGCCGGTCGATCTCCTTCTTGCGCTCGTTCTCGAAGTCGTTGGTGCGCTTGTGCTCCTTGGCGGTGTGCTCGGTGATCTTCGAGATGCCCTGCGCGTCGAGGATGTTGTTGCCGTCGTGCTGGCTCAGGGGCGTCTGCTCGAGCTCGTCGATGGCCACGTCCTCCAGGACGTAGCCGTTCAGGTCGGTGCCGATGACCGCGACGATGGCCTCGCGGAACCGCTCGCGCTGGGTGAAGAGCTCCTCGAAGTCGAACTGCTTGCCGACGGTCTTGAGCGCCTCGGAGAACTTGGAGTTGAAGAGCTCCTGCAGGGTGTCGGAGTCGCTGGCGCGTTCGGTGCCGATCGCGTTCGCGACCTTCTTGACGTCGTCGGCGGTCGCGTTGACCTGGACGTAGAAGAAGACCTTGATGTCGGCGCGGATGTTGTCCTTGCAGATCAGGCCCTGGCGCCCGTGACGCTCCAGCATCAGCGTCTTGAGCGAGATGTCCATGTACTCGGCCTTGTGGACGACCGGTAGGACGACGGCGCCGTTGAAGGTGACGACGACGTCGCGGACCTTGGAGATGATCAGGGCGTGGCCGCGCTCCACCTTCCGGAACAGGCGCAGGACCAGGACGATCAGCGCGACCAGGACGACGAGGCCGACGGCGACGGCGATACCGATCGTGAGGAAGGCGGCGTCGGCCGCTTCCTGGCCGGTGTTCGTGGCACTCAGCAACACGTGGGGGGCTCTTTTCCGCGAGAGGGGTGCAGTGCAGGGCCCGCCGGGGGAGCTGTGGAAGGCGCGCACGGGGTGGCCGGGGCGCGCCGCTCACCCGGTCGGGGCGTTGGTTCTCAGGGATGGGACGCCGGACGCGGCCGGTCGGTTTCCTGCGAAGGCGGGATTTGTGCCGGTCACGCGCGTGTTTGGCCGGAACCGGTCAGTCGCGTCCGGGGTCGAGGGCGGGATCGAAGCGGGTCACGAGGAAGACCTCGTTGCGGGCGTCGTGCTCGAAGATCAGCGCCGTGGACCCCAGGTCGAGGATCTCCCCGCCGGTGGTGCGGACCGGGATGGAGATGGAGGCGCCGTCCTGCGTGGTGATCTCGGCCTGCCCGAACTCGGCGTCGGCGCGGCCGATGCGGATGGTGCAGGTGCGCCCCACGAGCTCGTGCTCCGCGCTCTTGGCCCGGCCCGGCAGGAACCTGGCCAGTCCCATGACGACCCCGCTGGCCACCGCCCAGGCGCCGACGATCGCGATGAGCAGCACCACCAGGCCCAGGAGGAGCAGCAGTGCGGTGGACTCGAGGTCGAGGACGCTGACCATGATGCTCCCCAGCATGCTGACGAACCAGGCGACGAGGACGAGAAGGGTGATCGCGACGGTGGCCGGGACCCGGCCGAGCCCGACGCGTGCCATGACGGCGCTGAAACCGAGGGCCTCGCCGGCCTCACCGGAGCTGTCGAGGAGCTCGGTGTCGGCCGTGCCGAGGGCGACGAGGAGCCAGTAGAGGGTCGCGACGATCAGCAGCGGGGTGAACAGCACCGTGGGGAACCCGAAGGCGGTGCTGAGGAACAGGTCCACGCCCACCACCCCGTCTCCCCGCGCCGCCGCTGTCGCCCGGACCCTATCCAAGCGGCGGTCCCGCGGCTGCTGCGCTGCGGCCCCCTGGCCGGTTGTGGCCACCTCGGCCGTGCGGGCGTGCCGGTCACGCAGCCTGCGGCGGGTGCGGCGCCTGACGGCCGGCGGGGGTGGGCGGAAATATCCGCGGGCGGGTGTCGATCCGGGGGATCGCCGTTCGACGAGCAGGTGAGAGCGGGGGCGGACCCCGCGGCGACACCGGAAGGACGCGCGCCATGCGTTACCTGATGACGATCATGAGCGACCCGCAGGACGAGGCCGCCGGGGAGTACGAGGCACCTCCGGAGGTCTACGAGGAGATGGCCAACTACAACGAGAAGATGTCCCGGTCCGGGGTCCTGGTCACCGGCGAAGGGCTCCTGTCCACGTCCGAGGGGGCCGAGGTGGCCTTCCGCGACGGGCGGGCCGAGGTGTTCGACGGCCCCTTCACCGAGGCGAAGGAGTTCATCGCCGGCTACTGGGTGCTGGACGTGGCCTCGAAGGAGGAGGCGATCGCCTGGGCGCGGCGCTGCCCGCACCCGCCGCAGGGCGAGCTCCGGCTCCAGCTCCGCAGGATCGCCGAGCTCGACGACCTGGACGAGATGCCCGAGGAGCTCAAGGAACGCGAGCGGCAGCTCCGGGCGCAGGGGCAGGGCATCTGACCTGCACTTGCATCGTGCGGCCCCACGGTGCTGTCATGGTGACGTGGGTCACACGGAAGCTCGGGGCGCGGTCGAGGCGGTCTGGCGGATCGAGTCCGGCCGCCTCGTCGCCGTGCTCACCCGCATGGTCGGCGACGTCGGCACCGCCGAGGAGGTCGCCCAGGACGCCCTGGTCAGCGCCTTGGAGACCTGGCCGCGCGAGGGAACGCCCCGCAACCCCGCCGCGTGGCTGACCACCGTCGCCAAACGCCGCGTCGTCGACCGGTGGCGGCGCGACGCCCGCTTCCGCGACCGCCTCACCGAACTCGGACGCGAGGCCGCCCTCCACGACGGGCAGAACCAGTTCGACGCGGTCGAGGACGACTACGGCGACGACCTCCTGCGCCTGGTGTTCGTGTGCTGCCACCCCGTGCTGCCGGTCGCCTCCCGGGTGGCCCTGACCCTGCGCCTGCTGGGCGGGCTCACCACCGCGGAGGTCGCCCGGGCCTTCCTCCTGCCCGAACCGACCGTCGCCCAGCGCATCGTGCGCGCCAAACGCACCCTGCGCGAGAAGAACGTGCGCTTCGAGGTGCCGGCGGGGGACGAACGCGACGTCCGCCTGGCGTCCGTGCTCTCCGTGGTCCACCTGGTGTTCAACGAGGGGTACGTCGCCACCGCCGGGGACGACTGGATGCGCCCGGAACTCGCCGAGGAGGCCCTCTACCTCGGACGTGTGCTCGTGCGCATCATGCCCGGCGAACCCGAGGCGCACGGGCTCCTCGCCCTCATGGAACTGCACGCCTCCCGGTTCCGGGCACGCTGCGCACCCGACGGCACGCCCGTCCCCCTCGAGGACCAGGACCGCACCCGCTGGGACCGCCGCCAGGTCGCCCGCGGCCTGGCCACCCTGGAACGCTCCGTTCCCGCCGGCCCGAACCCGACCCGCGGCCCCTACGCGCTCCAGGCCGCCATCGCCGCCGAACACGCCCGCGCCCCCCGCACCGAGGACACCGACTGGGGCGCCATCGCCGACCTCTACGGCGAGCTCGTGCGCGCCACCCGCTCACCGGTCGCCGAACTCAACCGGGCCGTCGCGCTGTCCATGGACCGCGGCCCCCGCGCCGCCCTCACCATCGTCGACACCCTGGCCGACGAACCCGCCATGGAGCGCTACCCGCTGTTCTTCGCCGTGCGCGGCGACCTGTTGCTGCGCCTCGGGTACCGGAGCCAGGCCCGTGCGGAGTTCGAACACGCGGCGATGCTCACCGACAACGGCGGCGAACGTGTGCTCCTGCAGCGCCGCGCCCGCGGGTGTGTTCCGGTGCCCGGGTTCTGAGGCCGGCCCCTCGGCCCTGTGCGCTGCGCCTTCCGACCCCTGCCGTCACTGTCGGTCACGCCGGGAAAGGACCCCTGGGGCGGGCCACTTCCTCCCCGAGGACGCACCGGACGAGACGGCGGAGGCGCTCCTGCGCTTCCTCGGTACCCGGTGACACCCCCGGGGCACGGTGGGAGCCGGGCGAGTCCGGGGGTTCTGCTGTGGGCAGGAACCCCTGGCGCCCGGGTGCCGAGTCCGCAAGACTGGCCGGATGACGAGACTCCTGGTTCTGGGCGGTACCGAGTTCGTGGGGCGGGCGGTCGTCGAAGGGGCGCTCGCCCGGGGGTGGGAGGTCACCGTCTTCCACCGGGGGCGACATCCCGCCCCCGGAGGCGTCGAGGTCCGTCACGGGGACCGCACCGAGGACGGCGGCCTCGGCGAGCTGCGCACGGGGGAGTGGGACGCCGTCGTCGACACGTGGTCGGGCGCTCCCGCCGCGGTCTCCGCCGCCGCCCGCCTGCTCTCCGGCCGGGTCGGGCACTACGCCTACGTCTCCAGCCGTTCGGTCCACGGCCTGCCCAGCGCGCCCGGCGCGGACGAGGGCGCTCCGGTCGTGGAGTCCTCCCCCGACGACGACGGGAGCGACTACGCGCGGGCCAAACGCGGCGGAGAGCTGGCCGCGGAGGCGGTGTTCGGCGAGCGTGCGCTGTTCGTGCGCGCCGGGCTCGTCCTCGGCCCGTACGAGAACATCGGCCGCCTGCCCTGGTGGCTGCACCGTATCGCCCGGGGCGGTCCGGTCCTGGCGCCCGGCCCGCGCGACCTGCCGCTGCAGTACATCGACGCCCGCGACCTCGCCGCCTGGACCCTCGACGCGGTGGGCCAGGGGTTGGGAGGGCCGTACAACACGGTGAGCCCGATCGGCCACACCACCATGGAGGAGCTCCTGGAGGCCTGTAAGGGGGTCACCGGATCCGACGCGGAGTTCCGGTGGCTCGGCCCCGAGGAGATCGAGGCCGCCGGGATCCGGCCCTGGACCGAACTGCCCGTCTGGCTGCCGCCGGGCGAGCTGCACGGGACCCTGCACCAGGGCAACGTCGACCGGGCGCTCGCCACCGGTCTGCGGTGCCGACCGGCGGCCGAGACGGTCGCCGATACCTGGCAGTGGCTGCGCTCCCTCGGCGGCGAGGCGCCCCAGCGCCCCGACCGGCCCCGCGTCGGCCTGGACCCGGAGGTCGAGGCCCGGGTCCTGGCCAGCTGAGCCCCGTCAGCTTCTCGGGAGATCTCGGCGAGGGGGTTCGATCACGGTCATGGCG
This sequence comes from Nocardiopsis coralli, assembly GCF_014892575.1. Taxonomy (GTDB): domain Bacteria; phylum Actinomycetota; class Actinomycetes; order Streptosporangiales; family Streptosporangiaceae; genus Nocardiopsis; species Nocardiopsis coralli. The sequence goes on along the minus strand of NZ_JADBGI010000006.1, from coordinate 237,461 downwards.
TGCTCCCCTTCTGCGGCGGACACCGGCACCGTGTGCGTCACGGACCCCGCCCTCGGGGTGCGTGGGAAGGTCCATCCCTGCTGGGGACCGCCCCTGAGGCCGGGGCGGGAACAGGCGAAGAGGGCCGGGCGCACGCGCGCCCGGCCCTCGTCACGGGTGGTGTCAGGGTGCGAGCTCGGGTTCGGGCGCCGCACGGCGGGAGACCGAGAGCCGGTCCCCGGCGTCGTCGACGTCCACGACGATCCCGTCGCCCTCGCCCAGCTCACCGGACAGCAGCTCCTTGGCGAGCGGGTCGCCGATGGAGGACTGCACCAGGCGCCGCAGCGGCCGCGCACCGTAGTTCGGGTCGTAACCCGTCAACGCCAGCCACTCGCGGGCGCCGTCGGTGACCTCCAGGGACAGGCGCCGGTCGGCCAGGCGCCGGCCGAGCTTGTCGATCTGCAGGTCCACGATGCTCGTCAGGTCCTCGGTCGAGAGCGCCTCGAACATGATCACGTCGTCGAGCCGGTTGAGGAACTCGGGCTTGAACGTCGCCCGCACCACGTCCAGGACCCGGTCGCGCCGCACCGACTCCTCCAGGGACTGGTCAACGAGGAACTGCGACCCCAGGTTCGACGTCAGGATCAGGATCGTGTTCCGGAAGTCCACGTGGCGGCCCTGCCCGTCGGTCAGGCGCCCGTCGTCGAGCACCTGCAGCAGGGTGTCGAAGACCTCCAGGTGGGCCTTCTCCACCTCGTCGAGCAGCACCACGGTGTACGGGCGGCGCCGCACGGCCTCGGTCAGCTGGCCGCCCTCCTCGTACCCGACGTAACCGGGAGGGGCACCGACCAGGCGCGAGACCGAGTGCTTCTCGGAGTACTCGCTCATGTCGATGCGCACGATCGCACGCTCGTCGTCGAACAGGAACTCCGCCAGCGCCTTGGCCAGCTCGGTCTTGCCCACACCGGTCGGGCCCAGGAACAGGAACGACCCGGTGGGCCGGTCGGGGTCGGAGATCCCCGCGCGGGCCCGGCGCACCGCGTCGGACACGGCGGTGACGGCGGCGCGCTGGCCGATCAGGCGCTGTCCGAGCTCGTCCTCCATGCGCAGCAGCTTGGAGGTCTCGCCCTCCATGAGCCGCCCGACGGGGATCCCGGTCCAGGACGAGACCACGTCGGCTACCTCGTCCGCGCCGACCTCCTCCTTGACCATGGTGTCGCCGTCGCGTTCGGAGGCCTCCTCCTCGGCCATGCTGGCGGCCTCGACCTGCTGTTCCAGTTCGGGGATCTCCCCGTACATCAGGCGGGAGGCCTCGCCGAAGTTGCCCTCGCGTTCGGCCAGCTCGGCGCGGGTACGAAGGTCGTCCAGGCGTCCCTTGAGATCACCGACCCGGTTCAGGCCCTCCTTCTCCTGCTCCCACCGGGCCACGAGCCCGTTGAGGCGCTCCTGCTTGTCGGCGAGCTCACCGCGCAGGCGCTCCAGGCGCTGCACGCTGGCCGGGTCGGACTCCTTGTCGAGCGCCATCTCCTCCATCTTCAAGCGGTCGACGATGCGCCGGAGCTCGTCGATCTCCACGGGGCTGGAGTCGATCTCCATGCGCAGCCGCGACGCCGCCTCGTCGATGAGGTCGATGGCCTTGTCCGGCAGGAACCGGGCGGTGATGTAGCGGTCCGACAGGGTCGCCGCGGCCACGAGGGCGGAGTCGGCGATCTGCACCTTGTGGTGGGCCTCGTAGCGCCCCTTGAGCCCGCGCAGGATCGCGATCGTGTCGGCGGCCGTGGGCTCACCCACCATGACCTGCTGGAACCGGCGTTCCAGGGCTGCGTCCTTCTCGATCTTCTCCCGGTACTCGTTCAGGGTGGTCGCGCCGACCATGCGCAGCTCACCGCGGGCGAGCATGGGCTTGAGCATGTTCCCGGCGTCCATCGCGCCCTCGGCCCCGCCGGCGCCGACCATGGTGTGCAGCTCGTCGATGAAGGTGATGACCTGGCCCTCGGAGTCCTTGATCTCCTGCAGGACCGCCTTGAGCCGCTCCTCGAACTCACCGCGGTACTTGGCGCCCGCGACCATCGCCGAAAGGTCCAGGCTCACCAGGCGCTTGCCGAGCAGGGACTGCGGGACGTCGCCGGCCACGATGCGCTGGGCCAGGCCCTCGACGACGGCGGTCTTGCCGACGCCGGGTTCGCCGATCAGCACCGGGTTGTTCTTCGTGCGGCGGCTGAGCACCTGCACGACGCGGCGGATCTCCCCGTCGCGTCCGATGACCGGGTCGACCTTGCCCTCGCGGGCGCGTTCGGTCAGGTCCACGCCGAACTTCTCCAGCGACTGGTAGGTGTCCTCGGGGTTCTCCGAGGTCACCCTGCCCTTGCCGCGGACCTGCTCGAAGGCCTCCAGGAGCGTGTCCGGGGTCGCCCCGGCCTCCTTGAGCAGGCGGGAGGCCTCACCGCCGTCCGCGGCCAGGCCCACCAGCAGGTGCTCGGTGGAGACGTACTCGTCCTCCATCTGCTGGGCGCGCTGGGCCGCCGTGTTGATGACGATGGTCAGCTGCCGCGAGGCGCTGGGCGAGCCGACCGTGGAACCCTGCGCCTTGGGCAGCTCGGCGACGGCGGCGTCGGTGCGGTCCTTGAGCCGGTCGGGGTCGGCCCCGACCTCCTTCAGCAGCGGGCGCGTGATCCCCTCGGCCTGTTCCAGCAGCGCGGCCAGCAGGTGCACCGGTTCCGTCTGCGGGTTGCCGTCGGTGGTCGCGCGCCGAATCGCCACCGACAGAGCCTCCTGGCTCTTCTGGGTGAGCTTGTAGTTCATGCGAGGTGACTCCTTTCGCAAATAAAGTCACTCAGAGTGATGAATCGCGGTCGACCACGCCGCATGACACCCGTGCCGGAGACCCCTCGGGCCGGGCCCTCGAGGCGGTGTCAGCCCCGGTCGTCCTCCGGACGGCCCGTCCCCGGACCGTCCGACCCCTCGCCACGGCCCGGGCCTTCACCGGGCTGCTCGGCCGTGTTGAAGATGGTCACGCGAGTGCGGCGCACCAGTTCCCCCCGCGAGGTCCCCGGCTCGTGCCCCGTGGGGCGTCCCCTGCGGGACACCGCGCGGCGCGCCGCCTCCAGTTCGTTGGCCAGGTGGAAGATCTGCTCGCGCAGGTCCCGCACCTCGTGCTCGAGCTCCAGGATCCGCTTGATCCCGGCCAGGTTGATGCCCTCCTCCTGCGACAGGCGTGCCACCTCGCGCAGCATCTGCACGTCGCGCATGGAGTAGCGCCGGCCCCGGCCGGACGCACGGCCGGGCGAGACGATCCCCAGTCGGTCGTACTGCCGCAGAGTCTGCGGGTGCATACCGGCCAGCTCGGCCGCCACCGAGATCACATAGACCGGTGCGTCAGCACCGAAAGAAGGATCGTTCACGTCGTTCACGCACCCTTCGCCCGCGCTTCGAGCCCGTCACGCGGGTCGTAGTCGGAGGTCGCTGCGCGGAACTTCTCCAGAGCCTCGCGCGCGTCGCCGTTGAGCGTCTGCGGCACCTTGACCTCGAACGTGACGATCATGTCGCCGGGGGTGCCGTCCTTGCGCGTGGCGCCCTTGCCGCGGACCCGCAGCTTGCGCCCGTTCTGTGTGCCCGGCGGAACCTTCACGGTGACCGGGAAACCGCCGAGGGTGGGTACCCGGACGTCCGCGCCGAGTGCGGCCTCGGGGACGGTCACGGGGACGGTGAGGGTGAGGTTGTCGCCGTTGCGGCCGAACACCGCGTGCTCCTTCACATGAACGACGACGTAGAGGTCACCGGCCGGGCCGCCGTTCTCACCCGGGGCGCCCTTGCCCTTGAGCCGGATCTTCTGCCCGTCGTGCACACCGCCGGGGATCCGGGTCTGAATCGTGCGAGTGCTCTTGCCGCGACCGCTCCCGGTGCAGGTGGGGCAGGGGTCGTCGACGACCAGTCCCCGGCCGCGGCACTCGTCGCACGGCTCGGAGAGGGAGAAACCCCCCAGGTTCTGGCTCGCGTGGCCGGTGCCAGAACACTTCGGGCACATGCGGGGCGCGGTCCCGGCCCTTGCACCGGTGCCCTTGCACGTCGCACACGGCGCATCGCTCGACAGCTGGAAGGAACGCGTCGCACCTTCCGCCGCCTCGCGGAAACTCATCGACGTCTCGGTCTCGATGTCGGCGCCCCGCCGGCTGCGGGTGGCCCCGCCGGTGCGGGTGCGGTTGCCGAACAGGCCCCCGAACAGGTCGCTGAGGCGCTCACCGCCGCCACCGCCGCGGGTGGTGCCCCCCGGTGTGCCGAACAGGTCGCTCATGTCGAACCCGCCCGGACCGGTGTTGCCGCCCCCGGGGCTGTAACCGCCGCCGCCGAAGAGCGACCGCGCTTCGTCGTACTCCTTGCGGCGCTTCTCGTCCGACAGGACGTTGTAGGCCTCGGAGATCTCCTTGAACCGCTCGGCGGCCTGAGGGTCGTCGTTGTTGGCGTCGGGGTGGTTCTCCCTGGCCAGCTTGCGGTAGGACTGCTTGATCTCGTCCTTCGAGGCGGTCTTTGAGACTCCGAGGACCTTGTAGTAGTCCTTCTCCAGGTAGTCCTTGGTGCTCATCGACTAAAGCCTTCTCCCGCTGCTGCCGGTTGCGTCCGATGCTTCCACGTCGCCCCGTCCGCTCCTCGGCCGGGGTCGGCCTCCGGCCGGGACACACGGTGGTGCCCCGGCCGGAAGAGCCTCTGGCGGGCCGGTGCGGAACCGGCGGGTGATGCCCCTGGGCCGCACCCGCCGGCCCGCGGACCGGACCGCTACTTGCCGTCGTCGGCCTTGCCGTCACCGGAACCGGTGGACCCGCCGTCCTCCGACTCCGCGGCCTCGGCCGAGTCGCCCTCGGCCTCCTCGCCGTCCTGGGGGTCACCCACGACGACACGGGCCGGGCGCAGGACCCTCTCCCCGATGCGGTACCCCGGCTGGAACACCTCGATGACCGTCTGGACCGAGATGTTGGGGACCGGCACCAGAGTGAGCGCCTCGTGCACGTTCGGGTCGAACTCGTCGCCCTGCTCGGCGTACCGCTCCAGCCCCAGCTTGGTCGCGGTGGCCTCCAGGGCCTCCCCGACCGCCTTGAAGCCGCCGTTGAGCTCGTCGTGCTCGCGGGCGCGGCCGACATCGTCCAGGATCGGCAGGAGCTCCTCGACCACCTTCGCGGTGGCCGCCTCACGGACCGCCACCCGGTCGCGCTCGACGCGCTTGCGGTAGTTGGCGTACTCCGCCTGGACCCTCTTGATGTCGTTGGTGAGGTCGATGACCCGCTCGTCGGCGTTGATCGCCTCCGAGACGAGGTCCTCCGGGGTGTCCGGGATCTCGGGCGCCTCCTCGGCGTCGTCCTCGACGACGGTCTCCTCGTCGGCTCCGGCCTCGGCCTCCTCGGACGGCTGGTCCTCGGCGGCCTGCTCGCCGGCCTCGGGTTCGCGGACCTCCCCGGTCTCGGGATCGATCCTCCGGTGGTCCCGGATCACCGGGCCCTCGGTCTCCTCACCGTTCTCGCCGGTGCCGGAGTTGTTGCTGTCGGACTGCGCCATCTGAGATCTGCCCTCCCTTCGTCGGCTCGACCCCGGATCAGGACTGGTTGCCCTTGCCGTTGTCCTCGTCGACGATCTCGGCGTCGACGACGTCGGCGTCCTCGGTGGAGGCGTCCTGGGCGCCGGCCTGCTCGGCACCCTCGGCACCGCCGGCCTGCTCGCCCTGGCTGTAGATGGCCGAGCCGATCTTCTGGCTGGCCATGGCGACCTTCTCGCTGGCCTGGCGGATCGCCTCGGTGTCGGTGCCCTCGAGAGCGGTCTTCAGCTCGGCGATGGCCGACTCGGTCTCCGAGCGGACGTCCGCGGGGACCTTGTCCTCGTTCTCGGAGATGACCTTCTCGGTCTGGTGGACGAGGGACTCGGCGTTGTTGCGGACCTCGGCCTCCTCGCGGCGCTTGCGGTCCTCCTCCGCGTACTCCTCGGCCTCGTGGACCATCTTGTCGATGTCCTCCTTGGACATCGCCGAACCGCCGGAGATGGTGACCGACTGCTCCTTGCCGGTGCCGAGGTCCTTCGCGGTGACGCTCACGATGCCGTTGGCGTCGATGTCGAAGGTGACCTCGATCTGCGGGACGCCGCGCGGCGCCGGGGGCAGACCGGTCAGGTCGAAGACGCCCAGCTTCTTGTTGTACTGGGCGATCTCGCGCTCACCCTGGAAGACCTGGATCTGCACGGAGGGCTGGTTGTCCTCGGCGGTGCTGAAGATCTCGGACCGCTTGGTGGGGATGGTGGTGTTGCGCTCGATGAGCTTGGTGAACACACCGCCCTTGGTCTCGATGCCCAGGGAGAGCGGGGTGACGTCCAGCAGGAGGACGTCCTTGACCTCGCCCTTGAGGACGCCGGCCTGCAGGGCCGCACCGATGGCGACGACCTCGTCGGGGTTGACGCCCTTGTTGGGCTCCTTGCCGGTCATCTCCTTGACCAGGTCGGCGACGGCCGGCATGCGGGTGGAGCCACCCACCATGACGACGTGCTGGATGTCGCTGAGCTGGATGCCCGCGTCCTTGATGACCTGCTGGAACGGGGTCTTGGTCCGGTCGACCAGGTCGGAGGTCAGGCGCTGGAACTCGGAGCGGGAGAGCTTCTCGTCCAGGTGCAGCGGGCCCTCGGCCGAGGCCGTGATGTAGGGCAGGTTGATCTGCGACTCGGTGGAGCTGGAGAGCTCGATCTTGGTCTTCTCAGCGGCCTCGCGCAGACGCTGGAGGGCCATCTTGTCCTTGGACAGGTCGACGCCCTGGGCGTTCTTGAAGCGCTCGACCAGCCAGTCGACGATCGCCTGGTCCCAGTCGTCGCCACCGAGGTGGTTGTCGCCGTTGGTCGCCTTGACCTCGACGACGCCGTCGCCGACCTCGAGGAGGGAGACGTCGAAGGTACCGCCACCGAGGTCGTAGACCAGGATGGTGGCCTCGTCCTCCTTCTCGAGGTGGTACGCGAGCGCGGCCGAGGTCGGCTCGTTGATGATGCGCAGGACGTTGAGGCCCGCGATCGTGCCGGCCTCCTTGGTGGCCTGGCGCTGGGCGTCGCTGAAGTAGGCGGGGACGGTGATGACCGCGTCGGTGACCTCTTCGCCCAGGTAGGCCTCGGCGTCCCGCTTGAGCTTCTGCAGCACGAAGGCGCTGATCTGCTGCGGGTTGAAGTCCTTGTCGTCGATCTTGACGGACCAGTCGGTGCCGATGTGGCGCTTCACCGAGCGGATGGTCCGGTCGACGTTGGTGACGGCCTGGCGCTTGGCCACCTCACCCACGAGCACCTCGCCGTTCTTGGCGAAGGCGACGACGGACGGGGTGGTGCGCGAGCCCTCGGCGTTGGTGATGACCGTCGGCTCGCCGCCCTCCAGGACCGCGACACACGAGTTCGTCGTACCGAGGTCGATTCCGACCGCACGTGCCATGGTTGGTTCCTCCGTGAAAGTTGAGTCCTTCGGACGAAAGTTTGCTTCGTCGGGTGAGGGTTGTCAAGTCACTTGAGTCGACCCGACTCAATGCACTTCCTATGGTCTGCCAACGGACGACCAGGCCCGATTGTTCCCGAATCGTGCAGCGGCTCGGCGGGAGATGGCCGAACCCCGGGACAACCCGGGGACAACCTTGACCCGGGTGTCGGGGTCGGGTCCGGGCAGAGTCCGGGATCCCCGTAGCCGTGGGCGATCGGGGGCGGCGGCGCGCGTGGGGCAGCGGTGGCGGGGGAGCGCGGTGCCGTCGCGGGTGCGCGTGCGCGCGGAGGAGGTGGGGAGTGTCATGGGGCCGCTTCGGCGGGCCCGCGTGATTCCGTGGCGCGGAACCTGACTAGCGTTGACGAAAAAGCGAGTGCGATTCGGTTCCCGCGGCCGGGTCGCGCGGAGGGCGCGTGGCGGAGGATCCGTTGACGCCCCTGCTATTACTCGCTAGTAACATGTACCCCGGCCTCCGGTGTGTGGCGCACCGGATGACGACAGCAGGATGGGAGGCCACGGACGATGCAGCCTTTGTACTTGACATTGGGCATCATCACCTCGGTCTTCGCCGTGGTCGCGCTCGCTGTGTTCGCTCTGGCTGTCCGCCAGATCGTGCGCACCGTGAGCATCGGCCGTCCGGTGGAGCCGGAGCGCAAGGGACCGTTCGGCCAACGGCTGACGACCACGCTCATCGAGACCATCGGTCACACGCGGATGCTCAAGCGCCCGTGGGTGGGTGTCGCGCACTGGTTCGTCATGGTCTCGTTCCCGCTCCTCTTCCTGACCGTGGTCGAGGCGCAGGGCGAGGTCTTCGACCCGCACTTCTCTCTGCCGCTCATCTACGACTGGACGATCTACGGTCTGGCCATCGAGATCATCGCCGGCTTCAGCCTCGTCGGCATCCTCGGCCTGACCGCCTACCGGATCATCAACAGCCCCGCACGGCGCGGCCGCAAGTCGCGGTTCATGCACTCCAAGCACTGGACCGCCTACTACGTCGAGGCCTACATCATCGGCCTCCTCGTCTCGATCTTCCTGATCCGCGGCTTCAAGGTCGCCTCCGAGACCTTCCCCTTCCCGGTCTGGGCGACCCCGCTCTCGCACGCGTTCGGTGCCGCGCTTCCCGGGGAGATGTCGGTCGTCGAGCCCGGTATCGCGCTCGTGGCCGCCTTCAAGCTGATCATCAGCTACATGTTCTTCGTCGTGCTGGCCATGAAGCTCACCATGGGCGTGGGCTGGCACCGCTTCCTCGCGCCGGTCAACATCTACTTCAAGCGCAACCAGGACGGCAGCCCGTCCCACGGCGGCGCCAAGCAGATGATGGACGCCTCCGGCAAGAAGCCCCTCGACTTCGAGGAGGCCGACCCCGACGAGGACCCGTTCGGTGCGGGCAAGCTCGAGGACTTCACCTGGAAGGGCCTGCTCGACTTCAGCAGCTGCACCGAGTGCGGCCGCTGCCAGGACCAGTGCCCCGCCTGGAACACCGGGAAGCCGCTCTCCCCCAAGAAGGTCATCCTCGACCTGCAGCAGCACACCTACGAGAAGGCCCCGTACCTGCTCCAGGGCATGACCGAGGAGACCCTCTCCGAGCAGCCCGACGAGAGCCACGCAGGGGTGGACGTCCTCTCGCTCCTGGGCAAGCCGCTCGTCGGCACCGAGGAGGAGGGTGGCGTCATCCACCCCGACGAGCTGTGGGCCTGCACCAACTGCGGTGCGTGCGTCGAGCAGTGCCCGGTCGACATCGAGCACATCGACCACATCCTCGACATGCGCCGCTACCAGGTCATGGTCGAGTCCAACTTCCCCTCCGAGGCCAACACGCTCCTGAAGAACCTGGAGAACAAGGCCAACCCGTGGGGGATGGCCGAGGACCGGCGCATGGACTGGATCCAGGAGCTGGCCGAGCAGGAGAACCCGGTCGAGGTCACGGTCGTCGACGAGAAGATGCCCGAGGACACCGAGTACCTGTTCTGGGTCGGTTGCGCCGGTGCGCTCGAGGACCGCGCGAAGAAGACCACCAAGGCCATCGCCGAGCTCCTCGACATCGCGGGCGTGAAGTTCGCGGTCATGGGCGGCATGGAGGCGTGCACCGGTGACCCGGCCCGCCGCCTCGGCATGGAGTACGTCTTCCAGATGCTCGCGCAGCAGAACGTGGAGACGCTCAACGAGGCCGGGGTCACCAAGATCGTGGCCAGCTGCCCGCACTGCTTCAACACGCTCGCCAACGAGTACCCCGACCTCGGCGGCACCTACGAGGTCATCCACCACAGCCAGCTCCTCGCCAAGCTCGTGGACGAGGGCCAGCTGACCCCGGTGGACTCGGTGGACGAGAACATCACCTACCACGACCCGTGCTTCCTGGGCCGGCACAACAAGGTGTACACGCCCCCGCGCGACATCATGGCGAAGGTCCCCGGCGTCAAGACGCAGGAGATGCACCGCCACAAGGAGCGCGGTTTCTGCTGCGGCGCCGGCGGCGCCCGCATGTGGATGGAGGAGCGGATCGGCAAGCGCATCAACACCGAGCGTGTGGACGAGGCGCTGACGACCAACCCCGACACCGTCTCCACCGCCTGCCCGTTCTGCCAGGTGATGCTCGGCGACGCGATCAACGAGAAGAAGTCCGCGGGCGAGGCCGCGGAGTCCCTCGAGGTCGTGGACGTGTCCCAGCTGCTGCTGCGCTCGGTCAAGGGTGAGGACCCGGCCGCGGGCGGCGACGCGAAGGAGACCGCCGACGCCTGACGCACGCGCTCGCACGGCCGCCCGCACGGCCGCGTGAGCCGCAGGCACCCGCGAGGGGCCGGGCACCGATGTTTCCCGTCGGTGCCCGGCCCCTCTTTTCCGTCCCGGGTACTTCAGCGGCGCTTCCGTGCCGGGCCGTTGCGCGCTGAGCGTCAGGGATGCAGGTGCTCGGTGAGGAAGGCGCCGATCTCGTGGCGGGTGATCTGGGAGGCGAACCCGCCCCAGTTGAGGTCGTACATGTGCTCGGTCCAGGGGAGTTCGACGTGACGGTGGGCGACGCCCGCGCCGGAGAGCCGCGCGGCCAGGCGACGGTTGTCCTCGGGGTCCAGGAACAGGTCGTGGCCCGCGGTGAGCAGCAGTGCCGGAGGGAGACCGGGGCGCACGTGCTCGACGGGGGAGGAGGCCGTGTACTCCTCGGGTACTTCGTCGACGGTTCCGCCCATCATGTGTTCGTTCGTGGCGGCGAGCTCGCCGCCCAGGGGTGAGTGACGCAGGCGCCAGGGGGAGGGCGGGGCGTCCACGGTGCCGATGGATGCGGTGTACCAGGCGATGACGGCGTCCGGATCCACCTCCGGCGCCGGGCACGAGGGCGGGATGTCCTCGGCCGGTGCCCAGGCGGCGAGCAGGGCGAGGAAACCGCCGGCGGACTGTCCGGTCAGGGCGATGCGCTCGGGGTCGCCGCCGTACTCCGCGATGTGGTCGCGCACCCAGCCGAGGGCGCACCGCACGTCCGAGACGGGGGCGGACCACTCGCCCTCGGGGAAGAAGCGGTAGTCGGCCTCGACCACGACGTGGCCCTCGTCGGCCAGCCAGGTGTCCCAGCGGGGGAGCAGGCTCTGGGAGAGGTCGTCGGCGCCGCCGTGCACGTTGACGACGACCGGGAGGGGCTCTGCGGAGGGTTCTGCGGGTTCCCACACGTCCAGCTCCAGTGCGGTGCCATCGACCGTCGCGTAGGTGAGGGTGGTCGGCTCGCGGTCGGCGACGGTGCTGAGGCCGGCGGTGTGGTCGGAGAGCGAGAGGTCGGCGCCGAGGTCGCGGGCGGTGCTCCAGAGGGCGGCGGAGGGCACGAGCGCGGCGGCCAGGACGAGCGCGTTGGCCGACACCAGGACGGCGCGCAGTCGGGTGTTCCCCGGTCGGGCGGCGAGCGCGAGCGCAGCGCCGAAGGCGGCCACGAGGGCTGCGAACAGGGAGAACTCGAGGGCCAGGAGCGCGTACTGCCAGGCTTCCCAGGTGGGCGGCGGCATGAGTACGAGGGCGACGGCGGCGATCCCCGCCAGTGCGGTGAGGCCGGCGAGGGCGAGTGCTGTGCGGCGGGCGACGGTTCCTGCAGTGGGCATGGGCCCCTCCTCGCTGATACAGGCGTATCGATACAAATGTATCTCAAGGGTGCGTGTGCCAGAATGACGGCCGTGCCCAAGTACGTCGACAAGGACGAACGCCGCCGGAAGGTCGCCGGCGCGCTCCGCAGGATCGCCGCCCGACAAGGGCTGGAGGGCGTGAGTGTGCGTACCGTCGCCGCTGAGGCCGGGATCTCCGCGGGCGCCGTGCAGCGGGACTTCGCCACCAAGGACGACCTGCTGCTCTTCGCGCTCCGCGACAGCCTCGACGCGGTCACCGAACGCTTCTCACGCATCCGTATCGGTCCCGGGCTGCTCACCTTCGCCGAGGGCCTGCGCGCCGTGCTCGTGGACCTGCTCCCCACCGACGAGGAACGGCTCGCCCAGGCCCGGGTGTGGGCCGCCTTCTACGCCGGCGCCGCCGTGTCGGAGGACTTCGCGCGCGTCCTGGCCGAGTACGACGAACAGTCGCGCGCCGCCTTGCGCAAGGCCGTCGCCTACGCCGCAGAACAGGGGGAGCTCGCGCCCGGCCTGGAACCGGAGCAGGCCGTGGAGCTCGTCCTCGTCCTCCTCGACGGGATCTGGCTGCGGGTCGCTCGCCAGACACCCGACACCCCTGAACAGGACGGCCGGGCCGCCGTGGACGCGGCGGTCGCCGCCGTCACCGGGCGCCCGGCACCAGGCAACGGGTGAGCCGACCGGTGGCGATGACATCTGTCATGGGGTGCACCGGGTGAAAACCACGGCGGGCCGGTGACACCGGTGTCTACCGGCGCGGGCGGCGCTCGGCGAAGCTTGAGGGCATGACGACGACGAACCCCGTTCCGGACACCCAGGAGCCCCGGGCCGCCGCCACCGAGGCGGCGGTGAGCGTGCGCGACCTGCACCAGAAGTACGGCGACTTCGAGGCGGTCAAGGGCGTCTCCTTCGAGATCCGCCCCGGTGAGCTCTTCGGCCTCCTCGGCACCAACGGCGCCGGCAAGACCACCACCATCGAGACCCTCGAAGGGTTCCGCCGGCCCAGCTCGGGCACGGTCCGGGTCTTCGGGCAGGACCCCTACGGCAACCCGCCCGGCGTGCGCGAGCGGGTCAACGCCGTCCTCCAGGGCAGCGGCCTCATGGAGGACCTCACCGTCCAGGAGACCGTCGCCCTCGCCCGCGACCTGGCGTCCACGCCCCGCACCGCCGAGGAGGCCCTCGAGCTGGTCGGGCTCACCGAGAAGACCCGCACCCACGTCCGACAGCTCTCCGGTGGCCAGAAGCGCCGCCTCGACCTCGGGCTCGCGCTGCTGACCCGCCCCGAGGTCCTGTACCTGGACGAGCCCACCACCGGCATGGACGCCGAGGGCCGCATCGACACCTGGCGCATCATCCAGCGGCTCAAGGACGAGGGCACCGCGATCCTGCTGACCACCCACTACCTCGAGGAGGCCGAGCGCCTGGCCGACCGGCTCGCGATCATGCACCGCGGCCGCGTCGGGGTCGAGGGCTCCCTCCAGGAGGTCCTGTCCGGGTGGGGCGACCGGGTCGGGTTCACTCTGCCCGCCGACGTGCCCACCTCCGACCTGCCGCGCCTCGACGGAGCCGAGCTCGAGGTCGAGAACGGCGGCGGACAGCTGCGCGCCACCTACACCGTGAAGGCCGGGAGCGTCGACGAGCGCGCCCACCACGCCGTCGCGGCGCTCCTGGCCTGGGCGGAGGGGCAGGGCACGGTCCTGCGCAACCTCCAGGTGCGCGGCGCCTCCCTGGAGGACGTCTTCCTCCAGGTCGCCGACGGCGCCGCCGACCTCGTCAGCGGCTGAGCGCCCGCGTCCCGCCCCCGCACCACCGCACCCACAGGAGCCACCATGTCCACCACCACCGCACCCGAGGCGCCGACCCGGCCGCAGCCCCGGCCCCGCGTGAGCCCCGTCAAGCAGACCCTGCGTCTCACACGCACCGAGATCACCCTCTTCGCGCGGTACAAGACCGCGTGGATCTACGCGCTGCTCCCGCTGTTCTTCCTGTTCACGTCGATGCAGCTGCCCCCGGACCCCGTCGTGGGCGGCTTCGGCCTGGGTGAGATGACGATGTTCGGGATGATCGGCGTCATCAGCCTCATCTTCGGCGTCGGCCACGCCTCGAACGTCTTCACCGCCCGCCGCGAGTCCCTGGCCCTCAAGCGGCTGCGGGTCAGCGGGGTGCCGCCGACGGCGATCTTCGGCGGCGTCATCGGGGTCGTCTTCGTCTTCTCCCTGTTTCTGACCGTGTTCATCGCCGGCCTGATCCTGGCCATGCCCGAAGGCGCGCTCCCGCGCGACCCGGTCATGCTGTTCACCTCGGTCCTGCTCGGCAGCATCGTCTTCTCGCTGCTGGGGCTGGCCGTCACCCCGCTCGTGCGCAACGCCGAGATGGCGCAGATGGCCTCGATGGTGCCGATGATGATCCTGCTGTTCACCAGCGGCGGCATCATGCCCCTGGAGTTCCTGCCCGAGACCGCCCGCACCGTCGTGGGCCTGCTTCCGTCGATGCCCGCGGGCGAGCTCGTCCAGGCCGCCTACACGGGCCACGACGTCTTCGGCGGGTTCGAGGGGGCCCAGGAGGTCGGCGTCCTGGGCCTGTGGACCGCGGCCCTGCCGTCCCTGGCCGTCCTCGGGGGTTGGATCGCCGTGCTGGGACTGATCGTGGCACGCTACTTCCGGTGGGACCCCCGACAGGGGTGAACCCGGCGGCACGAGCGGCACAACGGGAACGGGGGACGACACGGTGGCACAGGACCGACGCGACCTCGCCGGGGTCGTGACCGAACGCCGCAAGGACCGCAAGCTCCGCTTCGTGCGGGTCGTCATCGTGGTCTCCTCGAGCGTGCTGGTCCTGCCGTTGGTCATGTCGGCCGTCGTGGACCTGCTGATGGGGCCGGCCGAACGCCGCGGCCTCGGCCTGCTGTACCTGGCGGCCGCCCTGCTCGCCTCGTTCCTGCTGCTGTGGATGCTCTTCGGCCGGGTGCGGCTCGGGCAGCCGCGCCGGGTCTCGCCCTGGGCGTACTGGGGCGCGTCGGCCCTTGCGGCCGCGGTGGCGCTCGGGGCGCTCACCCCGATCTTCGGGATGCTGCTCCTGGGCGGCTGGGTGGGCGTCACCGTCTTCCTCGGGCCCCGGTCGTGGGGATGGTGGCTGCTCGCCGGCGCCGTCGCCCTGTTCGCGGCGCTGACGGTGCAGGCCGTCGAGCTGGACGTGCCCCTGGCGGGCGTCGTGGTCCTGTGGGTCGTGCTCGTGCTGTGGTCGCTGTTCATGGCCGGCGCCGTGCTCATCTACGTGCGGCTGTGGGACGTCACCAACGAAGCCCTGCTCGAACAGCGCGCCCGCGCCCGCCTGGCGGTCTCGGAGGAGCGCCTGCGGTTCTCCCGGGACATGCACGACCTGCTCGGGCACAGCCTGTCCGCGCTCGTGGTCAAGTCCGAACTGGCCGAACGGGTTCTGGAACGCGATCCCGCCCGTGCGGCCGAGGAGATGACCGAGGTCCAGGGGCTCGCCCGCCGGTCTTTGTCGCAGGTGCGGGCGGCCGTGCGGGGATACCGCGAGATCGATCTGCACGCGGAGGTCGAAGCGGTGCGCACGGCCCTGGCGGCCAACGGCATCCGCACCGAGGTCTCCGGGGTTCCGGAGAACGGTGTGCCGACGGGGACCGCGGCCACGGCCGCGTGGGTGGTGCGCGAGGGCGTCACCAACGTCCTGCGCCACAGCGAGGCGACCGAGTGCCGCATCACCTTCACCCGCGCCGGCGGCGACACGGGGGACGCGCTCGTCGTGGAGGTGGGCAACGACCGGGCGCGCGGGCGTGCACGCGACGGCGGCAGTGGGCTCACCGGGCTCTCCGAACGGCTCGCCGGTACCGGGGGCCGATTGACCGCCGAGCCCACGCCGGACGGCGGGTTCCTGCTGAGGGCGACCGTGCCCTGGTCGATCGAGGGGGCCGATCGCCCCGCGGGGAACGAGGAGGCACGTCCGTGAGGGGATCCGGGAAGTCGGGCGCCATGGACCCCCGCCTGCGCACCATCTGGGTCATGACCCTGTGGTCGATCGTCGTCCTGCAGTCCATGATCGTGCTGGTCGGCGTCATGGAGGTCTTCGCCGCCCCTTCGGCCGAGCCCTGGCGTTCCGTGGTGGCGTGGCTGCTGGTGCTGCCCGTGGCCGTGGCGCTCTGGCCGTTGTCGCTGCGGAGGTTGGAAGGCCGCAGGGATCCCTCCCCGTGGTGGTACTGGGGCGCCCTCGGCTGCCTGATCGCGATGACCGTGCTGACGCCGTCGATGGCCCTGCCGTTGTCGATGGCGGCGCTCTGGGGCGGCACGTGCGTGTTCGTGGCCCCGGTGCGGCAGAGCGTTCCGGCGGTCGCCGTTCTGCTCGTGCTGCCCTGGGCCGGACAGCTCACCTCACCCGTGGAGATCCACCCCGCGGCCTTCGCCGTGATCTGGACGGGCGGGGTGCTCTTCAGCGGCGTGGTCGTGGCCGGCTGGCTCACGGTGCTGTGGCTGTGGGAGATCGTGCAGGACGCCGTGTACGGGGAGGACGCCCGATCGCGGCTCGCCGTCACCGAGGAACGCCTGCGGTTCTCCCGGGACATGCACGACCTGCTCGGGCACAGCCTGTCCGCGCTGGCCACCAAGTCCGAGCTCGCCTCCCGCCTGGCCGAGCGCGCCCCCGACCGGGCCGCCGTGGAGATCACCGAGGTGCGGGCGCTGGCCCGGGAATCGCTGTCCCAGGTGCGCTCGGCGGTGCGCGGCTACCGCGAGGTCGACCTGGCCGAGGAGGTCGAGAACGTGCGCGGTGTGCTCGCGGCCGACGGTGTCCGGGTGCGGATCGACGGCCTGGACGGGGTCGAACCCTCGCACGAGGCGGCGGTGCTCGCGGCGTGGGTGGTGCGCGAGGCCGGGACCAACGTGCTGCGCCACAGCGACGCGACGGAGTGCCGCATCACGTTCACGCGGGCCCGCGACAGCGCCGTCGGCCCCGACGCACTCGTCGTGGAGGTGTCCAACGACCGGGCGCGCACCGGCGCCGACCCGGGGGAGGGGTCGGGCAGCGGCCTGGCCGGTCTGCGGGAACGGGTGTCCCTGGGCGGGGGGACCCTGTCGGCCTCCCCCACCCGGGACGGGGGTTTCCTGCTGCGGGCGGTCGTGCCCGGCTGACGCGGGCGCGTGCTCCGGTGGATCCGGGGGGCGGCAGGGGCGCGGACCCGCGGTCAGAGCGTGCCGACCGAGTCCAGTGCCTCGTCGACCGCGTCCGAGGCCTCGGAGCCGCCGTCGGTGTTGAGTCCCAGCACGAACGCGCCGTGCGACTCGTCCATCTCGACCAGCACGAACCGGCCGTAGGGTTCGGTGTCGCCGTCGCCGGAACCGACCGAGGCGCCGAAGGCCGGCCGGTCGTCGACCCCGTCCTCCGTGGCGGGTTCGACCTCGGGAACCCCGCCGCCGGTCACGAACGTGCCCGCGGTGTCGGCGGCCAGGCGCAGGCCGGCCTCCTCCAGCGACTCGGTTCCGTCGAAGCGCTGCGACCCGGTCACGATGAAGGCGTCGGGGTCCTCGACCGAACCGAGCACCGTGTAGGAGGAGTACTCCTGCGGGACCTCGTCGTCGCCCAGGCGCTCCCACCCGTCCGGCAGCTCGTACGACAGCCCGCTGCCCGGGTCGGCGACGGTGCCCTCGGGGGCCGGTGCGTCGTCGCTGGGTTCGTTCCCGGCGGAAGTGCCGTCGGGTTCGCCGGTCTCCTCCGCCCCCGAGGTGAGCTCGGACGCGGGGCCGCCCGGGGACAGCAGCCAGCCCAGACCACCAGCGGTGACCAGCAGGAACAGAAGGGTCACCACGGCCGCGACGGTGAAGGTGAAGCGTTTGGCGGAGTCTGGCTCTCCGGTGTCGCGGTGCCGGGGGCGCCCGCCGGGCCGGCCGGCCGTGCGGGTGGTCGGCTCGTCGGAGCGTGCGTTCATGGGTCGACTCCTGACAGGGGGTGAAAGCCGTTCAGGTCGGGGCTGTGGGGCCCCGGGTTGGCAATACCCATGTCCGGAGTGTGGACAAGCGGGCCGACCGTGGCCGGATCAGGCCGATTCCGTGAAAAGACGGTTGAAGGGCGGAAAACCGTGTCGGGGGCGGTCGGAGGGCGGATCCGGACGGTCGCGCCGCACCCCGAGGACCCGGTCGAGCTCGTCCGGACCGAGGGGGTGGTCGGTGCGGGCGGCGGCGACGAGCACCTCGGCGTACAGCTCGATCTCGTCCAGGGCCACGTCGTCGTGCAGGACCGCGGACGGTTGGGCGTGTGCGACGGCGGGGGACCGCATGGACACTCACCTCCGGGGACGACGGGGCCACGCAGGGGCCGGGGCCCGCACTCGGGCGCGGTCGCGGGCCCGGACCCGCCGGGCACGGTCCCTTCCAGGTTAGGTCCGCGGACACGCCCGGCGCATGACCCGGGAGGACCACCTCCGAGCCTCACCCGGGTTGACCAGAACACTGCGTGTGCAGTGCTTCCGAGCTGTGGTTCAGCGCCAGGTGACGGTTCGGTGGCGCTGGGCGAGCTCGGCGTAGTGGGTCGGCGTGTGCTCCAGGACCGCGCGGTCGTTCTCGTTCAGCTCGCGCACGACCTTTCCGGGAACACCCGCCCACAGGGTCCCGGCCGGGACGACCTTGCCGGGCGGTACGAGGGCGCCGGCGGCCACCAGGGCCCCCTTGCCGACGCGGGCGCCGCCGAGGACCGTCGCGCCGATGCCGATGAGCGCGCCCTCCTCCACGACCGCGCCGTGCACCATCGCCTGGTGGCCGAGGCTCACGTCCTGGTGCAGGACGGCGGGCTCACCCGGGTCGGCGTGCAGACCGCACTGGTCCTGGATGTTGACGCGCTCGCCGACCACGATGTCCTCGCTGTCGGCGCGCAGCACGCACCCGTACCAGACGCTGCTCTGCGCACCCAGGCTCACGCGGCCGACGACGACCGCGCCGGGGGCGATCCAGGCGGTGGGGTCGATCTCGGGGGTGCCGAACCCGGCCTCGCCGATGTGTGCGCCGGGGTGGTGTGTGTCCTGTCCCATCGCCTGGTCCTCTCCAGCGCCGCGTGGGCGCGCCGTGGTTCCCGTGACGTATGGGGCGGGCGAGAAGTTGACCACTCCGACCCCATACGGGGATGATCGCGCATACCTTAGTAAGAAGGTGACCAGGGTCCGCACGCCGGTGTACCCCTCGGGGACATTGACGCGGCAGCGCGGGGCGTGCCTACCTTGGTCGCGGCGGACGGTTCTCACGATGTTGCGTCCCGGACACGGCCTGTGCCCCCCACAGAGCCGTCGGGACACGGAAAACAGGGACATCCGGCCCGGAAGCTCCCACGGCCGGACCTCGCGGGTGGTCCCTGGACCGATGGGTACGGGGCACTCTCACCTTCCACGACGTGCAGTCGAAACGGTGTTAGGACATGAAGGGCACATGAGCGATATGTTGCCGGGCGGCGGACTGCAGCAAGACAGGTTCCCGACAGTGCGCAAGGGCGGCTACGACAAGGCGCACGTCGACGACTACTACGTCCGAATGGACAACCAGTTCAAGGACCTCCGCGAGCGCCTTCAGCGGATGGACGAGGAGCTGGAGCAGTACAAGCGGGACCTCGCGATCGCGCGCGAGAAGGCCCAGGTCAAGCCTGAGCACGAGCAGATCAGCGAGCGCATGGCCGAGATCCTGCGCATCGCCGAGGAGGAGGCCAAGGAGCGCCGCTCCCGGGTCGAGTCCGAGGTCGAGGAGGCCGAGAAGAAGGCCAAGGACGAGGTCTCCAAGTACCGCAAGGAGGCCGAGGAGCACGCCGAGCGCATCGTCTCCTCCGCGCGCGAGGAGGCCACCGAGATGGTGGCCGGCGCGAAAAAGGAGGCCGAGCAGCTGCGTGAGCAGGCCAAGCAGGAGGGCGACCGCCGTCTGAGCGAGGCCGAGGCGCGGGCGAAGAAGATCCACGACACGGCCGACCGCCGGCTGGCCACGCTCACGGCCACGCACGCCGAGGCGCTGCGCCGTCTCAAGGACATGCACTCCACGCTGGCCGACCTGGTCGAGGCCGAGGACAAGGCGGGTGCGCTCGAGACCGGGCTGTCCCGCGAGGACACGGTCACCGAGCCCGAGGCCCCCGCGAAGCCCGGTTCCGAGAAGGAGCAGGGCAAGAAGGGCGCCGAGGTCGGCGGCAAGTCCGAGCCGAAGCAGGGCCAGGGCAAGCCCGCGGAGTCGGCCAAGCCGGCCAAGCCCGCGGAGAAGGCGGACGCGGCCCAGGCCGCTGAGAAGCCTGCACCGTCCGGCAAGGACGCAGGCGGGGAGCAGGGCGACGAGCCCACCGCCAAGCTCTCTCCGGCACCGCAGGAGGCCGACGAGGCCACGGTGCGCATCAAGCCCGCCCAGAAGCCCGAGGAGGGCAAGGGCGACCAGGACGAGGCCAAGGGCCCGCAGGCGGCCGCCGCGCCGCCGCAGGGCGCACGCTTCAACGCTCCCGCGCCCGAGGGCGCCGAGGCCCCGGCGCAGCCCGGCCAGGACGAGGGCACGGACAGCGGTGACCCGGGCATCACCGGCATCTACCGCCGTCCGGAGGGCGGTCCGCAGCAGGCCGGACCGGCCGCCCCGCAGGCAGGGGCACCGGCCCCGGGCCCGCAGGCCGGCGGCGCGCAGCCGCCCACCGGCGACGAGGGCGTGCGGGTGATCCGCAAGGAGTAGCCCGTGGTTCCCTCAGGGGAACGCACGACGGTATCGGGGGCGGGGTCCGAGGGGCCCCGCCCCCGACGTGTGCCCGGGGCCCGAGCCGCGCGGCCGGGGCGTCCGGAAACCACGGCGGGTCGGCCCTGCGCGTTCCCGAGGGGCATCGGGGGCCGCGCCGAGGGGTTCTCGGGCCGACGGTGGGGGGGAGCGCCGCGAGGGCGGCGTTTTGGGGGGTGATGTGGGGTGGCGTCCGTCTTGTCGCAGCCTGTCGGCTACGATGCCGACAGCCATGATGATTCGCGCGGCCATCCGGTCCGACCTCGGAGCGATCCTGCGTCTCCTCCGGGAACTCGGGGACACCACTCACACGCAGAGCGCCCACGTGCGCATGTCCTCCGCGGCCGTGCGTGCCTGGACCCGGATGGAGGGCGACCCCGACCGCACCGTCCTCGTCGCCGAGCAGCGCGGCCAGATCATCGGCACCCTCGACCTCGTCGTGGTCGCCAACCTCACCCACGACGCACAGCCCTGGGGGATCGTCGACAACCTCGTCGTGGACCCGGACGCGCGCGGGGCCGGCGTCGGGCGGGCCCTCATGGAGGACGCCCTCGACCGGGCCACCCGCGCCGGGTGCTACAAGGTCGAGCTCCTCTCCCACGAGTCCCGGGGCGGGGCGCACGCCTTCTACCACTCCCTCGGCTTCGACAACTCGGCCGAGGGCTTCCGGCGCTACCTCTGAGCCTCGGACCCGCGCCCCCGCAACGGGGTCCCCTTGATGCACGCCACGCACACCAGCCCCGCGAGGGCGATGGGTGCACCGAGCAGGAACACCGCCTGCATCGCGTGGTCGAAGGCCTGGACGACGACCTCCCGCACGGGTCCGGGCAGGGAGTGCACCAGCTCGGGTGAGCCCTGCGCGGCCTCGGCGACCTCCGACAGGTCCGGCCCGCCCTCGTCGGCGGCCGGCAGCGAGGCCGAGGCCGAGCCGATCTCCGACTGCAGCCGGGCGACCATGACGGCGCCGAAGGCCGCCACCCCGGTCGCCCCGCCCAGGTTGCGGAAGAAGACGACCGACGCCGTCCCCGAGGCGAGGTCCGGGACCGGCAGCGCGCTCTGGGTGGCCAGCAGCAGGAGCTGCATGTTCAGCCCCAGGCCGAGGCCGACGAGCATCTGCCCGGCCACCAGCGCGGACAGCCCCGGCGTGACGTCGATGAAGCTCAGGGCGGTGAACCCGAGCAGGCACAGCACCATGCCGATCACGGGGTAGTGCTTCCAGCGCCCGCTGCCGCTGACGGCGAACCCGGAACCGATCGAAGTGGTCAGGAACGACCCGACCAGCGGCAGGGTCATGAGCCCGGAGACGGTCGGCGTCATCCCGTGCACCATCTGCAGGTACTGCGGCATGTAGATGATGAGGCCGAACATCATGCCGCCCACACACATCGAGCCGAACGCCGCGAGCACGAAGGTGCGGTTGGCGAACAGGCGGGCGGGGATGATCGGCTCCTTCGCGCGGCGCTCCACGAGCACGGCGGTGACGGCGAGCAGGACGGTCCCGATGCCGAGCCCGATCGCGAGCGGGGAGGCCCACGGGATCTGGGTCCCGCCGAGACTGAGGAGCACGATGAGGGCGCTGGCGGCGCTGAAGATGAGCCCGGCGCCCATCCAGTCGACGGGGGTTCCGCGCCGGGGCACGGTCGGCACGTTCAGCATGAACTGGATGACCACGAACGCGACCAGAGCGAGCGGCACGGTGATGAGGAAGCACCAGCGCCACCCCAGCGGGCTGTCCACGAGGAACCCGCCCACGAGCGGGCCGAGCACGGTCGCGACGCCGAAGACCATCCCGATGAACCCGCTGTAGCGTCCGCGCTCACGGGGCGGGATCACGTCGCCGAGGATGATGTTGGGCAGCGTGGCGAGCCCGCCGATCCCCAGGCCCTGGCAGGCGCGGGCGACGATCAGGGTGTTCATGTCCTGGGCGAGCCCCGCGGCGACCGTCGAGACGATGAAGATGCCGAGCGCCACCTGGAACAGGAGCTTGCGGCCCCAGATGTCGGAGAGCTTGCCCCACACGGGCGTGGAGGCGGTCATGGTGAGCAGGCCGGCGGTGGCGACCCAGGCCAGGCGGTCCTGCCCGCCGAGCTCTCCCACGATCGTCGGGAGCGCGGTGCCCACGATCGAGTTGCTGAGCATGGAGGTCAGCATGGCCAGCACGAGGCCGACCATGATCTGCACGATGGTGCGGCGTGCGATGGGCGGCGGGCCCTCGTCGGCGGTGGCGGCCGTTGCGTCGGGGGTGTCCGCGGGGGGTGCGGTGTCCCCGCGGGGCTCACTCCCGTGTCCGGTGTCCCGGTGGTCGGAGGTCGGACCCCTGGAGCCGGCGGGAGTGGCGCCGTCACGGGGGTCGGTCTCGGGTCGGCGTTGGGTCGGCTGGTCCAAGGGGTCCCCCGAATCCGGACGCACGAAAGGCCCCACGGCGGGGATGCCGGGGGCGTCGTCCACGTTCAGGTATATGTAAACAGTGTTGACTTGTCAAATCGGTATCTCTCGACCGGTTTCGGTATGCGGACATCGCCCCCAGGTGTCAACCTGGAGTCCTGAAAGCCAGATCGCGGCCACCGAGGGGTGTGCAGATGGATCGTCCGGACGAGACCGGGGGCGGCACCGGACCCACCCGGGGCCGTGAGGCGACCCGAGCGCGGATCCTCGCCAGCGCCAAGGAGCTCTTCACCAACGAGGGGTACGGCTCGGTCTCCTCCCGCAAGATCGCGGCGCACGCCGGCGTCAACGTCGCGCTCATCAACCGCTACTTCGGGGCCAAACGCGGGCTGCTCACCGAACTCCTCCGCGAGGACGGCGTCTACCCGGGGCTCATCGTCGACGGGCCGCACGACCAGCTCACCCGCCGACTGGCCGAGCACGCCGTCAGCCGCCTGCACGGGGAGGGCACCGCGCTGCAGCGGGCGCTCGACGACTCCGCGGGCGACCCCGACCTGCGCTCGGTCTACCAGGGGCGCATCACGTCCGCGATGATCGAACCGCTCGCCGCCTACCTGGGCGGTCCGGAGCAGCGGGCGCACGCCCTGCTCCTGGCCTCGGTCCTGCTCGGCATCGCCCGCGTGCGCCTGGTCGAGGGCGCCGGGGCGCTGTGCGAGATGGAGCGGGAGACCATCATCCGCCGGGTGCAGGAACTGCTGGAACTGTGCCTGAAGGACTTCGAGGACGGCGACGCGGCCTGAGTACCCGGCTCCGCCGCGCCGCCGTCGAGGTGTCAGACGTTGACCGCTGCGGCGACCCCCATCACCGGTCCGAGTACGGCGGCGACCGCGGCCCAGTACTGCATGGGGATGAAGAAGAACGTGTGCCGGTTGCGGTACACGACGGGTTCACCGGTCTTGGGGTGGAAACCCTGCTCGGGTTTGTTGAGCTTGCGCCCGACCAGGAAGATCAGCACCGCCGAGAGCAGGATGCCGGTGGCCGCGCCGAAGAAACCCGCGTCACCACCGAAGGTTCCTTCGGCCGCGAGTCCCAGTCCGGCGGCGCCGAGCAAGATGAACCCGGGGACGAGAATGCCCCAACCGGTCCAGATGATCATGGGTCGTGCCTCTTCTGCTGTGCTCGTCGTTACGGGGGAACACTGCGTGGGACACCTGGGGCACCTGCTTGGTTTCGGACATGGCTCGGATTCCTGAAGAAATCCCGGAGTGTCCGAAAAACGGCAGGTCGCGTGGTCGCGGACGCACCGGGGCAGGGACCCACGCAGCTCCGCGACCGGTCGCTGCGACGCTCAGCCGCGGAGCTTGGCCCCGAAGCCGATCTCCACCAGGATGTTGGCCAGGTCGGAGCCCACAGCGGTGCGCACCCGCTGCGGTGCCGTGCCCCCGGCGGACGCGGTCCCCGGGTGCCGCACCCGAACGGAGGAACAGTGCAGCCCGAGACCGTGCTCACCGGTGGACTGGTCGTCGACGGCACCGGCGCACCCGCCCGGCGCGCCGACCTCGTCCTGCGGGGCGGACGCATCACCCACGTCGCCGCCCCCGGACGGACCGACAGCGTCTCCCGTTCCGTCGTCGACATCGGCGGACTCGTCGTCGCCCCCGGCTTCATCGACATGCACGCCCACTCCGACCTCGCCGTCCTGGCCGACCCGGACCACAGCGCCAAGGTCGCGCAGGGCGTCACCCTGGAGGTGCTCGGCCAGGACGGGCTCGCGTACGCGCCCGTCACCGACGCCACCGCCGACGACCTCTTCGAACGCCTCGCGGGGTGGAACGGCAGCCCCGACCTGGACCGCGACTGGCGCGGCATCGGCCAGTACCTCGACCGCATCGACGCGGGGGCCGCCGTCAACGCCGCCGTCCTCGTCCCGCACGGCAACGTGCGTGCGGCCGTGGTCGGCAACGAGGACCGCCCGCCCACCCGCCGCGAGCTCGACCGCATGCGCGACATGGTCTCCCGCGGCATGTCCGAGGGCGCACACGGGCTCTCCACGGGGCTGACCTACACACCCGGCATGTACGCCACCGACGACGAGATCGTCGCGCTCCTGGCGCCCGTGCGCGAGGCCGGCGGTTACTACTGCCCCCACCACCGCAACTACGGTTCGCGGGTCGTGGAGTCCTACCAGGAGTGCCTGGACGTGGCCCGCAGCGCCCAGATCCCCGTCCACCTGGCCCACTGCCACGTCAACTTCCCGCAGAACCGGGGGCGGGCGTCCGAGGTCCTCGACGCCGTCGACGAGGCGACCGTGCGCTACGGCCTCGACGTCACGCTCGACAGTTACCCGTACGGTCCCAGCGCCACCTACCTGGGGGCGCCGCTGCCGAGCTGGGCGCAGGCGGGCGGCACGGAGATGACGTTGGAACGCCTGCGGGACCCGGCCGTGCGCGCCCGCATCCTGCACGAGATCGAGGCCGAGGGCACCGACGGCAACCACGGCGTCCCGCTGGACTGGCGCACCATCGTGGTCACCGGCGTCACCGACCCCGCGCTCTCCTGGACCGTGGGTTCCTCCATCGCCGACCTGGCCCGGGAGGACGGCCGCAGCCCCGGGGAGCTCTACGCCGACCTGCTCGTGGCCGACCGCCTGCGCAGCGGGTGCCTGCTGGACGTCGGCAACGAGGAGAACATCCGCACGATCATGCGGCACGGCGCCCACACCGGCGGCAGCGACGGGATCCTCGTGGGAGCGCGGCCGCACCCGCGCGGGTGGGGCACCTTCCCCCGCTACCTCGGCCACTACGTGCGCGAGCTCGGGATCCTCACCCTGGAGGAGTGCGTGCGCCACCTGACCTCGCGCCCCGCCGCCCGGCTCGGGCTCTCCGGCCGGGGCACCGTGCAGTCCGGGGCCGTCGCCGACCTCGTCGTGTTCGACCCCGACACCGTCGCCGCGCGCGCCACCTTCGAGGACCCGCGCCGCACGCCCGTCGGTATCGAACACGTTCTGGTCGCCGGGGAGTTCACCGTGCGCGACGGACAACGCACCGACCGCCTGCCGGGGCGTTCGGTGCGCCACAACGGCCCCTGACCGGGGCGAGTCCGGAGGAACGGGGAAACCCGCACGGCCGTCCGGCGGCGACGGCGGTGGGGACGGGGGAGAACGGTCGGGGGAAGGGAACCGGGGAACCTGTTCGGCGGGGCCGGCGGTGGCGCGGAACCGGTGGGGAGCCGACCCGCGCCCGCCGCCCCGTCAGCCGATGACGACCGCGCCGGCCAGGACCGGGTCGCCGAAGGTGACGGAGCCGTGCCCGGAGGCCAGCGCCCGACTGCCCTGGCAGCTCGTCCCGGCGAACAGCGCGAACCGCACCTTGCTGTCGCTGTCGATGGTCACGACACCGCCCTGGCCGGTCTCGAGGGGGCGGCAGCCGCCGTTCTCGACGAGCTGCTCGTGCCCGGACTCGAAGACGATGCGGACCGTGGTCTCCTTGTCGTCCTTGTTCGACATCCCCGAGATCGCGCCGGCGATGGTGGCGGACATGGTGGCGAGGTTCGCAGGGCGAATCGGCACGGGGTTCCCCTTTTCTGCCGGGCCTTCCGGGCACGGAGGCCCCAGGCGCGCACGGAGTTGGTTACTCTGTGTCATTTAGCTACAGGGGTGACCGGAAGAGGCGCAGCTCGGGCGGAGTGTCGGCCAATTTCTCCGGTCACCGCCCGTTGGCAGGGTCCCCCGTGGCGCATAGAATTCTTCTTCCGAGCGCCATCGCCACGGGCACCGAACGGCCCGGAAGGAGGGGACCGTGTACCACGCCCTCCTCCTCGTGATGGAGTTCCTGACCCTGGGGACCCAGCCCTTCGATGCCGTCGCCGCGCTCGCCCCCGGGAGCCTCGCCGTCGTCGCGGCCGCCGCCACCGCCTGCCTCGCGCTGTACCTCGTCAGGGGCCTGGCGCCCTGGCCCACCGGTGAGGCCGCCGCGGACGCCGCCAGAGCGATGCGCCGCAGGTCCGACCGCCTCCCGGTCGTCACCTACCGCGCACCCGACACCGCGGGCAAACCCCGTCCCCGGGCACCCGGAGCGGCCCTCCCGGCCGCTCGCTGACCCCTGCCGGTCTCCGCCGCCCCTCTCCCCGCGCACACGCCGTGCCCCGGTACCGCCGTGCACGCGTAGCGCCAGCACGCCTGCGCCCACGCGCCTGCGCGCGCCGAGGGGCGGCCGACGAGCGGCCCGACGTCCCGTCATGAACGTTCCGGACGAAGGGCCTCACCCTTGTACAGTCTTGCTCCCGTCGCGGCCGCCATGGACCTGGTCTCCTCGGCCCTGGCCGCGCTCACCGCACTGCTCACACCCGCCGTCCCCGCCGCCGCTGCGGGGCTGTCCGTCGTCCTGCTGACCGTGGGTGTGCGCCTGCTCCTGGTCCCCGTGGGCGTCTCCCAGGTGCGCGCCGAGAAGGTCCGCGCGCGCATCGCACCCGAGCTGGCGCGTATCGGATCGCAGCACCGCGACGACCCGCAGAAGATGGTCTCCGAACAGCGCAGGGTCTACGCCGAGGCCGGGTCCTCGCCCTTCGCCGGGTGCCTGCCCGCGCTCGTGCAGCTCCCCGTGGTCCTGGCCCTGTACGGCGTCTTCATCGGCGCGGCCGGGGGCGACGAACCCCTGCTGTCCCACACCTTCGGCGGCGTCGAGCTCGGAGCGAGCCTCGGCCCGCTCTCCCAGGGGCTCGCGCCGGAACCGGTCTTCGCGGTACTCATCGCCCTCCTGGCCCTGGTCGCCTGGGCCCAGCGGCGTTACGTCATGCTTCCGACGGTGCGCGCCAACGCCGCCACGGCCGTCGAGGGGCAGCCGCAGATCCCGGGGTTCCTCACCTACATGCCCTACGCCACCGCGGTGATCGCCGCGTTCGTCCCGCTCGCGGCAGGGCTCTACCTGCTCGTGTCCACGGCGTGGGCGCTCGGGGAGCGGTTGGTGCTGCGCCGGGTGCTGCCCGACTGACCCGAGTCCGCAGAAGGGTCCGCAGACACGGCGGTGCCCGGGACCACGCGGCCCCGGGCACCGGTCGATCCGTCGGCGGAGCTCTCCTGCCCGCGGATCAGAACTCGACGGTCACGCAGGCCAGACGGTCGCCGGCCTGGCCCGCCTCGCCGTGGTGGGTGGCGGTGTGCTCCTCGTGCAGCACGACGGACTGCGCGTCGCCCTCGCGGAACTCCCACGGGACGGTCGCCGACACATCGGCGTTGCCGCCGCCGTCGGTGGTGAAGTCCAGCCACACCTCGTTGTCGGGGTTGGCGTACTCGGGGTCGACCGACGGGTTGTCCTCGTCGGCCTCCGGGTCGAGCTCGTCCTGGTAGTGGGGGCCGGAGTCGTCGGGGTCGTCGCCGCAGGGTTCGGTGTGCACGTGGGCGCCGAAGTCGCGGTCGGCCTCCAGCCCGGTGACGGTGACCTCGACCTGTGTCGCCTCCTCGCCGGTGCGCACCTGCACGTCGGCGGTGGCGCCCTCGGGCACGGCCTCCTCGTCGTAGGTGACCGCGCCGGCGCCCTCGCCGGGGGGAAGGAAGGTCGCGGCGGTCACGCTCGGCGAGCTCGTGGGCTCGGCGACCGACTCCTCCTCGCCGGCGGCACCGTCGGCGTCCGGGTCGCCCTCCGAGCACCCGGCGGCGAGCAGTGCGGTCAGGGCGAGGCCGGTGGCGACCTGGATCGTGCGCATGGCGGGACTCCCGGTGTCTTCTCGACGGCTGTCCGCGATGTTACCCACGGTAGGAATGACTTAACTATGGGTGCGGAAGTTCTGGCGCCGAGGCTCCGAGTGAGGGGTGTGCACCCCGTTCGGACCCTCGGGTGCGACGCTCCGGATGCTATCGGTCGCGCTCGGTGTGGCTCACGGGGGGCGGGTTGCGGTTCGGATTCGGGGTGCGAGCCGGGGTTTCGCTGCGCAAGCGGGGGTGAATTATGTAACGGATGTCACATTGAAGGGTGTGAAGCGTGAGTCAGCCATCGGATCCCCCGACGCCGGAGAACACCGAAAACAACGACAACAACGCCGGAGCAGGCGCCTCGGCCGCCGCCGAACAACCGGAACGCAACACCATCGTGCGCCGCATGATCGGCCTCTTCCTCGGCCCTCTGCTCGGACTGGCCGCCTTCCTGGCGATGCCCGAGATCCCGCTGCCCATCGAGGGCGACGACGGATCGATGATGCCGAGCGACGAACTGTCCGCCAACGCCTCCGTCGTCGCCGCGATCGCCGTCGTCATGGCCGTGTGGTGGATGACCGAGGCGCTACCGCTGCCGGCCACCGCGCTCCTGCCGCTCGCGATCTTCCCCATCGTCCTGGAGGACACCTCCATCGACGATGTCACCGCGCCCTACGCCAACGAGATCATCTTCCTGTTCATGGGCGGGTTCGTGATCGCACTGGCGATGCAGCGCTGGAACCTGCACAAACGGGTCGCGCTCGCCATCGTCGCCGCCGTGGGCACCGGGCCGGTCAGCATCATCGGCGGCTTCATGCTCGCCACCGCCTTCATCACCATGTGGGTGTCCAACACCGCGACCGCCATGATGATGATGCCCATCGGCCTCGCCGTCATCGGCCTCGTCACCCAGCTCAGGGACGGCCGCACCGACGCCAACTTCGCGACCGCCCTCATGCTGGGCATCGCCTACTCCGCTTCCATCGGCTCCGTGGCGACCCTCATCGGGACCCCGCCCAACGCCTTCATGGCCGGTTACCTCGCGCAGGAACACGACATCAGCCTCGGCTTCGGCCAGTGGATGCTCGTCGGTGCACCGCTCGCCGCGGTCTTCCTCGTCGTCTGCTGGGTCGTGCTGACCAAGTTCGTCTACCGGCCCGAGACCAAGGACCTCGGCGAGGCCCGGTCCCACATCCGGCAAGAACTGCGCGGCCTCGGCCCGATGTCGCGCGGTGAGTGGACCGTGCTCGCCGTGTTCGTGTGCACCGCCCTGGCGTGGATCTTCATCCCGCTCCTGGCCGAGACCGAGGGCATCGGCGGTGCCCTGCCCTGGCTCGCCAACTTCACCGACGGCGGGATCGCGATCGCCGCCGCCGTCATCCTGTTCATCCTCCCCGTCGACGGGCGCCGCGGCGTGCGCGCCATCGACTGGGACCAGGCGGTCAAGCTCCCGTGGGGTGTGCTGCTGCTCTTCGGCGGCGGCCTGAGCCTGTCCGCCCAGTTCGGCTCCAGCGGGCTGAGTCTGTGGGTGGGTGAGCGTGTCGAGGCGCTCGGCGGTATCCCCGGCTGGGTCTTCATTCTGCTCGTCACCGCGATCGTGCTGATCCTGACCGAGCTGACCAGCAACACGGCGACCGCCTCGATCTTCATCCCGGTGATGGCCGGTGTCGCGGTCGGTTTGGGCCTCCCGGTCCTGACACTGGTGGTGCCTGCGGCGCTCGCCGCGAGCCTGGCCTTCATGCTTCCGGTGGCCACCCCGCCGAACGCCATCGTGTTCGGTACCGGGTACGTGCGCATCGGGCAGATGGTCAAGGCCGGTCTCTGGCTGAACCTCATCGCACTGTTCCTGGTACTCGGGACCATGTACACGGCCGTGTACTGGGTCTTCGGTCTCTGACCCCGCCACGGCTCCCCGTCCCGAAGCGGGCGGGGAGCCGCCGTGTGCCGGGGCCGGGCCGGAACGGTGCGGCGGCGGGATCGGGCAGACTGGATCGAGTCCCACGACCCACGTTGAACAGGCGACATGCGAACCATCAGACGCGGCGGCGAGCACGAGACCGAGATCAAGAAGTCCCGGTTCATCTGTGCCCTGGAACGGGTGGACAGCGAGGACGCCGCCCGCGCGTTCATCGCCGACCGGCGCAAGGAGCACTGGAGCGCCAACCACAACTGCACGGCCTACGTGCTCGGCGACGACGGTTCCGTGCAGCGTTCCAGCGACGACGGGGAACCCGGGGGCACCGCGGGCGTACCGATGCTCGAGGTGCTGCGCCACCGCTCCCTCACCGACACCGTCGCCGTCGTCACCCGGTACTTCGGCGGGGTCAAGCTCGGCGCCGGCGGGCTGATCCGCGCCTACGGGAACTCGGTGTCGGCCGCCGTCGACGAGTTCGGCGTGCTGGAACGCCGTACCCTGCTGCTCGTGGACGTGCACGCCGACTACGTGCTCGGCGGGCGCCTGGAGAGCGATCTGCGCGACTCCTCCTACACCGTGCGCGAGGTCGCCTACGAAGCACGCGTACGCATCGAGGTCGCCCTGCCCGAGGACGAGCTCGACGGGTTCGCGGTGTGGCTGGCCGAGATCACCGGCGGCAAGGCCGACCACGAGGTGAAGGGCACCACGGTCGTGGAGGTCGAACCCTAGGGTCCTGCCCCGGATGCGTTGCCGCGTAGTGGATCCCCGATGAAGGGGCGGTAACGAGTGGGAACCGGTGTGTGTCCGTTCTCCGCCGAGCGGCTTAGGATTTGGCGTGTTACGTCATCGTTCGTGGGGAGTAAACGTCCATGCGCAGCGCACGCGTGCCCCTCGCCTGTGGCATCGCGATGCTGCTGGTCACCGGCTGCACGGGCGACCCCGAGCCGGCGGAACCGCAGAACGGTGAGGCCGAACCCTCGCCCCCGCCGACCGAGTTCCGGGGCGAGCTTCCCCCGGGCCTGGAGGGCGAGGTCCTGCGCCACCTGCACGGCGAGGACGCCGACGTGCACCCCATGCTCGACGACGGGCAGGGCGTGCGCATCAGCCCCGTCGACGGTGCGTTCCTCATCAGCTCCGACGGCGAGGACCGCCACCTGCTGCACGACGCCGCGACCGGCGAGACCCTGTGGGAGGGGGAGGCCGGGTTCCGCGGCTTCGCCTCCGACGCCGACGGCGACCCCGTCCTGCTCATGGCCGACACCGACGACGTGCCCTTCGTGCTCGGCCCCGACGGTGAACAGGTGTGGAGCGCCGACGACCCCGACGACGCCTACCTCGACGGGCTGGTCGTCGAGCAACCGGACGGCTGGTCGGAGGACGAGCCCGAGGGCGCCTTCACCGTCTCCGACACCGACGGCGACGAGCTGTGGAGCTACGACTTCGAGCTGCCGGAGGACACGGACGGCGACGACGAGGACGGTTCCGAGGAGGACGGCGACGGGGACACCCCCGACGACGAGGAGGACCCGCCCCTCGGCGTTCCGGTGGCCGCCTGGGACGACACCGTGCTGCTGAGCGATGGTGAGACCTCCCTGCACGCCCACTCCCTCGACGCCGACGAGGCCGGCGAGGAACTGTGGTCGGTCACCGGCGAGGACGAGGAGCTCGGCCTGCCCGACACCGCCGCCGGCGCGGTCCCGCAGATCCTCGGCCGGTACACGCTGCCCGCAGAGGACGAGGCCGCCGATGGCGAAGAGGACGACGGGGAGGCCGAGGAAGACGGCGACGAGCTGCTCCTGCTGCGGTGGGCCCAGCCCGAGGCGCCCTCCACCCTCTCCGCGCACGACCCCGCCACCGGCGAGACCGCCTGGAGCCTGCGGGAACCCGGCACCAACCCGGCCGCGGAACCCTTCGCACCGTCCGGCGCCACCGGCAGCCTCTACGACGAGGAGACCGGGACCCTGCTTCTGCAGCAGGCCAGCGGCGAGGCCTCCCTCATCGCCGTCGACCTGGCCGAGGGCGAGGAGCTCTGGGGGCTGGAGGACGACGACACCGCCATCTCCCCGGCCTTCGCCTTCGACGGGTTCGTCTACGGCGACCAGCGCGGCGACGACAACGGCAACCCGCAGCTCGTGCTCGACGCCGTCACCATGGACGTCGTCGACGACGAGCTCTCCGCCCGCGTGGAGGCCGTGACCGAGACCGGGCACGCGATCCTCGTCCAGGACCGCCAGCGCTTCGTCGTCGGCCCGCCCCCGGAGGACGGCGAGGACGAGGAGCCTTCCCCCGACGACGACCCGAGCTAGGAGCTCTTCGTGGACATGGATCTCGACCGGGTCGGGGCGCCGGTACACGGAGGTGACCGGTGAACCGTCCGCCCGACCCACGGGCCACGATCTACGTGGCCGGCGCGGAGAAGACGAAGGTCATCGGGCTCCTCGCGGCGGCTTTCTGGTCCCTGCGTGAAGGCAACCGGCTGACGAACGGCGACTTCACCGTGGAGATCCACGACAACGAAGGCCGCACGGGCCCTGCGGAACGGCAGGACGACTTCCACACTTGGCCGCTCCGAGTGGACGTCGAACCCGCGGACGGGGTGAGCCTGGACCATTCGGTCGCCAAGCTCGCGTGGAGCCTGCACAAGCTCTGGTACTTCGGGTTCTCGGCGATCGCCGTGTGCGACTTCGCCCACCTCCTGCCCTGGAACGGGGGCGTCCAGAGCCCGGAAATGCCGCCCGCACGGATTGAACACACCAAGCGGCCCCTGAACCTCGTCTGGGCCCAGGAGAGCGATCTGCACTTCCTGGACGAATTCTCGGCCGAGTTCGAGGGGGAGCCGTTCTCCGGGTACAGCGTCGACCCCGACCACGGGGAGATCGAGGTTCTGACCCTCCTCCGCGGAACCAAGGCCGGCGCTGGGTACTACGTGCGCGAAGAATCCGGGACGTTGCCGGAATTCGGGGCCTTCGCCATCGGCAACGTCTCGATCGGCGGGCTCTATGAGTGGGATGAGCACGGCCGCCTGGTCAAGGAGAGCATCAACTGGCAACCGGGGGGTGTGAGCATCGCCCGGAAGTGGGACACCGATGGCCGGCTGGTTTCGGAAAGGCGTCAGGGCGGACCGGGGATCACGAGCACTGGGGGTCTGCCGTGGTTCGGGGACCATCCGCCGCGGAACACCACCGGGTTCCATCCCACGCGCCGTATCGACTGGAACGAGACGGAACAGATGTTCGTGGTCGGCGGCGCGCCGTACTGGGGCTTCGTCGCCACGGCGGAGGACGGTGGTCGTGGACGGGTCCGCCTCGTGCTCGACGGCCGCGAGGAGGGCCCGGTGTGGGAGTGGGACCGCTCGGGTGAGCTCGTCCTGCAGGGGATGCTGCACCACGCGTACGGCAAGATCGGTCCGTGGAACGAGTGGGGCGCCCAGGCCCGCCTGGTGCGCCAGACCATCTTCGACGCCCTGGGCAACCGCATCATCGAGCGCCACTTCGACGAGGCGGGCAACATCGCCCACGAGGAGCGCAACGCCCCGACGCGTCTGTGGCGCGACCCGGCCACAGGCGAGGAGCGCCCGGCGCCCTGGCTCTGGTACTGACCCTCGGCGACCGCTCCGAGTCCTCCCTCCTCCTGCCCCGACGACCACAGCTGGGAACACCGCGTGCTCCGGATCGTGAAGATCGGCATCCCCACCGTGTTCGGTGGTGCCGTATTGATCGGCCTGCTCACCTGGGGCCTCTCCTTCCTGCCGGAGAAGGACGACGCGGACGAGGACGCACCGGCCGGCACCGCGACCGCGTCACCGGAACCGCCCGCGTCCGAGTCCGAGGAGGCCCGATTCGCCGGGTTCACCGACGAGCTCGAACAGCACCCCGTCCTGGTCCGCGGTGACCAGGACGGTGTCTTCGACGGTGACCTCCCGGACCGGATCCGTACGCACGCGGAGCAGGGCAGCGAACCGGTCCACGTCGTGGTCGGCGACTTCGAGTCCCCGCCCCACCTGGTGCCCATGCGGGCGCGCGCGGCGACCGGCCTCGGGGGGACCTTCTTCCACCTGAACTGGGACGGCGACCTCAACGCCTCCTCGGTTCAGGGCAATCAGGCGATCGAACTGGCCGAGTGGAGCTCCGAGGCGGAGGGTGAGCAATACCCGCCCGAAGAGCTCCTGCGCCAGTCGGTGCAGCTGTACGTGCACCCCGCCCTGGAGCAGATGCACCGGGACGGGGCCGAGTGGGACCGCAGGCACGGCGGGCCCAGCTCCGAGGACGTGCTGATGGAGTTCATCCTGCGGAGCTCGGCCGTGCTCATGGCGCTGGCCTTCGCCCTGGGACTGGTCAAGGCCGTGTGGAACCGGGCGCACACCGGGCTGTGACCGGCCTCGGGGCCCCCGCTTCCGGACTGCGGGCACGCGCCCCGGCCGCCATCCGGTCGAGGACGATCAAGGTGCGCTCGATACGGTGCTCCTCGCGTTGGGCACTGGTCCAGGCGCCGACCGCACGGCTGTTGCGTGCGTATTCGCCTTCCGCGCGCCGTTTTTTCGGGCGGTCGCGCCCTTCGGCCAGGTAGTGGATGCGGCGCTGCCCCCATGCGGCGCGTTCGACGAGGCGGGCGGCCCTGCGCCGCTCCCGGGCAGTGCCGTGATCCTCCACGGTGCCGGCGTAGCCGTGCACGAGCTCCATGTGGCCGTCGAGGATCCGGGCGACCCCGCCGGTCTCGGCCAACATGCGTCCGGCGTCCCAGCCCGGCCGGGTGTACTTCTGGCTCGTGCTGGTGGCCAGGTATCGCGGGTAGTGCCCGGCCCGCCAGACCAACGGCATGAGCACGAGCGCGGCGACCAGCTGCAGGAGGACCATCAGCGGGAACGCCGGGCTGCCCGGCTCGAAGACCCCTTCCCACTTCGGGGCCGACGCCAGCGCCAGGAGAGGTAGAAGGAAACCGAACATCCCCAGCGGCCACGACACGTACGGCCGGTCCTGGACCCAGTTGTTGATCCGGAACCGCCGCGACCGCGCCTCCCGGCGCGGCAGACTCAGGGGTTCAGCCTCCACCGTGTCCTCTTCCACCCGCTCGCTCCCGATCGACCGCCCCAGCACATCATGGTGTGCTGGGGTCCGGAACGGGTCACCGGAAGCCGGGTTCCCGCCCCGGCACCGAGTATTCCTAGGATTGACCGGTCCCCGGAACTGCCCACGGCCCCCACCGTCCCGGGCGGCTCCACTGCTGTTCGATCCCCATGGAACCCCTGATGAACCAACCTGCCCAGAATCCCCAGCAGTCCCAGACCGCCGACAACGGCGTCCGCCACGAGGCCAGTGTCGTCACCAACCCGATCTACCGCCTCGGCGGGCAGATCGCCGCCGCGCTGTTCTTCCTGGCAGGCACGTACGTCGTGTTCACCGACGACGACGCGCCCTGGTGGTTCATGCTCTTCGTCATCTTCGTCTCGGTGATGCTCCTGGGCGTGATGCTGGTCTGCACCGCCGTCGAGGTGAAACTGAAGCGCGGCGTTCTCGAGGTCAGCAACGGGCGCCGCACCTTCAAGGTCCCGACCCGCGCGATCGCCTACATCGGCCGTGCCGAGTTCACCCGGCGCGACGTGTGGCGCATGGGCCCCAACCTCACCAACGGGAAGCAGGGCACGGGCATCGAGATCGTCACCGGCGACCGCAAGTACATCACCGCACGGTGCGACAGCATGGACGAGCTCTTCCCCGCGCTCGTCGAGGAGGGTATGGACCCCCGTGCCCTGCAGACCCCGTTCCCGGTCGACGCCGTCAAGTACAAGCACGCCGCCTCGGTCCAGCGCGAGCAGCGCAACGGACAGCACGGCTGAGCCCCGGAAGCCCCGCGCCTGACGGCCGGAACCGGCCACACCCGGGGCTCCGGGCCGCGGTGCGTGGGAGGGTGGCCGGGCTCCGGGCCGCGTCTGCAGTTGGCTACGATGCTGTCGCCGGACCGCTCTGTCCGGGACGACCGGCTTCCCCCGGTGCCCTCCGACCAACCCCCGCATCTGTGAGACCCATGAGCCTTGTCCACACCTCCGTGCAGATGCCTGCGACGGCCACCGACCTGACCCCCGGTGACCCCGCTGACATCGGCCCCTACCGCCTGGTCAAGCGCCTGGGGGCTGGGGGCATGGGGGTCGTGTACGCGGCGCAGGGGCCTGACGGTGCCCTGGTCGCGGTCAAGGTGATCCACCCCGAGTACGCCACCGACCCGGAGTTCCGGAGCCGGTTCACCCGCGAGGTCGAGATGCTCTCCCGGGTGGGCGGTGCCTGCGCGGTGCCCCTGTTGGATGCCGACACCGACAGTGACCGTCCCTGGTTGGCGACCCCTCTGGTGCGGGGGCTGACCCTGAACTCCTACCTTCGGGAGAACAAGGGTCCGCTGCCGGAGGCGCTCCTCCACGGGGTCGCGGTGGGCATCGCCGAGGCACTGGCGCAGATCCACGAAGCTGGCGTGGTCCACCGCGACCTCAAGCCGGCCAACATCGTGATGTCCCCCGAAGGGCCGCGGGTACTCGACTTCGGTATCGCGCGGGCGCTCGACCAGACCGCGCTGACCCGTACGGGTTCCGTGCTGGGCTCGTCGGGGTGGATCAGCCCGGCGCACTACCGGGGCGAGCCGGTGAGCACCGCCGACGACATCTTCGCCTGGGGCGCCCTGGTCGTCTACGCCGCCACGGGCCGGCCGCCCTTCGGCGGAGGTGACCCCGCGGCCGTCGCCCACCGTGTGATGAGCGGTGAGCCCGACATGGAGGGGTTCACCGGACCGCTCGCCGACCTGGCCGCACGGGCCCTGGCCAAGGACGCGTCGCAGCGGCCCAGCGCCATGGCCCTGGTCATCGCGGTGATGCAGCTCGCCCGTCTGGGACGGCCCCTGGAACCCATCGAGTCGCCCGTGGCGGCGGGCAGCGCTGTGGCCGCCTCCCTGCACGCCACGTGGCACGGGGTGCGGACCCCCGAGGAACACACCGTCGCGGTGCCGAAGCGGTCCCGCACGCGGCGTAAGGGCCGCATGGCCGCCGCGGTGGCGGCCGTCCTGCTGCTGTTCGCCGCAGTGGGGGTGGGGGCCGCGGCCGCCTCGGGCCATCTCGGGTCCCTGCCGGTGGCGGCCTGGTTCGGGGGCCAGGACAGCGGTTCGGAGGGCAGCGGTTCCGGAACCGAACCCGACGAGGAGGGTGCCGTCACTGCCTCGGAAGGGCCTTCGGAGGGTCCCTCCGACACCGCCGAAGGCGGAGGGGCGACCCAAGAGGCCTCTGAGGACCCGGAGGACGAGGACGGCGGCTCCGACCCGGTCACCACCGTCGCGACGGTCGGCGCGGGTGTGAACGCGGGTGGGTCGCCGCCGTCGGGCACCCACGTGGTCGCGTTCCAGCCGGCCAACGGCAGTGGCATGTACGGCGTGGCCGACGACGCCACCGTGATGTGCGCGTGGAGCTTCTGCCAGGCGGAGGGCGGCAGTGTCGGCAACGGTGACGCCGGCACGGTGGCTTCCACCCCGAGTGATCTGACCGGCTATGTCAACACCGGGACCAGGACCATCTCAGCTGAGGTCACCTACACCGAGGACGCCGACGGGACCGTCACCATCACCGAGATCGTCGAGCACCACGAAAACAGCGGCACCGGAACCCCGCCCTGGGAGGCGCAGTAGTGCACAGCCCCCTCATACGCCGGCTCTCCTTCGGGGTCGCCCTCGCGGCGGCCTCGGTGTTTGCCAACACATCCCCCGCCCTGGCCTCGGCGCCCTACAACGGCGTCTGCGGGGACGGCTACAACGTGGTGAACAGCGCCGCGATCCCCGGCGGCACCGTCTACCTCACCTACAACAACGACAACGGCGAGAACTGCGTGGTCGTGATCCGGGAGGACGTGGGCGCTGAGATGCCGATGGACGCCGTACTCAAGGCGGGTTCGCAGGCCGAGTGGGAACGCGACCCGGGGGAGTGGACGACCTACGCCGGGCCCGTGTACCTGGAGGCCGCGGGCGAGTGCGTCGACTGGGGCGGCACCATCGGTGACGAATGGGTCGTGCGCAACGGCACCAACTGCGGGTGAGCCCGGCCCCGGGCACGGGGGACCCCGGGAACAGGAACGGCCCCGCCGTGGGGCGGGGCCGTCGCGCTGAGGTCCGGGATCAGTGGTCGCGCGTGGCGGTCACGGTCCCGTAGGTGGTTACGTCGACGGTGTAGTCGAGCTCCTCGCCGTCGGCGTCGAGCGCCTTGCACTGGGCGACGTCGTCGGTGTCCAGCGGCGTGCGCACGACCTCGTCCATGTCGCAGCGCACCTCCTCGGCCTCGGCCGAGTAACGGACGGCGTCCTCGGCGGCCTCCCGCACGAGCGGGCCCTCGGGCAGCTCCGCCTGGTAGTTGACGATGAAGCCGCCGCCACCCTCCATGGTGACCTCGTAGTCGTAGTCCTCACCGAAGTAGGTGACGGTGCAGGTGACCTGCTCACCCTCGTCGCCCTCGATGTCGGGGCACTGCCAGTCGGCGTCCTCGTCCACGACCACGGCCATCTCGGCGACGTCCTTGAAGGCCGCCCACGCGATCTGGTCGGAGAGCTCCTGCTCGCTGTCGGGCTCCTCGTCGGGCAGGTCCTCCTCGTCGAGGCGGGGCGGGTCGGTCGGGACCTCGGCCTTGTTCCACCCGTCGCCGCCGGAGTCGGCCTCGGTGTCCGCGTCCTCTTCCTCTTCGACGGCGGCCTCCTCGGCGGCGCCGTCGTCGGGCTCGACGGACTCGTCGGCACCGCAGGCGGCCAGGGCCAGGGCGGATCCGGCGGCGGCCAGCCCGAGGGCGAGGCGGTGGCGGCGTGCGGACTGGATCATGGGGGACCTCTCGTTGTCTTGCGAAGGGGATGGAACGGGGGCCGGCGAGCGGGGTGCCGCCGGGACGGCCGCGGTGGGTGCGGCGGTCGGTGTGCGGCCGAACCGGTGACCGGGTCACGGGCCGGCCGCACGGGCCAGGTTAGTTTCCGGGGTTCCCCTGCGTTGATGCAGGGTGGGGGTGGTGCACCCCGGGCCGGTGGTCGGGCGCCACCGAAGCGCTCAGGGCTCAGCCGTAGTCCGGTGCGACGACGATCCCGCCGGACATGTGCGGAGCGACCGCCCACTCCTCGGCCTCGTCGTCGACGAGGGCGTGGCACGCGATGTCGAGCTGGTCCCGTTCGTCCACCGGGACGGGCTCCACCTCCTCCATGTCGCAGTGCACGTCCTCGGTCTCTGCCTG
Organism: Nocardiopsis coralli; assembly: GCF_014892575.1. Classification (GTDB taxonomy): domain Bacteria; phylum Actinomycetota; class Actinomycetes; order Streptosporangiales; family Streptosporangiaceae; genus Nocardiopsis; species Nocardiopsis coralli. Next base: position 197,970 of record NZ_JADBGI010000006.1, on the reverse strand, counting down.
GTGGCGGATCGAGTCCTCCACGTGGTCGCGCACCACCGGCATTTCCGACAGCCCGCTCTGGTACTGGGTCGTGAAGTCCCCGACCTCGCCGAGCACCACGTCGTAGTCGAAGTCCTCACCCAGGAACGTGACGGTGCAGGTGAACTCCTCGCCCTCCTCGTGCTGGAAGTCCGGGCACTCCGTGGCGGCCTCCGGGTCCACCACGCCTGCCATGCGGGTGAGCTCCTCGGTGGCGCGCGCACCCAGAGTTTCGGTGAGTTCGTCGCCGCGCTCCTCCAGGATCGCCTGGAGCTCTTCCTCGGGGACGCCGGGTTCCTCGGCGGGGATCTCGGCGTTGCGCCACTCGATCGAGTCGACGGTCGCCTCCTGCTGCTCTTCCTCGGGGGCGGCGCCGTTCTCGTCGGGGGACTCGTCGGCGCCGCAGGCGGCCAGGGCCAGGGCGGCTCCGACGGCCGTCAGGGCCAGGGGCAGGCGGTGACGGTGTGCGGGGGTCGTCATGCTCGTGTTTCGTCTCTCGGTCGCGGGGGTGTTCCGGGGCGGGCCCAGGGCCTGCTTGTGGCCCTGGCGAGGCATCGAGGTCGGCCTCTTCGGGCCCGCGGCGTGGTGTGGGACCCCCGAACACGCGGTTCGGTTGACCCGCAGCGGGTATGACGCGTCCCACTTCCCGGGGGCGGCCGCAGGCCGTGCACACGCGGGTCGTCCGGCGCACGGGTGGCCTGCGCGACGGCGTCAGCAGTGACCCCGAGCACCCGAAACCGAACGTGATTCTCTACCATCCGGAGTATGGACCTCCCTGAGAGCGGGGCAGCCGCAGCGGGCGCCCCCAACCTGGCCGAAGGGTTCCCCGAAGCCACGACCGCGCAGTGGCGGGAACTCGTCGCGGGTGTGCTGCGCAAGAGCGGCGTCGACGAGGAACGGCTCACCGACGCACCGGAGGCGGTGCTGGCCGCCACCTCCTACGACGGGTTCGGGATCGACCCCCTCCACACCTCACAGCCGCCCGCCGCCGACCCCGGTTTCCCGGGCGCCGCCCCCTTCACACGGGGTTACCGCGCCGGCGGGAACGTCACCACCGGTTGGGACGTGCGCGCCCGCCACACCGACGCGGACCCGGCGGTCCTGCGCCGCCGCGTGCTCGCCGACCTCATGAACGGCGCCGCGTCCCTGTGGATCTCCGTGGGAGGCGAGGGCCTGCCCGCCGACCGCCTCGGCGAGGCCCTCACCGACGTCCACCTCGACCTCGCGCCGGTCCTGCTGTCCGCCGGCCACGAGTACGCCGAGGCCGCCGACGCCCTCCTCACCGCGCACGCCGACGCCGAGGTCCCCGACGGGCGTGTCATCTCCCACCTGGGCATCGACCCGCTGGGCACCGCCGCGCGCACCGGCGAGGCCTGCGACGTGGACGAGCCCGTGCGCTTCGCCGTCGACCGCGCGCGCGAACGTCCCCACCTGGGCCTCCTCGTCGCCGACGGCACCCCCGTGCACGGTGCCGGGGGATCGGACGCCCAGGAACTCGGGTGGGCGATCGCCGCCGGAACCGCGTACCTGCGCGCGCTCCACGAGGCCGGCCTCGACCCGGAGGACGCCGCGGGCCGCATCGAGTTCCGACTCGCCGTGGGCGCCGACCAGTTCGCCGGCATCGCCAAGCTCCGCGCGGCCCGTGCCACGTGGAACCAGGTCCTGGCCGCCGGCGGGATCGACCCGCGCCACCGCACCATGCGTATCCACGCCACCACGTCCGAGGCGATGATGACCCGCCGCGACCCGCACGTGAACATGCTGCGCACCACCGTGGCCTGCTTCGCCGCCGGGATCGGGGGAGCCGACGCCGTCACCGTGGAACCCTTCGACTCCGCCGTGGGCCTGCCCGACGACTTCGCGCGCCGCATCGCCCGCAACACCCAGGCGATCCTGCAGGAGGAGTCGAACCTGGCGCGTGTGATCGACCCGGCCGGGGGCTCCTTCTACGTCGAGGCGCTCACCAAGGACCTCTACGAGGCGGCCTGGGCGTTCCTGCGCCGCATCGAGGCCGCCGGGGGTGCCGCCCGCGCCCTCGACGAGGGTGTGCTGCGCGCCGGGGTCGACGACGTGTGGCAGCGCCGGCGTTCCGACATCGCCCACCGCCGTGCCCCGCTCACCGGGGTCAGCGAGTTTCCCGACGCCGCCGAGACCCCGCTGGAACGCCCCACCGACCCGTCCCGCACACCCGTGCCGTCCGGCCTCCCCGAACGCCGCTACGCCCAGGAGTTCGAGGCGCTGCGCGACCGCTCCGACACCCAGGAGCGCACGACCGGGCAGCGCCCCACCGCGTTCCTGGCCACGCTCGGTCCCGTCGCCGCGCACACGGCCCGCGCCTCGTTCGCCACGAACCTGCTGGCCGCCGGGGGTGTGGCCGCCGTCGAACCCGGTCCGCTGGAGGGCACCGAGGCCGCCGCGCACGCCTTCGCCGAGTCCGGCGCGCGCATCGCGGTCCTGTGCGGCTCCGACGAGCTCTACGCCGAGCACGCCGAGGACACCGCCCGGGCCCTCAAGGGGGCCGGGGCACGCCGGGTGCTGCTCGCCGGCAAACCCCGCGACGTGTACCGCCAGGCCGGGGTGGACGGTTTCGCCCACCAGGGGTGCGACGCCGTGGAGATCCTGACCGACCTCGTGGACCTGCTGCACACCGACCCGCCGGCACAGCCCGCGCGTGAACAGGGGGAAAAGGCATGATCCCGGACCTGTCCCAGGTGGCCGCGGAGCCGCCCGAGTTCTCCGGTTCCGCCGAGGGCGCCGCCGACTGGAACGCCGCCGTCGAGGCCGGCACCGGCAAGGCCCCCGACGCGCTCGAGTGGGAGACCCCCGAGGGCATCGGCGTCAAACCCCTGTACACCCCCGCCGACCGCGAGGGCCTGGACTTCGTCGACGGCCTGCCGGGCATCGCCCCGTACCTGCGGGGCCCGTACCCGACCATGTACGTCAACCAGCCGTGGACGGTCCGCCAGTACGCCGGGTTCTCCACCGCGCAGGAGTCCAACGCCTTCTACCGGCGCAACCTCGCCGCCGGGCAGAAGGGCCTGTCGGTCGCCTTCGACCTGGCCACCCACCGCGGTTACGACTCCGACCACCCGCGGGTGTCCGGCGACGTCGGCATGGCGGGCGTGGCCATCGACTCCATCTACGACATGCGCCAGCTGTTCGACGGGATCCCGTTGGACCGCATGAGCGTGTCCATGACCATGAACGGTGCGGTGCTGCCGGTCCTGGCGCTCTACATCGTCGCCGCCGAGGAGCAGGGTGTTCCCCCCGAGAAGCTGTCGGGGACCATCCAGAACGACATCCTCAAGGAGTTCATGGTCCGCAACACCTACATCTATCCGCCGCAGCCGTCGATGCGGATCATCTCCGACATCTTCGCCTACACCTCGCAGCGGATGCCGCGGTTCAACTCCATCTCGATCTCCGGCTACCACATGCAGGAGGCCGGGGCCACGGCCGACCTCGAGCTGGCCTACACCCTCGCCGACGGGGTCGAGTACATCCGCGCCGGCCAGAGCTCGGGCCTGGACGTGGACGTGTTCGCGCCGCGCCTGTCGTTCTTCTGGGCGATCGGCATGAACTTCTTCATGGAGGTCGCCAAGCTGCGTGCCGCCCGCCTGCTGTGGGCGCGGCTCGTGCGCGACCTGGGCGGCACGAAGCCGAAGTCGCTGAGCCTGCGCACCCACTCGCAGACCTCCGGGTGGTCGCTGACCGCGCAGGACGTGTTCAACAACGTCACCCGCACGTGTGTGGAGGCGATGGCCGCGACCCAGGGCCACACCCAGTCGCTGCACACCAACGCCCTGGACGAGGCGCTGGCCCTGCCCACCGACTTCTCCGCGCGCATCGCCCGCAACACCCAGCTCCTGCTGCAGCAGGAGTCGGGGACCACCCGCACGGTCGACCCGTGGGGCGGCAGTTACTACGTCGAGCGCCTCACCCAGGAGCTGGCCGCCAAGGCGTGGGAGCACATCCAGGAGGTCGAGAAGGCCGGGGGCATGGCCGCGGCGATCGACGCGGGCCTGCCGAAGATGCGCATCGAGGAGGCGGCCGCCCGCACCCAGGCGCGCATCGACTCCGGACGCCAGCCGGTCATCGGCGTCAACAAGTACCGGCCCGACACCCCCGACGACATCGAGGTCCTCAAGGTCGACAACTCGCGGGTGCGCGCCGAACAGCTCGAGAAGCTGGAACGCCTGCGCGCCGAACGCGACGACGAGGCCGTGACCGCGGCCCTGAACGCGCTGTCCGAGGCGGCCTCGCGCGAGTCGAAGGCCGACGAGAGCCTGGAGTCCAACCTGCTCGCCGCCGCCGTGGACGCCGCGCGCGCCAAGGCCACGGTCGGTGAGATCTCCGACGCCATGGAGAAGGTCTTCGGCCGCCACTCGGGGCAGATCCGTACCATCCAGGGTGTGTACAAGGACGAGGCGGCGCACAGCAGCGACACCGCGGGGCTCATGGACCGGGTCACGCAGCGGGTCTCCGACTTCGCCGAGGCCGAGGGACGGCGCCCCCGCATCCTGGTCGCCAAGATGGGCCAGGACGGGCACGACCGCGGACAGAAGGTCATCGCGACCGCCTTCGCCGACCTGGGTTTCGACGTCGACGTGGGTCCCCTCTTCCAGACGCCGGAGGAGGTCGCGACCCAGGCGGCGGAGTCCGACGTGCACGTGATCGGGGTGTCGTCCCTGGCCGCGGGGCACCTGACCCTGGTTCCGGCCCTGCGCGAGGAGCTGGCGAAGCTGGACCGCCCCGACATCATGGTCGTGGTGGGCGGTGTGATCCCGCCGGACGACGTCGAGGCCCTGCACGAGGCCGGTGCCGCCGCGGTGTTCCCGCCCGGGACCGTCATCGCCGAGGCCGCGGTCGACCTGCTCGACCAGCTGGACCAGCAGGCCGAGGAGCAGGCCTGAACACCCCGCGTCCGAACGGCAGGGGCCCGTGCCGGGGTCCGTCGGCCGCGAGCGACTGGGAAGGGGAGTGAGCGTGGCCTCCTCCACGCCGAACACACCGCGACGGCGCCGTCCCGTGGACGTGCCCGCGCTGGCCGAGGGTGTGCTGTCCGGGCACCGGCCGACCCTGGCCAGGGCCATCACCCTGGTCGAGTCGCGCCGTCCCGATCACACGCGGGCGGCCCAGGACCTGCTCGTGCGCCTGCTGCCGCACGCCGGCAAGGCTCAGCGGGTCGGCATCACCGGGGTGCCCGGGGTCGGCAAGTCCACGTTCATCGACGCGTTCGGTTCGATGCTCACCGCCGACGGCCACCGGGTCGCGGTGCTGGCCGTGGACCCCTCCTCCAGCCGCACCGGCGGGAGCATCCTCGGGGACAAGACACGAATGGAACGCCTGGCCACCGACCCGAACGCGTTCATCCGGCCCTCGCCGACCGCCGGGACCCTCGGCGGTGTGGCGCGGGCGACCCGGGAGACCATGCTGCTCATGGAGGCGGCCGGGTTCGACGTGGTGCTGGTCGAGACGGTCGGCGTGGGCCAGTCGGAGATCACCGTCGCCGACATGGTGGACTGCTTCGTCTTCCTCACCCTCGCCCGCACCGGCGACCAGCTCCAGGGCATCAAGAAGGGCGTCCTGGAACTGGTGGACGTGGTCGCGGTCAACAAGGCCGACGGCCCGCACGCCGACGACGCCCGCAAGGCCGCCCGGGAGCTCTCCCGTGCGCTGCGGCTGCTGCAGCCGCTGCACCCCGACTGGAGACCACCGGTACTGACCTGCAGCGGCATGACCGGGGACGGGCTCGAGCGGGTGTGGTCGACCGTCGAGGAGCACCGCGACGTGCTGTCGGCCTCGGGCGAGCTGGACCGGCGGCGCAGCAGCCAGCGGGTGAGCTGGATGTGGGACCAGGTGCGCGACCAGCTCATGGACGGGTTCCTGCGCGATCCCGACGTCAGCGGCCTCATCCCCGGCACCGAGGACGAGGTGCGTTCGGGCGAGACGACCGCCACCCTCGCCGCTCGCCGGCTCCTCGAGGCCTTCACCCAACGTGATGGTGCACGGGGGTCGGGGGACGCCTGGGACGGGGGCGGTACAGGACAGGTCGAAGCGGACTGAAATACTGACCGGTATCCGCGAGGGCGGGCGTCATGTCGTGAAATGACCCACGGTGAGCAGGCGATACCGGTCCCCTTCGGCGGGGGTTCGTGTCCAGGAGGCGAAAATTTCTTCCTGGACACCATTCCCGAAGCGGCGGTTCGCTTATACCGTGAGTGTCCGACGACCTACCAGATCGAGCGGGCACGCCGAGCGCTTCCCCGCACCGGGGCCGACGAGGTGGGAGTGGAATCCGGTTCCGGTGGGCGTGGTCGCCCGTTCTGCATAGGGTGAAGCAAGGGACCCCTCAACATCGCCACGTGGGGCCGGGAGGAGTGAACGTGCACAGGCTCGGACTGAGCACGCGGGTGGAGAGCCGCAGCGTGATCGTCGCGATCGAGGGAGAACTCGACATCGCGACCGCCGACGACCTCCGGGAACACGTCCAGCAGGCCATGGACGCGCACGGGCCATGGCTGATCCTGGACCTGTCCGCGCTGGACTTCATGGACTCCAGCGGACTCAACGTCATCATCAGCACCTACCGTTCGGTGCGCGAGGCAGGCGGAGCCCTCTCGCTGGCCGCTCTCAACGAACGGGTCACCAAGGTCGTGCGCCTGGTCGGTCTGCACCGCCAGGTCCCCGTCCACCAGAACGTCGCGACCGCCGTCAGCGCCATGGACGCGTTGGAGGCCAAGAGCCAGGCCGGATGAGCAACGGGCCTCCCCGTTCCGCCTGGACCGATCCCCTCGCCTGGGACCACAACAGCCACTACCACGGCCACCTGATCCGCAGACTCCCCGAGCACGCCGCACGTGTGCTCGACGTCGGCTGCGGTGAGGGTCGCCTGGCCCGTACGCTCGCCGAACGCGGGCTGCAGGTCGACGCCCTCGACGCCGACCCCGACGCGATCCTGCGCGCCCGCGCCCTGACCCCCGCGCGCCTGGGCGTGCGCTACCGTGCCGTGCCCCTCGAGGAGGCCGACACCGAGCACCGCGCCTACGACGCCGTCACCGCCGTGGCCGTGCTCCACCACATGCCGCTGGGCCCCGCCCTGGACCGGCTCGCCGACGCGGTCGCCCCGGGCGGGACGCTTGCCGTCCTGGGCCTGTACCGCGAGGCCCACCCCGCGGACTTCGCCGCGACCGCCGCCGCTCTGCTCCCGCAGTGGTTCATGGGGGCCGGCCTGCGCCTGGCCGGATCCCCGTTCCGCCCGACCGACCCGCCCGGTGTGCCCGAGGCGCCCATGCGCATGTGCGACCCTGCGCAGACCCTGCCGGAGGTCCGGGCCGAGGCCGCCCGCCGCCTGCCCGGGGCACAGGTGCGGCGCCTGCTGTTCTGGCGCTTCAGCCTCGTGTGGACCCGACCCGCTCAGGGCGCATGACCTCGAGGATCTTGCTACCAGAGCCGACTTCAGCGCTGATATTGGCTCCAGTAGCAAGATCCCCGGCCGCCTGATGCCGCGTTGACGCGCCCGGGGCTGAGCCTGGGCACGGCGCCCGCTGCCGAGGATCATGGGGGCATGAGCGAGTACGTCGTCGCCCTGGACGAGATCACCCCCGGTATGCGGGACCTGGTCGGAGGCAAGGCCGCAGGGCTCGCCGAGGTCCTGCGCGCCGGCGAGAACGTGCCCCCGGGTTTCTGTGTGACCACCGGGGCCCATCACGCACGCGAGGTCCCCGAGGAGGCCGTGGCGGCCGCTTACGACGAGCTCGGCGGCGGCCGGGTCGCGGTGCGTTCCAGCGCCACTGCCGAGGACCTGCCCGACGCCTCGTTCGCCGGGCAGCAGGACACCTACCTCGACGTCGAGGGCACCGAGGAGATCGTGCGTGCGATCGGGCGCTGCTGGGACTCCCTCTGGACCGAACGTGCCGTCGCCTACCGCCGCGACTTCGGCATCCCCGACGACTCCGTGCGCATGGCGGTGGTCGTGCAGCGCATGCTCGAACCCCGCACCGCCGGGGTCCTGTTCACCGCCGACCCCGTCACCGGCACCCGCGACACCACCGTCGTCGACGCCGTACCGGGGCGCGGAACCGGCGTCGTCGACGGCACCGTGCAGCCCGACCACTACGTGCGCGCGCCCGACGGCGGCGTCACCGGCCCCGACGACGGCTGCCTCACCCGTAGCGAGGTCGAGTCCCTGCACGGGGCCGGGCAACGGCTGCAGACCGCCCAGAACGGCCCGCGCGACATCGAGTGGGCCCTGGGCCCGGCCGGGACCCGGTGGATCCTGCAGTCGCGCGCCGTCACCACCCTCTTCCCGATCCCGCCCCGCCACGGCGACGAGACCCGCGTGTACTTCGAGGGCGGCCACATGCAGGGCATGCTGCGGCCCTTCACACCGATGGGGATGTCCGTGCTCCGGACGGCCGTGGGCAGCTGGGCCACCACGCTCGGGATCGGCGGTGACACCGCCGAGGGTGTGCCTTCCGCGGTCATGGACATCGGCGGCCGCTTCTACATCGACGTGACCCGCCTGGTGCGCACACGCCGGATCCGTGAATCCCTGCCGGCGTCCATGGGGCTGTACGGGCCCAGGGCCGGGCGCGCGTTCGAACGCCTGCTCTCCGACCCGCGCTTCTCCCCCCTGCCGCTGCGCATCGCCCCCACCACCGTGGCGCGGGTCGCCGTCCGCAGCTTCCCGCGCGTGGCCGGGCTCGTGCGCGGCGCCGTGGCCTCCCTCGTCGACCCCGACGGCGCGCGGCGGCACCTGCTGCAGGTGGGCGAAGAAGTGCGGGCCGAGACCGTGCGCGACCCCGCCGAACCGGAGGAGACCCGGGCCCGCCTCGACCGGGCCGAAGCCCTCCAGCACCGGGCGTTGGCTCAGCTGAGCAGGATGCTCGGCCCCGTCTACACCGGCCTGGCCGTCGCGCAGCTGCCCCGCACCGTGCTCGCCGGGATCGCCGACGAGGGCGAGGTCGAGGCGGTCCTGCGCGGCATGCCGCACAACGTCACCACCGAGATGGACCTCGACCTGTGGCGGGTGTCGCGGCGCGCGGCCGACCACAGCGACCTCTTCCTCGGGTACGACGCCGAGGAGCTGGCCGCCTGGTACCACGAGGGGCGCCTTCCCGACATCGGCCTGGACGGGTTCCTCGAGCGCTACGGGCAGCGCAGCGCAGCCGAGATCGACGTCGGCGTTCCCCGGTGGGCCGAGGACCCGACACCGGTGTTCGGGCTCCTCGCCAACTACCTGCGGGTCACCGACACCGACGAAGCACCGGACCGCCGTTTCGAACGCGCCGCGCACGAGGCCGAACGCACCCGCACCGACCTCGTGGCCCGTGCGCGCCGGAGCTCCCCGTGGCGCGGGGCGGTCGCGGACTTCCTCTTCGACCGGGCCCGGAGGCTCGGGGGCGTGCGCGAGTACCCCAAGTTCGTGTGGCTGTACGCGATCGCCGAGACCCGCAGGGAACTGCTGCGAGTCGGCGCCGACCTGGTCGAACGCGGGCGGCTCGAACGCGCGGAGGACATCATGTTCCTCGACCTCGCCGAGGCCGAGCGCTCCGTCCTGGGTGAGGACCTCCGGGGGACGGTGGCCCGGAGGCAGGCCGAGTACCGCCGTGAGCTGCGGCGCCGCCACGTCCCGCCGCTGCTGTTGTCCGACGGCACCGACCTGGAGGCCGCCCTGCCCCCGCCCGAGGCCGAGGACGGGCTCCTGCTCGGGGTGCCCGCCGCACCCGGGACCGCGACCGGGCGCGTGCGGGTGATCCGCGATCCGCTCGGCGCCACCCTCGACCCGGGCGACGTGCTGGTCGCGCCCACCACCGACCCGGGGTGGACTCCGCTCTTCATGACCGCGTCGGCGCTCGTGGTCGAGACCGGATCGACCGTCGCACACGGCCCCACGGTCGCCCGCGAGTACGGGATCCCCGCCGTCATCTCACTGCGCGGGGCCACCGAGACCCTGCACGACGGGCAGACGGTCACGGTCGACGGTTACGCCGGCACCGTCCGCCCGCACGACCAGGACTGACCGGGCTTCCTTCAGCGGGTGCCCCCGCACAGCGGTCTGCCTCGCCCCGGCAGGCGGCTGCGCCGCGCGTGTCTTCGGGGCCGCCGAAAAGTTCTGTGCTTCCGGAGAATGGCCGGAACCGGCCTGGAATTCTCTGCGCGGCCGCCCTTCCGTTCGGTCGAAGAAGGCGAAAGTGCCTGTTCGGCCATGGCGTACGGTTCCCGGTTCCCCTAATTTTTCCTCTGCGTGAATCTCCGGTCACAGTGTGTTCGAGGGGGTTCTTGTATATTCACAGAGCCCCCACAGCGAAGCGTGCGGCGCCCAGGCGGATCCGTGTGTTTCTTCGTGATTCCGAGAGCGGGAAGGTTGAGTCAGTGGAAGACCTCAGCGGAATTGTCAGCGCGTCCATAGGGCTGCTGTTCCTTTCGGGGGTTCTGCATTTCATCAAGGCTGCCACGAAGAGTGGGACCTTGGACAGGAATTCCGCGATCGGGATCCGGACCAGGACCACCACGTCCTCGGACGCGGCTTGGGAGGCGGGGCACCATGCTGCCGGGCCCTGGCTGCTGGGCGGTGCGCTCACCGGTTATTTCATCGCGCTGCTCTCCGCTGCGCTCACGGTGTTCGGCGCACTCAGCGGGACACTCGGCCCGGCCGCGTTGCTCGTGCCCGGATCCGGATTCCTGGCCGTGTGCGTGCTGCTCGTCGTCGCCACCTCGGTCGCCAACAGGTCCGGGTCCGAAGCGGAAACCAACCGACAGTAGGGAACCAGGTGAACAGACGTTTCATCGCCGTCTCGACGGCCGCGTGTCTCGTACTGGGGACGGGCGGTATCGCCGCCGTCCCCGCAACCGCCGGCACCGCGCCCAGCGGTGTCCAGCAGCAGGTCGTGGACCAGAACCCGGGCCGTGCGGAGATCAAGGAGTCCGTCGCCCCGATCGCCGCCTACAGCGACCAGGAGGTCCTCCAACTCCTCCTCGCAGCTCAGGGCCCGGTCGCCGAGAACCACCCCGAGCTTCCGCGCCTCCTCGGCTTCGACGAGGACAAGCCCCACACCGACACCGAGGGGCTCGCCCAGATCATCGACGCGTACCTGGAGTTCGAGCCGGAGTTCGCTGCGCTCGTCGCCGAGCCGCTCCAGTCCGGTGACCCGGACGAGGTCGATCGCGCACTCATGGACTTCACGGAGTCCTTCATGGAGTTCATGGAGGTCTCCGCCGACCAGCTGGGCGACGGCTGGCAGGAGCAGGCCAGCGGTGCCGGGTGGACGTGGCAGGGCGCCAATGTCGCGATCTACGCGAACGCCCTCGGCGTGGCCAACGTCGTGGGGTACACGAACGCCGGTGTGGCCACCTTCGCGCTGGCGGCCGTGGCCGTCGTCAAGCTCTACCTCGACGACTCCGGCCCCCAGGGCGCGGAGTTCGAGCGCGAGCACTTCGTCAACGAGTTCGCCACGGCCCTCGGCTCGTAGGCGGCTGCCGTCCCCGGCCGGTCCGGGGCGCGTGATCAGTGAATGGTCGGCCGCGGGGCGACCCGCGGCCGACCGCCCCCGTGGGGCCTGAAAGGCACGGAAGGCACATCAGCATGGGTGACAGAGGTAAGGGCGACGGTGCTGACAGTCACGCGGGCGGGAGAGCGGCGGTCGCCGGCCTCGCGGCGCTGGCCCTGGTCTGCGCGCTGCTTCTGGGTTCCATCTTCTTCTCGTTCCCGAGCAATGTTGTTTCGGTGCGCGACGGCGGGTCGGTGAGAACGGTTTCGGTCGAGCTTCTTCCGCAGAACTGGCCTTTCTTTACAAAGCCCCCGAACGATCCGGAAGTCATCCCCTATATCGTGCACGGCGACGGAAGAATCGAATTCGCATCGCAGTTTCCGAACGGGCGGGCCGAAAATGTCTTCGGGTTGTCCCGGGAACAGCGAGCCCAAGGGCCAGAGATGGCGAATCTGGCGAACCAGGTCGAGGAATGGGTCGACTGCTCCGGGGCTCGGGACGAGTGTGTCGAGACAGCGGTCGGGCAGGGTGTCGCGCAGACCATTCACAATTCCTCCCCGGTGGCCACGCTGTGCGGGACCGTGGTCCTGGCGCAGACCGAGCCGGTGCCCTGGTCCTACCGGGACCACTACGACGGTTGGCGCCTCGACAAGGAGGCCGTCATGATCGAGGCGGAATGCTGATGAACGCACTGGTGCGACGAGTCGGCGGTTCCGTCGGCTCGTTCAACGCGGAATCGCGTGTCCTGGGGTTCGGTCGGACCGTCATCGCCCTCGCACAGGCGACGGTCTTTCTGTTCACCCCCGCCTCACACCTCTTCGTGCCGGTGGGCGGGGACGAGGTGGAGATCCAGTGCGACAGCGCCGTACGGTCCGTCACCGCCTACTGTCTCCTCGACGGAACCGACCGCCAGATCGTCAGCTGGATCGTGCTGGCGATCCTGCTCGTGGTCGCCTCGGGACTGCTCCCGCGGTACACGTCGGTCCTGCACGCGTGGGCCGCGCTGTCGATCCATACGTCCTTCTCCCTCCCCGACGGTGGTGAGACGGTCGCCCAGGTGTGCACGCTCTTCCTCGTCCTGGCCTGCGCCAACGACCGCAGGACATGGCATTGGCAGGCGCCGCGCGCGGAGCGTTCGCACAGGGGTTCCGCCTTCCAGGGGATCGCCTGGGCCGGTCACTGGGGGTTGCGCCTCCAGGTCGCCTACATCTACCTGAACAGCGCCTTGGCCAAGCTGTCCGTGGGCCAGTGGCAGGACGGCACCGCGACCTACTACGTGAGCCGGATGGAGACCTTCGGCGCGAGTGGGGTCCTAGCGGACCCGGTCCTGTGGTTCACGGCTCTGCCGGTGGTCGCCTTGGCGACGACGTGGGGGACGATCGCCGCCGAGGTCGCCATCGCTGTCCTGGTGCTGGTGAGCGGACGAAAACAGCTCGTGGCGTTGGCCCTGAGCGTGTGCCTGCACCTGGTCATCGTTGTCCAGATCGGCATCGTGAGCTTCGGGTTCGTCATGGTGGGCGTGATCGTGTGTGCCACGGCGCGGAGCCTGGAACCCGAGCTCAGCCGTGCTGCGGCGGCGCGCCGGGCCGCGCCGAACGCGGTTGCCGCAGTGCGCGGGCCGCGGGGGTGAGTCGGCGCCCGGGCGCGGAGGCGCCCGGGCACGCCGCTCAGCGGGTGCCGAAGAGGTGCTCCAGGGCGAGCTGGTCCAGGCGCTCGAAGTGGTCGACCCGGGAGGACGACCGCGCCGCCCGGGCCGCAACACCGTTGCCCCCGCCCGCTGATTCTGCTCTGATACGGGCATGATCGCTCCCGACGCACTGCGCGACCAACCGGTCCTGGAAGGCGCCCGCGTGCGCCTGGAGCCCCTCGACGCCCGTACCGGCGAGCACATGGTCCGTGACTTCCTCGACATGGACCCGCACGTGCGCCGCCTCACCGGTACCCATCGCCGCTTCACCGAGGAGGAGCTCCGGAACTGGGTCGCCACCCGCCCCGACCACCACGACCGGGCGGACTGGGTGATCTTCTCGCAGGCCGACGGTGAAGCGGTCGGTGAGTGCTCCCTGATCGGCCTGGACCACCACAACGCGTCCGTCGGGTACCGCATCGCGCTCTTCCGCATGGAACAGACCGGGCACGGCTTCGGGACCGCCGCCACCGACCTGGTGTTGCAGTACGCCTTCGAGCAGGTCGGGCTGCACCGCGTCGGCCTCGAGGTCTTCGAGTTCAACGAGAACGCGCGCCGCTCCTACTCCCACTCGGGGTTCCGTGAGGAGGGCGTGCTGCGCGAGTTCCTGTACTGGGACGGGGAGTGGCACGACGCGGTCCTGATGTCGGTGCTGGACCGCGAGTACGCCGAGTTCCACGCCGACGACCCGCACGCCTGAACCCGCGCCCCCGCGGCCGGCCCTCCCCGTTCTGTCGTCACCCCCTGGCACATGAGCTTCCCCATCCCCTCCACCGACCGCGCTGCGCCCGCCGAGGCGCCGTAGGCTCGGGGCATGCCGGTACCCGAATTCCTCCGTGAACTGCGCGGCCACGTGGGCCACGACCTGCTCCCGCTCGTCGGGGTGACGGGTGTGGTCTTCGACGACGCCGGGCGTGTGCTACTGCACCGCCGTTCCGACGACGGCCGCTGGGCCACCCCCGGCGGGATCCTGGAACCCGGAGAGCAACCGGCGGTCGCGGTCGTGCGCGAGGTTCTGGAGGAGACCGGGGTCGAGGCCGAGGTCGAACGCCTGGCCAGCATCCTCGGACACGACCCGCACACCTACCCCAACGGCGACCGGGTGCAGATGCTCGACCTGGCCTTCCGCTGCCGGGCCGTGGGCGGCACCCCCACGGTCGACGGGGACGAGAGCCTCGACGTGGCCTGGTTCGAGCGCGACGCCCTGCCGCCGATGTCGGTGCGCATCACCGACCGCATCGACCACGCCGCCGCCGACCGCCCCGAACCCTTCTACGTGGTCTGACCCGGGCGGTCCCACCGCACCCGGACACACGAACGCCCGCCCGGCCTCCCACCGGGCGGGCGCTACCCCCGTGCGTTCAGCGGCTCAGTTCCACTGGCGGCGCACCGCCCAGCGGTCGGAGCCGGTGTCCTTGGCGATGTCGACGATGCTCGCCTCCCCGGCGTCGGACTCGGCCGAGACCCGCAGCAGGTGACCGGGGGCGGCCTCCTGCTCCCGGGGTCCGGGACGCACGGGCCAGTCGCCGATGATGCGCCGGACCCAGAAGGTGCGGCCGCGCCAGGTGAACTGTGCGGGGTTCCCACCGGTGGTGGAGCGGACGTCGATCTGTTCGTTCAGAAGACTCACGCAGGACAGCCTATCGAACGTGTTTTCGAGAGAAGGGTGTCTCCCGAAGGGGCGGACTATCGGGACGCCGAACACCCTAGGCTCCGCCCGCGACCGTGTGCACGCGCCCTCCGGCGTGTCGTCCCCGCTACAGGAACACCCGCCCGGGCCGCGACCGGTCCCGCAGCGCCGCCATGCGCCGGGTGTTGCTGGGGCGCCGGGCCAGCAGGTGGTACAGCAGCAGCGAACACCCGCGGTCGGTGCGGGCACGGTCGGCCATCTCACCCATGTTCACGCGCCGGTACAGGCGGCGTCCGCCGGCGAGCAGGCGGACGGCGTGCGCGGCCTCCGGAAGGTGCGCGTGTGCGTGGTGGTCGGCGGTGTACTCCTGTGCCCGGGACAGCGCGGCCCCCACCCCCGGGAGGAGTTCGGCGCCGAGCGTGGAGACCCTGCGCCAGTACCCCGTGTGCCCGGCCGCCACGTGCCCGATCTGGTGGGCGACGAGGAAGGCCAGCGCCTCGGGGTCGCGCCCGTGCTCGCCGACCTCGAACACGTCGTGGCAGAGCACGAGGTAGCGCCGCAGCCCGTGCGCGGAGGCGTCGGTGCGGCGCGGGTGCCGCTCGGTGCTGACGTAGACCTCCGGGGCCCGGGCCAGCCCCATGGCCTCCGACAGCGACACGACCAGGCGGTGCGTCTCCGGGAACTGGGTGGGGGAGACCTTCACGGATTCGGCGCGGTGCCGGGCGTAGCGCAGCCCGCGGGCGACCCAGCACACCGCGAGCACGGCCGGCACGGGCGCCAGCGTCCACACCACGGAGGCGGTGAGGGTCCACAGCAGGTGCAGGGCCCCGGCGGCCAGGGCGAGGGTGATCGTGACGCACACCGCGAGCAGCGGGAGCTCCCACGGGTGTGCGGGCGCCGGGAGCAGTTCCTCGTCACCGCCCGCGGTCTCCACCGGGGGCGCGGGGCGCGGGTCCGGGAGGGGTTCGCCGGTGGGGCGCCCGCCCTGCAGGGAGCATCCCGGAACCCCGCTGGTCGAGCAGGCGGCCGCTCGGCTCTCCGGTGGTGTCGCAGGTGACATACCCTCCCCCTTCCAGCCGCGGTGCGTGAACCACGAGGAGTTGTTACTCCCTGTGGTCGAATATTACTTTCCGCTTCCCTTGTGTGGGAGTGGTGGAAGGCGGCGTGTCCGTGCGCGGGACGCGGTTCAGCGCCCGCCCTCGTACCGGCGCAGCTCCTCGGCGAGCGCGTCCAGGAACAGGTCCACCTGCTCGGGGTCGTACCCGGGACGCGCGCGGGTGGTCGCGAACTGCACACGCTCCACGTCGGTGGCGGTCAGGGTGGCCCGGTCCGGGCGCCCCTCCATCAGCATCGTGAGCGTGAACTCCGCGCGGTCGAGGAAGTCGTCGACCTCCTGCTCGTTGTATCCCGTGGTCAGCCGGGTGATGGCGAACTGTTTGTTGCGCACCGACGTGGCGCTCATCCGCGGGCCCGCGGGCGAGCTCGTGCCGGGGCCGCCGGGTCCGCCGGGGACCGGGACCCGCGGTGGGGCGGCCGGCTCGGGTTCGGGGCGCGGGGGCAGCGGGGGAGGGCCGGAGGGCGGCTGCGCCTCACGGCCCAGCCCGCGCCCGGCGAGCTCGGCGATGATGCGGTCGAGGAAGTCGTCCACCTCCTCCTCGCGGTAGCCGGGGCCGAACCGGGTGGTGCGGAAGCGGGCCCCGCGTACCTCGTCGGCGGTGATCAGTTCCCCTTTGCGGGGGCCGCCGTCGAGAGCGAGCAGGGTCGCCTCGACGCGGTCGAGGAGGGCGTCGACGTCCCCCTCGTTGTAGCCAGGGCGAAATCGCACCGTGTGGAACTTCTTGTCGCGGATGTCCGCCGGTGTCAGAGGCATGGTCACCATTGTGCAGTCGACGTGGGCCGTCGGTCGGCCGGATTCGGAGGAAGGCCCGGGGGTGCGCAGGGCCTTCGGGGTCACGGCCGTGACGGCGTCGGGCACCCCGGTGGCGTGCAGTGGGTGCGCACGCCCGGAGCGGTGCTGAACTCGGGCCGGGGGATGTGGCTGTTCATGGTGCGCATTATGCCGGGAGGGTGTGCTCCTGGCCATACCGGCGGGTAAGGGTGGCCGGGTGCGGTCGCGGCGGCGCGTCTCAGCTGCGCATGAGGTAGGCGGCCAGCCCGCGGGCGATGGCGTCGGCTGCGGTCTCGCGCCACTCGGGGTCGGACAGCATCTCTGCGTCCTCGCCGTTGCGCATGTTCCCCGTCTCCAGGAACACCTTCGGAACCGTGGACAGGTTGAGCCCGCCCAGGTCGGTGCGTTCGTCGAAACCGTCGTCGGCGAGGTAGTCCGCGACGGGCATGTCCGTGCCGTCCCCGTACTCGCGGTGCAGATCCTCCGCCAGCACCTCGGAGGGTTCGGCGATCTCGTCGGTGTACCCGTCGATCGGCCCGGGGTGGATCACGTGGAAACCCCGCCCGCTCTCGGGCCCGCCGTCGGCGTGGATGGACACGGCCGCGTCGGCCTCGGCGTCGTTTCCGATCTCCGCACGTTCGTCGATGCAGGGGCCCACGCCGTCGTTGTCGTCGCGTGTCAGAACCACGGTCGCGCCGTCGGCCTCCAGGCGTTCCTGCACCAGCACGGACAGTTCCCAGTTGAACTCGTGCTCGGACAACCCGTCGGCGGTCTCGGTGCCGACGGTGTCGCAGGCCTTCTCCTCCCCGTCGGGGCCGGCCGGAACGTTCTCGTTGATGCGGTCGGAGGCCTCCGCGTTGCCGCCGTTGTGGCCCGGGTCGATGACGACGACACGGCTGTCCAGCGGCCCGTCGCCGGCCGGCCCGTCCTGCCCGTCGTCCTGTCCGCCGGGGGCCTCGTCCGGTTCGCCCGACTGCCCGTCGTCGGGCCCGGGCAGGGGCGGAGCCGCCGTCGGGTCGTCGGCCGGGGCCTCGCCGGGAGGGGTGGCGCACGAGGTGCAGAGCAGGGCGGCCAGCGCGGTCAGGGAGAGGGCGCGGAGGGTGCGGCCGCCGGGCCCCGGCTCGGTCGAAGCGGACATGTGCACAACCTAGCGCTCCCACCCGTGTACGCGGCACCGGGCGCCGTGGGGTTCTCCGTCACCGTCTGACCGATTTCCCGCATTCCTTGACGCCTGAGTCGCTCCGGGGTTCACACGAATTCTGCGAAGAACAGAAGGAATTGCGCTCATTTCTGCTCTGACCTGCACAGTTGTCGATCGTGACGTGTCCGTGATGCTCATTACGGTGCCTTTCTCCTGATTCTGTGGATAAGCTCCGACCCGGAGGCATTCGGGGTGCGCATCCCCCGGCCCGGACCCCGGGGAGGGGGATCCGGCCGATCCCCCCGGACGCCGAGCACCACCCGGACATCGGCCCCCAGGCCGTGCCGTCGACATCCGACACCGGTCCGTGTCCGCGCCCCGCGTCCCGCTCCCGCCCGTCACGGCTGTGGATCACGAGGCCGCCCGACCCGGCAGCGCGGGTCGGGACGACCCGAACGAGGATGACCTTGACCCATTCCCCCAGCATCAGCGCGCGCCGCATGCTCCAGGCCGGCGCCACGTTCGCAGCCTTCGGCGGTCTGACCCTCGCCGCCGCGATGCCCGCCCACGCCGACACCGTCACCGCGGGTTCGGCCGCGCTCACCATCGCCACCGAGGAGCTCTACCTCGACGGCACCCCGCAGGGCGAGGAAGCGTCCGTCGCGGAGAACTTCTCCTTCCAGCCCGAGAACTGGATCACCTTCGACGCCGACCTCAGCGCGAGCACCGACGCCGCGGGTGTGCACAGCGAGGTCGTGCTCAACCACGCCCACATCCAGCTCACCCTGGAGGAGGCGATCGAGCTCGAGGCCCAGCCCGCGGACGAGCTGAGCAGCTCCGACCTCGATGCCCAGACCCTCGAGGGCGACGCGGCCGACACCCTGGACGACGACGAGATCATCCTCGACGTCGAGATCAGCGGCGCCACCGTCAGCACGACCAAGAGCTGGGACGGCACCCACGAGAGCACCTTCGTGCCCGGTGACGTCACCGAGAACGTGAACGCGCCCCAGGTGGAGATCGCCACGTTCCACGACGAGTTCACCGGCGAGGTCGAGGACCGCTACGGCGAGGACGTCGTCTGGGACGCGGCCTCCACCGTCCTGGGCGCGAGCTTCACCGCCGACAACGGCGAGTCCGTGGAGATCTACCTCGGGGAGGCGCAGTCCTCGACCGCCGAGATCGAGGTCGAGGACGAGGACCCGGGCAACGGCGACGACCCCGGTAACGGCGACGACGAGGACCCGGGCAACGGGGACGGCGAGAACGGCAACGGCGAGGACGGCAAGGACGAGGACGACCAGGACGGCGGCAAGGACCCCGGCAAGGGTGACGGCGACCAGGACGACCGCAAGGACGACGGGGAGGACACCCTGCCCGTCACCGGTGGCGCCCTGGCCGGCCTGATCGCCGCCGGCACCGCCGTGGCCGCCGGCGGTGGCGCCACCCTCTACTTCACCCGCCGCAAGAACGACGGCGCGACCGGCGCCGAGACCTCCGACGACAGCTCCGACCAGAGCTGATCCACACCGTCCTCGCCGGCGGCCCTCCGCCGGCGACCGGTCGACCGCGGCCCCGGGGTGCACGCCCCGGGGCCGCGGTCGTGTACCGGCCCCTCACGGCGGTTCCCGATTCGGCCTCCACGGGCTAGGCTCGCTCTGTGGGTTCGCTCCGCGACCCACCGTCCGGTTTCCCTCCCGGGGCGGGAGGGTCCCCGCTCAACCGCTCCGCACACGCCCGGCCGCACCCGCGGCCCCCACCCCTCCCCTCGGGGCCGCGACAGGGCCGGGCATCCCCCAGAACAACCAGGAGTGCTGTGGTGACCACCACCGAGCCGATCGTGCGCCGCCTCCTCGGCGGCGGTGTCCTGTGCGCCGCGCTCGGCGCACTCACCGTCGCGACCGCCGCCCCCGCGACCGCCTCCCCGACGGTCTGGGGCAACGCACAGGCCTGGGTCTCCGACGGCGATCTCGTCAGCGGATACTCCACCGCCAGCCACGGTGACGACCACGAGGACGAGTCCGCTGCCGACGAGGTCCACGGCGCGCTGTCCGAGTACGCCGAGATCCGGGGCGGCAGCCACACCGTCGTCGACCCCGAGGGCGCCCACGCCTACGCCACCGTCGAGTCCGCGACGTTCCGCCTGGAGGCCGAGGACCTGGTGGATCTCGGCATGATCGACGTGCCCGACGCCGAGGACGACACCGACACCGACGGGGACCGGGACGGCGACGACGGCGAGACCGACGAGCAGGGGGACCGGCCCTCCGCCCTCGAGGACGAGGCGGCGCCCGACGAGCCCGAGGAACCCGCCGACGAGCCCGAGAACGGGGCCGAGGCGGACGAACCCGAGGACGACCCCGCCCACGAGAACGATCCGCGCCCGGGCGAGGACGAGGAAGAACCGGACGAGGACGCCGGCGAGCCACAGGAGAGCGAGTCGCCCGAACCCGAGGAGCGGCCCGGCGATCGCGCCACCGAGGCCCCGGCGGGCGGGGAGGCGCGCCTGGCGCCCCTGGCCCCGGTCGGTGCCTCCGACGCGAGCACCACCGACAGCGTCGAGTTCACCGTGGCCGACGTCGACACCACCGTCACCGCCGGGTTCGACGGCCGGACCCGCATGGGGTTCGAGCACGGTGAGATCACCGCGTTCGGCGAACCGGTCGGGAAGCTGGAACGGGGCGAGGAGGGCACCACCGTCACGGACGTGCTCGAGGTGCCCGGCGAAGGCGGCGGGGAACCGGAGGAGGTCCCCGTGAGCGTGCGCTTCGTGGTCAACGAGTCGACCTTCGAGGACGAGGACCCCGAGTGGGACGGCACGGGCGCGCGCTCGTGGCTGACCGCGTGGGTGCAGGTCGGTGACGCCGACGAGGACAACGGGTTCGCGGTGGACCTCGCCGACTCCTGGGCGCTGGGATCCACGCACGCCTCGGACTCCGGTGCCTCCGACGACAAGGACGGGGAGGCCGGTTCCGAGGAGCGCCCCGTGGGCCACCTGCCCACGACCGGGGGTTCCCTGGCGGCGCTGGTGACGGCTGCGTGCGTCGCGGTCGGCGGCGGTGCGGCGGCGACCTACCTCGCGCGCGGGCGCACGACCGCGTTGGACGACCGCATCGAGGACTGACGGCGTCCGGAAGTGCGGGGCCCAGTGCGCGGCCCCCGCGTGTGGGGCCCGGCCTCAGAGCACGGTGCCCCGGCCCATGAGTGCGAGCGTCTCGGGGCGGCGGATCCACGCGACCGCGGCCATGGCGGCGGTCAGCACCAGCGGGAACACCCAGCCGGAGTCCATCAGCAGGAAGACGTGGGTCAGGGCCGCGCCCGCCACGACGACGGACAGCCCGAGCGCGGCGAGCCCCGCGGTGCGCGGCGCCAACAGCATGGCGGCGCCCACGACCTCGGCCGCCCCGACGGCGTAGCGCAGCCACTGGCCGGCCCCGATCTGCTCGAACGTGGCGACGTGGTCCGGCCAGGCGAGGAGCTTGCCGGCGCCGACGAGGAAGAAGACTGCGGCACCGAGGGCCTGCAGCACCCACGAGATGACGGTGAGTGACCGCGCGCGGCTCGGACGGTCTTGTGGCATGGGGGCCTCCTGTGGGTCCCAGGTGGTCGTTTCGTGCTTCGGACACGGATGAGGGCGGGCCCGTCGGGCCCGCCCTCGGTTCTCGTCGTCAGCCGGAGTCCGCCCGGCCGTTCCCCCCGGAACCGGCTCAGACCGGGGAGATCACTCCGTACGCTGGCTGGGAATTCCGGCCAGCAGGGCGCGGACCTCAGTCTCGCGATAGCGGCGGTGTCCGCCCAAGGTGCGGATCGAGGTCAGCTTGCCCGCCTTCGCCCAACGTGTGACCGTCTTGGGGTCCACGCGGAACATGGTGGCAACCTCGGCGGGGGTCAACAGGGGCTCCGCCTCGGGCGTGCGAGTCGACATGTGTACGGCCTCTCCTCCTGGATCTGTGTGCCGATCCTTGAGCCTTAAATCCTGGCACTGGGCCCGGATGTCCGATGTTCCCGATCTGCGAGCCATCGGCATCACCCGAGGTGATTGTGCGACCACTCCAAGCAACTTTGCACGTGGGAGGCCAAAGAAAGCCGCCCGTGGCCGCGTCACGCTAAGTGATTCTAGCGACACGTTTAGTGGCATGTGGTCTATTCGGTCAAAACTTCGTTCTCCGGCCTCGTTTTTCTCGATCCGGAGCGACCGAAGTGCTAGGCGTGGCTGACCGAAACCCGGATGTCGGGGGTCGGTTCCGGGGGTCGTCGCGCTGGTCGGTTCGCGGGTGCGTGCCGGCCCGGCGGGGCGTTCGGAGGAAGGCCGTCCCCATCGGTCCGAGCGGTCGGGTCACGCGGGATCGCCCGCGTGGCAGGGCTTCTCTGATTACGGAGCGTGCACTCTGTGATCGCCTCGCTACAGTGTACGTCGATCCTTAACGGGCGTTATGCCCAATTTCTGAGAGCTCGGCGCGGCGGCGGGGAGCCGCGTTCGGAAGCCCTTGCCTCACGTGGGAAAAGGCTCTCTGAAGAGGTTGAGAAACCTGGTGTACCAGGTTGGTCACCGGCGTGTCGGGGCGTCCGGTTCACGACAGAGGTCCTGACGCTGTCGCCGAAAAGCTGACAATGACGTGACGCTCGGTTGGCGTGCTGGAGAGTGCTCGACGACCTCCGTCGACGCAGGGGCGGGCCGCGCGCGGTGTCGCGGTGGATCGTCACACCCGGGTGGCGTAGGCACGGCTGGGCCCGACCAGGTACGGTTGTACGTGTACGTAAGCTGGCGCGAGTCGTCAGTCGCGTTTGACGGCCGTCAGCCCGACAGTGCGGGTTAGTTGAGAGATCTGGGGTTCATCCGAACCCCATCGTTGAGGGGGTCGAGCCAATGGGGCGCGGCCGAGCCAAGGCCAAGCAGCAGAAGGTCGCCCGGAAGCTCAAGTACAGCACCGGTGGGACCGACCTCGATCGGCTGCGGTCGGAGCTGGGTGTCGCTGAGGGTGAGGGGTCTCAGAGCGGGCCGTCGGGCCCGGAGGACTCCTACGGAGAACCTCACGACGAACTGATCGACCGTTACGCCGATCTCGCCGAAGAGTACTCGGACTCCGACAAGTAGGTCGGCCGAGGTCTTCGACCGCTCGGACAGCGACAACTGAGCCTGTGGGCAGCCCCCGATGTCCCGGGGAAGCCGCGAACAGGTGGATATAGCCGGTGCGAACCACTCCTGTGGTTCGCACCGGCTATGTTCGCACCCCTTTTGGGCGGACACCGGTGCGCTCACGCCGACCGGTACTCACCCTCCACGACGGTGTTGCCCTTGCCGGCGGTCACCGAGCCCAGGCGCCAAGCGGCGAGCCCGCGTCCGTCGAGCAGGGCCAGGGCCCGGTCGGCGTCCTGTTCCGCGACGATCGCGACCATGCCCACGCCCATGTTGAACGTGGCCTCCATGTCCTCGCGTGCGACGCCGCCCTTCTCGGCGAGGTGGTCGAACAGCGGACCCGGGGCCCAGGTACCGCGGTCCACGTGTGCGTCCACGTGGTCGGGCAGGGAACGGGCCAGGTTCGCGGCCAGGCCGCCGCCGGTGACGTGGGAGTACGCGTGGACCTCGACCTCCGAGGTCAGGGCCACGCAGTCCGCGGCGTAGACCCGGGTCGGCGTCAGCAGGGCCTCGCCCAGGGTCGTGCCCAACTCCGGGACCTCGGCGAACAGGTCCAGGTCGGCCTCGTCGACGATCCGGCGGATCAGCGAGTACCCGTTGGAGTGCGGGCCCGAGGAGGCCATCGCGATGACGGCGTCGCCCTCGCGCACCCGGTCAGGGCCCAGGATCGCGTCGCCCTCGACCACGCCGGTCCCCGCGCCGGCCAGGTCGTACTCGTGCGGTTCCATCGCGCCCGGGTGCTCGGCGGTCTCCCCGCCGACGAGCGCGCACCCGGCCTGGTGGCAGCCCTCGGCGATCCCGCCGACGATCTCGGCGATGCGCTCGGGCACCACCGCGCCGGTCGCGATGTAGTCGGTCATGAACAGCGGCTCGGCACCGCTGACCACGAGGTCGTCCACGACCATCGCCACCAGGTCGATGCCGATGGTGTCGTGGCGGTCCAGCTGCTGGGCGAGCATGACCTTGGTGCCGACCCCGTCGGTGGAGGTCGCCAGGACCGGGTCGCGGTACTTGGCGGTGTCCAGGCGGAACAGCCCGGCGAAACCGCTGGCGTCGGTGACCTGCTCCGGGCGGCGGGTCCGCGCGACGTGGCGCTTCATCAGGTCGACGGCGCGCTCACCCGCGGCGATGTCGACGCCCGCGGCCGCGTAGGCGCCCGCCCCCGTGTTCTCGGCTGCCACGCGAGTTACTCCTCGTGATGTGTTCGGTGGTCCCGGCCGCCGCCCCGTTCCGGGCACGGCGCAGCCGGGCGGTGTGCAAACGAAGGGCCCCGAGGGGTCAGCCGCGGCCGCCCGCGGCCACGGTCTCCTCGGGGGTGCCGCAGGCCTTCTCCAGCAGGTACTTGCCCTGGGAGCCGGTGTCGACCTCCAGCGGGTACACACCGTCGAAGCAGGCCCGGCAGAGCTGGCCGGAGGGGACCTCCGTGGCGGCGGTGAGCTCGTCCAGGCTCACGTAGGCCAGGGTGTCGGCGCCGATGGACTCGGCGATCTCGTCCGTCGACAGGTTCGCGGCGATGAGCTCGTTGCGGGTCGCGAAGTCCACGCCGTAGTAACAGGGCCACAGCACCGGGGGACTGGAGATGCGCACGTGGATCTCCGTGGCCCCGGCCTCGCGCAGCATGCGCACGAGGGCGCGCTGGGTGTTGCCGCGCACGATCGAGTCGTCCACGACCACCAGGCGGCGGCCCGCGATGACGTCGCGCAGAGGGTTGAGCTTGAGCCGGATCCCGAGCTGGCGCAGGGTCTGGCTGGGCTGGATGAACGTGCGGCCGACGTAGGAGTTCTTCACCAGGCCCTGGGCGAAGGGGATCCCGCTGGCCTCGGCGTACCCGACCGCGGGCGGGGTGCCCGACTCCGGGACGGGGATCACCAGATCGGCGTCGACGGGGTGCTCGGCGGCCAGACGGCGGCCGACCTCCACCCGGGTCGTGTTGACGTTGCGCCCGGCGATCGTGGTGTCGGGGCGGGCCAGGTAGACGTACTCGAAGAGGCAGCCCTTGCGGTCGGCGGGCGCGAAGCTGCGCGAGCGCACCCCCCGCTCGTCGATGGTCAGGAACTCGCCCGGTTCGATCTCGCGGACGAACTCCGCACCCACGATGTCGAGGGCCGCGGTCTCACTGGCCACGACCCATCCGCCGGCGCCGGAGGTCTCGCCGAGGCGGCCGAGCACGAACGGGCGGATCCCCTGGGGGTCGCGCGCCGCGTACAGCGTGTTCTCGTCCATGAACACCAGCGAGAAGGCCCCGCGGACCTGCGGGAGCAGCTCCATCGCCGCGTCCTCGACGGTGACGTCGGGGTCGCCGTGGGCACGGTCGGCCAGGAGCTGGGTGAGGATCTCGGTGTCCGTCGAGGCGCGCTGCGAACCCTTGAGCTGGGATGCCAGCTCGGCGGTGTTGATCAGGTTGCCGTTGTGCCCGAGCGCCAGGCCGCCCTCCCGGGCGAACGTCGGCTGGGCGTTCTCCCAGACCGGGGAGCCGGTCGTGGAGTAGCGGCAGTGCCCGATCGCCATGTGTCCGCGCAGGTTCTCGAGGGTCGCCTCGTCGAAGACCTGGGAGACGAGCCCCATGTCCTTGTAGACGACGATGCGTTCCCCGTCGCTCAGGGCGATGCCTGCGGACTCCTGCCCGCGGTGTTGGAGCGCGTAGAGACCGAAGTAGGTGAGCTTGCTGACTTCTTCGCCGGGTGCCCAGACCCCGAAGACACCGCAGGCGTCCTGCGGGCCGCGTTCACGCGGATCGAGGTCCATGGAGAGCCGGCCGTCGGAGTACGGCACGTGCCCAGCTTAGTGCCTGCCGATCAGCGGAACGGCACTCGGGGTTCCATCTGTCGCCGGGGCCCGCCACAACCCGGTTCCGGGGCTCCCGGAGGGCGTTCGCGGGGCGGGGTCATTCCGCCGGGGCCCACAGCGGCAGGTGGCCGGAGAGGTCGGCGCGGGCACCGCTCGCGCTGACGCGGTGGCCCCCGAGCTCGCCCTGCCAGTCCGTGCCGCCGGTGGCCAGACGAAGCCACGTGATCGGGTCGGTCTCCACGACCCCCGGGGGAGTGCCGCGTGTGTGCCGGGGCCCCTCGACCGCCTGGACCGCCCCGTACGGCGGCACCCGGACCTCGAGGCTGTTGCCCGGGGCGCGTTCGGCCAGGACCGCCAGGGTGGCGCGCACGGCCGCCTTGACCGCCGGGCGCTGGGGCTCGGACGCACGCAGTACGGCACGGGCGCAGGCGGCCACCGCCTCCTCGTCCCCGCCCTCGAACGGGGGTTCCCCCAGGGCGTCGCGCTGGGCGTCCAGGGCGGTGCGCAGGCGCTTCACGGCGCTCGCTGTGAGTGCGGTCGGCATGCGGCCAGAGTACGGTCATCCGGGGTCCCCGTACCCCGGGACGATCGGGTCACGAAGCGATGGGGATACTTGTCAGCGGGCGGAAATGCCCCGAAGGTGGACACCGAGAGGCACCTGCGGGCCGAGACCACTGCTGCCCCCGCCGCCCGGGTGATTCCTGTCTCAGGGCCCCACTGGCCCCGGAGCGCCGGACACGGTAGCGTCCCTGGCCTCCCGGCCCCCAGCCGGGTGCCACACCGCGCGCTGTCGCGCTGAAGCAACTGGTCAGCGCCCGTAATATCCACCATGGAAGACCACCGCACCATCGGGAGAGACGACGTGCGCCTGCGTTTGCGCCCGCGTGATGACAGCTACTACGAAATGTTCACCGATTCGGCGAACAACCTGGTCATCGCGGCCCGCCTGCTGGTGGAGCTGATGAGTGACGGGGCCGACCGGGAGGCCATCACTGAGAAGATGCGCGCCTGCGAGCACGCCGGCGACGACGCCACCCACGCCATCATGCGGCGGCTCAACAAGAGCTCGGCGACCCCTATACACCGCGAGGACATCTACCGCCTCGCCTCCAACCTCGACGACGTCATGGACTCCATGGAGGCCGCCGTCGACCTCATCGGGCTCTACCGGCTCGACCGCCTGCCCAAGGGCATCATCGACCAGATCGAGGTGCTCGAGCGCGCTGCGGAGCTGACCGCCGAGGCCATGCCGCGCCTGCGCGACCTCGAGGACCTCACCCGGTACTGGATCGAGATCAACCAGCTCGAGAACCAGGCCGACCGCATCTACCGCAAGCTCCTCGCCCACCTGTTCAGCGGCGAGTACGAGGCGCTGACGGTGCTCAAGCTCAAGGACGTCATCGAGGAGCTGGAGACCGCCGCCGACGCGTTCGAGCACGTGGCGAACACGGTCGAGACGATCGTGGTCAAGAACGGCTGAGCACGCCGGCCGGACACCCCGGCCGAAGACACACGTGGGCCGGGGCACCCGACGGATGCCCCGGCCCATTCGTGTGTTCGTGAGGGCCTACCCGAAGCGGCCCGTGATGTAGTTCTCCGTCTCCTGCTTGTCGGGACGGGTGAACATCTGGTTGGTCTCGCCCATCTCGATGAGCTTGCCGGGCTTGCCGGGGGCGGAGAGGTTGAAGAACGCGGTGCGGTCGGACACACGCGCGGCCTGCTGCATGTTGTGCGTGACGATCACGATCGTGTAGTCCTCCTTCATCTTGTGGATGAGGTCCTCGATCGCGAGCGTGGAGATCGGGTCCAGCGCCGAGCAGGGCTCGTCCATGAGCAGCACGGACGGCTTGACCGCGGTGGCGCGGGCGATGCACAGGCGCTGCTGCTGACCGCCGGAGAGGCCGGAACCGGGCTTGTTGAGGCGGTCCTTGACCTCCTCCCACAGGTTCGCGCCGCGGAGGGACTCCTCGACCAGGTCGTCGGCCTCGGACTTGGACATCCGGGAGTTGTTGAGCTTGGCCCCCGCGATGACGTTGTCGTAGATCGACATGGTGGGGAACGGGTTGGCCTTCTGGAAGACCATCCCGATCTCGCCCCGGACCATGACCGGGTCGACGTCGGGGCCGTAGATGTCCAGGTCGTCCAGGAGGACCTTGCCGTCGGCGCGGGCGCCGGGCGTGACCTCGTGCATGCGGTTCAGCGCACGCAGGAAGGTGGACTTGCCGCAGCCGGAGGACCCGATGAACGCTGTCACCGACCGCGGCTCGATGGTCATGGAGACGTCCTCGACGGCCATGAAGTCGCCGTAGTAGACGTGGAGTCCGGAGACGTCGATTCGTTTCGCCACTGGATGTTCCTCGTGAGTCAGAGCGTGGGTCGGTGGTCAGCGGGTCTTCGGAGCGAAGAGGCGGCCGATCATGCGGGCCAGGAAGAACAGCAGCATGACCACCAGGATCAGCGTCAGCGCCGCGGCCCAGGCCCTTTCGTAGTTCACGGCCCCGCCCATGCGGACCTGCGAGTAGATGAACACCGGGAGGCTCATCATCTGCCCGTCGAACAGGTTCCAGTTGATGGACACGGCCGACGACCCCGCGGTGAGCACCAGCGGCGCCGTCTCTCCGATAACACGCGCGATGGCGAGCATGATTCCGGTGGTCAGACCGGCCGCGGAGGTCGGCAGCACCACCTTGGTGATGGTGCGCCACTTGGGCACACCGAGGGCGTAGGAGGCCTCCCGCAGTTCACGCGGGACCAGCCGCAGCATCTCCTCGCTGGAGCGCACCACGACCGGGATCATCAGCACCGCGAGGGCGATCGCGGCGGAGGCGCCGTTGAGGTGCCCGGGACCGAACAGCATCATCCACAGGGCGACCACGAACAGGCCGGCGACGATCGACGGGATACCCGTCATGACGTCGACGAAGAAGGTGATGGACTTCTTGAGGCGGCCTTCGGCGTACTCGACCAGGTAGACCGCGGTGAGTACACCGATGGGCACCGAGATCAGGGTGGCCATGCCGGTGATGGCCAGGGTGCCGACGATGGCGTGGTAAACGCCGCCCGCGTCCATGCTCGGCAGGACGCCGTTCATCGACACGGACAGGAAGTAGCCGCTGAAGCGCTCCATCCCGTTGACGGTGACCGTCCACAGGACCGAGACCAGCGGTGCCATCGCCAGCAGGAAACACCCGTAGACGATCGCGGTGACGAAGCGGTCCTTGGCCTTACGGGCGCCCTCGATGCGAGCGGAGGCCGTCACGGTGATGACCAGGTAGGCGACTGCGGTGAGCAGCGCCCACAGCACGACGCCGAACGAGGAGAAGGCCAGCAGTACGCCGGCGACGACCGAGGCCGAGGCGGCCAGGAGCGCGGGCGAGAAGTTGCGGGGCAGCGAGCCGCGGCTGAGGTCGGCGCGGGTCTCCGGCTCGGGAGGCTGCGTGGTCGTCGTGCTCATCAGGCCTCCTTGTTTCCACGCGCGACGACGTAGCGGGCCGCCATGTTGACGATCAGGGTGATCGCGAACAGCACCAGACCCGCGGCGATGAGCGCGGAGACGCCGTAGCCGGTGGCCTCGGGGTACTGCAGCGCGATGTGTCCGGCGATGGTCTGGTTACCGCTCTGCAGCAGGTTCCAGGAGACCATCAGGGACGGCGAGAGGATCATCGCCACGGCCATCGTCTCGCCGAGGGCGCGGCCCATGCCCAGCATGGCGCCGCCGACGATGCCGGACTTGCCGAAGGGCAGCACGGCCAGGCGGATCATCTCCCAGCGGGTGGCGCCCATGGCCAGGGCGGCCTCGCGGTGGCCCTGCGGGACCTGGTGGAAGACGTCCCGGGACATCGCGGTGATGATCGGGAGGATCATGACGGCCAGGACCACACCCGCGGTGAGGATGGTCCGGCCGGAGGGGGAGGGCGGTCCGGCGAAGAGCGGGATCCAGCCGAGGTAGCGGCTGAGCCCTTCGAAGACCGAGACCAGCTGGGGCGCCAGGAACCCGATGCCCCACAGGCCGTAGACGACGCTGGGGATCGCCGCGAGCAGGTCGACCAGGTAGCCCAGCAGGGAAGCCAGCTTGCGGGGTGCGTAGTAGACGATGAACAGCGCGATGCCGATCGCCACCGGTGTGGCCAGCACGAGCGCGATCGTGGCGGCCAGGACCGTTCCGAACGCCAGGGCCGCGACACCGAAGGCCGGGTTCTCCCGGACGTTGGCGTCCCACTCCATGGTCGTCAGGAAGTTCGCGGTGTTGGCCGACAGCGAGGGCCATGCCTGGACGATCAGGAAAGCGGCGACACCGGCCAGGATCAGCAGGATGAGGATGCCCGAGCTGCGGGCGAGCCCGGCGAAGACTACGTCGCCGATCCGGCGCTTGCCCGAGGGCGGGGGTGCCGCCTGGGGCGCGTCCGTGGTCGTCATGGAGTGGCTCCGTTGGGAATGGGTTGCTGGGCAGGTCACCCGGGCGCGCGAATAGGACGTGCCGCGCCGAATGTGAAGGTAGGCGGCGGAGGTGACCAGATCTCCCAGAAGAGATGAACGGCAGATGAACGGGGTGTCGCAACGCCGTGGCCGCAGGGGATGTGGTCGGTGAATGTGATCACCCCCACCCGGACCGGAAGTCGGACGGGGGTGACCGGGGTCATGCGTCCGGCGCGTACATCACGTCGGCCTCCCAGACGGAGAAGCCCAGGCTCTCGTACAGCCGCACCGCCGCGGTGTTCTCCCCGTCGACGTACAGGTGCACCCACGGGAGGCCGGAGTCGCTCAGGTGGTGCAGGCCGGCGAGGGTGAGGGTGCGGCCCAGCCCGGTGCCCTGCCAGTCCGGGTCCACACCCACGACGTAGACCTCGCCGACCGTCTCGCCGTCGGTGAGGCCGGCCCCGTCGGCGTGGGTCTTGGTCCAGTGGAAGGCGGCGACGTCACCCTGCTCCGTCGCGGCGAGGAAGAACCCGGCCGGGTCGAACCAGTCCTCCTCCTGGCGCTGGCGCAGGTCGTCCATGGTCAGGCGGCCCTGTTCCGGGTGGTCGGCGAAGGCACGCGCGTTGGTGCGCAGCCACGCCTGCTCGTCGCGCCCGACCTCGAACGGGCGCACGGTCACCTTGTCGGCGACGTCGGGGCGCACCGACACCTCGGGCAGCTCGGGTGCGGCCCAGGGCCCGCCGCGCTCGTCGGCGGTCAGGTCGCGCAGGGGCATGCGCAGCTTGAGGAGCTCGCGGACGGTGTGCCATCCCGCGGAACGGGCAAGGGCGGCCGCTCCGGGCAGGCGGCCGTGCGCCCACACACGGATCCCGTCCGGCCCTGCGTCCTGCCGGACCGAACGCAGCAGCCCCGCCCCGTGTCCGCGGCGGCGCTGCGCGGGCGCGACGACGAACTCCGCGGAGTCGGGTTCGCCGGCGGCACGCTCGACCACACCCGCGCCCACGACCTCGCCGCCGTCGGTCAGCACGTGGAAGCGCGCGCTCCCCCCGGGCGCCCCGTGGCGCACGCGCAGCAGCGGCTGTTCCGAGAGCGCGGCGACGCCGTCGGCCTCCTGGGCCTGCTCGGCGAGGGCGAGGACACGGTCGGCGAGGTCCGGGGTCAGGTCGTCGGTGACGTTCACGGTGCTCATGGCCCGAAAGCCTACGACGACCCGACCGTAAAAAGCGTGTGAGACCGGGCCTGCCGTCAGCCCTTGCGGCGCTTGCCCTGGTAACCGCCTTCGAGGGCGCCGCGGACACGCCGGGAGGGCATGATCGGGGTCGCCAGCAGCAGAGCGACGAGGAGCGCGGCCAGGAGCGCGGCCGGGGCAACGCCGGCGCCCATCTGGTCGTGGTCGGCGGCGACCTCGGCGCCCTCCATCTCGTCGTCCTCGTCCTCGCCGGGGCTCACCAGCGGGAGGTCGGCGAGGTCCTCGCCCTCCGGGGAGACGTCGGGCAGGTCGGCCTCGTCCCGCGGGAGCGTCGGGATGTCGGCGCCGCTGGTCGGCGGGGTGTCGACCGAACCCCCGCGCGGGGGCACGGAGCCCGGGGCGCCGCCCTGCGAACCGTCGTCGGGGGAGGGGCGCGGGTCCTCGGAGGGGGACCCGGAGTCCTCGTCCGAGGGTTCGGCGGAGGGCTCGTCGGTGGGCCGGTCGGACTCGGACGGCTCGTCGGAGGGGCCTTCCGTGGGTCCGTCCGTGGGGCTCTCGGTCGGCCCTTCGGTGGGTTCCTCGGTGGGCTCTTCGGTGGGTTCCTCGGTGGGTTCCTCGGTGGGCTCTTCCGTGGGCTCCTCGGTCGGTTCCTCGGTGGGCTCTTCGGTCGGTTCCTCCGTGGGCTCCTCGGTGGGCTCTTCGGTCGGTTCCTCGGTGGGCCCTTCCGTGGGCTCCTCGGTCGGTTCCGGCTCCTCGGGCGGCGGGATCACGTCGACCGACCAGGTCACCTCGCTCGCCCCGTCGGCCTCACCCGGGCAGTTGCCGTCCTCGTCGGCGAGCGCGTGCGCGAGCGTCGCGGTGACCTCGGTGCTCTCCTCCGGGGCGCCGCTGAGCGCGCCCGCCTGCACCGTCTCCCCGGGGGCCACCGTGGGAACGTTCGGGCCCTCAACGGGGAACGCGTCGGAGGAGGCGGACAGCCCGAGCAGGCACAGGGGTGCGCTCGCGGCGTTGGTGACGGTGAGGGCGTTGGGGCCCAGGTCCTCGCCCGGTGTGGTGAGCGAGTACGGCTCGGCCAGCGTCACGGCCGGAGCGGGGTCGGCGTAGGCGGCGGGGGCGGCGGCCATCGCGACGAGCGTGGAGCCGACGAATGCGGCCCCGAAGGCGCGGGTACGGCCGGCGACGGGGGACGGGGGCGTCGTCGAAGCGGTGCGCATGTGGGTCCTCTATCTCCGTTGGCGCGCCGGGAACAGGTCGGTCGCACCCGACCTCGAGGGTCCCGCCGCGCCTGAAGTCTCCCCGGCTCTCGGGTGCATCCCAGATCTTAGGACCTGGCGGCGGTGAAGACGAGGGGGTACGCGGCGGCGATCGGTTGCGCCCCAGCGCATCGCGGGTGCGCCGGAACACGAGAAGGGGCGCCGCTCCCACGGAGGGAGGCGGCGCCCCTTCGAACGCGGGGCCCGGCCGGGTCAGCCCTGGCCGGCCTCGGCGGGCCGGGCCGCCGGGAGCGGCTCCGGAGCGCTCTCGCGCGGTGCGGACTGCTGGGCCTGCGACTTGGAGGTCTCGGGCACGAACCGGTAACCGACGTTGCGGACGGTCCCGATCATCGACTCGTGCTCCGAGCCGAGCTTGGCGCGCAGGCGGCGGACGTGGACGTCGATCGTGCGGGTGCCCCCGAAGTAGTCGTAGCCCCACACCTCCTGGAGGAGCTGCGCCCGGGTGAAGACCCGGCCCGGGTGCTGCGCCAGGAATTTGAGCAGCTCGAACTCCTTGAAGGTGAGGTCGAGGATGCGGCCCCGCAGACGCGCGATGTAGGTGGCCTCGTCGATGACGAGGTCGCCGCGGCGGATCTCGTCGGGGTCGTCGGTCGTGGACTCGGCGGCTCCGACGGCCAACCGGAGCCGGGCCTCGACCTCGGCGGGTCCGGCGGTCGCGAGCACGAAGTCGTCGACCTGCCAGTCGGGTGTGAGCGCGGCGACGCCTCCCTCGGTGAGCACCACCAGGAGCGGGCAGTCGAGCCCGGTCGTGTCCAGCAGCCGGCAGAAGTTGCGGGCGGCTGCCAGGTCGGTGCGCGCGTCGACGAGAATGGCGTCGACGGGGGATCCGGCCGACCCTCCGGCTCCCGAGGCAAGCAGGGCGCCGGCCTCGGCGGGGGCCACCCGCACCGAGTGCAGGAGGAGTCCGAGGGCGGGCAGGACGTGGTCGGACGGTTCGTTCGAGTTCGTCAGTAGCAGCAGATGGCTCATGCGTCTCATCTCGTCAAGCCCGCGCTGAGCGGACGAACGAAGGCGCCGTTGCCCTCGGTGAAGAATTCCTTAATATGTCGCCTCCGAGCAACACCAAGGATAATCAACACATGGCGAAGTGCACTGTCAGGTACTGGGCCGCGGCCAAGGATGCGGCCGGAACGGGCGAAGAAACGGTCGAAGCGGACACTCTGCAGGAAGTCGTGGACACGGTGTGTCACGACCGGGCGGACGATCACTTCCAGCGGGTTCTCGGGGTCTCGTCGATTCTTGTGGACGAGAAGCCGGTCGGAACCCGATCCCACGGTGACGTCGTGATCACCGAGGGCAGTGTGATCGAGGTCCTACCGCCCTTCGCCGGCGGCTAGGGCCGCTGCAAAGACCCTGGAACGAGGAGGAAACATGGCCGAAACGGGGGATTGGACCCGCGCCGCTCGGGTGGTGGTGCTCGGCAAGCCGGGCTGTCATCTGTGCGCCGACGCGTGGGGGGTCGTCGAGCGGGTCACCGACGAACTCGGGGCCACTCGGGCCGAGGTGTCGCTCCACGACGTGACCGAGTCCGAGCACGAGGACTACTGGGACAAGATTCCGGTCACCTTCGTCGACGGTGAGCGGCACGATTTCTGGCGGGTGGACGAAGGAAGGCTCCGGTCCGCCCTCGAATCGTGACGAATGTGAATCTCTGTGATCGTGCGTTTCTCCGGCTTCACACGGTGGCCGATCCATGGGAACGGATGGAGCGAGAATCACACGGCCTCCCACTTTGTGCGTAGTTTCACAAGCACGTAACCTGATACGCACAGACCTGTCGGGGACCACCACCACGGCGGCCTCCAACGGAGCCGCAGGCCCGCACCCCCGCCCGCACCGACCGCCGCAGGAGTGCCAGACCGTGATCAGCCGTCCGCCTCGGCCCCGGGAGAGGGGCATCCCCGAGGCCACCGTCGCCCGGCTCCCGGTCTACCTGCGTGCTCTCCAGGCGCTGGAGGACCGCGGCACGCTCACGGTCTCCTCCGAGGCGCTCGCCTCGGCGGCAGGGGTCAACTCCGCCAAGCTCCGCAAGGACCTCTCGCACCTGGGGTCCTACGGAACGCGCGGGGTCGGCTATGAGGTGGAGTACCTCGTCTACCAGATCTCCCGTGAACTTGGTCTCACCCAGGACTGGTCCGTGGCCATCGTGGGAATCGGGAACCTCGGCCGTGCGCTGGCCAACTACGGGGGGTTCGGTACCCGCGGGTTCCGCATCGCCTCCCTCCTGGACGCCGACTCCGGGGTGGTCGGGCAGAGCGTCGCGGGCCTGCGGGTCGGGCATATTGACAGTCTGGAAGAGGCCGTACGCAACAACGGTGTGTCCATCGGGGTGATCGCCACACCGGCCGCGTCCGCACAGCACGTGGCCAACCGGTTCGTCGAGGTGGGCGTGGCCAGCATCCTCAACTTCGCGCCGGTCGTGCTCGATGTGCCGGACGGTGTGGATGTGCGTAAGGTCGACTTGTCCATCGAACTCCAGATCCTGGCCTTCCACGCCCAGCGGCGGGCCGACGGGGACGGCCGCGCACCCGCGGACCGGACAGGACTGGAACTGACCTGAGAGTCGGGCGGAGAACGGGGCGGCCACCTGAGGGCGACCCCGGATGCAGAGCGGCGCGCACAGTACGAGGGGGCTGCGCGCGCTCGCCTGTGGACGTGCCCGAGGATGGGGAAGCACTGTGAGACATAGTGCCGACATGGGAGTACGCGGATGAGTGTCCTGGCCGTGGGGTTGAGCCACCGGAGTTCGCCGGTGGCCCTGCTCGAACGTGTCGCGCTGAACGGGGAGACGCGGGCCAAGGCCGTCGCGGAGATGCTCGGCTCCGACCCCGTCAGTGAGGTCATGGTCGTCTCGACCTGCAACCGGACCGAGATCTACGCCGACGTCGACGCCTACCACGGCGGTGTCGCCGCGGTCACCGAGCTCCTGTCCTGGCACACGGGGGTCCCGCTCAGCGAGCTCTCCGGACACCTCTACGTGCACTACGAGGACAGCGCCGTCGAGCACCTTTTCGCCGTCTCCTGCGGCCTCGACTCCATGGTCGTCGGCGAGGGGCAGATCCTCGGCCAGGTGCGCGATTCCCTCAAGGAGGGCCAGGAGAACGGCTCCGTCGGCCGTGTGCTCAACGACCTCGGCCAGCGCGCCCTGCGGGTCGGCAAGCGGGCCCACACCGAGACCCACCTCGACCACGCCGGCGCCGACATGGTGAGCTTCGGCCTCACCGTCGCCCTGCGCGATCTGGCCACCGCCCCCGGCGCGAGCATCCCCGGCGGATCGCCCGACAGCCGCGCCACGCCGCCCGCGGGTTGCCCGATGTCCGGCGCCACCGACGCCGAGACCTCGGAAGCCGCCGATGCCGCGCCGCCCGAGACCACGTCCGGTCCGCTCAGCGCCGTCGGCAACTCCCTGGCCACCCCCGGCCCGCTCACCGGCATCCGCGTGCTGGTGCTCGGTGCCGGTTCCATGAGCGCCCTGTCCGCCAACACCGTGGCCCGCCAGGGCGCCGCGAGCGTCACCGTCGCCAACCGCACCTTCGAGCGGGCCGCACGCCTGGCCGAGTGCCTCACCGAGGCCTACGAGAACGTGCACTCCGAGGCGGTGCCCTTCGCCGACGCCGCGGACGTGCTCCCCGACGTCGACCTGGTCATCTCCTGCACCGGTGCCCAGGGCCTCGTGCTCACCGCCGAGCAGATCGCCGCCACCGGTTCCCGCGCCCGGCCGCTGGTCCTGCTCGACCTGGCCCTGCCGCGCGACATCGACCCCGACGCCCGCGGGCTCGACCGCGTCAGCGTCGTCGACATCGAGGACCTGCGCCAGGCCTCCACGCACAGCACCGGCGAACACACCCGTTCCGACGCCCTCACGCTCGCCCGCGGCATCGTCGACGAGGAGGTCACGGAGTTCCGCTCCGTGCGCCGCGCCAACGAGGTCGCGCCCACCGTCGTGGCGCTGCGCTCCCAGGGCCAGGACGTCGTGCAGAGCGAGCTCGCCCGCCTGATGGGCCGCCTGCCCGACGACCTCGACGACCGATCCCGCGAGGAGATCAGCCGCGCGATGCGCCGCGTGGCCGACAAGCTCCTGCACCGTCCCACTGTCCGCGTCAAGGAGCTCGCGGCCGACCCCGACGGCGAGGCCTACGAGAACGCCCTGCGACGCCTGTTCGACCTCGACGACCCGCACACGTCCCCGACACGCGGAAACGCCGGCCCCGCCGGTGCCCCGGTGTCGGCCGCACAGGAGAAGGCATGACCGGCACACCCGCCAAGCTCGGCACCCGGCGCAGCACCATGGCCACGAGCCAGTCCAAGATGGTGGCCGACCGGATCACCGAGCGCACCGGCCGGGAGATCGAGCTGGAGCTCATCACGAGCTTCGGTGACGTCACCAAGGCGCACCTGACCCAGCTCGGCGGCACCGGTGTGTTCGTCAACGCGCTGCGCGACGAGCTCGAGGCCGGCGGGATCGACTTCGCCGTGCACTCGCTCAAGGACCTGCCCACCACCCCGGTCGAAGGGCTCGTGCTGGCCGCCATCCCCGAACGCGACGACCCGCGCGACGCCCTGTGCGCCCGCGACGGGCTCAAGTTCGCCGACCTGCCGGCCGGGTCCACGGTCGGCACCGGCTCGCCCCGGCGCGTGGCCCAGCTCCGCCTGGCCCGCCCCGACCTGCACTTCGTCCCGATCCGCGGCAACGCCGAGACCCGCCTGGGCAAGGTCACCTCCGGCGAACTCGACGCGGTCGTGCTCGCCTACGCCGGCCTGGGCCGGGTCGGGCGCCAGGACGACGTCACCGACGTGTTCGGCCCCGACATCATGCTCCCCGCACCCGGCCAGGGCGCCCTGGCGGTGGAGTGCCGCACCGACCGCCTCGCCGACGACCTCGGGTACCTGGCCGAGGTCGACCACCCCGCCACCCGGCTCGCGACCGCCGCCGAGCGCACCGTGCTGGCCGAGCTCGAGGCCGGCTGCGCCGCGCCCGTCGGTGCCTACGCCGAGTACCACGACGGCACACTGCGCCTGCGCGCCGCGGTCGTGGCCACCGACGGCAGCGAGGCCGTGCGCCGCCAGGGGACCGCCGACATCCCGTCGCCCGACGACACCGACGCCGCCGTCGCCCTCGGTCGCGACCTGGCCCGCCGGATGATCGCCGAGGGCGCCGACCGTATCGTGGCCGAGGCCTTCGCCGAGCGGGACGAAGAAGCCTGAGCAGGAGTCAGCGGCGGCCCCGCCCCGCCGCAGGCCCCCTCCCCCTCCCCGTCCGCGCCGGGGCAGGGGGCGATCCACACAGAGGAGCCAGTACGTGAACGCCAACGCCAACCCCCAGCCGGAGGAGCAGCGTGCCACCGTTCGGCCCGGACAGGTCGCCCTCGTCGGGGCCGGCCCCGGCAGCGCCGACCTGCTGACGCTCCGCGCCGCCGAGCTGCTGCGCCGAGCCGACGTGGTCATCACCCTGCGCGAGCCCGCGGCCGACGAGCTCGCGGCGTTGCGTGCCGAACTCCTGCAGCACTGCTCACCCGAGGTGTCCGTGGTCGAGGCCGACACCTGCGGCGACGACCTCAACGGGGTCGCGCTCTCCCACGCCCGCGACGGCAAGCGGGTCGTGCGCCTGTACTCGGGCGACCCCCTGGTCGTGTGCCGGGGAGCCGAGCTCGTGGCCGCCTGCCGTGAATCCGGCATCGAGGTGGAGGTCGCCCCCGGGCTCTCCTCGATCACCGCGGCCCCCACCTTCGCCGGTGTCCCGCTGCTGAACGGCGACGAGACCGAGATCCGTGTCATCAACGCCCGCGGCGAGGGGAACGTCGACTGGGCCGACGCCGCCGCCGGTGAGACGACCCTGGTGATCATGGGCGCCGACGCCCCCGCCGGGCAGGCCGCGCACCACCAGGGCCCCGGCTTCGACGTGGTCTGCAAGTCCCTCGTCGCCGGCGGCCGCCCCGGCAACACCCCGGTCTCGGTGGTCCGCGCCGGCGGCACCACCCGCCAGACCACCGTCACGTCCACGCTGTCCCGGCTCGTGGCCGAGCTCAAGCAGAAGGACGCCAAGAACCACCACCTCACCGAGCCCGCGCTCATGATCGTGGGCCGCCCCGTCTCGCGCCAGAGCGAGCTGAGCTGGTTCGAGACCCTGCCGCTGTTCGGCTGGCGCGTGTTGGTGCCCCGCACCAAGGAGCAGGCCGCCTCCCTGTCGGAGCAGTTGCGCGAACACGGCGCCGTGCCCGAGGAGGTGCCCACGATCTCCGTGGAGCCCCCGCGCACCCCGCAGCAGATGGAGCGCGCCGTACGCGGCCTGGTCACCGGCCGCTACCAGTGGATCGCCTTCACCTCGACCAACGCCGTCAAGGCGATCCGCGAGCGTCTGGAGTCCTACGGCCTCGACGCGCGTGCGTTCGCCGGGGTCAAGGTCGCCGTCGTCGGTGACGCCACCGCGGCCGCCGTGCGCGAGTTCGGCATCGAACCCGACCTCGCCCCGCCCGAGGGCCTGCAGTCCGGCGCCGGGCTCGCCGAGGTCTGGCCGCCCTACGACGCCGAGATCGACCCCATGGAGCGGGTGCTGCTGCCGCGCGCCGACATCGCCACCGAGGCGCTCTCCAGCGGCCTCGACAGCAAGGGGTGGGAGGTCGACGACGTCACGGCCTACCGCACCGTCCGGGCCGCGCCCCCGCCGCAGCCTGTCCGAGAGGCGATCAAGGGGGGTGGTTTCGACGCGGTGCTGTTCACGTCCTCCTCGACCGTGCGCAACCTCGTCGGGATCGCAGGAAAGCCGCACAACACGACCGCGATCGCGGTGATCGGCCGCGAGACCGAGAAGACCGCCCTGGAGTTCGGGCTCCGCGTCGACGTCGTCGCATCGAAACCGTCCGTCACGGCGCTGGCCGAGGCGCTCGCCGAGTACGGCGACGAGCGGCGCCGTGAGGCGATCGAGTCCGGCAAGCCCGTGCTCAAGCCCAGCCAGAAGCGCCGGGGCCGCCGCCGCAAGCTCTGAGCCCGAGAGCGACGACCGCCGACCGAGACCACCGAACCGGGAGATCCACATGAGCGCATCCAGCTCCGACGCCGCTTTCCCCGCCGCGCGGCCCCGCCGTCTGCGCCGTGGCAGTGCCATGCGCCGACTGGTCTCGGAGACGGCGGTGCGCCCGGAGAACCTGATCCTGCCGATGTTCGTCAAGGAAGGGCTGACCGAGCCGGTCGCGATCTCCTCGATGCCCGGGCAGGTCCAGCACACCCGCGACTCCCTGCGCAAGGCCGCCGCCGAGGCCGCCGAGGCCGGGGTCGGCGGGCTCATGCTGTTCGGTATCCCCGAGCACAAGGACGCCACCGGGACCCAGGCCGACGACCCGAACGGTGTCGTGCAGGAGGCCCTGCGCGACCTGTCCTCGGAGGTCGGAGACGACCTCGTGGTCATGGCCGACCTGTGCCTGTGCGAGTACACCGACCACGGGCACTGCGGGCCGTTGCAGGTCGACGGGCACGTCGACAACGACCTCACGCTGGAGCGCTACGCCGCCGTCGCCGCCGCGCAGGCCGAGGCGGGCGCGGCCGTGGTCGCCCCGAGCGGCATGATGGACGGCCAGGTCGCGGCGATCCGGGCCGGGCTCGACAGCGCCGGGCACACCCAGGTTCCCGTCCTGGCCTACGCCGCCAAGTACTCCTCGGTCTTCTACGGCCCGTTCCGCGAGGCGGCCGAGGGCGCTCCTCAGTTCGGCGACCGTTCCGGATACCAGCAGGACCCCGCCAACGTGCGCGAGGCCCTGCGGGAGGTCGCCCTCGACGTGGCCGAGGGTGCGGACATGGTCATGGTCAAACCGGGCCTGGCCTACCTGGACGTGGTCGCCAAGGTCGCCGAGACCTCGCCGGTGCCCGTGTCGGCCTATCAGGTCAGCGGTGAGTACGCCATGATCGAGGCAGCCGCCGAGCGCGGATGGCTGGAGCGCGACCGGGCCATCGTGGAGGTACTCACCTCCTACCGGCGGGCGGGGGCCGAGCAGATCCTCACCTACTGGGCGACCGAGGCGGCCCGGCTCCTGCGCTGACGCGACAGGCCCGAACGCCCCGGTCGCGGCCGCCGGGGCCGGGCCCTCCCTCCGAAGGCCGCGACCGGATCGAAGGCGACCGCGGGAGGCCCCATGGCGGATGTGTTGTACCGACGTAAACGCAGGCAGACGCCGGACAGCATGCTGACGTCCGCGCTGGGTTACGCGGACCTCGGCTGGCCCGTGGTCCGCGGTGCCGCCCCCGGCCACGACCGTGCGTGTACCTGCGACCGGATGGGGTGCCCCGACCCGGCCGCCCATCCGGTCAGCGCCGCCTGGGGCGTGGAGGCCAGCACCGACGCCGACACCCTGCGCCGGTGGTGGAGCGCCGACCCCGCCGCGAACGTGGTCCTGCCCACCGGCCGCGTCTTCGACGTCCTCGACGTGCCCCGCGAGGCCGGGGTCATGGCCCTGGCGCGGATGGGGCGCTCCGGTCTCCCGGCCGGTCCCGTCGCCGCCCTCGAGGGCCGGTACCTGTTCTTCGTCGCCACCCGCTCGCCCGTCGACGAGGAGGAGTGGTGGTCCTGCCACCTCGACTGCGTCCCCGAGTCGGTCGAGGAGATGCCGGGTCTGCGCTGGCACTGCCGCGACAGTTTCGTGCTCGGCGCACCCTCGGCCCTGCCCACGGGCGGCCGGGTGACCTGGATCCGCACCCCGCGTGAGAGCGACGGGTCGGTCGTCCTCCCCGACCCGATCGCCGTGCTGGACATCCTGGCCGACGCCAGCGAGGAGTTCCCGCACTGACCGCCCTCCGGGACGGGGGTGTCCGGTATCGGCCAGAACCTCCACTCACGTTCGGTGAGCCAGTAGGTTCACCCGGGTGAGTACCCCGCAGAACCCCCGGACCCCCGA
Organism: Nocardiopsis coralli; assembly: GCF_014892575.1. Lineage (GTDB taxonomy): Bacteria > Actinomycetota > Actinomycetes > Streptosporangiales > Streptosporangiaceae > Nocardiopsis > Nocardiopsis coralli. The sequence continues at coordinate 156,429 of NZ_JADBGI010000006.1, read as the reverse complement.
ACCCCACACGCCACAGTCCCCGCCCGCCAAGGGGACGGGCCGCCGTGCCCCGGTGTGGGCCGTGGCCGCCGGGGCCGGCGTGCTGTTGCTCGTCGCCGTCGGCGGTGGTTTCGCGCTCGGCACGGTGCAGGGGGCCTCGTCCGGGGGGTCGGGGAGCGGGGACGCCTCCGCCGAGGACCCGAACGGGAACGGCTCCGGGGACGACGGTTCCGACGGGACCGGCGGTGCCGAGGACGGTGAACCCGAGGAGGCCGGGCTCCAGGGGCAGGAGGTCGAGGGTTACGGCATCGGCTTCACCCTCCCCGAGGACTGGGTGCCCCACGACGACCTGCCGCCGCACGCCAGCACCGAGTTGGACGAACCGGCGATCGAGCACGCACTCCTGCGCGAGGACGGCACCTTGCTCGCCCACGCGTCGCTGTCCGCGATGAACGTCCCGGAGGAGGGTGGCGGGCCGGTCGGCACCACCGGGGCCGCAGAGTTCATCCAGCAGTTCGTCGGCCCGCTGAACGAGGGGTTCGAGGCCGGGGGCACCGCTCCGTACGAGGTCGACGGCGCGGTCGAGGCCACCCGGGGCGACTTCGTGATCCAGGACTCCGACAACGCCTTCCTCCTCGTGGACACCGGCGGCGAGCAGTACGCCGCCGTGTTCGTCGGGATTCACGGCGCCGCCGAACCCGACGAGGCCGACGAGGAGCTGCGCGAGGCGGTCCTGGAGTCGGTCCACGTGCTCTGAACCGTTCACCCGCCGGCTCGGCGCCGTTGGCGGACCCACAGCGCGAGCTGTGTGCGGTCGCGCAGGTCGAGCTTGCGCAGGGCGGACGTCACGTGGTTCTTGGCCGTGCCCTCGGTGATGAACAGGGCCCGTGCGATCTCCCGGTTGGTGGCGCCCTCGCCGACCCTGAGCGCGACCTCGCGTTCGCGGTCCGAGAGCGGGTCGTCGGGTTCCGGATTCGGTTCAGTGGTCGCAGCCCCGGGGAGCGCCGCGACCAGGTGCGCGGTGGCCGGACCGCCCAGCACCGTCTGCCCGGCCGCGACCCGGTGCACGGCCTGCACGAGCTCCTCGGGCGGGACGTCCTTGAGCAGGTGCCCGCGGGCCCCAGCCCGCAGACCGTCCAGCACCGTGCCGTCCTCGTCGAACGTGGTGAGGACGATCGCGCGGACCCCGGGGTGGGTCCCCTGCAGGTGGCGTATGAGCTCCACGCCGTCCATCCGTGGCATGCGTGCGTCCACGAGCGCGACGTCGGGCGGTTCGGGAAGCTCGGCGAGCACGTCCAGCGCCTCGACGCCGTCGGCCGCCTCGCCGACCACGTCGATCCCGGGCTCGATCTCCAGGAGCTTGCGCAGCCCCTGCCGCATGAGTGCCTGGTCGTCGACGACCACCACCGTCACCGCCGTCATGCTGCGCCCTCCCGTGCGCTGAGTGCCTCGTGTGAGGGTTCGGAGGCCGGGACCTCGACACGGAGCAGGAAGCCGCCCTCGGGGCCGTTCCCGGCCGTCATGGCGCCGCCCACCGCCCCGGCCCGTTCGGCGATCCCGCGCAGCCCGAAGCCCCGCTCGGTGCGTGCGGCACCGGCGCCCTGACCGTCGTCCTCGACCATGAGCTCGACGGTGTCGGGGGTGGAACGCAGGTGCACCCCGATACGGCCCGCGCCCGAGTGGCGGACCGCGTTGGCCAGGCCCTCCTGGAGCGCGCGGTAACACACCAGTTCCGCGGCCTCCGGCGGATCGGGCCAGGTGCCCTCGGCGGTGAAGTCCACGCGCAGCCCGGTGCCGTCGAAGGACCCCGCCAGCGCCCGCATCGCCTCGGGGCCCGAGACACCCTCGAGGGTGAGCGGGCGCAGGGCGCGCACCCACCGCCGGGTGTCCTCGAGGGCCTCGCGCGCCAGGTCGCGCGCCTGCTCGACCTCGGTCCAGGCCTCGTCGGGGCGGTGTGTCCGGAACCGGAGCGCGTTGGAGAGGGTCATCGCCAGCGCGGTCAGGTGGTGCCCGGTGCTGTCGTGCATCTCCCGGGCCATGCGCGAGCGTTCCTCGGCCAGGGTCATCTCGCGCACCTGGCGGTTGCGGACGCGGAGTTCCCCGTGGGCCTGTTCGAGCTCGGCCAGGAGATCGCGGGTGTGCTCGGCCCGCCGCGCGGCCACGGTCAGGGCCAGGAAGAGCGCGGCCGAGACGGCGGCGAGGAAGAGCATCGTGGCGGCGGTGTACACGCCGGCCCAGAGCGGCATCTCGGGGATGAACAGGGGACCCGACAGCCCGAACGCCGCGAGCAGCACCGCGTGCACGGCCCCGCCCGTCACCCCGAACACCGCGACCGCCTGGACCGAGGCCACGCACACCAGCAGGAACATGGTGGCGTTGCTGGTCATCGTGCACAGGACCGCCACGACCAGGAACGCGGCGCTGACCGCCCGGCGCCGGGCGGGTGCGTGCGGGGACCACGCGGCGAAGGGCCACAGGAGGCAGCACAGCACCGCGCTGAGCGTGGCCGCCACGACCACGGCGGTGACCTCCGGGGGAGCGGTGCTGATGTGCTCGCGCTCCGCCCATGCCGTGAAACCGAACACGGCGAAGGTCGTGGCCATGTTCCCCCAGAACAGGACCTGCAGGATCCTCGGGGGACGGTCCGGGCGGAGGGCGACCCAGGGGGAAGGGCCGGGGAGGGGGCCGACGCGCATGCCCCGAGGATAGGCGGACGGGTCCCGGGCGGCCATGGCCCAGCGGTCATGCCGGCGGCCGTGACCTCCGGCATGCGGAGGACGTGACCCCGAGGTGCCCCGCGCCCGATGTGCCGCCCGTGCCGCCGTCCCTAACGTCGTCCGTACGTGCTGGGACGGATGCGGAGGTGCACGGTGACGGCGACAGGACACGGGGACGAGCGGGCCGCGGGCGGGGCGGTCGTGCCCCGGATCGGGGTCGGTGCCACGGCGGTCGCGCTGGTGGTCATGGCGGCGCTCGCGTGGACGGCCTGGCCCGACCTGCCCGCGGCGATCGACAACGACGAGAGCGGGGTGGGACCGCACGGCGGAACCACGCCGAGGGGCCTGCTGGTCGCCGCGATGCCGTTGACGCTGGTGGGGATCGGGGCCCTGTTCCTGGCCCTGGCCGCCGTCGGCCACACCCTGCGCCCGCACCTGCCGGGCGCGCTGCGGGGATCGGCGCGGGGTACGCGGGCTGCCGGGGACGCGGTGATGGCCTCGATGGCGCTCCTGCTGGCACCGCTCCACGGGGTGCTCGTGCTGAACGCCGCGGGAGGGGACCTGCCGGTCGCGCTCGTGGTCGGGCTGTCCGTCGGGTCGGGCCTGGTGTTGCTCGGGCTCCTGCTGCCGCGTGTGCAGCGGCTCCGGACCCCGGAGGACGGCATCGGCCTGATACTCGCGCGCAACGCACGCCCGACCGGTGTGGCCGTGGCCGGGGTCGGGGCGGTCCAGATCGTCACGGTGTTCTTCACCGACGACGTGCTCCTGGCGAGCCTGCCGCCGCTCCTGCTGGTGCCCGCGATGTTCGGCGCCTTCGTGTGGCCGTTCCTGCGCCACGGGCTCCGGATGCGGGCGGCCGAGCGGGTGAACCGGGGGTGACGAACGGGTCCGGAGGGGCAGGGGCGTTCGTCACCGCCCGGTTCCCGGCCGTGTGATCAGAGCTTCGTGCTGTTCACGACGATGCCGTCGTGGTCGCTGTAGAGCCACTCGCCCGTCACGAACTCGACGTCGCCGAAGACGACCGGCTCGTCCAGGCGGCCGGCGGCGTCCTTCGCGGACTTGCGGGGGTTGGACCCCAGCGCCTTCACACCCAGGTCGAGCCCGGCCAGGGCGACGGTGTCGCGCACCGCGCCGTTGATCACCACACCGGCCCAGCCGTTGGCGACGGCGGCCTCGGCGATCATGTCGCCCATCAGGGCCGTGCGCACGGACGCGTTGCCGTCCACGACCAGGACCGCACCCTCGCCGGGGCTGTTGAGCACCTTCTTGACCAGCCCGTTGTCCTCGTGGCAACGCACGGTGCGGATGGGGCCGGAGAAGACCGCGCGGCCCCCGTACTGGCGGAACTGTGTCGCGCAGCTGCGCAGGGTGTCGCCGTGGTCGTCGATCAGGTCGGCCGTGGTGAAGGTCCCGCTCATGGGCTGCTCCGGATCTGTGGCAGGGGCTCTTGCACCCACCAAATTACTCACCGGTATCGCAGGTGGTCCGCCGTGGTCCCGGTCTCTTTCCCCGCACCCGAACACAGAGGCTCACAGGAGCCGCTAGTTTGGTCATACAGCAAGGCTTTCCCGTCATCCGCCCGTGGGAGTCCCGTCACCTCCCGACGGTGCGTCGCCCGCCCCCCCGTCCCCCACAGGGCGCGACCCTCCCCGCACGACCCCGATGGAGCATGATGATCTCCGAGATCTTCGCCGTCAGCGCTGCCTGGTCCCGATCGGTGATCGAGTTCGCCGACGGCCTCGACCCCTGGGTGCAGGGCGTCGCGGAGTTCGGCACGGACCTGCTGCTCGTCGCCTTCGCGGTGCTGTTCCTGGCCGCCTGGTGGCGTGCGCGCTCCCTCGGCTCGCGCACCGTCGGACTGGCGCTCTTCGCCCCCGTGGCCACGGTCGTCGCGTACATGGTCAGCCGCACCATCAAGGCCTTCTTCGAGCAGCTGCGGCCCTGCCAGGCCATGACCGACCTGAGCACCATCGCCACCTGCGACCCCATCGGCGACTGGTCCTTCCCCAGCAACCACGCCGCCATCGCCGGCGCCGCCGCGGCCGCCATCGTCATCACCTGGCACCGCATGGCCCTGCCCGTCGCGGTGCTCGCCGTGCTCGAGGCCTTCTCCCGCGTCCTGGTGGGCGCCCACTACCCGCACGACGTCACGGTCGGCCTGATCGTCGGCGCCACCGTCGCCACACTGGTCTCCCTGGCCATGGCCCGCCCGCTCACCGGGCTCGTCGACCGCCTCGCCGAGGTCGACCGCCTGCGCCCCCTGCTGCGCGCCGAGGACGCCCCCCGGCCCGCCGAGCCGGCGGAGGCCCCCGCACCTGGGTCCGACGCCCGCGTCTGACCCTCCCCACGCACACGTGCCCCGGGCCCCGGCCCGGGGCACTTCCTGTCGCAGCAGCCCCTGAGCAGGCGGGCGGCCGGGGTGCGGGGCGGGTCACGGACGGGCACTCCGGCACACCTGACACACTGGTGACGTGGGTACTCAACAGACTTCCGAACAGCTCTTCCAGCGGGCGAACGCCGTCGTGCCCGGCGGTGTGAACTCGCCCGTCCGTGCCTTCGGTGCCGTCGGCGGCACCCCGCCGTTCTTCGTCAAGGGCGAGGGCCCCTACCTCGTCGACACCGAGGGCCGCCGCTACGTCGACCTCGTCTGCTCCTGGGGACCGCTGATCCTCGGGCACGCGAACCCGGGCGTCGTCGAGGCCCTCCACGGGGCCGTCGACGCGGGCACCTCCTACGGCGCCCCGACCCCCGGCGAGGTCGAGCTGGCCGAACTCATCTCCGAGCGCACCCCCGTCGAGAAGGTCCGCCTCGTCAACTCCGGCACCGAGGCGACCATGTCCGCGATCCGCCTCGCGCGCGGTTTCACCGGCCGCAGCAAGGTCGTCAAGTTCGCGGGCAACTACCACGGCCACGTGGACGCCCTCCTCGCCTCCGCCGGCTCCGGCCTGGCCACGTTCGCGCTGCCCGACACCCCCGGCGTGACCGGCGCCAGCGCGGCCGACACCATCGTGCTCCCCTACAACGACCCCGAGGCGGTCGAGCAGGCCTTCGCCGAGCACGGCGACGACATCGCCTGCGTCATCGCCGAGGCCTGCCCCGCGAACATGGGCGTGGTCCCGCCCAAGGCCGGCTTCAACGCCCGCCTCAAGGAGATCGCGCACCAGCACGGCGCGCTCCTGATCCTCGACGAGGTCCTCACCGGGTTCCGTGTGAGCGCGTCCGGCTGGTTCGGGCTCGAGGGCGTGGCCCCCGACCTCGTCACCTTCGGCAAGGTCATGGGCGGCGGCCTCCCCGCGGCTGCCTTCGGCGGGCGCGCCGACGTCATGGACCGCCTCGCGCCCAACGGCCCCGTCTACCAGGCCGGAACCCTGTCCGGGAACCCGCTGGCGACCGCGGCGGGCGTGGCCACGCTCCGCGGCGCGACCCCCGAGGTCTACGAGCACATCGACCGGGTCTCCGCCCAGGTGGAGTCGGAGGTGTCCAAGGCCCTGGCCGCCGAGGGCGTGCCCCACCGGGTGCAGGGCGGCGGCAACCTCTTCACGGTCTTCTTCACCGACCACGAGGTCGTCGACTTCGACACCGCGCGCACCACCGACACCGCGGCCTACGCCGCGTTCTTCAACGCCATGCTCGAGCAGGGCGTGTACTTGCCCGCCGCGGCGTTCGAGGCGTGGTTCTTCTCCGCCGCGCACGACGAGGCCGCCATCGAGCAGGTGGTCTCCGCCCTGCCCCGCGCCGCGCGTGCCGCCGCCGAGGCGCAGAGCCAGGCATGACCCAGCACACGACAGGAAGACGTTCCCGATGACCACGACCACCGTCGTGCACCTGGTCCGGCACGGCGAGGTGTACAACCCCGAGAAGGTCCTCTACGGGCGCATGCCCGACTTCCACCTGAGCGACCGCGGCCGCGAGATGGCCGACATGGCCGCCGACTGGTTCGAGGGCCACGACATCGCCGCGTTGTACTCCTCGCCGCTCGACCGCACCCAGGAGACCGCCGAGCCGCTGCAGAAGCGCACGGATCTCCCCGTGACCCTCGACGACCGGCTCGTCGAGGCGGCCAACGAGTTCGAGGGCATGTCCCTGTCGGTGCGCTCGGTGCGCGACCCCTACGTGCTGTCGCGGGTCTACAACCCGTTCCGGCCCTCGTGGGGTGAGGCCTACACCGAGATCGTCCAGCGGATGGTCGAGGTCATCAAGGTCGCCCGGCGCGCGGCCTGGGGGCGCGAGGCGGTGTGCGTGAGCCACCAGCTGCCGATCTGGATGGCCCGCCGCGCCGCCGAGGGCAAGCGCCTCTGGCACCGCCCCGACCTGCGCGAGTGCAACCTCGCGAGCGTCACGTCGCTGACCTTCGTGGAGCAGCGCCTGGCCAGCGTCAGTTACGCCGAACCGGCCGCGTCGCTGTACGGTGACGGCCCCGGCGTGCCCGGCGCTTGACCCCGGCGCGTCCGCCCGCCCACGCGGGTGTGCGCGGACGCCGGGGCAGCTTCGTGCACCCCGCCGGTTGACGGGCGGTTGACCGGCGGGGTGGAATTTTTTGAGTGGGGCACCGTTGTGTCTCACGGACCGCGGACGCCTTTCCACCGCTCGTGGGAGACGGATCCGCGTACCCGCCGGGGAGCCCCCAGGGGCGTCCCGGAACCGCTTTCGTCTCCGTCAAGGAACGTGTCCCATGGCTCGTGTCGTACTCGTCACCGGGGTCTCCACCCCACTGGCCGCCGGGGTCGCCCGGTCCCTCAGCGGGGTCGCCGGCGTGCGCCGGGTGATCGGGGCGGACTCCTCCCCACCGGCTCCGGGTTCGGAGGGTTTCGAGTTCGCGCACGTGGACCTGCACGAGGAGAGCCTGGCCCGCATCGTCGCCGACTCCGGCGCCGACCTGGTCCTGCACCTGGGCCTGGACACCGAGCGCGGACCCAACCGTGAGAACCACGTGCTGGGCACCGTGCGCATGCTGTCGGCCCTGCGGCACACCGAGGGCGTGCGCCGCCTGGTCGTGCGGGCGGGCGTCACCCTCGACTCCGACGACGCCGCCCAGGTCGCGGAACACACACGTGCACTGCAGCGCCGCCGCCCCGAGATGTCGGTGGCCGTGCTGCGCTTCGCCAACCTCATCGGCCCCTCGGTCGACACCCCCCTCACCCGGTACCTGGACCAGCGTGTGGTGCCCACGGCGCTCGGCAGCGACCCGCACGTGCGTTTCCTGCACGAGGACGACGCCGCCGAGGCCCTGGTGCGTATGGCGCTGTCCGAGGAGGACGGTCTCTTCGACGTGGCCGGCGCCGACACCGTCCCGCTCTCGCACTGCCTGCGCCGGGTCGGGGGCCAGCGCCTCCCGGTCCCCGCGCGCGGGCTCGACGTGCTGCGCCGGGCTGCCAAGCGCGGGCGCATCGACTACGCCAGCCTCAGCGCCAAGCGGGCGGTGCACGCGGCGGTCAGCGGCCGCTCGATGGACACCGGGGCCCTGGAACACGCTCTGGGGTGGGGCCCCTCGTACAGCTCCGCGCAGGCCTTCGAGGACTACGCGGGGGTGCGCGGGCGCACACGCACCGCGCGCCGCGGCCGTGCGCACACCACACGCGGACACGGGCTGCGTCCGATCCACGTGCTGGCGCTGGCCCGCGCGACCCTGGGCCGCTCCGACTGAGCAGGTCCCCGGGCCGAAGGTGCCCTACTGCGCGGCGCGGTGCCGTGCCACCTTCAACGCCACCAGCCCCGCCGCTGCCCCCGCAGCGGCCGCGGGCACGGCGACCTTGACCGCGCGCCGGTGCCGGCGGAAGTCGTGCACCGGCCAGTGGTGCGCGCGGGCGTAGCGGCGCAGTTCGCCGTCCGGGTTGACCGCGTTCGGGTCCCCGACCAGCGACAGCAGTGGAAGGTCGTTGTAGGAGTCGCTGTAGGCCGAGCACTCCTGAAGGTCCAGCCCCTGTTCCCGGGCCAGCTCACGCACGGCCACGGCCTTGGCGGGCCCGTGCAGCAGGTCGCCGTTGAGCCGCCCGGTGTAGACGCCCCCGGAACGCTCCGCCTCGGTGCCCAGCGCCCCCGTCAGCCCGAGGCGGCGCTGGATGATGCGGGCCAGTTCCACCGGTGTCGCGGTCACCAACCACACGGGCTGCCCGGCGTCGAGGTGGCGGCGCACCAGCGCGTGGGTGCCCTCCCAGATCCGGTCGGCCATCGTGTGGTCGTAGATCTCCTCGCACAGCGCCACGAGGTCGTCCACGTCGTGGCCTGCGACGAAGGCCAGGGCAGATTCGCGGGCGGCGTTGATGTGGTCGGGCTGCTCGCTCCCGGTGATGCGGAAGACGGTCTGCCCCCACGCGAATCGCACCAGGTCGCGTGTGGTGAAAAGGTCGCGGGCTGCCAACCCGCGGGCGAAATGGTAGATCGACGCACCCCGCATGAGGGTGTTGTCCACGTCGAAGAAGGCGGCCCCGGGCCGGACGGATTGTGACACGTTCTACTCCTGGCTCGGGTGGGGAGGCGGCCCTCCGTCTTCGGGGGGAGGATCCCCGTGTGTGCTGAGCCTAAGGCCCCAGGTCGTCGCCGCACCGTCACAGGGTCACGCAGGAAAAACGGGTGATGAAGATCACACTTTTGAACCCGTGAGTAGCCCTCGTTCTGCGGGATCGCCCCTGACGAGGGTGCCGAATCAGTGCACGTGGTGCACATCCACCCACTGACGTGAAGCATCATTGTTCGTGATGGTGACGGTAGGACTGGCATTCATAAGCGCGTTGGTGGGCTGGAGCGGCACCGCCGCCCTCGCCGCGTACGCACAGCGCCGTCCCGGTGCGGCCTCGATCGGTTGGCTGATCGCTGCACTGGGCATGACCGTTGGGCTCAGCGCGGCCGTGATCGGCGCGATGTTCGACTTCGGCGAACTCACCTTCAGGCTGCTCCAGATCGGGGTCAGCCTGTTCGGGCCGCTCTACATGGCCTGGGGCGCCTTCGAGTACGCCGTGCGCGCCCCCATGGCGCGTTTCGCGTCGCGCCTGTTGCTGAGCGCCCTCACCATCGTCCCGTTGGTCGTGTTCGGCGTGGACCGGTTGAGCGGCCAGTTCGGCGCCACGTTCCCCGCCTTCTCCGACCACTACGACCTCATCCCGCGTGTCCTCCTCGGTGTCACCCAGGGCCTGGCCGCCGTCCTGCTGCTGACCGCCCTCGTGGCGGTCGCCCGCCGCCGTTCCGCGGTCAAGGGCCTGGACCTGGCCGTCGTCGGACTGGTCGTCCTGGGCACGCTGTTGTCCGTCGTCGTCGGCCGCTTCGGTCTGGACGCCCTCGGTCCGCTGCTCATGCTGGGTGCGGTCTCGGCCCTCTGGGGCGCCGCGGCTCTGGCCGTCAGCCCTCGCAGGGACCGCTACGAGGATGACGACGACTACTACTACGACGACGAGTACGACGACGCGGACGAGGACGACCTCGAAGACCCTCCGGAGGAGCCCGTGCGACGCAAGCGCCGCCACGCCGAGTCCTACGACGACCTCTACGACGGTCCGCCGCGTTCCCAGGCCTCCAAGGCCCGGGGCGTCATCACCATCTACACGATCGCCGACGGCCAGATGCCCGCCTTCGACCAGCTGTCGAGCGCCGTCGTGGCCGAGGTCTCGCGCAACGAGCCCGACACCCTGCTCTTCGCCTCCCACACCGTGTCGGGCGCGCAGCAGCAGCGCATCGTCTACGCGATCTACCGGGACGACCTCGCCCGCGAGGAGCACGAGCAGCAGCCGCACGTGCTCGAGTTCCAGCGCCGCAGCACCGGGATCGTCGTCGCCACCAACGTGATCGAGCTCTCCCTGTCGGAAGCGGCCGCCGGTGAGGGTCTCGCGGCTATGCTCATGCCGCGCTGACCTGCTCGGTACAGACGCCCGGTGCGGTCCAGGGCCGGGACGGGAAGTCTCGACTGAGTCACTTCGTCCTGGTTTGTCGAACCGTCCGGAGACTGAGAGCGTCGAAGTCCGGGTGAAGTACCGTTGCGACGGTTTTTTCTGACCGGTACCCGCATGGTGCCGATGGCGTGTGACCAAGACGGCCGGACCACCCTGCCGAAACGCGCGCCGGAGCAAGAGAGAGTGTTCTGGGATTTCCGATGCGTAAGTTCCTTGTGGTCTTCCTGATCTTCCTGGCTGTCGTGGTGGTCGTGGGCGATGTGCTCGCCCGCAGCTTCGCGCAGAACACGATCGCCTCACAGACCGCCCAGCAGATGAACATGCCGGAAGAGCCGGACGTGTCCGTCGAGGGCTGGGCGTTCCTTCCCCAGGCGATCAGCGGCAACTACTCCGAGATCAACCTGAGCGCCGACAGCGCCACGGTGGAGAACGTCGATGTCGAGCAGGTGCGGGTGAACCTCTCCGACGTCGACGCCCCGCTGATGGACCTCGTCAGCGGCGACCCCGACGTCACCGCGGGCGAGGTCGACGGCTCGGTCGTGCTCCCGTACAGCTACCTCAACTCCCAGCTGCCCGAGGGCGTGACCATCAACGACGAGGGCGAGGAGCCCCGGATGTCCGGTGAGCTCGCCATCACCGAACTGGACCTCAGCACCCAGATCTCCTCCGGTGCCGAGTTCGAGGTCGACGACGACACCCTCCACGTGCGGCCGGTCGACGTCGAGGTGGACGGCGCTCCCTCCCAGGTCGTCGACAGCGTCGCCGGGATGCTCGCTTTCAGCATCCAGATCCCGGACCTGCCCTACGGTCTGCACATCACCGACGTCGACCCGAACAGCTCGGGCGTCCGCGTCGACGGCACCGCGTCGGACGTGCCGATCATGGGCGGCGAGGCGGCCTGATCGGGATGGACGGCACGCAAGGGGCCGTGGGCGATGTGCTCACGGCCGACCGGGTCGGTGGCCCGCTCGGGGAGCGGGCCACGCTCGTGCAGATCTCCTCGGCCTTCTGCCAGCCCTGCCGTGCCACACGCAGGATCCTCGAGGACGTGGCCGACATGGTCGACGGTGTCGTGCACACCGAGATCGACGCCGAGTCCCACCTGGAACTGGTGCGGGAACTCGGTATCGCCGGGACCCCCACCGTGTTCGTGCTGGACGCCGACGGCCGTGTGGTGCGCCGGGCGGTCGGACAGCCGCGCAAGCCCGACGTGATCGCGGCGATCGGCGAGGCCGTGGCCTGAGGGGTTCCAGCGTCCCGGGTCGGCGTTCCGGGGCGGGCCCGAGGCACCGGGTTTCCCTTCTGAGCGGGCATCCCAGGGTGCCCTGTGATCCAGGCCACTAGTGACAAATTCCGGGTCGGGCCGGTAACGTCGCAGACGTGACTTCCTTGACGAGCGCGTATCTGACGAAGCGACGGGCAGTGGACTTCTGCCGCGTCGCCGGCGCGCTCTGTCCGTGTCCCTAGGGCGGTCGGGCCCCCGAGGCCCACGCCGAGCCGTGCCGACCGGTCATCACACCCGCGCACGCAGGGGACAGCATTCCATGCATGTCGTCACCGGCAGCCCGCGATCCCTCGTCGCGGTGCCCTTCTCGCAACGCCCCGGATCCTCCGCACGCCCCAGGCCCCACCGGCCCCGGGGGCTGTTTCCGGTACCCGCAGCGAGAACCCCTGCGCCCCCGCACGTGAGAGCCGAAGGCCACGGAGACCGCCCGGACCCCCGGATCATCCGCTTCCCGGGCAGCAGCCCGGAGAGCGCCAACACGTGACACCGCACCACAACACTGGAGGTTCCCCATGAGCCGCTCCGACGTCCTCGTGGACGCCGACTGGGTGGAGGCTCACCTGGACGACGACCGCGTGGTCCTCGTCGAGGTCGACGAGGACACGGCCGCCTACGACAAGGGCCACATCCGTGGCGCCGTCAAGATCGACTGGAAGACCGAGCTGCAGGACCCGGTCCGCCGCGACTTCGTCGACCAGGCCGGGTTCGAGAAGCTCCTGTCCAGCAAGGGCATCGGCAACGACGACCAGGTCATCCTGTACGGCGGCAACAACAACTGGTTCGCCGCCTACGCGTACTGGTACTTCAAGCTGTACGGCCACGACAACGTGCGCCTGCTCGACGGCGGCCGCAAGAAGTGGGAGCTCGACTCCCGCGAGCTGGTCGAGGAGGTCCCCGAGCGGGCCGAGACCGCGTACAAGGCCAAGGCCCAGAACACGGCCATCCGCGCCTTCCGCGACGAGGTCGTCGACGCCATCGGTACCAAGGACCTCGTCGACGTGCGCTCGCCCGACGAGTTCACCGGCAAGCTGCTGGCCCCCGCGCACCTGCCGCAGGAGACCTCGCAGCGTCCGGGCCACATCCCGACCGCGCGCAACATCCCGTGGGCCAAGACGGCCAACGAGGACGGCACCTTCAAGAGCGCCGACGAGCTGCGCGAGCTCTACACCGAGGCCGGGGTGGACCTCGACAAGGACATCATCGCCTACTGCCGCATCGGCGAGCGTTCCTCGCACACCTGGTTCGCCCTGCACGAGATCATCGGCCTGGACAACGTCAAGAACTACGACGGTTCCTGGACCGAGTACGGCTCGCTCGTGGGCGTCCCGGTCGAGTTGGGGGAGGCCGAGGCCAAGTGAGCGACAGCTGCGGAGCCCCCGAGGGCGGGGTCGCCCTCGCCGACGTGGACGCCGGCAACCAGGCCGTCATCCAGGGCACGGTGACCCGTGACGGGCAGCCGCTGCGCGGCGCCTACGCCCGACTGCTCAACGCCTCGGACGACTTCGTCGGCGAGGTGGCCACCGGTGACGAGGGCACGTTCCGTTTCTTCGCCGCCGACGGCGACTGGAAGGTGCGCGTGCTCGCCTCGCAGGGTTTCACCGGTGAGTACCCGGTGACCGCCGAGGTCGGCAAGGTCATCGAGATCCAGGTGAACGCCTGACACCTGTGCCGCGGGCCGCGGCCCGCGACGGTGTCGACGTGTGAGGGCGCCGGCGGGGACCCACGAGGTCCCCGCCGGCGCCCTTCTGTGTGCCTTCCCGCTCAGCCCTGCGCCCTGGGCGGGACCGTGTCGGTGGGGTCGGCGAAGGACGTGTGCCGGGCCATGGCCTGCTCGGTGAGGCGGAGTTGTGTCCGCCGGGCGAACCACCAGAACGTGCCGGCCCCGAGCCAGAAGAGACCGAGGCCGCCCGGCAACCAGGAACCCTGTTCGGTCAGTGGCCAGAGCGACGAGTTCAGGAGGAACCCCGTACCCGCGGCCAGCCCCAGCCACGGTGGCCACGGGTTCCCGTACTCGCGGTGGCGGACCCAGGCCATGAGGTGCACGGCACGGCCCTGGCTCGGATCGTCGGCGGTGTCTCCGCGGCGGATGATGCGCTTGACCTGGCGCCGCACGTCGGAACCCGGCGGTGCGAGCTCGTCGAGCCGGAACCGGGGGTGGTAACCGGCGCGCGTACTCACCCGCAGTCCGTGCCGCAGGTGCCATCGCACGTGCAGAGCGAGCAGGACGAGCGCGGTGGCCAGAGCCAGCACGGTGAGGGTGAAGTGGGCAATGTTCTCGAGGGAGGACACGGGGCTCCTGGGCCGGATGCAGTGGGACGGTCATCTCTCGCGCGGTGGTGGTGACGTGTCGGTGGGTTCCCATGGGGTCTCGTCCTCGGGATGGGTGAACGGCGCGTGCTGTTCCAGTGCGGTTTCGGTGCGGGAGAGCCGGAGCCGGCGGATCAACAGCAGGCACGGGGCGAGGACGAGCCCCGGTGCTCCCGCCAGGGACAGGGCGAGCGGGTCGGTCGGACCAAGCCCGATGTGCACGAGGTTGAGCGAGGTCCCGGCCAGGAGCAGCGCCAGCGCGGCGTGGTGGTACGGGTCCTCCGCGTGGAGGCGCCACATCCGGGCCGTGAGGTGCACGGCGCGGCCGAGGCCGGGATCGGTGGTGGTCTCCCTCCGGCGGACGGTACGCGCGGCCTGCCGTCTCAGATCCGGGGGAGCGACCTCGTGCAACCGGTGCCGGAGCCCGTTGACGAGCGCCCGCTCGGCCCACGTCCCACCCCCTCGGTTCCTGCGCTTCCACCGGATGGAGAGTGCGAGCAGCACCAGAGCGGCGAGGATCAGCCCGATGGAGGCGACCATGAGCAGGGTGCGGATCTCGTGGATTACGGTCATGAGCCCTTCCGGTCCCGGTGCTTCGCGGTGGTCGGCGACCGCCCGGGCACGGTCTCCCGCGGATCGCCCCACGCCACGTATGGCCGGTGCGCGTCGAGGGCCCGGCCGTAGCGGGCCACCATGCGCGGCTGGGCGACGACCATGCCGACGGCGAGCACGGCCGTCGCGAGCCCGGCGGCGGTTCCCCACAGGTACGTGGCGGGGTTGAGGCCGATCGTGCCCGCGAGCGTCACGAACAACAGGGCCTGACCCGACCAGGTCCAGGGGTTCCACCAGTAGATGATCCGGGTGGCGGCCAAGGCGTGCACGGCGGGGGCGAGTTCGGGGTCGTCGGTCCGTTCACCGGAGCGGACCACGGCCCGTGCCCGCCGATGGCGCCGAGAGGAGATCGGGGCGGTCTCGAGCAGCCGCGCGGACCACAGCTCGGTGAGACTGCCGTGGGCAGGGTGGCCGGGCTCGCCTCGGTCGTTGTCCCAACGGACCCCCTTGACCACGCAGACGATGCCGGCGAGGCAGGTCGGGCACAGCAACATCAGTGAGACGACGAGGAGGAGGGTCGGCTCGGACACGGGGGCTCCTTCCCGTGGGGGTACCGGTCACCGTGCCCGTGCTCCGGGGGCCAAACATCGGCACGGGCCCCTCTTCCCGGGCGTGTCGGAACCGCGGTCCCGGTCCTGTTCGCAGCGGAGGACGCCGCGGTTGTCCACAGGGGTGGACACGAGGGCTGGAAGACCGTCGCGGGTCCTGCTTCACTTGAGTCACTCAAGGTCGGACAGGAGGTGTCGGGACGATGTCCACCCCCTCACGTGCGCCCCGTGCGCGGACCTCACGGACCTATGTGGGATGGCGGCCCGCGGTCCTCATCCCGCACCCCGGGGAGGCCCCGCGCCGACCCGCCCCCGAGGACGCCGAGCCGCCGGGTGACGGGATGGCCGAGGTCGAACGCAGCGACGAGGCCCGCACCAACCGCCCCCTCTACGCCGCGTTGGTCGGGCTCGGGCTCATCGCGCTCCTGTGCCCGCTGCTGTGGGCGCTGCGCATCCTTCCGGGCATCCTCGCCCTGGCCGGGGTGTTCGCCTGCGTGACCATCGCCGCCCCGATCGCGGTCGCCCTCCTCCAGGGGCGCCACGTGGTCTCCGAACGGGTCCGCCGAGCCCGCGAACGCCTCGATGCCGAACGCGACGAACGCGACCGACTCCTCCGCGAACGCCAACGCGAGCACGCCGAGGCCTACACCGCATGGCAGAGCGCCTTCCGCGCCTACGAGGCCCAGCCCCACTGGTACGGCGTCACCGTGCCCGACGGCGTCGGCTCCGTGGTCGTGGCCGGCGGCACCGACGCGGGCTGGTCCGCGCTGCTCACCACGGTCGGGCTCTCCCGGCTGAGGGAGGGCGGCGACCTCACCGTCGTCGACCTCACCGGGCACGGCGTCTCCAGCGAGCTCGGGCGCCTGGCCCGACGGTGCGCGGTCGCGCCGCGGCACTGGGTGCTCCCGGCCGACCTCCCGCTGGTCACGCTCGGCACCGACCTCGACGCCGGCCAGCGCGCCCGCATCCTCTCTGCCGTGGCCGCGTCCGGGGGCGGTGCGGACAGCGCCGACGCCGACGAGACCCTCCTGCTCCGGCTCCTGGAGGTCCTGGGCCCGCACGCCGGCGTGGGCGAGATCATCGGCGGGCTGCGCGCCCTGCTCACCCGCGCGGACGACGAGGCCGGCGACGACCCCGCGCTGGCCCTGCTCTCCCACGACCGCCGCGACCGGGTCCGGGAACGCTGCGGCGACGACCCCGATGTGTGGGCGCGCGCCTGGGAACTGGAACGCCGCCTGTCCCCGTTCGAAGCGGTCGGCACGCGCGCCGACGCCGCGGCCTACGCACAGGTCAAGATCATCTCGGTGGACCGTGCCTCGGGGGAGTCGGCGGCCCGCTCCTACGGCACCTACGCCGTGGCGGCCCTCAGCGAGCTCCTGGGTGAGAGCCCGGACGCGGCCGGCGCCGCGGCCCGCCGGCGCACGGTGGTGGTGTGCGGGGCCGAGCGCCTGCCCGCCGATGAGGTCGAGCAGGTGCTGTCCGTGGCCGAGGACAGCGGTGTGGAGGTCGTGCTGCTCTTCCGCGACGCCTCCGGCGCTGCGCTGTCCCGCTTCGACGACCCGCGCTGCCTCCCGATGGTCATGCGCCCGGACGAGGGCGACGCCGAACTCCTGGCACGCGCCGTCGCCGAGCACCCCGGCCGGGACCCCGAACGCCTGGCCGTGCACCGGCTGAGCGAGACCGTCGGGGACGAGGCCGTCGCCGACGGGTCCGTCCGGAACCAAGAGGCCGACACCCACGACGAACGCCTCTTCCCCTCACCGCACACCGAGTCCGGGGCGATGGTCCGCAGCGCCGCCGCGGCCGTGGCCCCGCTCGACCTCCTGCGGCGTGTGAGATCGGCCACCGGCTGGGGCGAGGCGACCGCACGGGCGCAGGGTTCCGACGCCCCTCCCGGGGGTGCGGACGGGGACGAATCACCCGTTCGGACCAGCGGCACCGACGCCGCTGCCCTGCGAACGCTCCCCGCGACGGTGGCGTTGGTCCTCGACCCGTCCGGTCCTGTCCTGGCCGACACCAACCCGGGTATCCTCACCCTGTCCACAGCCACTCTGGCCACGGTGGACGACTCCCGGAACACCGGTCACGGCCCAGGCGTTGGGCACGGTACGTCCGACCGTGCCGACCAGGCCCGGCCGCGGACGGGGGAGCCGGCCACCCGCCCGCAACCGGCCGCCGGGCCCGAAGAAACGGGCACACGGCACGGAGCGGAACCCGAGCGGCACCCGGCCCCCGTGGGAGCCGACACCGGCCGACCACCGGAGCAGGTCCCGCCCAACCTCGGGCCTCCTCCCGAACGGTTGGACTGGCGGTCCTGACCGGTGGTGGACACTAAGCTTGGCCCGACCATCACCCAAGCCCCGGACCCCGGCGACACCGGGTGATCGAGCGACAGTGGAGAGTAGATGAGCGAGCTTCCCTTGCGCGCCCAACTGGCATCGGTACTGGGTAGGAGCGCAGCCGGCCTGTCCCGTGCCACCGGACGCGGAGACGGCTCCGTCATCGGTGGCCGCGTCGCGCTCAAGGTCGCGCCGGACCTGCTCGGCGAACTCTCCCGCGGCCGCCGCCTGGCCCTGGTCAGCGCGACCAACGGCAAGACCACCACTACGCGCCTCATCGCCCAGGCCCTGCGCGAGTTCGGCGGGGTGGCCACCAACGAGTACGGCGCGAACATGCCGACCGGCCACATCACCGCGCTCTCGTCCGACAAGTCGGCCGTCAACGGGGTCCTGGAGGTCGACGAGAAGTACCTCCCGCAGGTCATCGAGGCCACCCAGCCGGCCTTCGTCGTGCTCATGAACCTCAGCCGCGACCAGATGGACCGCGCCTCGGAGATCAACCTCCTGGCCAAGAAGTGGCGTACCGCCCTCGGCAAGACCAACACCCACGTCATCGCCAACGCCGACGACCCCCTCGTCGCGTGGGCGGGCCTGGGCGCGCCCAACGCCACCTGGGTCTCGGCCGGCCAGCGCTGGAAGGAGGACTCCTGGTGCTGCCCCGAGTGCGGAGGCCACCTCAAGCGCGACACCGACCCGTACTGGGAGTGCCCCGAGTGCGGTCTTGCGCGTCCGCGGACCACCTGGAGCGTGGACAACGACGCCGACACACTCGTCGCGCCCGACGGCCAGCGCATCAAGCTACAGCTCAACCTGCCCGGTGACGCCAACCGCGCCAACGCCGCCATCGCCGCGGCCACCGCGGCCGGGTACGGGATCCACCCCGAGCGCACCATCGACCGCCTCCGCGAGATCAAGTCCGTGGCCGGGCGCTACACCTCCGTGGTCACGATGGGCGTCGAGGTCCGCCTGCTCCTGTCGAAGAACCCGGCCGGGTGGCTGG
Organism: Nocardiopsis coralli; assembly: GCF_014892575.1. Classification (GTDB taxonomy): domain Bacteria; phylum Actinomycetota; class Actinomycetes; order Streptosporangiales; family Streptosporangiaceae; genus Nocardiopsis; species Nocardiopsis coralli. The sequence goes on along the minus strand of NZ_JADBGI010000006.1, from coordinate 137,762 downwards.
AGTCGTTCGCCGTGCTCGACCCGCCGCGGGTCCCGGTGATCCTCGCGGTCAACGCCCAGGTTCCGGACGGCAAGGACACCTCGTGGTTGTGGGACGTCGACTACCGGGTCCTGCGCGACCGCCGGGTCTTCGTCATGGGTGAGCGCCGCACCGACCTCGCGCTGCGCCTGGAGACCGACGGGGTCCCGTTCGAGGTCGCCGACCGTGTCGACGAGGTGCTGGGGCGCCTGAAGTCCGAGCGCCCCGACATCACCAAGGTCGACGTCATCGCCAACTACACGGCCTTCCAGCAGATCCGCACGGCGTACGGCCGCGTCCAGTAGGGGAGTTCACCACCATGACCGACACCAGCAGCGCTCTGCGGATCGTGTGGATCTACCCCGACCTGCTGAGCACCTACGGCGACCAGGGCAACGTCCTGATCCTCAAGCGCCGCGCGGAACTGCGCGGGATCCCCACCGAGGTCGTGCACGTCCACTCCAGCGACCCGGTGCCCCAGCACGGCGACATCTACCTGCTCGGCGGCGGTGAGGACCGCCCGCAGATCCTGGCGGCCGAGCGCCTGCGCGCGGACGGAGGTCTGGCCGGAGCGGTGCGCAACGGCGGGTGTGTGTTCGCCGTCTGCGCCGGTTACCAGATCATCGGCGAGACCTACGGCGACGACGACTCCAACCCGCTCCCGGGTGTGGGCATCATCGACATCCGCAGCGGCCGCGGTGAGACGCGCGCGGTCGGGGAGATCGTCGCGGACGTCGACCCGGGGCTCGGCGTCGGCCGTATCACCGGCTTCGAGAACCACCAGGGCCGCACCGCGATCGGCCCGTCCGCCCGCCCGCTGTCGACGCTCGTGCGCGGGATCGGCAACGACGACCGGACCGAGGGCGCCTACCAGGGCCAGGTGCTGGGCACTTACCTGCACGGCCCGGCCCTGCCCCGGAACCCGCAGCTGGCCGACCTGCTGCTGCGCTGGCGCGTGGGGCAGCTGAACCCGCTGCCCCCGGCCTGGGGCGAGCGCCTCCACGACGAGCGCCTGGCCGCCGCCCTGCGCTGATGCGCTGAGCTGACGCGTTCGGGCCCCGCCCCGACGAAGCGTGTGCCTGTGCCCGCCGTGCCCTCCGGGGTGCGGCGGGCACACGTGTGTCGGGCCCTGGGGCCGGGACCCGGCCGGAGGCGCGGCTCACGCGGGCCCACGGAATGCGTCGGCGCCCTCCGTCGCTGTTGCTGACCATGAGGGCAATGGCACTGAACAACTACGGAACCGCCGACGAGCTCACCGAGACCGAGCTCCCCGACCCCAAGGTCGCGCCCGGCGAAGTACTCATCCGGGTCCGCGCCGCCGGCGTGAACCCCGTCGACTGGAAACTCGCCTCCGGCGGGCTGGACCCCGTCATGGAGGCCGGGTTCCCGATGATCCCCGGCTGGGACGTGGCCGGCGTGGTCGAGGCGACCGGGTTCGACGTCCCCGAGTACCGGGTCGGCGACGAGGTGTACGGCTACATCCGCAAGGACTGGGCGCAGAACGGCGCCTACGCGGAGCTCGTGTCGGCGAGCGTGCGGATGATCGCGCACAAGCCGCTCTCCCTCGACTGGAACCAGGCCGCCGGGGTACCGCTGGCGGCCCTGACCGCGCTGCAGTCCATCGACCGGGTCGTCCCGGTCTCCGGCGAGACGGTGCTCGTGCACGCGGCCGCCGGCGGTGTGGGCTCCTTCGGCGTGCAGATCGCGCGTGCCCGCGGCGCCCGGGTCATCGGTACGGCCAGCGAGCGCAACCACGAGTTCCTGCGCTCCCTGGGCGCGGAGCCGGTCACCTACGGGGAGGGCCTCACCGAGCGGGTGCGCGCCCTGGCCCCCGAGGGTGTGGACGCGGCTCTGGACTTCGTGGGCGAAGACGCGGTCGAGGCGTCCCTGCCGCTGCTCGAGGAGCCCGCGCGTCTGGTCTCCATCGCCGACCCGTCCGCTGCCGAACACGGCGGCCACTACCTGTGGGTGCGCCCCGACCACGACGACCTGGTGGAGCTCGGTCGCCTCGCCGACCGGGGCAAGCTGTCGGTGCACGTCGAGCGCGCGTTCCCGCTGTCCGAGGCGGCCGACGCCTGGCGCTTGAACCAGGAGGGGCGCACGCGCGGCAAGATCGTGCTCACCGTCTGATCCGCCCCCGTGGCCCGGGCCGCGCTCCCGCCGCCCGAGGGCCATACGCATACAAGCGCCCCCGGCCGCCTCGTGGCGACCGGGGGGCGCTGGGCGTCCCGTGTCACCGGGGCCGGCGCCGGAGGTTGATCTGGGCGTTGGCCCCGGTGTCGGGATCGACGACGACCTCCTGGCCCGCGGCGATCTCCTCGACGGTCAGCTCCGCGTCGGTCGGGGTGTTGCGGCGCACCACACCGAGGGCGATGGGCCCGAGCTCGTGGTGGCGGCCGGAGGAGCCCACACGCCCCACCTTGCGGCCGTCCAGCTCGATGTCGGCACCGACCTCGGGCAGGCGCTCCACCGTCCCGTCCAGGTGCAGCATGACGAGCCGGCGCGGGGGGCGGCCGAGGTTGTGCACCCGCGCGACGGTCTCCTGCCCGGGGTAGCAGCCCTTCTCCAGGTGCACGGCGCGGCCGACCCAGTCGACCTCGTGCGGGATCGTGCGCTCGTCGGTGTCCACACCCGGCCGCACCCGGTGCTCGGAGATCCGGTTGGCCTCGTACGCCCACAGCCCGGCGGGCTTGGCACCGGCCGCGCTCAGCGCGTCGGCGGTCTCCTTGAGCCGCTCGGCGGGCACGAACAGGTCGCTCTCGTACTCCGTGGCGCGCACGGGGATGTCGGAGGTGTCCAGGGTGTCCACGATCCGGTCGCGCTCGGGGCCCGCCACGGTCAGCATCGCGCGGCTCTCCGAGAGGTCCTCGATCTCGACCCGCAGCATGAAGCGCATGGAGTCCAGGAACTGCGCGAGCGGCGCGGCAGCGTCCGGCTCCGTGTGGATCCAGGTGGCCTCGCCGTCGTCCACCAGGGACAGGTGGTGCTTCAGGTGGCCCCGGGTGTCCATGACCAGGGCCTCGGTCCCGGCCCCGGCGGGCAGCCCCTGGGTGAGCTGGCTGGTGAGGTCGTTGAGCCAGCCCAGCCGGTCCGGGCCGGAGACCCGGACCACGCCGCGGTTGGAACGGTCCACCCAGGCGGCGGAACGCTCGATGGCGCGCCCCTCGTGGGTGGGGTCACCGTAGTGGGCGGCCACCCCCTGGTCGGTGGACTCGGCGGTCACGGCACCCGGTGTGGTCAGCAGCGGCGAAGTCATGCCCCGAGATTATCCGGCTGTCCAACCGTCGGAAAACGCGTCCCTGAACTGCGGTTTCGTCGTCAGGAAAATCCCTTGCCACGCTCTCGGGAGCGGACGTAGTGTCGGAGACACGCAAGAAGGGAGGTGGTCCGAAGAATGCACGATCTTAGGACTTGCGAGGTGTCCGTCCGCTAGGGCGACACCCGACGTTCGCGCGGTGCGCCCGACGCGAATCCCAGACGGACACCCGGACCCCGGGCTGCCGGCCTCGTCCGACCGGCCCCTCCTCGGAGGGAGAAGGCCCGGGGTCCGCCCATGTCCGGGGCACGGCCCCCGACAGCGACCGGCCCCCGAGCCCTTCGGTCTCAGCTCTGCTCGGCGTCCGCCTGAGCGCTCTGCTCGTCGTTCTCGCCCTCGGACCTCTTCAGCTGCGCCGACATGTACGAGCGCAGGTCGTGCCCGCGGGCGGCCAGGTCCCAGGCGTAACCCAGGGTGTTGCGGTCCTCGCCGAACAGCCCGTACAGGCGGTGCGAGGCCGTGACCTCGAGCCCCGTGATGGTGTGCATGACCGCGTTCGTGGCCATCTCCACACGGTTGGCGAACACGTTGCCCAGGTAGGACTCGATGAAGCCCTCGTTGTGCGAGATGAGCACCTCGAGGTGGATGATGTTCTTCTCGTCGTCCTTGGCGTACTGCGCGGTGTCGCCCTCGGACAGCGCGCGCCAGTAGCCCGACTCCTCCGTCACCAGCTCGCCGAGCGTGCCGTCGGGGTTCATCCGCCAGGCCTGTGCCCGGTAGTCGAGGTAGGGCAGGCCCTCGCGCGGGGTGAACTCGACCCGCTGGCCGAACTGGAACTCTTCCTCTTCGGCGTAGCCGGCCACGCCGACGCCCTCCCAACGACCGATCAGGAAGGACAGTTTCGCCAGATCAGGGTGTACCGCAGCGTCCATAGCCCCCGAGCGTAGCCGTGCCGCGGGGGTGCCGGTGACCGTGGCGGCCCCGCGTCCAGCGGCCACCGGCTGGATACGCCCAATTGGCCCCGCTTTCCCGAAGAACTGGTAAAGATTGTCACCGTACGCGGTGTGGCCACGGGGTGCTTGGGCCGCCGCTGCCGTAAGAGCTTCGACGCGTTCATAAGGGGCGGACTGTGTTACTGGTGATCGGTTCGGCGCTGCTCGTGGCCGCTGTGGTCCTCCTGCCGCTGACCGTCATCGGTCTGCGGCGCTGGCTGCGCCAACAGGGCATCGCCCGGCTGCGCCCCTCCGCGCTCGCCGCCCAGCAGGGTGAACGTGTCACGTTGACCGGGGTGGCCGCGCCCGGCCCGGCGGGCACCATCAGCTCGGGTCTGGCGGGCGCTGGGTGCGTCTGGCACGGGCACGAGGTACTGCGCCACTACTGGCCCCTCAACCGGGACGGTGGGGACTCCGCCGTGCGCCAGCGCACCTGCGACTCCATCGCCGAGTACACCTCCGAGGACCTGTTCGGCCTGGTCCCGGAGGGCGGCGACCCCGAGGGCGAGCGGATCTTCGTCGACCCGGACGAGAGCGAGCAGCGTGGCGCCGAGCTGTGCCTGCAGCGCGTCGTGGGGCGCCCGCAGCCCGGTGTCGCGGCGGCCGCCGACGACCTGCTGCCGCGCGTTAAGGGGCGCATCTCCGGTGTCTTCCGGGGCGAGACCATCGAGTTCGAGTACCGCGAGTGGGTCATCCGCCGGGGTCAGAGCGTGCGTGTGACCGGGGTGCCCGCGGTGCGTGACGGCCAGGTGGTCATCACCGCTCCCGAGGGCGGAAAGCTCCTGGTCGAGCCTGGCGTGGACGTCACTGCCGTGCGCACCCCGCCCCGCCGTACCGAGGCCTTCTCGCTCACCGCGGCCTTCGTGGTCTGCGCGGTCGCGGGGGCGGTGCTGCTGGCCCTCGGGCTCTCAGTAGGCTGACGCCATGGCTCGTTCGTTGGTGATCAAGGTCACCGCCGGTGCTGAGGCGCCTGAGCGGTGCAACCAGGCGTTCACGGTCGCTGCGGCGGCCGTGGCGAGCGGGGTCGAGGTCTCGCTGTGGCTGACCGGGGAGGCGGCGTGGTTCGCCGTCGCCCGGAAGACCCTGGACCTCGACCTGCCGCACGCCGCCCCTCTGGCCGATCTCCTCGGCGCCGTGCTCGCGGCCGGAACCGTGACGGTGTGCACGCAGTGCGCCGCCCGCCGGGACCTCACCCAGGACGACCTCGCGGAGGGGGTGCGCATCGCGGGCGCCCCCACCTTCGTGGAGGAGACCCTCGCCGACGGCGCCCAGGCGCTCGTCTACTGACCCGGGCCCCTGCCTCCGGGCCCTGCTCTCCGGCCCGGTCCCCGGCCTCCGGACACACGTCGGGCCCGCGCCCCACGGACGCGGGCCCGACACCTCGGTCAGCGCCGGGTCACTTCTTGCCCTGGTTCGCGACGGCCTGGATGGCGGCCTTCGCGGCCTCCGGGTCCAGGTACGTGCCGCCCGGGTTGGTCGGGTGGAAGTCGTCGTCCAGGTCGTAGCGCAGCGGGATGCCGGTGGGGATGTTCAGCCCGGCGATCTCCTCGTCGCTGATCCCGTCCAGGTGCTTGACCAGCGCGCGCAGCGAGTTGCCGTGCGCGACCACCAGCACCGTGGCGCCCGCGGCCAGCTCCGGAACGATCTGGTCGTACCAGTACGGCAGGGTGCGCTCGAGCACGTCCTTGAGGCACTCGGTGCGCGGCATCAGCTCCGGGGGGAGCTCGACGTAGCGCGGGTCGCCCGCCTGGGAGTAGGTGTCGTCGTCGGCGATGACCGGCGGCGGGGTGTCGTAGGAGCGGCGCCAGACCATGAACTGGTCCTCGCCGTACTCCTCGCGGGTCTGAGCCTTGTCCTTGCCCTGGAGCGCACCGTAGTGGCGCTCGTTCAGGCGCCAGGAGCGCTCGACCGGCAGCCAGCTCAGGTCGGCGTTCTCCAGCGCCAGGTTGGCGGTGCGGATCGCGCGCTTGAGCAGCGAGGTGTGCACGACGTCGGGCTGCACGCCGGCTTCCTGGAGCAGGTCACCGCCGCGGCGGGCCTCCTCCTCGCCCGTGGCCGACAGGTCCACGTCCACCCAGCCGGTGAACAGGCCCTTGGCGTTCCAGACACTCTCACCGTGTCGCAGCAGTACCAGAGTTCCCATACCGCCCACCCTAACGAGCCCCCGGCCCGGACCGCGCAGCTCACCCCGTGCATTCGGGGCGAAGGCCACCCGCGCGGCCGCCCCGTCTCACTCCGGCTGCTCGGCCAGGTGCGCGAACGCGCGCAGGTTCCGGGTGTCGTGGCCCCGCTCGGTGCGCCAGGCCCACTCCTTGCGGATCGCCGAGGCGAAACCGCGTTCCAGGGCGGCGTTGAAGTTCTCGTCGGTGTAGGTCAGCACACACCCGAGCAGGCGGTCGACCTCCTCCCGTGTGACGCCGGACAGCGGAAGCCGCCCGCGCAGGTACACGTCGCCGACCTCGTCCGCGGTGAAGGCCATCCCGAACATCTCGGCGCTGCGCTGCATGAGCCAGCGGTAGAAGTCGCCGTGGTTCTCGTCGGGCTGTCGGCAGAAGAACGAAGTGAGGGTGAGGCTGTGCGGGCCGGCCTCCAGCCACACCAGGGTCTTGAGCTTGGCGTTGCCCGGGATCGTGACCAGGAAGGAGCCCTCGCGGGGGATCTCCACGTCAAGTCCTGCTTCGGCCACTGCCGCGGTGACCGCCTCGACGGCGGCCTCGCGCGCGGGGTTGCTGGTCACCAGGGGTGTCCCTTCCTCGTCGGTGTCGGCCGCCCGTACCGCGTCAGCGGCAGGCGGCTATGGGGAGCGGTGCGCGGGGGGCGAGGGCCCGGCCGTACACGTCGAGCAGTTCGTCGACCGTGCGCGACCAGCCCATGGTCGCGGCGTGGCGCGGAGCCGCGGTCGCCAGCTTCGCACGCCAGGCCGGTTCGTCGATGAGCCGGTGCAGCTCTGCGGCGTAGTGGGCAGGGTCGTGGCCGTCCACGAGCACACCGGACACCCCGCCGGCCACCGCGGTGGACAGCCCGCCCACCCGCGCGGCCACCACCGGGGTGCCGCAGGCCTGCGACTCCACGGCCACCAGCCCGAAGGACTCCGAGTAGGAGGGCACCACCGTGGCCGTGGCGGCGCGGTAGTAGTCGGCCAGGCGGGAGCGCGACTGCGGCGGTTCTATGCGCACGACGTCGGCCACGCCGAGGGAACGGGCCAGGTCGGTGAGCATCCGGGGTTCGCGCATGCCCCCGCCGGAGAGCCCGCCGACCACCCCGACCACGAGCCGGTCACGCAGGGAGGGGTCGCGTTCGATCAGCTCGGCGGCGGCGCGGATGAGCACGTCCGGGGCCTTGAGACGCTGGACCCTGCCCACGAACAGCAACAGTTCCGTGTCGTCGGGCAGCCCTATGCGGCGCAGGGCGGAACGGCGGTCGCCCGGGGTGAACACGTCCAGGTCCACACCGGGCGGGATCGTGCTGATGCGGTTCTCGCTCGCCCCGTAGTGGTCGACCAGCTGGCGCGCCTCGTCCTCGGTGTTGGCGATGAGCCGGTCGGCCTGGCGCACGAGCTGGTCCTCGCCCTTGACGCGGAGCTCGGGTTCGGGGCTGTCGCCGTCGGCCAGCGCCGCGTTCTTCACCCGCGCCATGGTGTGCATGGTCTGCACCATCGGAACGCCCCAGCGGCGGGCGGCGGCCACGCCCGCGCGGCCGGACAGCCAGTAGTGGCCGTGCACGAGGTCGTAGTGGCCGGGCGCCGCCTCGGCCTCGGCGCGCAGCATCCCGAAGATGAAGGGGCACAGGTGGTCGGCGAGTGCGTTCTTGTCGAGGCGTCCGAACGGTCCGGCCGGGACGTGGTGCACGTTCACGCCCGGGACGAGCTCGACGACCGGCGGGAGGTCGGGGTCGGTGGCGCGGGTGAACATGTCCACGGCCACGTTGCGCTCGGCCATGCGCCGGGCCACCTCGACCACGTACACGTTGAGGCCGCCCGCGTCACCGGTCCCCGGCTGGTCGAGGGGGGAGGTGTGCAGGCTGACCGTCGCGACCCTGGACGGGACTACCGCCTGATCTCCCGTGGGAACGCTTCCAGCCACCGGTGGGTCCCTTCCGAATCGTCCGAGTCGTGCCGTCAACCGCTGTCGTCAACAGCGACGAAGGTACACACTGTTCCCAACCGGACGGTCCGAGGGGCCGGGTCTTGACAAAAGGGGAGATCAGGGGGACGCGGCCCACCCGGCGGCGAGGAAGTCGACGGCGGTGGGAACGGAGCTCTTCCAGGTCTCGAAGTCGTGTCCGCCGTCGGGGTGGTCGGTGGCGACCGTCATACCGCGGTCCTCGAGCAGCCCGGCGAAGCGTTCGGCCTCCCCGCGCACGCCCCCGTCCTCCGGCCCCGGGTGCTCGTCGTCGCCCTCCACCAGCACGAACCGGAGGTCGTCGGGGCCCCCGCGGTCGAGGAGCCGGTCGGGGGAGTGCTCGGCGGTGTCGTCGCCGAGAACCCCGTGCGGGTCGTCCGCGCCGAAGTACCCGCCGAACGAGGCGACCTGGGTGTACAGCTCGGTGTTGCGCAGTGCCAGGTTCGCTGCGCCGTACCCGCCCATGGAGAACCCGCCGATCGCACGCAGGTTCCGGTGCCGCCCGTGCTCGCCCTCGACCGCCTCGACCGCGTCGCCGGTGACGAAGCTCTCCAGGCCGAAGGACCCGTCGGCGGCGTCGGCCCACTCGGTCGCCGCCCCGCCGGACTCCTGCCCGTGTGGTGCGGCGACCACGAACTCCACCCCGGTTCGGCACATCTCGCGGTCCAGCAGGGGGCCCAGGCCCTGCTCCATGAGCGTGACGTGGGTGGAGGCCGAGCCGTGCAGCAGGTACAGGACGGGCAGGTCGGCGCTGTCGGGGCCCGGGGGCCGGTGCACCCAGAGGGGTCGCTGTCCGCCCGGGGCGCCGTCGTCGTCGAGGGCGAGTACTTCGTCGCTGCCGCCCTCCTCGCACGCGGCGACCCCGCCCGGTTCGGGGTGCGGGGCGGCCAGGGGAGTGCCTCCCTCCTCGGGCAGGCGCATCTCGTGCGCGGTCAGCTCCGGCGCGCTCTGGGGCAGCCGGGCCTCGACCCGCTCGACCAGGCCCTCGGACGGGACGGTCGCCAGGGTCACGGCGACCATCGCGACGGTGCAGGAGGACGCGAGGACGAGGGGACGCCAGGACAAGGACGTGAACACACCGACACCTCGGAGGAACGGGGAGGGGTGGCCGGGGACAGGGGCACCCGGCCTCGGGGTAGTTACTCAGTGTAGCCAATTACTCCCCGTGTGTGTTCGTCTCTGTGTCACACGGCCACGGCGTGCCTCAGACGGAGATCGTCCGGGTACGGCCGCAGGTAGGTCTGGTCCCGCGCCCACGGCACCTCCTCCGACCCGCAGTGGTGGCGCAGCAGGGCCGTCGGCAGACTCAACGGAGCACGCTCCTGCCGGTAGTCCTCGATGGAGGCCAGCAGGTCGTGGCGGCGCCCGTCGTCGAGGAGCGGGCTCAGCATCCCGAACGCGTGCTGGAGTGCGTTGGCGTGCTTGCCCCGACTCGTGCGCACGGCCAGGGCGCGGTGGAAGGCCGCGGTGTAGGCCTCCTCCGTCCACTGCCGCGGGCGCTCGCCGGCCCGCGCCACCAGGCGTCCGGTCTCCCGGTAGCCCTCCGGCGAGTGCGCCATGAGCTGGAGCTTGTGCCGGGTGTGGAAGTCCACGAGGTCCTTCGGCCGCCAGTCGCCCGCGAACAGGGTCCGCAGCCGCGCGTGCGCGAAGACCCGTTCCACGAACCACTCCCGGAGCGAGGCGTCCATCAGCCGGCCCTGTTCCTCCACCGGCAGGGACGGCAGCAGGCGCGTGAGCCGGTCGGCGAAGGCCCCGCGCCCGCTGCCGCTCACCCTCTGACCCTCCTCGCCTGCGACCGGGAGGGCGAACAGCCCGCAGCTGGGCGACTTGTTCTTCAGCACGTACCCGTCGGCCTCGCGCAGGCGGTCGAGGTGCTGGTCGGCGATGGAGGCGAGAGCGTCGGTGTGGTCGGCCCCGTCGGCGTTGGAGACCACCCGGTCCTGCTCCTCGCGGCGCCGCAGCCGCAGGGTCGGGCGCGGTGTGCCCAGTCCGATCTCCGCCTCCGGGCACACCGGGAGCCAGTCCACGAACCGGTCCAACTCGTCGGTGAGGAACCGGTGGCGTGAGTGCCCTCCGTTGTGGCGCACCGGGGCGCCGAGCAGGCAACTGGACACCCCCACCAGCGGGCGGGGGGCGTTCGTCGTCTCCGGAGGGTTGTTCGGCTTCATGTGTTCCCCCTACCCGCAGGCTCGCTCTCTGGCACCGTGGTCACCACCCGGATTCAGTGGCCACAACCGTGACCGAGAGTGAGGAAGGCCTGGTGGCAGAGACCGCCCTCGTGCTGTTCACCCAGGACCTGCGCGTCCACGACCACCCCGCGCTCGCCCGCGCGCTCGAGCAGAACGACCGGGCCGTGCCCGTGTTCGTGCTCGACCCGGCGCTGACCGGGCGGGCGTCGCGCAACCGCAACGCCTACCTCGCCGACGCCCTCGCGGACCTGCGCGCGACCCTGCGCGCCCGCGGAGGAGAGCTGTTCGTACGTCAGGGGGAGACCGCCGAGGAGGTGCACGCCCTCGCCCAGGAGACCGGGGCCACCGACGTCCACCTGTCCGCCGGGGTGAGCCGTACCGCGCAGCGGCGCCTGGACCGGCTCTCCTGCACGGGCCTGCGCGTGCACACGCACCCGGGGCTCACCGTCGTCCCGCCCGGCGCCCTCACCCCGGTCGGCGGGGACCACTACAAGGTCTTCACCCCCTACTGGCGCGCCTGGGAAGGTACCGAGCGCAGGCCGGTCCTGCCCGCACCCGACCGCGTGCCCGTGCCCTCGGGCCCCGAACCCGGAACGATCCCCGGCCACCTGCCCGAGGAGGGCCGGGGTGTCCCCGCACGCGTGCCCCTGCGCGGGGGCGAAGCGCGCGCCCGCACACGCCGGAACGACTGGCTCGACGGCGGCCTGGCCGAGTACCCCGACCGCCACGACGACCTCCCCGGCCGGGCCACCTCCCAGCTGTCGGCCGACCTCCGCTTCGGCTGCCTGTCCGCGCTGGAACTGGAACGGGCCGCCCACGCCCGCGGCGGCGACGCCTACGTGCGGCAGCTGGCCTGGCGCGACTTCCACCACCAGGTCACCGCAGCCTTCCCCGGCATCACCGTGCACGACTACCGAGACCGCGGCCGCACCTGGCACGAGGATCCGGACGCACTCGAGGCCTGGAAACAGGGGCGCACCGGCGTCCCGATCGTCGACGCCGGCATGCGCCAGCTCCTCGACGAGGGCTTCATGCACAACCGGGCCCGCATGATCACCGCGGCCTTCCTCACCCGCACCCTGCGCGTGCACTGGCGCCACGGCGTCGCCCACTTCGACGCGCACCTGTACGACGGAGACGTCGCCGACGACCACGGGAACTGGCAGTGGGTGGCCGGCACGGGCAACGACACGCGCCCCAACCGCGGGTTCAACCCCCTGCGCCAGGCACGCCGCTTCGACCCCGAGGGCGTCTACGTCCGGAGGCACGTTCCCGAACTGGCCGACCTTCCCGGACGCAGTGCGCACACGCCCTGGGCCCAGGACCCGCCCCCGCCCGGATACCCCGAACCCATCGCCGACCCCGAGGGCGGCTGAATTCCCTGGGCCGGGACGTGGGCGCTCGTTAGGATCGGTCGCGTTCCGGGGGAGACCACACACGGGGGGCACACCATGATCGACACCGGGCTCAGGGATCGCACCGTCCTCGTCACCGGGGCCGGCGCGGGCATCGGCGCCGCCGTCGCACGGGCCTTCGCCGCCGAGGGCGCCCGTGTGGCCGTGCACAACCTCGGCCGCGCCGAACCCGAACCCGAGGGCGCCCACTGGGACCACGTCACCCCCGACGGCGAAGGCGTGGCCGACCTGGTCACCGACCTGCCCGGGGCCGTGTCCGTGACCGCCGACCTCTCCGAGCCCGACGCCCCCGGACGCCTGCTGGAGGAGGTCGAGAACCTCCTCGGCCCCGTGGACGTGCTGGTCAACAACGCCGCGCACTGCGAGAGCCCCGACACCGTCGACACCCTCACCGCCGGGACCCTCGAACGCACCTACCGGGTCAACTCGGTCGCCCCGGCCCTGCTCATCTCCCAGCTCGCCCGCCGCCGCGCCCTCGTCGAGGACGCCGGGGACCCGCCCTGCGCCGTCAACATCTCAACCGACGCCGCCCGTGCGTTCCCCGGCCAGGTCGCCTACGGCACGTCGAAGGCCGCCCTGGAATCGCTGACCCGCGGACTCGCCCTGGACCTCGGCCCGACCGGGATCCGCGTCAACGCCGTCGCTCCCGGCCCGGTCCAGACGGGTTGGATGGAGGGCGAGACGCTCGAGCACGCCCGCTCGGTCGTGCCTCTGGGACGCGTGGGCGAGCCCGAGGACATCGCGGACGCGGTGGTCTTCCTCGCCTCCCACCAGGCCCGTTGGATCACCGGCCAGGTACTGCAGGTCGCCGGCGGCCACGCGCTCTGAGGGAACGCCGCCGACGCAGGCGCTCAGGGTGCGAACGCCTCCTCGAACGCCGCCAGCGCCCGGTCGCTGAACAGAACGAACCGGATGTCGGGAACGCTCTCCGGTGCCGTGCGCACCGCCTGCGCCGCGATCCGCGCCGCGTCCTCCACCGGCCAGCGGTAGACACCCGTGGAGATCGCGGGGAAAGCGATCGACCCCGCGCCCAGCCCGTGCGCGATCCGTAGCGACTCGGTGAAGCACGAGGCCAGAAGCCCGCTCCGGTCCTCCTCCTTGCTGTACACGGGGCCGACGGTGTGGATCACCCAGCGTGCGGGAAGGTCGCCGGCGGTCGTGGCAGCGGCCCGTCCCGCCGGGAGCCCTTCCGGGAACTCCGAGGACCGCAGGGCGCGGCACCCCTCCAGGATCGTCGGTCCGCCCGCACGGTGGATCGCGCCGTCGACCCCGCCGCCGCCCATGAGGGAGCTGTTCGCGGCGTTGACGACGGCGTCGACGTGCTGCTCTGTGATGTCTCCACGGAGGAGGGTGATGTCCGTGGGGTTGTCGGTAGCCATGCCCGGTCCCTACCCTGCCGGTGACGGAGCGCCACACCCCTGCCGAACGGGTCAAGAACGCCTTGCCCACAGGCCATCCAGATTTAACGTGGGGGTACGACAACGCGTAGTAGATGCGCCGGTAGACTCACTGGCATGAATCGGCTTGGCGAACTCGAACGCGCGGTGATGGATGTACTGTGGGCACGCAATGAACCGATGACGGTTCGTGAGGTGGGTAAGGCCCTGGCCGATCGCGACCTGGCACACACGACCGTCATGACCGTGCTCGACCGGCTCGCCAAGAAGAAGGTGGTCGACCGGGCACGTGAGGGACGTGCGTGGCGGTACAGCCCGGCCGCGAGCCGAGAGAACTACGTGTCGGAGATGATGTTCGACGCGCTCGGCCAGACGGGTGACCGCGATGCCGCTCTGGCCGCCTTCGTCCAGTCCATGGACGGCCAGGAGGCTGAAGCGCTCCGGCGCGCACTCGGTGAAATCGAGCAGCCAAGGAACTAGCCCGTATGGTCAGTGCAGCCCTCCTCTCCCTGGTATCGGTCGGCTGTCTTTTGGCCATGGAAGCCCTCCACAGGGCCAAATGGCCCACTCGCGGCCCCTACACAGCGGTCATCGCCTGGCAGGCCCTCGGCCTCGCCTGGGGTGTGTCCACCATCGGTGCCCTGCTCTCCTTCGGCCTGTCCTCGTACCAGAAGGGCGCAGCCGCCGGCAGCATGGCCCTGGTCGGCGACATCTTCACCGGTGAACTCTTCCTGGCCGAGCTCTCCCAGGGGCTCGAAGGCATCAGCCACATCGTGGCCGTGGTGCTCGCCATGGTGCTCACGCTGGTGCTCTTCTACGGTCTGGTCTCCTCCTTCGTCCAGGTCGTACGCGTGCGCCGACGCCACCACGACCTGCTGGCGCTCGTGGCCGAGGAACACCCCGACGTGCCCGGCGCCCGGGTCGTCGATCACCCCGTGGCCGCCGCCTACTGCCTGCCCGGGGTCCTGCGTTCCCAGGTCGTCATCAGCGCCGGCGCGCTGGAGGTCCTGGACGACAAGGAACTCGCCGCCGTGCTCGCCCACGAGCAGGCCCACCTGCGCCAGCGCCACGACCTGGTGCTGCTGCCCTTCTCCTCCCTCAAGCGTGCGTTCCCGAAGGTGCGGCTGGTGCGCACCTACTACGAGACCGTCGCGCTGCTCATCGAGATGTGCGCCGACGACCAGGCACGCCGCACCAGCTCCCCTCGCGAGCTCGCCACCGCGCTGCTGCGGTTCGGCGCCGCCGGCCCCGGGCCCGTTCCGGACGGGGCGATGGCCGTGGTCGAGAAGGCCCAGCCCGGCGTCGTGCGGCGCGTCAACCGGCTGCTGCACCCCGACGACGAGCTCTCGTACCACATCGGTGCGTTCGTGATGGGGTCCTCGGCCTTCCTCCTCTCCTCTGTCGTCTGCCTCTGGCACATCCCCGTCTGACCGGGCCTCCCGTGGCCGGGGAGACCGCCGACACCCGCAGGAACACGATCGCTCGGGCACGATTGGTGCCCTCTGTCCGTTTACCGTGGGGGAGCGGGCGCACCACCCGCCCAACGTGCAATCGGGAGAGTGATCCTTGTGGGCCTGATCTGGTTCGCCATCTACCTGGCCACTTTCGTGGCCAGTCTCTACGCGCTGGTCGAGGCGGTACGTACGCCGGCCGCCGCGTTCGAGGTGATGGACAAGCAGACCAAGAAGCTCTGGGTCATCCTCACCGGTGCGGCCACGGCGCTGTCCGGCCTCGCGGTCTTCTCCGGCCGCGGCGTGCTCGTCATCGCTTGCCTGGTGGTGACACTCATCTACCTCCTCGACGTGCGCCCCGCGGTCAAGGGTGTGGACAACGGCCGCAACAACGGCCCCTACGGCCCCTGGTGAGGGTCACCCCCTCCTTCGAGTGAGACCGGACCTTCCTCGCCCGTGACCTGCGCTTCCTCGGTCGAGACCCGCCACAGCGCCTCCGCGTAGGCCGGGTCGTACGTGTAGGACGAGTGCCCCAGGATCTCCGGGCGGCGTGCTTCCCCGGGCGGAGCGTCGTAGGCCACCGGGTCGGTGAGCGGTTCCCGGGGCTCCACCACCGTCAGCTCGCTGTTGCGGTCGTCGGGGTCGGTGCGCACCCGCACCGGACCGGCGATCGCGTCGCTGCGCCGCCACAGGTTCCGCCACCCCGACGTGCGCCGCTGCAGGTCGGCGAAGGAGTGCGGCCCGAAGTAGGCCGGGAAGTACCGCGCGTACAGCCGGTCGAGCGGGGACCCGTGGGTGACCAACGAGACCCGGCCCAGACAGTCCTTCGGCAGCTGCCACACCGTCGCCGCCGCCAGCACCGACCCCTGTGAGTGCCCGGACAGCACCACGGTGGTCCCGTCCCCGGTCAGGTGCGCCACCCGGACCGTCAGCTGCGGCACCGCCCGCTCCGCGTAGGACGGCGGCGCCAACGGGTGCGCCACCCGCGGCCAGAACGTGCCCACGTCCCACAGCGCCCCGACGGCCTGGCGGGTGGGCCGGTCGCGGTAGGCGCTGCGCCCGATCCACACCAGCGCCACCAGCGCGCCTGCTCCGAGCAGCGAGCCGATACCGGTGAGCGTGCTGATGGTCTCGAGGGCGACGCCCTCCATGCCCCCGGCGACCGCGCTCGCCGCCGGTGCCGGTCCGGTCTCCATGCCGCCGGTCAGGGCCGCGTGCACCGCCAACCCGACCAGTGCGAGCACCGGCAGCAGCAGGGCCAGGACCACACCCGGCATGGTGTCGGTCAGGCGGCCCACCGCCCAGGCGTGTGCGATGTCGCGGGTGCGCCGGGCATCCTCCCCGCGTCCGTAGTGCTCGGCCACGTCGGGGATCAGCGCCCTGCGCACCGCGTGCAACCGCACCAGGAGGAACGCCGCCACCACGAGCACCACCACCGCCTCCAGCGCGATGGCCAGCTGCAACCACGAGTAGATCTCCGGGGGCACGAGTGGCACGCAGTCGGCCTCCTCCGTGGCGAACGAACCGCACCCGCTCAACCACACCGACCCCTGGAACACCAACGCCGCGGAGAAAGCACCGCCCAGCAGCACACCCAGCGCGGCCGTCGCCGGCCCGGCCATGCCCCGCATCGCGGTGAACCCGTGGGCCCGGTCGACCGTGTGCAGGGCCAGGGCCGCCCCGACCAGGACGAAGACCAGCACCCCCTGAACCGTGAACAGGGTGTTGAGCATGCTCGTGGCGCCCGGCAGGCGCCCCTCGGCCACCCACCCCGGGCGGGGCCAGAACGTGTACAGGGCGACCACCGCCGCCAACCCGAGCGCGAGGTCGCGCAGTACCCGGCAGAGCAGGTCGGCGCGCGCGTTCCACCGGGGATCCACCCCCGGCACCAGCACACTCACCGTCGCGGCCGTGGTCACCGCGGCCAGCAGCACCGCGAGCAGCACACCCGGAACCCAGGACCCCGGCAGCGCGGGCTCACCCAGCGCGTGCGCCTCCAGGTCGTAACCGACTGCCGGCACCAGCAGGAGCGCCGCCACCGTTCCCACGGCCACCGCGATGTGCGCCGACCGCAGCCGCGCCATGGTCTCGCTGTTGTTCCAGAACCCCGGCTTGCTCAGCGGCGCGGCGTCGGAGGGCTCGGCGCGGACCCGGCCGTCGGCGACCTCGTAGTCGGAGGCCGTGCGGCGCGAGAGCCGCCACAGCGCCACCACGACCAGCGCGGGCAGCAGCGCCCCGATGAGCAGGGCCGTGCCCGGGGCCGACAGGGGCGAGGCCGGCGCCGCCAGGAACGCCAGCCACGGCCGCGCCCGCACACACTCCTGCGCCTGCGCCGGGCACTGCCAGGCCACCAGGTCCATGCCGATCCCGGCCGCCGCGAGCACGATGAGCACCGTCAACGACAGGGCGAGCAACCGCACCCCGGCCCCGTAGACGTTGTTGGCCACCCGGCGTACCCCGCGCGGACCGCGGTCGACCCGGCCCGGCCGCATCCAGTACGAGATGTTGAGCAGCATGAACGGCAGGAGCAGCAGCCAGAACGCGCGGGAGGCGCTGCCGGAGGTCAGGTTCCCCCACGCGAAGATCTCCCGCCGCATGCCGGGCACCGTCTCGGTGTCGGGCTCGCGGCGCCACCGGAAGAACCCCGCAGACCGGTCGCCGCCGACCCGTACCGCCGGCTCGACGTCCAACAGCTCCTCGGCACGGCCGCCGCTGACCCCGTGCACACGCAGTTCGACGCGGTCGGCACCGGGTGCGGCGGCCTCCTGCGCCGGGGGATCGTCGGCGAGGGGCGCGGGGGCCGTCGGGGAGGAGGGAAGACGGGGACCGGGGGGTACGGAGTGATCCGGCATGGTCCGCATATAACCACGCCCGGGTCCCCGGAAACAGGTCGGATCCCCCGCCTGTGGACAACGGCCGCACCCGGCCCCGCGGGCACCGGGTCCCCCGCGCACACGGGGCGGGCCGTCACCGCAGGGTGGTCAGTACACCTCGTCCTCCGAGGCCTCCCAGGTGTTGCACACACCCGGGTCCTGCTCCTCCCAACCCTGCTCGGTCCAGGAGACGCTGTTGTCGATCGACCCGTGCGTGCGCTCCTCGGCCGTCTCCTCGGGGCGGTCGGCGGTGGCCGCGGCGTCGGTCAGGAGCGTGTCCAGGTCCCCGTCGGTCAACGGGTACGACACCCGCACCGAACCAAGGAACGCCCCCGCCATGCAGTTGGCCTGCAGTTCGCTGCGGCGCGTCCACGAGTTCCGGTCCGCCTCCTCGGTCTCCAGTTGGCGCTGCTCGTGGTAGTACTCCAGGAGCCCGGACTCGCCCTGCACGTGGTGGGCGTACTCGTGGGCCAGCAGCGACGCGTAGATGACGCTCTGCGAGGCCCCGTTCCACTTCTCCACCACGTCGGTCAGGCCGATGTAGATGCTCTCGCTCGCCCGGCAGTAGAACGCGCCCGCAGGAGAGGGATAAGGACGGCACGGGCTGACCCCCGGCTCCTCCCAGAAGACCCGCTCGGGCGCCTCGTACTCCAGCCCCGCCTTGGCGAACTGCGCCTCCCAGGTCTGGTCCAGGCAGTCGGCGATCGTGTGCAGGAACTCCTCCATCGACTCCGGGTCCTGTGACTCCAGCTCCGGTACCGGGCACGGCAGCGGGCTCAGGCGCCCCGACTCGTACAGAGGGTTGGCCACCAGCGCCGTCCGGCCCGTGGGGGTGTCCTGGGTCCCGAGCCGCTCGGACACGGCACCACTGCCCGGAACGTTGGTCTCGTCCGCGGGCGGGCCGACGTCGGCCGGGTCCTCCATCTCCTGGGACGCACCGCCGGAGCCCTCCTCCGCCACGGTCGTCCACGACAACAGCGTCAACGCCAGGAGCGCCACCAGCAGAGCCGTGACGAGCGCGAACACCCGGCGGTCGCTGCGCCGGGCCCTGCGCACCGCCTCGGCCCGGGACGATTCTCCGAAGCCCGCGTGCACCCCTGGTCCGCCCACCTGTCGTCGCCGTCGCCGTTCCCGGCCGCGGGGGAGGAACCGCGGCCCCGGCCCACTCACCGCACCAGCGGCTCGTCGGCCACCCACGTGTTGCAGGAGGCCGGGTTCATCCGGTCCATGCCGTGGAGGGTCCACAGGATCCCGTTCTCCTGCGAACCGTGTGTGTGCTCGCCGCCGCTGTCGCTGCGGCGTGCGACGTCGTCGAGGATATTGTCCTGTTCCGACCGGCCGTGCCCGAGAGAGTCGCCCGACGCCCCCAGGAACACCCCGCCCAGACAGTTGGCCTGGAGCTCGTTCCGCCTGGTCAGCTCGTCCTCACCGTCCCTGTTCGCCGTGGCCCGCGCCGCGTGCAGCTCCGCCAGCATCCCGGACTGCCCCTGCACGTGGTGCCCGTACTCGTGGCTGAGCAGGAACGTGTACGCCTCCGGCTCGTCGTTGCCGGCCGAGGCCTCCACGATGTCCTCCACACCCAGGTACAGGCCCTCGTTCGCGCCGCAGTAGAACGCCGCCGTCCCTTCGTCCGGGAAGGGGCCGCAGGGGCTGTGGCCGGGCGCGTGCCAGTACACGCGGTTGGGGGAGGAGAACTCCAGCCCGGCCTCGTCGAAGTAGTCCGACCACGCCGCGTCCAGGCAGTCGGCGATGGCATGCGCGAACTCCTCGACGGACTCGGGGTCCGACTCGTCGAGATCCGGTGCTGCACAGGTCACCTCGCCCAGCTCGCCGACCCGGTACAGCGGGTTGTCTCCGAGCGGGTCGTCCCCGTACCCTTCCTGGCCGGAATCGGCCACGGCGTCGGACGCGCTGCTGCCGCCGGGAAGCCCGCCCGCTGCGGGGAAACCGGCCTCCGCGATGCCGGTGTCGTGCCCGTTCGGGGGGAAGGCCGCCGAGATCGCGAGGAACCCCGTGACACCCACCGCCGCCAACCCGGTACCCAGCGTCAACGCCACCCCCAGGCCCATCCGCTGGAGGAGCCCGGGGCGCTCGGCCCAGGCCCCCGCGTCGGGCAGGGACCGCGCTCTCACTCCGCGACCCCCGCGCACATCGGGTGACCTGCGGCCCGGGGACACGCCCCGGGCAACGACGCACAACGGGACCGGATAGGCTCTCGCGTCATGTGGTGGGTCGACTCCTGGCGTCGGGCGGTCGCGGGCGCGACGGCCCTGCTCGTGCTGTCCTCGCTGGTCACGGCTGTGCTCCTCAGCGGGGCGGGAGGGACGCCCCGGGCAGAGGCCGCGGCCGTGCCGACCACAACAGTACCGGGGCAGGCGCCGGGGGCCGCCGACCCGGGGGGCGCCATCACCAACGACATCCAGCTGGACCTCGACGGTGACGGCACCCTGACCGCACGCGAGACCCTCACCTTCGACGGCGGTGCCCCCGACACCTTCAGCCGCGCCCTGACCACGGCGATGCTCTACGACAAGGAGTACGACCGCCGCTTCGAGGTCGAGAACGTGCGCGCGGTCGACCCCGACGGCGGTACCGTCCCCGTCGAGACCGAGCAGGAGGGCGCCTCGCTCCTGGTGCACCTGGACACCGCAGGGCGCGAACAGGTCGAGCTCGACTACACCGTCACCGGCGCGGTCACCGAGGTCTCCGAAGGGGTCCAGCTGGAGTGGCGGGCCGTGGGCGCCTACAGCCACCACGTCGAGACCACCGACGTCACCGTGAACGCCCCCATGCCGCCCGAGGCGGTGTCCTGCCTGGCCGGCGAACCCCGCAGCGCCATGTACTGCACCGCCTCGGACATGGGCCAGGACGCCTCCGTGGCCCACTTCCTGCAGGCCGACATGTCACCCGCCGACCGCCTCGACATCGTGGTCACCTACCCCGAGGGCACCGCCGAGGGCGCACCCGACCTCGACCGTCGGTGGTCCCTGGCCTCGGCCTTCGCGATCACACCCACCACCGCCACCGTCTTCGGGCTCCTGCTCCTGCTGCCCGCCGCCGGCCTCGTCGCCCTCGTACGCATCCGCGGCCGCGACGAACGTGCCCTGCGCAAGGAGTCCGCCGAGGGCGACCACGACCCCATCGAGGACCGGCCCGGACTCCTGCCCCGCTTCCACGCCCCCGACGACGTGCACCCCGGCCAGATCGGCACCCTCATCGACGAACGAGTCGACATCGCCGACCTCACCGCCACCGTGCTCGACCTCGCCGTCCGCGGGCACCTACGCATCGAGGAACTGCCGCACCACCACTTCACGTCGGTCGACTGGCGCCTGGTGCGCGAGGAGGGCGGCACCGACGAACCGCTCCTGCCCTCCGAGGAACTCCTCATGGAGGCCCTCTTCGGCGACGACGACACTGTCACCCTGTCCGACCTCGCCTCCGCCCGCAGGTCCCCGCACCTGCCCGAACGCGTCGACCGGGTACGCGCCCAGCTCTACCGCGACATGGTCCACCTCGGCTGGTTCGCACGCTCGCCCGACCAGGAACGCGGCCTGTGGACCACCATCGGCATGGCCGTCACCGCCGCCGGGGTCGTGCTCACCGGGGTGCTCGCCGCCTTCACCTCCCTGGCCTTCACGGGACTCGCGGTGGTCATCGTCGGCGCCGCCGTCACCGCCGGGGCCCAGTACATGCCCGCCAAGACCCGCCTGGGCAGCTCCGTCTACGCCCACACGATGGGCTTCCGCGACTACCTCGAGAGCGAACGCGCCACCCAGGCCCCGCCCGAACGCCGGGTCACCTTCTTCTCGCGCTACCTGCCCTACGCCGTCATCTTCGACGACGTCGACCGCTGGGCCGCCCTGCTCGCCGAGGCCGCGAGCACCGACCTCACCAGCGACGAACTCGACGGCGACGGGCTCCACTGGTACACCGGTCCGGACGGATGGCGGATCCGAGAGGATTTCGCCGACTCCGTGAGCACCTTCGTGGTGACCCTCACCGGTGTCATCACCAACACCCGGCGGCTGCGGTCCCTCAACCGCTTCAAGGCCGACTCATGAGCAGGAGGACGACGACATGCGCGCGGTCGCACAGCGGGTCTCGCACGCGTCGGTGACCGTCGACGGGGCGACCGTCGGCGAGATCACCGGCCCCGGGCTCATGGCCCTCGTGGGCGCCACCCACAGCGACACCCGGGCCGAGGCCGCCAAGATCGCCAGGAAACTGTGGACGCTGCGCATCCTCGAGGGCGAGAAGTCCTGCTCCGACGTCGGAGCGCCCCTCCTGGTCGTCAGCCAGTTCACCCTCTACGGCGACGCCCGCAAGGGCCGCCGCCCCACGTGGCAGGCGGCCGCGCCCGGCGAGGTGGCCGAACCGCTCGTGGACGCGGTCGTCGAGGAGCTGCGTGAGCTCGGCGCCGAGGTCGCCACCGGGGTCTTCGGCGCGCAGATGTCGGTCTCACTGACCAACGAGGGGCCCTTCACGGTCGTCCTCGAGGTCTGAGCGTCAGGGCGGCAGACGGTCCCGGACACGACGCAGCGCCCCGACCCGAGGGGGTCCGGGGCGCAGTGAGGGGTACGGCCGTGCTCAGCTCGCTTCGACGGTGACCGGCTCGAACTTGTAGCCCAGCCCGCGCACGGTGACGATGTAGCGCGGGTGGGAGGGGTCCTCCTCGATCTTGGCGCGCAACCGCTTGACGTGCACGTCCAGGGTCTTGGTGTCACCGACGTAATCGGCGCCCCACACCCGGTCGATGAGCTGCATCCGGGTGAGCACCCGCCCCGCGTTGCGCAGGAGCACCTCCAGCAGCTCGAACTCCTTCAGCGGCAGCGACACGTTGTCGCCGCGCACGGTGACCACGTGGCGTTCCACGTCCATCCGGACCGGACCGGCCTCCAGCGCGGCCGGCAGCGGGGCCTCCTCCTCGCCGCGGCGGCGCAGCACCGCACGGATGCGGGCCACCAGCTCACGCGAGGAGAACGGCTTGGTGACGTAGTCGTCGGCGCCCAGTTCCAGACCGACGACCTTGTCGATCTCGGAGTCCTTGGCGGTGAGCATGATGACGGGGACGTTCGACGTCTGCCGCAGGGTGCGGCACACCTCCGTGCCGGACAGGCCCGGCAGCATGAGGTCGAGAAGGACGAGGTCCGCCCCGGTGCGGTCGAAGGTCTCCAGCGCCACGTTGCCCGTGGGGGCCACGGCGACCTCGAAACCTTCCTTGCGCAGCATGTACGACAGGGCGTCGCTGTACGATTCTTCGTCCTCGACAACGAGTACGCGCGTCACTGGGCCGCCTCCTGACGGTCGGTGTTGCGGGGGGCGTCGTACCCTCCGGTCTCGGGTCTGGGCAGACGCAGTGTGAACGTCGAGCCCGACCCCTCCTTGCTCCACACGGTCACTTCTCCCCGGTGGTGCGTCATGATGTGCTTGACGATGGCCAGGCCCAGGCCGGTACCGCCTGTGGCCCGGCTCCGAGCGGCGTCCACACGGTAGAACCGCTCGAAGATGCGTTCGAGGTCCTGCTGGGGTATGCCGATACCCTGGTCGGCGACGCTGATGTCGACCGAGGACGACGACTTCCCCACCGACACCGCGACCCGTGTGTTCTTCGGGCTGTAGGCCACGGCGTTGGAGATGAGGTTGCGCAGGGCGGTGCCGAGCAGCCCCTCGTCGCCCATCACCGTGACCCCCTCGGCGCCGCTGCCGACCAGCTCGATGCCCTTGGCGTCGGCCGGCATGCGCACCGTGTCCAGGGCCTCCTCCACGACGGCGTTCAGGTCCACGCGCGTGGGCTCCGCCATGGGTTCGGCACCCTGGATGCGGGAGAGCGTGATGAGGTCCTGGATGACCGCGGTGAGGCGGTTGGCCTCGGTCTGCATACGCTCGGTGAAACGGCGGACGGCCTCGGGATCGTCACTGGCGTCCTGTACGGTTTCCGCCAACAACGACAGAGCGCCCACCGGGGTCTTCAACTCGTGCGAGATGTTGGCGACGAAGTCCCGACGCACCGCCTCCAGACGACGGTGCTCGGTCTGGTCCTCGGCCAGCACCAGCACCAGGCCCGTTCCGCCGAGCGGGGCCACGCGCACGGCGAACGAGGTCGCGTCGGGGCCGAACTTGCGGACCGCCACCTCGATGTCGGTCTCCCTGATCACACCGTCGCGGCGTACCTGCCGCGCCAGCGCCAGCAGCTCGCTGATGACGAGCTCCTCGCCCCGCACGATGCCGAAGGCACGAGCGGCCGAGGAGGCCCGCAGGACCCGGTCGGCCGAGTCCAGAACGACCGCGGAGGAGGGCAGTGCCGACAGCACTTCGGCGATCCCCGGCGGAAGAGTGGTGCCGTCCCGGCCCAGCTCTGCCGACTGCTTGTGGTTGCGGCCGCCGCGGCCCGTCCCCGAGCGGCCGTTGGCCCGGAGCACGGAACTGACCGCGGCACCGACGACGACGCCGGCCACGAGTCCGATGATGCCCGCCACGGCGGCGAGAAGTTCCCCTTGCACGGTTCGATCGTAAACGTGCGGGGTGTGGCTTTACCCGGTCAGGGCAGGTGACACGGGCGAGGTTCGCCCAGCGTTCACCGAACCTTGGCCGACACTTCGAATTACCACTGGGAGCATTGACCTATGCGCGATACCTACCACGAGGGCCTCGACAGCCTGAGCGAACGCCTCGTCGAGATGACGAGGCTGGCCAGGCATGCCGTGGCCCGAGCCACGACGGCGCTGCTCGACAGCGACCTCAACGCGGCCCAGGAGGTCATCTCCGGAGACGAGGAGATCAACCGCCTGGACCAGGAGATCGAGGACACCGCCTTCAGCCTCATGGCCCGCCAGCAGCCGGTCGCCTCCGACCTGCGGACCATCATCACGTCGCTGTACATGCGCGGCGACCTGGAGCGCATGGGCGACCACGCCGTCCACCTGGCCAAGATCGCCCGTCGGCGCCACCCGGACTCCGCGATCCCCAAGCCGGTGCGCTCGATCGTGCTGGAGATGGGCCACCAGGCCGAGATGCTCGTCACCAAGGCCGGCGAGGTCATCACCGAGAAGGACCCCGACACCGCCTGGGAACTCGACAAGGACGACGACAGGATGGACCGCCTGCGCCGCAAGCTCCTGGAGCGCATCCTCGCGCCCGGGTGGGAGTACGGCGTTGAGGCCACGATGGACGTCACACTCGTCGGGCGCTTCTACGAACGCTTCGGTGACCACGCGGTGCACGTGGCCGACAACTTGGTCTACATGGTCACGGGTGACCGGCGGGAGGACTACGAGCCGGAAGCGTGACACGGCTCTCGGGAGGCGCCGCGCCCACACGTCGCGGTGGTGCCGATCTTCCCTGTGTGCGGGGGCCGAAAGGCCCCCGCGCCGCTCCGACCAGGCATGCAGTAGCAGCGGGGTATACTTTGTCAACCCCTGAAAAGTGTGGCCTGACCTGCAGCTTCGCAAACCTAATAGGTACGTTAAGTCACAGATTCATGGTATCCTCGTGGTAGCGGAAGGGGTACCTGTCACATGGCTTTCAAGGTCGGCGACACTGTTGTCTACCCCCATCATGGGGCTGCTCGTATTGAAGCGATCGAGACTCGCACCATTAAGGGCGAGGACAGAACCTACCTCGTTCTGAGGGTTGACAAGGGCGATCTGACGGTGCGCGTGCCGGCTGAGAACGCCCAGGACGTCGGCGTTCGCGACGTGGTGGGTCAGGACGGTCTGGACAAGGTCTTCGAGGTGCTGCGGGCTCCGCACACCGAGGAGCCCACGAACTGGTCCAGGCGCTACAAGGCCAATCTGGAGAAGTTGGCGTCCGGCGACGTCAACAAGGTCGCGGAGGTCGTGCGCGACCTCTGGCGCCGGGACAAGGAGCGCGGTCTCTCAGCAGGGGAGAAGCGCATGCTCGCCAAGGCCCGCCAGATCCTCGTCAGTGAGCTCGCACTCGCGGAGAAGACCAACGAGGACAAGGCCGAAGCCCTCCTCGACGAGGTTCTCACCAACTAGGGGACCACAGACGAACAAGTCGTCGCCCCGGCCGAAGATTCTCAGGATCGGCCGGGGCGCGATTGTGGAATATCACTTTTTCATGACACGAATTCCCAGGGTGGGCGTCGGAACAGACGTCCATCCCTTTTCTCCTGACCACACCCTTTTTCTTGCCGGTCTGGAATGGCCGGGCGAAGAAGGGGTCAGTGGCCATTCCGACGGTGACGTGGCCGCCCACGCCGCCTGTGACGCCCTGCTGTCGGCGTGCGGGCTGGGCGACCTCGGATCCAACTACGGCACCTCCGACCCCCGGTGGAAGGGCGCCTCCGGTGCGGCCCTGCTCACCGAGACGGTCGCCCGGGTGCACACGGCCGGCTTCGAGGTCGGCAACGTGTCGATCCAGATCATCAGCAACCGGCCCAAGTTCGCCCCGCGCAGGGCGGAGGCGGAGAAGGTGCTCGGCGAAGTCGTCGGCGCCCCGGTGAGCGTCTCTGCGACCACGACGGACGGGCTCGGGCTCACGGGCCGGGGCGAGGGCATCGCGGCGGTGGCGACCGCCCTGTGCGTGCCCACGGCCTGACCCGGAACAGGGACCACGACGAAGGCGCCCGCGAGCGGATGGCTCGCGGGCGCCTTTTGCCTTGCCTTGGGGAGCGGCTGACCTCCGGGGCGCGGGGTCAGTCCTCCGGGCGCATCGGCTCGCTGCGGACCTGCCGGGAGGGCGGGCCCGAGTTGAGGTCCGGGATCGGGGGACGGCGCGGCTTGAGCACCATCGGACGCTTGCGCAGGGACCGTGCGTCCTGCGCCTGCGCCGCCGGGGACGAACGCGGCTTGGCGGGCGGCGGAGGGGTGCGGCGCAGCGGCGGCGGTGTCGTGCGGCGGACCGCGTCCCCGTCGTCGGCGGGTTCCTCGGGCGGGGCGTCGGACGCGGGGTCTTCGAGCTCGGCGGGCTCGGCCGGTTCGGCCGGCTCCTCGACTTCCGTGGGTTCGGGGGCCGAGTCTGCGTCGCCGGGCTCGGAGCGGTCGTGCTCCTCGGTGTCCGGGGTGTGCTCGGGCTCCTCGGGCACGGACGCACCGGGCGGGACGGCGGCCGGCCTTCCGAAGGCCGCGCGGACCTCCGGGCCGGTGTCGTGGTCCAGAGCCGGGACGGGGCCGTCGGCCACCTCGGACCCCTCGGTCTCGCCGACGGACGTGCCGACGAGGGGACCGTCGTCCTCGGGCGGGGTCCACACCGGGGGCACGTAGTCGTCCAGGATGCCGCCGGTCTCCTCCGTGGGCGGTTCCCACAGGGCGGGGCCGTCGGCGCTCTCGTCGGCGGGCTCGTCCCCGGCGGGATCGGGCGCCGGGGACGCCGGGTCCCCGTCCTCCTCGTCGTCCAGGCCTGCGGAGGCGACCGGGGCCTCCTCCGGGGGGTGGTCCGGGGCGGAAGGGGTCTCGGACGGAGCCCCGAAGGGCACGGACTCGGTCGCGGAAGGCACGTCGTGGGCGGGCCCCGCGGACTCTGCTTCCAGGTCGGGCTCCACGGAACCGGTGTCGGGACCCGCGGGGGCGGGGGCCGGGCCCGGCCCTGCGGCTGCAGCACCGGCGTCGGGCGCCGGACGGCCTTCGTCCGGGCGTTCCGGGTCCACGGGGTCGGCGTCGGCGTTCGCCGGGCCGTGGGCCGGGGTCTCGAACGTTCCGACAGCACGCACGGGTGGGGTGGCCTCGGCCCGTGCGGGCGCGGCCGGCACGGGTTCAGCGGGGCTCTCCGTGGCCGTCCCGGTGAGGTCGGCCCCGGCGTCCGGAGCTTCCTCGCGGGGCGCCTCGGCCTCGTCGGTGACGGGGTCGCCCACCGGGGACTGGTGCTCGAAGCCCTCGTCGGCGAGGTGGTCGGGCACCACGACCGGGTGGAACGCGGCATCGTCCTCCGGGGCGGGCTCGGGCTCGCGCGGAGGTGCGGCGCCCGGGACGACCGGCGGCTGTTCTGCGGCGCGTTTGATGGGGTTGTCCCCGCCCGTGCGGCGGGGGAGGGAACCGGTCTCCGGACCGGGCTCCGACCGTGCCTCGACGGGCTCCGGCTCGGGTTCCTCCGGGGGGTCGACCTCGGCGGGGGCCTCCGAGCGCACCTCGTCCGGCTCCTCGGGCTCTTCCGGCTCCTCCGGCCGCGCGAACGCGTGTGTGTCGGCGACCGGCTCCGGCTCGGCGTCCTCCCCGTCGCGTTCCGAGGCAGCGCCGACCGCGGGCAGACGCTCGGTCTCGGTGGAGTCCTCCTCGTCCTCCCCACGGTTCTCCTGGCCGAGGTCGAACAGGCGGGTCTTGAGCGGCGCGGGCTCCGGCTCCTCGGAGGCCGGGCGGCGGGCGGGCAGCACCGTCGTGCGGTCGGCGGAGGGCTTCGGGCGCGCGGTGCCCCGGTTCCGTCGCCGCATGTGGGCGCGGACCGTGATCCACAGCAGGATCGCGATGAGGAGCGCGGCCAGCGGGGCGACCGCGACGATGACGTTGGCGACGCGTTCGGACAGCAGCGGCCCTGTGATCTGCGGGTCGAAGAGACCGAGGTTGCGCGCGACCATGGTGGCCCCCGCGAACAGGATCAGCACGGGGATGAGCCCGACGTCGACCCACAGGCGGTCGCGGGGCGGTGCCGAACGCAGAACGTAACTGACCCAGAAGGCCATGAGGACGATCAAGGCGTAGGTCACGGGGAACACGTGGGCGAACGCGCTGCCCTCGTGTCCGCCGTACTCGGCGAGCTGGTAAAGGCCGTGGTAGGAGAGCACGAGCGCGCACGCGGTGATGACGCCGACGAAGACGGTGCCGCCGATGAGGGGGCCGGCTCCCGCTGCTCGGTCACCGGACCGGTCGCGCTGTTCCTCGGGGGTCGTGTTGTTAGGGGCCATCGTCATCGCAGAGTAGTCGAGGGGGTGCCGCCAACACGAGATTCCGGCCGATTCCGGTTGCTTCCCGACGGCGGCCGGCGCCGATGTCCGGGGGATATGCCTGATTCGGGAGGGCGCGAGCGCGGCCGCGGCCGGTTTATCTCACATGCCGCTGGTGTCAATACGGCTCAACCATTTCTCCCCCGCGTGCGCGTCCGCGAGCGCCGCCGGGCACGGGCGGTGAGCCCCGAAGGTTCGTTGTTTGTGACTCGTGCGCGAAGGGAAAGCAGATACGCTCAAGAGCGTGAGTCTGCGCTTCTATGACACCAGTGCCCGACAGGTCCGCGAATTCGCCCCGCTGCGCGAGGGTTGTGCGTCCCTGTACCTGTGTGGTGCCACAGTGCAGGCACCTCCGCACATCGGACACATCCGCTCCGGGGTCAACTTCGACATCCTGCGGCGGTGGCTCACCCACCTGGGGTACGACGTCACCTTCTGCCGCAACGTCACCGACATCGACGACAAGATCATCGTCACCGCCTCCGAAGAGGGCGTTCCGTGGTGGCAGGTCAGTGAACGCAACCAGCGTGCGTTCACCTGGGCCTACGAGACCCTCGGCTGCCTCCCGCCGACCGTGGAGCCCCGGGCCACCGGCCATGTGCCCGAGATGATCGAGCTCATGCAGCGCCTCATCGACGACGGCCACGCCTACGCCGCGGAGGACGGTTCCGGCGACGTCTACTTCGACGTGCGCTCCTACCCGCCCTACGGCGAGCTCTCCAACCAGCGCCTCGACCAGGTGCAGGAGGCGGCCGACTCCGACCCCGACCGGGACAAGCGCGACCCGCGCGACTTCGCCCTGTGGAAGGGGGCCAAGCCGGGCGAGCCCAGCTGGGACACCCCCTGGGGCCGTGGGCGACCGGGCTGGCACCTGGAGTGCTCGGCGATGGCGACCAAGTACCTGGGGCCGAGCTTCGACATCCACGGCGGCGGGCTCGACCTGGTCTTCCCGCACCACGAGAACGAGCAGGCCCAGTCGCGTGCCGCCGGCGACGGGTTCACCCAGTACTGGCTGCACAACGGCATGCTCAAGGTCGGCGGCGAGAAGATGAGCAAGTCCGTGGGGAACTCGCTGCTCATCCCCAAGCTCATCGAGAAGGTGCGCCCGGTCGAGCTGCGGTACTACCTCGCCCAGGCGCACTACCGCTCCACGATCGACTACTCCGACGAGGCGCTGCAGGAGGCCGCTGCCGCCTACCAGCGCGTGGAGGGGTTCCTGACCCGTGCCGTCGAGGTGCTGGGGGAAGTCACACCCGCACAGCAGGTGCCCGGCGACTTCGAGGCCGCGCTCAACGACGACCTCGGCGTCTCGCAGGCGCTCGCGGTCGTGCACGGCCACGTGCGCGAGGGCAACAGCGCCCTGGCCTCCGACAGCAACGACAAGGCCGCCCAGTACGCCTCCGAGCTGCGCACCATGCTCGACGTGCTGGGGCTGGACCCGCTGAGCGAGAAGTGGTCCGGCGGCGGTGACCAGGGGCTGTCCGAGGTCGTCGACGCCCTGGTGTCGGTGGCCCTGGAGCAGCGCCAGGCCGCCCGCGCGCGCAAGGACTACGCCGCGGCCGACGCGATCCGCGACCAGCTGACCGAGGCCGGTGTCGTGGTCGAGGACACCCCGCAGGGGCCGCGCTGGGACCTGCGCCGGGGGTGAACCGGCGCCCGGTCGTGGGGCCGGGGACATGAACGCACGGGGTGCCGTGGCCGAGGGCCGCGGCACCCCGCCGTCGTTCGGGGGCGGGGTGTCTCACCGGACCGAGTTCCGATGGGGTCGCCGGTCGCAGCTGTGGGAGCGTTCCCAAATTTCCGCCGCGACCCCCTTGTCGGTGACCGACCCCGCACGTACAGTCGCTTAACACTGGTTCAGCTGAGGTTAACCAGGCATCTACAGGATCTCCACGGCCCCCGTGCCGCGCAGGTCCAGGGCTCGTTTCCCGCCACTCTCCACCCCCGGAGCACCGAATGAGCACCGACAACAGAAACCTCCCCCGCACTTCCCGCCGCACCCGTCGCAGGGCCGGCCGCTACACCGTTCCCGCCCTGGCCGCCGGGGCCGCCGTCGCGCTCACCGCGACCGCGCTCACCTGGGGCGACGACCCCGCGGTGAACATCGAACCCGTCTCCAACGACGCGCCCGAGGCCGCGCAGGAGGCCGAGCTTGTCTGGTCCGACGAGTTCGAGGGATCCGAGGGCGACGCCCCCGACCCCGACAACTGGAACCACGAGACCGGCGACCACGGCTGGGGCAACGAAGAGCTGCAGAACTACACCGAGAGCCGGGACAACTCGGCCCTCGACGGCGACGGCAACCTCGTCATCACCGCCCTGGACGAGGGCGACGAGTACACGTCCGCGCGCATGACCACCCAGGGCAACATGGAGCACGAGTACGGGCGGGTCGAGGCCCGCATCCAGCTCCCCGAGGGCCAAGGCATCTGGCCGGCGTTCTGGATGCTGGGTTCGGAGTTCCCCGAGACCCCCTGGCCCGACTCCGGCGAGATCGACGTCATGGAGTTCATCGGGCACGAGACCGGTACCGTCCACGGCACCGTGCACGGGCCCGGCTACTCCGGCGGCGACGGTGTCGGCTCCTCCTACGACCACCCCGACGGGGGATCGTTCGCCGACGACTTCCACACCTACGCCATCGACTGGGAGCCCGGCTCCATCACCTGGTCGGTCGACGACGTGCCCTTCAACACCATCACTGCCGACGACGTGGACGGTGACTGGGTCTTCGACCAGGAGTTCTTCCTGATCCTCAACGTCGCCGTCGGCGGCGAGTGGCCCGGTTACCCCGACGACAGCACCGAGTTCCCGCAGCAGATGGTCGTCGACCACGTGCGCGTCTACGACATGGGATGACCCCGGCCCCGCGGCGCCTCCCTTCCCGAGCCCGGGGGAGGCGGCCGCGGGGGCGGCCCCGTGAACTGCGGACAGGGACCTGTCCGGTGCCGTGTCCCCAGTAGTCTGGGGGTTTGCCCGCCTCTTCTGGGCGGCGCACCAACCGCCGGACGCACCGCGCTTCCGGCATGCTCGCAGAACGTACGGGAGGCGGCGACCATGCCGGCGAAGAAGAACAAGAAGGGCCCGACCAAGGGCAGCGGCGGCAAGAACCGCCGTTCCCTCGAGGCCAAGAGCGGGACCCTGCCCGCCGAGCAGCGCCACTGGTACGAGGGCAAGCAGAAGGCCAAGGCCGCCAAGCGCCAAGCCGCGGGCGGCCCCGGTCCCAAGGGCCAGGACCGCGGCGAGCAGCGCGGCCGCAAGGTCAACTCCGACCTGCTCGTCGGACGCAACCCCGTCGTCGAGGCCCTGCGTGCCCACGTGCCCGCCAAGCGCCTGTTCCTGGCCAACAGCCTCGACTCCGACGACCGCGTCAACGAGGCCGCCCGCCTGGCCGGCGACCTGGGCGTCGAGGTCTCCGAGGTCACCCGCAACGAGCTCGACCGCCGCTGCGACAGCAACGGCCAGCCCGGTGCCGCGCACCAGGGCATCGTGCTCCAGGTGCGCCCCTACGAGTACGCCGCGCCCGAGGACCTGCTCGACCGCGCCAAGGCGGCCGACGAGCCGGGCCTCATCGTCGTGCTCGACGGGATCACCGACCCGCACAACCTCGGCGCGATCGCCCGCTCCGCGGCCGCCTTCGGCGCCCACGGCATCGTGATCCCCGAGCGCCGCACCGCCGGCGTCAACACCACCGCGTGGAAGACCTCCGCCGGGACTCTGGCGCGCCTGCCCGTCGCGCAGGCCACCAACCTCAACCGGACGTTGGAGGCCTACAAGAAGGAGGGGCTCTTCACCGTCGGCCTGGACGCCGACGGCGACACCACCCTGCCGGGCCTGCACCTGGCCACGGGCCCGCTCGTGGTCGTGGTCGGCGCCGAGGGCAAGGGCATCTCGCGCCTGGTGCGGGAGAACTGCGACGCCGTCGCGAGCATCCCGATCACCGCCGCCGAATCGCTCAACGCATCCGTCGCCGCCGGTGTGACCCTCTACGAGATCGCCCGCCTGCGCTCCGAGCAGGGCTGATCGGCCGCACCGGGGGCGCCGCGCGCGTCCCCGGTCGACACCGGACCCCGCCGAGTGGGCTGACCGCCGCGGGAACCGGTACCATTCGGTTGGACGCTCCGGCCCGCTCGGCGCGGAGCGCCCGCCAGCGTAGCTCAATCGGCAGAGCAACCGCCTTGTAAGCGGTAGGTCAGGGGTTCGATTCCCCTCGCTGGCTCTTCTTCTGACATGCAAAAAGGCCCCGTCACCTGCGAGAACAGGTGACGGGGCCTTTGTATGCGTCGGTGGCTGTCGGTGGACAGTAGCGGTCCGCGGTGAGTGGTTGTTCAGAATGCGTTCAGAAGCGCTTGCGGGCCTCCTCGATGCGCGTCTTCGCTTGTTCCTCCTCACCGACGAGGCACTTGGCGTAGATCGCCTGCAGTACCGCCACGCTGTGCCCTGCCCACTGGGCCACGAGCTTCGTCGACACCCCTGCGTTCAGCCACGTGGACACGCACGTGTGCCGAAGATCGTAGGGGCGCCGGGCCAGCGGTGAGGCCGCCTCAGACTCGGTCAGAGCCCGGTCCCGCGCTCGGGACCACGCACGTCGGTAAGTGCTGGATGCGAGCGGGGTGCCGTCGCGTACCCCAGTGAAGAGGCGCCCCCGCGAGTCGGTGCCGAACTCCTCCATGTGCTCCCACAAGAGCCTGGTCAGTTCCGGGTCGCAGGGGACGGGACGGACCTCACCCGCTCCTCGTTGCTTGGGCGCATCGCGGGTATCCCGGTTGCTGCCGTCGTCGGTGAACGCCGGCTCCGCATCAGGGGTGACCTGACCTACGTAGATGGTGCCCCAGTCGTAGGTGAGCTCCTCCTCCCCGTCTTCACTAGTGGTGTGCTTCGGTTCGGGAAGCACCAGGTCGTGCCTGCGGAGATTGACCGCTTCCTCGGGGCGGAGCGCCGCGTAGTACATCACGGCGAAGAAAGCCACCAGTCGGGGGCCGGACTTCTGGTCGGTGTGCTCGTCTCCGTACTCCCGCACGGCATTCAGCAGTTGCCCGGCTTGCCGAGGGTTGATGACGCACCGGCGGTCGACCTGGTGCACCGAGCTGGAACTCTTCACCTCGAGTTCCTTGATGGGGGAGTAGTCCAGGAGCCCTTCTGAGACCGCATGTGCGAGCGCGGCTTTGATGATGCTGTGGTTGCGTCGCTGGGATGAGACCTTCAGATTCCTGCCGTGCAGGTCACGCGTCACTGCCTGAACCATGGAGCCTGCGAGCCCGGGGTCGGAGAGCTCTCCCACGGTCCGGCAGTTCTGAGCGACCCATCGGAGGGCTGCTTCGACTTCTGCCGGCTGTTGCTTCGCTCGGTTCGTCTTGCTGAAGGCCCAGCGTTTCAGCGCACCTCGGAGCAGGATCGGATCCGGCATGCCCCGGTCGGTGCTGAGCAATGCTGTCGTCGCCATCATCAGCGCGAACGCGATGTTCGCCCGATGCTTGGCCGATGTGTCGGACCACTTGTGGTCGACGTAAGAGACAGCGAAGTCGTACCAGGTCACCCCCTGGCGCTCCTGTGCCTCCTTGTCGGCTGTGGCTCGAAGGACGCTCACAGGGCGTCCGCGGCTGATGCTGAACGCTTCGCCGCGGCTCTGAGCTTGCACGAGTTGCGCTCGGAAGGCCTCGGCCTGGCGTCCTGAACGGAGGGGCTCCCGGTGCCGTTTCGTGCCGACCCGCCACCGGACGGTGTGGGTGGTGGCCCGGGCACCCTTGTAGACCTCGGTCTTCCAGATGGCGACCTTGTAGCTCAGGTCGTCGGGGTCGATCATCAGGAGGTTTCCTCGGCGGTGGTCATGAACTTGTCGAATTCGGCACGGCGGATGCGCAGGCTCCCGTTCGGGAGCTTCGCGCACTTCGGGGCACGCCCCTTCTTCCGCCAGTCGTAGAAGGTGTCGCGGCTGATCAGCAGCTCCTCGCAGAACTCGTCGACCGTCAGCCACCCGCGGCCGCGCTGTGCCGGGATCTTGGGGGTCTTGGTGCTCATGCGGGGGTGACCTCCCTGCTCGGGAACGTCATGATGCAGCCGTCGGTCATGATGGAGGAGCTCCGTTCCTTGCTGAGGTGTGGGGCGCGGTCCCGGCGGTGCTTGGCGGTACAGGCCGGGGCCGCTTTCGTGTGGGCGGTCAGGACGGGACTCATCGACGGAGCCTCCTGTCCTGGCCGTTCATCTCCACGCGTGTGGTCATCTCGATCAGCCGGGAGGCGATCCGGTCGCCCAGCAGCTCGGGCAGGGCCGCCGGCGGCGGGTTGCTGGTGATCAGGGTCGGCAGCATGCGGTTGTAGCGCTGGTTGACGATCCGGTAGGTGACCTCCTCCGTCCAGGCCGAGCTTTTGGTCGTGCCGAGGTCGTCCAGGAGTAGGAGCGGGACATTCAGGACGCGGCGCAGGTGCCGTTCGCGTTCCTCGTCGGTGGCCGCCCCGGGCCGCAGAGCGGCGTAGAGGTCGGGGAACGTGGTGGCCACGAACGCGAACCTCGCGGGGCCCTTCAGGGCGATCCTGCGGACGGCCCCGTAGGCGGCGTGGGTCTTGCCCGTGCCCGTGCCGCCCCAGAGCATCAGGGAGGGTGCCTGCGTCGGGTCCGCGGCCACCCGGTCGGCCCAATCGCACACCTGAGGGTGCTCGGTGGAGGCCGTCAGGTAGCGGGGCGGCGTGGTGGTCTCGAACCGGGACAGGGCGCTGTTCACGCGCTGCCTGTGGTGGAACTCGGGGTGGCCCGGCAGGTCGGGGTGCGGATCGTCCTCGACGGGACCGGGTGTGGTGTCCAGCCCCTTCTGGTCGATGATGTGGCGCAGCCGATGGAGCAGATCTGCGTCTCGAGTGCTCATGCAGGGCCTCCTCATGCCCAGGGGTCGGGGTTGTCTCCGTAGTCGGAGGGGTTGCGGTAGGGCGTGTGGCCTCCCACGACGCGGAGGTTGGGGCGTGGTGCGCTCTTGTTGATGGCGATCCGCAGGCTGTCGGCGGTCAGGGAGAAGCGGCCCTCGGCGGCGATGTGGCGCAGGCCGCGGATGATCTCCTCGTCCGAGTAGCACCCCGCATCTACGGCTTTCCGGACGATCCCTCGGACCTTGTCCGGGTTGGTCATGTGGTTGGTGGCGTCCTCGTAGACGGCCGAGAGGGCCTTGACCCGCCCGTGCCGGCTGCGGTGATCGGGCGGGGCCGAAGGGGCCTGTGGAGCGGGTTCCGAGCGCTCTTCCCCTATAGGGGGCGCTTCCTTCGTGACCCCCGGGGGTGACGAAGGAACGGCTCCTCGTGACCCCCGGGTGTGATCTGTTTCGTCGGAAACAGGTGACCCCCGGGGGCGATTGGTTTCCTCGGAAACAGGTCTTGGTTCTGTCCTTTGTTTCTTCGGAAACAAGGGACCCCCGGGGGTCACCAATGCACTTTCCGGGAGTGCGGCCTCGAACGCGCTCTTGGCTCCCCGTGAGCCCCGTCGGGTGCGCTTGAGCAACCCGGATTCGATGGCTGCGCTCAGCCTCGACGAGATGCGGCGAGGGGAGCGTGAGAGGAGCTGTGCCAGCTCCTCTCGGTCGGCCTCGACCCTTCCGTCCTCGTCCATCCCCTCGGCCAGCGTGAGGAGCACCACACGCACCGCGTCCGAGATCGAGGCCGTGCCGAGCACGTGCCGGAGCCACCGGATGCGGAGGTTGTCGTGGGCGGCTGGCCTCACACGAAGATCCGCCACATGTCGAACTCCGCGTCGGGGGCCTTCGGCAGCAGAACGCCGCCCGCGGCCACGCACCGGCCCACGTCGCTGTAGTCCCAACCGCGCAGGTCGTGTTCCTCCAACAGGTCCTCGACCAGGTCGAAGTAACGCTGCTCGGCCTCCGCCCAGTCGTTGGTGAGCTCGACCCGTTCGATGAGCAGGTGATCCCCGGTCGTGGTGACCGCCCAGGAACCGCCCGAGCAGGCACGCAGGGCCACCCCGAGGTCGGCCACGTTGAGGCGATGCCACATCTCGTCCGCCTCGTCCTCGTCGATCGGGTCTTCGATGAGCTCCTCGGCGCGGTACCGGTCGAGGGCCGACCACCGCTCGGGCACGGTCTGTCGGAGCTCGGCGGCCAGAGTTCGGGCGCGCTCGGGGCGGCCGCGCTGGTACAGGTCGTACACCTTCATGCTGTCCTCCTCAGATGGATCGGTTTGTAGGCGCGGGGTGTTCGGCGTTCAAGGCAGCACCTGAACGAGGAGATCGGGATCCTCGAGCAGGTGCTGAGGTGAGAGGCCGGCGTTCACCGCCGACCGGACAGGCGCAGGGGCATGAGCACGTTCCAGTTCCGGTCGTCGCTGTCGGTGCCGGTGGCGATCACGGGTTTGGTCTCCGTGGCCAGGGCCAACCGGGCCTGCTCGGAGCGGGTGCCTGACAAGGCTCCGAGCAAGTAGCCCGCGTTCATGCCCAAGGTGACGCCGTCCTCGTCGAGTTCGCCCTCGACCTCAACGGGCAGTGTCTCGGCGGTCTCCTCACCCTCTTGACCGCCGCGAACGGTCGCCTCGTTGCCTGCCACGTGCAAGGTGATGGGAACCGACGCGGGGGAGAACAGCCGCGCCCGCTCGACCGCCGCGGTGAGCACGGTGGTCTCCACGATCACGGTGGCCGTGTGGCGGGAGCGAGCGGAGTCAAGGAAGGCTTCGACCTTCGGGAACTCGTAGTCCAGGCAGCGCATCATCAGCGTGCGCGCGTGGGTGATCAGGCCGATCAGGTCGTCGCCTGCGGCCAGATCCACGTCGCCGATCAGGCCGCGTGCTGCCCGGGCCAGGGTCGCGGCCGCCACGATGGAATCCTTCGGGCCTGCTTCGGGCGCGGAGATCGTGGGTGTCCACGGCACGGTCGCGTGGGAGGCCTGGTACCTGTCGGTGGAGGCCAGGGAGAGACCGTCGTCGCCGAACACCAGCTGCATCCCGATCAGGTGCGGGATTGCGTCGTCGGTCCCGGCGGTGGCGGCCACCCGTGCCGTGGCCGGGGCCAGGTCGGAGGCCTCGCACCGGCCCACTGTGTTGGGAACCTCCGGCGGAGCGGGGTACTCATCGGCGGCCAGAGTGTGCAGGCGGGCGTTCACCGGTCCACACCGCAGGCGGGCGGTAGCCTCCTCGATCTCCAGACGCAGCTCTCGGTCGGCAGGGAGTTTGGCCACCAGGGTGGACAGCAGTCGCCCGGGGAGCACGGCGATGCCCTCTCCGCTTGTGTCGGCTTCCACACGGGCCGAGGCCCAGGTCTTGTGGTCGGTCGCGTCCAGGGCCAGGCGGCCTTCGGTCACGCTCAGGCGGATCCCGGCCAGGACCGGCACGGCGGGGCGGGTCGGGCAGTGGTCAGACACCCACTTCAGGTGGGCGGCCAGTTCGTTGACGGGCACGGTCAACTCGAACATCTGGGGAGCCCTTTCTGGTAGAACCGGGAACAGAACGGGCCCGCCACAGCTGGAATGTGGCGGGCCCGTTTCGTGTGCGGTGTCGGTGGTCTCAGGCGGCGGTCTCGCTTGCGTCGGGGTGAGGTCGGGAGCGCGGGTCGTCGAGGTCGATGCCGGCCCACCGGGTGCTGGGGACCCACCCGCGAGCGGCGGCCCGTGAGCGACGTCCCTCCGGGCCCAGGCCCGGCCCGCTCCCTCCGGGCGGTTGTCCGGCCAAGTCCCTGTAGGCCCTGGAGATCGAGCTGGCCAGGGACGCGTCGATGCGCCTCCGGTCGGTGTGGCACCAGGCGCTCATCGTCTTGACCGAGCAGAGAGCGGTCTCGGCGATGTCGGAGGTGCGGTGGCCGTCGGCCCGCAGCGCCTGCAGGCGCCGTACCGAACCCGTGGCGTCGACCCTGGCCGGGGGCGAAGCGACTTCCTTGGGCGGGGGCGGTGCGGGATAGTGGGGCTCGCGCCCTCGCAGGCGCCGCCGGCGCTCGACGGTGCGGGCGTGGGTCGTCGCCCCGCCCCACACCCCGTACTTCTCGTAGGTGGCCAGGGCGGCGTCGAAGCAGTCCGTGCGCACCGGGCATGCGGCGCATACCTGCTGGGCCTCCGCCTGGCGGTCCTCGTCGAAGAAGAGCTCGGTGTCCTCATCCCGGCAAGCAGCTCGGGTCCGCCAGGTGGGGTCCGTGGGCGGGGGCAGCGTCTTCATCAGCGCTCACCCCCGATCAGGGCGGCCAGGACCCGTTCGAGGCTCAGCTGCTCCTCTCCGGAGGGGACCTGCCGATAGGTCTCGGCCAGGAAGTCCTCGAGCTCCCCGCGGCGGGCCAGGTAGCGGGACCAGCGGCCGGTCACCGCGTCGAAGAGGTTGATGACCACGAGGGCCGGGTCCTGGGCCCACACAGCGATGCGGAAGTCTCCGTCGCCCGCCCAGGAAGCCGTTCCGCGGGCAAGCACGTCGCGGTCGACCTCCCAGCACAGGTAGGCCTCGGGCTCTTCGGGGTCGAGGACGAAACGGATCTCTACGGAGTAGGAGACCTCACCGTCCCAGGTCAGGACGAGGTCGTGCGGGATCTGGTCGAGGAGGTCAGCGTGCTCGGTGCGGCCGCCGACCCCCAGCCACTGAGTCGGGTGGGTGACGGTCATCGGGAATCTCCTTTGCGGTGGGTGGTCGGGCAGCCCCAGGGCATGCACGCACCGGCCCCGAGGCACGGCCACAGATGGATGTGCAGGTGCGGGACCGTCTGTCCTGCTTCGGGGCCAACATTCAGAGCCATGTGCTCACCAGGTCGCACCGTCTGGGCGGCCCGGCGTGCGGCCGTGGCGGTCACGACGGGGTCGGTGACCGCGGTTTCCACGTGGGTGCGGGGCAGGACCAGGCGGTGGCCGTCGGCCACAGGCTGCAGCGGTGCGATCGCGATGGCGTCAGGCCACACCTGGACCACCTCAGCCGGTGCCTGGTCGTTGATGATCTGGCAGAACACGCAGATCACGGCCGCTCCACCACCGGCTTCGTGAGGTGCCGGGGGTCGAGCTGCACGTCGTGGCCCATCTCCTCCAGGCGCTCGACCACGGACCGTGCGACGTTCGGCGCTCGGTGCTGGCCGCCAGCGCATCCGATGGCCACGACGACGTCGGCTCGGGCCGGACCGGAGGTCATCGCCACGGAGGCGGCCATGATCGCGTCGACGAGCTCGGGGATGCCGGGTGTGCCCAGCACCTTCGCCCGCACACGGGGGTTGGAGCTGGTCAGGTGACGGAACTCCGGATCGATGTGCGGGTCCCGAAAGTGGCGCCGCAGGTCGAAGACCATGTGCGCCTCCGCAGGCGGGGGCGAGTGCAGGTAGCCGAAAGAGATCACACGGATCAGCGGGGGGAGTTCCATCAGCGCCGCCCTCCCAGCCAGTACTCGCCGGGCTCGGTCGTATAGGCGGTCTCTGCCACGGCGAGGTCCTCGGAGGAGAGCCAGCTCAGACGGCCCGCCTCCCAGAGCAGGCGCAGCCACACAGCCTCGAGGGACTCGTCGGGCTGCTCCTCGGCGCGTCCGCCGTCGCGGTAGTGGGCCAGCGTCGCGTGGGCGAGGTCGTTCACTTCGACCGGCGAGTAGAAGCGCGCGCCCTTGGTCTCTCCCTCGGCTGGGGTGACCTGCCCTTCGGCTGTGGCGATGGCCAGGTGCCAGTAGTGACCGGGCGTGGGCCGGTGGGGGAGGCTGGCACACAGGTTGGGCAGGAACCCTTCCCAGAGCAGCCCGGAGCCGGTCACCGTCAGGCCGACTTCCTCTTCGACCTCGGCGACCAGGGCAGCGGCCACGTCGGTGTGTTCGTCCCTCACGTGCCCCGCGACGGGAGCGGTGCCCTTGGGCCACCAGCCGCGGGTGACCATGAGGAGGTTGTGGCGTTCGTCCTCGATCATCACGCCGATCGAGGTTCCGCAGCAGCGCTTCGCGCTCATACTAGGGGTGCTCCTTCCAGGAGTAGGAAGACCCGCCCCGGTAGATGGTCGGCAAACCAGCGGGGCGGGTCTTCTCCGTTCGGGACCGGATGGTCCCCCCGCCCACCAGTGCGGGAGCTGGTGGGCAGAGGCATCACCGGGGTCAGTGGTTGTTGTGCGGGTAGGAGGCGCGAGGGTCGCTGGTCTCGTAGTGCTGCAGGCAGACCGGGCACTGGACGATGACGCCGGCCAGGATCAGCGACCGGTGGATCAGGAGGGCGAGTGCGGCGCGGGGGGTTGCGCTTCGCATACGGTGTAGTCCTCTCTGCGGAGAGAAGACGGCCCCACCGGTGCCTGGAAGCTGCGGTGGGGCCGTCGTTGTGTGTGGGTGGACCAGGCGGTCCCCCCGCCCACCAGCGCGGAAGCTGGTGGGCAGAGGCATCACCTCGTCGTCCGGGGTCATGCCGCTCTGGAGGTCAGAGCCAGTTCCCCACGTCCGGCCTGAACGAGCAGGCCGTGTTCGATGAGAACCCCCTTGGCGTTGTAGACCGCCCTCTCCGAGCGACCGATCACCCCGGGGATGTCCCGGGTGCGGCTGATGCCGTCCGAGACCGCTTCGTACACCGCCCGCTGAACTGCGGTCAGGCCGGAGGTGTCGACGAGGTCCTCGTCGTCCTCGGCGGGTGTGTTCACCAGCTCGCTCAGGGAAGGCAGGACGGCCAGTTCGGGCAGTGCCGAGCCGTCTCCGCCTGTGGTGCTTGTGGCCGCGGCCGCCGGCGTGGTGTGCCCGTTGCCGAAGAGGAAGTCGTTGATGTCGATCTCGCCGCGCTTGAACGCGTCGATGTCGGCCCCGACCGCTTCGGCCTTGGCCTCTGCGGTGATCTCGTGTCTCCTCTCGTATGCCTGGTTCTGGTAGAGGTCGATGACGGTCGCCGAGTCCTCCTCGAGCACCCGGGTGGGATAGCGGGCCAGGTCCGGGCCGAAGTCCTCGGTGTAGGCGCCGCGGAAGGTCGCCGACCTGGAGTGCTTGGCGCCCGTGGCGTCCGTGGTCTCGAGCGAGTAGGCGTAGCCGCCGCCGTCGGGCAGGTCGGCAGGGTTGGCGGAGAAGTTCGGCAGGATGCCTGCGCTGATGCGGTTGGTGGAGAACATGACCACCCCGTTGCCGCGCAGCAGTGAGGACCGCAGCGGGCCGCTGTTGCCGAAGGCCTTCAGGGTGGTGTCCTGCGAGGCGCAGATGAGCGCGACGCCGACCTTGCGCCCTGTGCGTCCGATCAGCTCGGCCAGCTCGGCGTTGCTCTTGCCGGCGAACCCGCTGGCCTTGCGAATGCGCACGTAGTCGGTCAACACCAAGTGGGACTCGTCGATGATCAGGACCAGCCCCGGGCGCTCAGACGAGGGAGTGAACCCCTTGGCCTGGGCCGCCTTGTTCTGCATCTGGCGCATCTTCATGACCGCGCAGGCCGCCTCCAGAGCTTGGCGGGCCTTGGACGGCGACTCCGAACAGTCCCAATCGGCGTGGGCGGCTACCAGCGGGGAGGAGGCGCCTTCCTGGCCGTCGAGGTACCAGTACGCGGTGGTGCCCGAAGCGAGCAGGCCCAGAGCGATGAGGTTGAGCAGCTCCGACTTGCCCGATCCCGTGTCACCGAAGATGTAGCCGCCGTAGAGGCTGTTGGGCCGGTAGGTCTTCCACGACTTGACCCCAACGCCGTCGGCGTAGGGACCCAGAGTGATGTCCCCGGCCTTCGCGTTCCACAGGGGCAGGTCCGCTACGACCGGGCCGTCCTCGTCGTGGGTGACCGGGACCCCATCGGTGACCGGCGAGTCCACGGTCACCCGAAGTACCGCCCGGGTCGGGCGTCCGGTGGGGTGGCGTTCCAGGCTGATCATCGGCACGTCGACGTCGATGGCGGTGGAGATCGCCGTAGCCTTCGCCCTCAACTCGGCCAGACCGCCCCCGCCCGGTCGCAGCAGCACGGTCCACTGATGGCCGTGTTGGGTGCGTTCGTAGTCGGTCAGGCTGGTACCGGCCAGCGGCTTGTTCTCGGCGGCGAGATTGGCGGCCCAGGCCTCGGCGATGTGGTCGACATCGGCAATCTCCTCCGCGGCCTGCTCCTTGGCCTGAGCGGCAGCCTCGGGGTATGCGATGCGGTGGGTGCGCCACCAGTGGGCCGACAGGGCAACCAGCGCCCCCAGACCGCCGGTGGCGAGCATGTGGGCTCCGTCGAAGCCCACCAGCAGTGAGCACACCATCCACGTCCAGGCAGTCGACCCGACGAGGACCATGCGCAGCGGATGGGCCCGGAGCCACGCCCCCGCCTCGGCCCACCAACCAGCTCGTCGCGTCCGCACGGCGGCGAGGG
This sequence comes from Nocardiopsis coralli, assembly GCF_014892575.1. GTDB lineage: Bacteria > Actinomycetota > Actinomycetes > Streptosporangiales > Streptosporangiaceae > Nocardiopsis > Nocardiopsis coralli. Next base: position 94,948 of record NZ_JADBGI010000006.1, on the reverse strand, counting down.
TCGCAGCCATGAGCGCTCCGGTGCCGGCCGCACATGCCCACGGGCCGACCGCGAGCTGAGCCGCTTGCGCGATCAGTGCGGTTGCTGCGACCGCCGCACCGACCAGATGGGGCTGGTACTGCAGGCGCAGTCGGTGGCGCAGGGCGGTGTCCTCGACGCGGCGGAGACGTTCGAGGAATGCTGTCGCCTGCTCCTTGCCGGTGGTGGCCTCGTTCTCCTGGGACCTCTTGGTTCCGGCGGCGCTGTGGCTCTCGGCACCGGCCCGTTCCATCGCCTGAGCCAGCGTGCGTTCGAAGTCCGCCCGTAGGGCCTTCTCCAGTTCCTTCTTCGACGGCTTGGTGGTGTTGGCCATCGCGGGCTCCTCCCTCGCGGTGCGGGCGCCTCGGCAGGCTCAGGACGCGCGTCCGGCGGGCGGCCGGGCGGTGTCCTCAACCTTCGAAACTCGTAACTGTGTGTAAGAGGTGGTGGGTTTTGCAGTTCTGCACTCTGCTCTCGACTCCCACCGCCTCGACCACCCCGTTCACCAAGAAAATCGGGGTGAATCGGACATGCGGTGGGGGTTTTGCAGTCGCTGTGGGGGTGTTTTGCAGTCGCTCCTGCACCCGACTGCAAAACACCCAGAGTGAGAACCGGGGGTGGGGCGCCCATGTCGAGCGCCCCACCAGAGCCGTCTACCGGCCGCCGGTCACGAACTCCTTGTCGCCGGCGTCCGGGGTGGCGTCGTAGGCCTCCTGGACGGTCTTCATCCGCTCCATGTCTTCCTTCCAGGCGGAGGCCAGGGAGGTGAGCGCGTCCAGAGCCTCCATCACCTGCTGACCGCGGCCGGTGATGGAGGCCCCGACCTTGCCGCGCTCCATGGCGGCCACGGCCTGCTCGGTGCCGGTCATGTTCGCCTGGCTGACGTTCTCCAGGTTCTGGGCGAAGCTGAGTGCCCCGTCCAGGCCCAGCACCTCGTTGCCGCCGTTGTTGTTCTGGTCGCTCATGCTCTGCTCCTTCTCGTTCTCAGCGTTGTCATTGACGGAGGTGGGGAAGGGCAGTACCTGACCGCCCTCCTCGTCGTTCTGCTGGTCACCCGCTGACTCGGGGCCGGTGTCTTCGGGGCGGCCCTCGTCGGTCTCGGGCGTCTCGGTGGGCTCGGCCTCCTTCTCCTGACTCGTGGGAGCGTCCTCGGTCTGGTCGTCATGGTTCAGGTCGGCCGCACGGTCGTTGAGGCGATCCAACGTCCGCTGTGCGGCGCGCAGCCGCTCGTCCTGCTCGCGGGCCTTCTTCTCGAGCTGCTGGGCGCGCTTGTGGGCTCGTGCAGCCCGCTGTTCGGCCTGCTCAGCTCGGCGGGCCTGCTCCTCAGCGCGCTCGCTCTGACGGGCGCGATCGGCCTTGGCCAGGGCCCGCTCCGCACGAGCGTCCGAAGCGGCCTGTTCGGCGTCGCGCTTGCTGTCCCGGGCCTCCATACGGGCCTTCTGCTCTTCCTGGCGGGACTGGGTGAGTGCTTCTCTGGCACGGGACAGTTGCTCGTTGGTCCGATCGAGTTCTTTCCGGGCACGCTCGTCGCGCCGCTGTTCCCACCGGTCCTCGAGCTTGCGCTCCCACTCGGCCCGGACCTGCTCTCGGATGCGGGCCCGCTCGCGTGCGCGCTCGGCCCGTTCGGGATAGCGATCGGCACGACGCTGAGCTGCCTCGATCCACTTTTCGTCCCACACATCGGCCAGGTATGCGCGCATCGCGCCGCGGCCTCGACGACGGCCGCCTCGTCCGGCTGGTGAGCCGTCGTGGTCGCCGTTCTCCTGTGCGCTCTGACGTGACCGGATACGGGCCATGCGCCGCTCATGGGCGGGCGGCGCTGTGCCTTTCCAGGCGTGGATGGCCGACTCGGCCCCCTTGCCCACGAGGAAGGTGAACACGCTCCAAGCGACGATCAACTCGAACATGGGCACCTCACCTGCTCACCGTGGACAGACCGGACTCGAGCTGTGTCGTGGCATTGCTGACCAGATCGAGCGGCAGCAGGAACGGACCCGCGGCCAGGACGAAGAGCGCCGGGGTTATCAGCGCGACCCAGGGGGTGAAGGCCTTGGTGCCCTTCTCCTTGAGCTGGAAGAACAGCCAGGTGGAGGCCGCAGCAGCGAGCAGGAGGTTGACCGTCACCCAGGCGGCGATCTGGTCGAGGGCTGTCAGCGGACCTGCGAGGGCCTGCGAGAGCGGCCAGGCGACTGCGAACCCGGCCAGCAGGCAGCAAACGGTGAGTGTGCGGCCCTTCTTCTTGAAGAACCACATGACGATGGCGATGCCGGCGGCGATCGCGCCGACCATGGATGAAACGACCACGAAGGTCCTCCTTTCTGTGTTGGGTGGCGGCTCAGGGGCCGGTCAGCCCCAGCGCCGACCAGGTGGCCGTCAGAGGCCAGGCAGGGATGCGGATCAGCAGGTCCACGAGCCAGGGGATGCCGGGGATCTGGTAGATGAGAGACGCCAGCACGATCGCGGTGATCCATCGCGAGGGCCGCTCACCCACCCACTCGAGGGCGTAGGCCGCCACCGACGTGGGGAAGCTGACGCCCCAGAACGCTGCGAGGGCCAGGTAGCGGGGCCACCCTTCTTCGGGGCCCCAAGCTCCCTGGCGGGCATAGTCGAGCTGCTTGCGCAGGCTGGGCCGGTCCTCGGACCAGATCTCGGGTGGGGTGAACGACTCCTTGACCCAGGAGCCAAGGCGTTCACCGATGCCCGGGCCGACCTTGACCGCTTCCTCCTCGGACTGGTCGGTTGCGGTGTCGGTCATTACTTCACTCCCGCAGGGGCGGCGGTGCGCCCGGCCCCGACCGGGGCGAACAGCAGCGCAGCGACGCCGATGCAGGCCACCAGCATCCAGGTCGGGACATCGGGGTAGGCCGCGATTACCCCGATGAGCAGCATCGGGACCGCAGCGAGCAGGGCGACGTCGAGAACAGGACGGAACATTTCGGTCTCCTTCTCAGGGGGCGACGACTGCCTCAGAGCAGAGGTGGTCGAGTCGGTGTGTGGTGTGTGCTGTGCGGTTTTTGGGGTGCCGCATCCTCATGCGCCGCCGGTGTCGAGTTCCTTGCGGATGCGGCGGACGGTGGACTCGCCGAGGCCGAGCGCGTCGGCGATCTCGGCCGCGGTGGCGTCGGGACGCTCGTACAGGAAGTTGGCCACCCTCTTGCGGTTCTGCAGCCCCTCGAGGCGGCGGCGTTCCTGAGCGGTCAGCGGACCCTGATCGGGCCCGTGTGAGCGGTCCTGCTCCCACGGGCGCTCAGACGCGCCGACCTGCCCGTTCTGCGGAACGGTGGAGGGCTCGTCCTGTCCGTGTGAGCGGCCGTGCTCGTGCGAGCGCTCGGACGGGCTCTCGTGTGAGCGCAGGTAGTCGGCAGCCTCGTCGGCAAGGGCATCGGCGACGACGCCGAGGCCATCTCCGGTCGCGGTCCGGTCGGGGGTGCTCGCACGGTCGGGGCCCGTGTGAGCGTCCGGCTCGGGCGGGTGCTCGGTCGGCCCGTCGGACCGGTCGATCTTGGTGATCGACTGTTTGATCGCGTCCGAGGCCGAGGTGTTGATCAGGTATGTGAGTCCGGCGAAGAGTGCGGACCCGACGCTGCAGGCGGCGCCGACCGGACCGGCCCCCAGGGTGGATCCGATGACCGAGATCAGCAGGGGCACGACCATGAGGGTCAGGAACAGGCGGCTCGTGCTCTGGTCGATGACGGTGCCGGCACGAGCGAGGATGCCCCGCCAGACGATCACCGTCGTCGACAACCCCGTCAATCCGATCTCTGCGAGGTAGCCGACCGGCTCCGGGCCGCCGTGTTGGGCGACCAGGGCGGCCAGCCCGACCGCGGACCCGATCGACAGGAGCAGGCTCGCGGTCAGGGTGATGCGGCCGAACCGGCTCTGGTGGCGCGTCATGGTCAGGATGGTTCGGGCCGGTGAGGTCGCCTGGCGGGCGGAGGCGATGACACGCTCCACTTCCGCCTGGTCCGCTTCCCGGCGGTCGGCTTCCTCGGCCTCCCTGAGCTTGCGGCGGTGCTCCAGGTCGAGCGTGGCCTGCAGGCGGGCCGCCGTGAGCTGGTCGTAGCGCTGACGGGTGGCGGGGTTGAGGGCCGGGTCCTCCAGCAACTTCTGGTCCGGGATGGACGCCAGCGTCTTGGCGTCCTGGACGGTGCGCTGGATCTGCTCGGCGGTGACCGGAGCGTCCTGGTCAGGGCGCTCCGGCCGGTTCTTCTTGCCCATGGGGGCGCTCCTTTCAGGCGTACAGGTTCACGACGAGGACGAGGGTCAGGACGAGCGGCGCGAGTCCGAAGAGCGTGAAGGCGTAGAAGTGCTGCATCAGGGCCTCCCGACGATCAGCTCGGGGTGGAGGTGGATGTGGTGCACAGACTCGTCGGCGGCGAGCACGACCAGGCGGCCCGGCTCCTCGCGCAGGAGGCGGCCGGTGACCATCGGCTCGATCCCGGTGTTCGTGCGGCGGGAAACGGTGATGGGGCGGCGCCCCGTGAGGATCTCGGTCAGGGTGCGGAAGCTCATCGGCGGACCTCGCTAGCCATCTCGGGGGAGCGTTCGCGCTCCGGAACGTGGGTGCTGATGCGTTCGGGGTCGCAGCAAGGGCTCTCGCCTTCGCCGTCCCAGTGGCGCTTACCGCACGAGCACTCCGGGGGCAGTACGCGTGCGCAATCGATCGCGAAGAGGGCGAACCCCAGGGCCGACGTAGCCATGACGGCGGCCAGAACGGGGTGGGGAACCACAACGGCCCCGAGAACCCCGACGGCGATCCCCATGGGCCAAGGGCGCAGGTCGTCAGACCTGATGAGCCGGTAGAAGGAGCCGATGCTCACGCTGCGACCTCCTGCAGCTCCTCCGGGGTGGCGCCGAGCATGTTCTCGATGAGGGTCAGCAGCTCTTCCTCGGCCTCGACCGGTGCCACCGCCTCGAGGAACTCATCGATGCTCGGGCTGTCGGCGGGAGCGTCGGCCAGGCCGAACAACCTGGCGTCGTCGACGACTGTCGCGCTGAGGATCGCCGCCGCGCTGGCCGGGTCGTCCCAGCCCTCGTCCCACTGGGGCGGGGCCTCGCGGGGTTCGTTCGGGTCGGTGCCGTGCACCAGACCGTCCTCGGGGTCCCAGTAGGCCGGCGCATAGTCGTGGGCCACCGCAACCGGGCCGAGGTCGTCGAAGAGGTCGAGGTCGTCGAAGGTAAGCTCGTCGTGCATCTCATCGCTCCATTGCTGTGGGTATGCAAGAGCCCCGCCGGGTCGCGTCCGGACGGGGCTCTCTTGCGTGTGGGGTGTTGTCGGTCAGAGGGCGAGTCCGGCCCAGAGCAACCCGACGCCTGCGAGCAGGGCCAGGAAGCCACCGGGGCCGAAAGCGGAAAGGATGATCAGGGCGACGCCGAGGCTGGTGAAGAGGGCGCCCACAGGGCTCCTTCCGTGGTCGGTTCGGTGGCGGACCGTGTGGCCCCGGCACCGCCCCGTGGGGCGGCACCGCCGTCACACGGGCAGCGCGGGGTTCGGGGGTTGGTTGGGGTCGGCCAGGGTGACGGTGACCCTTGCCGAGTGCTGGGCGGCTCGCACGAGGGCGGTGGCCACCGCTGCGGTGTTGGTCGCGTCCAGCCCCAGGACCTCTCCCAGGGGAACCGGCTTGTTGGCCGCCAGGGACAGGGCGATGTCGAGGACGGCCACTTCGGAGGAGGAGGCCGGCAGCCCTTGGGTGCGGACCTCCAACAGGCCCTCCCAATCGATGGCGGTGATCTCCTGGCCGTCACCGGTGTGGCCCGGCACCAGGTGGTGGCGGAAGTCGTTCCGGTGGAGCCAGGTGCCGTGGGCGATGAGCAGGTCGACGGCTGCGGCATCGGGGCTGTACCCGTCGGCCCAAGCGCGCAGGGAACGGTGGAGTTCGAGGGTGTCGGCGTTCGGCATCCTTGGGGTCCTTTCCTGAGGTGGACCGGTCAGTGGACGAGTTCGCTGCCGTTGGTGGTGGAGCTGGTGACGTCGGCGTTGTGGCCGTTCTTCAGGACCGTCAGGGAGCCGTTGGTCGTGCGGGCACGGATGCTGTGGGGGCCGGATGCAGCTACCGTGACGCTGCCGTTGGTGGCCCGAGCGACGGTGCGCGGTGCCGAGCTGGTCAGGGTGAGGGTGCCGTTGGTGGCGGAGGTGTTGATCTCGTCCGAGACGGTGCCGGCAACGCTGATGCTGCCGTTCGTGGTGTCGGCGTCCAGGTATTCGGCGTCGCCGTTCAACTCGAGTCCGGCGTTGGAGGAGCGGAAGTCGACGGCTGCGTAGTGGCCGTGAAGCCGGGCCTGGCCGGTGCTCTGGGAGAGGGCGGCGTTGGAGCGCTCGGGAAGCGTGATGTCGACCTTGACGGGTTCGGTCTGGGTGAAGGTGCTCCCGCCGCTGATGCCGCTGATCACGGTGCCGCTGGAGATGGTGACGTTCCCACCGGACACGATCATCGCCCCGCCGGAGATGTTGCCGAAGACGGTGTTGCGGACTCCGCCGGACGATCCGGTGATCACCGTCGGGCCGGGGTCGGGAAGCCGGACCGTCCACCGGCTGTCCTCCGTGTGCTCCGTGACGCCGGAGACGACCTCGTCGGGGCCGGTCACCGTCATGGTGGCGGTGTTCAGGTCCGGGCTGGTCCGGATGGTGACGTCGGCGATGGGGGCGGTGAGGTCGAGCGTGATCGGGCCGGGAGTGTCAGCGGTGAACGTGGGCATCGTGGGCTGCTCCTTCGGAGAGTGGTTCAGAGGAGGACCCTGCGGTCCCCGCCCCCGCCGGCCCGATCGCGTGGCAGCGTCCGGGGCGGCGAGGACAGGCACCCGCAGGGGGTGCTCAATTACCGCGGCCATTCCGTACCGCCTGGTTAGAGCGGTGCACCGATGCAGGTGCCGTGGTCGCGGGCCCGTCGCCGTCCCTTGGGAGCTCGGGATGGGGTCGGGGCGAAGCTCGCTATGTGCCACGTGGGCTTGTCATCACTCGTGCGCTCCGGGATTCCACGCGGTGAAGCAGAGCTCTGCCCTGGTCACCGGAGTCCTCTTCCGGGCTGCGGCCTGTTGCCGTGCAACCGTTATAGCACGCGAACGTTAGGTGTACTAGTACGGGTCACATATTTTCGTTGTGCCGGGCCTTGCCTGGCAGCAGAGTCGCAGCTCACATGGCCGAACAGCTACGCGTACTAGTACACTGATCGCGTTCACCACGAAGGAGCCGCACGTGTCCCCTCAGGTCCACCGAACCGACCCGCCCTACATGCAGGTCGTGAAGCACATCAAGTCGGAGATCGAGTCCGGTGTCCTCCAGGACGGGCAGAAGATCGACTCGGTCCGAAACATCGGTGCCAAGTGGAAGATCTCCCTGGCCACCGCGACCAAGGTCGTCAGCACGCTCAAGGCCGAGGGCCTCGTGCGCAGCGAGCCCGGCGTCGGCACGATCGTCACCCGTGGGCACTCAGCGGCCAGCGCCAAGGACCGAGTGGTCCGCAGCATGGAAGGGCGCATCTACGCGAGCAACGAGCGCGCCGAGATCCGGGCTGCTGAGCTCACGCCGGCCCCCGAGGACGTCGCCGACGCTCTCGGCGTTCCGGTCGGCTCCGACGTGGTCCGGCGCCAGCGGCTCACCCTTCGCGACGGCATGCCTTCCTCCGCGAGCACGTCGTGGTTCAAGGGCGAAGTTGCCGAGGTCGCGCCGCTCCTGCTCGAACAGAAGCGGCTTCCCCAGGGCACCCCGAAGTACGTCGAGGAGAAGGCCGGGCTGGTGCCGGCCTCCGGCAAGGACCAGCTCCGCGCCGACATCGCCTCCGAGGAGGACGCCGCGGTCCTCGGAATTCCGCTCGGCTCTCCGGTCCTGCGAAAGCAGAACTGGGTGCTCGACGCCGAAGGTGACGTGATCGAGTTCGGCCAGTCCGTCTCCGTGGCCCGACGCTGGGCCACCTACAACTACGAGATCTCCAGGTAGGAGCGACATGGAACTGCTGCACTCGGGCAAGGTGCGCGACGTCTACGCTGATGGCGACGACCTCATCCTGGTGGCCTCGGACCGCGTGAGCGTCTACGACGTCGTGCTTCCCACCCCCATCCCCGACAAGGGCAAGATCCTCACGCAGCTCTCGCTGTGGTGGTTCGACCAGCTCTCCGACCTCGTGCCCAACCACGTCGTCTCCGCCACCGACGTGCCTGAGGAGTGGGCCGGACGTGCCGTGCGCTGCCAGAAGCTCACCATGCTGCCCGTGGAGTGGATCGCGCGCGGCTACCTCGCCGGCCTCGGGCTCAAGGAGTACGAGAAGCAGGGGACGGTCTCCGGTATCGCGCTCCCCGAGGGACTGGAGGAAGCCTCCAAGCTCCCGGAACCGATCTTCACCCCCACGACCAAGGCGACCGAAGGCCACGACGAGTTCATCACCTTTGACGACGTGGTCGCCGAGATCGGTCAGGACACCGCGGACCGGCTGCGCGAGGTCACCCTCGACATCTACCGGCGCGGTGCGCAGATCGCAGCTGAGCGCGGCATCATCATCGCCGACACCAAGTTGGAGTTCGGGCGCGCGGCGGACGGCACGCTCGTGCTCGCCGACGAGGTGTTGACGTCCGACTCCTCGCGGTTCTGGCCGGCGGACGACTGGCAGCCGGGGCAGACCCAGCACGCCTTCGACAAGCAGTTCGTGCGCGACTGGTCGAGCACCATCACCGACTGGGACCGGACTCCCCCTGGCCCGGAGATCCCCGATGAGATCGTCGAGGCCACCCGAGCTCGCTACGTCGAGGTGTATGAGAAGCTCACCGGGAAGACCTGGGAGGCCTGATCATGTACCAGAGCTACGACCGAGACCGCCTGATCGAGCAGGTCCGCGAACTGCTCCGGCAGGAAGGGCTCGAGCCGACGAACCAGACCGACCCGTCCCCGGAGCGTGCGGCGACGCTGATGCTCAGGTCTCTCGGCGTGGAAGCCTTCGTGGACCATGTGGCGTCCCTGAAGCGCTCCATGGACCACACCTGGGAGGACGAGGACGACGCTCGCGCGGAGCGCAGGAACGAGCGCTAGCTCCCCGAACAGAGGGCCCGAACCGAGCGGTTCGGGCCCTTCTTTTGCCCGGGTGGATGCGGAGGTTGCGGCGCGGTCTCCCTGCTCGTGCGCCAAGCGTGGCCGGGCATTCCGCCGGCCTGGCAGCTGCCGCAGGCACGCTGTAGCGTGACTGCGCTCAACCCCTCACCGAAAGGTAGCCATGGTGGACCTGACCGACTCCAAGCACACCAACTACTTGATCAAGCTCCTCATGATGCTGCCCGCACCCGACTCGGAGGAGGCCTTCCCGATGTTCTGGGACAGCGTGGCGAAGGAGCACGGCGTCAGCAGGAGCTACGTGACCGGGAAGATCTCGGTGCATCTCAAACTGCTCCTCGGAACCGAAGCCACGATTCTTCACCGCAGGCAGCTGGCCTCCTATGCCTTGTTCTTCTTCGGCGAGGCCAGCACAGCACTGGTACGGGACATCACCTCTGAAATCGATGTCGGAGCTCCCAACACCTCAGCAGGGCAAGTATGGGTACAGGAGCTGCGTGCCAACGCCTTTGCTGTTATCGAGGAGTCCTTCTCTGACGATCGCGTCCTCGAAGCCGTCTCGAGTTGGGTCCGACTCGACACGCAGTGAGCCGTCCTGGCCTGGCCGGGCAGATGGAAGCCAACGGTCTCCAGGTGCCTGCAAGCTAGCTGCCTGGTCCGTGTTCGGTCTCGTAGCTGGATTGGTGTCGCGCTCGTTGTCATCGCCGCATGGGCCCAGGTTGTCGGCCCTGGCGGCTTCCGGTCCGACGCGTCCGCCCTCCTCCACCGTGCCCCTGTGCACCCCGCCACCCTGTGCGTGCGCCGCGAACTCCTCGTGGCTCTCGGGGGATGGATGGCACTGCCGGCCTCCGAGGACACCGGCCTGCTCCTGGCTCTCGGTGTCGTCGCTCCGGGGTGGTTCTCGTCGGAGGCCGGCTTGCTTTACCGGAAGTGGGAGGGGCAGGTGACGGCCGCGGCCTCACACGTCGACGAGGCCGAACTCGCCGCCCGCATCGCCGTCGTGGAAGCCCGAGCGCTCGCTCTCGCAAACCTTGGTTGGAAGAACTGAGTTCTCTGCTTTAGCTGTAGTGAGGGTCCAAGCGTATGCAGCTTGGTCCCTCCTGTGTAGTCGACAAGCTCCAAGCGACCACGGAGTGAGTTTCTGCATGGGGTCGGAATTCCCTAATCATTGCCAAAATGGTATTCAGTCCATTCTTCAGGAATAAGGGTCTCTGTGGGTGGGTTAAGGTTCATTGGGCGTACTCCCCAGGACCCGGCGAATGACACGTGTCCACTGTCGAATCGAGACCGGATGAAATTCACATCGCAGCCGCTGAACTCGTTTTCTTCGAAGAGCACCTCACCCCCTATAAAGTGGGACCTCTCGAACATTACCTTCCCTCCGCTGAACTTAGCTAGCTGGAAGTCCACGTAGCTTCCAGTGAAGCTGGCGCTGATGAAATTGACCAGCCCACCGCTGAAGTGAGCTCCCTCGAACCGCACTTCGCCTCCGCTGAATTGGGTCAAACTGAAGTGCACCCCGCCCCCGGTGAACTTGGCCGCGCCAAAGTCCACCTCGCCTCCGGTGAACCTGGATCCGCCGAAGTTCACCACGCCGCCGCTGAAGTGGGCGCTGAGGAAGGTCACCACGCCGCCACTGAACTCGGCCCATCGAAAGTTCACCACGCTGCCGGTGAAGCGAGTCTCGATGAAGTGCACCTTGCCCCCGGTGAACTTGGCCGCGCCAAAGTCCACCTCGCCTCCGGTGAACCTGGATCCGCCGAAGTTCACCACGCCGCCGCTGAAGTGGGCGCTGAGGAAGGTCACCACGCCGCCACTGAACTCGGCCCATCGAAAGTTCACCACGCTGCCGGTGAAGCGAGTCTCGATGAAGTGCACCTTGCCCCCGGTGAACTTGGCCGCGCCAAAGTCCACCTCGCCTCCGGTGAACCTGGATCCGCCGAAGTTCACCACGCCGCCGCTGAAGTGGGCGCTGAGGAAGGTCACCACGCCGCCACTGAACTCGGCCCATCGAAAGTTCACCACGCTGCCGGTGAAGCGAGTCTCGATGAAGTGCACCTTGCCCCCGGTGAACTTGGCCGCGCCAAAGTCCACCTCGCCTCCGGTGAACCTGGATCCGCCGAAATGCACTTCGCCTCCGGTGAATTCGGCTCCTCCGAAAATAATCGTGCCTCCGGTGAATTTCGATCCCCCGAAGTGCACTATGCTGCCGCTGAATTTCGCCTCGTCGAAGCGCACCATGCCTCCTGCGAATTTTGCGCCGCTCAGATTAACTTCGCCCCCGGTGAACTGAGCTCCGTCGAAATTCACCACGCTGCCGGTGAAGTGTGCTCCGTGGAGGTCACCGCCGTCGAAGGTCACGCCCGTGAAGTCGAAGTGCTTTCCACGCCAGCGGGTGGCCTCGCGTAGGCGTTCACCGATAATGCGGATGATGGTGTGGCGCACCTCGCGCAGCGCGGCGAACTCCAGCTCCCGTTCACGGCGCTCTTCCTTCCGGGCCTTGGAGGCGTTCTTCGGCAGTGGATCAGGGGCCGGTGTATAGGGCATACGCAGGTAGGCACATAGGACGTCGATGACCATTTGCACCAATGCCTCGCGCCCTTCAGGGGCCTCGTCGGCCAAACGCGCCAAAGCGTGAACCCCAGCCAGGCGCACAGCCGGGTGCTCGCTACCGAGCTTCTCGCTGGCACTGTCGAAGGTGTCAGTGAAGAGCTTGGACACCTCCCGCTCGGCGGCCCGTTCGGCGCGTTGCTCGGCGTGCTCGGTGGCTCGTTGGCGCCGGTAGGAGATCACGAGTAGAGCCACACCCCCCAGGCCGGCCACGATCGCGAAGGCTCGGGTGGCGATCGCGTCTATGTCCCGAGGAGCCAGGGAAGTGGGAGGCTGCAACCCAGGCAGACCCAGTACGAACCAGGCCAGCAGCCCCATCACTGCTACTGCCCCGATAGCTATGGCCCAGGCCCCGACGATCAGCCATCCCAGGCGGGGAAGGTAGCCGCGGAGGATTACCACCAAGGCTGCTCCCAGTGCCACCGCCAGTGCAAGGCGACTTACGGGGAGCCCCTCGGGCACCCGATCGACCAGAGCGGCCACCAGAGGCCAGGCCGTAGCAGCGAGCGCTGGCAGAACCAGCCCGAGAAGGACGATGCCGATCCATTGGGGGGTCGATGGGCGCATGGTCGAAAGCGTAGCCCTCACGTGGTTTCACTGCGTGCCGCCCGACGGGGGCTGACACGGAGCCTGCGGATGCCGTGGCGGAGGCTACGAGCGCCCGCCAGCATCCGGACCCCCTAGTGGCTTGCCATTGGGGGTGTGCTGAATGCGTTCAGAAGTTCGCGAACAGGTTCACTCGGCTCCGTGTTTTTGCAGGTCAAGCGCATGTTCTGTGTCGCAGAGGCGTCCGCCTTGTAAGCGGTAGGTCAGGGGTTCGATTCCCCTCGCTGGCTCTCACATGGTCTGACGCGGGAAATCGCTCGGGCATCATCACCGGCTCTGCCGGTTGGACGCTCAGTGAGGTACCGCCTATGGCAGGCATCCGTCTCCGCCGCGGGCCCCGCAACATGGCCGCGGGTCCGCTCGACGCTCACATCCGTTCCTTCACCCGCTCGCTGCGCGCGCTCAAGCGCAGCCGCAAGACGATCTCGATGTACCGCGAGGCGGTGGCGTGGTTCGCCGCCGAGCACCTGTTGGCGGGCGGTCAGCCCAATGACATCGACCACCGCCACGCCCTGGACGCTGACACGGGCCGTCCGGCGGAGCTCGAGACGTTCGATCCCGTCTGGGACTGGGAGGACGTCGACCGCTCGCACGTGGAGACGTGGATCGTCCGGCTGCACGAGCGCGGCCACAAGTCCTCCTACGTGAACAACCAGTACCGGTGCTTGCAGCAGTTCTTCCGGTGGCTGGCCGAGGAAGAAGAGATCCCCAACCCCATGCGCAAGACCAAGCCGCCCAAGGTGACGGTGGAGCCGGTGCCGGTCTTCGAGCAGGACGAGACGGATCGGATCCTGGCCCAGGCCAAGGGGCGGGGGTTCCTGCGGCGTCGGGACTTCGCGCTGATGAGCCTGCTGCGGGACACAGGGATGCGGCTGCAGGAGCTGGCCGGTCTCACGTTGGCTGACGTGGACCTGGACCGTCGTAAGGCCCGGGTGACGGGCAAGGGGGAGCGGACGCGGTGGGTGCGATTCACGCCGCCCACGGCCCTGGCTCTGGACCGGTATCTGCGCGAGCGCTCCAGGCGCGATGAGGCCCATCTGGAGCAGTTGTGGCTGTCGGTACGGGGCGGGCCGATCTCCCGGAGCGGTATCTATCAGATGATCCGTCGGCGTGCGGGTGAGGCGGGTGTTCCTGAGGTGTACCCGCACCGGTTCCGGCACCACTTCTCGCACGAGTGGTTGGCGCGCGGCGGTGCGGAGGGTGACCTCCAGGAACTGAACGGTTGGGAGAGCGGGCAGATGCTGCGCCGGTACGGGCGCTCGGCGGCAGCAGCCCGGGCGCAGAGCCATTACGACAAGGTGATGAGCCAGGTGGCCTGAGGCTCCTCGACCTTTCTCGGAAAAAGGGTCACGTTTTGGTCGAGGACGGTGTGAGCGGGCGCTGACAGCGGTGCTGTCAGCGCCCGAATATCCAGGTTTCCACTGCTCAGCAAGGGTTTCTCCGCGTGCTTCGTGCGGGGCGTAGGCCTGCCACACCGACTGGGAAACGGCTCAGACCGTGATCACCTGGGAGGCCGGTTGGAATCCAAATGAACAGCTCACGTTGAGATCTCCTACCTCGCAAGACAGCGCCCAGGTGTCCACGGGGCAGAGCGCGGGGCGATGTGCGCAGGAACAACCGGTTCGGCTGAGCGGGCCATGTGCCGGCACCCGGAACGCGCACGCCGTGGTGGTGCCGGATTTCGTTCGGGTGCAGCGGTGCTGGAGTTTCTGGCTTTTCAGGAGCCCGTTGCCGTACTCAAAGGGGTTGGCGCATTTCTCGGACGATCGAGGAATCCATCGATAATTGAATTTGCGCCGCTCTGGCTGAAGACTGGTACTCTGGGGTCCGATTGAAAGAATCAGATTTTTCAGTGGAGGGCGGTAGCGGGCGTGGCTGTAGTGGATATGCCGGGTTCGAAGTCGCTGACGGCACGCGCCCTGTTTCTTGCTGCATGCGCTTCGGGAGATTCCCGGCTGCGGCGCCCCCTGCTCTCCGACGACACCGAAGCCTTCACCGAGGCCTTGGCATCCTTGGGGCACACGGTGCGTACCGAGGGCGAGGACTGGATCGTCACCGGAAGCGCGGCTGCCCGACCTGTGCAGGAAGCCGAGGTCTACTGCCGTGACGCAGGGACCGTCGCGCGGTTCCTGCCGGTGCTGGCGGCGGCCAGGAAGGGAACCTATCGGTTCGATGCGTCCGAGCAGATGCGCCGCCGCCCGATGGGGCCCCTCTTCGAGGCGCTCCGAGAGCTCGGCGCGGATGTCGTCTGCGAGGGCGCCGAAGGCCATCTCCCCGCCACCATCAACGCCCGTGGGCTCAAGGGCGGCCGCATCGTGCTGGATGCCGGGGTCTCCTCACAGTTCCTGACAGCCCTGCTCATGGCGGGCCCCCTGTTCCCCGACGGTCTGGAGGTGGAGGTCAGCGAGCTGGTCTCCGTTCCCTACGTGGAGATGACTCTGGCCGTCATGCGGGAGTTCGGCGCGCAGGTCCGCCGCGAAGGAAAGGTCTTCCATGTCGCTCCTGGTCACTACACCGCACGCGAATACGACATCGAGCCCGATGCCTCGACCAGTAGCTATTTTTTCGCTGCGGCCGCGGTGACCGGCAACACCGTTGTGGTGAATGGCTTGGGGTCCCGATCCCTCCAAGGGGACGTGCGCTTCGCCCGCGTCCTCGGCGATATGGGGGCGGACGTCGAATTCACCGATGAGGACATTCGCGTGACCGGCACCGGTAACCTCCACGGACTGGAGGTCAACATGCGTGACATCTCCGACACGATGCCCACCCTGGCCGCTGTCGCGCCCTTCGCCGACGCGCCCGTCCGGATCGTCGATGTCTACAACACCCGGGTCAAGGAATGCGATCGCCTCGCCGCCAGCGCCGACAACCTCACCCACCTCGGCATCGACACACGAACCGGTCAGGACTGGATCGAGGTCCGGCCCGGCACGCCTGATCCAGCAGTCATCGCATGTCATGCCGACCACCGCATCGCCATGAGCTTCACCGTTACGTCCTTGCGTCTGCCCGAACCCCTTCTGTTGGACGACCCAGCCTGCGCCCGCAAGACCTTCCCTGATTTCTACGAGACCCTCGCGGACCTCGTGACGCGTTGGAATCAGGGACCCGTGGCAGCGAAGTCTTCGTTCGGAATCTGATTTTGTCGGCGAGGCCGGGCCCCTGTATGGCAGGCTGAATTCTCGCAATCGCTCGGCCGGTCTCCGGCTCTGCGATCAAGAGCTCGCTGGCTCTCCAAGGCCCTGTCACCCAGGGGGTGGCAGGGCCTTCTTGGCGCTCGGTTGAGGTGTTCCGCCGTGAGCAAAAGGGTGCCGTTCAGCTGCGCGGTCGTCCTCGGTCTCCTCGGGAGTTGCCGGAGCTCGGCGCGGCGCTCAAGATACGGAACCCCCGGTACGTGCCGCGACGCTGAGCATCTATCGCTGGGTTCTGTATCGGACGTCCACCACGGCCATGCCGGCACGTCGGGCGGCGAGGCTGCCTTCGTCGCTGTCCTCCAGGACCGCGCACTGAGCGGGGTCGACCGCAAGTCGGCGTGCAGCGAGTAGGAACAGGTCGGGTGAGGGCTTGACGCTCTCGACGTCCTCGCGCGTGACGACGGCGTCGAACGTGCGGTCGAGCCCGATCGCGCGCAGGGTGGCCTCGACACTGACGCGGCGCCCGCTCGAGGCGACAGCGGTCGGCCGACCGTCCGCGCTTCGGGCGATGTCGGCGACCCAGGCGATCTCCCGTACGCGGTGCACGTGGCGCAGGTAGGCGTTCTCGCACTCGGCGGCGAGCTCGGAGACCGGAACCGCGAAGGTGAGGGAGTGCTCCTATGCCGCGTCGGCGAGGGTCTCGGCGCCCGGCAGGCCGGTGCGGGCCGAGTACCAGTCCCACGAGACGCGCACGCCGTAGTGCTGCAGGACGTCGTTCAGCGCGGCGAAGTGCGCGGGGTGGTTGTCGGCCAGTGTGCCGTCGCAATCGAAGATGAGCGCGCGGGAGCCGTGCAGATCGATCGGTGATCCGGAACCCTGTCGGGGCATTCGCACCTTCCTGCGCATGGGGACCCGATCGGTGGTCGACCCCGCGCGCTCCGACCGGCGTCAGCTGTGGGGGTCGTCCTCGGGCTCCTCGGGCTGGTCCTCGGGGGCTTCCGGACCCTCGTCCGGCTGGTCCTCCCAGGGCTTGAGCTTCAGGTGCACGGCGGCCTCCTTCTGGTCCGGGGCCCTCAGGGTACGGAGAGCGCCGGGCCCCGGCCACCCCCGTGGCCGGGTCGGGACGGTTCCCCTGGCCCCGGACGCCGGGGGGTCGCGGGTGCGTCAGGCCTCGTACTCGGTGATCGACTCGGCGATCCCGTCGACGATGTCGACCGTGGCGAGGACGGCGGTCCCGTTGGCGAGCGTGGCGTCGAAGTCGTCGAAGTCGCACGTGACCTCGCCGGTGTCGGGGTCCTGGACCCCGCCGGCGCAGGCGTAGTTCCCGGCGGTGATCTGAGTGTCCTCCGCGACGTAGAACGTCGTGCCGTCGATGGAGTACTCGCCCGGAGACCGGTACTCCAGCTCACCCGCCGCGGTTCCGGTGAAGCCTCCGGCCTCTCCGGCTTCCCCGTCGCCGTCCTCGGGCGCGGCTTCGGGGTCTTCCGGTTCGGCGGGGGCCTGGCCGTCCTGGGCGTACTCGGTGATCGACTCGGCGACGCCCTCCTCGCCCAGGGCGACCTCGGCGAAGACGTCCGTGTCCCCCTGGACCGCGGCCTCGAACGACTCCAGGTCGCACTCCACGGTCCCGATGCCGTCCGTGTCGATGCCCTCGACGGCGGGGCAGGCGTTGATACCGCCGGTGATCTGTGTGTTCTCGCCGACGAGGAACGCCTGGTCGTCGATGATGAATTCGCCGGGGGACAGGAACTCCACCTGGCCGGAAAGGTTCCCTGATTCCGCTTCGGCCCCGGCGTTCTCGGCCGACTGTTCCGAACCCGGTGAAAGAAGCGTCGCGGAGATCTCCTGGGGCGAGCACGCGGCAGATCCGACGATCACCAGGCCGGAGGCTACGAGGGCCAGGGCGGTGGAACGGGCGTCACGCTTCATGGGGTTCCCTGCTTTCTGCGGAGGAGAGGCCTGCGAATGGGTGTGGGAAACACGCTAATGAACGGAGCGCCGTCGGCGGATCCACCACAATGGTGAATTCCGGTGTGGCGAAGGTCGGCCTTTCGGCGTCCCGGGGCGGAACGGCACCGACGAAAGTCGGTGGAGCGCATCGACGTTCACCACCGTCGTGGTGCCTCGGCGGCGCCCGCCCCCAATGTTGACGGTGCTTACTTGCACCCCTAATGTGAACAGTGCATACATCAGGCGCGACCTGGTCCGACCCTGCGAACGGAGTGTCATGAAGGCGATCACGATCGATGAGTTCGGCGGCCCCGAGGTCCTGACGTGGACCGAGGTCGAGGACCCGGTGCCCGCGCCCGGCGAGGTCGTCGTCGACGTGGCTGCGAGCGCCGTGAACCGTGCGGACGTGGTGCAGAGGGTCGGGCTGTACCCCGTGCCGGAGGGCGAGTCGCCGTATCCGGGGCTGGAGGTCTCCGGCCGTATCAGCGCCCTCGGCGAAGGCGTGACCGGCCGGCAGGTGGGCGACGAGGTCGCCGCGCTGTTGACCGGCGGCGGTTACGCGCAGAAGGTCGCCGTCCCGGCCGGACAGTTGCTCCCGGTGCCCGAGGGCGTCGGCCTGGTCGAGGCCGCGTCCCTGCCCGAGGCGGTCGCCACCGTGTGGTCCAACGTCTTCATGACCGCGGGTCTGAAGGAGGGCGAGACCTTCCTCGTGCACGGCGGCACGGGCGGCATCGGCACCATGGCGATCCAGATCGCCAAGGCGAAGGGCGCCCGTGTGGTCACCACCGTCGGCGGCGCCGAGCAGGCCGCCCGGGCGCGGGAGCTGGGCGCCGACCTGACCGTCGACTACCGCACCGAGGACTTCGCCGAGCACGGACCCTTCGACGTCGTGCTCGACATCATCGGCGGCCAGTACCTGGAGCGGAACGTGCGGTCGCTGAACGCCGACGGCCGCCTGGTCGTCATCGGACTCCAGGCCGGTCTGGAGGCCCCGCTCAACCTGGCGGACCTGCTGTTCAAGCGCCTGTCGGTGTTCGGCACCACCTTGCGCTCGCGGCCTCCGGAGCAGAAGGCCGCCATCGTCTCCGAGGTCCGCAGCCAGGTGTGGCCGCTGATCGAGAGCGGGGCCGTGCGCCAGGTCGTCGACCGGAGTGTTCCGATGGCCGAGGCCGCCGAGGCGCACCGGATCATCGAAGCGGGCGGCCACTTCGGCAAGCTCCTGCTGGTGAACGAATGACCGCCGGCCGGAACGGAGGGGCGCCGGCGGTCGGTCCCCTGCCTGCGCGGTGATTACCTTGGGGATGTAAGCACCGTCATCATCAGGGAGGCTGGGCCCGTGTCACAGGCCAGTGCCCCGTACCACCACGGCGATCTGCGCGCCGCCTGCGTGAGGGCCGCCCGGGAGCTTCTCGAGGAGAGCGGCGGCAGCGGGTTGTCGCTCCGCGCGGTCGCGCGGCGGGCCGGGGTCTCCGCCGCGGCGCCCTACCGTCACTACGCGGACCGGGAGGAGCTCATCTCCGCGGTCGCGGGGGAGGGGTACCGCGAGCTCGCGGGGTACCTCGCCGCAGCCCGTCCCTCATCCCGGAACCTCGACGACCTGGCGGAGATCGCCGTCGCCTACGTGCGTTTCGCCGTCGAACACCCGGCGCTGTTCCGCGTGATGTTCGCCGAACCCTGCGACCGGGACGACGAAGAACGTGTGCAGGCGACCGCCACCGTCTGGGAGTACGTGACCGGTGTCGTCCGCACGGTCTTTCCCGGGGCCGACACCGACACCTTGCCGACCTCGGTGTGGGCCTTCGTGCACGGTCTGGCCTTCCTCCACCTGGACGGCAAGCTCGACGCCGACACCCCCGAGGCGGTCGACGACCGTGTCCGTGCCGCCGTGCACGCGCTGTTCGCCGCCTCCGCGCAGGCCTCCGCGGAACACGTGCGAAGCTGAGCCACGGCGACCGGACACGAGGGCGGCCGACACGGTCACCCCGCTCGACGACGGGTGGAAGGGACACCGCAATGACCAACCAGGAGGCTCGCCCGAGCCCTCAGGTGTGCGCCGACGGCGGCCTGCCGGGGCCCTGGGCCGAACGCGAGGGGCGGGCGCCGGTCGAGATCATCAGCTCCCGGGCCGTGCCGCTGGGCGGCCCGCGCGCGATGAACGTGCGCCGAACCCTCCCGCAGCGGCAGCGTTCCCTGATCGGGGCGTGGTGCTTCGTCGACCACTACGGCCCGGACGAGGTCGCGGCCACCGGCGGGATGGACGTGGCGCCGCACCCGCACACCGGGCTGCAGACGGTCAGCTGGCTGTTCGAGGGGGCCATCGCCCACGTCGACTCGGGCGGCAACAGCGCCGATGTGCTGCCCGGGGAGATGAACCTGATGACGGCGGGCGCCGGCATCTGCCACTCCGAGACGTCCTCGCCCGACACCGGCCGCCTCCACGGGGTGCAGCTCTGGGTCGCGCTGCCGGAGGAGGCCCGCCACGACGCCGACCGCAAGTTCGAGCACCACGTCCCCGAGCCCGTCGGCTTCGACGGCGGCTCCGCGCTGGTCTTCCTCGGCTCGCTCCTGGGTTCGCGCTCGCCGGTGAGCATGTACACGCCGCTGGTGGGCGCCGAACTCCGACTCGACCCCGGCGCCGAACTCGATCTCGAGGTCGACGCGGGTTTCGAGCACGGCCTCCTGGTGGACACGGGCGGGGCCGTCACGCTCGAGGGCGTGCACGTTCCGAAGGACGCCGTGGGCTACACCGGCATGGGCTCGCAGACCCTGCGCATCGCCAACGGCGGGGGTGAACCGGCCCGGCTCGTGCTCCTGGGCGGCGCGCCCTTCGACGAGGAGGTCATCATGTGGTGGAACTTCCTGGGCCGCTCGACCGAGGAGATCCGCCAGTTCCGCCAGGAGTGGGAGGAGCACGGCGAGCGCTTCGGCCGCGTCGAGGGTTACGTGGGCCACGGCGGCCCGGGCCGGAACCGCGACGGGCTGGACCGGCTCCCCGCCCCGGAACTACCCCAGGTGCGCATGCGCCCGCGCAAGAACCCGCCACCGCACGCGCAGTTCGAAGGATGACGGACACCTGCCGCCGGAGCCACCGGGCCTCCCGGCGGCAGGTGCCGCGCACGGCCGTCGGCCGCGGTCACTGCAGCAGGGTCGACCAGTACACCTGGAAGGCCTGCCAGATGACCACCCCGAGGCCGAGGAACCACAGCGTCAACACGACTGTGTGGTTGCGCGAGAGGACGCCCGCCGCCGGGTTCAGGGCACGGGGCAGTCTCAGGTGCCCCTCGCGCAGGTTGTACAGCGTCACGTACCAGAACAGGGGCACGGTCACCGCCCACACGACCATGCAGTAGGGGCACAACGCGCCGATGCGGTACAGGCTCTGGAAGATCAGCCAGTGGACGAAGGCCGCCCCGAAGAGCGTTCCTGCCTGGAGCCCCCACCAGAACCAGCGCGCGAACCGCGCCCCGGCCAGGAGCCCCGCCCCGACCGTGAGCACCACGGCGAACCCCGCGACGCCGATGAGCGGGTTGGGGACACCGAACGCCTCGGCCTGCGGTGTGTTCATGACACTGCCGCAGGACAGCACCGGGTCGATGCTGCAGGCGGGTGTGTGCCCGGGGTCGTCCAGGACGAGCATCTTCTCGACCAGCAGGGCGGCGGCAGCGAGCAACCCGATCCCGCCCCCGGCCACGAGGATCCAGGGCAGGGCCCGGCCGATGACGGGGACGTCGCTTCCCGGGACCGCGGCCCGGTCGGAGGCCCGGGTGCCGCTCATTCCTCGAGGCCTTGGTCGATCATCGAGCTGAGCTCTTCGTAGTCGGGCATCGTCGTGGTCTGCTGACCGTCGACGTAGATGGTGGGGGTGCCCTGCACACCCAGTTCCACGCCGTCGTCGAAGTCGGCCTGGACGCGCTCCAGGGTCTCCTCCGACCCCATCGTCTCGGTGAACTCGTCCATGTCCAGGCCGAGGTCCTCGGCGAAGCCGACGAAGACGTCGGAGCGGTCCTCCTGGGACTCGCCCCACTCCGCCTGTGTCTCGAACATGCGCTGGTACATCTCCTCCAGCGCGCCCTGCTGGGCGGCGGCCTCGACGGCAGCGGCGGCCGGGGCGGAGTTGGTGTGGCCGGGCATCGGGAAGTACCGGACGACGACGTCGATCTGGCCCTCGTACTCCTCGCGGATCCTCTCGATGACCGGGTACTGGGCGCGGCAGGCCTCGCACTCGAAGTCGAGGAACTCCACGACGGTCACGGAGGCGTCGTCGTGCTGGTCGAGGAAGCGGCTGTCCTCGCGCACGAGGGTCTCTTCGGGGGCGGTGGTACCGCCTTCGGGCGTGTTGGCCTGTTCGCTTCCGTCAGGGCTCTGGTCGGGTTCGTTGAGGCCGACGAGCAGACCGAGGCCGACGACGGCGACCAGGATCAGCCCCAGTGTGATGGCGAGATTCTTGCTCATGGTGCATCCAGTCCTTCGGCGCGTGCGCGGGCACGCGGGGACGTAGGGTCACGGCCGGCCGCGCCGGGGCGCGGCGTGCGTAGGGCGCTGCGGGGCGGAGCAGCGCGGGCCGTGACTACACGCGTTGGACGCAGAGCCTGGTCAGGAGCGTGAAACCGTGCGGCGGCGAGGGCTGCCGTTGCGGAGCGTGTCCGACCGGGCCGCGGGCGGGGGGCTTGAGCAGGAACGGGGTGAGCGGCAGGACCGCCCCGAGCAACAGCGGGGACTGGCCCGAGGGCAGCACCTGCCCCTCGGCGGTCTCGCAGTGGTGTTCCGCGGCCGGCGGGCCGGTGTCCGCGGGGGACGGCCCCTCCTCGTCCGGGCACGCCGAGGCCGCTGCGACCGCCGGGCCCGACAGCGGTTCCGACTGGGTCTGGTGGCACACGGCGCACAGGAAACACAGCGCCACCGCGGCCAGCAACGACACCACGAAGGTGCGCCGGTGCAGGTGCGGTCGGTGTGTCACAGGGTGGACCCTACCGGGGGTCACCGAGCGCTGCCGCCCGGGTGGCCGAACCCTCCCGCACGGGGCTGCTCGGGGAGGTCCCGGGTGCCGCGGCGCTGCCGTGGTCGCGGCGGCGTCCCGCGCGGACCCCGTTGGCGATCACCAGCACCTCCGCGAGTTCGTGGATGAGGATCACCGCGGCGAGCCCCAGGACACCCAGAGCGGCCAGGGGGACCAGAGCGACGAGGATGCCGCCGGACAGTACGAGGCTCTGGAGCATGATCCGCCTCGACCGGCGCGCATGGGCGAGCGCGCGCGGCAGGGTGCGCAGATCCTCGCCCATGAGAGCGACGTCGGAGGCCTCGACCGCCACGTCCGTGCCCATCGCGCCCATCGCCACACCCACGTCGGCGGTGGCGAGGGCGGGGGCGTCGTTCACCCCGTCCCCGACCATCGCGACGGCGCCGTGGCGGCGCAGCGCATCGATGCGTGCGGACTTGTCCTCCGGGCGCAGGTCGGCATGGACCTCGCCGACACCCGCCTGCGCGGCCAGGGCCGCCGCGGTCCGTTCGTTGTCCCCGGTGAGCACGACCGTACGCAGGCCCATCCGGTGGAGCTCGGCCACGGTCGCGGCGGCCTCGGGGCGGAGTTCGTCGCGGATCGCCACGGCCCCCAGGACCCGGCCCCCGTGCTCGACCAGGACGGTCGTCGCCCCCTGTTCCTGCAGTGCGGCCACGGTGCCGCCGAGGTCACCGGGCTCCACGAACCCGGGACGGCCCAGGCGGGCGGACGCACCGTCCACGGTTCCGGTCAGCCCCTGGCCGGGCACCGCTTCGACGTCGGAGGCGGGCTCCGGGGCGGGGCCCGCAGCCAGGATCGCCGCGGCCAGGGGATGCTCGCTGCGGGCCTCCAATGCGGCGGCCACGGCCAGGACCTGCTCGCGTGTGTGCCCGGGCGCGGGTTCCACGGCCACCACCGAGGGGTCGTTGCGGGTGAGCGTCCCGGTCTTGTCGAGCGCGACGGTGCGCACCGCCCCGAAGCTCTCCAGGGCGGCCCCTCCCTTGACCAGGACCCCCGAGCGGCTCGCCGCACCGATGGCGGCCACCACGGTCACCGGGACGGAGATGGCGAACGCGCACGGCGAGGCGGCCACGAGCACCACCAGGGCACGTTCGATCCACGTCGCCGGGTCGCCCGCCAGGGAACCGGCCACGGCGATCAGCGCCGCGGCGGCGAGGATCACCGGTACCAGCGGGCGTGCGATGCGTGCGGCCAGCCGCTGCGCCGCACCCTTGCGGGCCTGCTCGCGCTCGACGATGTGCACGAGTCGGGACAGGGAGTTGTCGGCCACCCGTGCGGTGACGTCGACCTCCAGGACCCCGCCCCCGTTGACCGTGCCCGCGAAGACCTCGGTCCCCGGCACCGCCTCGACCGGGACCGATTCCCCGGTCACGGTCGAAGTGTCCAGCGCGGAACGGCCCGAACGCACGACCCCGTCGGTCGCGACCCGTTCGCCGGGACGCACCAGCAGGACGTCGCCCGGCGCCAGTTCCTCCGGCCCGACGGTGTGTTCGGCGCCCTCCCGGAGCACGGTCGCCCGGGCGGGGACGAGGTCGAGCAGGGCCCTCAACCCGTGGCGGGTGCGCGCGACGGCGTGGTCCTCCAACGCCTCGGCCAGGGAGAAGAGGAAGGCGAGCATGGCTGCCTCTCCGACCTCGCCGAGGAGGACCGCCCCGACCATGGCCACGGTCATGAGGGTGCCCACCCCGAGGCGGCCCTTCAGCAGGGCGCGCAGGGTCGAGGGCACGAAGGTGCGGCCCCCTGCGACGACCGCGCCCGCGTACAGCAGCGTCGGGACCGCCGTCGCGCCGGTGATCCAATCGACGAGCAGCCCGGCGATCCACAGCGCACCGGCCGCGGTGGACCAGCGCACGGCCGACGACGCCCACCACCGGCTGGGCGCCGTGTCCCGTTCGGCGGGTGGGGAGGAACAGGTCGGGTCGCCGCAGCCGTCGCCCCCGTCGGCGTCGTTGCCGTCCCCCGGCGGGCCGGGCCCGTCGCCCGCGCAGCAGGAGCACGACGCGGTGGTGCCGGAGCCCTCCGCGAGGGGGAGCCGTCGTCCGGACGGGTTCGGCGGGTCGTCGCCGCAGCACAGGTCGGACATGGCCGGTCAGCCTCTCTCTGCCGTCTCGGTGTCGGGCATGAGCGCCGAGAGCAGCCTGTGGCCGGGCTCGGTGAGCCGGTACATCACGAGTTTGCCGTCGCGGCGCGAGGCGGCCAGCCCGGCGGTGCGCAGCTGCCGCACGTGGTGGGAGACCAGGTTCTGCGAGGACGAGCAGACCCAGGCCAGATCGCACACGCAGAGTTCCTCGCCCACCTGCAGCGCACGGGCGATACGCAGCCGGGTGGGGTCGCCCAGCGCACGCGCGCGGTCGGCCGCCTGCTGGGCGGGGCCGTCGACGGGCACGCGTGCGCGGACCGCCTCGGCCTGGGGCAGGTCGAGGCAGAGCAGGTCACAGGAATCGGTCGTCATACAAACAATCTAACGAATGTTGGTATGAGCAGGGAAGGTCGGGTGGAAACGAGGGCGCGGTGGCCTTGGCCGGCCCGTGGGCCCGGATCAGGCCAGGTGCCAGCCCGCGCGGAACACGGGGGCCTCGCCCCGCACCGCACGCCGGCACCAGTCGGCGACCGACGCGCCGACCTCCTCGGGGGTGCGGTGGGAGGTGTCGACCACGGACATCTCCCAGTGCTGCGCGACGTCGGCGCCGACCCAGCGGTCCCACCGCATCCCGGGCCAGGCATCACCGGTGACCACCTCGGGCGCGTGCGCGGGGTCGACCGCGTGCCTGCGCATCCAGTCGGCGAACGCGGCGTGCAGGTGCCTGGTTTCGGCAGGTTCGTCCCGGGCGTCCAGGCGGGCGCCCTGGGTCTCGGTGTCGGCGTCGAGCAGGCACACCGCGACGTCGATCCGGTCCGCCGAAGGGGCCGCGAGCGCTTCCCCGGCGGGGACCGGGTCGCCGGCCAGCAGCAGGTGGCGGCCCTGCCCGTCGAGCTCGATGGCGTGCTGCACGATCCGCTCCACGGTCTCCTGCCGCCACGCGGAGGTGGGGGTCCGCGGGATCGGCGGATAGTGCCCCAGCTCCACCGACTCGAACTCGGAACCCAGGAGCGGGGCGGCGTGCAGGCGGGCGGTGCTCTTGCCGACGCCCGAGGCACCGGAGACGACGAGCAGCATGGGGATCCTTCTTCCGGTCAGGGGTTGCTCGGTGCGGCGGCCCGCACGAGCACGGCCGCGGCGTCGCCGACCGTCTCCGCGCTGCTGCGCGTGGTGGCGGGGACCTGCACGGCCAGCGCCCCCTCGTACAGGCAGAGCAGCTGGTGGGCCAGGTCGTCGGGGGTGCGCAGGCCGGCGTCGGTGGCGAGGGAGGTGAAGAGCTCCAGCAGCCACTGTTGCTGGTCGGCGGCCACCTGATGGCCGGGGTGCTCGGGGTCGGGCAGTTCCGCGAGGGCGTTGATGAAGGCGCAGCCCCTGGGGTTGCCGCGCATCCATTCCCGCAGGGCGCGGAACGGCACGGTCACGCGCTCCCCGGGGGAGAGGTCGGGCGTTTCCAGCGCATCGGCGACGTGGGCGCGCCAGCGGCGGTCCCGGGCCAGGAGGTAGGTGGCCACGAGGGTCTCCTTGGACCCGAACCGGTTGTAGAGCGTGCGCTTGGTGACGCCGGAGTGCTGGGCGATCAGGTCGACGCCCACGGCCGTGATGCCGCGTTCGTAGAACAGCTCCGAGGCGGAGTCGAGGACGCGCCGTGCGCCCGGGGTCAGCGTGTCAGGATCGAGAGCGGTTGCCTTCACTGATCTGTGTACCTTAGGCTGCGGAGGAAGGTTTACCGATCAGTATACCTGAGGAGGGGGTCACCACCATGGCCGACGACAACACGATGCTCGCCGCCCGCATCACCCGCCACGGCGACGCCGATGCCCTGGAGCTCGCACAGATCCCGGTTCCCGCCCCGGGCCCCGGCCAGGTTCTGGTCCGGGTCGCGGCGGTCGCGCTCAACAACACCGACCTGTGGACCCGCGAGGGGGCTTACGGGGCACCGGGGGACCCGGAGGCGCGGTCCGGGTGGCGCGGGCCGATCGACTTCCCCCGCGTGCAGGGCGCCGACATCGCCGGAACCGTCGAGAGCACCGGCGCCGGCGTCGACCCGGGCCTCACGGGCGCACGCGTCCTCGTCGACCCCGCGATCTACGACGGCGACGGCGACGACGCCAACCCCGTGGGCCTGCTCGGCAGCGAGCGCGACGGCGGCTACGCCCAGTACGTCCTGGTCGAGGCCGGCCGTGTGCACGACGTCGGGGACTCCCCGCTGAACGACGCCGAGCTGGCGTGCTTCCCCACCGCCTACGGAACCGCCCTCGGCATGCTCGAGCGCGGCGGCGTGCGGGCGGGGGAGACCGTCGCGGTCACCGGCGCCTCCGGCGGTGTGGGGCTCGCCCTCGTGCAGTTGGCAGCGGCCCGCGGCTGCCGGGTCATCGCGGTCAGCAGCGCCGGAAAGCTCGACGCGGTGCGCGAGGCCGGTGCCGAGCACGTCCTGGACCGGGGCGAGGGCGACCCGTGGCAGCGCATCGCCGGGCTCGCCCCCGAAGGCGTCGACGCCGTGCTCGACGTCGTCGCCGGCACCGGCCTCACGTACGGGCTCGAAACACTGCGCGACGGCGGACGGTGGATCGTGGCCGGCGCCCTGGGCGGCGCCGACCCGCACCTGGACGTGCGGCGCCTGTACACCCGCAACCTCGTGCTCGTCGGCTCCAGCATGCACACCCCCGCTCACTTCCGGACCCTGGTGGGGATCGCCCGGAGCGGGGACGTGCGGCCCGTCATCGCCGCCACCTTCGGCCTCGACGACGTGCACCGCGCCCAGACCGAGCTCGCCACCCGGCGCCACATCGGCAAGCTCGTACTGAACGTGGGGTGAGGCCCGGCCCGAGGCCCGGCTCAGGCACCGGACGGCTCACTCGGCAGGTGTGGTGGGCACCGGGCGGGGCCGCCTCCTCGCCAGGGCCACAGCCCCCATCACCGTCACCAGGACAGCGAGGCCGCCCCAGACCATCGGCTGGGTGACGAGCATGTCCCCGGCCTCCTCGTCCGGTGTGCGGCCGCCGTCCCGGCCGGTCACCGTGGCCAGGAGCAGGACGACCACGTCGGCGGCGGTGAGCAGCCGTCCCGCCGAGCGCGCGAGCACACCGGGGCGCGGTTCCTGCGCCACGCTCCGCAGGGACAGGCGCTCCTCCTGTCGCAGCGGGCGCAACAGCCTGGCCAGGAACAACAGGGCGATCGGGAGCTGGAGCGCCCAGACCAGTGTCCGGAACCACCCTTCGAACCACACGTTGGTGCCGTACAGCAGGGTGTGCCAGACGCTGAGCACGTAGACGACGATCACGAACCGGTGGAGGGCCCGCCACAGCCTGCTTCCGGTCCACGAACGCACGTAGAAGGACAGGCCCAGAGGGATCGCCAGGTACAGAGCGATGAGGCCGATCAGGATGGCCACCTCACCGGTCCCGGACGAGTAATGGCCGGGAACGAACGTGTCGGCGAGCGCTGTCAGGAGCCGCGGGACCGGGCCGAGCCCGTCGTCGTTCGCGCGCATCTTCTCGGCGAAGAACGCCAGCGCGTGGGCCAGCATCAGCAACATCGTCGTGATGCTGGTGACACGGTGCCACCGCTCCACCTGCGCGTGGGAGAACGGGGAGGACCTCAGCGGCACCATCGACCGGGCCAGGCCGAACACCACGCTGACCCAGGCCCACAGCAGGGCCGACCAGCCGAAGGCCTGGCAGGCCCAGTAGAGCCAGTACACACGTGCGTCGTCCAGCTCCGGCATGACGTCGAGGGTCTGAGACGTACCGGCGTCGATCCGCCAGTACAGGAGGGCAAAAATGAGCGCGGTGACCGCCAGGGCCAGAACCGCGTCGAACATGAGATGGCGCAGGTCCGTACGCAGGGTGCGGCGGTCCACCCGGCGGGGGCTCTTCCGGGGGAGGGCAGGGGTGGTCATGGACAGGCTCCTCGGGGCGTTTCTCGGTGGTCCTGAAAACGCTGCTCCGAGCGCGTGGCGGCGCGTCCGGACACACGTCCCACCTCGGACCGCCCGGTCATGACCGGGCAGGCAGCGGTACACGTGCGTCGCGCGAGTCGCTCGGTGCGCTCGATGCAGTGGCTTCTCGTGGCCCGGGACGACGGGGGTTCAGGCCGGAGAAGGCACTGGCGGACCGCGCAGGACCTGTGTGTACCGCAGGTAGGAGAACGCAGGGCGGCCACGGTGATCGGGGAACGGTGCCCGTGCCTTCGGCGGCGTGGCCGGGGTCGGCAGTGCACCGGCGACCACCAGCAGCGGCAGGGCCCGCAGGGCCATGAAACCCAGGAACGCGAAGAACGCCCGCTCGCCCCGGTGCAACCACCACGCGCTCACCAGCGCTGACAACACGTGCAGGGCGATCATGGCTCCGGCGGGGGCGCCCTGGGCCGTGTCCGTGATCTGGCCGTGAGCGGCGTGATCACCGCCCGGGGCGGCGATCACGGTCAGGGCCATGTGCAGGGCGAACTGGCCCCAGAGCATGTGGCCGGCGATCCGGAGCCGTCCCATGCTGCGGGTGGAGGCCGCCCAGGTCAAGGCGTGGACGACGGCTGCCCCGAGGAGCAGACCGAGGAGCGAGACGTCATGACCGCTGCTCAACGCGTGCCCGTGCGCGGACAGGCTCGCGCAGACCAGGGTGAACACCCCGGCCCGCAGGTGTCGACCACCACGGCTCTCCGGCATCGCATCCATGGTGGCACCCCTCCCGCCGAGGGCTCCTCCGGGTCAGTCCCGGGTGCCGGCGGTACTCATACGCCGTCCTCGCCGGCCGGGCGCAGCGTCGACGAGGAACTGATGCTCTCCAGTGCCGCCGCGACCAGGGGGTGATCGCGCTTGCCCTTGCGGGTCGCGGCCAGGATCCGGCGCACGGGCGCGGACTCCCCGGACAGTGGCAGGCGCACGACCGGCCAGTCCTGCAGCCGGGCCAGTTTCGGCACGAGGATGATGCCGAACCCGTGGGCGACCAGGGCGGTCCCGGTGTCCCACTCGTCGGCGTGGTGGGCGATGTTCGGGGTGAACCCCGCCGTCATGCAGGCGTTCAGGACCAGGTGGTGGTAGGTGGTCCCGGTGCTGCCCACGATCCAGGGTTCGTCCGCGGCGTCGGCGAGCGTGACCCGGTTCAGGCCGGTGAGGCGGTGGCCCTCGGGGACCACCAGGTCCAGGGGGTCGTCGAGGAGGGGCTGCTGGTCGAAGCGTTCGTCACTGGTGGGCGGGGTCCCGGCCGTGTTGGTCACCAGGGCGAGGTCGGCGTCGCCCGAATGCAGGAGGTCGAAGCAGCGCACGGGTTCGGCCTCGATCACCCGGAGCGTGACCTGGGAAAACCGGTCCCGCAGGTCGGCGGCGGCCGGCGGGAGCAGGTGGGTCGCCGCGGTCGAGAACCCGCACAGCGTGAACAGTCCGGTGGGTTCGTCCGTCGCCGCGGCCAGTTCGGCGTAGGTGCGCTCGGCCTCGGCGTACAGGTTCTCCGCGTGGCGCAGCACCACACGCGCCGCGGCGGTCAGAGTGATGCCCCGTCCGGAGGGCGCCAGCAGGTCGACCCCGAGCTCCTCGGAGAGCTGGCGCAAGCGGTAGGAGACCGCGGAGGGCGTGTAGTGCAGCGCCTCGGCGGCCGCGGTGACGGTGCCGTGCTCGGCGACCATCTGCAGGACCTTGAGCTTCGGATCGATCATGCAACCATTTTGCACGGTTCCGAAGAAAAATGTTTGCTTCTCATCAGCGGTCATGGCGCCCAAACTTGGTCCCGTGATGTTTACGAAGCGTGAGAGGGGAAGCGGCCCCCGAACGGACCGCCCCGTGGAACTGCGTGCCGGAGTCCTCGTCCTGGTGGTGCTCACCATCGGCGCCTACCTGCCGAGCCCGCTGTATCCCGGATACCAGGAGGCGTTCGGGGTGGGTGATGCGTTCATGACGATCACCTACGCCACCTTCGCGCTGACCAGCATCCCGGCGCTGCTGTTCCTCGGCCCCGCGTCGGATGCGCTCGGCCCGCGCACGGTGCTGCGGTGGGGGATCGCGGCCGCCGCGCTCGGCTCGGTCTGCTTCGCCCTCGCGGTAGGCCCTGCCTGGATGGTCGTCGGCCGGGCCGCGCAGGGCATCGCGCTGGGCGCGGCCACCGGTGCGGCCGTCGCGCTCATCAGCTCCTCGGTACGGGGAGCAGGGGACCGGAGGGCCGCCGTGGCCGCCGGTGCCGCCTTCGTGGGCGGGACCGCGCTCGGGCCGGTCGCCGCCGGGTTCCTGGGCCAGTACCTCCCGGCGCCGCTCACGCTCCCGTTCCTGCTGCACCTCGTGCTGCTGTGGGTCGCCTGGAAGCGGGTGTCCGCCCTGCCGCGCACGGAAGGGGCGTCGCTGCGGCACTGGCGGCCCGCCCGCCCGCACGTGCCCGGCCCCCTGCGGCCCGTCTTCCGCGCGGCCGCCCGGACCGGGTTCCTCGCGTGGACGACCGCGGGACTGTTCCTGTCGGTCATCCCGACCCTGCTCGCGCGTGAGGGGCAGAGCAACCTGGCCGTGGTCGGGGCGATCCTCGGGACGGTCCTGCTGTTCTCCCTGTTCGTGCAACCGGCCGTGCCCGCGCTGGGCGTGCGCAACGCGCAGCTGGCCGGGCTCGCGGCGCTCCTGCTCAGCCTGGTCCTGCTGGCCCTCTCCTTCGGAGGCGCCGCCTTCCTCACCGCCGTGGCTGCGGTCGTCGCGGGGATCGGCCACGGGCTCGCGTACGGGGGAGCGTCCGCGGCGGTGGAGAGCGCCGTGCCGCCGGCGCAGCGCGGGGGGATCTCGGGCGCGCTCTACATCGCCTTCTACGCGGGCGCGGGCGTTCCACCGGTCCTGGTCGGCCTGCTCACCTTCGCTGTGCCCCTGACCACGGCGACCGTGATCGCCGCGGTGGTCACGATCCTGGCGGTCCCGCTCGCCTCGCAGGCCGTGTTCTCCGCGCACCCCGAGCCCAGCGCGACCGGCTGAGGGGACCACAGCCGACAGCACAAAGAGCCCGCGGCGCCCGAAGCCTCGCACCACGGCCGCACACCCCCGCAGCGGGGGATGCGGCCCACGCCATGGACACCGCCGTGACGCACGCCCGGCACCGCACCGCACGCGGGCCGGAGCACCACCGCACCGTTGCGGTGTCCGCACGATCCGAAAGAAGAGGAAACGCACGTGTCATCCGTTCTCCAGCAGAACGACGGGAAGAGACCCTCGGTCTGGCAAGGTCTCTCGAAGCCGGTCTTCGTCCCGGCCGTCCTCATCGTCGTCGGAGCGCTCGCACTGGCCACCTGGTACGGGGCCGAGTACGGCGACGACGCCGAGGCCGCCTTCAGCGGTATCCGCGACGGCATCGGAGAAACCCTCGGCTGGTGGTACGTCCTCGCTGTCACGGTTTTTCTCGTCTTCTCCTTCTGGGCCGCGCTGTCCAAGGCGGGAAACGTCAGATTGGGACGCGACGACGAAAAGCCCGAGTTCTCGCTGTTCACCTGGTTCGTCATGCTCTTCGCGGCCGGGATGGGCATCGGCCTCGTCTTCTGGGGCGTGGCCGAACCGCTCAACCACATGGTCGCCCCGCCCGAGGTGCTGGGCATGGAACCCGGGAGCGAGGAGGCCGGACGCGCCGCCATCGGCCAGGCCATTTTCCACTGGGGCCTGCACGCGTGGGGCATCTACGTGGTCGTCGGCCTCGGCCTGGCCTACATGACCTTCCGCCGGGGACGCCCGCTGTCGGTGCGCTGGCTGCTCGAACCGGTCTTCGGCCGCAAGCTCATCGAGTCCTGGCTCGGCCACGCCATCGACGTCTTCGCGGTGGTCGGCACCATGTTCGGTGTGGCGACCTCCTTGGGGCAGGGCGTGCTCCAGATCCAGGCCGGGCTGGCGCATCTGGGCTGGTTCGAGCCCTCCGACACCCTGCTCGTCGGGTTGGTCGTGATCATCACTGCGGTCGCGACCATCTCGGTCATCAGCGGGCTGTACAAGGGGCTGCGCTGGCTCTCCCACGCCAACATGGGCCTGGCCGCGCTCCTGGCGCTGGCCGTGCTCCTGCTCGGCCCGACCGTGTTCCTGTTCCAGTCGCTCGTGCAGAACACCGGTGAGTACGTGCAGGCGCTGCCGGAACTCATGTTCGTCACCGGTGCCGGCGCCGATGACGGCTGGACGCTCGGCTGGACCCTCTTCACGCAGAGCTGGTTCCTGAGCTGGGCGCCGTTCGTCGGGATGTTCATCGCCCGCATCTCCCGCGGACGTACCGTGCGCGAGTTCATTCTCGGCGTCATCCTCGCCCCGACCGTCGTCGCGATCGTGTGGTTCACGGTCTTCGGCAGCACCGGGATCCACTACCAGATCACCCAGGGCGGCATGATCGGCGAGGGCGGCGTCGTCGACACCGACACCTCGCTGTTCACCCTCTTCGAGAACCTGCCGATCGGGCCCGGGTTCGTCGCGGTACTGTCGATGATCGCGATCGTGGTCATCGGCCTCTTCTTCGTGACCTCGGCCGACACCTGCTCGCTCGTCGTGGACGTGCTCTGCCACGGCGGACGCACCGAGACACCCCGGGTGACCCGCCTGTTCTGGGCCGCGCTCGTCGGTGTGTCCGGGGCACTCCTGCTGCTCGCGGGTGGTGAGGCCGCCCTGACCGTGCTCCAGGTCAGCTCCCTCGCCGGTGCAGCGCCGCTGTCGGTCATCTACGTGGTGGCCACCGTGGCTCTGGTCCGGATGCTGCGCTACGAGATCGCCGTCATGCCGCGTTACGTGCGCATCCGTCCGCAGGCGACCACTTCCGCGTTGGTCTCCACCGCGAAGGAACAGGCCGGTGACCAGCAGGAACTCGGGGAGAACCTGCGCGACCTGTTGCGGGTGCAGAACAGCGGCAGTCGCCACCAGGGCGGGTTCAGTTCCGCCTCGGCGACACTGGCCGGGCTCGACCCCGCCGTGGGAAGCGGGGTCGTGGCGAACGCCCCCGAGAACGGCGGCACGGTCCTCGCCGTGCACGACGTCGCCCCGCAGGAGACCACGGTCGACCCCGACACCGGCGCGCTCGACTGGAGCGAGGAGGACGCGATCCAGGACCCGCTGGCCGGGGAGGTCTTCGACACCCCCGAGTTCGCCGAGTCCGCCGCCGGGGCCGAGCAGGAGACCGAGGAACTGCTGCGCGAGCACACCGGGCAGCTCGACGGCGCCGAGGCGGCCGATGACGCCGCTCGCGCGGACGACACCGAGCACACCGGATCCCGCTGAGGCCTCCGGCCGCGACCCGCGCCCGGTCTTCCACGTCCCCGTCGGGACAGGGGAGGCCGGGCGCTGCTGTGGGAACGGGCGTGGACGTGTTCGATGCCGAGTCGGCGCTCCCGGCCTACTTCTGGGGGGACTCCTCCCAGAGCACGTCGACGATGCTGTTGACCGTCTCCTGCATGCCCTGCAGCGCGTCGGGGATACGGTCCCGGCCGAAGCGGTAACGCGGCCCGTTGACCGTCAGGACCGCCGCCAGGTTCCCCGCCGAGTCCCGCACGGGCCGGGACAGGGAGAGGAGCCCTTCCTCGAGCTCGTTGTCGATCACCGCGTAGCCCTGCTCACGCACCTCGGACAGTTCCTGGGCGAGTACCGCGCGGTCGGTGACGGTGCGGGAGGCGAAGGACTCCAGCTCCTCCGGCAGGATCGACGCGAGCCTGTCCTCCGAGAGCTCCGCCAGCAGGACCTTGCCGGTCGAGCTCGCGTGCAGCGGGAACCGTTGGCCGATGTACTTGCCCATGCCGCCGCCGACCACGTGGGGGCCGGACGCGTCCGCGATCAGTTCCAGGTCGTCGTCCCCGCGGGGTACGGACAGGGTCGCCGACTCGTTGAGCAGTGCGGCCAGGTCGTCGATCGCCGGCTGGACCCGCTTGACCAGCCCGGCGTAGGGGTCGGCGATCTTGCCCAGGCGGGCCAGGTCCCAACCCAGGATGTAGTTGTTGTCGACCCGGTCGACGAAGCCGCTCTGTTCCAGGCTGAAGAGGAGCCGGAACGCGGTGGGCCGGGCGATCCGGGTCTCGGCCGCCAGGGCGGTGGCCGTCGCGCCGTGGGGGTGCTTGGCGAGCTCCCTCAGCAGGCGCACGGCCTTGACCACGGATTTGTTGGTCAGGTCCGCCGACTCGGGCGCCTCGCCCATGTGTTCGTCCTCCCACGCGTCCTCGTTCGCCCCGAGGGGCTTTACCGGCCCCCCACCTTAGCCGCAGCGAGGGTGGAGGGTTCGGTCAGGAATCCGCGTGCACACCGTGCATACCGACGAGTACGGACGGTGGGAGGACGTTCGGGGGCGCGGGTGGCTCAGCCCGCCTGCCCGTCCCTGAGGGCGGACGGCAGGAACCGCTCCGGGGTGTTCTGGTAGGCGACCGGGCGCAGGAAGCGGTCGACCGCGGCGGTCCCGACGGAGGTGTGGGCAGGCGAGGTCGTCGAGGGGAACGGGCCTCCGTGCTGCTGGGCCGCGGTCACCGCGACGCCGGTGGGCCACTCGTCGAACACGATGCGCCCCACCTTCGGCCGCACCGTGTCGAGCAGCATCCGCACGTCCCGGTCCTCCTCCTCGGTCGGGGACGAGGCCGTGTGCACGGTCGCCGTGAGGCTGCCGGTGAGCAGGGACAGCACCCGCCGTGCCTCCTCGGCCGAGCCGTACTCGACCACGATCGACGCCGGGCCGAAGCTCTCCTCCAGCAGTGTCCGCGCCCGGCCGTCGAAGTCGCGGGCGTGGACCGCGAACAGGCTCGCCCCCGCCTCGGGGCGGTCGGACCCGTGCACGGTCTCTTCGCCCCCGGCCAGGACCCGGACCCCCGCGGTCGAGGCGAGCTCCGTCAACCGCTGCCCGTAGGCGTCGGCGACCTTGGCGGTGAGCAGCCGTTGTTCGTCCACACCTTCCACGAGTTCCTGGAGGCGCTCGGGCAGATCCGTGCCCTCCGGGATGAGGAGCAGCCCGGGTTTGGTGCAGAACTGGCCGGCGCCCAGCGTGAAGGAGCCCGTGAACCCGCGGGCGATGTCGTCGGGGCGTTCGCGCGCGGCCCCGGACGTGGCCACGGCGGGGTTGATGCTGCCCAGCTCGCCGTAGAAGGGGATCGGTTCCGGCCGCGAAGCAGCGATGTCGAAGAGGTGACGCCCTGCCGCGAGGGACCCGGTGAAGGCCGCCGCCGTGATCCGCGGGTCCTTCAGCGCCCGCACCCCGGGCTCGACCCCGCTGATCAGGTCGAACACCCCCTCGTCGGCGCCGGCCTCACGCAGGGCCGAACACACCAGGCGGGCGGTCAGCTGCGAGGTCACGGGGTGTCCCGGGTGGGCCTTGAGCACCACCGGGCAGCCCGCCGCGAGGGCCGAGGCGGTGTCCCCTCCCGCGACGGAGAACGCGAACGGGAAGTTGCTCGCGGCGAACACCAGGACGGGGCCGAACGGCACGAGCATGCGGCGCAGGTCCGGCCGCGGGGCGGGGGCGAAGTCCGGGTCGGCGCGGTCGACGGTGATCCGCTGGTGACCGCCCTCCTCCACGAGGTCAGCGAACATCCGCAGCTGGACCGCGGTGCGCTGCACCTCGCCCTCGAGCCGGCGGTGGGGGAGTCCGGTCTCCTCGTGGGCGACCGGGACGAGCTCGTCCCGGGCCGAGGAGAGCGCGTCCGCGACCAGGCGCAACGCATGCGCCCGTTCGTGGTCGGGGGTCGCACCCCAGGTCGGGGCGGCGGAAGCGGCCCGGTCGAGGATCCGCTCCAGGTCGTCGGCGGCGGTGTCGGTCGTGGCTGCAGAGTCGGCGGTGTCGGCGGTGACCATGGTGTCGCTGGTGCCCTTTCGTGTCGTTCGTCGGGGCGGGGGAGTCCCGCGGGTCCGGTCTCTCGCTGAAGGGCCGGGGCTCACTCTCCGACCGTGATCTGCCGGGCGACGCGCAGCCCGCTCTCGACCGCGCCGTCGATGAAGCCGGGCCAGAGGTTCGCGTGGTCGCTGCCGGCGAAGTGCAGGCCCCCTTCACTGCGCTGCTGCTCCTCGAGGTACCGCGAGACCTGACCCGGGCGGTGGATCATCCAGGTCTCCCCGGACAGCGGGTCGGCCATCCAGTCGTGCCCGGTGCTGTCGAGGACCTCGAGGTCGTCCCGCCACACGTTCAGGGCCTTCTGCACCGCGTCCCGGTCGTCCGGTGAGATGCGGGTCGAGTCCGCGCCGAAGGCCACGAGCACGGCGTCGTCCTGGCCGATGAACTCCGTGCGCACGACCGACAGCGGGTGCTGCGCGGAGGAGTAGGCGAAGAACGGGGTGATCGGCCCCCGCACCCTGATCCAGACCTTGACGCCCTGCGAGGCGGCCTTCTCCTCGGCGGGGGCGATCTTGCCCGGGGGCAGGGCCGGGGAGAACTCCACGCTCGGGAGGATGTTCTGCGGCAGGCTCACCACCACCCGCCCCGCAGTGATCCGGCTGCCGTCGGCGGTCGTCACGACGGCCCCGTCGTCACCGTGTTCGATACGGCTCACGGTGGTGGACGTACGGATCTCGGCCCGCGCCTCCTCGGCCAGAGCCGAGACCAGGGCCCGGGTGCCCTCGGTCAGCCGGAAGACGGCGGAGGCCTCGTGCATGAGGTGCCAGGAACCGGCGGTGGCGGCCGTCCAGCGGAGCGCGGCGCTGAATCCGGCCTCGCTGGGCGGTGCGTTGAGGTGGCCGACCCAGGCGGCCTCGTTGGCGTTGTACTCCTCGACCGGCAGGTCCAGTTCGTCGAGCTTGTCCTGCACCGTGGCCCCGTCCACCGAGGCCAGGGCCGGGGAGGAGGTGGGGGCGTAGGGACGCGGGACCACGTCCATGGTGTCGGAGAGCAGGCGGCGCATGCCCGGGTCGATGAGCTCCATGAACCCGTCGAGCGTTCCCGTGCGCACCTGGTCGCCGGCCAGCCAGTAGGCCTTCTCCGGGCGCGGGCCGCGGGTGACCTCCAGCCCGAGGCGGCTGATCTCGGCCCACACGTGCGGCTGCAGCCAGTGGACCCAGGTGCCGCCCATCTCCAGCGGCCGGTCGAAGCGCTCGTCGGTCCACACGCGCCCACCGAGCCTGTCGCGGGCCTCGAGTACGAGGACGTGCTTTCCGGCGCGCCCGAGTTCACGTGCGGTGATCAGGCCGGCGACACCGGCCCCCACGACGACGACGTCCGCGGATTCCTGCATGGGGTGCCTTTCTCCGACCCTCGGCGGGCGCCTGTGCCGGCGGTGTCCGGCGCGGGGGTTCGTGGCGCTGTGACCGGGGTCTTTTCGGGGGGAGCTGCCTTTCGGCGCGCATGTCAGTTCAAATAATGAACGCGGTGTTCAGATTATTTTTGCGCTCGATGGAGTGTCAACCCCCTCAATCCGACTTAAAGGGCCATTGCTGCACATTCCACGTGTGCATTTGAGGTAATTTCGGTACCCCCCTTGACCGACCTGGTGCTGTGGGTCACATTAACTGGACGTTACGTTCACTATCAGAACGTCCATCTGTTGACGTTCATGACTCCCCAGGGGCCCCGCCAACACGAAGGAATCCGCCGTCATGGTGTCCGAAAAGCCTGCCCAGACCCCCGACACGTCGCCGGACGACGCCGGTGACGAGCCCCGACCACCGGCCCGCGGCTCGATGGACTGGGTGGTCTTCGGGATCGCGATGCTCATGTGCACGGGGTTCGTCGGCTGGGGTGTGGCGGACGCGGACGGGCTGGCGGCCGCCGCCCAGTCCGCCCTCGACCGCATCCTCGACTCGTTCGGCTGGCTCTACGTCCTTGCCCTGACCGGGCTCGTCGGGGTCGCGGGTTTCATCGCCTTCTCGCGGTACGGGCGCATCCGCCTGGGGCGCGAGGGTGAGCGTCCGGAGTTCTCCACGGGCGCGTGGATCACGATGCTGTTCGCGGCGGGGATGGGCACCGGGCTGGTCTTCTGGGGTGTGGCCGAGCCCCTGTCCCACCTCGCCGAGCCGCCCCTGGGCGGAGCGGAAGCCGGTTCGGCGGAGGCGACCCGGCTGTCGATGGAGTACACGATCTTCCACTGGGGTCTGCACACGTGGACCCTGTACGCGCTGATCGGGCTCCCCCTGGCCTACGGGATCTTCCGCAAGGGCCGCCCCAGCCTGATCAGTTCCGTCGTGTGCCCGAACAAACCCACGACCTCGTTGGCGTCCCGGTCGGTCAACGCCTTCTCGGTCTTCCTGACCACGTTCGGCGCCGCGACCTCCCTGGGCCTGGGCGCGATCCAGATCAACGACGGCCTCGCCTCGACCTTCGGCATCCCGGTCAACAACACGGTCGCCATCGCGACCATCACCGGTGTCACGCTGCTCTTCGTGCTGTCCGCCGTCTCGGGTCTCCACCGGGGGATCAAGCACATCTCCACGATCAACGCCGTCCTGGCCGGTCTGATCATGGCCTTCGTCTTCGTCGCGGGCCCGAGCGTGAACCTGATCCAGACCTACATCGAGGCCCTGGGCGGGTATGTCGCCGGCTTCGTCCCCATGGCCACCGAGACCGGCCTCTACGGGGGCGGGGAATGGGTGAACTCCTGGACCGTCTTCTACTGGGGATGGTGGATGGGTTACGCCCCCTTCGTGGGGACCTTCGTCGCCCGGATCTCCCGCGGGCGCACCATCCGCGAGTTCCTGCTCGCCGTGCTGGCGGCCCCCACGGCCCTGAGCCTGCTCTGGTTCAGCATCGTCGGGGGCACCGCGATGCACATGGACCGCTCGGGCGACGGCGAACTCACCGGCGCGCTCGAGTCGTCGGGTGAGGGCGCGGTGCTCTTCGCGCTCTTCGAACAGCTGCCCCTCACGGCGATCCTGTCCGTGCTCGTGATCGTGCTGATCGTCCTGTTCTTCGTCAGCAGCGCCGATTCCGCGTCGATCGTGCTCGGCATGTTCTGCCAGGGCGGCACCCTCGCCCCGCGCAGGGGCATCGTCGTGGTCTGGGGTTCGGCCATCGCCCTGACCGCGATCGTGCTGGTGCTGACCGGGGGCGTGTCCGCGGTGCAGACCGTGTCCATCGTGATCGGGCTGCCCTTCCTGATCCTTCTCATCATCGCCGCGGTGCGGTTCGTGCTGGAGCTGAGGCGCGACCACGCCGATCCGTCCGAATCTTCGGGCGTTCACTAGACGAACACCATAGGTGTGCCCGGTCGCGTGGAGCGGCCGGGCCTTTCGTCATGCCTGAGTCGGGCCATTGATAACGCCTTGAACAGGGAAAACATCGGGATCTCAGGCCCCCTGCAGATTCTGCGAACGAGTTCCCCGTGACCCCCTTGACGCGTTTCTGGGGCGTCCGTAGCGTTTGCATCGTTCATCATTCGATCAGCGCGTTCATTAAGTGAACGTTGAGAGAAGGCTCCCCATGAACGACCGGAGGATGCGGCTCTTCGCATTCGACTTCCAAGGCCCGGCACACCTGTCCGCGGGCCTGTGGCGGCACGACGACGACCGGGGCGCGCGCTACACCGACCTCAAGTACTGGACCGAGTACGCGCGGCTCCTCGAGGAAGGCCGGTTCGACGGCCTCTTCCTCGCCGACAACGTCGGGTACCACGACGTCTACGAACAGAGCGCGGCCCACGCACTCAGGGACGCCGCGCAGCTCCCGTCCAACGACCCGAGCATGGTGGTCTCGGCGATGGCGAGCGCCACCACACACCTCGGGTTCGGGATCACCGCGTCCACCTCCTACGAGCACCCGTACGCGCTGGCCAGGCGCTTCTCGACCCTCGACCACCTCACCGACGGCCGTGTCGGCTGGAACCTGGTGACCTCCTACGCCGACAGCGCCGCCCGCAACCTCGGGACCGGACGCCAGGTGCCGCACGACGAGCGCTACGCCATGGCCGCCGAGTACCTCGAGGTCTGCTACAAGCTCTGGGAGTATTCCTGGCAGGAGGACGCGGTCGTGCTCGACCGTGCCAACGGGGTCTACGCCGACCCGGACCGCGTCAGGGACATCGCCCACCACGGCACCTACTTCGACGTCCCCGGCTTCTTCCTCTGCGAGCCCTCGCCCCAGCGCACACCGGTGATCTTCCAGGCCGGCGGCTCGTCGAAGGGGCGCGCCCTCGCCGCGGCCGGCGCCGAGGCCGTCTTCGCCAACGCGACCTCCAAACCCGCGCTGAAGCGGCAGGTCGACGACCTGCGGGCCCAGGCCGCGGAGGCGGGCCGGGACCCCGAGAGCGTGCGGGTCCTGCAGATGCTGAACGTGGTCTGCGCGCCCACCGACGAACAGGCGCACCGCCGCCACGAGGAGTACCGGCGCACGGTGAGCTACGCCGGAGCGATGGCGCGCTACAGCGGCTGGACCGGCCTGGACATGTCCCAGTTCGACCCGGACGTGCCCCTGCGCCACGTCAAGACCGACGCCGGCCAGACCATGGTCGACCTCTTCGCCAAGATGGACCCCGACCGCGACTGGACGCCCCGCGACATCGCCGAGTACATCGGCGTCGGCGGCACCGGACCGACGCTGGTCGGGTCCCCCTCCACCGTGGCCGATGAGCTCGAGTCGTGGATGCGCGAGACCGGCATCGACGGCTTCAACATCGGCCACGCCGTCAAGTACCAGGACATCGCCGACTTCATCGAACTGGTCGTCCCCGAGCTGCAGCGCCGCGGCTCGGTGTGGCAGGACTACGACGGCTCCACGCTGCGGGAGAAGCTCTACGGCCCGGGCGTGACCCGCCTCCGCGACGACCACCCCGGATCCGCCCACCGCGACCGCCAGCTGCAGACCGCCTGATCCCGAAGAGGCAGAGCCCGAAGACCCCCTCGGAGGTGTCGAACATGTTGACCGTCGAATCTTCCATCTCGCAGCAGCACTACCGCCAGGTCATGGGGCGCATCCCCACCTCTGTCGTGGCGATCACCGGCATCGACGCGACCGGCGAGGAGCTCGGTTTCATCGTCGGGACCTTCGCCTCCCTGTCCTTGGAACCCCCGCTGGTGACCTTCAGCGTCGCCGAGACCTCCTCGACCTGGCCGCGGATCCGCCGCAGCCAGCAGTTCTCCGCCAACGTGCTCGCCGGCCCGGGCAGTGAGGTGTGCAGCGCGCTCTCGCGCAAGGGGCCCGGGAAGTTCGACGGGCTGCGCTACGAGACCGGTGAGACGGGCGTCCCGCACCTGCTGGACTCGGTGGCCTGGATCGACTGCACCCTGCAGGCCGAAGTGGTGGTGGGCGACCACTTCATGGTCGTCGGCGGGGTGACGGGCATGGCCGCCGCGGACGGTCAGCCCCTGCTGTTCCAGGGCGGCGAGTTCGGGCGCTACAGCGGCCCGGCGGAGAACGCGTACGCGGGAAGCGGGGCCCGACGATGAGTGAGGACAAGTCCACGACCATCAGGAACGCCTGGCGCGCGGCCTGGGGCAACGGCGACCTCGAGTCCTTCGAGCGCCTGCTCGCCGACGGGTACGTGCGCCACACCAAGACCGGTTCGGAGGGCATCGAGTCGGTCAGGAAGGCGATCGAGAGCTCCCAGGAGGCCTTCCCCGACCTGCGTACCGAGGTCCTGGAGACCGTCGAGGACGGGTCGATGGTGGCGATCCGCTGGCAGAGCCACGGCACACACACCGGGTCCTTCATGGGTGTGCCGCCCACCGACCGGGTCGTGACGGTCACGGGGGCCACCTTCTGCCGGTTCGAGGAGGACCTCCTCGCCGAGGAGTGGGTCGTGTGGGACCCGCGTGAGCTGCTCTCCTCGGTCAACATCTGGAAGGTGGGCGAGCGCCCCGGCGACCGGTGACGGCAGCAACGGCAGCAACAGTCGTGCGCAGCGGGCGGAAGGACGGATCCGCCCGCTGCGCCCTTCCGGCCAGGGGCACCCCCGTGCCCCGGACAGGAGACGGATGCACATCGAGACCAGGATCAGCAACGCCGCCGCCGAACTCGCGAGGGCACGGCGGGACGTGCGCGCACTGCCCCCGCTGACCAAGGGGTGGACCGGCCTGGATGCGGACACCGCGTTCCGGATCCAGCAGCAGGGCGTGGCCGACCGCGTCGCCGCAGGTGACCGGGTGGTCGGATACAAACTCGGCAACATCGCCAAGGCCATGCAGGACGCCTTCGGGCTCGACCGGCCCGACTACGGCCACCTGCTGGCCGGCACCTTCGTCCCGGAAGGGCTGGCGGTCGACCGGCGGAACCACGTGGAGCCGTTCGTGGAGCTCGAGCCCGCCTTCGTGCTGAAGGAGGGCCTGAGCGGGCCGAGCACCACGGCCGCCGACGTGATCTCCGCGACCGCGTACGTGCTCCCCGCCATCGAGATCATCGACTCCCGGTTCGAGAACTGGGACATCGACCTGCCCGACACCCTCGCCGACAACGGGTCGACCGGGGCCGTGGTCCTCGGCGGGGCACCGCGCCGGCTGGAGGACGTCGACCTCCGGGACATGCACGGGCAGGTCACGCACGACGGGGAAGTCCTCAGCGAGGGCTCAACGCGCGAGATCCTGGGCAACCCGGTCTCCGCGATCGCCTGGCTCGCCGACCGGCTCGCGCCCCTCGGGGTGGAATTCGGGGTGTCGGTAAGGAGCGCGTCACCAAGTGCCAAGTAACCCGCGAGTAACTTAGTCGACGCTTGCGGCGGATGCCCGTACTTCTGGAAATCAGCGTTCCCTGAAGTAGCCTGAGGACATGATTTCTGGAAACACACCTCCTGTCGGAGGACAGCCCCCGGTTTCCACTTCTGGAAACACACGCACCGGCCGGCCGCGCCGAACCCTCGACCTGCCCGACGACCTGGCGGATGAACACCGCGCCTTCGGCGAGAAGCTGGCCGCCTCCACCGATTTGGGGACGGCCACCCGCGACAAGTACCGGCGCAACGCCGCCCACTTCCTGGCCTGGCTCGCCCAGGCGCGCGAGGCCGGCGCCCTGGACGGCGACCCGCTGTGCGATGCGGCCGCGCGGGACTGGGCGGTGCGCGACTACCGCCGCACGTTGAAGAACACCCGCACCGCCCGGGGAACCCACCTGTCGGCGGCCACCATCAACAACCGCCTCGCCGCCATCGACGCCTTCTTCGCCCTGCGCGGCTCGGGACGGCCCGACGTGGTCCGCGAGCACCTGGCCCGCCCCAGCGCTCCACGCGCGCTCGAGGCCCGCGCCAAGCTGAGGTTCCTGCGCACCGTGGCCCGCGACGCCTCCGCCCGGGACCGGGTGATCTGCCACCTGGCCTACTACACGGGGTTGCGCATCGCCGAGATCGTCGCCCTGGACGCGGCCGACATCCGCCTGTCCGCGCGCCGGGGCAGCGTGCGGGTGCGCGGCAAGGGACGGTTGGGCGGCAAGGACCGCACCGTCCCGCTGCACGCCGAGGCCCGCGCCTCCCTCGAACTCCTCCTGGACGAGCTCGGCCGCCCTGCTGCCGGTCCGCTGGTGCGCAACCGCGACGGCCAGGCGCTGTCGACGCGGGCGGCGAACGCGGTGGTGTGCGAGTTGGGGTCAGCGGCCGGAATCGGACCGGGCGACGACGGGGAGGCGTTCGGCCCACACGTGCTACGGCACACCTTCGGCACCGACCTGGTGCGCGGCTGCGGCGACCTGGCGAAGGAGCCGGTGGACCTGGTGACCGTGGCCGAGTTGATGGGGCACGCCGACATCAACACCACCCGCCGCTACGCTCTGCCCACCGAGGCCGACAAGGCCGCCGCCCTGGAGGTGCTCACCGTCGACCGGTGAGGCCCGCAGCGCCGCACGATGCCTCATGCGTGCCCTAGGACAGCAGGAAGGCGCCGACGACCACCAGGGTGGCGGCGCTGATGGCCACGACGAGGACCAGCGCGATCGTGCCGGTGCGCTCTTCTTCGGGGGTGGGGTCCTGGTCGCTCGGGGTGCAGCAGCCGCTCATCGGGGTCCCTTCGTGGTGGTGTGGTCGGTGAGGCGGCCGATCCCGGGCAGGAAACGGCCGGTGCGCGCGGCGTAACCGGAGTAGGCGGCGCCGTGGATGCGCCGCAGGTAGGGTTCCTCGATCGCCCTGACCTGCATTTGAACGCCGATGAGGACGGCGGCTGCGCCGAGTACGGCGATGGGGTTGGGGACCGTCAGGGCCAGGCCCAGCGACATCGCGGTGTAGGCGGTGTAGATGGGGTTGCGGGCGATGCGGAACGGGCCGCCGGTCACCAGGTGCGGGCGTTCGGTCTCATCGGGTGTGGT
This sequence comes from Nocardiopsis coralli, assembly GCF_014892575.1. GTDB lineage: Bacteria > Actinomycetota > Actinomycetes > Streptosporangiales > Streptosporangiaceae > Nocardiopsis > Nocardiopsis coralli. Next base: position 50,412 of record NZ_JADBGI010000006.1, on the reverse strand, counting down.
TCGCCAGGCCTGGCCCATGGCGAGCTGGGTGGCGAAGGTCCCCGCCACGCCCAGGGCGGCCAGGGCCGCGCCGGCGGTGCGCAGGGCGGGCTGGTCGAGGCCGGGCAGCGGCGTGAGGCCGGCCAGTTCGGCGATGGGTGCGGCGACGCCGGTGGCCAGGCTGCCCAGTGCGAGCGGGAGTCGGGCGGCCCAGGCCAGCGGGCTGGCCGGGCGTCGGATCCCGGTGTCGGTGCCGTGGCGTCGTTGGAGTTGCGTCTTGGTCGCGGTCAGGACGATGAAGACGCCGTAGAGCACCAGTGCGGTGATGGCCATCGTGCTCACCTGCCCTTTTGGGTGCGGGTGGCGACGCCGAGGAGGTAGTCGCTACCGATGCGGGTGCGCCAGTTCTCGCCGATGTGCAGGCCGTGGCGGGGCAGCTCGGCGAGGAACTCGCCCGCGCTGAACCGGTCGGCGGTGGGGTGGTCGAACAGGGCCTTGTAGGTGGGGCGGGCCAGGGCGGTGGCGGTGACCTCGTCGAAGAAGAACCGGCCACCCGGTGTGAGAACGCGGGCGACCTCGGCCAGGGCCTCTCTCCAGTTCGGGATGTGGTGGATGATCGCGAAGTCGAACACCGCGTCGTAGGAGGCGTCCTTTCCGCCGTCGATGGGGCCGAAGGCGGCGGCCAGGTCGGTGGCCGAGCCGCGCGCGAGGTAGACGCGCTCGCCGTGGCGCTGAAGGCGGCGCCGTGCTTTGGCCAGCATTTTGGGGTCCAGGTCCACGGCGTCCACGGACGCGGCGCCGAAGGTGTCCAGGATGAGTTTGGTGCCGTATCCGGGTCCGCATCCCAGCTCGGCGGTGTGGGCGCCTGGCGTGCGCCCGCCCAGTTCGACCAGCACTGCGGCCTCGTAGTGCTGCAACCAGCGCCGGGGCGGTGAGTCGATCAGCGCCGACTCCACGCGGTTCATGAGCATGCCCACACCTTTCAACATCGCCAACATGGGATATGATCGCTATATGACGATGAATGGCACGGATGAGTGCGTAGCCACAACTACGGGCTTGGGCGCTGCCGAGGCGCTCTTCCACAGCCTCTCCGACGGCACCCGGCTGGCCATCGTGCGCCGCCTGGCCCAAGGTGAGGCGCGGGTGTCCGACCTGGTGGAACAGTTGGGACTGGCCCAGTCCACGATCTCCAAGCACGTGGCATGCCTGCGCGACTGCAACCTGGTCGACGGGCGTCCCGAGGGACGGCAGGTGTTCTACTCCCTGACCCGCCCCGAGCTGCTGGACCTGCTGGCCTCGGCCGAGATCCTGCTGGCCGCGACCGGCAGCGCGGTCGCACTGTGCCCCAACTACGGAACCGACAGCACGACGATGACGGAGGTGCGCGGTGAGTGACGCGTGCGGATGCGGTGGCGACGAGCCCCGCGCAGGGGAAGCAGCCGAAGAGCACGAACCGGAGGCGTTGTGGCAGGTGAGCGAGATCCGCTTCGCCGCCGTCGCCGCGGCGCTGCTGCTGGCCGGGTACGGCGCGGGCTGGGTCGGCGCCGGCGACCTGGTGGGGTTGGTTCTCAAGGCCGCCGCGCTGGCGGTCGCGGGGTGGACGTTCGTCCCCTCCACCGTGCGCCGCCTGGCTAAGGGCAGGATCGGCGTGGGCACGCTGATGACCATCGCCGCCGTTGGCGCCGTGCTGTTGGGTGAGGTGGGCGAGGCCGCGATGCTGGCGGTGCTCTACACCATCGCCGAAGGGCTGGAGGAGTACTCCGTGGCCCGCACCCGCCGCGGCCTACGCGCCCTGCTGGACCTGGTCCCCGACCAGGCCAGAGTGCTGCGCGACGGAACCGAGCGCACCGTCGACCCGGCCGAGCTGGTCGTGGGCGACACGCTGGTGGTGCGCCCCGGGGAGCGCCTGGCCACCGACGGCCGTATCGCCTCCGGGCACACCAGCCTGGACACCTCGGCCATCACCGGCGAGTCCGTCCCCGTCGAGGCCGGACCCGGGAACGAGGTGTTCGCCGGCTCCATCAACGGCACCGGCGTCCTGGAGGTGACCGTCACCTCCACCGCGGCCGACAACTCCCTGGCCCGCATCGTCTCCATCGTGGAGGCCGAGCAGTCCCGCAAGGGCGCCGGACAGCGCCTGGCCGACAAGATCGCCAAACCGCTGGTGCCCGGGGTGATGATCGCCGCCGCCCTCATCGCCGCCCTCGGGGCGCTCTTCGGTGACCCGCTGATGTGGATCGAACGCGCCCTGGTCGTGCTGGTGGCCGCCTCCCCCTGCGCGCTGGCCATCTCCGTCCCGGTCACCGTGGTCGCCGCGATCGGCGCCGCCTCCAAGCACGGCACCCTGGTCAAGGGCGGCGCCGCCCTCGAAGCCATGGGCCGGGTCAAGACCGTCGCGTTGGACAAGACCGGCACCCTGACCCGCAACCGCCCGGCCGTCATCGAAACCGCCCCGGCGCCCGGCCACACCGCAGAGCAGGTACTGGCGGTGGCCGCCGCGCTGGAGGAGCGCAGCGAACACCCCCTCGCCCGCGCCATCCTGGCCGCCGCCCCCGCACCCCAGCGGGCCGAGCACGTGGAGGCGGTCACCGGAGCCGGGCTCACCGGAACCCTGAACGGCCGCAGTGTCCGGTTGGGCCGACCGGGCTGGATCGAGGCCGACCCACTGGCCGGGGACGTGAAGCGGATGCAGCACGCCGGGGCCACCGCCGTCCTGGTCGAGGACGACGGCGCGCTGCTGGGCGCCATCGCGGTGCGCGACGAGCTGCGCCCCGAGGCGGGCGAGGTCGTGGCCTCCCTGCGCGGTGCGGGCTACCGGGTGGTGATGCTCACCGGCGACAACCACGCCACCGCCACCACCCTGGCCGCCCAGGCGGGCATCGATCCGGGTGACGTGCACGCCGAGCTGCGCCCCGAGGACAAGTCCCGCATCGTCGGCCAGCTACGCGAACACGGCCCGGTGGCGATGGTCGGCGACGGCGTCAACGACGCACCCGCCCTGGCCACCGCCGACCTCGGGATCGCCATGGGCGCCATGGGCACCGACGTGGCCATCGAGACCGCCGACGTCGCTTTGATGGGCGAGGACCTGCGCCACCTGCCCCAGGTCCTGGGCCACGCCCGCCGCTCTCGGGTCATCATGTGGCAGAGCGTGGGACTGTCGCTGGCCATCATCATCGGCCTGATGCCCCTGGCCCTGTTCGGCATCCTGGGCCTGGCCGCGGTCGTGCTGGTGCACGAGGTGGCCGAGGTCGTGGTCATCGGCAACGGCATCCGCGCCGGACGCACCCGCCGCCTGGGACTGGCTCCCGGTGGTCCCGCCACCGCCGCACCACGCGAGCGTGCGGGGGCGACGGCGTGAGGCCGACGACACCGACTGCGGCCGGCACGCTCCCCCGTTGGGGCGTGCTGGCCGCCGCCCTCACACTCACAGCCGCCGACCTGGCCCTGAAGGCCCTAGCCGAAGACCGGCTGACCGGCGGGCCCGGACCACAACTCCTGGGGCTGCTGGAGTTGCGCCTGACCTACAACCCCGGCGTCGCTTTCAGCCTGGGCGCGAGCATGCCCACATGGGTCATCGTGGCCCTCACCGGGCTCATCACCGCCGCCGTGGCCGCCTACGCCTGGCGCACCGCCCCTACCACCCCGCTCGCGGGCCGCGTCGGTCTGGCCGGGATGTTGGGCGGTGCGCTGGCCAACCTCATCGATCGCGGCCTGGACGGTGTGGTCACCGACTACCTGCACAGCGGCTGGTGGCCCACCTTCAACCTCGCCGACGCCTTCATCGTCGCAGGGGCGGTACTGCTCGTGCTCACGTCCGCCCGCCAGGGCGCACCGGCACCGCCCGGTAAGGACTCCGACCCGTGGACCTGATCATCATCGCCCAGGCGGCCGGCCTGTTCGCCCTCACCAACATCGACGACATCGTGGTGCTCGCGCTGTTCTTCGCCCAAGGCGCCGGGCACCGCGGGGCCACCGCCAAGATCGTGGCCGGGCAGTACCTGGGCTTCATCGCGATCTTGGCCGCCGCGCTGGCCGCCACCTTCGGCGCGAGTTTCCTGCCCGAGGAGGTGCGCGCCTACTTCGGGCTGCTGCCGCTGCTGCTGGGCCTGCGCGCGGCCTGGAACCTGTGGCGCGGCGATGACGACGATGAGGCCCCCGACAGCGACAACGGCCCGGCCCTGCTCACCGTCGCCACCGTCACCTTCGCCAACGGCGGCGACAACATCGGCGTTTACGTCCCCGTCTTCGTCACCGTCGGCTACGCCAGTCTGGCCGTCTACGCGACGGTCTTTCTGATCCTGGTCGGTGTGCTGTGCGCGGCCGGCAAGTTCCTGGCCACCCGCGCTCCCATCGCCCGCGCGCTCAGCCGCTGGGGTCACATCCTGCTGCCTCTGGTCCTCATTGTCCTGGGTGTGGTCATCCTCATCGAGGGCGGCGCCTTCGGACTGTAGGCACACCCACCGGTTCCCGCACCCGGTCCGGACACCGTCTCGGTCTCATCCACCCAGGGCCAGGCGGTTGCCCATGTTCAGACGGATGTCGCCATAGGGGTTCATGTTCGAGGAGAACAGCGGGGTGAGCCCGCGCCGGTCCTCGGCCGTCAGCGTGTTCTCCCACTCGGGTTCGGCCAGCACCTGCTGGAGCATCAGCGTGTTCACATACACCAGGCACGCCTGGAGGATGTGCAGGGCGAGCATGGTCAACTCCTGCTCCTCGCGGCGGTTGGAGGACAGCTCCCCCGTCTTGCCGTAGAGGATCTCGCCGTGGATGCCGTGGGAGTTCTCCACCACGTTCAGCCCCGACCCCACCTCGTACTGCAAATCGCGATCGCGCAGGTAGCGCGCCGCAAACGCGGTCTTCTCGGCCCGGCCCACCTCCAGCATCGCCGCGTAGGTGGGGTGGGAGGCGGCCCGGGTGAAGCGGCGCAGGATCGCCTCGGTGGAGGCGGTGCCCAGCCGGATCGCGGTGGCGTACTTGATCATCTGGTCGTACTGCTGGGCGATCAGGTCCCAGCGGATCGGCCGGGTCATCGCAGGCCGCAACAGCGGGTAGGTTTCCAGGTCGCCGCGGTCGGGCTGGTAGAGCTTGACCCGGTTGATCTGCTTGATGCGCGGCAACAGCTTGAACCCCAGCAACCGCGTGATACCGAACCCGATCTCGGACTGGCCGTGGGAGTCGACGTAGTTGGCCTCCACGTTCATCGAGGTGCCGTGCCGCATCGCCCCCTCCACCATGGCGTGCACCTCCGAGGCCGAACACGACAGCAACTGGGAGTGCACGGCCATCGACCGCTCCTCGATGTGCCAGTAGATGAGCACACCCCGGCCCCCGTACCGCGAGTGCCACTCGGTGAACAGGTTCTGGTCGAACGCCTTCACATGCGTGGAGTCCGACCCCACCGCGGTCGACCCCTGCCCCCAGAGCGCTTCGGAGCGGATGGCGAAGGTCGCGTTGGCGATCGCGCGGGCGGCGCCCCGGGCCCCCTCGATGGTGAAGTAGCGGCGCCGGATGTAGCGCAGGTCGTCCTCGGAGTAGGCGTGCTCGCCCGCAGCCGCCCGACGCAGCCCGGTGTTGGTGCCATAGGCGTAGATCACCAGGATCAGCCGCTCCCACAGCTCCTCGGTGGTGATGGCCTCGCGGGTGCCGACCCCGGTGAAGGCCTCCAGCATCCCGGTGCGCAGCGCGGTCTCCTTGAGCATGTCCAGCAAAGGGACCACACCCCACTTGGCGCGCACCGCCTTCTTCAACCTGCGCAGGTTGCGCGGCTCAGCACGCGCCTCCAACGGCGTCAGGCTGATCGCCCCCGCCTTGCGCTCGGCGACCTCCACCCACCCCAGGCGGGGCAGCGCGTCGTTGAGGTGGGCCAGCTCGGTCACCATGTCGCCGCGCAGGCGCGCGATGAACTCATCCGGATCCAGGGGCTGGTTCAACTTCCGGTAGTTCTCCACGCGCTTGTCCGCGAAGTCGGCGGGCAGGTCCTCATCCGGATTGCGCCACCGGTCCGCGCCCACCACCCAGATCTCCTTGCAGCGCAACTGCTCGCGCAGGCTCTGGAACACCCCGCACTCATAGACGGTGCGCAGCACCCGCACCCGGCCGCGCTGGTCGGTGCGGTGCAGCAGCTCGCGCAGCTCGAAGGGGATCACCCCGTCGACGGGGACGTGCTCACCGGCGTCGTAGTAGGGGCGGTTGTTGGCCACCTCCCGGTAGCGGCAGATCAGCTCCAGGGCCTTGACCAGCGGGCGGTGCACGTCGTTGGAGGAGTGGAACTCCAGCACGTCCAGCAGTTGGAGCAGCCCCACGCGGTAGTGGTTGGAGTAGGAGGACTTGAACACCCGCTGCTTGTGCTGGCGGTAGCTGGTGCCCTTGGACCGGAACTCGGCCAGCAGGTCCTTCAGCGTCTGCTCACCGCCGGCGGCCGGGTAGACCACCTCGCGCACCAGCGACTCCGGCGAGCCCACGGACGCCTCGGCGATCCGGAAGAGGATGTCCTCCTTGCCCGAGACCCGCTTGAGGTCGCGAACGAACTCGGCGGTCACGACCTTCTCCGCGCGGGCGTTGATCTTGTGCACGGTCGAGATCACCAGATCGACCAGGGTGTCGGTGATCTCCCGCTCACGTGAGAACAGCAGCGCTCCCAGCAGGCACACCTTGATCTGGTGCGGGTGGCCGCGCAGGTGCGAGGGAGCCTCGGCCGCGGCCCGGTCCCGCCACGCGGCCACCATCGTGGCCGGGAGGCGCGCGAAGGCCCGGTGCGGCACCCCGACAGCGCGCACCGCTTCCAGCTTCGTCTTCTCCGCGATCAGCGTCTTGAGGCTGACATTGCCCGGGGCGTCCTTGATCCGCGCATACACCTCGGGGCCCTCCCCTGCCGCCGGCGCCTCGTCGGGGTCGTCGCTGGCCTGACCGATCAGCGTGAGCATCCGCTCCACGACCTCGGCGGGCACCTCGCCCACCGCGCGGGCCATCATCTGATCCTCGGCCTGGCTCAGCGCCGAGCGCACGATCCGCTCGATGCGGGTCTTCTCCGGCGGCTCGATCAGCTCCTCTTTGCAGTGCTCCAGCAGGCGCTGGCGTACCCGGTCGGGGTTGCGCTCCTGGTCGCACACGTTCTCGGCCAACCACAGCGTGACCTTCTCGGCGTCGGGAACCGAGCACTCGCCGAAGCCGGTGAACTCGCGGATCTCGGTGCGGTTCCGCTTGGCCGAACGCCCCTGCCAGTCGTAGAAGGCGATCTCGGAAGGCTCGACCTTGACCTGCCTGGCCACGTGGACGACGGCGTTGTCGGGCACCTCACCGCGGCCGCGCGGGAACCGGCCGCGCCAGAGCAGGAAACGCAGGGTCAGCGCGAACCCGAGCCGGGTCGCCCCGGACTTGTTCCGCAGCAGCCTCAACTCGTCGGCGGTGAGGGTGAAGGCGTCGAGGAGTTCGTCCAGGTCCAGATCACGCGCCACCCGACCGTCCCCTGCCCGCTCGTGTCCCTGGCCGAGCGGTACGCCCGGCTATCCACGATCTTCCGGGGCGCTGGGGCTGGTTGTCCGGAGAACCCGTAAGTTACTCGCGGGTTACTTGGCACCTGGTGACACGCTCCTTACCGACACCCCAATTCGCACCCGGCGACGTGATCCTGCCCGGCAGCTGCCTGCGCGCGGTCCCCATGGATCGGCCCGGGACGGTGGAGGGGCGCTTCGCCGGTTTGGGGAGCGTCGCCTTCGAGGTGGTTTGATCCCAGGGGAGGTACAGATTTGAGCTTTTCCGGAAAGAACGTACTCGTCACCGGTGCGGCCGGCGGTGTCGGCACCGTCGTCGTGGAACGGTTCCGTGCCCAGGGCGCACGGGTGGTCGTGGCGGACCGGGACGTGAGCGGCATCGAGGCCGAGGCCCACCTGCCCGGCGACCTGTTGGACCAGGCCTACACCGACGGGCTCGCAACGGCCGCGCGCGACGCGTTGGGCGGGCTCGACATCCTCGTCAACAACGCCGGCGTCATCACACGAGGGCCCGTCACCGACGCCTCGGACGCCGACTGGTCCCTGTCCATGGGGGTGAACGTCGAGGCCCCCTTCCGCCTGTGCCGGGCCGCGATCCCCCTGATGGCGGCGGACGGCGGGGGTGCGGTCGTCAACGTCTCCTCCTGCTGGGGCGGCAAGGCCCCGGGACCGAACCACGCCCTCTACACCATGACCAAGGCGGCGCTGGCCTCCCTCACCCAGTGCATGGGGATGGACCACGCGCCGCAGGGCGTGCGTGTCAACGCGGTGTGCCCCAACGAGGTGAACACACCGATGCTGCGCAGCGGTTTCGCCCAACGCGGTTTCGACCCCGACACGGCCGTGGCGGAGCTGGGGGCGACCGTGCCCCTCGGACGGATCGCCGAACCGGGCGACATTGCCGACGTGGTGCTGTTCCTCGCCTCGGACTCGGCCCGCTACATGTGCGGTGCGCTGGTGGAGGTCAACGGCGGGAAGGCGGTCGCATGAGCCGGTTCGAGCGCAAGGTCGCGCTGGTGACGGGGGGACGGTCGGGCATCGGCCGGGCCGTTGCCCGGAGGCTGCGGGACGAGGGCGCGACGGTCCTCACCGCGCAGCGCGGCCCCGACGACGAGTTCGACGCCGTGCCCGCGGACTTCACCGACCCCGAGAGCCCGGACCGCATCGTGGCCGAGGTGATCGAGCGCGCCGGGCAACTGGACGTGCTCGTCAACAACGCGGGCATGATGCAGGAGGCGACGGTCGAGGAGATGTCGGCGCAGGACTGGCAGCGGAGCCTCGCGGTGAACCTGACCGCCCCGTTCCTGCTGATCCGGGCCGCGCTTCCGCACCTGCGCCGGACCCGGGGCAACATCGTCAACGTCGGATCGATCGAGGGGCTGGGTTCCAACCCCCGCCACGCGGCCTACTGCGCGAGCAAGGCCGGGCTGCACGGGTTGACCCGCGCGGTGGCGGTCGACCACGGGCACGAGGGGATCCGGTGCAACGCCGTGGCCCCGGGTTGGATCGACACCGACCTCAACCTGGAGTTCGTCGAGGGCATGCCGGATCCGGACGCCTTCCGGCGGGGTATCGGGAGGATCCACCCGGTGGACCGTTCGGGGAAGCCGGAGGAGGTCGCCGCGTTCGCGGCCTTCCTGGCGTCCGAGGAGGCCTCCTTCGTCACGGGTGAGGTCTACCCGGTCGACGGCGGCCGGATGTCGAAGCTGAGCCTGCCGTGAGGTGAGGGGCCACCGGGCTGACGACGTGGCGGGTGTCGTCAGCCCGGGAGGCGGGTGTACGCGCCCACGACGTCGGTGATCTTGAGGATGCTGCCCGCCGCGCGCGTCTCCGCCTGGAGCCGGCGGGCGAGGCTGTCGATGCCGACCTCCTCCTCGGTGGCGACGCCGTACTGCAGCATCAACGGCATCAGGCCCCGGAGCGTGTGCGCCGCGTACAGGTGCGCGTCGGTGTCGTCGCCGTCGGCGATCGCCGCCTGCAACGTGCTCCGCGGGCGCGGGAGCCCGGCCTCGGTGAAGGCGTGGTGGAGCTTGAACCCCATGTTCTTCTCCACGCCCGCGTGTTCGACCGTCTCGCACATCCAGGTCCAGAGCTGTTCCCAGAGCGGAGTGGACGGGAAGGCCATCATCGACTCCGGGCGCCAGTTGACCTCCATGAGCGCCAGCGTCCCGCCCGGGGCCAGGTGCCGGGCGACGCGGCGCAACCCGTCCGCCGGGTCCGCGAGGTACATGAGCACGAAGCGGCCGATCACCGCGTCGAAGCGCTCGCCCGGGTCGACCGTGCGCAGGTCGCCGACGGTGAAGTCGACGTGGTCCAGGCCCGCCGCCTCGGCGCGGGCGCGGGCGGTACGCAGGACCTCCGGGTCGGTGTCCACCCCGAGAACCCGGCCGGTGGGGCCGACCATCTCCGCGGCCAGGAACGCCACGTCGCCGGCGCCGGAACCCAGGTCCAGGACGCGCATGCCCGGGGCGATCCCGGCGTCCTCGAACAGGCGGCGGGTGAGGGGCTCACGGAACGCGGCCTGGTCGATGAGGCGCTGCGTCTCCGCGCTGTTCCGCGCCATGACGTAGACCGGGTCCCCGTCCACGGTCGTGTCGGGGGTGCGTGTGTCCTCGCTCATGGGTGGTCCCTCCGCTGGGGCCGGTGGTGGCCCGGTCCCGACACGGTCTCGCACGCGCCGGGACCGGTTCCTTCCTCCTGGGACCAGCATCGGGGGCCGTTCTTTCGCCGGTCTTTCATCGGTGCCCGGGGGCGGAGAGCGCCGGTACCCCCTCAGCCCTCCGGGGACGGTTCCTGCGACCGGGCGCTGCGCAGGCGGTGCACCCGGAGCGCGACCGTCGCGAGGCCGAACGCCGCCGCGACCACCATCCACACCGTGAACGACGGCGGCCAGAACGTCCCCGCGGCGATGGCGGCCACGGTCCGGGGCGAGGCGCCGACGACGGCCACGCCTGCGACCGCGGCCGCCGCGAAACCGCAGGCGAGCAGGGTCGGGAGGAGGCGGGGCGCGAGCCGGAGGGCGAGCCGCCAGGTGGGCCGGTCGGAGTGCCGCTCGGCCCAGACGCCGGCCAGGCGCAGCCTGCGCACACCCAGCGCGATGCTCAGGAGCGTCAGGCCCGCCAGGACCGCGTCGATGATCCGGTGGTAGGGGATCGGGCTCTCCGGGGACCGGCCCTCGAAGAGGTCGCCCAGCCCCACGGCGAGGGGTTGGGCGGTGTCGTACGAGGTGGTGAGGGTGTTGCTCAGCACGGCCACGCCCAGTCCGTCGTCGGTGACGGTCTGGTACGAGAGGTGGCCGAACAGGGCGCCGCCGTGCGCCACCCGGCCCTCGCCCGGCACGTGGCGCCAGCCGAACCCGTAACGCCCTGCCGGGTCGGAGGGGGTGAGCGCCTCGGTGAGTGTGTCCACGCCGACGAACGGCTCGCCGGTGACGGACCGTCCGCCGTTGGTGTGGGGTACCAGCCACCGGGCCATGTCCTCGGCGGTCGACACGGCGTTGCCCGAGCCGGCCACGAAGTCGGGCGGCTCCTCGCGGGGCACCGGGAACCCGTACAGGTCGACGTGGCCCGGTGCCGTACCGTCGACCCCGGCGAAGGCGTCGGCGGTGTCCACGGAGGTGCTGTCCTCCATGCCCAGGGGCCGGAAGACCTCGCGGTCGAGGTAGGAACCGAAGGGCTCCCCGCTCACCGTCTCGACGAGCCGTGCCAGCAGCCAGTAGTTGCCGTTCTGGTACTCGTGCTGTGTTCCGGGGTCGGCGCCGAGCTCCATGCCCGCGATGACGTCCGCGGCCTGCTCGGTCGTGGTGATCTCCTGGCGGTCGGGGCTCAACAGGCCGTGCGAGGTGATCCCCGAGGTCTGGTCGAGGAGCTGCCGCGGGGTGATCTCCTCGGCGCGCGGGTCGGCCGGGTCGAACCCGTCCAGGTACTCCCCGACCGGGGTGTCGAGCTCGATGTCGCCGTCCTCGGCCAGCCGCAGCACCGCCATGGCCGTGACCGACTTGGACACCGAGGCGAGCGGCATCGGGGTGTGCGCGGTGACCTCGGCCCCGGTGGAGCCGTGTCCGTACCCTTTCGCGTGGAGGATCTCCCCGTGGCGGACCACGGCGACCGACACCCCCGCGAGCCCGTGCCGGTCGATGTGGCCCTCGACGAAACGGTCGACCTCCAGGCTGCCGGGCCGGTCGTCGGAACCGCCCTCGGCAGCCGCAGCGGCCGCCGCGGCCGGCGCCGTGAGCAGGACCGCGACCACGGCACCGGCCACCAGTGCGGTGCCTCTGCGTGAACCCCGTTGTGCCATGGCCGTGAAGCTACACGCGGTCGCCGGGCCGCGAACGGCGGTGCACAGAGCGCCCCGCAACCCGGCCTCGGGGGGATCCCTGACGGCGGGGCCCGGCCGTGACCAGCACGTGTGTGCCACCCGCATGCGTGGAACCCGGAAGGGGGCACGGGCCCTGCGGCCGGACCACGACCCGTTTTTCAGGGACGGAGCCAGGGAGATCTCCAGGTCGACCCCGGCCCCTCATCGGCCCCGGGCGGCCCCGGGCGGTCCCGGGCGGTCCCGCCCGGACGCAGGACCGCCGGTGCTCATCCCGCGGCGGCAGCCAGCGCCGAGGCCTCGCCGTCGTCGAGCTCGATGCCGAAGACGTCCCGCAGCACCGCGGACACGTCGCGCGGGTCCAGGTCGCGGGTGGTCGTCGTCCCGTCGGGGTACTGCGCCGTCAGCCGTGTCCCGGTGAGGGTGTGGCGCACGGTGTCCTCGCTGCGCTGCACGACCAGGCGCCGACGGAAGGGCGAGCGCGGGTGCGTCGACAGGTAGTGGCTGAAGATCGTGTAGTCGGAGCGGAGGAAGGGTGTGTCCGTGAACCCGTGCACGTCGTTCCACTGTGCCCCGGCGGCGGTGTCCAGACCCCAGGCCACACCGCCCTCGTGGCGCAGCCGGAACAGCCACCGCCCCTGTCGGACCTCGGCCCCGTCGCGCAGCGGGATCGGCTCCAGCGGTCCGCCGCCCCCGAAACCGACGTCGGCGACCATCCGGCCCTCGTCGCCGAGGTCGACGGTCAACAGCATGTGGGTCGCGGGACGCACGCCTCCGCCGACCCGGACCCGCGCCGCGTGGCCGCGCACGCGGAAACCGAGGCGCTCCAGGGCGGCCGCCAGCAGCAGGTTCTGTTCGTAGCAGTAACCGCCGCGCCTGCGGTCGACCAGCTTGGCCTGCAGGTCCTCGACCTCCAGGGAGATCGGCCGGTCCAGCATGAGGTCGGCGTTCTCGAAGGCGATGGCGCCGGTGTGGGCCCGGTGCACGGCGGCCAGGGTTGCGGCGTCGGGGCGGAGCGGACCGTCGTATCCGATGCGTGCGAGGTAGGCGTCGAGGTCGAGCGCCTCGCCGCGCCAGCCGTTGGCGGGATCCTGTGCGCGTTCGTGGGCCGAGGCGACGGTGGTGTCATGCATCCGCGCGTCGGCCGGGGTGGGTGTGCTGATGACCGTCCTCCTGACAAACGGGACCGGGCTCCGGTCAGGTCAACCGGCAACGGGACCGGGGCCTTCCCTGCGGGACGGTATGGCCGATCGCACAGGTCCGGGTCGGGGGCGGGCGCGTAGAGTGGAGCCGTGCATCTTCCTCTCTTCCTCTGATCAGAGCCGCAGCGCCCGCCAACACGACCACGTGGCCGCGGGTGCACGACGCATGTCCTGGCCCCGCTGACCGGGGCCGACCGTCGGCTCGCAGAGCTCGTGCACACCCCGTCGAGCAAACCTCCGGGGCACAGCTCTGTTCGGAGGAACAGATGACCCTCAGGCTCAGATCAACAGCCATGCCCGCGGGCGAGAACGCCCAGCTCACCGCGCAGGGCATCGGCATCGACCGCGGCGGACGCACCGTGCTGTCCGGCGCGGACCTCACCGTCACCCCGCGCTCCCGTTGGGGGATCGTGGGCGAGAACGGGCGCGGCAAGTCCACGCTCCTGCACATCCTCGCCGGGGTGCTCGAACCCGACACCGGAACCGTCCGGCGCATCGGGACCCTGGGCGTCGCCGAGCAGGAGATCGACGTGGTCGAGGGCCGCACCGTCGGCGACCTCGTCGACATCGAGCTCGCCGACGCCCGCAGCGCCCTGGCCGAGCTCGACGCCGCCGCGGAGGGCCTGGCCGGGGGCGACCCCGCGGCCGTGGAACGCTACGAAACGGCCCTGAGCGACGCCGAGACCCTCGACGCGTGGGACGCCGACCGCCGTGTGGACCTGGCGTTGGAGCACCTCGGCGCCGTCACCGACCGCTCCCGCCCGCTGACGGAGCTCTCCGTCGGACAGCGGTACCGGGTGCGGCTGGCGTGCCTGCTCGGTGCGGCGCACGACTTCCTGCTGCTGGACGAACCCACCAACCACCTCGACGCGGCCGGGCTCGACTTCCTGACCCGGAGCTTGCGCGGGCGCAGCGGCGGGGTCGTCCTGGTCAGCCACGACCGTGCTCTGCTGTCGGACGTGGCCACGACCGTCCTGGACCTCGACCCCAGCCGCGACGGGTTGCCTCGTGTGTACGGGGGCGGGTTCGCCGGATACGTGGAGGGCCGGCGCGCCGAACGCGAGCGCTGGGCCGACGAGTACGAGAAGCAGCAGGCCGAGCACGCCAGGCTCGCGCAGGACCTCTCCGCGGCGCAGAACCGGCTCGTGAGCGGGTGGCGTCCGGATAAGGGGACCGGAAAACACCAGCGGGCCACCCGCGCCGGCGGGCTGGTGCGTGCCGTGCACCGGCGGCGTGAGGACCTGGAGGCGCACGCGGTGGACATGCCGCCACCGCCGATGGGGTTCCGGATGCCGGAGTTGCCCGAACGTTCGGGGGTGACCCTGCTGCGCGCCGAGGAGGTCGCGGTGGAGGGCCGCCTGCACGGGCCGGTGACGGTGTCGCTGGACTCGGGCTCGCGGCTCGTGGTCACCGGACCGAACGGCGCCGGCAAGTCGACGCTCCTGAAGGTCCTGGCCCGCACGGTCGAACCCACGCGGGGGCGGGTGCACACCGCCCGCACGGCGCGGGTGCGGCTGCTGGCGCAGGAGTCCCCGCACGCCGGTGACCGCAGCGCACGCCACGTGTTCGAGACACACGTGGAACGGCTGGTCAGCGACGGGGTGCTGCGGGACCGGGAGGGGCTCTCGCTGAGTTCCCTGGGTCTGTTGGCGTCCGCGGACGTGAACAAGCCGCTGCGGGAGCTGTCCATGGGGCAGCAGCGCCGCCTCGACCTGGCGCTCGTGCTCGCGTCGCGCCCGCACGTTCTGCTGCTCGACGAACCCACCAACCACCTGTCGATCACGCTGGTGGACGAGCTCACCGAGGGCTTGCGGGCCACGGGCGCCGCGGTGGTGCTGGCCACGCACGACCGCCAGTTGCAGCGCGACGTCGGGGACTGGGAACGGTTGGCGGTCGAACCGGTGCCGGAACAGGCCCAGGCCCCCGCTCGGGGGTAGGACCCTGAGCAGTTCCCCGGACAGGGAGGAGACACCGTGAGTACCGAGGACGACGTGCGGCGGCTGGCGATGGGCCTGCCCGAGGTGACGGAGAAGCCCTGTTACGGGACCCCGGCCTTCTACGCGGGCGGCCGGATCTTCGCGCGCATGCACGAGGAACCGGGTGTGCTCGTCTGCTGGCGGGCCGACCAGGGGGAGAAGCAGGTATTGCTGGACAGCGCTCCGGACACCTTCTTCACCACCGACCACTACGCCGGGCACGCCTCGGTGCTCGTACGGCTGGACCGGGTCGGCGGTGAGGAGCTCGGCGAGCTCCTCACCGAGGCCTGGGACGCCCGGGCGCCACGGCGTGTGCGGGATCGCAGTGGTCCGCCCCTGCCCGGCGCATGACACGGGCAGATAGGCCCTCGGGGTCGACAGGCCTGTCGTGTGGACCGGGGGAGAGGGCCCTCGGGGCACGCGCTGACGGTCTCCGAACACCGGGCCCGGCGTCCTGGACCGGGACCGGGGACCGCGCGCCGTCGGCTCCTCGGCACCGGTCGAGCCGCACGTGTGCGGGGTGAGGTCCACGTTCCGTCGGCGCGCGTGGGACCGACGTCCTTCTGTACTTCATGGGCAAGTGCTGAGGCTGCGCGCCGGAGCTGCGTGCCTCGCCGGCCCTGCGCATGGCGCGGCCCGAGGGGCCGCGCCATGCGTTCTCGGCGCCCGGGTCACCCGGGGTCCGGGGTCAGCAGCACGAACCCTGCGGAGTACGGGTCCGCGCACACCGCGATCCGCCCGACGCCGGTCGCGTCCTCCGGGCCCATGTACACCTGCCCGCCGCCGTCGGTGACCGCGGAGGCCGCCCGGTCGCAGTCGGTGACGTGGAAGACCGGGTGCCAGTCGGCGGCGCCCTCGGTGGCGGGCAGGTCCGCCGGGTCGACGTTCATCACCCCGCCGAAGTAGCGCTCCTCACCGGTGTCGTGCGGGCGCACGGTGCTGTACACAGCGCCGTCGCCCATGGACATGTCGTTGAACTCCCAGCCGAAGAGCGTGCCGTAGAAGTCCTTCGCCCCCTGCGCGGAGGGGGTCCACAGCTCGGTCCACATGAGGGAGCCGGGCACGTCGGTGCGTTCCATCCCCGGGAAGCTCGCCGGTTCCCACAGGGAGAACCCGCCGCCCTGCGGGTCGGCGAGGTAGGCCATGTGCCCCAGCCCCATGACGTCCATCGGCTCGACGTACACGGAGGCGCCCAGCTCCTGGGCCCTGCGCACGGTCGTGCGCACGTCGGGGGTGGTGAAGTAGATCTCCCAGGCCACGGGCTGGTCGTCGGCCATGAGCGGCCCGGCCCCGCCCACGACCGCACCGTCCGACCGCAGCATGCGGTACCCGCCGGTGTCGGGGCCCGCGGACTCCGATTCCCAGCCGAGCACACGTCCGTAGAACTCCATGGCCCCGTCGATGTCGCTGGTGCTGAGTTCGATCCAGCTCGGGGAACCGTCGAGGTAGTTGGTGGTGAGCATGGTGGCGCCTCCTTGGGTGACGCACACGAGTGTGCTCCCCGCCACCGACAGTCCGGGGTTCGTCCCGGCAAAACTTCGACAAGCACGGGCGTTCCCGGCGGAGTAGGATCCCAGCGGATCCAGAGCCCGGGGGTGAGGACGTGGACGGTGACGGCCGCCTGCTCGAGCGGGTCGGGGCCGGGGACGATCATGCGCTGCGTGCCCTGTACGAGCGCCACGCCGCGGCCGTGCTCCGGCTGCTGCGGCGGTTGACCTCCGACGCGGGCACGGCCGAGGAGATCCTGCAGGAGACCTGGATCGCCGTCTGGACCTCCGCCCACGGTTACCGGGGCGCCTCCTCGGTACGCGCCTGGATCCTCGGGGTGGCCCGGCGCCAGGCGCACAACCGGCTGCGGCGCCGCGATCCCCCGACCGTCGAGTACGACGAGGCCCCCGAGCCGGTGGACGAGAGCGCCGACGTCGAGGGCGAGGTCCTGGCCTCGGCCGGGCACGACACGATCCTCGCGGCGATCGGCCGGCTGCCGGAGACCCACCGCGACGTCGTCGTGCTCGCCCTCGTCGAGGAGCTGCCCTACGCCGACATCGCCGAAGTGGTGGGGGTTCCGGTGGGAACGGTCAAGAGCCGAATGGCCAAGGCGCGGCGGATACTGGCCGCGCAGCTTCCGGGGGAGTGGGTGAGCTGACATGGAGCACGACCGGCACGTGGACGACGAGGCCGTGACCCGGGCCGCCGCGAGCGGGACGGACGCGCCGGACCTGTCCGCCGAGCAGCGGTCCCACCTGGCCGGGTGCGCGGACTGCGGGAACCGGGTGCGTGCGCAGGCCCGGATCGCCACGGTCCTACGCACACAGGAGCACCAGGAACCGCCGCCCGCGGTGCCGTCCTTCGACGCCCTGATCGCCCCGCGCCTGGCGCAACGGGCCGTCCCCGAACCAGAACCCCGACCCGAGCCGGTGCCCGCGCCCCGGGTCGGCCCCGCGCGTGCGGCACGGCTGGCCGCGGCGGTGACCCTGCGGCAGGCCCGCCTCGTCCCGGCCGCCCTGGCCTCGGCGGTGGTCGCCGGGTTCGCCGTGCTGGCCCTGGCGCTGCTCCTGCTCCCCGTTGTCCCGGCCGCGCCGTACGTGGAGGCGGTGACGGTCGGCCTGGTCACGGTCGCCGGGCTGGTGGCGAGCGACCCGGGCAGGGACCCCGGCAAGGAGGCGCTCCACGCGGTGCTCGTACCACCGTTGGCCGTGTGGTGCGCCCGCCTGGTGCTGGTGCTCGGCACGGTGCTCGCGCTGGGTGCCGGGGTCTCGGCGCTGGCCGGGGCGCTGCCCGGCGCAGGGGCCTTCCCCGACCTCGTGGGTTCCTGGTTCCCGCCCGCGTTGCTGGGCGCGGCGCTGACCGTATTCGGGACCGTGTGGCGTTCACCCGCGGTGGGGCTCGTGCTCGGGGGTGTGTCCTGGGCGGTGGCCGTGGTCGTGCTCCGGTGGGGCCCGGCGGAGAGTCCGGTCACGGCGGTCGCCGCGCCGCTGTGGTCCGACCTCGCGGCGGCGTCGGCGGTCGCGGCCCTGGCGCTGGCCGGCGCCGCGTGGCTGGTCGCCCGGCCCGGCCGCAGCGCGGGTTGAGGGGTCCGAACATGCAGATCACCGCGACCGGACTGCGGTACCGCTACTGGGGCCGGGCCGCGCTGGACGGGATCGACCTCGACGTGCGGGGCGGGGTGTTCGGCCTGTTGGGACCCAACGGCGCAGGCAAGACCACGTTCCTGCGGCTGGTGTCAGGCCTGCTCCGGCCGCGCTCGGGGACCCTCACCGTGGGCGGGCACGACCTGCGTACCGGCCGGGGCAGGCGGGCCGTGCGCCGCTTGGTCGGGTACATGCCGCAGGAACCGGGGCTCTACCCGCACCTGACCGTGCGGGAGAACCTCGACAACACGGCGCTGCTCAAGGGCGCCCCCGACGCACGCTCGAGGGCCGCGAGCGTGGACGGGGTGTTCGAACGGCTCGACCTGGGCCCGCAGGCCCGCACCCGCGCCGCCGCCCTGTCCGCCGGCGCGCTGCAGCGGGCCGGGCTCGCGCAGGCCCTGATCGGCGGCCCCCGGCTGCTCGTGCTGGACGAACCGACCTCGGGGCTCGACCCTGTGCACCGGCACCGGTTCCGGGGACTGGTCGCCGGCCTCGCCCGGGAGACCACCGTCGTGCTCTCCACCCACGCCCTGGACGACGCCGCCCGACTCTGCGACCGCGTCTGCCTGCTCGACGCGGGGACGGTCGCCTTCACCGGCCCCGCGTCCGCGCTGGCCCGGGCGGCCCCGGACGGCCGCGACCTCGAGCAGGGTTACGCCGCGCTGCTGGGCCACAGGGCGGCCGGGCCACGCCTCACCGGCGGTTGATGCGCCGGTACTGCACCAGGGCGATGCTCGCGAAGAGCACGATGATCACCAGGGAGCTGAGCAACGAGTACAGCAGCGCGTTCTCGGCCGGCCACCCCTCGGGCGGGGCGAGCCCGGGCGGGGGAGCGTTGCCGAAGAGCTCCCGGGCCGCCGTCGCGGTCGCGGTGACCGGGTTCCACTCGGCGACGGCAGCCAACGGTGCGGGCATCGCGGAGATCGACACGAACGCGCCCGAGACGAACGTGACCGGGAACAGCCAGATCAGCCCCAGGCTCTGGGCGACCTCGACGCTCCGGGCGGTCAGGCCGATGACCGCGCCGATCCACGAGACCGCGAACGCGAAGAGCAGCAGGAGGCCGAACGCCGCGAGCGCCTCGGTCAGGGTCCCGTTCACCCGCCATCCGATGAGCAGCCCGCACACCACGATGACCACGACGGACAGGGCGCTCACCGCCAGGTCGGAGGTGGTGCGTCCCAGGATCACCGCCATCCGGGACATGGGCAGCGAACGGAACCGGTCCACGAGCCCCTTGTGCAGGTCGTTGGCGAGCCCGATCGCGGTCAGGGACGTGCCGAAGGTCAGGGTCTGCACGAGGATCCCCGCGACGAGGAACTCCCGGTAGGCGTCCCCGCCGAGGCTGCCCCCGAAGACGTAGGCGAGCAGCAGCACGAACATGACCGGCTGCACGACCCCCGTCACCAGGGAGCCGGGGTTGCGGCGGATGTTGAGGAGGTTGCGCCAGGCGACGACACCCCCTTCGCGGAGCAGGGTCATGGCCGGGCCTCCCCGCCGTGGTCGGCGCCGGCGTCGGGGCCGGCGTCCGCCCCGTCGTCCCCGGTGTGGTGTCCGGTCAGTTCCAGGAACACGTCGTCGAGGGTCGGGCGGCACAGGGCCACGTCGAGCACGGGTACCCCCTGTTCGTCGAGGGCGGTGAGCACGTCCCCGAGGGCCTTGCGGCCGTTGGTCACCGCGGCCCGCGCGCGCCGGGCCTGCGGGTCGCTGTCGGGCGGTCCGGAACCGGCGACCAGCAGGGCGGCGCGGGCGGTCTCCAGGTCGGCGGCGTGTTCCACGACCAGTTCGAGGCGCTCGCCGCCCACACGCGTCTTGAGCTCGTCAGCGGTACCGCGGGCGATGACCTCGCCCCGGTCGATGACGGCGATGCTGTCGGCGAGCTGGTCGGCCTCCTCCAGGTACTGGGTGGTGAGCAGGACGCTGGTGCCGCCGGAGACGAGCCCGCCGATGACCTCCCAGGTGTCCATGCGTCCGCGCGGGTCGAGGCCGGTGGTGGGTTCGTCGAGCACGACCACGGACGGGTCGGCGATGAGCGCCCCGGCGAGGTCGAGGCGGCGGCGCATGCCCCCGGAGTAGTGGCCGGCGCGGCGGTGCGCGACGTCGTCCAGACGGAACCGGCGCAGCAGCTCCCACGAACGGCGGCGGGCCTCCTTGCGGCCCATGCCGTAGAGCATCGCGACCATGCGCAGGTTCTCGTGCCCGGTGAGGCGTTCGTCGACGGCGGCGTACTGCCCGGACAGGCCCAGGCTGGCGCGCACGCCCCCGGGGTTCCTGCGCAGGTCGTGCCCGGCCACCTCGACCGTGCCGGCGTCGGGCCGGGTGAGGGTGGTGATGGCCCGGACCGCCGTGGTCTTGCCCGCTCCGTTGGGGCCCAGGAGGGCGAGGACGTGGCCCGCGGGCACGTCCAGGTCGATCCCCTTCAGCGCCCTGTGGCCGCCGAAGGTCTTGGTGAGCCCGCGGACCCGGACCGCCGGCGCGGCGGCCTCCGGCCCGGGCGGGTCGTGGTCGGTGTTCATGTCCCTCCCCTGTGGTGTCCCCGTGTTCCGGTCAGGCGCGGTCGAGCTCGCGGTGCCGGCGGGGACGCAGGTCGGTCCAGTTCTCGTCGATGAAGTCCAGGCAGGGCTGCTTGTCGTCGGGCCCGTGGATCAGCGCCCACCCGGTGGGGACCGGGAGGAACCCGGGCCACAGGGAGTGCTGGCCGTCGTCGTTGACGAGTACGAGGAAACTGCCGTCGTCGGTGTCGAAGGGGTTGGTCATGGCTGGTCCTTCCGTCGGTCCGCGTGGAGTGCGGTGGTGGCTGGTTCCAGGCGCTCGGCCAGGACCGGCGCGATGCGGTCCAGGGCCGGGGCACCGGTCATCGCCGAGTGCGTGGTCTGCACCGGGTGGTCCTCGACCGTCCCGGTGACGTACGGCCGCCACGTTCCGGCATCGGGGGCGCCGGGCCCCTTGCCCTCCGTGGCGGTGAAGAACAGCAGGTCGCCGTGGTGGACGTCAGGTGTGTGCCGGCGCAGGAGGTCTGCGTGGTGGCTGAACCCGCGCGCCAGGGCGTCGACCGTCTCCGGGGTGAGGCCGGCCAGCGGGTGGCCGTGGTGTGCGAGCGCCTCCAGGAGCCCGTCGGCGTCCAGCTCCGCGTCGGCCGCAGCGGGCACACCGAGCGCTTCCAGGTACGCGGCGAGCAGCTCCGGCCGTCCGGCGAAGCCGTCGTTGTCCTCCTGGCCCGCGGGGAACCCGTCCATCACCGCGAGCAGGTCGACGCGGTCGCCCTCCCGGTGCAGGCGTGCGGCCACGGCCTGCGCGAGGAGGCCGCCGAACGACCACCCGAGCAGCCGGTACGGGCCCTCGGGCTGGACCTTGCGCATGTGCGCGATGTAGTCCTCGGCCAGGTCCTCGATGCTGCGGCCGGTCGTGGTGCCGCCCGGTTCGACCGCGGGCGACTGGAGCCCGTAGACCGGCTGGTCGGGGCGCAGTCGGCGCAGCAGCCCGGCGTAGGGCCAGGCCAGCCCGCCGGCGGGGTGCACGCAGAACAGCGGCGTGCGGGTGCCGCCGGGTCGCAGGGCCAGGACCCGGCCGAGCCCGTCCTCGCCGGAGACCCCGTCGCCGGCCCCGTCCACGACCGCCAGCAGGGCGGCCACGGTCGGGGCGCGGAAGAGCGTGGCCACACCGACGTCGCTCCCGAGCACCTCCGAGAGCCGGTCGACGAGCCCGGGCACGAGCATCGAGTGCCCGCCCAGTTCGAAGAAGTTGTCGTGCACGCCGACCCGCGCGCGTCCGAGCGCCTCGGCGAACAGTGCGCACGCCTGCTCCTCCCGCGGCCCCCGTGGCAGGCCCCGGATTCCGGTGTCCACGGTCTCCGGTTCCGGCAGGGCGTCGCGGTCGAGCTTGCCGTTCGGGGTGAGCGGCAGCGCGGCCATGGCGACGAACTGGGCCGGAACCATGTGCTCGGGCAGGGTGTGCGCCAGGTGGGCGCGCAGCGAGTCGGCGGTCGGGTCGCTGCCGCCGTGTCCGACGACGTAGGCGACCAGGCGGCGGGTGGCGGGGTCGTCGCCGTGCACGACCACGGTGCTGTGAGCGACGTCGGGGTGGCGGTCCAGGGCGGCCACGACCTCGCCGGGTTCGATGCGGAACCCGCGGATCTTGACCTGGTCGTCGGCGCGCCCCACGAACTCCAGGTGCCCGTCGGAGGCCCACCGCACGAGGTCGCCGGTGCGGTACATGCGCGCGCCCGCCCCCGCGAAGGGGTCGGCCACGAACGCGGAACCGGTGAGCGCGGGACGACCGCGGTAACCCCGGGCCAGGCCTGCGCCGGAGAGGTACAGCTCCCCGAGCGCGCCCACCGGAACCGGCTGGAGCCCGCCGTCGAGCACGTACACGGAGCTGTTGGCGACGGGCCGCCCGATGGTGGGCTCGGCGCGGTCCTCCATGCGGGCGACGACGCTGTCGACGGTGGCCTCGGTGGGCCCGTAGAAGTTGTGGGCGTGCAGGCCGGGACGGGCGCGCAGGTCGGCCCAGAGTTCCTGGTCGACCGCTTCGCCGCCCAGGGCCACCACGGAGGGGCCGCCGTCCCCCTCGAGCAGGCCCTCGGCCATGAGCTGGCGGACGTAGGAGGGCGTGGCCTCCAGGGCGTCGATGCCGGCGTCGCGCAGGTGTGCGGCCATGGCACGGGGGTCGCGCCGCAGGGTGTCGTCGAGGACGTGGAGTTCGTGCCCCGCGACCATCCACAGGATCGGGTCCCAGGAGGCATCGAAGGCCACCCCGGCCGTGTGGGCGACCCGCAGCCTCCGCCCCAGGTGAGCGGCGGCGGGCGCGAAGAGGGCGTCGTCGTGCTGGCCGTAGAGGTTGGTCAGCGACCGGTGCTCGACCTCCACACCCTTGGGCCGTCCGGTCGACCCGGAGGTGTAGATGACGTAGGCGGTGTCGTCGCCCCCGGCGGGGCCGGGACCCGGAACCATGGGCCCGGGCACGCTCTCCGGCAGCGGCAGGTCGACGCGCAGCACCCGGTGCCCGTCGGGGACGTGCTCCTCGGTGCCGGCGTCGGCCGCCACCAGGCACGGGTCGGCGTCGGCGAGCATCTGTGCGATGCGCCCGTCCGGGTAGGCGGTGTCGACGGGCAGGTACGCGGCGCCCGAACGCAGCACCCCCAGCAGTGTGGAGACGGTGCGGATGCCGCGGGGCAGCAGCACCGCGACGGTGTCGCCGGGGCCCACACCCCCGCCGCTGAGGGCGTCGGCGAGCTGTTGGGAACGATCGCGCAGACCGGCGAAGTCCACGTGCTGATCGCCGTGCACGACGGCGGTGGCCCCCGGGGTCTCCTCGGCGCGGGCGTCGAAGAGCTCCACGACCGTCCCGGCCGGCTGCCCCCGGTCGGGCCCGCGTCCGCTCTCCAGCAGATCGGAGCGTTCACCGGGGGCCAGCACGTCCAGGCGGCCCAGCGGCGCGGACGGGGCTTGTGCGGCCGCCTCGAGCACGAGCACGAAGCGCCGGGCCAGGTCACGGGCGGTGGACTCGTCGAAGAGCTCCGCGTTGTGGGCGAGCGTGCCGTCGATGCCGTCCGGTGCGGCCAGGTCGTCGGTGCGCTCCCCGAGGGTGAACAGCAGGTCGAACTTGGCCTCGGCGCCGTCGTCGACGTCCTCGGCGTGCACGTCCAGGCCGGGCAGGTCGACCACGGCCTCCTGCGTGTTCTGCAGGGCGAGCATGGTCTGGAACAGCGGGTGGCGGCCCAGCACACGTTCCGGGGCCAGGTGCTCCACGACCCGTTCGAAGGGCACCTCCTGGTGAGCGTAGGCGGCCAGCCACTCGTCCCGGACCCGCTGCACCAGGTCGGTGAAGGACGGGTTCCCGGAGGTGTCGGTGCGCAGGACCAGGGTGTTGACGAAGAACCCGACCAGGTCGTCGAGCGCGTCGTCGGTGCGTCCGGCCACGGGGCTGCCGACCACGATGTCCTCGCCCGCGCCCAGACGGGTGTGGAGCGCGGCCAGGGCGGCGTGCAGCACCATGAACAGGCTCGCGGACGACCCGCGTGCCAGTTCCAGGAGGCGTCGGTGCAGGTCGCGGCCGATGTGCACGGGCACCGACCCGGCGCGCTGGCGCGAGGTCGCGGGCCGCGGGCGGTCGGTGGGCAGCCGCAGCTCGGAGGGCAGGCCGGCCAGGCGCCCGGACCAGAAACCGAGCTGGCGGGAGAGCAGGCTGTCGGGGTCGTCCTCGTCGCCGAGCAGGGAACGCTGCCAGAGCGCGTAGTCGGCGTACTGGACGGGCAGGGCGCTCCACCGGGGGTGGCTCCCGTCGCAGCGCGCGGCGTAGGCGGTCGACAGGTCGCGGGCGAGCGGGAGCGTGGACCAGGCGTCCCCGGCGACGTGGTGCACGACCACGACGAGCAGGTGGTCCTCGTCGGTGCGGCGGACCAGTTCGGCCCGCAGCGGCCGGTCGGTGCGCAGGTCGAACCCGCGCACGGCCAGTTCGCGGGCGCGGGCGTGCATCCCGTCCTCGTCGGCGGCGCGGCGCACCCGCAGGCGGTCGTCCTCCTCGGGCGGACCGAGCACGTGCTGGTACGGGGTTCCGTCCACCTCGGGGAACACCGTCCGCAGGCTCTCGTGGCGTGCGGTCAGGTCACCGAGCGCCCTGCGCAGGGCCGCGACGTCGACCGGGCCGGTCAGACGCAGCGCCATGACGATGTTGTAGTCGGCGGCCTCCGGATCCATACGGTTGAGGAACCACAGCCGCCGCTGCGCGTGCGAGAGCGGCACACGCTCGGGCCGGTGGGCGGCCGGACGCAGCGGGGTCTGGGCGCGGTCGCCGGTGCCCAGGTGCCGTGCGAGCCGGGCGACCGTGGGCGCCTGGAACAGGG
This sequence comes from Nocardiopsis coralli, assembly GCF_014892575.1. Lineage (GTDB taxonomy): Bacteria > Actinomycetota > Actinomycetes > Streptosporangiales > Streptosporangiaceae > Nocardiopsis > Nocardiopsis coralli. Next base: position 25,473 of record NZ_JADBGI010000006.1, on the reverse strand, counting down.
TGCGCACCTGTAGCTCCACCCCGAGCACGGTGCGGATGCGCGCGATGAGGCGCGTGGCCAGCAGCGAGTGCCCGCCCAGGTCGAAGAAGCTGTCGTCGATGCCGACCTCGGGCACCTCGAGGGTCTCCGCGAACAGCGAGCACAGGGTGTTCTCGTCGCCGGAACGCGGGGCCCGGCCGCGCCCGCCGGTGTGCGCGGGCTCGGGGAGCGCGCGCTGGTCGAGCTTGCCGTTCGGGGTGAGCGGGAAGGCGTCCAGCTCCACGACGGCGGCGGGGACCATGTGCTCGGGCAGGCGCTCGGCCGCCCCGTCGCGCACCGACTCCGGGTCGATGCGGTCGGCCCCGCCGCGGACCACGTAGGCGACCAGTCGGGCGTCGGCGCTGTCGGCACCGGTGGCGACCACCGCGGCCTGGGCGACGTCCGGGTGCGCGGCGACGGCGGCCTCCACGTCCCCGGGCTCGACCCGGAACCCGCGCACCTTGACCTGGTCGTCGGCGCGCCCCACGTAACGCAGTACCCCGTCGGGGCGGCGCACTGCGAGGTCGCCGGTGCGGTACATACGCGATCCGTCGTCGGCCGCGGGGTCGGCGACGAAGCGCTCGGCGGTCAGCCCCGGGCGGCCCCGGTAGCCGTCGGCCAGCCCGGCCCCGGTCAGGTGGAGTTCGCCCACCACACCGGAGGGCACCGGGCGCAGGCGGCTGTCCAGCACCCGGGCTCCGGTGTTGGCGACGGGACGGCCGATGACCGGGTCGTCCTCCTCGTCGGAGCGCGCGATGAGGCTGTCGACGGTGGCCTCGGTCGGCCCGTACAGGTTGAGCGCGAACACCCCGTCGGTCTCGCGCAGCTGCCGCCACAGTCGGGGCGGGACGGCCTCGCCGCCCAGGGCGACCAGACTCGGGCCGTCCGCGGCCCCGAACAGGCCGGCGTGCGCGAGCTGCCCGGCCAGGCTCGGTGTGACCTCGATGCCGTCCACGCGCTCGCCGCGCAGGTGGTCGGCGAGGGCATCGGGCTCGCGGCGCACCCGGTCGGGGACGACGTGGAGTTCGTGCCCCGCGACCATCCACAGGATCGGGTCCCAGGAGGCATCGAAGGCCACCCCGGCGGTGTGGGCGAAACGCAGTCGCCGGCCCAAGCGCTCGGCCTGTGGCGTGAAGACGTGCTCCACGTGGGAGTGCAGGAGGTTGTTCAGGGCCCGGTGCGAGACCTGGACCCCCTTGGGCCGCCCCGTGGAACCGGACGTGTGGATGAGGTAGGCGGGGTCCTCCGGCCGGGGCGGTTCGGGCAGGGCCGCACCGGGCGTGCAGGGCACCGGGGCGTCGAGGTCCAACCGCGGCGTCCCCTCGGGCAGATCGACGGGGGAGGCGCGGTTGGTGATCACGCACGCCGGTGCGGCCTCGTCGATCAGCCCGGCGATGCGCTCGGCCGGGTGGGCGGCGTCCACGGGCATGTGGACGGCGCCGGCGGCGAGCACACCCAGGAGCGCGGCGACGGTGTCGGTCGAACGCGGCAGGGCGACCGCGACCACGTCCCCGCGTCCGACCCCGGCCTCGGCCAGGCGGCGGGAGACCGCGCGCACCCGGGTGTCGAGCGCGGCGAAGTCGAGGCGTGCGTCGTCGGCGGTCACCGCGGTCGCGCCGGGGGTGGCGCGCACCTGTTCGCGGAAGCGGTCCACGACGGTTCCGGCGGGGACGGTGCCGCGGGCGCGTGCCTCCTCGGCCTCCTCCCGCGCGATCTCGCCGTCGGTGCGCAGCTCGTGGATGTGCACCGGCCGCTCGGGGTCGTTCACGAGGGCGTCGAGCAGGTGCGCGTACCGGTCGGCGATCGTGCCGGCGGTGTCGTGGTCGAACAGGTCCGCGTCGAACTCGAGGTGGCCGGTGAGCCCGGATCCGGGGTCGTCGGCCTCGGCCAGGTCGAACGACAGGTCGAACTTGGCGGTGCCGGTCGTGGCGCCCGGTTCCGTTCGCACCGTGCACCCGGGCAGGTGCAGGTCGGCCCCGGGGGTGTTCTGCAGGGACAGCATCGTCTGGAACAGCGGGTGCCGCGCGGTGCTGCGTGCGGGCGCGGCCTCCTCCACGACCCGGTCGAAGGGAACGTCCTGGTTCTGGAACGCGGCCAGGTCGGCGTCGCGCACCCGGTCCAGCAGCTCCAGGAACGTGGGATCGCCCGACAGGTCCGTGCGCAGGGCCAGGGTGTTGACGAAGAAGCCGACCAGTTCGTCGAGGGTTCCGTCGCCGCGGCCCGCCACCGGGGTGCCCACGACCACGTCCTCGTCCCCGCCGAGGCGGGACAGGAGCGCGGCCAGGGCGGCGTGCAGCACCATGAACGGGCTCACCCCGCGGCTGCGCGCCAGGTCGGCCAGGGCACGGTGGGTCCCGGCGCCGACGGTGAGCGCGACGTGGCCCGCACCGCGCTCGGGCTCGGGCGGGCGCGGACGGTCGTGCGGCAGGGTCGTCTCCTCGGGGACCCCCGCCAGCGCCTGCCGCCAGTGCGCCAGCTGCTGGGCGGAGGGGGAGGCGGGGTCGTCCTCGGAACCGAGGAGTTCGTGCTGGTGCAGCGCGTGGTCGGCGTACTGCACGGCCAGTTCGGGGAGCGCGTCGAACGCCTCCGTGTCCCCGGTGCGCGCGGTGTAGGCGGTGGCCAGGTCGCGGCCGAGCGGGGCCAGCGACCACCCGTCCGCGGCGATGTGGTGCACGACCAGCAGCAGCACGGCCTCGTCCTCGGCGAGCCGGAACAGCCGCACACGCAGCGGTGTCTCGGTGGTCAGGTCGAACCCGCGCGAGGACTCGTTGGCGAGCAGGCGCGGCAGAGTGTCCTCGGTGCAGCGCACGGTGGCGGCGTCCAGGTCCGTTGAACGCACATCCTGGACCGGCCCGTCGGTGCCCCACGGGTGCACGGTGCGCAGGGGCTCGTGGCGGTCGACGAGGTCGTGCACGGCCCCGAACAGCGCGTCGGTGTCCAGGTCACCGCGCACGCGCAGGGCCACCGGGATGTTGTAGGTCCCGGCCGAGGGGTCGAGCCGGTTGACGAACCACAGGCGCTGCTGGGCCGGCGCGAGCGGCACCTCCGGCGGGCGCACACGGGGACGCAGGACCGGTGCGGTCGTCCTACCGCCCTCGCCGGTCCCCGCTTCCCGGGCCTCCGCGGCCAGGGACGCGGGGGAGGGGAACTCGAACAGGTCGCGCACGGCCACGGCGAGACCGAGTTCCGCGCGGATGCGCAGGGCCAGGCGCGAGGCGGTCAGCGAGTGGCCGCCCAGCGCGAAGAAGTCGTCCTCGGCGCCGACCGTCTCCAGGCCCAGGGCCTCGGCGAACAGGGTGCACAGCGCGGCCTCGCGTTCGGTGCGGGGCGCGCGGGACCCGGTCGCCGGGCTCTCGGGCGCGGGCAGGGAGGAACGGTCCAGCTTGCCGCTGGGTGTGAGCGGCAGGGTGTCCAGCGCGACGAGCGCGGCCGGGACCTCGTGCGCGGGCAGGTGGGCGCGCGCATGTGCGGTGACCGCGTCCGGGTCGGCACCGCCCACGAGGTACCCCACCAGGCGGGCCAGGGCACCCTCCCCGTCCACGGCGACGGCGGCGCGTTCCACGTCCGGGTGCTGCTCGAGCACGGCCCGCACCTCCCCGGGCTCCACACGAAACCCGCGGATCTTGACCTGCTCGTCGGCGCGCCCGGCGAACTCCAGGGAACCGTTGCGCGCCCGCAGCACGAGGTCGCCCGTGCGGTACAGGCGGGACCCGTCGCCGGAGAACGGGTCGGCGACGAAGCGCGAGGCGGTGAGCGCGCTCCGGTTCAGGTAGCCGTCCGCGAGCTGGGCGCCGGACAGGTAGAGCTCGCCGACGGCGCCGGCGGGCACCGGTTCCATCGACGCGTCGAGCACGTGCGCGGAGGTGTTGGCCACCGGGGCGCCGAGGTGCGGGGCGGTCCCGTCGGTGACGGGCGCGGTCAGGCTGTCGACCGTCGCCTCGGTGGGCCCGTAGAGGTTGACCGCGTGGATCGGCGAGCGCGCCAGCGTCGTCCACAGGTCGGCGTCGACCGCCTCTCCGCCCAGGGCCAGCACGCTCAGCCCGGTGTCGAGCAGGCCCGCGGGGAGCAGGGCGCGCACGAACGACGGCGTGGTCTCGACCGCGTCGGTGCCGGACTCGTCCAGGTGGGCGACGAGCGCCTCGGGGTCGCGGCGCAGGCGGTCGCCGACGAGGTGGACGGTGTGCCCGTCGATCATCCACAGGATCGGGTCCCAGGAGGCGTCGAAGGACGTTCCGGCGGTCAGTGCGGCGCGGGCCCTGCGGCCGAGGCGTTCCCGGGTGGGTTCGAAGAGGCGTTCGCGGTGGTCCAGGAACAGGTTGTACAGCGCGGCGTGGCCGACCAGGACCCCCTTGGGGCGCCCGGTCGAACCGGAGGTGTGGATGACGTAGGCGGCGTCCTCGGGGCGGGGGCCGTGCACCGGTGCGTCGGACGCGCGGTCGCCCAGCGCGCGGGTGGCGGGGTCGTCCAGCAGCAGGACGCCGTCCGGGTGGGGCTCGGGCGGGGCTGTCTCGGCGACGGCGACGGTCAGCACGGGACGGGCGTCCTCGGCCATGCCCGCCAGGCGTGCCTCCGGGTGATCGGGGTCCAGCGGCAGGTGCGCGGCGCCGGACTTCAGCGTGGCGAGCACGGCGACGGGGAAGGCGGTGGTGCGCGGCAGTCGGGCGGCCACGACGGTTCCCGGTCCGGCCCCGCGCGAGCTGAGCAGGCGGGCGAGGCGGTCGCTGTGCAGGTCGAGCTCGGCGAAGGTGAGGCTGCCGTCCTCGGCGGAGACGGCGACAGCATCGGGGCGCTCGGCGGCGCGGTCGGCGAAGGCGTCCACGACGGTGTGCTCGCCGGTCTCGCGCGTGTGGCCGCGGGCGGAGTCGAGCAGCTCGGGGCGTTCGCCGGGCAGCAGGCGCGGCATCGTGCCCACGGTGGTGTCGGGGGCATGGGCGAGCGTTTCCACGGCGGACAGCAGGCGCCGCTGGTGGCTGTCCAGGTCCGCGCGGGTGTACAGGTCGGTGCTGCCGTCGAGGTCGACGCGCACGTCCTGGTCGGCGGTGATGCCGTGCACGACCAGGGACATGTCCTCGACCGGGCCGACGGAGAGGTTGTGCGCGGTCGCGGGCAGACCGGCGAAGGTGAGCTCCCGGCCGACCGGCATGATGTTGACCGACGGGCCGGTCAGGCGCCCTCCGCGGGGTACGAAACGGCGCAGTTCCTCGTACCGGGTGCGCTGGTGGCGCAGGACCTCACGCGTGCGCACGGCGACCTGGCCGACGAGGGAACGCAGGCTCTGACCCGGGTCGACGGCGATGCGCAGCGGCACGATGTTGGACAGCATCGAGGGCACCGACCGGGCCAGCGCGGTGCGGCGTGCGGCCACGGGCAGCCCGAGCACGACGTCGCGGGCCCCGGTCGCGCGGTGCACGTAGGCGGCGGTGGCGGCCAGGACGGCGGCGTGCGGGCCGGTGCGCTCACCGGCGGCCACCTTGCGCAGGGCGCCCATGCGCTCGGCCGGGATGCTGCTGGTCGCGCGGTGCAGACGGGTGGGTATACGGCGCGGCTCCCCGGCGAGCCCCACCGCGCCGTGGTCGTCGTCGCCGGGCCCGTCCTGCAGGTACTCGGCCCAGAACGCACGGTCGGCCTCGTCCTGGTCGGAACCGGTGTGCTCGGCCTCCTCCTCCAGCAGGTCGGCCAGGGACCCGTGTGATGCGGGGCTCGCCTCCCCGCCGGCGGCCATGGCGTCGTAGTGCTCGGTGATCCGGCCGAGCAGGACCATCGCGCTGTAGCCGTCCAGGAGCAGGTGGTGGACCCGCTGGTAGCAGATGTGGCGGTCGTCGGGCAGCAGGAACAGCACCTCGGAGAAGAGCGGCCCGCCCTCGGAGACGTGCACGCTGTCGAGGTCCTCCCGCATGCGCGCGTGCACGGCCGCGTCCGGGTCGTCCTCCCCGCGCAGGTCGACGACGGGCATGTGCCAGTCGTCGGGCGGTTCGACCCGCTGCCACGGGCCGTCCTCGTCCTCGCCGAACACCAGGTGCAGGGCCTCGGTCTCCAGGACCATGGACCGGACCGCCTGGGTGAACCGCTCGACGTCCAGGTCACCGCGGAGCTCGACGTACTCGGCGATGTTGTACAGCGGGTTTCCCGGGTCGAGTTGCTGGGCGTACCAGAGACCCTTCTGGGCAGCGGTCAGGGGAAGTCTGCGGGACGTGCTCGGCGTCTGCATGGGGATGCTGGCTCCTGACGAACAGAACATGTGATGACAGGACGTGTTCGGTGCGGCCCGTGGCGGGGCCGGCCAGTGATGGGCGGCCGGCCGCACCGATCCGGTCAGTGGTTGATCTGGTAATTGCCGATGAAGACGGTGACCAGGCCGGACTGGCCCAGGACCGGGCCGAGGAGTCCGTCGTCACCCGTGGTCGCGTCCTGCTGCTCGACGTGCTCGCTCTGCTCGGGGGCCTCACCTTGCGCGGACTGCGCGGAGGCGGGCGCGGCGGCGCCGAGGGCGAACACGGCCCCGGCGGCGGTGGTGATCCCGAGGGCGGCGATGCTGCGGAGAGACGGAAGCACGGTTGGTCCTTTCGGTGTCCCTGTGAAGGGTGGGCGGTCAGGCGTCACGAGGGATCCGTAGCCGCAGCGCGTGAGGATTGGTACGGGATGCGATTTTTCTTCGTGAGCAGCGATCGATCCCGCCGAATCGGGGCACACGCACCACCCCGGACACACGAACGGGGCGGGGTGCACCCGGTGGTGCACCCCGCCCCGTGAACCGGAGATCAGAGCGGGAAGGAGGTCCCGGTCAGCTCCTCGGACAGCTCCCAGAGGCGCTCGGCCGCGACCGGGTCCTTGGCCGCAGGGCTGCGTGAGGAGGCGGCGGGCGCGCCCCACATGCCGAAGAGCCCGCCCGGGCCGGCGAACCCGGCGCCGTCGAGGTCCTGGGTCGCGGCGTAGACCGTGGGCAGGGCCCCGGCCCACGCGCTCTGGGCGACGATGCGGTTGCCGAACATCGCCACGTTGCGGGAGAACGCGTCGGCGCCGTGGCTCTGCAGGTTGGTGGCGGCGTACCCGGGGTGGGCGGCCGTCGAGAGCACACGCGAACCGGCCGCGTCCAGACGGTTCTGGAGCTCCAGCGTGAACAGCAGGTTGGCCAGCTTCGACTGCGCGTAGGCGCGGTAGGGCGTGTACCCGCGCTCGAGGTTGACGTCGTCGAAGTGGATGCCGGTCGAGAGGCGGTGCAGGCCCGAGGACACGGTGACCACACGCCCGCTCACGTGCTCCAGCAGCAGGTTCGTGAGCGCGAAGTGGCCGAGGTGGTTGACGCCGAACTGGGTCTCGAAGCCGTCGGCGGTGCGGCCCTCGGGCAGCGCCATGACACCCGCGTTGTTGATGAGCAGGTGGATGTCGCCGGACCAGTCCTCGGCGAACGTGCGCACGGACTTCAGGTCGGCGAGGTCCAGGCGGCGCACCTCGGGGTCGCCGGGGATCTCCCGGGCCGCCTCCCGGCCCTTGTCCTCGTTGCGCACGGCGAGCACGACATGGGCGCCCTGGCCGCCGAGCATGCGGGCGGTCTCGAGGCCGAGGCCGCTGTTGGCCCCGGTGATCACGACCGTCCGTCCGGTCAGGTCGGGAAGGGAAACGGCGTTGGTCTGCATGTCCACAACCTAGGCAGCGGCCGGAGAAGTTGTCAATGACAACAATGATGGCACCGTATACATCCGTCTATCCTGGGGTGCATGGCCCACCGCCCCTATCACCACGGAGACCTGCGCGCCGCCCTGCTCGAAGGGGCCGAGAGAGCCCTCGCCGAGCAAGGCCCCGACGCGCTGTCCCTGCGTGACCTGGCCCGCCGGGCCGGTGTCAGCCACGCGGCGCCCGGGCGGCACTTCCGCGACAAGAACCACCTCCTCGACACCCTCGCCCTGACCGGGTTCGAGCGCCTGGACGCCCGGATGGGCGAGGCCGTGGAGACCCCGGGACCCCTGCGCGACCGCCTGCTCGCGCTCGCGCGCGGGTACGTCGGTTTCGCCCTCGACCACCCCGCGCTCCTCGAGCTGATGTACGCGCGCAAACACACGCCCGACCCGCCCGAGGAGCTCACCGCCGCCGTCGGCCGCCTCCTGGAGACCGTGCTGCGCCCCGTCACCGAGGGGCAGCGCGAGGGCACCATCGCCCCCTTCGACCCCGGCACGATCGCGATCACGCTCTCCGCGACGCTGCATGGGCTCACCTCGCTGGCCGACGCCGGCTCCCGCCACGAGCTGGACGACCACCTGCCCGCCGTCGTCGACCTCCTGCTGTCCGGCCTCAGCCCCCGGTGACGTCGGAGGCGGCACCGGTGGGGACACGTTCGCCGCGCGCTCGCGCGAGCAGGGTACGCACGGACCGTTTCGGCGCGCGGGACCTCCGGGTAGATCCCGGTTGCGGCCGATCCGTCCGCCTCGAACGGGGGAAACCATGCGCGCACACATCGGGGACCTCGTGCACACGCACGGGGCCCACAGCAGCGACGGGCAGCGAACAGCAGAGATCGTGGAGGTCCGCGGCGCCGACGACGGCCCGCCGTACCTGGTGCGGTTCCCCGACGGCGAGGAGATGGTGATCTACCCCGGGCCCGAGACCGTGGTGGAACCCCGCCCGTCCGCGGACTGACCCCGGACGGAACGAGGGGGTGACGGCCCGGCCGTCACCCCCTCGACGCATGCACGCCGGCCTCACCCGACGGTCAGCACGAGCTTCCCCGTCGTCCGTCCGCGCTCACCGATCTCGTGCGCGCGGGCCGCCTCCGCCAGCGGGAACGTGTCGGCGATGGTGGGCCGCAGCGCACCCCGTGCCACCAGGGCGGCGATGGAGCGCATGCCCTGGTGGTCGTGCTCCACCAGCATCTGCGCGATCCGCGACCCCTGTTCCTCCGCCCGCGCCGCCGTCTCCGGGGCGTCGAACGGCAGCAGCGTCACCACCGTCCCACCGGGCCTGAGCGCGCGCACCGACCTCTCGACCTGGTCGGCCCCGCCCACGGCGTCCAACACCACGTCGACGTCGCGGACGGCCTCGCCGACGTCCACCGACCGGTAGTCCACGACCTCGTCGGCGCCCAGCGAACGCACGAACGTGTGCTTGGGCTCGCTCGCGGTCCCGATGACGTGGGCCCCGCGCGCCTTGGCGATCTGCACGGCCAGGTGTCCCACACCGCCCGCTGCGGCGTGCACCAGCACCCGGTCGCCGGCACCGACCCCGGCCGTGTCCACCAGGGCCTGCCACGCCGTCAGCGCCGCGAGCGGCACCGCACCGGCCGTGACGTGGTCGATCTCGGGCGGCTTGAGCGCGAACGCCCGCGTCGGACCCACGACGTACTCGGCGTGCGTGCCCACGCCGTAGGGGTAGGGCACCATCCCGAAGACCTCGTCACCCGGCCGGAACAGGGTCGTGCCGAACCCGACCTCGTCGACCACGCCGGAGACGTCCCAGCCCAGCACGAACGGCGGCTCACCGAGGAACAGGCCGGTCTCGCGGTGCTTCCAGTCGGTGGGGTTGACGCCCGCCGCGACGGTCCGGACACGGATCTGGCCCGGGCCGGGCTGCGGCACGGGCAGTTCCTCCTCCTTCAGGACATCGGGGGTACCCAGGGTCTCCTGCCTGATGGCTCGCATCGTGTGGCTCGTCATGGCCCCAGTGTCACACCCGTTCCGCCCGGTGTGGGCTCTTTCCGACCCACAGCGCTCGATGTAAGGTTCCTGCGTCCGCGTCCCTCCGATCCGTTCCTCCCCCCGATTCAAGGACGCATCTTGCGCAGACGCACAGCCACGGCCCTGATCTCCGCCGCCGTCATCGGCGCTCCACTGGCCCTCACCGGGGCCGCCCCCGCCGAGACCGCCGACCGGGACGAACTCCATCTGCCCGGGCTCGACGGCGAGGTCTCCATCGCCGTCGACTCCGCCGGGATCCCGCACATCACCGCCGAGACCAACGAGGACCTCTTCTACGCCCAGGGGGTCAACGCCGCCCGCGACCGGCTGTTCCAGATCGACCTGCACCGCAGACAGGGACTGGGCGAGCTCTCCGAGGTCCTGGGGCCCGACTTCGTCGAGCGCGACCGCGCCGCACGCCTCTTCCTGTACCGGGGCGACATGGACCGCGAGTGGGAGAGCTACGGCCCCGAGGCCCGCACCACCGCCACCCGTTTCGCCGAGGGCATCAACGCCTACGTCGACTGGCTCGACGACAACCCCGAGCACCGCCCGCCCGAGTTCGACGAGCTCGGCTACGAACCGGCGCACTGGGAACCCGAGGACGTCGTGCGCATCCGCACGCACAGCCTCGGCGAGAACCTCGCCAGCGAACTCACCCGCACCCAGGTGGCCTGCGACGACGAGCTCGCCAACGCCGACCTGCTCCTCGGTATGGAGCCCGATCACACCGCGTCCCTGCCCGAGGGCCTGGACCCGTGCTCGGTGCCCGACGACGTCCTGGACACCTACCGGCTCGCCACCGGCGACGTCTCCTTCGACGACGACGGCTCTGCCCGCCTGGCGGGGCCCGAGGAGGACGCCCCGCTGACCACCAACGGCGGCGAGGGCAGCAACAGCTGGACCGTCTCACCCGACCACACCGACTCCGGCCGCCCGATCCTCGCCGGCGACCCGCACCGGCCCGTCACGGCGCCCGCGCTCCGCTACGTCGTGCACCTGACCTCCCCGGAGGTCGACGTCGTCGGCGCGGGTGAACCGTTCCTGCCGGGCGTGGCGATGGGGCACAACGGGACGGCCGCCTTCGGGCTCACCTTCCTCGCCGCCGACCAGCAGGACCTGCTGTTCTACGACGTCGACCCCGACGACCCCACCCGCTACCGCCACGACGGCGAGTGGAAGCAGATGGACACGGTCACCGAGGAGCTGACCCTTCCCGACGGCTCGACCGAGGAGGTGGAGCTGCGCTTCACCCACCACGGCCCCGTGATCTCGGAGGACACCGACTCCGACACCGCCTACGCCGTGCGCACCACCTGGACCGAGCCCGGCACCACCGCCTACTTCAACAGCCTCGAACTCATGCAGACCGAGGACTTCGACGCGTTCCGTTCGGTCCTCGACGGCTGGGGCGGACCGCCGATGAACTACACCTACGCCGACGTGCACGGCGACATCGGGTGGGTCGCGGCCGGGCGCGTGCCCGACCGCGGCGACGACGACGGCCTGCTCCCCGTGCCCGGCGACGGCAGCCACGAGTGGGACGGGTTCCGGGACGACCTGCCGTACGTGCACAACCCCGACGAGGGCTTCTTCTCCACGGCCAACGAGTACAACCAGCCCGAGGACAACAACCTCGGCTACGAGTGGGACCCCGGCTTCCGCCAGGACCGCATCACCGAGGTGCTCGGCGGCGGGGACCCGCACACCCTGGAGGAGGCCGGCGACCTGCAGAACGACGACGTCGACCTGACCGTGCGCGAGGCGCTGCCCCTGCTGGAGAGCATCATCGGCAGGGACGCCGAGGCGAGCGCCGCGGCCGAGCTCCTGACGGGCTGGGACGGCGACCACACGGTGGACTCCGCGCCCGCCGCCCTGTACCAGACCTGGTTCGCCCGCCACCTGGGCCCGGCCTTCTACGAGGCGGTCTCGCCCGAACTCGCCGCCTTCGCCGACCACACCGAGGACGCCGGGGCACTGCTGGACGCACTGCACCACCCGGAGGAGTGGCTCGACGGCGACCCCGAGGCGGAGCGCGACCGGATCCTCGTCGAGTCCCTCGCCGCGGCCTACGAGGACGTCGCCGGATCCCTGGGTGCGGACCCTTCCCAGTGGCGCTGGGGCGACCTGCACCACACGGTGTTCGAGCACCCCCTCGACGGCGACCTGGGGCCGTTCGAGCGTCAGGGCTCCAACCACACCGTGAACCGGTCCGGGATGGACCAGTCCGAGTACCGGCACAACGCGGGCGCCTCGTACCGCATGGTCCTGGACGTCGGCGAGTGGGACTCCTCCCTCGCCGTCAACGGCCCCGGCCAGTCCGGAGACCCCGACAGCCCGCACTACGACGACCACGTCGACCCGTGGCGCGAGGGTGACTACGTCCCGCTGCACTACAGCGAGGACGCGGTCGAGGCGGACACCCAGCACACGATCGCCCTGATCCCGCAGGGCTGACCCGGAACCGGGGCGGGGCCGCGCTGTCGGCCCCGCCCCGGTCCGGTGTCCGTGTCAGACGAACGGCACCGGGGCCAGGCTCAGCAGGCCGCAGCCGTACGCCTTCGCGCGGCCTATGCCGGTGCGGACCGCCTCCGCGAAAGCGTCGGCGTCGGTCACCACCAGGCGGCCGTCGAACTGCGCCGGCGACACGGTGATCTTGCTGCGCCGCGACGACGTGCCCTTGTAACCGATCGCGGGCGGCAGGGGCACGACGTCCACGGCCAGGGCGCCGTCGTGGGTCGCCGGGATCTCGAACCCGTGCTGTTCACCCTTGCGTGCGATCCAGCCCAGCCGGCTCTTCTCGTCGTGCAGGGCCACCCGCCGTCCCCGTTCGAACTTCGGGGCCTTCGGGTCCCGCACGATGCGCGTGGGGTTGGCCGTGCAGCGGAAGGCCAGTTCACGGCCGGGCACGATCGCCTCGAAGACCGCCGCCATGGACCGGGTCTCCGCCGGCGCGGCCAAATAGTCGTCGGGCAGTTGTGCCCAGTCGGGTTCGACGGCGCTCTGCACGAGCAGCATGTGGCCTGCGTCCGAGCGGTCCAGGCGCCAGAGCAGCCCGTTCTCCTTGCGCGCGGACCCGTCGGCGTCGACCTCGGGGAAGGCCGACATCAGGGTGCGGTGCATGTGCTGCACGTCCGCGTGGTCGCGGCGGTAGGCACGCGAGCGGATGCTCGGGCGCAGTCGGCTCAGGTACACGGGCTTTCCCTTTCCGGCTGGGCGTCGCTCTGCGGGACCGGAACACGGCCGACGCGCACGTACCGCTGCTGGAACTTCCGGTTGCCGGACTCGAAGGTCACCGGGACGTCGTACCGCGCTTCCCGCTCGGGCTCGTGCGCCTCGACGTCGGTGACCGTGCGCAGCCACGGGTCGCTCTCGATGTCCTTGATCAGCTCAGGCCTTTCCTCCTGCCACGGGTGCTCCTGCAGGGCCTGCTCGAGGCTGCCCTCGGGGCGCAGACCGGTACCGAACCCGCGCTCCGGGGCGAGGATCAACGGCGAGGCCGGAACGTGGGCCTTGCGCCCGAAGAACAGGGGCCAGCGGGGGTGCTGGACGGCCTCGGCGACCCGCTCCAGCAAGGCGCGCTCGCCCTGCAACAGCACAAGGAAGAGCGCGTCGGCCAGGTAATAGCGGTGGCTGACGACGTTGCGGTGCCCGGTGCCCTTCGTCGTGGGAACGTCGGTGGAGACCTGGTAGTCGCGCTCCACGATGCCCTCGCGCTCGACCCGCACCGCCATGTGCAGGTCGGCCAGCTGCTTGATCTCCGGCTTGTCCGTGCGCCCGATGCCCAGCGCCGCACCCAGCACCCCGACCACACCCGACTTGGTGGGCTCCTGCATGGTGTCGCGGTGGGTGAAACGCGAGCGCACGCCCCAGGACTGCATCGGGGCGTCGAACCGCAGAGCCAGGACCGGGCCCTCAGCCACGGGCCTCACCCAGGACCTTGCTCGTGAACGCCTGCAGGCTGGCGGCCTGCTCGCTCTCGGGAACCTCGAGCTTCTCGAGGTCGCCGGAGAGCGAAGCCATCGCCACCGCGCGGATCTCCTCCTCGCCGTAGAACCCGCGCAGCTGCTGGAAGTGCTTCCACATGAGTTCGGTCGAGGCGCCCATGACCCCCTTGCCCGGAACCGGGTCGAGGAAGGCGTTGGCCAGGTTCCAGGAACCGCTGTCGCGCACCACCGCGAGGAGGGTGTCCGGCATGGTGCGGGCGGCCATGGAGTTCTGCTTGCCGCTGGGGACCGCCCGGACGAAGGCGTTCAGCCACGCGCTGGTGGCCCGCTGGAGCAGGTCCTCGTCGATGTCCTCGGGCTTGGCGGCCTTGCCGAACAGGTTGTGCTGGAGCTGGCCTAGGTCGAGGTTGGCGTAGCGGTAGTAGCAGGCCGCGTTGAAGTCGACCGTGCCGATCATGTCGGCGCCCGCCTCGTCGTCGGGCTTGAGGTCGTCGACGGCGGTGTAGAAGTCGAACTCGCCCGCCACCGCGTGGGTGGAGATGGCGTGCGCGACCTGGGAGGCCGCGTCGACGTTGAAGTCCTTGTTGTCGGCGATCATGCGGCCGAAGAGCGCGATGTCGACCGCACGGCGGGCGTCGAGGATCCGCTTCGCAGCCTGGGCCGCCTTCTTCGGTGGCTTCTCTTCCTTCTTGAGCTTCTTCTTGGCCTGGTCGGTCTTGGCCTTGGCGATCTTGTCGGCCCGCTTCGCATCCTCCTTCAGCAGCCAGTCCTGGTTCTCCCGGCAGAACGCGACGAGGTCATCCACGGCCCGCCTGCCGACGAAGAGCAGGTATTCGGTCAGACCGGTGGACTCCACGCCGAACCCCATCTGGCGGAGCGCTTCGGTCACCACGGCCACCCGTTGTTCCTCATCGCCCTCCTCCAGCTCCGCGGCCGCCTGCTGGACCAGGCGTTTGGTGCGCCAAGCGGTCTCGCCCTCGGCCAGGCCGACGTGGGGGAAGAGCGAACGCGCGGCCTTCTTGAGGCTCTGGCTGGAGACCCGTCCGCGCAGAGCACCGCCGAAGGTGACCGATTTGGGTTGGCCCAGGTCGTCCCGGTTGAGGTTGCTCGCCGGGAACGACTGGATGAGGTGCAGTTCGATGATCATGGTCGTCAGGTCGCATCCTTCTTGTCGGAGGTCTGGCTCGTGTGCACCTGATGGCGGAAGTCCCGTGCCCAACGCCGGCGTACGGGGCGCGCCCTCGTCTCATCTCCGCTGCTGAGGTGAATGAGGTCCCAGAGGAGCTGGTTGTAGTCGAGTGGCCGCTGTTCCGGTGCGCGTGACACGAGACGGACCGCCTGGCGGAGGTAGTGCTCGAGCGCCTCGTTGCTGGTTTGGGACGCGCCGATGAGCTGGCGGACCCTGGCTTCAGCGGAGGAGGACTCCGCGAGGGCAGCACACAGTGGCCACCGTTTGGGTGAAGAGGTGCCGTTGTCGGGGTGCAGCGCGTAGAGGCCGCCGATGAGCAGGCAAGGCCCCTCGTGCGCGGCGGGGATTCTTTCGAACTTCAGGAGCACGTCGTAGACGTCATCGATGTACCTGTCTTCGGTGAGACTGCGGCGGAAACGCGCCAGCTGCCGTCTTGCCTGCGCGACGGCCTGTGCTTGGCCCGAGTTCAGTTTCCAGCCCATCGTGTAAAGCTCGTTCACGTACCCCTGGTGGGGGTTATCCGCTTTCCCTTTGTTCACGGTGCTGTCCTTCGAGCGATGTCCGGATCTATCGCCTCGTCGAAGTTGTCGAAGGCCTTGTTCACATTCGACCGTGCGATCATTTCTGTGCTTGCGAGCTCGAACACCTGACGGGGGGAGCCTCCGGGGGAACGCTCCAGCCATGTGTCGAGGGCCTGGTCGACCGTGGTCCGCACGTGGTTTTGCCATTCATCCAGTAGTTCGCGGAGTTCGGAAAGCCCTTGGGGGTCGCCCGGATCACGCCGCCCCACCAGGTCGCCGACGTCGTGCAGCAAGCGTTGGAACCCGGTGTCCAGGTGCGGCCAGTACCGTTCAGCGAGAAAACTCCAGTGCTCGTAGCGGTCGAACGATGCACGGAGCTCTCCGCGGTAGGTGCGCAGCATCCCCTGGAGCGCCTTACCGACGTCGTCGGCCAGCTTCACGGAGTGCCCGAACGCGAGATCGAGACTCCATCCGCGGTCCTGTGCCACGAGGAGAGAGAGCTTGATCGGAAACGCTTCTTCGGACCAGTACTCGACCGCTCCCGGATTGGACATGAGCTTCTGCCCGAAGACACGGAGGGTGACCGTTTTTCCGGGGTCGATCCTTCCGTAATCGACGTGATCGGCCGCAGCGGAGACCGTCGCCGGTCGGCGGGCTCCGTCGTGGTTCTCGGTCGGCAGGAGAAGGTCGGTGGCGTGACGCCACACCCCTCGCAGCATCTCCAGCTTGACCGGATCGACCTCTTTCTTTTTCCCTTTGGTCTCACGCTCTGCGAATGCGGCCATCATTTCGCTGTCCAGGTTCTTCGCGAGCTGTTCGCCGGGCGAGACCACCACCGCGTCGACATGGGGAGCACCGTCCTTCTCGACCCAGTGCAGGAGGATGTTGCGCGTGGGAAGCGTGAGGAGGTGGGCCCAGCCCTTCGGGCGCACGTCTTTGACGGATTCTGGTGAGGGAGGGCTCGTGCGTTCCCAGACGGCGCAGTCGTGAGCTCCACCCAGGCCAATAGGGAGCTGCCACTCAGGGGCGTAGACGACCGCATTGAGCATCAGGGTTTCCCAGAGGGTCGAGCCTTCGAGAAGAACCGTCCCGAAGCTGTTGCCGTGCGAGGCGACACTGGACAACCGCCCAGGTTTCAGTCCACCGGTGTCGTAGAACTGCACCGCGACCAGCCAACGGGCCGCAACGTCGGCGGGAAGCACGGCCTGGTCCGAGTCCACCGTGTGGTCGAACAAGGTCGTGTTGTTGCCCGTGGCTCTGTGCAGGAGTAGTTGAGAGGCGGGGCTCCTGACCCCGGAGGGGTTCGGGCATTGGAAGAACGGTCGCTCGCCGCCCAGGAGCCAGAAGGCATCACGGTGTGATTCCCCGTGCTTATCCAGATCCTTCAGGGCCTGCGATCCGGGGCGGCTCGCCCAGAGTTCGCCCCAGGCATCTTCATCTTTTGGCCCGTCGAGGGACCGGTGCAGGAATGCCAGTAGGAGCCGGTACAGCGAGGCGGTGACCACGGGCGACTCACCGCGGATGCAGCGAAGGTCGCCCGATCTCCGGAAGACGTCGAGGATGCCGAGCTCCGTGGACTCACCTGAGGTTGTGATGACAGGGATCCACTGTTCGTCGAGCAGGTTGAAGCGGCAGAGGGTCACCAAAACTCCGGGGGTAGGGGGACGGTCACTCTATCGGGACTCGGGTTCATTGTGTGGGAAAAGTGGGAGAAATGGGGATCGCCTGTGCGGTCGTACGCTCGACTCAAGGACGGCGGTACTTGCGGTCGTCGTGACTCCCTTGCGACTGGCGGGTGCTGCCGGCCGGTGCACGGCGCTCCGTCACCAAGTGGATCTGCTGGGGTCCGCGGAGCAGCGGGATCAGGACCGCCCGAGCGTCCGCCTCCATGTCTTCGAGCTTTCGGAGGTATTTCCGTTCCGCCGCTCGCCATGCGTCTTCCCACCCCTTCTCCGGCTCGATGGAATCCGCCTCCGAATAGACCCGGTGGATCTGCTCACCGACCTCATCGAAGGGGCGCCACTGCTCGCCAGGGAAAACCTCCTCGAGAATGGCGCGGGAACGGCCGAGGATCCACTGCTCGTAGACGTTCGACACATACGGGGTGAACTTCAGGTTCTTGCGCTTCTTTCCCGCGGGCACTGCTGCAAGGACCGCAGGTTCGATATCGGCGACGTACAGCGTGGGCACGGACAGGTTGGACGGGCGAGTGCCGCGAGCGTGGCGGTGCAGCCTCCCTGTCCGTTGGAACAGCAGGTCGATCGGGCACAGGTCGCTGACGAGAACGTCCGCGTCGATGTCCATGCCGTGTTCGAGTACCGGCGTGCCGACCACGATCGCATGTCGATCCGGCAGGGACTTCTTGCCGAGGTGCGCGTCGATCCGGCCCTTGATCTCCCGGCGCTGTTCACCTTGGTGGTCCCCTTCGAAATGGATCAGCTCGGGGGAGCCGGAACGCTTCTTGTACCGCTCCTCGAGCAGGTCGTGCACGGTCTTGGCCCGTGCCGTCGTGTTGAGCACGACCAGGGCGGTGCCGTCCTGGTCCACGAGCTTCTCGACATGGTCGGCGATGGTTTCCGGGCTTTCAGGTAGGCGCTTCAGCCGTACCGGCCCCCTTTTCCTCGCGACCTCCGACAGGCGGAATGTCCTGGGCCTCGCCATGTCCCGGCTCCAGGTGACTTTCCATGGCGTCGAGCCGGTGTCCTTGGTGCTCTGGGGGAGTGGAACACGGCCCTCCGCCCCGGCGTGCCATTCCTCGATCAGCTCGACGCGCTGCTCCGGGGAGAGAGTCGCGGACATGAGTACTACGGGCGAGCCCAACCAACCGCAGTACCAGATGAGCTGCTTGACGATGCGTGTGGTGTACGCGCCGTAGGAGTGCACCTCGTCGATCACCACGACCTTGTTGCTCAGCGCCGCCATGCCGAGGAAGTTGTGCCCTCCCCGGATCACGGACTTGAGTGCTTGGTCGACGGTGCCCACCCCCACCGGGAAGGCCAACCCTTTCTTGCTCGCGAACCAGTCCCACGCACGAAGGGCGCAACCGTCCTCGCCCGCATCGTCCTCACCCTCCACCCCTGTCGGGTTGATGGTGCTGCCGGCCGTGGCCTGGTTCGCCGCCTCGATCTCCTTCTGTTCCTTTGCCGACCCCGAGTAGACGACGTTCACCTCGAGGTCGGAGCCGAGTCCGTCGAGCAGGGCGCGTGCGTCGTCGTAGGTCTGGCGACTGAGTTCCCGGGTCGGTGTGGAGTAGTAGAGCCCGCCCAGTCCCAGCACGTGGGACAGGCGTGCGGCCGCCTGGAGGCCAGCCTTGGTCTTGCCCTCGCCGGTGGGTGCCTCGATCACCAGCACACCGGGTTCCCGGCAGGTATCGACCAGCTGCTCCACCTCACGCTGCAGGGGGCGCGGTTCGACGGTCTCCGCGCTGTCCCGGCTCAGCTGCTCCGCGAAGATGTCCGTGAAGCCCGTGTGCTCGCCGGGCCGCCAAGGGTGCCACCCCGTCACATTCATGGCCCTGTGCGCACGTGCCTCGGATCGGGCCCGGTACTCGTCCAGGCAGTCGGGGTCCTTGGCGTAGGGGAAGTACGTGGTGTCCGACGCCAACCAGTCGGAGATCGTGGTCAGCCCCGCCAGACAGAGCACGGCACGAGAGGTCACACGTACGTCTGCCCAGCGCGGATCATCGAAGACCACGCCGGCGAGCCGCGCCAGCTCGTGCAGCATGGCGGACCGGCCTTCGCGCCAGAGACCTTGCCCGATGTCCTCCCTGTGCAGGCCGCCCCTGGCGTCCCGATATCGCGCGAGTACGGAGGGGGGCGGAAAATATCCGTGGTGGCCGGCCAACACCTGGCTCAGCACGATGCGGGTGGTCACCGGTGCGTCGAGACCGCGCAGGAGCACGTCGAGGTGCACGCCGGTACTGATCCCGTGCGGGGTGTCTTGCTTCCTGCCGCGCCGGGCCGCGCAGCCGTCCAGCAACTCGTGCTCACTGTGCGGAAAGCGCTTCTTCGCTACCTCCACGGAGACGCCTTGGAACGCCGGGGAGAACTTGCCGAGGTCGTGCAGCCCGCACAGCAGCGCCACCCACTTCACGGTCTGCTGCGAGTCCCCGTCGGTGAGTGGTCGGAAGACCTCGTCCAGTTCCTTGCGCACCTCCGGCCCGAGGAAGCGGTGGTACAGCAGCCGCGCGACCTCCATCGTGTCGATGAGGTGGCAGACCAGCGGGTGCATCCAGCCCTGCCTCGTCTTGCGCTCTTTCGGCCCGTGCTTCGGCCTGAGCCTCGAAGTGTGCTTCGCCCAGGGCATCCGCAGCAACTCGTCGTGGGTGGGGGGAAGGAGCACGGGCGTACCTCTCCGTGACCGGGTTCTGGGGGCCGCTACCCATACCAACACCCGGCACCGACAATCCGCGCGGCCGCCCCCGGGCGCCCCGGAACGCGCGCCCGGCTCAGAGGTCCAGCGCGCCGCCCTGCACGCGGGCGATCGCGCTGTCGAGCAGGTCGGGGAAGTCCGCGGGTTCGCCCCCGCCCTCCTCGGCGACGGCGAGCGAGACCGACAACAGCACCCCGATGCACGCGCCCGCCCAAGCGCGCACGTCGAGGTCGGACGCGGGCCGTCCGGTGCGTTCGGCGGCGGCCTCGGCGAGCTCACCGATCCCGGTGGCGTGCCGGGCGATCAGGGCCGAACGCAGCTCCGGCACGGTGAACATGAGCCGGCGCCGGTCGAGGTCCTCGTCGCGGTCCTCGCCGCTCATCTCCGCGTACGCGCGCCGCACCCCCGAGCGCAGGGCGTCGGTGAGGGGCGTCTCCGCGGGTTCGTCGAGGAAGTAGCGGTGCACCCGGGCGAACACGTCCTCGGTGAGGACCGCCTCTTCCTTCGTCGGGAAGTAGCGGAAGAAGGTGCTCGCCGAGACACCCGCGGCCTCGGCGATCTGTTCGGTGGTTGTCGCCTCGTACCCCTGCTCCCGGATGAGCGCCAGCGCCTGGCGTCGGATCGCGGCACGTGTGGCCGCCTTCTTCCGCTCTCGCAAACCCATGCGCACATCATGGCGCACGCACACGGGCCCCGGGAATCCGTGGAACGCGGCGGTTTCCGGCCGGTTCCCCCGAGGGGTCAGCCGCGGTCGAAGAACCGGAAGATCTGGAGCACGAGCCCGGCGGCCAAGCCGGCCAGCGCGACGGAGGAGGCGAAGGAGGCGGCCCAGAGCGCGACGCCTCCCAGGTCGACCCAGGACGCCAGGAAGGTCCGCGTGAGGTCGCGGGTGGCGACGAAGGCGACGATGAAGACGACGAAGGACACGATGGTGGCGGCGTTCCTCACCGGAGGCCACCCCGCTTCGTGTGGGCGAGATCAGACATGTCGTCCAGCTTATGGCGGGTGCACCGCGCTCCGGCCACGGCTCCGGGGCACACCGCGGCACCGCGGCGCGGGCCTCAGAACGGGCGGATCACGGGAGGGGGCGGGGGCAGGGGGTGCGCCGCTTCGGGGGAGAGGGCGTCGCCGAGGAGGGCGAGGTAGCGCTTCCACCCCTCGCTGCCGCGCTCCATGGTCACCAGGACGCTGGCGAGCATGATCATGAACCGGGGCACGTCCTCGGGTTCGAGGTCGCCGCGCACGGCCCCCTCCTCCTGCGCACGCCGGACGAGGCCCATGATCTGCTCGAAGAAGGCCCGCCGGGAGTCCATGGTCAGCACGCCCAGGTCGCCCGCGGCCGAGAGGGTGTTGTACTCGCTCGCCAGCAGGGACATCGTCGCGTCGAGCACGGCGACCAGTCCGGCGTGGGCGTCGTCCCCCTGCGCTGCCTCCTCGATGACGGGGGCGACACGTTCGTGGAAGGCCTGGTCCAGGACCGCACGCACCAGGACGGCCTTGTCGGGGAAGCGCCGGTAGAGCGTGGCCACGCCCACCCCCGCGCGGCGGGCGACCTCGTCCAGGCGGGCGTCCGGGCCCTGTTCCGCGAAGACGTCGCGGGCGGCTCGCACGATCCTCTCGCTGTTGCGGGCCGCGTCAGCGCGCAGCCGTCTCGGGGCCTCGGTACTCATGTGGCTCACCCTATCGACCGAGAGTCGACTCTCACTTTTCTTGACCCCCTCGCGCGGCAAGCGATAGCGTCATCTCAATTCCGGGTGCAGAACCGTGACCCGGTACCGCCGCACGATCCTGCCCGCACCGACCACATCCCCCGGCCGCGATCCGCGCGGGGCGTGCCCGCACGCGCACCCCGCAGCACGAGAGGGAAGGCTCGATGAGTCCGCAGGAACATGCACTGCCCTATCCGTTGACGCCGGAGTCCGCGCTCGAACCGCCCAGGGAATGGGAGGGTCTGCGCCGCGAGTGTCCGGTGGCCGACGTGCACCTGCCCAACGGGGCACCGGCCAAGCTGCTCACCCGCCACGAGGACGTCAAGGCGATGCTCGCCGACCCCCGCTTCGAACGGGACATCCGTGTGGGGAGCACCGCCGGGGACGCCGGGGAGACCGGGGACGACTCGGCCGACCTGTCCCGGATGGTGCCTTCCACCGGCGAGAACCACCTGCGGTGGAGGCGCCTGGTCGGCCGCTGGTTCACCGCCAAACGCATGCGTCAGCTCCGGCCGGGCATGGAACGGATCGCCGAGGACCTCATCCGGGACATGACCGCCTCCGGGCAGCCCGCCGACCTCAAGGCGAGCCTGGCCTTCCCGCTCCCGGTCTTCGTCATCTGCGACATGCTGGGGGTGCCCGCCGAGGACCGGGAACGCTTCTCGCGCTGGTCCGACACCCTCCTGAACCTCACCCGCTACACCGGCCAGGAGATGCAGGCGGCCCAGCGGGAGTTCGTCGACTACATGGCCGGGCACATCGAGGCCAAGCACGCCGAACCCGCCGACGACCTCATCAGCGCGCTCATCGAACAGCGGGAGAGCGGCGAGGACGGCCTCGACGACACCGAACTCCTCGGCACCTCGATGGGCCTCCTGATCGCCGGGCACGAGACCACCGCGAACATGATCGGCAAGATGGTCTCGATGCTCCTGGCCGACCGCAGCCGCTGGGAACGCCTGGTCTCGGACCCGTCGAAGGTGCGCACCGCGGTCGAGGAGTCCCTGCGCGCCGACGCCAACCAAGGTTTCGGGCTGACCCGCATGGTCACCGAGGACACCGAGGTCGCCGGCGAAACCGTTCCCGAGGGATCGGCCGTCGTGTGCAGCATGGCCGCCGCCAACCGCGACGAGCATGTGTTCAGCGACCCCGACGGGATGGACCTGGAGCGTGTCCCCAACCCGCACCTGGCCTTCGGGACGGGGGCGCACTCCTGTCTCGGGCAAGCGCTGGCCCGCACCGAACTCCAGGTGACCCTGGAGGTGCTCCTGCGCGAGCTCCCCACCCTCGAACTGGCATCGCCGCCCGAGCACCTCGAACGGGTCGAAGGGCTCCTCGTGGGCGGCCTGCGCGAGGTCCCGGTCCGCTGGTGACCGACGCCGCGAACACCCCGACGAGTGAGGAGGGGCCCGGAATGAAGATCACCGTGGACCAGGACGCGTGCTGCGGGGCCGGCCAGTGCGTCCTGATCGCGCCGGACGTCTTCGACCAGCGCGAGGAGGACGGCATCGTCGAACTGCTGGAACCGGAACCCGGCGCGGACCTGCACGCCGACGTGCACGAAGCCGCACAGGTGTGTCCGACCGCAGCGATCACC
The DNA here is from genome assembly GCF_014892575.1 of Nocardiopsis coralli. GTDB lineage: Bacteria > Actinomycetota > Actinomycetes > Streptosporangiales > Streptosporangiaceae > Nocardiopsis > Nocardiopsis coralli. The sequence continues at coordinate 2,456 of NZ_JADBGI010000006.1, read as the reverse complement.
CTGCACGACGACTGAGCCCCGGGCGCCCGGCCGACCCGTCTTGTGGGCCGGGCGCCCCCACTCGGGCCGGCGCGTGGGCGGCGGCCCGGGCGCAACCCCTACGCGGCGCCCTCGGACACCAGGTCCAGGAACCCCTCTTCCAGGTCCCCGCCGGCCGCCAGACCCTCGAGCGTGCCCTCGTACCGTGTGGCGCCGTCCACCAGGACCCCGACGCGGTCGCAGGTCCGGGCGATCTGGTCCAGCTGGTGGCTGGAGACGAACACGGTCGTACCCTCCGCCGCGAGCCGCCGCAGAAGCCCGCGCATGTCCCGCATCCCGAGCGGGTCCAGACCGTTGGTGGGCTCGTCCAGCACGAGCAGGGACGGCCGGGACACGAGCGCCAGCGCGATCCCCAACCGCCACCGCATACCCAGCGAGTACGCGGAGACCCGGCGGTCGGCGAGCTCGGCCATCGCGACCACCTCAAGGGCCTCGTGCCCCCATGCCTCAGGGACGCCCCGCAGCCTGGTGTGCACGCGCACGTGTTCGGCCGCGTTCATCCGGGGCCACAGACCCGGACCGTCGATCAGAGTGCCCAGCGCGCGGCGGGAGTCCGTGTCCAGGGGCCGCCCGAACACCGAGATCTGCCCCGTGTCCAGGCGCAGCAGCCCCGCGATCGTCTTCATCAGGGTCGTCTTGCCGGCGCCGTTGGGCCCGAGCAGCCCGTAGACCTCCCCGGCCCGCACGCTCAGGTCCACGCCCCGCAGAGCAGGGTGGCCGCCCCGCTTGCCGAAGGAACGCCCCAACGTCTTCTCCACGCCCGACACCCGCAGCGCCTCGGTCATCACAGTTCCTTCCGGTTCACGTAACGGGCACCGACGGCGAGCAGGACCGCGGCCAGGGCGAGGGACATGCCCACCCCGACCGGTAGCACCGTCAGGTCGTTGAGCGGGTGGTGATCGGGCAGCGGAACGCCGGACGCCTCGATCCCCGCGATCGGAACCACCATGCGCATCGGCCAGGCGAGCGGGATCACCCACCACACGACCTTGTCGGCGAGCAGGGCGCCGAACATCATCCCGGCCACACCCGTGCACATCGTCGCCGTGAAGCCCCACGCGTTGGTGATGACCAGGCACAGCGCGAGCGCCCCGAGGAAGGCCGCCCACGGAACCAGGGTGCCCACGGCGATCTTCCCGAGGCCCCCGGTCTGGCCCAGACCCGCGCCCAACAGGAGGAAGAAGGCGATGAGCAGGAACGCCGACACCAGACTCAGGACAGCCAGCGCCAGGAACTTGCCGATGAGCAGACGGCTGCGCGGGAACGCGTAGGTGTACAGCAGCCGCCGCGCGTCGTCGTCCTGCCGTTCGGCGACCCCCGCGTAGAGCGCGGCGCTCATCGGTAGGAGCACGCCCCAGAACATGAGCACCACCTGGATCCAGGTGTCCCACGCCCGGCCCGCCTGCGCCTCGGGGGAGAACGCGGTGATGAGCCCGAGCGGGAGGATCAGGAACGCCGGCAGCAGGACGCTGTACCAGAGCGGGAACCCCCGCCTGAGCCGCGTCAGTTCGGTGCGGAGCACGACCGGCCACGACGGTGCGTCGACCGCGCCCGTCTCCGCGGCTGTGCCGGGTCCGCCCGTCCGTCCCGGTGACACGGGCGTCCCTGAAGCCCCTGGCGTTCCCGGTGGCGTTCCCACCATCGGCCCTCCTCGTGTCCGCGGCCACCGGGCGGTCCGGCGGCGCTGCGTAGTACGTAGCGCCGAGGGGCCGGGGAGGTTCACGGTTTCCCGCACGGATCCTGTTCCGGAGCTCGGGGCCGGGGACGGTCTTGGATACCGGGTCTCGGAGACCGGCACCCGCGATTGGTTCGGGTGTGAGGTTGCGGGGTCGGTTGTGCGTGGGGGTGTCGGGGGTCATGTGGGGTGGGGTGTTCTGTGGTGTTGCCTCGGGGGTGGTGGTTCGTCGGGGGTCGGGATCGTAGCCCGGCCGGGCCTGCACGCAACCCTCGTCGGCGCCACCCCCGATCCCTGAACTTGGCGCGGATGCGTCGGCGTGCTGCGTGGTTGTTCGGGGCGCCTCGGGTGTGCGTTCCGGCCCTGTTCGCCGGGCTGACCCGACCCGCATCGACGAACCCCCTTCACCCCCAAGGCCCCCGCCCGCCCAAAGGAACGGTGGTCACTGCTATCCCCCTTGGGTGTTTCATTGCGACCAACGGTTGCGGCGTGCGGGCGGTGGCTCGCTCCTGCGGAAGCACAAGCACGCCCCGCGCACTCCCGGCAGGGCATTGAGTGTCGGGGAGTGGCGGGTGTGCGGGCGGACTCCGGGCCCCGCGCACTCCCGGCAGGGCATTGAGTGTCAGGGGTAACACGTGTGCGGTGGCCGGGTTGGAGATTCTCCCAAGGCCGTGCGGATTTTCAAGCGCGCCTTCCCCCGCTTCAGGATATCCGAGAAAAGGGTGCTCGTGGAGTTATCCAC
>NZ_JADBGI010000059.1 GCF_014892575.1 Nocardiopsis coralli | reverse complement strand
GAGGTGATCTCAGTGACTGGGAATCAGTAGAAAACCGGCAATCAAGACAAGAGGTGCGTGCATGGGTGAACTTCCGTTCCCCTGACACAGACGTGGAGCCCCAGGTAGAAGGCGAGGTGTCGAATCTTGCCGGACCACCATGAAAGGCTCCACGTGGTTCCCTATACTGCCACCCTCGACGTGGACCAAGCCACCACTTGGCACCTTTCGGCCCTGCTGAACGCCGAACGCCGACGCCGCGGCACCCGCACAGGAACCCGCGCCCTGACCTGCTACAAACAAGCAGTCCTGATCTTGCGGTGGTTTCGCGATGACACCGCTATCGACGCTCTGGCCAGGGACAACGACATCTCCCGGGCCACCGGCTACCGCTACGTCGACGAGGGTGTCGACGTGCTGGCCGACCAGGCTCCCGACCTGCACGAGGTCCTCGGACACGCCCGCCTGAGCCCCGAAGATCCCCTGATCCTGGACGGAAAACTGTTTCCTTGTGACCGTTGTTCGGAGCCGGGCCCCTCTGGTGAGAGCGACCTTTGGTACAGCGGCCACAAACACCACCACGGCGGCAACATCCAGTTCCTGTCCGATGCTCGTGGGGAACCGGTGTGGGTGTCGCAGGTCGAGCCCGGGTCCACGGCCGATATCACCGCCGCCCGCCTGCACGTGTTCCCGCTTTTGCACAAGGCCACCGCCGAGGGGTTGGTGGTGTTGGCCGATGCAGGCTATGAGGGCGCCGGGGTGGGTGTGCGCACCCCGATCAAGCGTCCGCCCGAGGTCGACGAGCACCGCTGGCATGTCGATGACCGGGCCCACAACCGGCTCCTACGCGGCCTGCGGTGCATCGGCGAGCGCGCGATGGCGGTACTCACCGGCCGGTGGAGAGTGCTGCACCACACCACGATGAGCCCGTCCAAGATCGGGGTGATCGTGCAAGCTGCGTTGGCGCTGACCACTATCGAAAAGCAAACTCACTGAGATCACCTCA
>NZ_JADBGI010000058.1 GCF_014892575.1 Nocardiopsis coralli | reverse complement strand
GCCACCGCCGCCGGGGTCGGGGCCAGACCCGGCGCCCGAACCGGGGCCCGAACCGGGGCCCGACCCGGGGGCCGAACCGGGGCACGAGCCGGGCGGCGCCCCGGTCGCCCCGGATGCCCCGGCCGCGCCTGCGGCCTCGGGGCCAGTTGCCCCGGTTGCGCCTGCGGCGCCGACGCCGTCGGCGCCGTTGGCGCCGTTGGCGTCGGCGGTGTCGGTCTCGTTCTGGTCCTTGAAGGCGAAGCCGAAGCCCAGCAGTGCCGACAGGGGCACGGTGATGTTGATGACCGCCTTGGTNCGCCACCGCCGCCGGGGTCGGGGCCAGACCCGGCGCCCGAACCGGGGCCCGAACCGGGGCCCGACCCGGGGGCCGAACCGGGGCACGAGCCGGGCGGCGCCCCGGTCGCCCCGGATGCCCCGGCCGCGCCTGCGGCCTCGGGGCCAGTTGCCCCGGTTGCGCCTGCGGCGCCGACGCCGTCGGCGCCGTTGGCGCCGTTGGCGTCGGCGGTGTCGGTCTCGTTCTGGTCCTTGAAGGCGAAGCCGAAGCCCAGCAGTGCCGACAGGGGCACGGTGATGTTGATGACCGCCTTGGTGCCGGGCGGCTGCGAGCAGCCCCCGCCCGAGGTGGAGCCGTCATCGGGGGTGCCGTCCGCGCCGCCGGAGGCGGAGCCGCCGGAGGCGGAGCCGCCGGAGGCGGAGCCGCCGGGGCCGTGGCCGTCGGCGTCGCCGACAGAGTCGGCGTCAGTCTCGGTGCCGTCCGCGCCGCCACCACCTCCGGCACCGGCAGCAGCGCCAGCCCCGGAGGTGTTGGTGTGGGTGTGGCCGTGGTGGCCGTGGGCGAAGCCCATCGCGCTGATGAGCGCGTCGTAGGTACGCCCGTAGCGCGAGGTCACCGCCTCGCCCGGGGGGATGAAGTCGATGTCGGAGCCACCCGCGCCACCGGGGCCGCCGGAGGCAGCGGTGCCGTCGGCGCCCGCGCCGGTGTCGGGGGTCTTCTCGGTGGTGCCGTAGGGGGCCGTGAACGAGGCCA
>NZ_JADBGI010000057.1 GCF_014892575.1 Nocardiopsis coralli | reverse complement strand
CGGACAGGGCGAGCACGGTGCCGTCCTGGGTCACCGCCATGCCAGAGGACACGGGCGCACCGGGGGAACCGGGGTCTCCCGGGTTTCCGGGGTTACCGGGCGCACCGGCAGAGCCGGAAGAATCGGGGGTGGCGGTGGGTACGGGCGCACCGGCGGAGCCGGGCGGGCCGGTGTTGGGGTTGGTGCCACCTGCGGTGGCAGCGGNGGTGCCGTCCTGGGTCACCGCCATGCCAGAGGACACGGGCGCACCGGGGGAACCGGGGTCTCCCGGGTTTCCGGGGTTACCGGGCGCACCGGCAGAGCCGGAAGAATCGGGGGTGGCGGTGGGTACGGGCGCACCGGCGGAGCCGGGCGGGCCGGTGTTGGGGTTGGTGCCACCTGCGGTGGCAGCGGCGCCACCGCCGCCGGGGTCGGGGCCAGACCCGGCGCCCGACCCGGGGCCCGGATCGGGGACCGGGTCGGGCGGCGACCCGGTCGCCCCGGATGCCCCGGCCGCGCCTGCGGCCTCGGGGCCAGTTGCCCCGGTTGCGTCTGCGGCGCCGACGCCGTCGGCGTTGGTGTTGGTGTCGTTCTTGAAGGCGAAGCCGAAGCCCATCAGTGCCGACAGGGGCACGGTGATGTTGATGACCGCCTTGGCGCCGGGCGGCTGCGAGCAGCCACCGCCGGAGGTGGAGCCGTCATCGGCGGGGCCGTCCGCGCCGCCGGAGGCGGAGCCGCCGGGGCCGCCGGGGCCGTCGCCGACGGGGTCAGCACCCGCGTCACCGCCAGCGGTGGGGCCGCTGGTGGCGTTGGCGCCTTCGGTGCCCTTGCCGGTGGCCTCGGTCCCGGTCCCCTTGGTGGTGTGGCCGTGGTGGCCGTGGGCGAACCCCATCGCGCTGATGAGCGCGTCGTAGGTACGCCCGTAGCGCGAGGTCACGGCCTCGCCCGGGGGGATGAAGTCCAAGTCGGAGCCACCCGCGCCACCGGTGCCGCCGAAGGCGGCGGCGCTGTCGGCGCCCGCGGCACCGGTGGTGCCTTCGGCGCCACCAGGCGTCTTCTCAATCGTGCCGTAGGGGCCGTGAACGAGGCCAGCGCCGCCTTGAGACGCTCA
>NZ_JADBGI010000056.1 GCF_014892575.1 Nocardiopsis coralli | reverse complement strand
GGGACGCTTCTATGTCAAGCGGCGGGCCCGTAAACCTCCTGCGTCGCTTCTCGGGCCTGCCGCTGCTGTTGATCAGCGATCATCGTCCGATACACCACATCGACCAGATGGCGCTTCAACGCCCGGTAGGCACCCTTCCTGCCCTTGTGTGCTTCCTTGTCCCGCACGAACTCCCGGGCCGGCCCGCAGGAGCGGGCCTGGACCATCGCGATCGAATGGAACGCCCGGTTGACCTGACGGTTGCCGCCCCGGTGCAACCGGTGGCGCTGGCGGCCCGAGGAGAACACCGGGATCGGCGCGCACCCCGCCCACCGGGCCAGCTTCGCCGAAGACGAGAACCGCGACACATCAGTCACCTGCGACAGGAGCACCGCCGCCCAGACCACCCCGATCCCCGGGATCGCCAACAGGCCCGGAGCCAGGGGCTCCAGGCGCTCCTTCAACGCCCGCTCGCACTCAGCGATCCGCTCGATCAGCACCCGCAGCTCCCGGATCTGGTCGGCCAGCACGAAGCCCACGGCCTCCTCCACCCCGGCCCGGGTGATCTGGTGCTCCAGCCGCTCCAGAGCGGTACGGGTGGACAAGCGCCCCTTTGCGGTGCTCAGGCCCAGCTCCAGGTGCAGCATCGCCGTGAGCCGGTTGGCCAGGCCCACACGGCGCTGGACCAAGTCCTGGCGCAGGTCCACCAGCACCCGCACCTGCCGCACGGCCGGGTCGATGCGGTGGCGGGCCAGGTCGGGCTCGGCCAGGGCCGCCCGGGCCACCGCCACCGCGTCGATCACGTCGGACTTGGCGCCCACCGGCCCGCTCAGGCGGCGGTGGGCGGCCATGGTGCGGGTGGGCACCCACACCACCTGCTGGTCGGCCCCCAGCAGGGCATCGGCCACCGCGCGGCCCAGGCCGGGGCCGCCCTCGATCGCCCACAGCACCGGACCGCCCCGGGCCTGGGCCCGGGCCCAGGCCAGGAGCTTGTGCACCGCTTGGGGCCCGGAGGCGGTGGTCAGGGGTTTGCCCAGGCGGGTGCCGTCCTGGGCCAGGGCGACGGCTTGGTGCATGCGCTTGTGCGGGTCAATGCCCACTGTCACCATGACAGGGTCCTGTTCTTCCTCAAGGCGAGGACGGGACGGCTGCCAGGGCCCTGCCCATGGGGGACAGATCTACTGTGAGTGAACCGCTGCACAGGCTTCTATGAGGTCACTCCCACGGGCGGGGCTCTGGCCCGCGAGCGCTGGTGGACAGGTCCCACATCAGGTCCGTCACGGACAGATCTTGCTTGAGTCACCCCAGCGTCGCTGTCAGGGCGGCTCCCGTCGAAACCCTCCCCGACACCCACCATGATCCCCAGTAGATCTTGCTAC
>NZ_JADBGI010000055.1 GCF_014892575.1 Nocardiopsis coralli | reverse complement strand
AGCGTCGGCGGCGGCACCTGCGGTGCCGGTGCCGGTGCCGTTGTCGTTGGTGGTGTCGCCAGCGGCGCCACCCGCGTTGGCGTTGGCGTTGGCGTTGGCGTTGGCGTTGGTGTCGGTGGTGGTGTGGCCGTGGTGGCCGTGTGCGAACCCGGCCGCGGAGATCAGGGCGTCATAGGTGCGCGCGTAGCGCGAGGTCACCGACTCACCCGCAGGGATCAGGCCGAGGTCGGCACCGGTGGTGCCGGTGCCGCCCGAGGCGGCGGCGCCCTCGGCACCACCAGGCGTCTTCTCGGTCGTGCCGTAGGGGGCGGTGAACGAGGCCAGCGCGGCCTTGAGACGCTCACCGTCAGAAGCAGGGCCCCAGGCCTGGAACGTGAAACCAGCGAACGAGGTCTGCAGGCGCGCCCCGCGCTCAGCGAAAGCCGCCTCTTCGTTCTTCTCCGCCCGGTTGGGGTTGTAGGTCAGCCCCAGGGCGTGGGCGGTGCGGTCCAGGGTCTGCACCGAGGTGGCCGGCTTGACCCGCTTGAGGTTGGCCAACCCGTGGTCGAGCTTGGCCCGGTACAGCTCCTCATCCGGGTCCTCACCCACATCGCGCTGTTCGACCTGGCGCTTGACCCCCGAAGCGATCGCAGCCGCCTCCCCGACGGTCAGAGCGCCGTCCCCGATCGCAGCCGCGGTCTCGGGCAGAGTCTGCTCGTGCAGGCTCTGCGCCAATTCCATCAACCGCTTCGCCTCGTTGGAACCGATGCCCCAGGCGTGGGTCAGATAGGCCTTCAACGATTTCTGCCCACCCGCCTCCAACAATTCACCCGAGGCCTCCATCTGCGCGAGCGGGACCAGCATCGCGAAAGTGAGCTGGTCCATCTGCTCACGCACCGCCTTGATGCGCTCCAGCGCCGTTTCGGCCGTGCCGAAAGGCACGCCACCGGCCAAAGTCGTGATGAAGGCCTGCACCGCTGCCACCAGCGCAGCCACGGCCGGATCCGGGGCGGTGCCCGGGCCCGTGTTCGCGGTGTCAGCGGTGTTGTTCTCCATGGTTCTACAATACGCACCAGGCCCAGAAATGGGTAGTTGCCAAAAGGGGACAGAACCCTTACCTATTACGGCCACCCGGCCGCCCGCCACCCCTATTTACGGGCGCCCCTATTCACTTACAAAATGGTCCTGTGGATAACTCCACGGGGCCATTTTTATCGGATATTCTGAAGCGGGGGAAGGTACGTCCACAAACCCGCTGGTTAGTTGGAGAATCTCGAGTCGCGGTGCACCTCGGTGCGCGCCCTCGCCACCGAAGCCCGGCCGCCGCTGCGGTGCTTGGAGCATCTCCAGATCCGCGGACGTCCCCGTCTTCGGCGGTCGC
>NZ_JADBGI010000054.1 GCF_014892575.1 Nocardiopsis coralli | reverse complement strand
ATCGCCCGGTCGTGCCCTGCTTCCCGGTGGGGTCGAGAGACGAGAGGGAGAGTGCTCGGTTCTGTGTCGTTGGTAGTGACCATAAGGGCACCGACAACGTTTTCAGGTGCTCACAAGAGCACTATCAACCATCGGGAACGGCGGCTGGTGCCACGCGCAGGGTCACGCGGTCAGGCCAGTCAGGCCCGGTCAGTCCCGGTGGGGCCAGGGCTGGTCGCCGTGGGTGGGTGGGCCTGCGGTGGAGATTCTCCAGAAGCTTGGTTTGTCGTGCGCGGTGCGCGGTGCGCGGAGAGTGGCGCGCGGAGAGTGGTAGGGGGTGTGTGGTGCCCCTCGGCTGGACCAGTTGCGGCAGTCGCCAGGGCTCTAGACGGAATGCCGGCGTTGCCGGAGCCGGTATCGGCGTTACCGGAGCCGGCGCCTTCGGCACCCGAGTCGCCCTTGGCGCCGTTGCCGGTGGGGTTGTTGCCGTTGGTGCTGGTGCCATCGGCACCGCCGGTGCTGTGGCCGGTGCTGGTGCCGTTCGAGCGGGTGTGCGCATGGTGGCGACATTCGTCGGAGGCAGGGGCCGGGGAGGGTGTGCATCGCTTGGCGCGGTTTCGGAGATTCTCTGATCCGTCGGAGGGCCTGCCCGCGGCAGGGCCAATGGCGCCAGCACGGCCGATGCGATGAGTGGTGCGGTGGGCGGTGCGGTGGGTGGTACCGGATGACTCGGTGCGGCTGGCCATGCTGGGCGGTCGACCGAACCGGTGCGGCCAGTGATATGTGCTCAGCCGTTGGCGCCGGAGCGACCGCAAGCACCGGAGGCACCGGAGGCGCTTGCGCGCCCGTGCTCGCCGAGCCGGCGGCCCCTAGCCAGTGGCGCTGGTGCCATCGGCACCGCTGGTGCTCGCATCGCTGGCGCTCGTGCCGCTGGTGGGGCGGTTCTTACTCGGTCTTGGTGCGGGTGTGGCGGTACTTGGCGCGGTTGTGCGTGGAGCACAGGGGCTGGAGGTTGGTGGCCTTGGTTTCGCCGCCGTGGGAGAACTCGGTGATGTGGTCGGCCTCGCACTGCGAGACCGGCACGTCGCACCCACCCGACCATGCGCAGGTGGTGTGCCCGGCGAAGGCGGCGGTGCGCAGGTACCCGGGTGCGAGGCGGTGTGCGCGGCCCAGGTCCAGGGGCAGGCCGGTGCGGTCGTCGAAGATCAACCGGCGGATCTGGGCCGTGGGCGCCATCGCACGCACCGCGGACAGGGCCAGGACGTTGCCGTCCTCGGTCACGGCCACACCGGAGGAGACGGGCACACCGGGGAAACCGGAGTGGCCCGGGGAATCGGGGGTAGTGGAGGGCGGGCCGGTGGTGGCGGAGGGCGGCCCGGTGTTGGCGTTGGTGCCACCTGCGGTGGCGGTGTTGGTGGCGGTGGCACCGCCACCGGTGCCGCCGCCGGGGTCGGGGCCTGGTTCGGCGCCCGGCTCGGGGCCGGGGGCGGTGGTCGCCCCGGTGTTCCCGGTTGCCCCGGTGGTGTTGGTGCCACCTGCGGTGGCGGTGCCTGCCGTGCCGTTGGCGCCTGCGGCGGTGCCCACGGCTGCGGTGCCCGTGCCGCCGACGCCGTCGGCGTCGTTGGCGTTGTTGGTGTCGGTCTCGTTCTGGTTCTTGAAGGCGAAGCCGAAGCCCAGCAGCGCCGACAGCGGCACGGTGATGTTGATGACCGCCTTGGAGCCGGGCGGCTGCAAGCAGCCACCACCAGCGGTGGCGCCAGTGGCAGCGGCAGAGCCGCCAGAGCCAGCCCCGGCGCCAGCGCCGTCGGCGTGGCCGACGGAGTCGGTGCCAGCGTCGGCGGCGGCACCTGCACCTGCGGTGCCGGTGCCGTTGCCGTTGCCGTTGGTGGTGTCGCCAGCGGCGCCACCCG
>NZ_JADBGI010000053.1 GCF_014892575.1 Nocardiopsis coralli | reverse complement strand
GGAGGCCTTCCCCGGTCCGACCCAGGCCGCGCGCATCGCCCGCATCCTCGGCGGTGAACCCGATGTGGAGGGCTTCGAGGGGCCCCTGCAGGAGGTCGTGCTCGCCTGCCTGGACAAGGACCCCGCGCGGCGCCCCGATGCCTCCGCGCTCCTGCAGCAGCTCGTGACGCTGCCCGCGGACGGCGGTCGTGCGGGGGCCACAACGGCGGTGCAGCCCTCCGGCGGGTGGGCGTCCACCACAGTGCAGCCGTCCGAGGGCGAGGACCGGACCGAGGTCGCCCCCTCCCCGGACGCCGCGACCGGCGTCGGCGTCGACCGTACCCGGATGGAGACCTCCGCCCCCGAGCAGGTGCCCGGGACCAGGGTCGCCCCGCCGGCGAAGGTCGACCCCACCCGCGCCTACACACGCATGGCCGGGGCGGACGAGCAGGCAGTGCACCAGGCGCCGCCGTCCCCGCCGCACCACCCCGGCACGTACGGGCAGGGACAGGCTTCCGGGTACGGACAGGGACAGCCCTCGGGCGGGTACGGGACCCCCTCCGGTTCCGGGTCCTGGATCCACCGCGGCGGGGTGCCGCCGTACCACTTCCTCGGGGTGCGCCACGAGGACCCCGGTACGCTCGCCGCCGCCATGCAGGAGAACTGGACCGAGGCCGTGCGGGTGTTCTCCGACACCGGCGAGCGCGACGCCCTCGGGGCCTGGCTCACCGACGACATCGGCGACACCCGGGTCGACCGCGCCCTGTTCCGGCGCAAGGTCACCGACGCGAACCTGGCCCTGGCCACCTTCGTCGCGCAGACGCGCCCCGACCTGCCCCCGGTCTTCCGCGGCCGCACGGTCACCATCGACCACCTCACCGAGCTGTTCTCCGATCCCGCGCCGGTGCTGACCGGGGCCCCGCAGGCCAACGAGATGGCGCTGCTGGCACGGCCCGTGGTCCTGCGCACCATGGGACTGCACCACAGCGACCGCCCGGGCGAGCACCAGCACCTGGCCGACCGGCTCGACGAGGCCGAGCGCGCGGGCATCGCGTTCCAGAAGGAGCTCTCCGGTGCGCTCAACGGCTGGAGCGACGTTCGCGCGGGCGTCAACCCAGCTCTGGTGCTGGCCTTCCTGCTCGGCCCGGACACCCCGCCCCGGCCGGAGAGCAAGGACCCCGGGGTGCGGGAGTGGATCGACATCCTGTGGACCAAGGTCGCCGCGGCCGCGCAACCGGCCGCGGCGGGGTACGCGGCGGCCGTGCACGGGGCCGTTCCCACCCTGGTCACGCTGGCCCAGCAGCGGCGTGAGTGGGAGGGGCGCTACGCCACCGTCTCCGCCGAGCACGAAGCGCTGAGCAACGCGGTCCGGAGGCAGCGCTATCTGGAGCTGGCCAAGAGGCTTTCCACGATCGGCGTGCTGGCCTTCCTGGTCAACTTCGTCGCGTCGGGGATCGGGAACGAATTCCTGACCATGGTCTCGGGCCTGGTCTTCTTCGCAGGCCTGATCGGCGTGGTCGTCAGCGGCCCGGCACTGCGCCTGATCTACGGCGCCCCGGCCCGGCGGGCGCACCGCAGAATCGAACTGCAGAACCGGACCGACCATCTCCTCCAGTTGAGGGGCGGCGTGGAACGCATCCGCAGCGACCTGCAGACCGCACGCCGTCTCACCTCGGGCTGACCCGGCCCTTCGACCCCCTGATCCCCCCCCACACGGAAAAGAGGACCCCCCGTGGTACGACCCGGCCAGGCACTGGGCGGCTTCCGAATCGATCGCTCACTGGGACGCGGCGGCTTCGGCGAGGTGTACCTGGCCGAGGACGACGCCGGGCGGCGCGCGGCGGTCAAGGTGTTGCACGCGAGTTGGGCCGGCGACACAGAGATGCGGCGGCGGTTCGCGACCGAGGTGGATCAGGCGCGTCGGGTGAGCGGGTTCTGCATCGCGTCGATCCTGGACGCCGACCCCGAGGCCGATGAGCCCTGGATCGCGACCGAGTACATCGACGGGCCGACCCTGCAGACCGCCGTCGACGTCGAGGGCCCGCGTACCGAGGCCGACCTGCACCGGTTGGCGGTGAGTACGGCCACGGCCCTGGCAGCCATCCACGCAGCCGGTGTGGTGCACCGG
>NZ_JADBGI010000052.1 GCF_014892575.1 Nocardiopsis coralli | reverse complement strand
TCGGGGTGGTCGAGGGGCTGGACGAGGCGGTCGAGGGAGGTGATGTTGGCGAGGACGTCGCCGTGGGTCATGGCGGCGCCCTTGGGGTCTCCGGTGGTGCCGGAGGTGTAGACGACGGTGAGGAGGTCCTCGGGGACGGCGCCGGGCCGGTCCAGGAGCGCGGGGACGCCCGCCGGGTCGAGCACCGAGGAGAAGGGCACGTCGCCGCGGCCGGGTTCGGGGTCGTCCACCACGACGAGGCGTTCGAGCGGGGTGTCCGGGTCCGCGGCCAGGTCGCGCCAGGCGGCGCCGGCGGTGTCGACGACGGCGGTGTGCGCCCGGCTGTGGCGTGCGATGTAGCCGATCTGTTCGGGGGCCGCGGTGCTGTACACGGTGGTCGTGGGCGCCCCGAGGTGGGCGAGGGCGACGTCGGTGAGCCAGTGTTCGTGGCGGTTGCCCATGAGGATCAGGACGTGGTCTCCGGGTCCGATGCCGAGGCCGTGGAAGCCGGCGGCGAGCTCGAGGACACGGTCGCGGGTGGCGGCCCAGGTGAGGGTGGTCCAGGTTCCGTCGTCCTGTCTCCAGGAGAGGGCGGGCAGGTCGGGGTGTTTCTCCGCGTTGTGGGTGAGCAGATCGGGGATGGTCCGGCATGCGGTCGCCTGTGGAGGCATCCAGCTCTCCTTGTCCGGTGATGATCCGGGTCTGTGATCCACGCCACAACGGACGATAGTCGAAGGATCCCGTACCTTCCAGACCTCCCGGACCCTCCTGCTCCCCCGGAACACACGACGGCGGCGGCACCCGCTGGGTACCGCCGCCGTGTCCGCGGAGTGTGGGGCCGGGCCGCGGCTCAGCGCTGCTTGGGGCGCAGCTCGCTGGTGACCGCCAGCCGGTTGTAGAGGTTGATCATGGAGATCGCCGCCATGAGCGCCGCGATCTGCTGGTCGTCGAAGTGCTCGGCGACCTCCTCGTAGGCCTCGTCGGAGACCCCGCGCTCGCCCAGCCCGGTCATCTCGTCGGTCAGCGCCAGGGCGGCACGCTCGGCCCCGGTGAAGAGCTCGCCGGCCTCGTGCCAGGTGGAGACCTGGATCAGGCGCTGGTGGGACTCCCCCTCCTTGAGCGCCTTCTGGGTGTGCAGGTCGACGCAGAACGCGCACCCGTTGAGCATGGACGAACGCAGTTTCACCAGTTCGAGCAGGCCGACCTCGAGGTGGCCGCCGATGATCTGGTCGATCTCGTCGAGTTTCTTGTAGACCTCGGGCAGCTGTTTGGCCCAGACGACACGTTTTCCGTCCACGGGGACCCCTCCTCGAAAAGACCGGTGCGGAACGTCGGGCCAACGCTACCGCGACCGTGTCAGAATCCCCCCGTGCCCCTCGACGAGAACCGCTCCCCCTCCCCCGGCCCGGACGCCCCCGTCACCCCGCCCGCACGCGTCCTGGCCCTGCGGATCGGCCGCAAGGCGTTCCCGCTGTACCTGTCGATGCTGTCGAACATGGTCGGCGCACTGGTCACCGCGGCCGTGCTGGGCCACACCGCCACCGCGGAACTGGCCGCCTACGCGTTGGCCGTGGCGGTGCTCAACCCGCTGGTCATGGTGGTGCAGGGGTCCCTGCGGGGCACGATGCCGTTCGTCGGCGAGAACGAGGACGACCCCGCCGCGCTCGGGCCGGTGGTGCGCGACAGCATCTGGTTGTCGGTGTGCGCGGGGGCCGTGGGCGCGGTCGTGCTGGCGAGCCTGCCGCTGAGCGCTCCGGCCCTCGGGGTCGACCCTGCCGCCGTCGCCGCGCTCGGGGTGTTCCCGTTCCTGCTCGCCGTGCACGTGCTCGTGCTGTCGGTGAAGCTGTCGGTCACCACCCTGCTCATCGGGCTCGGCGAGACCACGGGTGTGCTGGTGATCAGCCTGGCCACGACCGCGCTGTCGCTCGTCCTGACCCCGCTGCTGGTGCTCGGCGCCGGGCCGGTGCCCGCCCTCGGCCTGTTCGGAGCGGGCGCGGCGATGCTCGTGGTCACCCTGCTCACCACGGCTCTGTCGCAGTACGTGCTGCGCACCCGGACCGTGCTGCGCGGGCACCGGGTCGGGGTGGGCCTTCCGCAGTGGACGAGTGTGTGGAGCATGGCCCGGGTGGGGTTGCCGTCCGGCGGCACGCTCCTGGTCAAGTTCGCGGCGATGGGCGTGCTCACCGTGGCCATGGCCCGGGTGGGGGTGACCGAGGCCGCCGCGCACCAGCTCCTCGTGGTGGTGGCGACCTTCGTGTTCCTGCCTGCGACCGCGGTGGGACAGTCGTTCGTCCCCTTCGTGGCGCGCGCCGCCAAGGACGGCGACCGTGCGGAGGTGGGCGCCGTGCTGCGCGCCGGGTACACCGTCGCGGTACCGGTCGTGGTCGGCAGCGCGGCGCTGATGTGGGCCGCGGGGGGCGTACTGGTGCCGCTGCTGACCGACGATCCGCACGTGCAGGGTCTGGTCCTGGCGCTGGTGCCGGTGTTGGCCGCGGTGGTGGTGGCCGATGCGCTCCAGGCGCTGCCCGGCATGGGGCTCCTGGGCCTGAAGCACCCGCGGCCGTCGCTGCAGGCCTTCGTGGTCTGTTACGGCCTGCTCGCCGCGGCGGCGGTGCCCCTGGCCGAACAGGGCGGGCTGGCCCTGGTGTGGTGGGCGCACGCCGTCACCACCGCCGCGCTGTTCCTGTGGCAGACCACCGCCTTCCGCCTCACCCTCGCCCGCCTGTGACACCTGGGCCACGGGCCCGGGCTCAGTCGTGCTCGGCGGCGTCGTGGGTGAGCAGGGCGAGCTGGACCCGGCCGGTGAGGTCGAGCTTGGTGAGGGCGTTGGACACGTGCGCCTTGACGGTGCCCATCGACATGTACAGGCGGTCGGCGATCTCGGCGTTCGACAGCCCCGCGGTGACCGCCTCGGCGACCTCGCGCTCGCGGTCGGTCAACTGCGCCAGACGTGCCCGGGCGCGGTCACGGCGCGTCGTGCGTTCCGAGGGTCCCCCGGAACCGGCGACGCGGTCCATGAGCGTGCGCGTGACACTGGGTGAGAGCACCGGTTCTCCGGCGGCGGCGCGTTGCACGGCCTCGACGATGCGTTCGGGGTCGGTGTGTTTGAGCAGGTAACCGGCGGCACCGGCCCGCAGCGCCTCCACCACGGTGGCGTCGGCGTCGAAGGTGGTCAGCACCAGAACCTGCGGGGCGGGGTCCTCACCGGTGCGCAGGCGCGCGGTCGCCGCGATGCCGTCGATGCCGGGCATGCGCACGTCCATGAGCACCACG
>NZ_JADBGI010000051.1 GCF_014892575.1 Nocardiopsis coralli | reverse complement strand
GGTCGATGACCTCTGGCCACCCGCCGACCAACCCAACGGACGGGTGCTGGTGACCACTCGCCGACGGGAGCTCACACTCTCGGTGCAGGGGCGCGAACTCATCGACGTCGACGTGTACACCCCGGAAGAGGCCCGGGACCTGCTCACCCATGCGCTGGACAGGGCGGGCATCGCCCACACCGACCAGCACATGCACGACCTCGCCGAAGCGCTGGGGTACCTACCGCTGGCGCTGAACCAGGCGGTCAGCTACATGTCCGCGCTCAGGCTCGATTGCCCTGCCTACCTGGAGCTCTTCCACGACCGGATGATGACTCTGGACGAGGTCTTTCCGGACTGGGAACGCCGTAGGGCGCTGGCCGCGACCTGGGAACTGTCAGTCGAGCAAGCCGACAGCTACAGGCCGCAAGGGGTGGCCCGTCCCCTGCTGGGGCTCATCGCGCTCCTCGACGGATCCGGGATCCCGGAGGACGTGCTCACTGCGAGCCCTGCCATCAGGTGGGTCGACCCGACAGCGCCTGCTCCCCCGGCCAAGAAGAGTGTCTGGAAGAAGCTCTCGAACGCCATCCGCGGCCATACTGGCGTTCCAGATCCCCTACCGCAACTGAGCATCGGCCCCCATGATGTGCGCGCAGCGCTGGCCAGCCTTGAACGGTTGAGCCTGATCTCTCGCACCAATCGCGATGACAGCCAAAATGATCCAAATGTGCTGCAGCCAGGGTCCTGGGTCGTGCGCTGCCACCAACTCGTTCAGCGTGCCACCCGCGAACACCATCTCACCGCTCCCACCCGAAAGGCGGTGCATGCCCTCGCCGATGCACTGATGGACGCGTGGCCAGAGATCGAACGCGACACAGCCCAGGCTCAACAGCTCCGCGATAACACTCACGTGCTTCGTAGTCATGCCAGGCCGGACCCCCAGAGTGGTGCGGACTGGCTATGGAACGAGCAAGCTCACACCGTTCTGTTCCAAGCAGGCGTGAGTCTGCAGTTCGCAAGCCGTTTCCAGGAAGCCATCACGCACTGGACAGAGATGCTCTCACTGCATGAACGCCTCCTGGGTTCCGAGCATCAGGACACTTTCAATGTACGAACCCATCTTGCCAGCTGTTATGTAACCTCAGAAGACTTGGCCGGATCTGAGAAGTTTCTTACTGACCTTCTCACGGACTGCCAGGGCACCTTCGGGCCCGACCACGAGATCACGCTCATCAACCGCAACAACCTCGCCATCTACTATTTCCATTCAGGTGACTTCTCCCGTGCAATCAACGAGCTTCAAGGTGTCTTGACGGCACAACGAAACAATCTCGAAACTGACACCCCCGAAACCCTCACAATCCGACACAATCTCGCCATTTGCTTCGCCGAAGAAAAGCAATACGAGCGGGCCTTCAAAATTCTTGAGGACGTTCTCTCCGATCGCCTCCGGATCTTGGGACCTGATCACCGCGACACGCTCGCTGTGCGCTATAGCTTCGCCGACTATCTCGGAAGATCCGGCCAGCACAAGCGGGCCATCCGCGCCCTCGAAGAAATTCACCTCTCCCAACTTCGCGTGCTCGGACCCAACCACCCAAGAACCTTCCTAACACGCCGAACTATCGCGATCAACTACGAGAAAGCCGGACAGCTTGAGCAGGCCATCAGCCTACTCGAGGAACTTCTTCCCGACCAACAAGGCGTCCTCGGACCGAATAATATTGAAACCTTAGCCACACACCACCGCCTAGCTTTCAGTCGCAGCAAAGCCGGACGGCTCAAACAGGCGATCAGTACGTTCAACAGCTTTCTTCCGGACCAACAGCGTGCCCTCGGCGATGATCACCCCAGGACCCTCACCACACGGCGCGACTTTGCCATCGCCCTCTCCATGGCGGGACATGTACATCAGGCCATCGACATTCTCAAACAACTTCAGCCCGTACAAATACGCGTCCTCGGCCCGGGCCACGAAGAGACCCTTGACTCCGGCCTCCGACTTGCCGAGCACTACCGAGATATTGGCAATACCATCCAGGCCACACATCAACTCGAAGTCGTATTCAGAGAAACATCCCGTTCCCTGGGCTCAAATCATCGTGACGTCTTCACCATGGCCGCCCTGCTCATGGACTGGCATTCCAAGGATGGAGACTCGTATGGAGTATTTCGGGCCTACAAAAACCTCGTTCTCGAGCACCTTCGACATCTCGGCCCGAATCACCGCCAAACCCTCACCAACCTGAGCGATCTCGACAATTCGCTGCGCGTTAGCGGTGACGTCACCGACGCCATCCGCATCTACGGGGAACTCCTTACCGGTTTCCTGGAAACTCTCGACCCCAACCACCCCCGGATCCTCGACATTCGCTACAAAATCGCCAACCTCCACTACCAAGCCGGGGAGGCCACGCGCGGTATCGAGCTACTGAAAAGCTTGATCTCCGACCACCATAGAATCCTTGGGGGTTCACACTTCCGTACCGTGGTCAGCGAGTACGTTCTTGAGAAGTGGTTCGAAGAGCAGGGTGCACAGGGAGCGGATGAAGACCCTGAATCGAGTTAACCGGCCCCACATAGAGAGGATCCTCAGCGAAAACCAAGCATGCTATGCGCATAGCGGCCCCTCCTTGGCCCCCTTTGCGCACCAAGCTCACCCGACATCTGCCCCCACGTCCGCCACGAGGCACCGACCTCGGCGAGACGGCGCAGACACCGCACAGGAACCTCGACATATGAACAAGACACGACGCTGGATATGGGCCGGCACGGCGGCCCTCGCGATCACGACCGCCCTGGCGGCCGGGCTCTGGTTCGGCGGCGGACCCACCACGCGTGACGGGTGGGAGGCGGCGTCCTGGGCCGCCGGCATCACCGCGGCCCTGTGGCTGGTCGTCACCGCCATCGCCTGGGCAGCCACCTCGCGCGGGCCCGAACAGTCTGAATCTTCCGTACCGTCCGAGCCCTCGGACGAGCCCTCGGCCAAGCCGAGGGGCGATGGCGACGGCAAGGCCCCGAACCCCGACGCCGCGGAGCCGCCTCCGTCACCGGCCCCCGACGGGCCCACACCCTCCTCGCACACCGTGAACACCATTTCCGGCGGGGTCCACGGCGACGCCCAGGCCATTCAAGGCGAGAACATCAACATCAAAAGCACGCACTACCGGGGCGACCACCACGACTACCGGGGCTCGACCTTCATCGACAAGCCGGACCGGGACTGAAAGCTCCGCGGGGAACCGCGCCACCGCGCCCCGGTGCAGGAACCCCGGCGCGGAACGCCGCCGCGTGCCCTCCATCCCCTTCGTCACCTCGGGCTCGGGGTTCTGGGCCTCTTCTCCGGCCCCTACACCCTTCGACCTCCCTCAACGCGCATTCCGTCAGCGCTGCCCCACGCCCTTCACACCACGACGTCCGGGCCCGTACTCTCGGCGAAACGCGACCGTTTCGAAAAGGGGGGCAGCATGCGATCGGAGCACGGCGAGACGCCTGCGGAACAGCGCAAACAGCCCCAACAGTTCGAGCCGCCCGAGGGGCTCCAGGGGCTCCAGGGGCTCGAGCAACTCGAGCACCTGGAAGCACGCGCCGCCCGCCAGGGCCACATCCCGCGCGCTGAAGCCATGGCGCTCTTCGACGCCCTCCCGCCGGTCACGGTCGCCGAGATGCTGGGCCCGTGGAAGGGTTCCGGGCTCAGCACCGGCCATGACTGGGACGGCCTGCTGGAGACCTTCGGCTGGCACGGCAAGCTGTTCGTCGATCCGGAGAGCGCCCACCCCCTGGTCTTCGAGGACAGCAAGGGGCTGTTCTCCGTCGACCCGGCGCTCCTGCCGTTGGGCGCGGTGACCCGGTTTCCGCAGGCGGCTCATGTGCCTCTGCTCGGTCGTGTCGGTCGGGGCTCACTGCGGCTGTTCCGCACTTCGAAACCGCGGGCCCGTCTGCGCATGGTCGAGTACCGCGGGGTCACGACCGGGACCATGTGCTACGACGCGCTGCCCATCAACGACCACTTCCGCAAGGTCGGCGACAACACCCTCCTCGGCGCCATGGACATGCGCGGGGTCAGCGCACCGTTCATGTTCGTGCTCCGCCGTGAGGGGTGACGTGAACCCCCGCGCGCGGCTCCCCGCGCCCGGTCTTCCGAGCTCGATTCAGAGGGCTGATTCACCTACCGGCGACGCCCATCACGCGGCGCGTGCCCCTTTTCCGCGAATTCGGGACCGCTATGCGCACGCCGCATGGCAATCCCGAACGCACACGAACCCGACCGGATCCCCGTGTGGGTAGGGATCCTGGGGACGGGACGGAAACCCCGCGCCACTAAAGCGCGTCACATGGTTACCGAGGACGTACAGCAACAACCGTCGACAGACGAAGACGGACAACTGACGACGGACGCAGGTGCACAGGAGCCCCCCTTGCCTGATCACGGAGCCGACGAGAACCCCCGCGCCAACCCCGACTCCGAGCGCGAACCGGAGCAGAAGGGCGATCGCGACCCCGGGTCCACGGACAACACCGGTCATACCGAGAACACGGTGTCCGGCAACATCGGCGGCAACGCCGACGTCTACATGGGACACCACGTCAACGTGTATCGAGGTACCTACGACGGTGACCACCACGAGCATCACCACCAGGCGCCCCACGAGGTCGACTGGCCTGTGCGCGTCGGCGCC
>NZ_JADBGI010000050.1 GCF_014892575.1 Nocardiopsis coralli | reverse complement strand
GGAAACGCAAACGCCTTCCACAGAAGAGCGAACGGATCGAAGATCCGGAGCTTGTACGGGAAGAGCGGTTGTTTCTTGAGAACTCAACAGCGCGTGTTTAATTTTCTTTCAGCCATAGTTTGTTTTGGCCCCGTCACACACGGACCTAGGCGTCCGAACGTGTGAAGGGTTCCTTTGATTGATCACTCTAGTGATCGGTCAGGATTTCTTCTAGGTTTACCCGACCAAGAGCTGCCCCACGGGGCGCCGGGTCGGGTTGATGGACCTTTATGGAGAGTTTGATCCTGGCTCAGGACGAACGCTGGCGGCGTGCTTAACACATGCAAGTCGAGCGGTAAGGCCCCTCCGGGGGTACACGAGCGGCGAACGGGTGAGTAACACGTGAGCAACCTGCCCCTGACTCCGGGATAAGCGGTGGAAACGCCGTCTAATACCGGATACGACCTCCCGGCTCATGCCGGAAGGTGGAAAGTTTTTTCGGTTGGGGATGGGCTCGCGGCCTATCAGCTTGTTGGTGGGGTAAAGGCCTACCAAGGCGATTACGGGTAGCCGGCCTGAGAGGGCGACCGGCCACACTGGGACTGAGACACGGCCCAGACTCCTGCGGGAGGCAGCAGTGGGGAATCTTGCGCAATGGGCGAAAGCCTGACGCAGCGACGCCGCGTGGGGGATGACGGCCTTCGGGTTGTAAACTCCTTTTACCACTCACGCAGGCTCCCAGTTCTCTGGGGGTTGACGGTAGGTGGGGAATAAGGACCGGCTAACTACGTGCCAGCAGCCGCGGTAATACGTAGGGTCCGAGCGTTGTCCGGAATTATTGGGCGTAAAGAGCTCGTAGGCGGCGTGTCGCGTCTGCTGTGAAAGACCGGGGCTTAACTCCGGTTTTGCAGTGGATACGGGCATGCTAGAGGTAGGTAGGGGAGACTGGAATTCCTGGTGTAGCGGTGGAATGCGCAGATATCAGGAGGAACACCGGTGGCGAAGGCGGGTCTCTGGGCCTTACCTGACGCTGAGGAGCGAAAGCATGGGGAGCGAACAGGATTAGATACCCTGGTAGTCCATGCCGTAAACGATGGGCGCTAGGTGTGGGGACTTTCCACGGTTTCCGCGCCGTAGCTAACGCATTAAGCGCCCCGCCTGGGGAGTACGGCCGCAAGGCTAAAACTCAAAGGAATTGACGGGGGCCCGCACAAGCGGCGGAGCATGTTGCTTAATTCGACGCAACGCGAAGAACCTTACCAAGGTTTGACATCACCCGTGGACCTGCAGAGATGTGGGGTCATTTAGTTGGCGGGTGACAGGTGGTGCATGGCTGTCGTCAGCTCGTGTCGTGAGATGTTGGGTTAAGTCCCGCAACGAGCGCAACCCTTGTTCCATGTTGCCAGCACGTAATGGTGGGGACTCATGGGAGACTGCCGGGGTCAACTCGGAGGAAGGTGGGGACGACGTCAAGTCATCATGCCCCTTATGTCTTGGGCTGCAAACATGCTACAATGGCCGGTACAATGGGCGTGCGATGCCGTAAGGTGGAGCGAATCCCTAAAAGCCGGTCTCAGTTCGGATTGGGGTCTGCAACTCGACCCCATGAAGGTGGAGTCGCTAGTAATCGCGGATCAGCAACGCCGCGGTGAATACGTTCCCGGGCCTTGTACACACCGCCCGTCACGTCATGAAAGTCGGCAACACCCGAAACTTGCGGCCCAACCCCTTGTGGGAGGGAGTGAGTGAAGGTGGGGCTGGCGATTGGGACGAAGTCGTAACAAGGTAGCCGTACCGGAAGGTGCGGCTGGATCACCTCCTTTCTAAGGAGTCTTTTTCAGACCNTACACACCGCCCGTCACGTCATGAAAGTCGGCAACACCCGAAACTTGCGGCCCAACCCCTTGTGGGAGGGAGTGAGTGAAGGTGGGGCTGGCGATTGGGACGAAGTCGTAACAAGGTAGCCGTACCGGAAGGTGCGGCTGGATCACCTCCTTTCTAAGGAGTCTTTTTCAGACCAGCCTTTGTCTATGGTTGGTCGGACTCGAAAGTGGACCCAAGGGCCTTTGGTTGCTTGGGATGGTTATTGGAGAATTGGACTTTACCCCTGGGGTGGCTAGAAGGCTCTNAGTCGGCAACACCCGAAACTTGCGGCCCAACCCCTTGTGGGAGGGAGTGAGTGAAGGTGGGGCTGGCGATTGGGACGAAGTCGTAACAAGGTAGCCGTACCGGAAGGTGCGGCTGGATCACCTCCTTTCTAAGGAGTCTTTTTCAGACCAGCCTTTGTCTATGGTTGGTCGGACTCGAAAGTGGACCCGTTGCTTCCCCTTGTGGGGGAGTTTTGCNNNGGATCAGCAACGCCGCGGTGAATACGTTCCCGGGCCTTGTACACACCGCCCGTCACGTCATGAAAGTCGGCAACACCCGAAACTTGCGGCCCAACCCCTTGTGGGAGGGAGTGAGTGAAGGTGGGGCTGGCGATTGGGACGAAGTCGTAACAAGGTAGCCGTACCGGAAGGTGCGGCTGGATCACCTCCTTTCTAAGGAGTCTTTTTCAGATCAGCCTTTGTCTATGGTTGGTCGGACTCGAAAGTGGACCCGTTGCTTCCCCTTGTGGGGGAGTTTTGCGGGATGGTTGTTGGAGAATTGGACTTGACCCCGGGGTTTCCTAGAAGGCCTTGGGGGCGCGCTGTTGGGTGTCTGAGGAAGCAACCTTGTGTTGGTTCCCGCGGACCACCGCCCTGAACTCCCGGAACATGTGGTTCTNCCTGGACCGTTTGGTTCTGGTTGGTTCCCGCGGACCACCGTCCCGAACTCCCGTGGGGTTGGTTGCCTGTTGGTGGCTGGCTCTTTCGGTGTGAGGTAGGGGTGTTTGTGGTTGGTGTTTTGATTTGTGAATAGTGTGCGCGAGCATCTTATTATCTGTAGTGGCCAAGTGATAGTGGCATACGGTGGATGCCTTGGCACCAGGCGCCGATGAAGGACGTGGGAGGCCGCGATAGTCCACGGGGAGTTGTCAACCGAGCTTTGATCCGTGGGTGTCCGAATGGGGAAACCTAGCCCGAGTTGTGTCGGGTTGCCGCTGTCTGAATGTATAGGGCAGTTGGTGGTGACGCGGGGAAGTGAAACATCTCAGTACCCGTAGGAAGAGTAAACAACAGTGATTTCCTGAGTAGTGGTGAGCGAAAGGGAATGAGGCTAAACCATGTGCGTGTGATAGACGGCAGTCGTTGCGTGTGTGGGGTTGTGGGGTGCATCTTTTCGGGTCTGTCGGCCTGGAGCGTGCAGAGCAGAGATAGTNNNCGTTGGGAAGCGGTACCGGAGTGGGTGAGAGTCCCGTAGGTGAAGGAAGAGCCCAGGTGTTGGTGTTGCCCCGAGTAGCGCGGAGCCCGAGAAATTCCGTGTGAATCTGGCAGGACCACCTGCTAAGCCAAAATACGTCCTGGTGACCGATAGTGCACTAGTACCGTGAGGGAAAGGTGAAAAGTGCCCCGGTGAGGGGTCGTGAAATAGTACCTGAAACCGTGTGCTGTCAAGCCGTCAGAGCTGGTCCTTGTGGCTGGTGATGGCGTGCCTTTTGAAGAATGAGCCTGCGAGTCATGGTGTGTGGCGAGGTTAACCCGGGTGGGGTAGCCGTAGGGAAACCGAGTCTGAAGAGGGCGTTGGAGTCGCATGCTGTGGACCCGAAGCGGAGTGATCTACCCATGTCCAGGGTGAAGCGGGGGTAAGACCTCGTGGAGGCCCGAACCCACCAGAGTTGAAAATCTGGGGGATGAGGTGTGGGTAGGGGTGAAAGGCCAATCAAACTCCGTGATAGCTGGTTCTCCCCGAAATGCATTTAGGTGCAGCGTCGCGTGTTTCTTGCTGGAGGTAGAGCTACTGTTTGGCTGATGGGCCCGACCAGGTTACTGACGTCAGACAAACTCCGAATGCCGGTGAAGTGAAGCGTGGCAGTGAGACTGCGGGGGATAAGCTTCGTATGTCGAGAGGGAAACAGCCCAGATCATCAGCTAAGGCCCCTAAGCGTGTGCTAAGTGGTAAAGGTTGTGGAGTTGCCCAGACAACCAGGAGGTTGGCTTAGAAGCAGCCATCCTTTAAAGAGTGCGTAATAGCTCACTGGTCAAGTGGTTCTGCGCCGATAATGTAGCGGGGCTGAAGCACACCGCCGAAGCTGTGGAGCCCGATCCTTTGGNNNCTGACGTCAGACAAACTCCGAATGCCGGTGAAGTGAAGCGTGGCAGTGAGACTGCGGGGGATAAGCTTCGTATGTCGAGAGGGAAACAGCCCAGATCATCAGCTAAGGCCCCTAAGCGTGTGCTAAGTGGTAAAGGTTGTGGAGTTGCCCAGACAACCAGGAGGTTGGCTTAGAAGCAGCCATCCTTTAAAGAGTGCGTAATAGCTCACTGGTCAAGTGGTTCTGCGCCGATAATGTAGCGGGGCTGAAGCACACCGCCGAAGCTGTGGAGCCCAAACTTGTTTTGGGTTGGTAGGGGAGCGTCGTGCATCCGGTGAAGTCGTCGAGTGATCGTGCGGTGGAGGGTGTGCGAGTGAGAATGCAGGCATGAGTAGCGAGAGCAGCGTGAGAAACGTTGCCGCCGATTGACTAAGGGTTCCTGGGGCAGGTTAATCCGCCCAGGGTGAGTCTGGACCTAAGGCGAGGCCGACAGGCGTAGTCGATGGATAACGGGTTGATATTCCCGTACCCGTGCATGAGCGTCCATGCTGAATCAGGTGATGCTAACCACGTCTGCTGGTTCCGGGACCTTCGGGTTCTGGTTCTTTGCGGGCNTGCATGAGCGTCCATGCTGAATCAGGTGATGCTAACCACGCTGGACCTTTCGCCGGCCTTCGGGCTGGTGTTGGTGTCTGGTCTGGGAACCGATCTTGTAGTAGGCAAGTGATGGGGTGACGCAGGAGGGTAGCTCTACCCGGCGGTGGTTGTCCGGGGGTAAGCGTGTAGGCCGGTGTGTTGGCAAATCCGCACACCAGAGGGTTGAGACGTGATGCCGAGCCGTTTTTGGTGAAGTGAGTGATCCCGTGCTGTCGANCTGGGAACCGATCTTGTAGTAGGCAAGTGATGGGGTGACGCAGGAGGGTAGCTCTACCCGGCGGTGGTTGTCCGGGGGTAAGCGTGTAGGCCGGTGTGTTGGCAAATCCGCACACCAGAGGGTTGAGACGTGATGCCGAGCCGTTTTTGGTGAAGTGAGTGATCCCGTGCTGTCGAGAAAAGCCTCTAGCGAGTTCGTGTGTGGCCAGTACCCTAAACCGACGCAGGTGGTCAGGTAGAGAATACCGAGGCGTTCGGGTGAACCATGGTTAAGGAACTCGGCAAATTGTCCCCGTAACTTTGGGAGAAGGGGAGCCCTGTCTGGTGAAGGACTGTGCGTCTGGAGCTGGGTGGGGTCGCAGATAGCGGGGGGAAGCGACTGTTTATTAAAAACACAGGTCCGTGCGAAGTCGTAAGACGCTGTATACGGACTGACGCCTGCCCGGTGCTGGAACGTTAAGAGGACTGGTTAGCGGGGTTCGTCTCTGCGAAGCTGGGAATCTAAGCGCCAGTAAACGGCGGTGGTAACTATAACCATCCTAAGGTAGCGAAATTCCTTGTCGGGTAAGTTCCGACCTGCACGAATGGCGTAACGACTTCCCCACTGTCTCAACCATGGGCCCGGTGAAATTGCACTACGAGTAAAGATGCTCGTTTCGCGCAGCAGGACGGAAAGACCCCGGGACCTTCACTATAGCTTGACATTGGTGTTTGGGATGGTTTGTGTAGGATAGGTGGGAGCCTTGGATATTGCCACGCCAGTGGTGATGGAGGCGTTGGTGAAATACCACTCTGACTGTTTCGGGCATCTAACCTTGGGCCGTGATCCGGTTCGGGGACAGTGTCTGGTGGGTAGTTTAACTGGGGCGGTTGCCTCCTAAAGAGTAACGGAGGCGCCCAAAGGTTCCCTCAGCCTGGTTGGTAATCAGGTGTTGAGTGTAAGTGCACAAGGGAGCTTGACTGTGAGACGGACGTGTCGAGCAGGAGCGAAAGCTGGGACTAGTGATCCGGCACCGGCGTGTGGAAGCGGTGTCGCTCAACGGCTAAAAGGTACCCCGGGGATAACAGGCTGATCTTCCCCAAGAGTCCGTATCGACGGGATGGTTTGGCACCTCGATGTCGGCTCGTCGCATCCTGGGGCTGGAGTTGGTCCCAAGGGTTGGGCTGTTCGCCCATTAAAGCGGCACGCGAGCTGGGTTTAGAACGTCGTGAGACAGTTCGGTCCCTATCCGCTGTGCGCGTTGGAGACTTGAGAAGGGCTGTCCCTAGTACGAGAGGACCGGGACGGACGAACCTCTGGTGTGCCAGTTGTCCTGCCAAGGGCATGGCTGGTTGGCTACGTTCGGGAGAGATAACCGCTGAAAGCATCTAAGCGGGAAGCTTGCTTCGAGATGAGGTCTCCTGCCTCCTTTGAGAGGGTAAGACTCCCTATAGACGATGGGGTTGATAGGCCGGGTGTGGAAGCCTTGTGAGGGGTGGAGCTGACCGGTACTAATAGGTCGAGGGCTTGTCCGCTGCAGATAATTGGGTGCTCGCGCATACTTGTTCAC
>NZ_JADBGI010000005.1 GCF_014892575.1 Nocardiopsis coralli | reverse complement strand
GGGGCCTCGGGGGTGAAGGGGGTTCGTCGATGCGGGTCGGGTCAGCCCGGCGAACAGGGCCGGAACGCACACCCCGAGGCGCCGCGAGCAACCCCAAGAACGCTCACACGTTCAACCAGACCCGAACTGTCGGGGGTGGCGCCGACGTGGGTTGCGAGGAGGCCCGGCCGGGCTACGATCCCGACCCCGACGAACCACCACCCCCGAGGCAACACCACAGAACACCCCACCCGGGTTCGGGGCATCCGCGGCCGCAGAGCACACCGACCCCAGATCGTGGCACGAGTCCAGCTACAGCGGCGCTCGGGATCAGAACCGCATCGACTTCGGCGAACTGCTGAAGCGCACCGCCATCCGTGACGCTCAGTACCGCCAGCACGGATACCCGTCATTCGAGTCCGCTGAGTGGTCCGCGCTGTGGCACCGTCCGCAAGTAGAGCCGAACGCGAACAGGCCCCGGTGCACGACCGGGGCCTCCCACGCGGCTGCCTCACTCCAGGTGGTGCACGTCCAGCGAGGACACGTGCGCCGTACCGCCCTCGGCATAGGGCCGCAACACGTCTGCGTCAGCGTCCGGCAGCACGAGGTCGGTGATGACCGCCTGTCCACGGCCACCGAAGGCCTCCACGGTGGAACGGTCCACCACCACCCGCAGGCGCACCGGCCCGTCGCCGTGCTCCAGCGGCATGGTGTGGCGGGCCCGGAACTGCTCGGTGACCTCCACCGATCCGTGCTCGCTCCGGTCGACGAAGAGCTCCCCGGCCTCCAGGTCCACACCGACCAGGGTGCGGCAGCCCTCGCCGGCCAGGACCTCGAGCCCGACGACCGACGCCGTACCGGGGTCGGCCTCCAGTTCCACGTCGAGGCTGGTGCCGGTGAAGGCCGGACCGTCACCGCCCTCGGCGAGCTCGCCCTCCCAGTGCTCGTTCCCGGTGCGGGCACTCTCGACCTCGGCGACCGGCATCTGCGTGAGGCGGATCCCGTCCGCGGTCTCGGTGAGCCCGACCTCGCGCGGCAGGGTCATGGCACCGCGCCAGGGGTCGGTAGGAACGTCCTCGGCGTAGTCCCAGTTGCTCATCCACGCGGTCCAGATGCGGCGCCCGTCCTCCGCGGGCACGTCCGACCACGACTGCACGGCGTAGAAGTCGGAACCGCCGTCGGCCCACAGCGTCTGCTCGGGCGGGTCGTGCGGGGTGAACTCCCACCCGTCGAAGTCACCGACGAAGTACTGGGCGGCGGAGCCCCCGGCAGGCCCGCCGGGGTTGATGCTGACGACCAGGACCCAGCGGGTGTTCCGGTCGTCACCGTCCACGGGCAGCTCGAACAGTTCCGGGCACTCCCACACGCCCCCGTGCGCGCCGTGGCCCGGGCCGAACCCGCTGACCTCCTCCCACTCGCGCAGGTCGGAGGAGCGGTAGAAGAGGATCCGGTCGTCGGCGGCGAGCATGAGCACCCACGCCTCGGACCCCGCGTGCCAGACCACCTTGGGGTCGCGGAAGTCCTCGATCCCGGGGTTGCCGATCACCGGGTTGCCCTCGTACATGGTCCAGCTGCGGCCGTTGTCGTCGCTGTACGCCAGGCTCTGGACCTGCTCGTCCCCGGCGCTGGTGTAGAAGGCGATCAGGCCGGACCCGCCGTCGAAGAACCCGCTGTCGTCGTGGTGGTCGACCACGGCACCGCCTGAGTAGACCTCGCCGAGCTCGTCGGGTTCCAGCGCGACCGGGAGCTCTTCCCAGTGCACGAGGTCGGTGCTGACCGAGTGGCCCCAGTGCATGTCGGCGTGGTCGCTGCCGCCGGGGTTGTACTGGAAGAACTGGTGGAACTCGCCGTCGAGGTGCACGAGCCCGTTGGGGTCGTTGATCCAGTTGCGTTCGGGGGTGAAGTGAATCAGGGGGCGCCAGCGGGGTGTCGGGGCGGCGGCGCCTGCGGGGTCGGCAGCGGCCGGACGGCCCGCGGGAACGGAGCCCGCGGCGAACAGTCCGGCGCCGACCGCCGCGCCCGTCCCGCCGAGGAAGAGGCGGCGTCCGATGCGGTGCGGCTGGTGGGGGTGGGGGGTGGTCACTGGTGTCCTCCTGGGGGTGGGCAACACGAGTTCTCGGGGTGGTTCATTCAGTTGTGGTCTGTCGTGGCCAGTTGCGTTCAGTTGTGTCAGGGGGCGGAGGAGGGGGTGAGGTGCAGGGCAGAGGTACAGGGCAAGCGCGCGAGCGGCGACCCAGCGGCCACCCCGGAACGTTCGACGTCGGACGCGAGCGCCAGCGAGTGTCCGACGCCGAACGGAAACGCCTGCACCCGGACCGCAGGAGACGTGCACGAGTGCGGGCGCCCAGGTCCGCTCCCGCCCCGCACAAAGTCGGGGCATCCCTGGGGGCCCGTGCGCCGCGCAAAGTGAGGGCATCCCTGGGGTGCGCGCCCCGCGCAAAGTCGGGGCGCCCCATCCCTGAGGGCACGCCGCTGGCCGGCAAACAGGTACCAGAACACATGCACGTGTGCGGGCACCCAGGTCCGCTCCCGCCCCGCGTCACGACACTCGCCAGCGCTCGCGCATGACACGGGGCGTCCCTGTGGGCCCGCGCACGCGCAAGGTGCGGGCATCCCTTGGGGCACACGCCCGCACAAGGTGCGGGCACCCCTGGGGGCGCCGCCCCGCGCAAGGTGCGGGCATCCCTGGGGTGCGCACCCCACACAACGCAAGGGCATCCCTGGGACAGCGCCCCTGACGAGCGGGCACCCCTGTGGGCACCGCTCCCCTCGCGAGGCGCGGGCACACCGGCCGTCCCTGTGGGCACGTGACCGTCCCGTCAATGGGCGGGGCTGCCCTCGTGCTCGTCCTCCAGGAACTCAGCGAGTTCGGTCAGGATCTGCTCGTCGTCGGCGGTCAGTTCGACCTCGTCGCCGTGGGCGGCCCCCAGCGACATCAGGGCCAGGACGCTCGCGGCGTCGACCGGGGCCCCGGCCTCGCCGTCGACGACCTTTGCCAGCTGAACAGCCCCCTGGTGCTCGGCGGCGGCCTTGGCCAGCAGCGAGGCGGGACGGGCGTGCAGCCCCACGGGGGAGGCGATCGTGACGCGTCGGTGCACGGTGGTTCCTTACGTCGGGACGTCGGTGCGTCGGTCTCTGCAGGGTCGGAAGCTCGGGGTCGGTCGGAAGCTCGGGGTCGGGGCGGACGGTCGAATCAGGCAGCGGCCGTGACGGGTGCCTCGGCCGGGGTGCGCTCGCCGCGGCCGATGCTCTTGGCCAGCAGCACGGCGGCGGTGGAGACCGCGATCCCGATGAGGATCGCGACCAGGTACAGCAGCGGCCCGCCGACCAGGGGCAGGACGAACACACCCCCGTGCGGTGCCATGAGCGTGCTGCCGAACCCGATCGCCAGGGCGCCGGCCGTGGCCGAGCCCAGGACGATGGACGGGATGACACGCAGCGGGTCGACGGCGGCGAAGGGGATCACGCCCTCGGTGATGAAGGAGGCCCCCAGCAGCCACGCGGGCCGTGCGCTGGCGTGCTCGGCGGGGCTGAACAGGTCCCGCTTGATCTTGGTGGCCAACGCCAGCGCGATCGGCGGGGTCATGCCCGCGGCCATCGCGGCGGCCATGATCGCGAACGCGGTCTCGCTCCCGGTGGTGAGCCCGCCGACCGCGAACGTGTAGGCGACCTTGTTGACGGGTCCGCCCATGTCGAAGGCCATCATGGCGCCGATGAGCCCGCCGAGCAGGATCGCGTTGGTGCCCGTCATGCCGTTGAGCCAGGCGGTGATGGCCTGCATGGCCACGGCGATGGGTTCGCCGACGACCACGAAGACCAGCGTTCCGACCACCGCGGACCCGATCAGGGGCAGCACCAGGACCGGCATCACCCCCGCCACCGCACGCGGTACGGGGATACGTCGGAGCCCGGCGACGACACCGCCGGCGAGCAGGCCCGCGAGCAGACCGCCGAGGAACCCGGCCTCCACGGCCACCGCCGCGGCGCCGCCGACGAACCCGGGGGCGAGGGCGGCCCGGTCGGCCATGGCGTAGGCGATGAAGCCCGCCAGCACGGGCACGAGGAAGTCCATCGCCAGCGTGCCGATCTGGTTGGCCAGGGCGGCCCAGCTGGTGAGGCTGAGGGCGTCGAAGTGCTCGGTGACCGGCGGCGCCTCGGTGATGTCGTAACCGCCGAGCGCGTAGCTCAGCGCCATGAGCAGTCCGCCGGCGGCCACGAACGGGATCACGTAGCTGACGCCGGTCATGAGCCACTGCTTGAGGTTGCTGCCGAACCCGCCGGTTCCGGTCACCTTGGTCTCGGGCGCGGGAGCCCCGTCGCCGGGCGCAGCCGACCCGGCGGCCCCAGCGTCCCCGGCGGTCACGGTTCCGGTGCCGGAACCCACGTCCCCGGCACCGCCCTCCTCGGCAGCGGCCCCGGGTTCCCCCTCGGCGTGCACGCCCCCGCCGTCCTCCGCTTCCTGCTGTTCGGCGGCGGCGACGGCCTGTTCCAGGAGCCCGGCGGCGTCGTTCACGGCCTGCTTGACGGAGGCCTCGACGCAGGGTTTGCCCTCGAAGCGCTCGCGCCCCTGCACACCGACGTCGGCCGCGAACACGACGGCGTCGGCCTCGGCGATGCGCTCGTCGGACAGGGCCGAGGTCCCGGCGGAACCCTGGGTCTCGACGGAGACCTCGTGACCGGCGGCGCGTCCGGCCTGTTCGAGCGCCTCGGCGGCCATGTAGGTGTGGGCGATACCTGTGGGACAGGAGGTGACGGCGACGATCCTCACGGGTTCACCTCCGTGCGTACGTACTCGGCCACGGCGGCCGGGTCGGTGGCGCCCAGCAGCGTCTCGGTGAACTCCGAGCGCATGAGCAGGCGCGCCAGGGCGGCCAGCACCGTCATGTGGTCGGTGTCGCCTCCCTCGGGCGCGGCGATCAGGAAGATCAGTCGGGCCGGCCCGTCGTCGGCCCCGAAGTCCACCCCTTCGGCGCTGCGGCCGACGGCGACGGTGGGCACGGTGACGGCCTCCGAACGGCAGTGCGGGATACCGATGCCGCCGGGCAGGCCGGTGGCCATCTTGGCCTCGCGGGCCTCGACGTCGGCGACGAACTGTTCGAGGTCGGTGACCCGGCCGGCCGCGTGCAGGCGTTCGCTCAGAGAACGCACCACGGCGCGCCGGTCGGTGGGGGCCAGGTCGAGGTCGACCAGGTCGGTGGTGACGAGTTCGGTCATGGTGCTGCTCCGGTGAGGGTGAGGGCGGTGTCGACTGTGGTGACGTGCACGGTCTCGGGGTGCAGGTCGTGGGGGGCGGGCATACGGCTGCCCGGGAGGCCGACGGCGGCGGTGCCGTGGGCCACGGCCGAGCGCAGGGCCTGGGGGCCACTGCCTCCGGCGCCGAGGAACCCCGCGAGCAGGGCGTCGCCGGCGCCCACGGTACTCAGAACCGCAGGTGCGGGGCCGTGCGCGTGCCAGGCCCCGCCCTCCTCGACCAGGAGGGCCCCGTCGGCTCCGAGGCTGACCAGGGCCGCGCCCACGCCGCGTTCGCGCAGGCCGTGCACGACCTCGAGCACGGAACCCAGGGTGGGAAGCGGGCGCCCGACCAGCGCGGCGAGTTCGTCGTGGTTGGGTTTGACCAGGTCGGGACGGGCCTCGACGGCTCGCTCCAGGGCCGGGCCGGAGGTGTCCACGGCGGTGCGTGCGCCCACGCGGCGTCCGGCCTCCACCAGGTCGGCGTGCAGTCCGTCGGGGGCGTCGGCGGGCAGGCTCCCGCAGGTGGCGAGCCAGTCCGCGCCCTCGGCCAGACGTGCGGCGCGTCCGACCAGTTCTCGGGCCTCGGACGGGTCGAGGGCGGCCCCGGGTTCGTTGAGTTTGGTGGTGGTGCCGTCGCCCTCGACCACGGTGAGGTTGCTGCGGGTGGCCCCGCGTACGGGCACTTCGGCGACCGGAACCTGTTCCCGCCGAAGGAGCGCACTCAGGTGTGCCCCCTCGGGCCCGCCGCTGGGCAGCAGGGCGGTGGTGGGGTGTCCGGCGGCGGCCAGGACCCGGGCGACGTTGACGCCCTTGCCGCCGGGGTCGAGGCGGGCCCGCGCGCGGTGGACCTCGCCGCGGTGCAGGGTGTGCACCGCGACGGTGCGGTCGAGGCTGGGGTTGGGGGTGACGGTGGCGATCACGCGACCACCACGTCGGTCTCGGTTCCGGCGAGGGCCTCGCGGGCCTGTTCGTCCAGGCCGTCGTCGGTGACGACCGCGTCCATCTCGTCCAGGTGGGCGAAGCGGCTGAATCGGTCGTCGCCGTACTTGGTGTGGTCGGCGAGCAGGACCCGGCGGCGGCAGGCGCGCACCATGGCGGCCTTGACGGCGGACTCGGCGGGGTCGGGGGTGGTGCAACCGCGCTCGGCGGAGAACCCGTTGGTTCCGAAGAACCCGACGTCGACGGTGAGCCCGTCCAGCACGTCCTGGGTCCAGGACCCCACCGAGGTCAGGGTGGTTCCGCGGACCCGTCCGCCGAGGATGTGGAGTTCGCAGTCGCGGCGGCCCACGAGCTGCTGCGCGACGGGCAGGGAGTTGGTGACGACGGTGAGCTCGGAACCCTCGGGCACCAGCGCGGCCAGGCGTGCGGTGGTGGTTCCGCCGTCGAGGAGCACGGTCCCGCGCTCGGGCAGGTGCCGGACGGCGGCACGCGCTATGCGTTCCTTCTGGTTCTCGTTGGTGCGGTCGCGCAGGGTGACGCTGGGTTCGAAG
The DNA here is from genome assembly GCF_014892575.1 of Nocardiopsis coralli. GTDB lineage: Bacteria > Actinomycetota > Actinomycetes > Streptosporangiales > Streptosporangiaceae > Nocardiopsis > Nocardiopsis coralli. Next base: position 315,098 of record NZ_JADBGI010000005.1, on the reverse strand, counting down.
TCCAGGCGTTCGACGGGGATCGCGCCGCCGTAGACCCGGCGGACCACACCCTGGCGTTCGAGCACCCCGAGGTCGCGCCGGATCGTCTCCGGCGCCACGGCCAGTTCCTCGGAGGCCGACGAGACGTCGACGCGTCCGTCCTGGCGTGCCTTCTGCGCCAACAGCTGTCGGCGCTCGGCCCCGTACATGCCCGATTCCCTCCGTTGTCCGGTTTGGTATTGACTGATTTTGCCCGCTGTTGCCATATTGTCAAGGGTCTGTGAACGCCCGGAAAACGCGGAGGCACCATGGCGACCGGTTCGCTCCCCCACCCGACCTCACCCCTGCGCGGGGTCGGGGTGAGCCCCGGAACAGCGGCGGGACCGACGGTCCGCGTCACCGAACGCCCGCCCGAACCGGCCGCCGGACCGGCCCCCGACGACCCCGTCGCCGAGGCGGCCCGCATCGCACCGGCCGCGCAGGAGGTCGCCCGGTCTTTGCGCGAGCGCACCGCCACCACCGAGGAGGCCGCCGCGGTCCTGGCCGCCACCGCCGAGATGGCCGCCGACCCGTCGCTGACCTCCCGCGCCGAGGCGCTGGTCTCCGAACGCCGCCTGCCCGCCGAACGCGCCGTGCACGAGGCCGCGGGTGAGTTCGCCGAGATGCTGGGCGCCGCAGGCGGGCTCATGGCCGAGCGGGCGCGCGACGTGCTCGACGTGCGCGACCGGATCGTGGCCCGGCTGCGCGGCACCGTCCCGCCCGGCGTGCCCGACCTGGACGGACCCTGTGTGCTGCTGGCACGCGACCTTGCGCCGGCCGACACCGCCGACCTGGACCCCGCGCTCGTGCTGGCGCTGGCCACGGAGGAGGGCGGCCCGACCGGGCACACCGCCGTGCTCGCCCGGGCCCTGGGCATCCCCGCGGTGGTCGCGGTCCGCGGCCTGCTGGAGCACCCGGCCGGGGGCGCGGTCGTGGACGGCACGACCGGGGAGGTCGCTCTGCACCCGGAGCCCGTCCCCGCGCGGGCGGCCGCCGTGGCCGAGGTGGCCTGGGACGGCAGGGGACGCACCAGTGACGGGCACCCGGTACCGGTCCTGGCCAACGTGGGCTCGCCCGCCGACGCGCGGGCCGCGGTGGAGAACGGCGCGGAGGGCGTGGGGCTGTTCCGGACCGAGTTCTGTTTCCTGGACGCGCGGACCGAACCCTCCGAGGCCACCCAGCGGGAGGCCTACCGGGCGGTGCTGGAGCCCCTCGCCGGGCTGCCCGTGGTGGTGCGGACGCTCGATGCCGGCGCCGACAAACCCCTGCCGTTCCTGTCGATGGGCGACGAACCCAACCCGGCGCTGGGCGTGCGTGGCCTGCGCGTGGCCTTCGACCGGCCCGAACTGTTGGACCGCCAGCTGTCGGCGATCGCCGGTGCGGCCGCGGACACCGGGGCACGGGTGAGTGTCATGGCGCCGATGGTGGCCACGGCCGCCGAGGCGCGCTGGTTCGCCGAGCGGGCGCGCGCCGCCGGGCTGGAGCGGGTCGGGGTGATGGTGGAGACCCCCGCGGCGGCCCTGGCCGGGCCGGCGCTGGTGCGGGCGGTGGACTTCGTGAGCGTGGGCACCAACGACCTGGCCCAGTACACGTTCGCCGCCGACCGGCTGAGCGGGGCGCTGGCCGAGTTGAACGACCCGTGGCAGCCGGCGCTGCTGCGGCTGGTGGCCGAGCTGGCGCGGGCCGGGCAGGAGCACGGCGTTCCGGTGGGGGTGTGCGGTGAGGCGGCCGCGGACCCGCGTCTGGCCGGGGTGCTGGCCGGTGCCGGGGTGAGCAGCCTGTCGATGTCGGCCGCGGCTCTGGCCCCGGTGGGCTCGGCGCTGGCGGGGCACACCCGGGAGGCGTTCGGGCGGGCCGCGCGGGCGGCGCTGGCGGCCGACTCCCCGCAGGGTGCCAGGGATGCCGCGGCCCGGGAGCTCACCGCGGGGGAGGGCCGGTGAGCGCGCCGGAGAGCCTTCGTGCGTCCGGCCCGGCGAAGCACTCGGGGGCCGGCAGGACCCCTCTCATGTCCCGTTATGCCCTGCTGTGTCCATTGGTGTCGTTGTCACTCCTGGCGAGCGCGTGCAGCCTGCCCGGCGGCGACGGGGACGGCCCGGCCGACGGGGACCACGGTGAGGGTTCCGGGGCCTCCTACGACGAGGACCTGCGCCCGCAGTTCCACTACTCCCCCACCGAGGGCGACATGGCCGACCCCAACGGGCTCGTGTACCACGACGGGGAGTACCACCTCTTCCACCAGCAGTGGGGCACGTGGGCGCACGCCGTGAGCCCCGACCTCGTGCACTGGGAGGAGCTGCCGACGGCGCTGGAGCACGACGAGCTCGGCCAGGCGCTGTCGGGCAGCGCGGTGGTCGACCACGACAACACCAGCGGCCTGTTCCCCGAGGGCGAGGGCGGCATCGTCACCGTCCACACCAACACCGAGGGCGGCGAGGCGCAGAGCATCGCGTACAGCGAGGACGGGCGTACCTTCGAGCGCTACGACGGGAACCCGGTGCTGCCCAACGACGGGCGCGAGGACTTCCGCGATCCCCAGGTGTTCTGGCACGAGCAGAGCGGTTCCTGGATCATGGCCGTCTCGTCCGGGCAGAAGGTGGAGATCTTCGGCTCGCCCGACCTGCTCGAGTGGGAGAAGCTCTCCGAGTTCGGTGACGACCAGGGGATGCAGACGGCCGTGTGGGAGTGCCCGGAGCTGTTCGAGCTCCCGGTCGACGGCGACCCGGACGACACGCGCTGGGTGCTCGCCGTGAGTGTGGGTTCCTCCGAGGAGACCGGGGGTTCCACAGCGCAGTACTTCGTGGGCGACTTCGACGGCGAGACCTTCACCAGCGACGATCCGCCCGAGCGCGAACGGGTCGTCGACGCCGGGCAGGACTTCTACGCCGCGCAGAGCTTCGCCGAGGCCCCCGACGACCGCCGTGTGTGGCTAGCGTGGGTGGGCAACTGGGCGCACCCGTACGCGGCGCCCACCGAGGGCTGGACCAACCACATGAGCGTGCCGCGTGAGGTGACGCTGCGCAGCACCGGTGATGGGGACGTCGAACTGGCCCAGGCGCCGGTGGACGAGCTCGACGGCTTGCGGGGCGAACCCGTGCACGTGCCCGAGGGGGAGATCGACGGCCTGGTCCCGGTCGATTTCGAGGGGCGCAGTTTCGAGTTCGAGGCCGAGATCGACCTGGGCGAGGCCGAGGAGGCCGGGCTGCGGGTCTTCGACGGCGACGCCTCGGGCGAGGAGTCCTGGTTCGCGATCGGCGGCAACACCGAACACGGCGAGTTCGTCATGGACCGCGCCAACGGCGGGCCTCAGACGCTGCACGACCCCGAGCTCGAGGAGGACGCCGAGTTCGGGGTGCGCCGGGCCCAGGAGCACGAACCGGAGGACGGGGTCCTGCGCATGCGCGGGTACGTGGACGAGTCGTCGGTGGAGGTCTTCGTCGATGACGGTTCCCTCACGGGGACCATGCTCGCCTACCCCGAGCCCGGCGACGCGGGGGTCACGCTCTACGCTTCTGGGGGTGCGGCTCGTCTGGAGTCGCTGACGATCCACCCGATGGAAGCGGTCCGCTGACCGTCCACGACCCCCCGGGAGCAGCCTTGGACACCAGGACCCGCACGGGCCACACGGACCGCCCGTGCCGCGCGCGCCGACGGTGCCACGCGGGAACGGAGGCCCGGCCGTGAACGAGGGAACCGGGGACTTCACGCCCACCTCGACGACCACGGCCCCCGGCGGTTCCGTGGTCCAGGTGTGGTCGCCGCCGTCGGAACCGCGGGCGCTGGTGCAGTTCCAGCACGGGTTCGGCGAGTACGGCGAACGGTACGTGCACCGATACCACGGGTTGATCCCGCACCTGGTGGGGCTGGGCTTCGAGGTGTGGGCGATGGACCTGCCCGGACACGGGCACTCCCCCGGACGGCGGGGTGTGACGGACGTGTGCGAGGCGGTGCGCGAGCACGGGGACGTGCGCGCGCGGATGCTGGAACGCGGGCTGCCGGTGCTGCTGTTCGGGCACTCCTTGGGCGGGCTCGTGAGCGCCGGTTCGATGCTGCGTGCCCCCGAGGGCGTGCACGGGATCATGCTGACCGGCCCCGCGTTCGTGCCCCGCGCACCCGGTGCGGTGCGGGTGAGCGCCGACCTGGTGTCGAGGGTGGTGCCGCACGTGCCGGTTCCGGTCCGCCGCGAACCCGCCTCCGCCCCGGACCGCAAGCAGTTCGCGCAGCGTGCGGCCGAGCGCGAGCCGCTGCTGTACGTGGGCAAGGTGCCGATGCGCACGGGTGTGACGACGTTGGAGACGGCCTCGCGGCTGTGGCGCCGGGTGGACCGCTGGCACACGCCGTCCCTGGTGGTGCACGGGACGCGGGACACCTCGACCGACCCGCGGATGAGCGTGCGCCTGGTGGAGCGGATCCCCGCCGAGGACAAGACGATGCACCTGGTCGAGGGCGGCCGGCACGAGCTGCTGCACGCCGCCGGGGGCGACCGGATCGTGGAGCTGCTCGGTTCCTGGGCCCTCGACCACATCTCCTGACCCGGCGGAACCCGGGCCCTTCGTCCGGGCGGGTCAGGCGCGGCCGACCGCGCCGGCGAAGTGCTCGGCCACCGCGGCGCTCAGCTGCTCGGGCGTGCCCTCGCACCCGCGCCGCAGCCAGTCGGTGATCACGCCCATGAGCGCGCCGGACAGCAGCGCTGCGGCCGGGTCGTGCGGGCTCTCCTCCGGGTCGTCGGCGTGCGTGGTGGCAGCTGTTCCCACCCGGTTGACGTGCACGGCGACGTTGATGCGCCGCAGCAGGTGGTCGATGACCCGGGCGCTGCCCTCGGGCCCCAGCAGCGCGCGGTACAGCTCCGCGTGCTCGGCGATGTGTGCGAAGACCGCGGTGAGTTCCGCGTGCCCGCGTTCGCGGTCGGCGGCGGAACCGCCGGTCACATCGATCGCGTCGGCGCGCTGCCCGATCCGGAACACCGGGGTGGCGTCCACCAGCTCGTCGAACATCTGCGTGCACGCCGAGGCCGCCACGTCGTGCACGTCGGTGTAGTGCTCGTAGAACGTCGTGCGGTGCACACGGGCGCGGCGGGTGACGTCGGAGACCGAGAGGCGGGACAGGTCGCGCTCGGCCACGAGTTCGAGGAGGGCGCCCTCCATCGCGCGGCGGGAACGTCGTTTGCGCGGGTCGGGCTCATGGCGCCGGGGGCGCTCGGTGCTCTGAGGGCTGGGTCGTGACACAGCCCCAGGCTAGGGCCTGTTCGGCGGACACCCCCCACACCGTCGCCCGCCACCACCCTCAACAGACGCCTTCGGCGCAGTGCCCACCCGTCACCCGCCACCACCCTCAACAGACGCCTTCGGCGCAGTGCCCATTGAAGCGACGGAAGGCGCCCACCAAACAGACCCTGGGTCCTGTCCGGCGCTGTCCGCCCTCCCCGACCCCACCCGTAAACTACATGTGTCGGAAACAGACACACACGCAACGGGGTACTCCATGAGAACGAACGACGTGGCCGTGGTGATCGGCGCCGGCGGCATGGGACGGGCCATCGCGCAACGCATCGGCGGTGACGCCCGTCTCCTCCTGGCCGACCACTCCCCCGAGGTGCTCGAGGCCGCCGCCGACCAGCTCCGCGGAGAGGGCTACGACGTCACGACCCGGCCGGTCGACGTCGCCTCCCGCACGTCGGTGACCGAGCTGGCCGAGGCCGCCGACGGGCTCGGCGAGGTCAGCCGGGTCGCGCACACCGCCGGGCTCTCCCCGATCCAGGCCTCCCCCGAACGCATCCTGGCCGTGGACCTGCTCGGGGTCGCCCTGGTCCTGGAGGTGTTCGGCCGGATCGTCGCCCCGGGCGGGGCCGGCGTGGTGGTCTCCAGCATGGCCGGGCACCGGGTCCCCCCGCTCCCCGAGGAGGCCGCGACGGCCCTGGCCACCGCGCCCGCCGAGGAACTGCTCTCCCTGCCCCTGATCACGGGCCCGGCCTCCGCCGACCCCGGCGCCGCCTACTCCATCGCCAAGCACGCCAACCACCTGCGCGTCCAGGCCGCCAACACCGACTGGGGCAGGCGGGGCGCACGCGTCAACAGCATCAGTCCGGGCGTGATCGCCACACCCATGGGCCGCGGTGAGCTCGACAGCGAGCACGGCGCATCGATGCGGGCCATGGTCGAAGCCTCCAACGCCGGGCGCCTGGGCACACCCGCCGACATCGCGGCGGCCGCCGAGTACCTGCTCGGCCCGGCCTCCGGTTTCGTGTCCGGGACCGACCTGCTGGTCGACGGCGGTGTGACCGCCGCGGTCGCCACGGGCCGCCTCGGCTGACCCCTTGCCCCCCGGGGTTCCCTCCCGGCTCGGATCCCCGGGGGCACCGGTGTCCCCCACGGCAGCGCCCGGTACCGTGACTGCCGCCCCGACCCCAGCGCCCGCCCCCAGGGCTTGGAAGGACCTCCCCGTGCCGCACGTCCCCCGTCTCGACGCCGTTGTCATCGGCGCCGGTTTCGCCGGCCTGTACGCCCTCCACCGCCTCCGCGACCGTGTCGGACTCGACGTCCGGGTCCTGGAGGCCGGCCACGGCGTCGGCGGCACCTGGTACTGGAACCGCTACCCGGGTGCACGCTGCGACGCCGAGTCCCTCTTCTACTCCTACTCCTTCGACGAGGACCTCCAGGCGGAGTGGACGTGGACCGAGCGCTACGCCTCCCAGCCGGAGATCCTGGCCTACGCCGAGCACGTCGCCGAACGCTTCGACCTGTACCGCGACATCACCTTCGGCACCCGGGTGGAGTCCGCCCACTTCGACGACTCCGCGCAGCTGTGGCGCGTGACGACCGACGGCGGCGAACAGTACGAGGCCCGCTATCTCGTCACGGCCGTGGGGTGCCTGTCCGCGCCGCAGACCCCCGACCTCCCCGGTTCCGAGGACTTCGGCGGAACCGTGCTGCACACCTCCCGCTGGCCCGAGGAGGGCGTGGACCTGGACGGCAAGCGCGTGGTGGTCGTGGGCACCGGTTCCACGGGCATCCAGATCGTGCCCGAGGTGGCGCGCCGGGCCGCGCACACGACGGTCCTGCAGCGCACCGCCAACTACGCGGTCCCGTCCCGCAACCACCGCTACGCCGAGGGCGAGTTCGACGAACTGCGCGCCGACTACCCGCAGCTGCGCCGGGCCGCGCGGGAGAACGCCGGCGGCCTGCCCTACCCGCCCGCACCGGACACCGCCGAGGGCCTGGACGAGCAGCAGCGCCGCGCCGAGCTGGACGAACGCTGGCGGATGGGCGGCCTGGCGTTCCTGGCCTCGTTCGGCGACGCGCTCGTCAACCACACCACCAACGACGTCATGGCCGACTACGTGCGCGAGCGCGTGCGGGAGACCGTCGAGGACCCGGAGACCGCCGAGCTGCTGTGCCCGGACGACCATCCCCTCGGCAGCAAGCGCATCTGCGTGGAGTCCGGCTACCACGCCGCCTTCAACCGCGACGACGTGAGCCTGGTGTCGGTGCGCGAGCGGCCGGTCGAGCGGTTCACCAGTACGGGGATCGTGGCGGGCGGCGCCGAGCACCCGGCGGACGTGGTCGTGATGGCCACCGGGTTCGACGCGATCACCGGCCCGTACCTGCGCATGGACCTGCGCGGGCGCGACGGCGTGCGGCTGGCCGACCGCTGGGAGGAGGGCCCGCAGACCTACCTGGGCGTGGCCACCGCCGGGTTCCCGAACCTGTTCATGCTCACCGGCCCCGGGAGCCCGTCGGTCCTGGGCAACGTCCTGCTGTCGATCGAGCAGCACGTGGAGTGGGTCGCCGACTACATCGCGCACCTCGAGGCGCAGGGTGTGCGCACCACCGAGCCCCAGGAGGCCGCGGAACGGGAGTGGACCGCGCACGTGGCCGAGGTCGCCGGTTACACCGTCTACCCGGAGGGCGGCTCCTGGTACATGGGCGCCAACATCCCCGGGAAGCCCCGCTCGTTCATGCCCTACGCCGGCGGGATGCACCTGTACCGGCAGCAGTGCGACGACATCGCCGCGAAGGGGTACCCGGGTTTCGCGCACGCGTGAGGGCGGTCGGTCGTCCCCGGCCGGGGACGACCCTCGACCGGGGTCGTGTCCCGCGGCCCCGGCTCCCGTCCTACGGGGCACCCGGAACGGGGCTCCCGGGTCCCGGGGCCGCGTCGGGCGTGAGAAGCCGCGCCGCACCGGGCACAGTGGCCCCATGAGCGACACACATCCGACGGTCACCAGGGTCGACCGGCGCGACCGTTACGAGATCCTCGTCGACGGGGAGACGGCCGGGTTCACGCAGTACGTGGACACCGAGAACGAACAGCGCATCTTCTTCCACACCGAGATCGACGAGCGTTTCGCCGGGCGCGGGCTCGCCGGGATCCTGGTGTCCCAGGCCCTGACCGACACACGCGCGACCGGGCTGCGTATCGTCCCCGTGTGCCCGTACGTGGCCAAGTTCCTCCGCACCCACCACGAGTTCGACGACGTGGTCGACGCGGTCACCCCCGAGGCCCTCACGGCGGTACGTGCTGCGCAGACCGCCTGACCGGGGCCGGGGGCGCGTGGGAACGCACCGAACGCACGCCCGTGACCGGACCCGGTCACGGGCGGACGCAACCGGGGGCGACGCCCCGGCGGTCCCACAGCACATGGAACCTTTGCTCTTCATCATCGCCCCACTCTTCGTGGTCCTGGCCCTTCCGCTCGTCCTGATGGCCGTGCTCGTCTCGGTCGGCGAACGCATGCACGGGCGTCGGTCGCCCGCTCACCGCAGTACACACGGCGTCAGGGGCACCGGACGCCGGAACGACGGCTCCCCCGGCGCCGCCGCCGGTGCCGGGGAGGGTTACGACGAGCAGCACGGCGCCGAGGAAGCGTTCGGCGGACCCTCCTACGACGGCTTCGGGTCCGGGTGGGGCGGTGCCGACGGCGGCGGCTTCGGCGGAGGAGGCGGCATCGACGGCGGCGGTGGCGGTGGCTTCGGCGGAGGCGGAGGAGCGGCCGACGGTGGCGGCGGCTGACCGGCCGACCCGCACGCACGTGACCTGCACGTTCGTGGCCGGATCCGACCCCGTACGGACGCAACCGCAACGCACGCCCCAACGGTCCAACGCACATGGACGAGCACACGGCACACCGCACGCTCCTGTTCCGGGCCCTGACCGCCGCCCTGATCACCCTCGCCCTCACTCTGGTCGCCGGTCCCGCCCTGGCGTCCGCGGGCGCCGGGCACGGTTCCCCCTCCCCGGCGCAGCAGGAGAGCGCCTCCCCCGGCATCGAGGCCCACGCCGCCTCCGCGGCCTCCGAGGAGGACCTGACCCACCTGCGCGAGGACGACGGGGCCGACCTGGATCCGCACACGTACCCGCGCTACTCCCCGACACCGTCGCCGTCGCCGACCGAGGACTGCGCCTGCGACGGGTCGTCGATGTCCGGTGAGGCCGTGTGGACCACCGTCGTGATGACCTTCGTGCTGACCGTCCTGCTCATCGCGTTCGTCTCCGCGGCCAACAGCGACGGTTCGGGGGGCCGGGGCAGACCCGGTGGGTCCCCCGGCGGTGACGGCGGGGGCGGTGGCGGTGGTGTCGCCGACGGCGGCGGGGGCGGCTGTTGAACGGGCGCAGTCCTGCGCCGGCGACGAGCGCCCGGATCCTCCCGACCTCCACGCGCGTGGTCGCCACCGCCACCCGTGTCAATCCATCAAAAGGTGGAGGAACGGGACCTTCGTCGGACGGTTTCCGCCCGGGAACGCCCCCGCGCGGGGCCTGCGTCCCTTAGAACGAGGGGTATGGACATTCTCTTCTCGTTCTTGTTGTTCCTGCACTTCATCGGCCTGGCCGGCATCATCGGCGGGTTCCTGACCCAGACCCTGGGGTCCTCCGCGCCCAAGGCCCCGAAGGTGATCCTGCACAGTTCTCTGCTGCAGCTCGTCTCCGGCCTGGGCCTGGTCGCGATCCTGGAGATGGACGGCGGCGTCGAGGTCGACCACATGAAGATCGTCGCGAAGACCGTGGTGATGGTCGGGGTCCTCGTCGCCGCGATCATGAACACCCGCAACCCCGGCCCGCGTGTGGCCGCGGTCGCCGGTGCGCTCGCGGTGCTCAACATCGGCATCGCCGTCTTCGTCTGACCCCGGTCAGCCCCGGCCGACCCCGGAGCGACGGCCCCGGACCGGTGGCCACAGGACAGATGGCCACACACAATGAGGCGCCGCCCGTGATCGTGCCCACGGGCGGCGCCTCCGGTCGTTGTCGGGGGTTCCTCGGGGGAACCTCGAGGGTGTCGGTCGGGGTCCCTCGAGCCGTCCCGGTCAGTGCCGGGGAACCGGATCAGTGCGGCATCAGCGCCGGGAGTAGGCGCCGTCGATGAGCAGCACGCCGCCCGCCGCGACCAGGATCTGCACCGCGAAGACGAAGATCCACATCGAGGTGAACAGGGCCGCGATCGCGCTTCCCACGAAGGCGGCCACGATGCCGATGACGATCGTCAGCCAGATCGGCAGGTGCTGCTTGCCCGGGACCGCCAGCCGGCCCAGGGCGCCGATGATCAGACCCACGACGAGTGCACTGATGATTCCGGTGATGTCCATGTCGGACCTCCTAGCGTTCGTGGTGTCCTCTCCCCGCCCTCCCCGCACAGCGACGGCTCATGCGTGAGGTGTGCGACATCGCCGGTACGACCGCCGGTGCGGCCCCGCCCGGGTGGTCACCGGGTTCCTTCCCGGGTCGGGTGTGACCCCCGGGAATGCGGGGAGGACCCCTGGCGTCCGAGGCCGGACACGACCGGGGGTCACCGATGGAGGGCTACGAGGCACAGCTCGTACTCGTGCTGGTCCTGATCGCGCTGAACGCACTCTTCGCCGGCAGTGAGATCGCCCTGATCACGCTGCGGGAGGGCCAGCTCAAGCAGTTGGAGGAGAGCGGCCCGGGCGGCCGGGCGGCGGCGCGTCTGGCGCGCGACCCCAATCGGTTCCTCGCCACGATCCAGATCGGGATCACGCTCGCCGGGTTCCTGGCCTCGGCGACCGCCGCGGTGGCGCTGGCCCGGCCCCTGGTGGAACCGCTGGGTTTCCTCGGTCGTTACGCGGCGCCGGTCGCGGTCGTCTCGGTGACGGTGCTGCTGACCTTCGTGACCCTGGTGTTGGGCGAGCTCGCGCCCAAACGCATCGCGATGCAGCGCGCGGAGGGGTGGGCGACGCTGGTGGCGCGGCCCCTGAACCTGATCGCGACGCTGTCCCGGCCCGCGGTGTGGCTGCTGGGGGTGACCACGAACGTGGTGGTGCGTATCGCCGGGGTGGACCCGCGGGCGGCCCGGGAGGAGGTCTCGGAGGAGGAGCTCCGGGAGATGATCTCGGACCGGCGCGACATCAGCCCGGAACAGCGCACGATCCTGTCCGGGGCGTTCGAGATCGGCGACCGGATGCTGCGGCACGTGCTGGTGCCGCGCCGGGAGATGGACACGGTTCCGTGCGAGGCCAGCGCGGGCCAGGCGTTGCAGATGCTGGCCGAACGCGGGCACTCGCGCGCGCCCGTGGTCAGCGCCGACGGTATGGACGAGGTCGTCGGCATCACACACTGGGCGGACCTGGTGGGCACCGACGGCGGGGTGCGCGACACTCTGCACGAGCCGCTGATGCTCCCGGACTCGCTGTCGGTGGCGCGGGCGCTGCGCCGGTTGACCGCGCGGCGCCAGCAGATGGCGGTGGTGATCGGGGAGAGCGGGGAGGTCGCGGGGATCGTCTCGTTGGAGGATCTCCTGGAGGAGGTCGTCGGCGAGATCTACGACGAGACCGACCGGGACCCGGGCCCGGCCCGCCTGGCCGGGGGTGAGCTGCGGTTGGCCGGGACCCACCCGGTGCACGACCTGCCGGCGCTGGGTGTGGAGCTGGAGGAGCGGCCGGAGGGTTCCTACGTCACGGTCGCCGGGCTGGTCCTGCTCCTGCTCGGGTACATCCCCTCGGGCCCTGGCGCGAGCGTGGGTGTGGGCGGGTGGACCTTCACCGTGACCGAGGCCGACGGGCGTGTGGTGTCGGAGGTGCTGGTCTCCCCGTCCGGCGATCACGGCGAGAGGTAGGGGCCGCACGGCCGGGGCGTGTTCCACCGGGAGCGCGACCTGCGGCGACGTTAGCGTGAGGCCCATGAGCGACCCGGGACACGAGACCCCGCCCATCGATCCGGCGGCACAGCCCAGCGGCACCGGATGCCAGGAGTGCCTCGCGCAGGACGGCTGGTGGGTCCACCTGCGCCGTTGCGCCGCCTGCGGCCACGTCGGGTGCTGCGACAGCTCCCCGAAGCAGCACGGGCGCCGCCACTTCGAGCAGACCTCGCACCCGTTGGTGCAGAGCTTCGAGCCGGGCGAGGACTGGTTCTACGACTTCCGTTCGGACGGGTTCGGGCTCGGCCCCGACCTCGCGCCGCCCACGAACCATCCGGAGGATCAGCCGGTGCCGGGGCCCGAGGGCAGGGTCCCGGGGAACTGGCAGGAACTGCTCAACTGACCGACCCGACAGGTCTTCATGCGCGGCGCGGCCCGAGGGGCCGCGCCGCGTGTTCTTGACGGCCCCCACACCTGCCACGTGTGCCCTCCGGGCACTCGGCGCGCCCGTGTCCGGTGGCCGCGGGCACGTACCCTCGAGGCGTGACCGAAAAGCTCGACGCCGACGACCCGACGGCCACCGCAGAACGCGTGCGCGCGACCCTCGGCGAGGGTCCGGTGCTCGCGCTGACCGGCGCGGGGATCTCCACCGACTCCGGCATCCCGGACTACCGCGGCCCCGACTCACCTCCGCGCAACCCGATGACCTACCAGCAGTTCGTCGGCGACCCCGCCTTCCGCCGCCACTACTGGGCCCGCAACCAGGTGGGCTGGCGGCACATGGAACGCACCGAGTGCAACGACGGGCACCGCGCGCTGGCAGACCTCGAGTCCGGCGGGACCGTCTCGGCCGTCGTGACCCAGAACGTCGACACCCTGCACGAGCTCGCGGGCAGCCGCCGCGTCGTCGACCTGCACGGGCGCTACGACCGTGTCATCTGCCTCGAGTGCCGCGAGGTCACCTCCCGCAGCAGCCTGGACGAACGCCTGGCAGAGCTGAACCCGGACTTCTCCGTGACGGTCGAGGACATCGAGCTCGCCCCGGACGCCGACGCGGTGCTCTCCTCCACCGAGGGGTTCCGGGTCGCGGACTGCGCCGCGTGCGGGGGCATGTTGAAGCCCGACATCGTCTACTTCGGGGAGAACGTGCCCAAGCCGCGGGTCGAGGAGGTCTACGGCCTGGTCGAGCGGGCGCAGGGACTGCTCGTGGCGGGGTCGTCGTTGACGGTCTTCTCCGGGCGCCGTTTCGTCAAGCGCGCCGCCCAGCAGGGCAAGCCCGTGGTGATCCTGAACCGGGGCGCGACCAGGTGCGACGACCTGGCCGCGCTCACCGTCGACGCGGGGTGTTCGGAGGTGCTGCGCGCCCTGGCGTCCTCCTGCGCTCAGCCGGCCGACCCGACCTGGATGGAGGCGACGACCCCGCCGTCGACGAGGATGTCCGTCCCCGAGACGTAGCCGGAGTCGCGTCCCAGCAGGAAGGCGACGACGGCGGCCACGTCGTCGGGCGAGCCCAGGCGCGGCACGGCGGATCCGTCGACCATGGCGCGTGCGGGCCCCTGCGGGTCCTCGAGTTCGGGACGGCTCATGCGGGTGGAGACGACCCCGGGGCTGACGGAGTTGAGCCGGGCCCCGCGCGCGCCCCACTGCAGCGCCTCGGCCTGGACCCGGAGCTGGTTGCCGCGCTTGGCGTACCCGTAGGCGGCCTGCCCGTCGGTGAGCCGGTCGGTGGAGGCGGAGGGCAGGTCGGCCAGCCCGGCGGCGGGCGCGGTGGCGAGGTCGCGGGCCTGCTCGCCGGTGAGCTGCCCGGCGTAGAGGCTGCCGATCATGCTGGCCACGACGACGCCGGCGCCGCCCGGTGCGATGACGTCCCGGAACGCCTCGAGGACGAGGGCCACCCCGACCAGGTCCACGGACAGGATGCGCTGCACAGAACCCTGGTTGGGGGAGAGACCGGCGGTGTGCACGACGCGGGTGACCGGCCCGAGCTCGGCCGCAGCGCGGGCGAGGGCGTCGACGGACTCCGGCGAGGCGACGTCGACGCTGTGGGTGGTGACCTCGTGCCCTTCGCCGTGCAGGCGTGCGCGCGCCTCGGCGAGGATGCCCTCGTCGAGGTCGGCGATGAGCAGGTGGGAGCCGGATCCGACCCGGCGGGCCGTGGCCATCCCCATGTCCCCCGCGCCGATGACGACCATGACGTCCCGTGCCATGTGGTTCCCCCTCTGATGTCCGGTTTTGGAACTGCGCCGATCCTATGCCTCACCGTGAGCGCACGGACGCACACCGGAGGGCATGTTCAGGGCACTCGGCGCCAGGGGGATCTTCGGCCCGAACATGCCTCCGCGCACCGCCCGCGACACCGCCTACCCTCGGCCACCCGCAACCCACTCGCGCCACCCGCCGCGCAACGGCACCTCTGCACCCTTCCGGCCCCGGTGCCTTAAGCGACCCCTTAAGTCACCGTTGACCCTTTGCGCCCCGAACGTGTGCACTTCCGGCGACACGAGGGCGCGCGCGGCGCGCCGGACGCGAAGGAGTCGTGCATGCAGGTCCCTGCACCGTTCGAGTACGAACGTGCGACCAGCGTCGACCACGCGATCGGCCTGCTGGGCCGTCTGGGCGGGTCGGCACGGTTGGTCGCGGGCGGCCACAGTCTGCTGCCCATGATGAAACTCAGGCTGACCGACCTCGAGTACCTCATCGACATCAACGACCTGCACGCCGACCTCGGCCACGTGCGCGTCGAACGGGACGAGGTCCGGATCGGCGCCATGGTCCGCCACCGCGAGCTCCTGGAGTCCGCGGAACTCGCGCGGGCCCTCCCGGTCTTCGCCGAGGCCGAGCGGGTCATCGCCGACCCGGTCGTGCGCAACCGCGGCACCATCGGCGGTTCCCTGTGCCAGGCCGACCCGTCCGAGGACCTGTCCGCGGTCTGCGGCGCGCTCGACGCGGTGTGTGTGATCCGCGGGGCCGACGGCGAACGGCTGGTCCCCATGGACGGGTTCCACCGCGGCCCCTACGAGACCGCGGTCGGCCCGGACGAGATGCTCACCGAGGTCCGTATCCCCCTGCACCCCGGCGGTTCCAGCGCGTTCGAGAAGGTCGAGCGCCGCGCCGGCGACTGGGCGGTGGCCTCGGTCGCGGCCGCCGTGCAGGTCGAGGACGGGCTCATCACCGGTGCCCGCGTGGGGATGGCGGCGGTCGGCCCCGACACCGTCACGGTCCCGGGGCTCTCCGAGGCCCTGCGGGGACAGCGCCCGTCCGAGGAGCTCTACACACACGCGGCCGAGATCGCCGCCCGCGCCTGCGACCCCGCCACCGACACCCGGGGCAGCGCCGACTACAAACGCCACCTGGCCGGAGAGCTGACGCGGCGCACCCTGCGCCGGGCCGTGGCCGGAACCGAAGGGAAGGCCTGACATGCGGCTGACGACCACCGTCAACGGCGAGGAGGTCACCAGGGAGGTCGAGGGCCGGCTGCTGCTGGTGCACTTCCTGCGCGACCACCTCGGACTGACCGGGACCCACTGGGGATGCGACACGAGCAACTGCGGCACGTGTGTGGTGTGGATGGACGGCGAGCCCGTCAAGTCCTGCACGGTGCTGGCGGCGATGGCGGGCGGCCGCGAGGTGCGCACCGTCGAGGACCTGGCCGACGGCGACCGGCTCGACCCGGTGCAGCAGGGGTTCATGGAGTGCCACGGCCTGCAATGCGGGTTCTGCACCCCCGGGATGATGATGACCGCGCGCGCCCTGCTGGACCGCAACCCCGACCCGTCGGAGGGGGAGGTGCGCGAGGCGATCTCCGGGCAGATCTGCCGCTGCACCGGTTACTCCACGATCGTGCGTTCGGTGCGCTGGGCGGCCGAGCACGAGTGCGCCGAGCGTGAGGAGGCCTCGTCGTGACCGCTGTGGAGGAGACCCCCGCCGGCACCGCCGAACCGGTCGGGCACGGCCGGATGCTGCGCAAGGAGGACCCGCGCCTGGTGCGCGGGCGCGGCCGTTTCGTCGACGACGTGCAGCTGCAGGGCATGCTGCACCTGGCGATCCTGCGCGCCCCGATGGCGCACGCCCGCATCGTCTCGATCGACACCGCGGCCGCCGAGGCCCACCCGAAGGTGAAGGCGGTGGTGACGGGCGAGGCCCTGGCGGAGAAGGGTCTGGCGTGGATGCCGACCCTGTCCAACGACGTGCAGGCGGTGCTGGCCACCGACAAGGTCCGGTTCCAGGGCCAGGAGGTGGCGTTCGTGGTGGCCGAGGACCACTACTCGGCACGCGACGCCCTGGAGCTCATCGACGTCGAGTACGACATGCTCGACCCGGTCGTGGACGCACGGCGCGCCCTGGAGCCGGGGAGCCCCGTGGTGCGCGACGACCTCGACGGCAAGGACGACAACCACGTCTTCGACTGGGAGACCGGCGACCGGGCGGCCACCGACGCCGTGTTCGAGCGCGCGGACGTCGTCGTGAGCGAGGACCTGGTCTACCCGCGGGTGCACCCGGCACCGATGGAGACGTGCGGTGCGGTCGCGGACTTCGACTCGGTGGAGGGCCGCCTGACGCTGTGGTCGACCACGCAGGCCCCGCACGCCCACCGGACCCTGTACGCGATGGTGGCGGGGCTGCCCGAGCACAAGATCCGGGTGGTGGCGCCCGACATCGGCGGCGGGTTCGGCAACAAGGTCCCCATCTACCCGGGGTACGTGTGCGCGATCGTCGCGTCGCTGGTCGTGGGGCGCCCGGTCAAGTGGATGGAGGACCGCTCGGAGAACCTGGTCAGCACGGGGTTCGCGCGCGACTACATCATGCGCGGAGAGATCGCCGCGACCAGGGACGGGCGCATCCTCGGGATCCGCACGAACGTGCTCGCCGACCACGGGGCGTTCAACGCGCAGGCGGCCCCGTCGAAGTACCCGGCGGGTTTCTTCGGGGTCTTCACCGGCAGTTACGACATAGAGGCCGCGCACGCCGAGGTCACGGCGGTCTACACGAACAAGGCTCCGGGCGGCGTGGCCTACGCGTGTTCGTTCCGCATCACCGAGGCCGTGTACCTGGTGGAGCGCATCGTGGACTGCCTGGCGCACGAGCTGGAGATGGACCCGGTCGCGCTGCGGTCCAAGAACCTGATCCGGCCCGAGCAGTTCCCGTACACGACCAGGACGGGTTGGGTGTACGACTCCGGCGACTACGAGCCGACGCTGCGGGAGGCCCTGCGTATCTCCGGCTACGACGAGCTGCGCAAGGAGCAGGAGGAGCGCCGCGCACGGGGCGAGCTCATGGGCATCGGCGTCTCGTTCTTCACCGAGGCGGTGGGCGCGGGCCCGCGCAAGAACATGGACATCCTGGGCCTGGGCATGGCCGACGGCTGTGAGCTGCGGGTACACCCGACCGGCAAGGCGGTGGTGCGCCTGTCGGTGCAGACGCAGGGCCAGGGGCACGAGACGACGTTCGCGCAGATCGTCGCGGAGGAGATCGGGATCCCGCCGCAGGACATCGACGTCCTGCACGGCGACACCGACAACACCCCGTTCGGCCTGGGCACCTACGGCAGCCGGTCCACCCCGGTGTCGGGCGCGGCCGCGGCTCTGGTGGCCCGCAAGGTGCGCGACAAGGCCCGGATCATCGCGTCGGGGATGCTCGAGGCCAACGTGACGGACCTGGAGTGGACCAAGGGCGCGTTCGCGGTCAAGGGCGACCCGGACCGTTCCGTCACGATCCAGGAGATCGCGTTGCGCGCGCACGGCGCGGGCGATCTGCCCGACGGGATCGAGGGCGGCCTGGAGGCGCAGGTCTGTTACAACCCGGAGAACCTCACCTACCCGCACGGCGCGTACGTGTGCGTGGTGGACGTGGACCCGGACACCGCGCAGGTGTCGGTGCGCCGGTTCGTGGCCGTGGACGACTGCGGCACGCGCATCAACCCGATGATCATCGAGGGCCAGGTGCACGGCGGTCTGGCCGACGGGGTCGGGATGGCGCTGATGGAGATGATCCCGTTCGACGAGGAGGGCAACTGCCTGGGCGGGTCGTTCATGGACTACCTGCTGCCGACCGCCCTGGAGGTCCCCGACTGGGAGACCGGGCACACGGTCACGCCGTCGCCGCACCACCCGATCGGTGCGAAGGGTGTGGGCGAGTCCGCGACGGTGGGATCCCCGCCGGCGGTGGTCAACGCGGTGGTCGACGCCCTGAAGCCGTTCGGGGTGCGCCACGCAGACATGCCGCTCACGCCCTCGCGGGTGTGGGACGCGATGCGCGGCCGGGCCACGCCGTCGTTCTGAGCCGGTGGTGGCGGGCCGGTCGGGTTCGTGGGCCGGTGCGGCCCGCGCGTGCGGGTCGGCCCGCCCGAGGACGCGGATCCGGTCGGGCCGGGGCTTCGGTCCGGCCCGCCGGGGTCCGGTGGACGAGTCGAGTGGAAGAAGGGTGCCGGGGATGGCGCTGGATCTTGCCGGTCGTGGTCAGGAGCTGATCGCGGACGGGGTCCCGTTCGTGGAGGCCACGGTGGTGCGGGCGCAGGTGCCCGCGCCCGCACGCGCGGGGGACGGCGCGCTCGTGCTGCCGGACGGGTCGATCGAGGGGTTCGTCGGCGGGCAGTGCGCGCGGGGTTCGGTGCGTGAGGCGGCGTTGGCGGCGATCCGGGACCGGAGCAGCGTGCTGTTGCGGGTGGTGCCGGAGGACGGCGGCGCGTTCCCCGACACCCCCGGCGCGCGGGTGGTCGTGAACCCCTGCCTGTCGGGCGGGGCGCTGGAGATCTTCCTGCGCCCGCGGTTGCCGGATCCGGTGATCGCGGTCGTGGGGGACTCCCCGATCGCGGCGGCGCTGGAGGAACTGGGACCGCCGCTGGGCTTCGTCGTGGACCGGGGCGGGGAACCGTCCGGGGCGACCGCGGTCGTGGTGGCCGTGCACGGCGGTGACGAGGCCGGCGCGGTGCGTGCCGCCCTGGACGCCGGCGTGGGGTACGTGGGCCTGGTGGCGAGCCCGCGGCGTGCGGCCTCGGTGCTGGGGCCGTTGGCGTTGACGGAGCAGGAGCGGGAACGTGTGAGTTCGCCCGCGGGGCTGGACATCGGCGCGGCGGGCGCCCCCGAGATCGCGCTGTCGATCCTGGCCGAGCTGGTGCGGGCGGTGCGGCGGGAAGGGCTCCCGGTGCCGTTGGGGCGGCCCACCGGCGGGGGCTCCCGCACGGATGCTGCAGTCGGACCCGAGCCCCCGGGGCCGGCGACGGCCGTGGACCCGGTGTGCGGTATGGCGGTCACCGTGGACACGGGCACCCCGCACCTGGTCGTGGACGGTACGGACGTGTGGTTCTGCTGCCCGGGATGCCGCGACCGGCACGCCGATGCGTCGGGGCAAGGAGGTTCCTCGGAGCACGCCCGGCGGGGCGCGGACCAGGCTCCCGGTGCGGACGTTCCTTCTGTGGGCGCGGGCCGCTCGGGTGTCATCACCGTCCCGGAGGTCCTGGCGGGCGTTCCGGGCCGGATGTCCCCCGAAGAGGAGCTCGGGGAACCGGAACCCGGCGGGTGCTGCGCGGGGGCAGGGAACCCCGACGAGCACGGGTCGAGCACATGAGCGCCGGGCCGGAGAACACGGGCGGAGGTCCCGCGCACACGCCCGCAGCGGCCGTGCACACGAGCGCGAGCCCCGACCACGTCCGCGCCCTCCTGGCCGAGCGTGACCACCTCGTGGACGAGGGCACCGCCACCGCCCTCCACCTGGCACTGGCCCTCCGGCGGCCCCTGCTGTTGGAGGGTGAGCCCGGCGTCGGCAAGACGTCCGCGGCCAAGGCCCTGGCCGGGGCGCTGGGCTCCCCGCTCATCCGGCTCCAGTGTTACGAGGGGTTGTCGGCCGCGGAGGCCCTCTACGAGTGGAACCACCAGCGGCAGCTGCTGGCGGTGCGGTTGGCGGAGGCGCGGGGCGAGCGTCCCGCCGAGACCGACCTGTTCACCGAAGGGTTCCTGCTCGACCGGCCGATCCTGCGCGCGGTGCGCCACCGGGGCGCGGCCCCGGCGGTCCTGCTGGTCGACGAGGTGGACCGCGCGGACGACGAGTTCGAGGCGCTGCTGCTGGAGTTCCTCGGTGAGGCGTCGGTGACCGTCCCGGAACTGGGCACCTTCACCGCCGAGCGCCCTCCGGTGGTGGTGCTGACCTCCAACCGGAGCCGGGACCTGCACGACGCGCTGCGGCGGCGGTGCCTGTACCACTGGTTGGCCTTCCCGGGGCCGGAGCGGGCAGCGGAGATCCTGCGGCGCGCGGTCCCTTCCTCGGGTGCGCCGTTGGTGGAGGCCGCGACAGCGTTCGTCGGCGAGGTGCGCGCCCTGGACCTGGACAAACCTCCGGGGCTGGCCGAGGCGATCGACTGGGTCGCGGCCCTGGGCGCGCTGGGTGTGGGCGAGCTCGTGCGCGACGACGTGGTTCGCACGCTGTCCGCGCTGGTCAAGACCCCCGACGACCGGGAGTGCGTGCAGGGGGCGCTGCCCGGTCTCGTCCCTTCTTCTTCCCCATCGGAACCTACGGAGACCATCACGTGAGGATCGACAACGAGTTCACCGTCGCCGCACCCGCCGACCGGGTGTGGGACCTGTTCACCGACGTGGAGCGGATCGCGCCCTGCATGCCCGGGGCGCAGCTGACCGGTGTGGACGGCGACGTCTACTCCGGGAAGGTGAAGGTCAAGGTCGGGCCGGTCGTGGCCGCCTACCGTGGTACGGCGCGGTTCCTGGAGCAGGACGCCGAGTCGCGGCAGGTGGTCGTGGAGGCGTCGGGCCGGGCCGAGCGCGGGGCGGGCAACGCCGCGGCGACGGTGACCGTGCGGCTGGACGCGCAGGACCCGCAGGACCCGCGACGCACGGGCGTCACGGTCACGACCGACCTGCGGATCACCGGAAAGCTCGCGCAGCTGGGCGGCGGCATGATCAAGGACGTGTCGGAGCGCCTCCTCGGGCAGTTCGTGGAGCGAGTGGAGGCGGAGCTCGCCACCGCCGACGCCGGCCCGGACGTCCCGAGCGCCGCAGGCGCCCCAAGCCCCGCGGGCGACCCAGAGCGCGCAAGCGCCGTAGGCGCCACGGGCGCCACAGGCGTCCCCAACCCCGCAGAGGCCCCAGACACGCCACGTGGCGCGGACGGAACGAGCAGCGGGATCGCCACAGGCGCCGCGAGCAACACGAGCGCCACAGGCGCCTCCGGCGCCATGGGCTCGGCCGACGCCTCCGGCGCTGCGGATACCGACACCTCCCCCGGCACCGGGCCCTCCACCGAAGCAGTCGGCAAGCCCGACAGGGGGACCGACGGCTCGGACAGCACGAGCGGCGCAAGCGCCTCCGGCGCCACAGACGCGGGTGACGCGAGCACCTCCGACACCACAAAGACCCCAAGCACCACAAGCGCCATACATGCTCCAAGCACCCCAGGCGCCGCGAGCAACACAAGCGCCACAAGCGCCGTAGGCGCCAAGGGCCAGACCGACGCCTCCGGCGCTGCAAATGCCGACACCTCCCCCGACGAGACCGACGCTGCCGACCTGGTCAGCAGCTCCCACAAGCCCGACGGTTCGGACAACGCGAACTCCCCGGGCGCCACAAACATCCCGATCAACCCAGGCGCCACAGGCGCCCCGGGCACGGCCGACACCTCCAGCGCTCCAGATGCCCACACCTCCCCCGGGACGTCCTCGGAAGGTGGGGACACCGACACCTCTCCGGGAACGCGTTCCGCATCCTCCGAGGGTCCTGCGGGTCCTGCGGGTCGTGATGGTTCCGGCGAGTCCGCCGACGCCGGAGACATCGCGAGTGGGGCCGGAGCCGCCGACGGAACAGGGCACCAGCCGCAACAGGCGCAGCCGCCCCGGACCGAGGAGGACGGGACGACCGGCCGACCGTCGACCGGCTCGGCCGGGGCCGGGCCGCGCACCATCACCGCCCCCGAACCGGAACCCGTGGACCTCATGGCGGTCTCCGGCGCCGGTCTGACGATCCTGCGACCGGTGCTCGCGATGGCCGCCGCGCTGGTGACGGGCCTCCTCATCGGTTACGCCGTCTGGGGGTGAGCGCGCCGTGACCCTGCTCGCGGGCGTGGACCGGGCCGCGTTCGCCGCGGCGCTGACCGAGAAGCTCCGCAGGCGCGGGGTGCGGGTCGACCTCTCCGCCGCAGCGACACTCACCCGCGCGCTGGCCGCGGGGAACGCAGAGGTCCCGGGCACGCCGGCGCATCCGAGCGTTCCGGCGTCCCCGACCACCCCAGGGACCCCGCGCACCTCCGGACACCTCTACTGGATCACCCGCATCTGTCTGGTGCGGCGCTCCGAGGACCTCCCGGCGTTCGACGCGGTCTTCGCGGAGGTCTTCGGGGAGGCGGTTCCGGCCGACGGGCCCCGGAACCCCCCGTCCTCCGTCCGCACCCGGTCCCGCCCCGACGGCGTTTCCGAGGGCACCGGGGGCGGCACCACGGGCGAGCCGGGCGCGGGGGACGCAGGGCACGGCCGCCCGGTGCGCGGACGCGGGCGCGCACCCCTGCCCTGGGCGACCCCGGCCCCGCACGGACCACCGTCCCCCGCCCGTGTGGCACTGTCGGCGACCGAACAGGAGACGCTGGCGCAGGAACCGTTCGAAACGCTCTCCGACGCGCAGACCGCCCAGCTCGGAACCTGGCTCGCCGGCGCCGTTCCCCACCTGCCGCGGCGCAGGGCCCGGCGCCGGCGTCCGGGACGCGGCGGCGCCCGCGTGGACCTGCGTGCCACCCTCGCCCGGGCCCGGCGCACCGGGTGGGAACCCTGGGAACTGGCCCGGCAGAAACGGGTCCGCCGTCCCAGACGGGTCGTGGTGCTGTGCGACGTGAGCGAGTCCGTCCGCACGCAGTCGGCCGCCCACATGCACCTCATGCGCGCGCTCGTGCGCTCCCCCGCCCGCGCGGAGGCCTTCGCGTTCGCCACCCGTCCGACCCGGCTGACCCCGGTGCTGGCCCACGGCGACGCCGATGCCGCACTGGAACGGGCGTCCGAGGCTGTCACCGACCGGTTCGGGGGCACCCGCATCGCCGGGAGCGTGCGCGAACTCCTCGCCTCCCGCCACGGTGCGGCGTTACGCGGCGCAGTGGTGCTGGTGCTCTCCGACGGCTGGGACGCCGGCCCGCCCGAGGACACCGCGGCGGCGATGGCCCGGCTGCGGCGGCGCGCGCACCGCGTGGTGTGGGCCAACCCCCGAGCCGCGGCCCGGGGGTTCGAGCCGCGGACCGGGGGCATGGCGGCGGCGCTGCCCCACTGCGACGTCTTCCTGCCCGCGCACACGTTCGCGGCCCTGCGGGAGGTCGTCGCCGCCGTGGCGGACCTCCGCAGGCCGCCGGGCGCGCCCCGGCCGTGAGGGCGTGAGAGTGCTCTCGAGGGACAGCGCGAAAACGTCGATCCCCGAGGGCTCAGCTCCACAGGGTGATGTGCACGGCCGGACGGAAGTGCCCCACCGGAACCCCCGTCCCGCGCAGCATCGCCTGGGTGGCGCGGGCGGTCGTGGCGAACCGGACGAACTCGGCCGCCACACCGGGCACCCCGTCCTCCTCCAGGGTCGTCGCGGCCCAGGAACCCGGGGTGCGCACCGGCGGCCCCGACGGCGTGACCAGGGACCCCGACGCCAGGTCCCGTGAGACGGCGAACCCGAGGGCGAGCCCGATGCCCTCGCCCTGCCGCACCCGGTCGAGGGCGGCGGCGTGGCTCTGGAAGACCCGTTGCCGGTGGGCCGGCACCCCGAAACGGCGCAGGATCGACGGGACGAGCCCGCACCGCGCCTTGGCCGAGGGCCCCAGCAACCAGGTGTGTTCTCGCAGGCGGGAGGCGGCCACGCGGCGGCGGGCCAGGGGGTGGCGGGGCGCGAGCACGGTGACCATCTGGAAGTCGAGCACGGTTCGTGCCGCGGTGACGGGCGCCGTCCCGGGTTCCGATCCGGGCCTCGGCCCCGCTTCCGCTCCCCCACCGCCGGGGAGCTCGGCCCCGACGGCGACGTCGACGGCCCGCTGCGCGAGCAGGGAGGGGAGCTCCTCGGGGTCGTGCACGCTGAGTTCGACGTTGAGGTCGTCGGCGCGGCCCACGAACTGTTCGATGAGGCCCGGGGCGGCGTACTCGGCGAACAGGCTGGAGGCGGCCACACGCAGCACGCGTTCGCCGCCTCGGGCGCGGGTGACCTCCGTGAGGGTGCGGTCGTGCAGGCCCAGCATGTCGGCGGCGCGCCCGGCCAGGCGCAGACCTCCGGGGGTGAAGGCGAGCCCGGCCGCGGTGCGGGAGAACAGCGGGTCGCCGAAGAGCTTGCGGAGTTTGCCGACGTGCAGGGACACGGCGGCCTCGGAGACGCCGAGGTCGTGCGCGGCCTCCTTGACCGAACCGAGGCGGGCGACGGCGGAGAACGCCCGGAGCTGGGTGGGGGTCACCGCCGGGCTCCTCGCCGGGGCGTGCACGGGTGTCCTGTGCCTGCCGTGCGTGCGGGACCTGCGGGGGCGGCGGGCAAGGGGTTCGAAAGCCTGGGGGACATGCCGGCCTCTCGGGTGGGGGTGTGCGGTCAAGCTAGAGGAACCCCGTACCGCCCACAAGAGGACTTCGGCCCCTGACCATCCGGGCGGTCCTGCAGAGGACCCACCGCATGCCTTCGGCGTTCCCCGGACCCAGGACCGGGGCCCACGCTCGGAACACACCTGCCGCACGCCCCCTGCGCCCCGGACCTCGCCGGAGGGCAGTGCACCCGCACCACAGGATGCGCACCGGCCACGCCACCCCTGCGCTCCCCCACACGGAAGGGCTGATCCACCCAGAACACCGCGCCCGAACCGGTACAGGCGCCCCGGGCGTCATCGGGCGTTCCCGGGACCGGCCCGTTCAGCCCATCGACGGCGTGTGGGCCGAGGGCAGCCACCAGGGCGGAAAGGGCAGAGGGCAAACGCATGGGCCGCGGTCTGCCGACCGCGGCCCATACCTTTCACAGCGCTCCGGGTCAGGCGCCGCCGAGGGTGGCCCCGGGCACGCGGGTCGCGGTCCAGGCGCCCTCGCCGTCCTCGCGCAGCTCCAGGCCGCCGGCCTCCTCGTCGCCGGGGAAGGCGATGTCGGCGGTGGCGATCTCGGTCTCGCCGTCCAGGTCGGTGCCCATCTCGACCTCGCCGACCTCGATGCCGTCGGCGTCGGGCAAGGACTCGGCGTAGTCGGCGAAGGCGGCGCCGCAGTCGTCGGCCTCCTGCGTCTGGGCGACGAGGTCCTGCGCGGGCTCGTCGAGCAGGGCGCAGCCGGCCTCGCCGTCGCGGTCGCGCACGGCCTGGGCGAAGTCCTCGGCGGCCTGCTCCGCCGCGGCGGTGCCGTCGTCCTGCTCGGGGGCGGCCTCGGCCCCGTCGTCGCCTCCGCACCCGGTCAGGGCCAGGGTGAGGGCGATGGGGGCGGCGGCCAGGAAGGTGCGTCGCACGGGGGTGATGCCTCGCATGGGGGTTGTGCCTTTCGTTGAGCGGGGGGAAAGACGTGTGAATTGCGCATCATTGTTACAGCATTCGCCCGACTCGTGACTACTTGTGCAGACAGGAGGGTGCGCGAGCCCTCGTCGGACACCGTTCCACCCGGGCCGGGGTTGTCCCCTCCGGCGACCTCTGGTGGGATGGAGTGTGGCCCGCATCACCCAATGTCGTGTACGGGCAGCACACGAGACTT
Organism: Nocardiopsis coralli; assembly: GCF_014892575.1. Taxonomy (GTDB): domain Bacteria; phylum Actinomycetota; class Actinomycetes; order Streptosporangiales; family Streptosporangiaceae; genus Nocardiopsis; species Nocardiopsis coralli. The sequence continues at coordinate 289,347 of NZ_JADBGI010000005.1, read as the reverse complement.
TCTGGACTTTCTGGCGCGAAGGACGGTCGGCGTTGCCGTGCGTCCGCGCCGGAGGTGAACATGACCTATCCGCTTCGGGAGAGCCGGAGGTCCGACCCGTTCGCGGAGATCCCTCCCGACGTGGGCGTTCCCCTGCGCGCCCTGGTCCCGGCGATGGCCGAAGAGGCGCTCGACGGTATCCGGCACCGGGCCGAGGGGCACGGCGCACCCCTGGAACCCGAGGAGTCCGAACAGCTCCACGCACTGCTGACCACCGCGCTCGGATCGTTCCTGGAACGGGTGGAGCACCCCGCCGGCGCCGAGGAGCGGGCCGAGGGCCTGGCGGCACAGTTCCGTGCCTACGGCGAGCACGAGGCCCGCTTCGGCCGCACCCTGGAGTGCCTGCACACGGCGATGCGCACCACCGCCGCCGTCGCGTGGCGGCACATGGCCGACTCCGATCCGCGCACGCACCGGTACATGGGCCCGATCGGCGAGGCGATCTTCGCGTTCCAGGAGGAGATCTCCACCGCGGCCGCGCAGGGGCACGCGCGGGTGCGCGGCGCCGGGGTGGACGCCCTGCGCCGCCGCCGGACCCGCCTGTCCCGGGTCCTGCTGGGCGAGACAGGAACCGAGTACGACGCGCGCGCCGTCAGCGGCCTGGCCCGTGCCGCGCGGTGGCGGGTGCCCGAGCGGGTGGCGGTGGCGCTGCTGCACCAGGAGGGCCAGGTCGAACCGGCTCCGCTGCTCCCGGGCGAGGTGTTGGTGGACCTGGACCGGGCCGAGCCCCGCGCGCTCGTACCCGACCCCGAGGGCCCGGGTCGGCCGCGGGCGTTGGAGCGGGTCTTCCGCGGGTTCGGGGTCGTGCTGGGGCCGAGCGTGCCCCTGGGGCGTGCGCCGGAGTCCCTGGTCCGCGCCCGTGACCTGGCCGAACTGGTGGGGTCGGGGGTCGTCGCCGGCGGGGACGTGGTGCGCTGGGACGACCACCTTCCGGAACTGCTTCTCTCACGCGACACGGGGCTCGTGGGGGCGATGGCGCGCGCCCGCCTCGCACCGCTCTCGGGGCTGCGCGAACAACAGCGCGAGCGCATGGCGGACACGCTGCTGGCGTGGTTGGAGTCCGGGTTCAACGCGAACGAGGCCGCCGAACGCCTGCAGATCCACCCGCAGACCGTGCGGTACCGGATGCGGCAGCTGGAAGGGCTGTTCGGCGAGCGCCTGCGCGACCCGGCCGAGCGGTTCGAGCTGGAACTCGTGTTGCGGGCCCGGCGCCTGCTCGGTCCCTTGGAGGACTGACCCGGTACACAAGCTGCGCCCGCCCGAACCCGGAGGCGGGCAGGCCGCTGCCCGGAACCCGTGTGGCACGGCTCCGGCCATCACCGCACCGATCCGGGTCGGCCCGCGAGCCGACCTGGTGCGGGCGCGCCGGGGCACACCCGCACCGCACGTTCAGGACCGAACCGGGGCGAGGGCGCGCACGACGGCGGCGGGGTCGGTTCCGGGCGGGGTGATGGGCGCGATCGCGGGCGTGGTGACCCCGTTCTCGACGTAGGCCTGCACCCGTTCGCGGCACTGCTCCGCGGGCCCGTGCACGATGAGGTCGTCGACGACGGAGTCCGGGATCGCGGCCAGCGCGCCCTTGCGGTCGCCCTCCTCCCACTTCTTCCACATGGGGCCGAGCTCCTCGCGCCCCAGCCACTCGTGGAAGGCCCGGTAGACCGGGACGTTGAGGTAGGCCGAGATCGCCCAGCGCCCGATGTTGCGCGCGGTCTCGGCGTCGGTGTCGGGCACGACGAAGATCCGCGCGACGATCTCCTTGTCCTCGCCGTACTGGCGCACGTGCGGGGCGACGGTGCGCACGTCCTCGGCGGAGAGCCAGTTGATGATGGCGCCGTCGCCCTCGCGGCCGGCGAGCCGCAGCATGCCCTGGCGAAGCGCGGCGACGAGGATCGGGGGGCTCTGCTCGGGCGGTGTGGCGAGCTTGAAGCCGTTGACGGAGAACGTGTCGTAGTCGGCCTTGACCTTCTCCCCGGTCAGTGCGGTGCGCAGGAAACGCACCGTGTCCCGCATGCGCTTGTACGGCTCCTCGAACGGGATCGAGTTCCACCGCTCGACGATCACGTTGGAGGACGTGCCCACCCCGAGCGCGAACCGCCCGGGCGCGGCCGCGGCGAGGCTCGCGGCGCTCATGGCCAGGGTGGCGGGGCCGCGTGTGTACACGGGCACGATCGCGGTGCCGAGCCGCAGCTGCGGGGCCCACTGGCTCGCGAGGACGAGCGGGGTGAAGGCGTCGTTGCCGTTGGCCTCGGCCGACCACACGTCGGTGTAGCCGAGGTCGGGCATGCGCTGGAAGAGGTCCTTCTGGTCGAGGAGGGACAGTCCTTCGAACGGAACGGTGATACCCCAGCGGGGGGTGGTCATGGCGTCTCCCTGTGGGTCGGGTGTCCCTGGAGACCATACCGCCCGGTCGGTTTGTTGACACCCCCTGGCGGTCTTCCCGATCCTTCCCCGGGGCACGCCCCTGATACCCCGCGCGCCGCACCGCCGCCCCGCCCCACCACGTGTGAATCAAGGGCCGCTGGGGCGTATGTTCGTAACCGAAGGCACACCCGAAGCGAACGAAGGAGGCCCAGCCAGTGGCCACGCCACCCTCCCCCTACGACTTCCTGCCGGAGGTCCCGTCGTTCACGGTCACGAGCACCGACGTGGCCGAGGGCCAGACCCTGCCCAAGCCGCAGGTCAGCGGGATCATGGGCGCCGGCGGCGAGGACGTCTCGCCGCAGCTGTCCTGGAGCGGGTTCCCGGAGGGCACCCAGAGCTTCGCCGTCACCTGCTTCGACCCGGACGCCCCCACCGCCAGCGGTTTCTGGCACTGGGCGGTCGCCAACATCCCCGCCGGCGTCACGGAGCTGGCCTCCGGCGCGGGTGACGGCTCGGGCCTGCCCGAGGGCGCGGTGACCCTGCGCAACGACGCCGGGAGCCACCGCTACATCGGCGCCGGTCCGCCTCCCGGGCACGGTCCGCACCGCTACATGTTCGCCGTGCACGCGGTGGACGTGCCCCGCCTCGAGGTCGACGAGTCGGCGAGCCCGGCCTTCCTCGGCTTCAACCTGTTCTCGCACACGCTGGCCCGGGCGATCATCACCCCGGTCTACGAGCAGTAACGGCGCCGGCCCGCAGCAGCGGCGCGACCGTCCGGAACGTCGGCCGGGACCTGTTCGGTCTCCGGCGACCGGGCATTCGCCGAGCGGGCCCAGAGGGCGGGCGGTGGTCTCCCCGGCCACCGTCCGCCCTCACCCTTTCCTCCCGGGGGCTCTGGGTACACGCGCGAGACCCCCGAAAGGTTCACGTCCGACAATCACCCAACCGGAACCGGCCATTCCTCCACCCGTCCGGCTTTTCGGCGTTACTCTCTGTGGCCTGACCAGCCTCCCTGTCTCCCAGACCGCCTCGAGGGGTGCACCGGTGCCAGACCAGACAGCGACGCGACCGACCGTCGTGGTGACCACCGCCGGCTCGGCGCCCACACCGGGCACCATCCTCCACCTGCGGTCCAGAGGGTTCCGTGTGGTGGCCACCGACGTCGATCCGACCGCCCCCGGCCTGTACCTGGCCGACCGCGGATGTCTGGTCCCGCCCGGCGACAGCGAGGCGTTCCTGCCCCGGATGCGGCAGTTGGTCGCCGAGGAGGAACCCGTCGCGGTGATCCCGCTCGTCGACGAGGAACTCCTGGCGGTCGGCACGCTCGAGGGCCCGGCCACGACCGTGCTCCTGCCCCGCCCCGAGTTCGTCCGGACCTGCCTGGACAAGTACGTGCTCATGCGCGAGCTCGAGGCCGCCGGCGTCGGTGTTCCGCGCACCTGGACCGCCTCCCGGTGGCCCGTGCAGGCCGCCGGCGCCCCGCCGGAGGGACTGGTCGTCAAACCCCGCAGCGGACGCGGCAGCCGCGGGGTCGCCTTCGTCGACTCCGCCCGTGACCTGGCCCGGGTCGTGGCCGAGAGCGGGTACCCCGCCGACGACCTCATCGTGCAGGAGCGCATCACCGGCCCCGAGTACACCGTCTCCGTCGTCGTGTGGCGCGACGGCGGGGTGCAGGCGGTGGTGCCCAAGGAGGTCGTGCTCAAGCAGGGCGTCACCAAGTACGCCGTGACCCGGCGGAACCAGGCGGTGATCGAGGCCTGCCGCGCGGTGCAGCGGGCCCTGCGCGCCGACGGGCCCTTCAACGTGCAGCTGTGCCTGGACCCGGAGGGCCGGCCGCGTGTATTCGAGATCAACCCGCGTTTCTCCTCGACCGCGGCGCTGACCGTGGCGTCCGGGGTCGACGAGATCGCCGGGCTGCTGCACCAGGCGACGGCGGGCGGTCCCCGGCTCCGCGACGACTGGCAGGAGGGTGTGGCCATGGTGCGGCGCTGGACCGACGAGTTCCTGAGCGAGACCCAGTTCGCCTCCCACGGGATCTCGCCGGCCTCCCCGCCCGCGGCGCCGCCCGCGCGCGAGGGTGTCCCGGCCGACCACCGCGCCCCGGTGCGTGCGCGGTGACCGCCCCGGAGACCCATCCGCTGTCGGAGTCCCTGGCCTCGGCCGTCACCGGGGTCGGGGCCCTGCTGCGCACGTGGCGCGAGGACCCGGCGAGCCTGGACGGCGTCTGGGAGGGCAGCCAGTTCAAGGCCCGCGCGGACACCATGGCGCACCGGGCGCTGAGCGAGCGGCTCGCGGCGATCGACCCGACCATCCCGGTGCTGAGCGAGGAGGATCCGGCGAGCCTGCCCCGGTACCGGCCCTCGCGTTACTGGCTCATCGACCCCATCGACGGCACCGCCAGTTACACGCACGGGTTCGCCGGTTACGTCACCCAGGCCGCGCTCATCATCGGCGAACGCCCCGAGGTGGCGGCGGTGCACGCACCCGACAGCGACACCCTCTACACGGCCGTGCGGGGCCGGGGTGCCCGCCGCGACGGGGTTCCGATGCCGCCGTTGGGTTCCTGTCCGCCGGGTACGGGGGTGCTCACCGACAACACCCCGGAACCGCGCGGGGTGGCGCTGCAGGTGCAGGAGCGGTTCGGTTACGGCCGGTACCTGGAGAGCGGCAGTATCTCCCTGAAGCTGTGCCGGATCGCCGAGGGCGCCGCGCACCTGTTCGTCAAGGACGTCCCCGTCCGCGACTGGGACGTGGCCGCGCCGGCGCTGCTGCTCTCGGAGGTGGGCGGGCACGTGACCCGGCTCGACGGGGGCGGGTTCGGCTTCCGCGGACCGTGGGAGCACACCGGCCTCGTCGCCGCCGCCGACCCCTCCACGGGGCGGCAGGTCGCGCACTGGTTGGCGAACTGACCGGGGGCTGGAACGCGCTTCACCGAACCTTGGCCCGGGCGCCCGAAAGTGGCGCCCACAAGGCCTTTCCGCGCCCCGGCGTGGCACGTATCGTGTGGGCACCAGCTCGCACCTGTGGGGGTGGGAAGTGCAGGACCAACGTCTGCCGCTGAAACAGATACGAGCCTCCGACGGCGAACGCGACCTCACCGTCGAACGCCTCACACGTGCCTTCGTCGAGGGCCGCCTCGACCGCGACGAGTACGAACGCCGGGTCGGGGTGGCGTTGGGTGCGGTGCGCCTGGGAGAGCTCAACCCCCTCACCGCCGACCTCCCGCGCCCCACGTCCTCGGGTCGGCGCCCCCGGTTCAACGAGACGCGGCGCGGCGGCGACGCCGGTTCGTGGATGATCCCGCTGCGCGAGTGGAAAGAGGAGTGGCGCTGGTGGGGCGGTGCCGCCGCGGTACTCACGGGCCTGTGGGGCGTGACCAGCCTGGTGGGCGGGGTCCTGCTCCCCTTCTGGCCCGCGGTTCCCCTCGCGATCTGGGCGACGCTGCTTCTGGTGTCGGCGGTGGACCCCAGGCAGAGCTCCTGAGGGTGTTGCGTGGCGGGCACGGCTCCCCAGGGCACGGCGATCCGCCGGAGACCCGGTCTCAGCCGACGGCGTGCAGCCAGCGCACGGGGGCGCCGTCACCCGCGTAACGGAACGGTTCGAGCTCCTCGTCCCAGGCCTTGCCGGTGAGCAGGTCGAGCTGGGTGGCGAGGTCGATCCCCCCGGCGGCGGCCTGTTCGGCGGCCGCGCGCAGGCGGCCTTCGGGCACGAGGACCTCGCCGGCGGCGCTCATGATGGAGGTGAACATGCCGAGAGAGGGTGTGTAGCTGTAGCGGACACCGTCACAGCCGGGCGATCCCTCCTCGGTCACCTCGAACCGCAGCCGCTGCCACGCGTTGAGGGCCGAGGCCACGGCCCCGGCCGTTCCGGGCTTTCCCTGCCAGTTGAGCTCGGCCCGGTGGTTTCCTGGGGCCGCCGGCTGGGCGACCCAATCGAGTTTGACGGGCACTCCGACGACACCCGCGACCGCCCACTCGACGTGTGGGCACAGCGCCGCGGGCGCGGAGTGGACGTACAAGACGCCACGTGCGGACACCGAACCTCCTGATACGAACGAGTGCGCTTCCCCGACGCCCTCGTACCACGAGAAGGTTGCATACCCGCCTTGATGCGTTTGCCCCATTGTGCCGCAAGGGCACCTGGAGAACCAGCGGTCACGCTGGTCGTTTTCCTGCGTTACCCCCGTGCCCGAGGGTCTCAGCGGTTACCGTGAGCTTCATAAGGGCAGGGAGTCCGATCATAATGGGGGCGGTTGTGCCAGACCAGCCGGGTGAGGGCACACACGGCACGGACGAGCCATGGAAAACGGTACTTTCGACCACATCCGAGGGTAAAACCCCGCCCGAATTGCCGGTTCCGGCCAGAACGGACGAGGACGACGGTGCCCTGGTCGCCCGAGCGCGGGAGGGCGACGCCGACGCCTGGACGGTCATCGTCGACCGGCACCTGCCCATGGTCAACGCCATCGCGAGCTCCTACCGCCTGGGCTCGCCCGACCGCGAGGACGCCGTGCAGACCGTGTGGCTGACCCTCAACCAGCACCTGCCCCACCTGCACTCACCGCACCACCTGCGCCACTGGCTGCGCCGGGTCACCCGTTCCACGTGTGCGCGCCAACGCCGCAACGGCCTCGGTCTGCATCCCGTGGACCCGCACGCGCTGGCGGCGAGGCGCCCGGACGACAGTTCCGACGAGCTGGACCCCGAGGCGCTGTACCTGCGCAAGGAGGTGCACGAAGCGTTGCACCGCGCCCTGGGCACCCTCACCGATCCCGCCGACCGGCGTGCGGCCCGCTACTACCTCGGTCAGGCCCACCCCGGCGAGACCACACCCGTGGAGCGGCGGCGGCTCAAGCGCCGGCTCCACCGAATCCTCAGGGAGGACCGTTGAACCAGCGTTCCGCGCACACGGGAGACCTGCGGGGCCGGGCCGCCGCCCTGGCGGCCTTCGACCGCTCCGACGACCGGCGGGGGCACGCGCCGCTCGCCGCGGAGCACCGGCCCGACCCCGAGCCCGTGCGGGACCGGGGGCCGGAGCTGCTCACCCACCTGCGGTTCGACCACGACGTGTTCACCCTGGACGTGTGGGTGCGGGCCGAGGGCGGGATGCGTTCGCTGTCCGGGCAGGTCGTGGAGGAGGACCCGGACTACCCCAGAGCCCGGGTGCAGGTGCGCAGGCCGGACCGCACGCTCGGGCGGCGGGTGGCGCTCGACGGTTCCTTCGGTGTCACGGACCTCGCGCCCGGGCCGGTGAGCCTGGTGGTGGAGTACAGGGAGTACCGCCACGACAGCTCGATCGTGACGGACTGGTTCACCGTCTGACCCACGCGTGCCCCAGCACCACGCCCCCGCATCTCACGCGCACCCAGCGCCCCGGCCCTCCCCGCCGGCTCCCACCTCCCGGCACCACCCTCGGTGCCGCCCAGGCCCAGCGCCTCCCCCGCGCGCCCCGCGCGCAGACGCACCCCCGCCTCCGCAGGCCCGCGCTGCGTGCACAAGCCCCGCACGCACCTCGCGCACGCACCACGCACTGCGCACCACGCACGCGACATGCCCCATGCGCTGCCCGCGGGGTGCGCTCAGCGCAGGTTTCGGGGGACGGGTGTTCCAGGCGCGCGTCCCGGAATGAGCGGCCGGGCTCCGCGCCTCCACCGGACGTCTCGTCGTCCACCAGTGACACACGTCGGAGGCGGCACCGTGCGGCTCTGCTCGTGCGCATCACGGGACACGGGGGCACGTCGCGCACCGCGGGTGCCACCGACAACAGAAGCGGACGTGCCGAACCCGAGTCACGGGACACGCAGAAACCACGTTCACGCGCGACCCCTTGTCCGGGTTCGGAACGGTTCGCACCCCGCGGCTGCGACGAGTTCCGCCCGAGGCCTCCCCATACGGCGTGTGACCTGCACACACTGGAAGCGCTTCGGCCCGACACCGTGGAAAGAAGGCCACGTTGGTCACGCGTTCCCCTGCCCCCGCACACGCAGCCGCACTGATCTCCGGCCACACCCTGCTCAGGCAGGTGTCCGAGGGCGTCCGACTCGCCCAGGACGGCCGGTTCGAGGACACCGTCACCCTCCTCGACGAAACCCAGTCCCGATTGCGCCGCCATCCCCTCTCACGGGTCGCGGCGGTCCTTCCCGGAACCCTCGCCAACCTCGGGCTCGCGCAGAGCCTCTGCGGCCGCTTCGACGCCGCACGCGACCACCTCCAGGAGGCACGCTCCCGGGCCGAAGAACACGGCCTGGGCGTCCTGGACCTCGTGATCCGCCAGAACCTGGGCTGCCTGGCCCTGCACCGGGGCGACAGCACGGCGGCGATCGGCCTCTTCCACGACCTGCTGCCGCGCATGCCCGCCGACCGCAGCGAGGCACTCTACGTGGACCTGGCCGAGGCCCTGCTGAGCGAGGGGCTCCTCCAAGAAGCGTCCGAGGCCCTGGGTGACGGGTCCTCCGCGGGCCCGACGGCGCACCTGCGGGAGGCCACCCTCCGCCTGCTCGAGGGGGACCCCTGGTACGCCCGCGACGCCGGCCTGCAGGTCCGGCAACAGCACGGTCCCGGATCACTCTGGTCCCGCTTCGCCGACCGCCTCGTGCGCCGGGCCGCGCGCCGCCCCTCCGTCCGCAGGCGCGGGGCCTGTCCCCTGCCCGCGTCCGCCGCGCCCCCGCCGCACACCGTGCGCACCGCGCTGCACCAGGCCCTGTCCGCGGGTGCGGCCGAGACGGCGCTGGAGTGGGCCGAACTCCGCTGCAGCTGGACCTCACCCCTGGTCCCCGGCCCGGACGCCACGCCCGGACCCGCACACACCGACTCCTACCGGGACGCGCACGCACGCGCGGGCGCGGCCGCGGCCCAGGCGCGGGCCCACGCCTGGGAGAGGTCCCGACGCCGCACGTTCTACGCCCGGCACGTCCAGCGCGCGCTGTGTCCCCCGAGCGGGCCGGTGCAACCGCCGACCCGCCAGGAACCCTGGAACCCGGTGACCGGAACACTCCACGCCCGACTGGGCGAGCGCGCCTACGTGCGTTACGTGCAGGTCGACGACCGCGCCTGGGCCCTGGTCGTGGCGGACGGAACCGTCCGGGCCGTCCCCCTCGGCCCGGCGGCACGGGCAGCCACACGGGCCACGCGCTTCACCCACTGCGCCCCGGTCGACCCGGACCTCCCGAGGGCGGCCGACGAAGCGGGCAAGGTCCTGCTCGGCCCGGTGTTGGAGACCATCGGCGACCGTCCGCTGGTGCTGTCGTGGGAACCCTTCCTCGGCGAACCGCCGTGGGGCGCGCTCCCCGCCCTGCGCGGCCGACCGTTGTCCCTGGTCCCGTCGGCGCGCGCGTGGGTGGCACGTCCGGAGGGGCTCCCGGCCCTGGACCGGGTCCTGCTCGCGGCGGGTCCGGTACTGCCCGGGGCGGCCGAGGAGGTGGAGGCGCTGGCCCGCCTCTATCCACAGGCCCGGGTGCTCTCCGGAACCAGGGCCCGGCCTCGGGCGGTCCTGGAGTCGATGGGCGACGCCGACCTGGCGCACCTTGCCGGACACGGGCACGTCCCCGACCGCGCGGCGATGCTGGCGTCGGTGGAGCTGGACGGCGCCCCGCTGCTGGCCTGCGACCTGGCCGGCCTCGACCGGGTCCCGTCGGTGGTCACGTTGGCCACGTGCTGGAACGGTGGGGCGTTCGGGCACCGTTCCGGCCCGCCGCTGGGCTTCGTGGGGGCGTTGTTGGCCCGGGGTGCGCGCGCCGTGGTGGCCAGCCCCGTCCCCGTGCGCGACACCGAGACGGGCTCGGCCATGCGGCGGTTCCACCGGGCCCTGGCCGCGGGGACGCCCGTGCCCGAGGCGGTCGCTCTCCACCTCGGGCGTTCGGGGTTCTGCTGCTACGGCGGGTGAGGTCTACCAGCCGCGCTCTCGCCACTCGGCGAGGCTGGGACGCTCGGCGCCCAGGGTGGTGTCGCGTCCGTGGCCGGGGTAGATCCAGGTGTCGTCGTCCATGGTGGCGAAGACACGCTCCTCCACGTCCTCGAGGAGGCTGCGGAAGTCGTCGTCGGACCACGTCCGTCCCACGCCGCCCGGGAAGAGGCTGTCACCGGTGAACAGGTGGGTGTGCCCCTCGGGGTCGTCGTAACGCAGGGCGATCGACCCGGGGGTGTGCCCGCGCAGGTGGACGACGGAGACGGAGCAGTCCCCCACGGGGATGCGTGCGCCGTCCACGACGGGTTCGTCCACGGAGACCGGCAGTTCGTCGGCGTCGTCGGGGTGGGCCACCGTGCGGGCGCCGGTCTGGCCGACGATCTCGGCCAGCGCCTGCCAGTGGTCCTGGTGGCGGTGGGTGGTGATCACCCGTGCCAGACCGTCCTCGCCGAGGATCTCGATCAGGCGGTCCGCCTCGGCCGCGGCGTCGATGAGCACCGCCTCGCCGGTGGCACGGCAACGCAGCAGGTAGGCGTTGTTGTCCATCGGTCCGACGGCCAGTTTGGTGATCGTCAGGTGCGGTAGTTCTCGCAGGTCGGCGGGGCCGCCGACCCTCGTATCTCCGGAGTAGCTCACCCGACCATTGTGGCCTGACCGCGGCACCGCACAAACCCCACCCCGCCCTCCTCGTGCGGGACCGGTGCCAGACACCGTTCCGCTGCAGGTCACCCGGCGTTCGGGGGCGGTCCGGCGAACGCTTCCCGCGTCCGCGGGGCCGTTCTGCGACCGAAGCGCAGCTGCCGGCACACGAACGCCCCGGCCCGGCGTGCGGACCGGGGCGCGGGGACGGGGTCAGCGCGACCAGGACGGCGGGCGCTTCTCGAAGAAGGCGGTCCGCCCTTCGGCCGCCTCCTCCCCGGCGAAGAACTCGGCGGAGAGGCGGCCCATGCGCTCGAACGCCTCGGACCTGCGGTCGGGCGCGGCCTCCACGCCCCCGGCGACCTCTCCGAGCAGCTGCTTGGTGCGCGAGAGGGCTGCGGGCGCGGCGGCACGCAGGCCCTCCAGCACGCTCTCCAGTGCGTGTTCCATCTCCCGGTCGGGCACGGCCTGGGTGATGAGCCCGGCGTGCGCGGCGTCGGCGGCGTCGAAGAGCTCGCCGGTGATGAAGTACCGGCTGAGCTGGCGCGAGTGCATCCGGGCCGACACCGGGACCGAGATGATCGCCGGGACCGCCCCGATGCGCACCTCGGTGAACGCGAACGTGGCGCTCCTCGGGGCGAGCGCGATGTCGGCCGCGGCGACCAGGCCGATACCCCCGGCGCGCGCGGCCCCGTTGAGCACCGCGACGACCGGTTTGGGCCCGGACATGATCTGCTCGAAGATCTCCGGGAGTTCCGGTGCCGGTTCGATCTGCTCACCGGCCAGGGCGGCGCCGATCTCCTTGAGGTCGGCGCCGGCGCAGAAGACCGGCCCCGTGGCGGTGAGCACGATCCCGCGCACCTCGTCGTCGGCCATCGCGTCGGCCAGGGCCTTGGACAGCTCCGACCGCAGGCGTGCGGAGAGCGCGTTGCGGTTGCGGGGGGAGTCGAGGGTGATGGTGGCGACGGCTCGGTCGACGGTGAGGCCCACCAGGGGGGTGTCGCCGGTGGGGGGCTGCTGCTGCGTCATCGCAGTTGACCTTTCCGGGTCCGTCCCCGCGGGTACGGGGGCAGTCTCTACGCGCGCGGGACCGGTGTTCCGGAGGCGCGTGCGCTCCCGGCCGGTGACCGGTCACGCCGGACGTGGGGACCGGGCGCCCCGGCCCGGGGTGGGGACGGAGGGCTCGGGCCCACCGGACACCTTAGACGGACCGGTCATCACATCACCATGTCCGGTGACGTCGTGTTCGTTAAGTCCTCATCACGCGCGTGGAGCCTTCTGTCACGTGACGTTCACACGGTAGGCCACGGCTGTCACGGGCCCCTCGTGCGGCCCCGGCCCGAGCGGGGAGCCCGCGGTCCCACCGGGAGCACACCTCCGTCCCGCCGGCCCGCACACGACGAGGGCACCGCCCCACCCGCAGGTGGAGACGGTGCCCTCGTGGCGGTGCTCCGCGGCCGTACCTTCGAGAGGTACGGAAGGCCGGTCAGCGTCCCCCGGTCGCGGCCGAGAGCGCGTCGGCGAAGCCCATCATGGAACGCACGGCGTCGGCCCCGTCGGCCGCCTCGCTCACCCGCAGCGTGAGGGGCTCGGCGGTGATCGCGCCCGTGTACCCGTGGTCGAGCTCGCAGGTCTCGTCGGCGCACGCGGCCGGTTCGAGGTCGATGTGCGCGACGGCGCCCCAGTTCACCGACAGGTTCACACTGAGCACGAGCTCGCTCGGCAGGCTGCCGGGCGTGTACTGGGCCGGGTTGGGCACCACGCGCGTCAGACCCACCGACTGGATGTTGCCCAGCTGGATGCTGTCGGTCGTGGTGGAGGCGTGCGAGGTTCCCGCGGGGTCGGTGGGCGGGTGCTCGTCGGTGTGGCACACCACGAGCCGGTTGGCGGTCAGCAGCATCACGGTGATGTGCCGCCGCATCTCCATCGCCGGGTCGAAGGTCGCCTCGTGGTGCACGACGAACGCCTCGGCGTCCTCGTCGCCCAGGGCGTCGGCGACCGCGTCGATGACCAGCGCGGGATAGTACCCGCTGCGCTCGATCTCCGAACGCCAGTCCGCGGAGACGGCTCGTGTTTTCCTCATACTCCTATCCTGCCCCCTACCGCCGACATTTCGCGACCGGGATCTGAAAAGCCCAGGCCACATGGTCAGAACGTCACCCCGCGGAGCCGGCGCGGCCCCACGTCGGGACGCACCTCGGGCGCCTCGCGCAGCCACACCCGGCCGCCGAGCACGTGGGCTCCGGTGGCGTTGACCAGCACGGGGTCGAGGTCGATGTAGCCGATCTCGGGGAAGGCCTCCACCAGACGGGAGACCCGGATCAACAGTTCCTCGAGGGCCTCGACGTTGGGCTGTTCGGCCAGGGACGTCGACCCGGCCGGCAGCCCGAACAGCAACGGCGCCGCCCGCACCGCGTGGATGAGGTCGGCGGCGTCCATGTCGGTCAGCGGTGCCAGGCGGAACGCCCGGTCGTCGAGGAGTTCGGCGGTCACGTCGGCCAGCCCGAAGGAGACCACCGAGCCGAAGGACTGGTTGTCCCCGGCCCGGATCACCGTGGGCACACCGGGCGCGGCCATGCGCTGCACCACCAGCTCGGCATCGCCGCCGAAGCGGTCGGCGAGGGAGTTGTAGGCGCTGCGCACGTCCTCCGGTGTGCGCAGGTCGGCGCGCACGAACGTGCCCCCGGCGCGTACACGCAGGTCGGGGGCGTCGGCCTTGACCACCACGGGGTACCCGAGCTGCCCGGCGGCCACGACGGCCTCGTCGGCGGAGGCCGCGGTGATGTCGGGGTAGGCGGCGATGCCGTAACTGGCGAGGAGGTCGCGGGCGTCCTGCCCGGAGACCGCGGTCTCCTCGTCGTAGCGGCGCTCGCCCCCGAACCAGGCGATGTCCTCCTCGTCGGGGGTGTCCTTGTCCAGGGCCCGGGTGATGACCGCCCGCGCCCGGGCCCGGTCGATGTCGGGGAGCTCGGGGTGGCGGCCGGGCTTGCGGTTGCGCCACTGGGCGTAGCGCGTGGCCAGCGCCAGGGCGCGCACCGCGTCCTCGGGCGCGGGGTAGGAGGGCACGGAACCCTTGAGGGTCTCCCCGCGCTCACCCGCGTGCCGCAGTTCCTCGGGGATGCCCTGACGCGCCAGGTAGGTCGTGACGATGGGCTTGTCCGATTCCAGGGCGCGCGCCCGCAGAACACGTGCCACGTCGTCGGAGATCGGGTGCAGGGCCGGGATGAACACGACCACGACGGAGTGCACGTCGGGCGCGGCGAGCGCCGTCTCCAGGGCCAGGTCGAAGTCCTCGGCGGTGGCCTGCGGACCCAGGTTGACCGGCTCGTGCGGCTTGAGGCCCTGGCGTACGGCGGCGTCCTTGACCAGCAGTTCCAGGGAGTCGGAGTTGCCGATGATGCCCACGCGCGGCCCGTCGGGCAGCGGCTGGTAGGCGAAGACCTGGGCGGCGTCGAACATCTGCGTGATGTCGTCGACGCGCACCACACCGGCCTGCTGGAACAGGGACGTGACGGCGTAGTCGGGCAGGGAAAGCCCGCCGGCGGCGTGGCCGGTGGGGGTGGTCTGCGCGGATCCGCCGCTGCGCACGGCGACGACCGGCTTCTGTTTGGCCAGGCGCCGGGCCAGGCGGGTGAACTTGCGCGGGTTGCCGAGCGATTCCAGGTACTGGAGCACGACCCCGGTGGAGGGGTCCTCCTGCCAGTACTGCATGAGGTCGTTGCCGGACACGTCGGCGCGGTTACCTGCGGACACGAAGGTCGACAGCCCCATGCCGCGTTCGGCCACACGCTGCAGGATCGCGCGGCCCAGGGCGCCGGACTGGGAGAAGAACCCGATGGGGCCGCTGGGCGGCAGGTCCGGCGAGAGGGTGGCGTTCAGGGAGACCTTGGGGTCGCTGTTGGCGATCCCGAGGCAGTTGGGACCGACCACGCGCATACCGGCGGCGCGTGCGGTGCGAACCAGCTCGTCCTGGCGGGCGCGGCCTTCCGGGCCGATCTCACCGAAGCCGGAACTGACCACGATGAGTCCGTGCACACCCTTGTCCGCGCACTCCTCGACGACGGCGGTGACGGCCTCGGCGCGCACTGCGACCACGGCCAGGTCGACGTCGTCGGGGATGTCGCTGACCGTCGGGTAGGCGCGCACGCCGGCGACGGCCTTGGCCTCGGGGTGGACGGGATAGACGGGGCCCTGGAAGTCGCCGCCGAGCAGGTTGCGCAGGGCGCTCTGGCCGATGGTGTGGGCGGTACGGCTGGCACCGATGACCGCGACCGAGCCCGGGTAGAGGAGGCGGGCGATGGAACGCGACTCGGCGCGCTGCTCGCGGGCCCGCATGACCTCCTTGGAGTCGTCGGTGGGTTGCAGGTCCAGGGTCAGCCGGATGACGCCTTCGTCGAAGGTCTGCTGGGCGGTGTATCCCGCCTCGCGGAAGACGTTGACCATCCGGCGGTTCTCGGGCAGGACGTCGGCGATGAAGCGGCGCACACCGCGCTCGCGCGCGGCCGCGCCGATGTGTTCGAGCAGGACCGATGCGAGGCCGCGGCCCTGGTGGGCGTCCTCCACCACGAAGGCGACCTCGGCCTCCTCGGGGGCGATCTTGTCGTAACGCACCACCGCGACGAGGGAGTCGGAGATGGTGGCCACCAGAGCGACGCGGTCCTCGTAGTCGACGTTGGTGAACCGGTCGACGTCCCGGTCGGACAGTTTCGGGTAGGGCGCGAAGAACCGGTAGTAGATCGTCTCCGGCGAGAGCCGGGCGTGGAACTCGCGCAGCAGGTCGGCATCGTCAGGGGTGATGGGGCGCATGTGCGCTGTGCCGCCGTCGGTCAGCACGACGTCGGCTTCCCAGTGGTTCGGGTAGGACTGCACGACTGCGAGACTAGACGACATTCGGTCGAATCTGGGGAAAGTCCTCGCTGCCCGCACGAAAACACCGCGCAGGCCACGCGGAGCAGGGCCTTTCTCAACGATCCGCACAGAGTCCTGGTTCCCCCGTCTGTGGGCCGATCGTCCCCTGGACACAGCGTGTCCGGGGCGCTGTCACTTCGTTACACGTAGCTGACAGTTCACCTGTTAACGTCGTTCGGGCACGGATTCTCATAACCCTCGGCGGTGGCTGGCGAAATGACACGAGTGGTCGTAATCGGTGATCTCATGACCGATGCAGTCGCGCGCGCGTTCCACCCGTTGGCCCGCGGCAGCGACACCCCTGCATCAGTGGTCATGTACGGCGGGGGCTCGGGCGCCAACATCGCCTCGTGGCTCGCCGTGGAGGGAACCGACACGACCTTCGTCGGCAGGCGGGGCTCCGACATCACCGGCCGCACCCGCGAGATGGAGCTCATGGGGTACGGGCTGGACTCCCGGATGGTCATGGACCCGGAGCGCCCCACCGGCACGTGCGTGGTCATGATCACGCACCGCGGCGACCGCACCATGCTCAGTGACCCCGGCGCCAACGCCCGTCTCCAGCCCGAGGACCTGCCCCGCGACGTGTTCGGCCCGGACGGGCACCTGCACGTCTCCGGGTACACGCTCATCAACGAGGACTCCCGCCGTGCGGCGCGTGTGGCGCTGCGGACGGCGCAGGAGTCCGGGATGTCCATCTCGGTGGACGGCGGTTCGCACGCGCCGCTCAAGCGTGCCGGTGCCGAGGAGTTCCTGGAGTGGACGCAGGGTGTGCGGCTGCTCTTCGCCAACATGGACCAGGCCAAGGTGCTCACCGGCCGTGAGGAGCCCGAGGCCGCGGCCAAGGTGCTCACGGCGTGGTTCCCGAACGTGGTGCTGAAGCTGGGTGACGAGGGCGGCCTGTGGGCGTCCAAGACCCGCGAGGACTGCGTGACGGTGCCGGCCGAGCCGGTGGAGCCGTCGCCGGGCTCCGTCGGCGCGGGTGATGCGTTCATGGCCGGTTTCCTGCCGGCCTGGCTGGTGGGCCGCCACCCGAAAGAGGCGCTCGGCCGCGCCCAGCGCCTGGCGGCGCGGGCCCTGCACCAGCCGGGTGCCCGCCCGGACCTGGGTGAGGGCCAGCCGGTGCGGCGCGGCGCCCCGCGCGGCCAGCGCATCCGCTGACCCCACGCGGATCCCCTGTCCCCGGTGACGTGCAAGGCACACCCCATACGTGCCGCGCACGCCTCGGCCCGTGCGCACCACGGGCAATGCCCGCCGCCGGACCAGGGCCCCGCACGCACGGACCAGGCACGGCGCTGGTCGGCACCCCGTACGCTCAGCGCACCGCGACGGGCACACGAAGGTGAACGCCCGGCCCACGGCCGACAGTGCTAGTCCCGAAGGAACGGCGCACGCACCACGCGCACCCGCCGATGAACGCCCCGCCGCGCGACGCCTACGACCCACGGCTCACACCCTGTGTGCCGGGGAAACGCGCACGCACCACGCACACCCATCGGTGCCCCCGCGCGACGCCCACGGCCCACACCCTGCGTGCCGAAAGAACGCGCACACACCACGCGCACCCATCGGTGAACGCCCCGCCTCCCGGAACCCGCCGCACGGCGTGCGCAGCACTTCTCCGCCCCGTACCGGCCGTGCGCACCGCACGCGTGCCCTGCGTTCCGCGCCGAAGGCACGGGCCCACGGCCGTGCGCGCCTTCCCTCGGGTCAGCCTGCTGCGAGGGTGAGGGGCAGGACGGCGGGGGCGCCTGCGCGGCGCAGCAGCGACGCGCCCACCGCCAGGCTCCACCCGGTGTCGGCGTGATCGTCCACGAGCAGCACCGGACCATCCACCTGTCCTGCGCGCCCGGCCAGGTCCGGCCCGATACGAAGGGCCTTGTGCACCTGGGCCAGGCGCAGAGCGCTGTTGTGCCGCCGCTCCCCCGGCCCCGCGGGGTCCGCGTACTCCAGTGAACCGAGCGGTTCGAGCCGCCCCAGGCGGGCGAGGCGTCCGGCCAGGTCGGCGACGAGCGCGGGGCGGGTCACCGACGGCATCGCGGCCACGGCGACGGGGCGCCGGGCCCAGTCCCAGTCGGCCAGTACCCGCACCAGACCCTGCAGCACCCGGTCGCTCACCGGCTCGTCGGGGGCGTCCACCGCCAGGATCCGGCGGAGTTCACTGCCCCATCCGACGTCGGTGAAGCGGGCCAGGGCACGTCCCTCCTCGTGGCGTTCGCCCTCGGGCACCCGGCCGGAGAGGGGGATGTCGAGGGTCTTCATCCCGGTCGGCCACTGCCGGCGCGGGGCGATGGGCGTGCCGGGCCGGTCGAGCATGCCCGCGGCGGCGTCGCGGCGCCCGGGGTCGACCTCGGTGGGCCAGTACCGGCCGGTGCACACGTCGCAGCGGCCGCAGGGTTCGGCCTCGGCGTCGTCGAGCTGGCCGCGCAGGAACTCCATGCGGCACGTGGTCGCGGCGATGTAGTCCAGCATCGCCCGGCGTTCGCGCTCGCGGGCGGCGGCGACGGCCGTGTAGCGCTCGGAGTCGTAGATCCACGGGCGCCCGGTGGAGACCCACCCGCCGCGCACCCGCTGCACCGCCCCGTCGACGTCCAGCACCTTGAGCATCTGCTCCAGCCGGGAACGCCGCAGGTCCACCCGGGTCTCCAGGCGGGCGACGGAGAGCGGTTCCCCCGCCTCGGCGAGGGTGTCCAGCGTCTGGCGCACGGTCTGTTCGGGCGGGAAGGACAGACTCGCGAAGTAGTCCCAGATCTGGGTGTCCTCGCGTCCGGGCAGCAGCACGGCCTCGGCACGGTCGAGCCCGCGCCCGGCACGTCCGACCTGCTGGTAGTAGGAGATCGGCGACTGGGGCGCACCCAGGTGGACCACGAACCCGAGGTCGGGTTTGTCGAAGCCCATGCCCAGCGCGCTGGTGGCGACCAGGGCCTTGACCTCGTTGGCGAGCAGGGCGTCCTCGGCCTCACGCCGTTCCTCGGGGTCGGTCTGCCCGGTGTAGGCCCGCACGGCCATGCCCTGTTCGGTCAGGAACCGGGCGGTCTCGAGGGCGGCGTTGACGGTGAGGGTGTAGATGATGCCGGAACCCTCGATACGCGGCAGGTGCTCGGCCAGCCATCCCATGCGCGCGGTCGGGTCGGGCAGTTGCGCCACGGCCAGGCGCAGGCTCTCGCGTTCGAGGGGGCCGCGCAGGACGAGGGTCTCCTGGCGTTCGTCGCCCGAGCGCAGCTGCTCGGCCACGTCGTGGGTGACCCGTTCGTTCGCGGTGGCGGTGGTGGCGAGCACGGGGATGCCGTCGGGCAGGTCGTGCAGGAGCTGGCGGATGCGCCGGTAGTCGGGGCGGAAGTCGTGGCCCCAGTCGGAGACGCAGTGGGCCTCGTCGATCACGACCAGCCCGGCCCCGGCGGCCAGTTCGGGCAGCACACGGTCGCGGAACTCGGGGTTGTTGAGGCGTTCGGGGCTGACGAGCAGCACGTCGACGAGCCCGGCTGCGACGTCGGCGTAGGTCGACTCCCAGTCCGTGGTGTTGGAGCTGTTGATGGTGCGGGCCCGGATCCCGGCGCGTTCGGCGGCGGCGATCTGGTTGCGCATGAGCGCCAGCAGCGGGGAGACGATGACGGTGGGCCCGGCGCCCTCACCGCGGCGCAGGGCCGTGGCGACGAAGTACACGGCGGACTTGCCCCACCCGGTGCGCTGCACGACCAGGGCCCGCCGCTGGTCGGCGACCAGGGCGTGGATGGCTCTCCACTGGTCCTCGCGCAGCCGGGCACCGTCGCCCGCCAGGGCGCGCAGGTGCTGTTCGGCGCGCTCGCGCAGGGCGCCGCCGGCCGGGGCCGAGGAGGGGTCGTGGGTGCCGTCGTGCGTGGGGGTCCTCATGCGTTCCTTGGTACCAGAGCCGGAGGGCCCGGAATCGGTTGCAGGCCCGGTCCAGGCCGAGAACCCTTCCGGCCCGGGAAAACCCAGAATCGGAACCCAGTACCTAAAAGCACCACGAGGTGACAGGGGTAACGGAACGGCCACTCTTGCCTTTCCCGGCATTGCCCTCCGTTCCCAACAGTTGAACACTTCCCGGAGAGGTCTCACGTCCAGGGGTGCACAGGGCACCCGCGGGGACGGCGTCGCAGCAGACGCCACTCCCCGATACCCATCCCCCAGGTGTGCGGAGGTGGTTCTCGCCCCGACCCGCTCGCGGGACGAGAACCGCCGCCCATCCCGACAAAAACCCCGCAGTCACGCGACTCACACCCGCCCGACCGGGTGCCCGCGTACGTTCCAGTCCCCGGAACAGGCCAGAATGACGTTCATGGCCCGTACTACTTCCCGTCCCCCCGAGGATCTCGCCGAGAAGATCATCGACATCGACGTCTCCGAGGAGATGCGCGGCAGCTTCCTGGAGTACGCGTACTCGGTCATCTACCAACGCGCACTCCCGGACGCACGCGACGGCATGAAGCCCGTGCAGCGCCGCATCCTCTACCAGATGAACGAGATGGGGCTGCGCCCCGACCGCGGGCACGTCAAGTGCGCCCGCGTCGTCGGTGACGTGATGGGTCGCCTGCACCCCCACGGCGACTCCGCGATCTACGACGCCCTGGTCCGGCTCAGCCAGTCCTTCGCGATGCGTGTGCCGTTGGTGGACGGCCACGGCAACTTCGGTTCCCTCGGCGGCGACGACGCCCCCGCCGCGATGCGTTACACCGAGGCCCGCCTGGCCCGCCCCGCACAGCTCCTGGTCGAGGGCATCGACGAGAACGTCGTCGAGTTCAAGCCCAACTACGACGGGCAGGAGAACGAACCCGAGGTCCTCCCCGCCGCGTTCCCGAACCTGCTGGTCAACGGCTCCTCCGGGATCGCCGTCGGCATGGCCACGAACATGGCGCCGCACAACCTGGGCGAGGTGATCACGGCCGCCCGGCACCTGGTCCTGCACCCGGACGCGAGCCTCGACGACCTCATGGAGTTCGTGCCCGGGCCGGACCTGCCCACCGGCGGGACCATCGTGGGCCTGGACGGGATCCGCGACGCCTACGCCCGCGGCCGCGGCAGCTTCAAGACGCGCGCGACCGTCTCCATCGAGAAGGTCTCGGCCCGCCGCACCGGCCTGGTCGTGACCGAGCTGCCCTACAACGTGGGCCCGGAGAAGGTCGTCAGCCGCATCAAGGAGCTGGTGCAGTCCAAGAAGCTCCAGGGCATCTCCGACCTCAAGGACCTCACCGACCGCAACCAGGGCCTGCGGCTGGTCGTGGAGCTCAAGAACGGGTTCAACCCCGAGGCCGTGCTCGAGGAGCTCTACCGCCTGACCCCGATGGAGGAGTCCTTCGGGATCAACAACGTCGCGCTCGTCGACGGCCAGCCCCGCACCCTGGGCCTGCGCGACCTCCTCCAGGTCTACGTCGACCACCGCCTCGATGTGGTCCGCCGCCGCAGCGAGTACCGGCGCGACAAGCGCCGCGAGCGCCTGCACCTGGTCGACGGCCTCATGGTCGCGCTGCTCGACATCGACCGTGTGATCGCCCTGATCCGCGAGGCCGACGACACCGCCGGTGCGCGCGAGGCGCTCAAGGGCGCCTACGACCTCTCCGACGTGCAGGCCCGCTACATCCTCGACACCCCGCTGCGCCGTCTGACCCGCTTCGACCGCCTGGAGCTGGAGACCGAGCGCGACAAGCTCAACAAGGAGATCGAGGAGCTCACGGCGATCCTGGAGTCGGACAAGAAGCTGCGGCGCGTGGTCGCCAAGGAGCTCAACGCCGTCACCAAGGAGTACGCCACCCCGCGCCGCACGCAGCTGCGCGAGAACGACGGCGAGGCCAAGGCCGCGGTGATCCCGCTGGAGATGGCCGACCAGCCCTGCCACGTGCTCATGGGGACCGACGGCAGGATCGGGCGCAGCAAGGGCGCGGCCCTTCCGCCCGCCTACGAGGGCATCCGGACCGCGCACGACTCGGTCGCCACGTCGCTGCCCACCACGTCGCGTTCGGAGATCGGGCTCATCACCGACCTGGGCCGGTTGATCCGGGTTCCGGTGGTGGAACTGCCCGAAGTGCCCGACTCCGCCGAGGATGCGCCGCCGTTGACCTCCGGGCTGCCCGCGGAGGAGTTCGTCCAGCTGGAGGACGGCGAAGGTGTGGTGTCGGTGGTCGGCATGCACACCGACGGGCCCGGGTTCGTCCTGGGCACCCGGGGCGGTGTGGTCAAGCGTGTGGCGCCCGACCAGCCGCCGAACAAGGACGACTTCGAGGTGATCGCGCTGAAGGACGACGACCGGGTCGTGGGCGCGACCCAGTTGTCCACCGGTGAGGAGGACCTGGCCTTCATCACCTCAGAGGCGCAGCTGCTGCGCTTCTCCGCCTCCGCTGTGCGTCCCCAGGGGCGCCCCGCCGGCGGTGTGGCCGGCATCCGCGTGACCGAGGACGCCCGGGTGCTGTGGTTCGGGTCCGTGCCGAGCCCGCAGGACTCGGTCGTGGTGACGGTGTCGGGGTCCTCGCAGTCCCTGGCCGGAACCGACGGGGGGTCGGCCAAGGTCACCCCGTTCGATTCCTACCCCTCGAAGGGGCGTGCGACCGGCGGTGTGCGCTGCCACCGCTACCTCAAGGGCGAGGACACCCTGCTGTTCGGCTGGATCGGCCGGTCCCCCGCGCGCGCCGCACGCGCCGACGGCAAGCCGGTACGCCTGCCCGACACCAACGACCGCAGGGACGGGTCCGGTGAGGCCATGGGCAGCCTCGTGGCGTCCGTGGGGTCGGGGCAGACCGACTCCGGCATCGCCCCGGTGGACGCACCGTCCTCCTGACCCCCCGGACCCGGTCACGTTCCGATACCGGACGTGGCGAGGCGCATGCGTACCGTGTCTTGCCTGTGCACGGTAGCTCCCCTGGGGTGTGCGCGGCCGTGCACACCTGAGACCAACGAACGAGGAAGGGCACCGAGAGTGAGCCAGTCCGACCAGACCTCCTCCCCTTTCGACGACGTCTTCTCGGCCAACGCCGAGTACGCCGCGAACTTCTCCCTGAACGGCCTGCAGCCCGTCGCCAAGCGGGGCCTGGCGCTGGTCACGTGCATGGACTCGCGCATCGAGCCGCTGGACATGCTCGGCCTGGGCCCGGGTGACGCGAAGATCCTGCGCAACGCGGGCGCGCGCGTCACCGACGACACCCTGCGCACGCTGGTCCTGGCCGTGTACCTGCTGGGTGTGGAGCGGGTGCTGATCCTGCCGCACACCAAGTGCAAGATGGCGTCCGTGGAGAACGACGACGTGGTCCACGACCTCATCGAGGAGCAGTACGGCGTGGACACCCGGAGCCTGGAGTTCAAGACCGACAACGACCAGCTGGGAGCGCTCAAGCACGACCTGGAGCGCATCCGCCACCACCCGCTGCTGCCCGCGGGGCTGCCCGTGACCGGCGCGATCTACGACGTCGACACCGGACGCGTGGAGCCCACCGGCCTCTGAGCCGGACCCGCTGTCGACGTCCTGTGGCCCGCACCGAGGAGCGCTGCTTCCCGGTGCGGGCCACAGGCGTGTACGGGGAAACGGGCCGGGCGGGCAACGCCCCTCCGGGGTGGGTAGGTCTCCGTACGGGCCCGGGAATGCCTACCCCTCCCGGGCGGTTGTCACCGCCAGGCGGCCCGGCGTCGTCGAGAGGAGCACCGTGGCTGACAGCACCTACGAGACCTACGAGACCTTCAACCGCGCCCGTATGTTCATGGAGCTGGGCGACCCCATCTACGCGGCCCGCATCCTCGAGACCGTGGTGGACGAGGAGACCGAGACGCGCTCGATGGTGGAGCTGCTCGGCCGTGCGTACTTCGACTCGGCCCAGCTCAACAAGGCCGAACAGACCTTCCGCCGGCTCATCGAACTCGACCCTGTCGACAACTGGGCGCACATCGCCCTGGCCCGCACCCTGGAGCGGCAGAACCGCCACGGGGAAGCGGCCACCTACCGCCGGATGTACGCGGTGATGTCCGGCGGCAGCCTCGACTGACACCGCTCAGGGCCGCGCCGAGGATCCCCCGGCGCGGCCCCGTTAACGTTGGGGCATGAGCTCTCCAGCACCGCACGTCCCCGAACCCGGCGAGGACCCCGCGTGGGTCGAACGCGACACCCACGCCTCCCGCCGTTGGGCGGACGAGGCCGTGCGCAAGGTGATGGCCGACGCCAACCGCTCGGCCGACACCCACCTGCACGCCTTCCCCCTCCCCGAGGAATGGGGCATCGACCTCTACCTCAAGGACGAGTCGGTCCACCCCACCGGCAGCCTCAAGCACCGCCTGGCGCGGTCCCTGTTCCTGTACGGGCTCGCCAACGGGTGGATCACCGAGGGAACCACCATCGTGGAAGCCAGTTCCGGGTCGACCGCGGTCTCGGAGGCCTACTTCGCGCAGCTCATCGGGCTGGACTTCGTGACGGTCATCCCCCGCCGCACGAGCCCGGAGAAGATCGCCCTCATCGAGCGCTACGGCGGCCGGTGCCACTACGTCGACGCTCCCCCGGAGATGTACACCGAGGCCGAGCGCCTGGCGGAGGAGACCGGCGGGCACTACATGGACCAGTTCACCTACGCCGAGCGGGCCACGGACTGGCGCGGCAACAACAACATCGCCGAGTCCATCTTCGAGCAGCTGGAGCTGGAGCGGTATCCGTGCCCGGAGTGGGTCGTCGTGGGCGCCGGGACCGGGGGGACGTCGGCGACCATCGGCCGGTACCTGCGCTACCGCCGTCTGCAGACCCGTTTGGCGGTGGTCGACCCGGAGCACTCCGCGTTCTTCCCCGGGTGGGTGACGGGCGCCCCCGACTACGCGACCGGCATGCCCTCCCGTATCGAGGGCATCGGCCGGCCCCGCATGGAACCGAGCTTCGTCCCGTCGGTGATCGACCTGATGATGCCGGTCCCCGACGCCGCCAGCATCGCGGCGATGCGGGACCTGCGCGACCGCACGGGGCTGTCGGCGGGCGGATCGACCGGGACCAACCTGTGGGGTGTGTGGCACCTGATCGCGCGCATGCTGCGCGAGGGGCGCACCGGCAGCGTGGTCACGCTCATCTGCGACGGCGGCGAGCGCTACCAGCACAGTTACTACGACGACGTGTGGGTGAGCGAGCGCGGCATGGACCCGGCGCCCTACCGCGCGGCGATCGACCGCCTCGTCACCGAGGGCGTCTGGGATCCGCCGAAGAACCCCTGAGACGCGGCGTCCGGCCGCCCGCACGGCGAAGGCCCCCGGTCGGGGCGACCGGGGGCCCTGGGTGTCTCTGTGCCTCAGGCGTCGATGCGGGCGGCGTCGAGCTCCTGCGCGCCGTCCTGGATGAAGCGGCGGCGCGGGGCCACCTCGTTGCCCATGAGCAGGTTGAACACGGACGCGGCCTCCTCGGCCTGCTCCACCTGGATCCGCCGCAGCGTGCGGTGGCGCGGGTCCATGGTCGTCTCGGCGAGCTGGTCGGCGTCCATCTCACCCAGACCCTTGTACCGCTGCACCGGCTCCTTCCAGGAGATGCCGCGCTTCTCCAGGTCGAGCAGGGTGCGCTGCAGCTCCGCGTCGGAGTAGGTGTAGATGTAGCGGTCTTCCTTCTTGGCGCCCCGCTTGCGCTTGGTGTTGGTCAGCTCGATGCGGTGCAGCGGCGGGACGGCCGCGTAGACCCGCCCGGCCTCCAGCATGGGACGCATGTACCGGTAGATGAGGGTCAGCAGCAGACAACGGATGTGCGCGCCGTCCACATCGGCGTCGGCCATGAGGATGATGCGGCCGTACCGTGCGGCGTCGATGTCGAAGGTGCGCCCGGAACCGGCACCGATCACCTGCAGGATCGCGGCGCACTCGGCGTTCTTGAGCATGTCCGCCACGGACGACTTCTGCACGTTGAGGATCTTGCCGCGGATCGGTAGCAGCGCCTGGAACTCGGAGTCGCGCGCCAGCTTCGCGGTACCCAGCGCCGAGTCGCCCTCGACGATGAACAGTTCGCTGTGCTCCAGCCCTTCGCTCCGGCAGTCCACGAGCTTGGCCGGCAGAGCCGAGCTCTCCAGGGCGTTCTTGCGCCGCTGGGTCTCGCGCTGCTGGCGGGCGGCCAGGCGGGCCTTGGCTGCGCCGGCGACCTTCTCCAGCACCGCGCGGGCCTTGGCCTTCTCGGCGCGCTTGGTGGAGGTCAGCCACTCCTTGAGGTGCTTGCCCATGATCTGGGAGACGATGCGCGCCGCCGCGGAGGTCCCCAGGATCTCCTTGGTCTGACCCTCGAACTGCGGTTCGGGAAGGCGCACGGTCACGACCGCGGTCAGGCCCTCCTGGGTGTCGTCCTTGGTGACGGGGTCGTCGCTGTTCTTGAGGAGCTTGGTGGCGCGCAGCTGGTCGTTGATCACCCGCACCAGGGCGCGGTCGAACCCGTTGAGGTGGGTGCCGCCCTTGGGGGTGGCGATCACGTTCACGAAGGAGCGCACGGTGGTGTCGTAGCCGCTGCCCCAGCGCAGGGCGATGTCGACGTCCAGGCGGCGCTCGACGTCGGTGGGCACCATGTGGCCCTCGTCGTCCAGTATCGGCACGGTCTCGTTGAACTTGCCGCTGCCCTGGACGCGCAGCACGTCGCTGACGGCCTCGTCGGGCGCCAGGTAGGTGCAGAACTCGCCGATGCCGCCGTCGAAGCGGAACTCCTCCTCGTAGGCGGCCTCGCCGTCGGCGCGCTCGTCGCGCACGGCGATGGTCAGGCCCGGGATGAGGAAAGCGGTCTGGCGTGCGCGGTCGAGCAGGGACTCGCGCGCGATGTCGGCTTCCTTGAGGAAGATCTGGGTGTCGGGCCAGAAGCGGATACGGGTGCCGGTGGTCTTCTTGGCGACCTTGCGCACCTGCTCCAGCCCGGAGGCCGGGGTGAACTCGGCGTCGGGGCCCTTGCCGGCGAAACGTCCGGGGATGCCCCGGCGGAAGCTGAGCGCGTGGGTGTGGCCCTGGCGGTCCACCTCGACGTCGAGGCGGGCCGAGAGGGCGTTGACCACGGAGGCGCCCACACCGTGGAGGCCGCCGGAGGCGTTGTAGGAGCCGGAGCCGAACTTGCCGCCCGCGTGGAGCTTGGTCATGACGAGCTCGACACCGGTCAGGCCGGACTTGGGTTCGGCGTCCACCGGGATCCCGCGGCCGTCGTCGGCCACGGAGACGGATCCGTCGGCGTGGAGGGTGACGTCGATCCGGGAGCAGTAGTTGCCCAGGGCCTCGTCGACGGAGTTGTCGATGATCTCCCACATGCAGTGGGTGAGGCCGCGGCTGTCGGTGGACCCGATGTACATGCCCGGCCGTTTGCGCACCGCCTCAAGACCTTCGAGGACCGACAGGTGCCGGGCGGAATAGTCCTCTGGGTCGTGGACGGCTGCGGTCAAGGCGGTCACTCGGACATCTCCTGCGTCTTGAGGGCCATCGGGCTCCAGTGGCGGTGCGTGCCCTTTGTACCGCGCCGCACTGACTGATCGAGGGGCGGGCCACGCCGAAGGCGGGTGATCCCTCACACGGTGGGGGCGGAGGGGCGGAAGGTGCCGGCGGTGTGCGTCCGCCGCGGGGCCCGCGGCGGCATCGAGTGTTCCGCGCGGTCGGTCGGCGGGTCCTGCCTCGCGCGAGACTACCACCTCCCTGGTCCGCGGCCGGTGGCCGCTGACCGGGAAGCTCCTGTTTTCCGGGGATGTGGAAGCACCACGAGGGGTACACCGAAGACAAGGGCCGACGCGCGGTGACATTGCCCCCGAACCGGGACGAAAGGGAATCTTCCAGGCTGATTCCGCTGTCGGCGTACACGGGATCAGGTTGGGAACGTCCGCGCCGGGTTAGATGTTGTCAGAGGTGACTAACGCCGAGTATTGAGGATGGCGAAGTGACTGGAACCCTTGCCCCCACCCAGCTGACGGCCGCTGACCGTTGCGACCGCTGTGGTGCACAGGCGTATGTCCGGGTCCTGCTGAACTCCGGCGGAGAGCTGTTGTTCTGCGCTCACCACATGCGCAAGCACGACGACTCGATCCGCAAGATCGCCTCGGACATCCAGGACGAGACCGACAAGCTCCACGAGAGCAACAACGCCACGGACGAGCGTTAGCCACAACGCGGTTGCGGGTGACCCCGTGGCCCTACAAGACACAACAGAACATGCTTGCGTGGGCGGCGGCCTTGTCGGGCCGCCGCCCACGGCTGTTCCGGGACCCTGACGGCCCGCCCGCGACGATCCGGCTCGGCCGCGAACAGCCCCTCATCCCAGGACGCGGTTGTGGTACCGGCTCACCCGCGCGAACCCGAACCCCTCGTACAGGCCCAGCGCCGGGGTGTTCCCCTCGACCACGCACAGGTACCCACTGCGGGCGCCCTTGTCGTGGGCCCAGGCCAGAAGGTCGGCGAGCACGCCCCGCCCCACGCCCCGGCCACGGGCATCCGGCGCGGTGACCATGGAACAGATCGCGGCGGACTCCCCGTCGACGACCACACAGCCGCGCCCCTGTCCGCCCGGCGCGACCCCGTACCCCGCCTCGACCTGCCCGAGGATGCGTTCGACCCCGCGGACCTGGTGCCCTGTGCCGGAGGTCAGGGCCGACCACTGCGGCGCCGGCCTGACACCGATCTCCGTCGTGCCCGGCCCGTCGGGGCGGTCGCCGAGCCCGCGGTCGAGCACGAGTGTGGGTTCGACGGTCCGGTAGCCGGCCTCGGCCAGCCGCGCGTCGACCCCTTCCTCCCCCGGCCAGACCTGCACACAGGGAGAGAGCCCGTGCCCGCGGTAGAACCGGGTGACCTCGCCGACGTCGGCCCCGGGGTCCAGGACCAGCGCGCAGTTGGCGCGTTTGGTGACACCGTCGCCCCAGCCCAGGCGCCATCCGCCGCGTTCGACGGTCTCCAACGCCGGCCAGTCCGCGGCCACCCGGCGTGCCCACGCGTGCATGTCGGCCTCCTCACGTTCGGGAAGCCGTGATCCTAGCGGGGCCTACCATGGGTGGGTTCCTCCGCCCCACCGTCACCTGGAGCCGCCATGCTCGTCCTCCTGCCGCCGTCCGAGGGGAAGGCCACCGACGGCGACGGACCCCCGCTCGACCTGGACTCCCTGACCCTCCCGGGGCTGCGGCCCGCGCGTGAGCAGGTCATGGCGGCGCTGGCCGAGGTGTGCTCGGGTCCGGAGGAGGAGGCCCGCGAGGTCCTGGGGCTGTCCCCCACGCAGGCGGATGCCCTGAAGCGGAACCTGTCACTGGAGACCGCGCCGACCCTGCGCGCCGACCAGCTCTACACCGGTGTGCTCTACGACCGCCTGGGCCTGGGCGACCTTCCCCGCACCGACCGCGTCCTGATCTTCTCGGGGCTGTGGGGTGCGGTGGGCCCGGCCGACCGGTTGCCTCCGTACCGGCTGTCGATGGGGGTCAAGCTCCCGCCGCTGGGCGGGCTGGCGGCGTACTGGCGCCGGGAGGCGAAGAAGGAGCTGGAGGGGTTCACCGGGGACCACCTGCTGGTGGACTGCCGTTCCTCGGCCTACGCGGCCGCGTACAAGAGCGGCGCCGCCCTGCCGGTGCGGGTGCTGCGCGAACGTGTGGTGGACGGGCAGGCCAAGAGGTCGGTGGTCAGCCACATGGCCAAGGCGACCCGGGGCGACATCGCCCGTTCGCTGTTGCTGGAGAACGTGGACGCGCGCACCCCGGAGGAGCTCACCGGGGCGCTGCGCGACCTGGGATACACGGTGGAACTGGACCGGGGGCGGCTCGACGTCGTCGTGCGCGACTGACACATCGCCCCCGGCCGGTTGTTTTTCGCCGGTAGGGTCTCAGCCGCTGCCGAGCTCGCGCTCGACCGCGTCGACCTTGCCGTGCAGGGCGTCACTCACGCCCTCGCGGATGTCGGCCTTGATGGTGAGCGAGATGCGGGAGGCGCCTTCACCGGCGGCCTCGGTGGCCCGTTTGACCACGTCCATGACCTCGTCCCACTCTCCTTCGACAGTGGTGAACATCGCCGAAGTCTCGTTGGGCAGTCCGCTCTCGCGCACCACCCGGACCGCACGGGCCACAGCCGGTGCGAGAGACTCGCCGTTACCTTCCGGTGCTACGGAGAACGCTACGATCATGTCTCCATGCTGCCCCCGCGGGCCCGAGACATGTCAAGGCTCCACCACCGGGATCGCACACGTCCAGACACTCAGAGTCACAATACGACCCGGTATCGTAACTTTATGTCGCACCTACAACACCTGCGGCAACATGTTGCGCGTCGGATGAAGACGCTGTGCGGTGCACGGGCGCCGTGCCCGCCTCGCGGGGATCACACGCTGACTGATCGCCACACCCGCGGACGTCGAACCCCTCGACGCGCCGATGCGCCGCCCCGAGGGGTCGGGGCGGCGCATCGGCTCAGGCCTTCTTCGGTCTGACTTCCTACCTGGGGACCGGCCGGGTCCTAGTCCAGGTAGTCCCGGAGCACCTGCGAACGCGACGGGTGACGGAGCTTCGACATCGTCTTGCTCTCGATCTGCCGGATGCGCTCGCGGGTGACCCCGTAGACCTTGCCGATCTCGTCTAAAGTCTTCGGCTGGCCGTCGGTGAGACCGAAACGCATCGAGACGACGCCGGCCTCGCGCTCGGACAGCGTGTCCAGCACCGAGTGCAGCTGCTCCTGCAGGAGCGTGAAGCTGACCGCCTCGCCGGGCTGGATCGCCTCGGAGTCCTCGATGAGGTCACCGAACTCGCTGTCGCCGTCCTCGCCCAGCGGGGTGTGCAGGGAGATCGGCTCGCGGCCGTACTTCTGCACCTCGACGACCTTCTCGGGGGTCATGTCGAGTTCCTTGGCCAGCTCCTCCGGGGTGGGCTCGCGGCCCAGGTCCTGGAGCATCTGGCGCTGGACGCGGGCCAGCTTGTTGATGACCTCGACCATGTGCACCGGGATACGGATGGTGCGGGCCTGGTCGGCCATGGCACGGGTGATGGCCTGAC
Source organism: Nocardiopsis coralli (assembly GCF_014892575.1). Taxonomy (GTDB): domain Bacteria; phylum Actinomycetota; class Actinomycetes; order Streptosporangiales; family Streptosporangiaceae; genus Nocardiopsis; species Nocardiopsis coralli. The sequence continues at coordinate 258,580 of NZ_JADBGI010000005.1, read as the reverse complement.
GGATCCACCACGTCGCGTAGGTCGAGAACTTGAAGCCCTTGGTGTAGTCGAACTTCTCGACCGCACGGATCAGACCGAGGTTGCCCTCCTGGATGAGGTCCAGGAACAGCATGCCGCGGCCCGTGTAGCGCTTGGCCAGAGAGACGACCAGGCGCAGGTTGGCCTCGAGCAGGTGCTTCTTGGCGCGGCCGCCGTCCTCGGCGATCCAGTCCAGCTCGTCGCGCAGCTCGAAGGTGAGGGCGTCGCTCTCCTCGGAGAGCTTCTCCTCGGCGAACAGGCCGGCCTCGATGCGCTTGGCGAGCTCGACCTCCTGTTCGGCGTTGAGGAGGGGCACCTTGCCGATCTGCTTCAGGTAGTCCTTGACCGGGTCGGCGGTGGCGCCGGCCGCGACCACCTGGGCGGCGGGGGCGTCGTCGTCATCGTCGTAGAGGACGAAGGACTCGTCCTCGTTGGCCGGCTTGGTCGGGGCGCCCACGGCCTCCGGCTTGACCGGCTTCTTCTCGGTCTCGGCCGGGTCCTCGACCAGCTCCAGCTCGGCGCCGGTGTGCTCGAGGTCGTCCATGTCCTCGTCGGCGAACTCGCCGGCCGGGGCCAGTTCGAGGTCCTTCTTGGCCGACTTCTTGGTGGACGCCGCCGTCTTCTTGGACGCCGCGGCCGTCTTCTTGGCGCCGGTGGCGGCCTTGGCGGCAGGCTTGGCAGCAGCCGTCTTCTTCGCAGCGGGCTTCTTGGCCTCCGCCTTCTTGGCGGACGCCTTCTCGTCGGGCTGCTCGTCGTCGGAGGAGTCCACGACGGCGGTGACCGTCTCGGGCTGCTCCTGCGCAGCGGCAGCACGCGCGGGCTTGGCGGCGGGCTTGGCCGGAGCGCTTGGCTGGGCGGCCGAACGCTCAGCGGCGGGAGCCGAACGAGTGGTGGAGGCCGACTTGCGCCGCGAGGAAGACTTGCGGCGGGAGGAGGCCGACTCGGGAACGAGGACCGTCACGCCCTCCTTGGCGAGGCTGCGGAGCACGGACTGCGCCTGGGACATGGGGATTTCGGCCTCTTCGAAGGCACGGCGCACGTCCTCGGGCTCAAGGAAGCCCTGGGACCGCCCACGCTCGATCAGCTGCTGAATGACGGGCTCTTGCAGTGACTCCGACTGCTTCGAGCGAGTCGAACTGGCAGATGACACAAACACCTCTCGAACGGACGTGTGGCGAGACTTCGGACCCGGTGGCCCGCCTGGCCGGGACCGGGCGCGTCGCCCTCTCCCACCTGCGGCCTGGGATCCCCCACTGGGCGGGGAAGCCGGGGTTCATCCCCGCGTCGCGGGGTGGAACGGCTTCTTCACTGTAGGCAAGACATTGGACTTGTTCGTACGGTCTACCGCTCCGGCGCCGAATCGATCACCGGAAGTTGAACGGCGAGCAGCGTGACGTCGTCGTCCTGCTCATACCCTTCGAGCATCCTCTCCACAAGGTACTCCAGCATCTGCTGTGGATCGCCCACGACCTCCGGCGGAGCCTCCGACGCCACGTGGACGAGTTCGTCCAACCCGGCGTCGACGGACCTTTTGCGGTTCTCGACCAGTCCATCGGAGTACAGGGCCACCGTGTTACCGGGTTGCACGAAGAATTTGTGGTGCCCCCGCTCCGAGCTGACCCCCAGTGGTGTGTCGGGGTCGGTCTCCAGCAAGGAGGGACCTGCGTTGCCGACCAGCAGCGGCGGAAGGTGTCCGGCGTTGCTGAGGTCGAGCTGTCCCGTCACCGGGTCGAGGACGAAGTAGACCAGTGTTGTCACTTGGTCCATTCCCTCTGTGGCCGCGAACATGCGGTCCAATCCGGTGAGGACGTCGGCGGGTTCGGGCATGGAGAAGGCCAGTGCCCGCAACGCGTTGCGGATCCGGCTCATTCCGGCGGCGGCCGGGATGCCCTTGCCCATGACGTCGCCGAGGACCCCGGCCACACGCCCGTCGGGCAACGGGAAGGCGTCGTACCAGTCGCCGCCGACCTGCACGTGCTGGGACCCGGACCGGTAGAACGCGGTCAGGTTCACGCCCTCGACCTCGGGGAGCTCCTCGGGCAGCAGGCTGCGCTGAAGCTCCTCGGCGGTGCCGTGCTCGCGTTCGTAGAGCATGGCCCGTCCGATGGCCAGGGCACACTGCCCCGCCAGGGCCTCGAGGAACACACGCTCCTCCTCACCGACCTCGCGCGGTGCGGAGAAGGCGAAGCGCAGGGCACCGATCGGGCGGCCGCCGACCATCATCGGCAGGGCCGCCCAGGCGCGTTCGGGCGTGGACCCGACGAGCTCGTCGGCCTCCGGTGCCCCCTCCAGGAGCTCACGCAGTCCGGCGGGGCCGTCTGCGAGCACGGCACGGCCGCCGGCCACGGCCAGGGCGGCCACGTCGGGGTGGTTGAGGGAGAACGCGCGGCGCGGCAGGTCGTGGCTCTGGCCGGCGGCCATCACCCGCAGCCGGGAGCGGTCGCGGTCCAGCAGGACGACGGAGGTGTGGTGCGCCCCGACGCCGGAGCGCCCGATGTCGGCCATGGCGTGCACGACCTCGTCGGCGGTGAGCGCCTCGGCCAGGTCGGAGGTGGCCTTCTGCAGCCGGGCCGTGCGCATCGCGGCCTCGCTCAGCTGCTGGTTGAGCCGCTGGCGCAGTTCGAGGGCCTCGCGTTCGGTGGTGATGTCGACGAGGGTCCCGACCCATTCGGCGGTCTCAGCGCCCTCCATGATCGGGTGGGCCCGCGCACGGAAGTGGTCGTAGCCGCCCGAGCGTGTGCGCAGCCGGAACATGGCGTCGAACGGGGTCACGTCCAGGACCGCGTCGCCCCACGCACGTTCGACGCGGCAGCGGTCGTCGGGGTGGAGGGCGTCGAGCCAGCCGTGGCCGAGGAAGGCCTCGGGTTCCTGTCCGGTGATGGCGCGCCATCGGGGGCAGTCCTCGCGGAACTCTCCTCCCGGTCCCGCGGTCCACACGATCTGGTTCCCGGCCTCCAGCAGGGCGCGCAGGCGCTGTTCCTCGCGTTCGGCGACGGCACCGTCGTGGTCGCGGGCGGCGATGAGGGCGACGTGGCGGTCGCCGGAGCGGGGTTCGGTGACGGGGAACCAGGTCAGGTCCCACACCTGGTCGTCCCGGGTGTGGTGGCGGTCGCGCACGGCCTGGCCGTTCTCGCGCGCCGAGGTGAGGGAGTCGCGGTAGGCGGCGGCGTGGCCGGGTTCCTCGGCCTCCTCCAGCAGGGTCGTGGGAGCGCGCCCCAGGCACTGGGCAGGGGTGCGGCCGAGGAGGTCGGCCATGCGCTTGTTGATGGTTCCGAACGTGTCGTCCGGGCCGAGGAGTGCGAAACCGATCGGCGAATCCGTCAACAGGGACGTCACGGCGTCGGGAAGTTCCGCCTGGTCGATTCGCGGTGGCGGAATCGATGTCTCGGCGCTCACGTGCTCGACACCTCCGGAACCCTTCGATTCCCCATCGGTGTTTCGTGGGGGTTTCTGTCTGGACCGCGTGGCCCCTGCCGGTCTGTGGGCGCCCACCGGCCGGTGCCGTGGAAGGCGCGGAACCGGGGTGCGGTCGGGGGCTCCGCGACCTTCGGGAGTCACTCTCCATGACTCCTCTCGGCCGCTGTCACCGCCCAAGCATAAGACACACGGGTCCTCACGCAACGGCCGTCGCGGGCGGGGCACGGCCACGGACGCGGAACGTAAATGGTAAGCCACCGAACGGTCCGACGGTGTTGGCGGGACCGTTCCTCGGACGGCGTGCTTTCCTGTGCTTTCCGGTTCGCCGGGTTCTCACGGTGTTTGTGGAGAACACTCCGAAACCGTCCCGTTATATGTCCGATTCGCCCCTTTTTCAGCTTTGACCTGCAGTGACGGAGGTGTGTGGGTAAACGGCCGGTACCCGAGGTTTTATCAGGCACGTGCGGCAGCGGGGGTTGACAGTCGATCGAGAACAAGTGGAATGGGTGGAGGTCACCGTCCAGACCATCTTCAGCTAGGGGTTGAGCGAGAATGCTCCAGACCTTCCCGGTCCAGGATCTGAGCCGGATCTCGGCACAGCTCCACGACGAGTTCGGCGCGCTGTCCCACCGACAGGTGGAGCGCTGCGTCAGTGACACCTGGAAATGCGCCGAACACCTGGGGGTCCCGGTCACGCCGGACCTCGTGGAGCGGGTCGCGCGCGAGCACCTGGAAGCGATGGTCAACTCGGTTCCCCCGTCACGGCCGGAGCACAGGGCCCCGCACGTCGGAGGCCTGTTCACCGGCCACCGCACGGTCCCGGGGCCGCGCTGAGGCGACGCCGAGCACGAAGGGCACGCAGGTCCGATGCGGACGGCGTGCCCTCGACGTGTGTCCGGGGAGGCCCACCCGGCAGCGGTTCCCGTCCCGGACCTGCTTCCTCCCCCGGTTGTCCACAGGCTCGGCGATACCGACGCCCCACCGTAATCTCTGGCATACCCTCGGGTGGTGCCCTCCGCAACGCCTCCCTCACCCCCAGGACCCGAACCCGTCCCCACCGCAGTCTTCGAGCAGATGCTCCGCGCCGCCAGAGCCCTGCTGGCCATGCGCCACCCCCTCGACGCCGAGATCGCCTTCAGTGAGCTGCTCGGCAGCTGGTGGGGCGAGCGTCTGCCCGGCGTCGACGTCGACCGCCTGATCGGCGAGGGCCTCATCGCCCACGCCACCGCCTCCGACCGCCCCGAGGGCCTGGGCGTGCTCGCCGCGGTGACAGCGCTCGGTACCAACGACACCCAGCGAGCCCTGGCCGAACAGGGTGTCATCGTCCTGCGCGAGCGCGGCCTGACCGGCCCGGGGTGGGCCACCCAGCTGGGGTGGGTCACGCCTCTGTCCGCCTACGTCAACGGCGACCGGTTCGGCGACATCGACGAGCTCGTGCTGGTCTTCGGGCGTGAGAGCGAGCGCGGTTCGGGCCGTGCCGAGCCCGAGCACGCACTCATCCTGGTGCAGGACCACAACGGCGGCGGCGTGCTGCGCGACGCCTGGATCACCACACAGGTCGAGACGCTGCTGAAACAGTGCCGGGAGCGCGCCCGCGCCGACGACTTCGCACGTTTCGAGGAGGTCGAGCCGGCCAGGGCGCGCGGTGTGCTGGAACGGGCGCTGCACCGCACCGAACAGGTGGTCTCGGGCGCCGACCGTTCCGAGGCCCCGGTCCCCCAGGCCGTGGGGTTGACCGCCTCCGACCTCACCGGGGGTTCGCTGGCCTCGCACTTCGCCCTGGCCAACGCACGCATCCGGCGCCTGCCCGAGCCGGCCGCGGACGATCCTCCGCCCGTACCGGCGTGGCGGCGCGACCGGCGGGCGATGCTGGCGGCCCGGTTCCTCGCCTCCGACGAGGCCGCCGAGCTCTCGGACTCCTACGCCGCCAGCCGCTGCACCGACCACATCATCACCCACGGGTGCGACATCGACAGCGGCCGACCCCTGAGGGTGAGCCCGCGCAAGGTGGAGTCGTTCCTGCTGCACTGGCTGCCCGGACGCGTGGTGCTGCTGCCCGAGGAACAGGAGGCCATGCCGCACGTGCTGGCCGCCTGGGTGCGCTGGGCGGGCGCCCGCAACGGGCTTCCACAGGTCGAGGTCGGTGCGACGCTCGACGCGGTGTGGGAGTCCACGGCCTCCTTCGCCCGTACCTACCGCGACCCGGCCCGGCCGCTGGGGCTGCGCCAGGAGGCGGTCCGGCGGTTGCTGCCCGACGGCGACTTCGCGGCGCTGGCCCGGCGTATGTTCGCGTTCCCGCTCATGGCCAGCGAGATCGTGGCCTGGGCCCCGGAGGAGTTCGACCCCGACACCTCCGCCGGGCGCCGGGCCCTGCTGCGGCTCGACCACTTCGGTGAGTACGACGCCACGACCCCGCACAGCGGGCGCCACTCCAGCGGCCGCGACCACTGGTACCGGCCGGTGACCGGGCACGATCCCGACCGCGAGCGGATGTTGGACCGGCACGAACGGCTGGCGGTGCGGCTCTGGCACGGGCGGCCGCCCAACCTGTGGGCGGCCGCACGCCGCATGCTCGACCGGGGCGTGGACCGCACCACGGTACTGAGGGCCCTCGACGAGGTGCTCGGGTCGGCCACGAGCGAGAGCGAGCTGCGGCGCAGGCTCGATTCCCTCTGACCCCTGACCGGGTGTCCGGCTCTCAGGCCAGCATGCGCTCGCGCAGGGCCTCCAGGGTCGCCCCGCTCACGCCCAGCCCGTCGGAGACGTAGGTGTCGAAGGAACCGTAGACGGCGTCGGCCTCTTCGAAGGCGGTCTGCAGGTACTCGGCACGCACCCGGGTCATGGGGACGACGTCCTCCCAGGCCAGGCCGCTGTGCTCGGACAGCAGGCGCATCCACTTGTCGGTGTTGGCCTGTCGGGCGTTGCTCTCCAGGTAGTCCTCGACGATCACGGAGCGCTCCACACCCAGCAGTCCCAGGATCAGGGCCGCACCCCACCCGGTGCGGTCCTTGCCGGCGCTGCAGTGGAAGACCAGGGCGGTGGGCCCCTTGGCGGCGCGTTCGACCAGGTCGCGGTAGCCGGCCAGCGCCTCGGTGTCGTGCACGAGATCGCGGTAGACCCCGTCCATGAACCGGGCGGCGCCCCCGTCGCCGAACATCGCCCGCGCGGCCTCGGGGTCGGTGAGCGTGCGGGAGAAGTTGGCGCCGGCCTTCTCGGGGTCCTGCACACCCACGACGGTGTACTCGGCGCCCTCGGGCACGATGTCGGGCAGGTGCTCGCGCTCGTGCCCGGTGCGCAGGTCGATCAGCTGGCGGATGCCCAGGCCGTTGTAGGCGGGCAGGTCCTCCTCGGAGACCGAGTGCAGGGCGTCGGAGCGGAAGAGCAGGCCGGGGCGGACGGTGCGCCCGCTCTCGGTCCGGTGGCCGCCGAGGTCGCGGAAGTTGGGGGCACTGGAGAGGATGAATCCGTCTTTTGTCACGGAGCAGACCATATCCACCGCCCCGCCGGCCGTCACGGGGCGGCGGGGCGGCGGAGGCGGTCAGACGCCGGTGCGCAGGGCGGCGATCTCCTCGCCCGCCTCCTTGACGTCCTTGGCGGTGTCGACGCCGCGCCAGAACCCGTCGATGCGGTAGGCGGTGAGCTTCCCCTCGCCGGCCAGTTCGGGGAAGGTCGAGGACTCGTGGTCGCCCTTGGCCGGCAGCAGCTGGGTGATGCCGGGCTCGAACAGGTACACGCCGGCGTTGATCCACACCGGCAACAGGGGGCTCTGGGTGAAGCCCTCGATGCGGTCCTCGTCGTCGATGTCGACCACGCCCCAGGTGGTGCGGAACTGGGCGAGCGCGAGGGTGGCCAGGCCGCCCTTCGCGCGGTGGTGCGCGGTCAGTTCGGTGAGGTCGAACCAGGTGAGCACGTCGCCGTTGAGCGCGAAGTAGGGGGCCTCGGCGTCGCGCAACCCGGTGGCCGCGTAACGCAGGGCACCTCCGCGGCCCAGGGGTTCGTCCTCGACCAGCAGGGTGACCTCGGGACCCTCGGTACGTGCCTCCAGGTGGTCGCGCAGCACCTCGGCCTTGTAGCCGCAGGAGACGACGACCTGTTCGACGCCGTGGCCGGCGAGCCACTCGAGCTGGTGGTCGATGATCGGGCGCCCGGCGACCTCGACCATGGCCTTGGGCCGGGTGTCGGTGTAGGGCCGCAGGCGGGTGGCCTGACCACCGGCGAGGATCAGCGCCTGGGTGATCGGGGGCCCGGGGTTCGGGGATGTCGCGCTCGTCATGGGGGGACCATAGCAGCACGTCATCCCGCGTTCCCGTGGGCCGTACCGTCGGTAACACCTTTTCGGTCCCCGGTCAGCCGGCCTGGATGGCCTCGCCGTACGCCAGACGCACGTCCTCGCTGGTCAGGCGGGTCAGGTCAGCCGCGGTCGCCGACTCCCCGATCTCCTGCGAGACCCGCAGGTCCCGGCTGGAGCACGCCTTCTCGAACAGGGAACGGGCGAACCGGCCGTTGCCGAGCTGGTCGATGAGCCCGTCCTCGCACACGTGCCCGAAGATGCTGTGCAGGTCGGCCAGGGCGTCCTCGTCGAAGGTGTCCCCGGTCCGGGCCGCCACCGTCTCGGCGATCTCGGTGAGCTCGTCCGGGCTGTAGGACGGAAAACCCACCCGCACGTCGAAACGGGAGGCCAGACCGGAGTTGGAGCCCAGGAAGCGTTCCATCTCCGCCGGGTAACCGGCCAGCACCACCACCAGCCGGGACCGGTCGTCCTCGGCCCGCTTGAGCAGGGTCTGGATCGCCTCCTGGCCGAACGCGTCCCCTCCGCTGTACCCCGGGTTGACCAGGGAGTAGGCCTCGTCGATGAAGAGCACCCCGCCCAGCGCCCGGTCGACGAGCTTGTTGGTCTTGAGCGCGGTCGCACCCAGGTGCTCGCCCACCAGGTCGGCGCGCTGGGCCTCCACCACGTCGGACTTGCCGAGCAGGCCGAGGGCGGAGAAGACCCGGCCCAGCACCCGTGCCACCGTGGTCTTGCCGGTGCCGGGCGGGCCCGTGAAGACGAAGTGGCGCATCGGCGGCTGGTTGGCCAGGCCCTGTTCCTCGCGCAGTGTCGCCACCCGCAGCTGCGCCACGATCGAGCGGACCTGGCGCTTGACCGGTTCCAGGCCGATCATGCCGTCCAGCTCGGCCAGCGCCTCCTCGACGTCGGGCGACTCCCCGAACCCGGCCAGGTGCGCGGTGAGCTCGGTGTAGGCGGTGCGCACGTCGGCAGCGCGCACGGTGATGAGCTCCTCGGCCTCGGGGCGCGGGGCCGGGGCCCCGTCCTGCACACCCGAGGTGACCACACGGACGTCGCGGGCCTGGGCGGCCTTCTCCACGACCGAGCGGGCGAAGCGGCCGTTGCCGAGCTCGTCGACGACCTCGCGCCTGACGGCCTGGTCGAACCCGCGGCGCAGCGCCCGGGCCGCCTCGCTCTCCAGGGTGTCGCCGCGGCGGCCCACCAAGGCCTCCGAGATACGGAAGAGCTCGTCGGCGGAGTAGCTCGGGAACGTGATGCGGGTCGAGAAGCGCGAGGCCAGGCCGGGGTTGGTCGACAGGAACGCGTCCATCTCGTCCGCGTAGCCGGCCAGGATCACCACGAGCTGGTCGCGGTCGTCCTCCGCCCGCTTGAGCAGGGTCTGGACGGCCTCGTTGCCGAAGCGGTCGCTCTGGCCGTCACCCTCGTTGACCAGGGAGTAGGCCTCGTCGATGAAGAGCACCCCGCCCAACGCGCTGTCGACCAGTTCGTTGGTCTTGATCGCCGTCGCGCCCAGGTACTCCCCCACCAGGTCGGCGCGCTGGGCCTCCACCACGCGGGCGGAGGGCAGCAGGCCGAAGGAGTGGAAGACGGTGGCGAGCGTGCGGGCCACGCTGGTCTTGCCGGTGCCGGGCGGACCGGAGAAGACCAGGTGGCGCAGCGGCCGCTCGACGGGAAAACCGGCGTCGGCGCGCAGCCGGGCCGCCTCGATGGAGGCCGCCAACCCGCGAACCTGCTGTTTGACCGGGTCGAGGCCGATCATGTCCTCGAGTTCGGCCAGGGCCTGGTCGACGGGGACCGGCTCGTCGTCGGAGGCGGGTTCGGCCGGGCCCTCGCCCCGGTTCGCGGGCGGCGCGTCGGCCCGTTCGCGTTTCTTGCGGCGCCCTTCGTCCTTGGGCCCGGACGTGGGGGCCGGGCGTTCGGCCTCGCGCTTCTTCCGGGCCTCGGCGGCCTCGCGCTCGACCTGCCGGGCGGAGGTCAGGCGCCACAGCAGGCACGCAGCCGCGGCGAGGTAGACCAGCGCGATGGACCACCAGGCGGGGAACGGGCCGTCGGCGCCGCCGCTGAACCCGCGCACGATCATCCACAGCAGTGCGAGGGAGAAGCCGGCGATGAGGCCCGCGGTCAGGGACAGGGTCGTGGTGTGCCAGACGGGGTACTCGTGCACACGCCCGGCGACGAGCACGACCAGGATCGGCACTGGCAGGAGCAGCAGTGTCAGGGGGCTTCCGCCGAGGGGGATCTGGAAGAGCAGCGAGGTGAGGATCAGCCACAGCACCGACACCAGGACGGTGATGAAGGCGTCCATCGACCTCATGAGGGCGTGGAAGGCCACCAGCACCATGACCACGGCCGTCAACACGTTCAGCACGGGGAGGCCGGCCACGAGCGCGAGCAGGGAGGCGCAGAAGCAGAGCACGAGCGCGGCGACCAGGCGCCTGCTCAGCGGAAGGGCGTGGTAACGCTGACGCAGTCGGTCCAACCGCGAGGTCGGTACGGGCTGCGCCGCGGTGGCCGGGCGCGGCTCTCGCGTCATCCGTGCCCCTTCCTGCTGGGGGTCAGTGGGCGGTCGGCCGGACCGGGGGCGGGCGGGCCGGCTGCGTCGGAGGGGAATCCTACGCCGGTGGCCCCGTTCGGGGCGGTGGAGGGCTGTGCGCGGGGCTGCGGGCTTCCGGGCCAGCCTTGCCCCAACGGGGGTCGGATGTCCAGTGCGGGACGGCGTGTCGCGCCCGCCCCCGCCGGGTCGCAGGTCAGAGCAGGGGGATCTGGCCGTCCACCTCGGCCCGCACCCGGCGCAGGTGTCGCCACTGGGGCAGTGCGTCCAGGTAGGACCAGCTCATGCGGTGGTGAGGGGTCGGACCTTCCTCGGCCAGGGTCGCGCGGTGGGTCGGAGAGGGGTACCCGGCGGCGCGTTCGAAACCGAACCCCGGGTGGTCCTCGGCGAGCTCGGCCATGTGGGTGTCGCGGGCGACCTTGGCCAGGACCGCGGCCGCGGCCACGTTCACACAGGTCAGGTCGCCCTTGACCTGGGTGCGTACGGCCCAGGGGCTGCCGATGTAGTCGTGGTGTCCGTCCAGGACGACCGCGTCGGGGCGCTCGGTGAGCCCTTCGAGGGCGCGGTGGGCCGCCCGGCGCAGCGCCTCGGTCATCCCGACCTCGTCGATCTCGGACGGTGCGGACCAGCCGAAGGCGTGGTCGGCGACCCAGGGGCCGGTGAGGCCTGCGATCTCGGTGCGCCGTTTGGGGGTGAGCTTCTTGGAGTCGGTGAGTCCCTCGGGCACCCCGTCGGCGGGCCCGGAGACCGCGGCGCAGACGAGCACGGGGCCGGCCCAGGCTCCGCGTCCGACCTCGTCGACCCCTGCGATCACACGCGCGCCGCCGGTGCGCAGCTCGTCCTCCAGCTCGAAGGTGGGCGCGGGGGCTGGTTCTCGGGGTGTCGTCGGCACGCCTTCCACCCTAGGGCCTGGCTTCCCCCACCCGGGGCCGAACCGGTCCGAACCGGTTCCGGGAGGGCGGCCCGGATCGCGACTCGCCGCATGCCACGGTGAGTCATGGATCATGACCTTCGGTAGTTTCCGCTTGTCAGAACCGACCGATGTTCCAGGAGTGGCGACATGCCCGCCGCACACGCCCGGAGGCGACCCCCCATCCTGCGCGGCCAGGGCCGCTTGTACGACGCCGTCGCCGTCCTGACCCGGACCGGTGTCGGCTGGGCCTTCGCCGCACACGCGCTGGGGCTGCGCGGGCGCGAGACCGAACTCTCCGAGCACGCGTCGGGCACGGCGCTCGCCCCGCTCGGCCTGGTGGCCCCCGTCCTGCCCGCGCTGCTCGTGGCCACCTCGATCGCCTTCGCCGTGGGCCTGCTCACATGGGTGTCCGGTCCGCTGCTCGCCGTGACCGCCTTGCTCGGACACCTCGCCCCGGCCGGGACCGGGTTCGCCCCGTTCCCCGGTTGGGGCACGAGTGCGCTGGTCGTGGCGGTGTGCCTGCTCATGGCGGCCGGACCGGGGCGGTGGTCGTGGGACCACCTCGTGCTCGGTCCTCCCCCTCGCGAACCGGCACGGACCGGACAGCGGCGCCGGCCCTCGCCCCGGGCCGATTCATCCCCTGTTTCCCACCGCCGCCCCGAACACGCACCGCCACTGCTCTATCCTGTGGGGCAGGCCGAGTTCCGTCGGCCCTGACGAACTCCGACGCACCCTTGTGAGCCCAGGTCCGGGCCCCCGTACGGGTGTGTCCCGACGACACGGATCCGCCTGGGGGTGTGCCATGTCCGCCGAAGAGTCCGGCCCGACCCCTGAAGGGTCCGTGGCCAAACTGATGGAGCTCTCCGACCAGCCCACGTTCGGGGAGCGGCTCATCAGTTGGGCCTCGCGCCCGCCCGGGCGGCTCTACATCCCGGCGTGCGCGGTGGTCGGCGTCGTGCTGCTCTTCGAGGACAGCGTGCCCGGCGGCCACCTGCCCACCTTCCTCTTCGGGCTCATCGCAGGCCTCCTGCTGGCCGGCATGGGTGCGCTGCGCCTGGGCATCGCCCTGGCCGTCGCCCGACCGATGATCCGCTTCTACTGGCTGCGCTGGATCTCCGCGCCGCTGGTCGCCGCGGTCTCCATCGGTGTGGCCGTGGCCGACGTCCCCCTGCAGATGCGGGTGGAGGCCTCGGCCGAAGCGCTCACCGACCTGCAGGCGGAGCTGGACGACTCCACGACGATCCCGCGCAACGGTGAGACCACGGGCCTGTACCGGCTGCACAGCGTCTCGGTGGAGGACGGCATCACCCACTACGAGGTCGAGGGCGCCGGGCTCTTCTCCCCCGCCGGTCTCGCCGTCAGCGACGAGGAGATCCCGACCGGGGTGTTCGTGCCCGGCCAGGGTTCGAAGATCTACGAGCACGTCTCCGACGACTGGTACGTCTGGGTCGACCACTAGGGCCTGTTTGGCGAACACCGGCCCTCACCGTCACCCGCCACCGCCCTCAACGGACGCCTTCGGCGCAGTGCCCACCCGTCGCCCGCCACCAACCCTCAAACGACGCCTACGGCGCAGTATTCGTTGAAGCGACGGAAGGCGTCCACCAAACAGACCCTGGTGCGGTCTGCACAGCCGCCGGGACCCGGGGCGAGTGTTGACCCGGGGCCCGAATTCTTACCTCGTCCTTGACGACCCGCTGTCGTTCTCCAACACGACTCTCACCTTCGGCCGGTAGGACAGGGGGCGAAGGAGCCGGGAGTGGACCGAGCCTCTCCCATCCCCCGGCTGAGAAGCCGAACCAGAGGGAGTCTGCACATGCGTGAGTTCATGCTCACCCTGCACCTGCGCATCCACGACGCGATCACCGCCATGCGCCGGGCCCACGCCGTCGGCGACGACGACCTGGCCCTCTCCCAGGCCGGAGAGGTGGAGGACCTCGTCGAGCTCGCCGCCCGCAACGGCATCGACCTCGGCACCTGCTACGACTCCCTCTCCCTGGCCCCTACCGGCTGAACCCCCCGAAGGACCTCATGAACCAACGGAAGGGGCGGGCCCACCGACGTGGACCCGCCCCTTCCGTTCTGCCGGGTGGCGCTCAGCGGCGACGGCCCCCGTGGCCCTCGCCCTGGTCGAACTGCTGGCGCATCGCCTCGGCCTGCTGGCGCTGGTAGTCCTCCGACATCCGCTGCTGGCGTTCGGCGGCGGCCGCAACCGAACCGCGGGCGGCCTCGAAGGGCTCCGAGCCCTCGCCCGAACCGGAACCCAGCGACGAACGCGGGGCGCCGTCCATCACCCGCGGCAGCAACTGCGCGGTGAGGAGCGTCGAGAGGGTCGACCCGTCCCCGGAACCCGGCTCGGTCTGCACCACGACCGGGCGCGGGGCACGGCCGGCCAGCGACGAACCCACGTCCAGGCGGCGCCGGGCCAGCTCGTACTCGAGTACCGCACGGTTGTCGCGGTAGGCCGTGGCCAGGCGCTGCTGGGCCTTGGCCTCGTTCTCCGCGGACGCCAGGTCGGCGCGGCCCTTGGTCTCGATCTCGTAGCGCACCCGCTGCGCCTCGGTCTCCTGCTCCTGGAGCATCTGCGCGACGTCCTTGCGCGCCTTGTTCAGCGACGCGTTGACCTCGACGATCTTGGCGTCCCGGGTCTTCTTGGACCGCTCGATGTCCATGAGCAGGGTGTCGATGCGGCGCTTGCGGGTCAGCTCCCACTCCTGCTCGTAGGCGACCAGTTCCTTGGCGACGCGCTCCCGGGTGGCCAGGTGCTGCTGGTACTGGTTGGGCAGCTGCACGTCGGGGATGTTGCAGCCGGTGATGGTCACGCCGTACTTCTCGAGCTGGCTGTTGAGCAGGCGCCGCATGTCCTCCACGTTCGAACCGCGCAGGTCGTGGGCGGACTCGGTGTTGACCTGACGGCTGCGCTGGCGGATCGCGTCCTGCACCGCGCTGGAGAGCACCAGGTCGAAGTTGCTTGCCCCGATGATCTTCACGAAACGGATCGGGTCGATGATGCGGAACTTCAGGAAGAACTCGATCGACTTCAGCGGCACGTTCTCCCGCGTCGGGCAGGCCAGCACCGGCGCGGTGTAGGGGATCTCGGTACGGGTGTCGACCACGAAGTCGACCCGCGCCCAGGGGTGCCACAGGTAGTGGCGCCCGGGTTCGATCGCCCGCACGACCGCGCCGTACTTGGTGAGGACCCCGTGGGTGCCCTCCTCGATCTCGACGATGGAACTGCGCCACCACCACAGCCCGGCCACGACGATCGCGAGCAGGCCCGCGAGCATCGTGGGCACGGCCAGGAGCGCGAAGAGCGTGGTGCCGTTGACCGCGACGTCGATCGCCATCATCAGCGCGGACAGGAGGGCGAACAGTCCGAACCAGACCAGGACCATCCACCGAAGTCCGCGGTTGTCGCGCGGTATCACCACGGGCACGATCGCGCCCTGGTCACCGCCGCGCAGCAACCCGGCCAGATCGCTCCACGAGGCCAGGGACTCCTTGATGGTGGAGCCACTGCCGCTGTTCATGGGCCGGCTCATCTACTGACCTCCCTGGTTCGTGCCGGGCGCCTGCCCGCCGTGCTCCCACGGCGGCTTCGGGGCGTCACCGGTCGTGCCGGCCTCCCCCGCCGCGGTGGCGCCTTCGTTGCCCTCGACCTCCTGGCTGATGCGCTCGTCCAGCGCCTCCTCCGAGACCGACTGGCGGATCTCCTCCACGAGGCTCTCGTCGGCCTCCTCGCCGCCCTGCTGCGGGTCCTCGGCCTCCTCGACGAGCGCGTTGATCTCCTGCTCGCGGTCGGAGATGCGGTCGCGGATGTCGGCGAGGCGTCCGCGGATCTCGGCCATGTCCTGCTCGGAGAACAGGGCCGAGTCGGTCTGGCCGATGATCTCCTGGGCGATGCGCAGGTAGTCGACGCTGGCCTCGTCGCCCGAGCCGATCCGCAGCACCTGCGGCAGGCTGTCGGCGACCGCCTCCAGCTTGTCGAGCAGGTCCTCGCGGAAGCGGTAGTTGAGGATCTCGGGCGCCTCGGCCGCGCTGACCGCCCGGATGTCCAGCGCCTGGGCCTGCAGGAGCGCGGCGTTGGCGTTGGCCTCCGACTCGGCCTCCACGAACCGCTGGCGGGCCAGGGCGTTGGCGCGGTTGGTCTCGCGCTCCAGGGCGGTGTCCATCTGCGCCTGGTACTGGGCGATGTCGGCCTGGATCGCCGAGAGCGTCTCGTTGAGGGTGGCGAGCTCCTTGTTGAGGTCACCCTCGTTCTGTTCCTTGCGGAGCTGGAGCTCGTACTCGAACGTGTAGGCGTCCTTGGCCACCCGGACCATCTCCGGCGCGGCCAGGTCCATGCGGTACTCCTGGCTGGAGGGCTCGGCATGGGTGATGTTCGCGCTGGTCAACACGACGATCCCGCTGAACTGGCGGTTGAGCGACTCCACGAGCGCGTGGGTGCTCTCGCCGACCATGTCGTAGATCGCCGAGGCCTCCTGCTCGTAGATGAGGCTCCGGGTCGTCTCGCTGATGGCGTTGTTGAGCTTCTCCTGGAAACCGTGCACACCGCCGAGCGTGTACACGAAGTCCGTGGCGTTCTCGATGCGGAACTGCACGAACAGGTCGATCGAGGCCTGCACACCGCTCTTGGTGGGTGCCTCTCGGATCGGCGCGTTGAAGGGGTACTCGCGCGCCGTGTTGACGATGTAGGAGACCCGCTTCCACGGGTTGAACAGGGTGACCCGGCCGGGCGCGAAGTTGTTCTCGCGCTTGCCGAAGCGGGTGACGATGGCCTCGCAGCCCTCGGGGACCATCACCATGCCCTGGCGCCACCACATGAAGGCGGCCACGGCCAGGGTGATGATCCAGTAGTGGATCCCGAAGAACGGGTTGAGCAGCGGGTTCGCCTGGCCCACCAGGGCTTGGGGGACGACCACGGTGACGACGCCGACCACACCCACGGCCACCAGGATCAGGGCCGGGAGCAGGGTCACGAGCGTGCGCCCGCGGGGGATCACCATCGGGCAGATGACGTGCACGGGCCCGTCGGAGCCGCGCTCGTAACTGCTGCTGTTGATCGCCTCGCCGGCGTTGTTGAGCGACGTGGTCTTCTGCTCGATCCGGGTGCCCACGGAGGCACCCTGTTCGCGAGCGGCCACGAAGTCACGGGGGTCGAGGCCGTCCTCTCCGGGCGGGCCTCCTTCCTGACCCGCGGCCTGCTGGGCCGCCTGGGTCGCGGCCTGGCGCGGGTCATCACCCTGGGCTACCGCGCTCGCCGCTCCGCGCACTGTCTGCGCAAAGGACATGGACACTCCTCGTTGCGGAGATGGGGAACTGTCGGTTCCGACGCGCCGTTCACCCGTTCGGTTCCAGGTCAGCACGCATCGTATGGCCGGAAACCAGAAACCGGTCCCCTCCCACCCTGGTACACGGTCAGCCCGAAACCCAGGGTTGTTGCACGGGTGTGACCGGCGGGCCCGCTGGCGACCCCTCGAAATGCGCCGATACCGTCGTCCGGTGACGACCGCACCGGTCGCGCCCCGGCCACGAGGAGACCACCATGCCCGCAGTACCCAGCGCCGCTCTGACCACCGCAGGCCTGATCGGCGGTTACTCGGCCGCCCGTGCCACCGGCAACCGCCCGCTCGGCGGGGTGGTGCTCGCGGCCTTCGGCGCGGCCGCCTTCGAGGCGACCCGGCGGCGCTCCGGGGTGGGCGCGGCCGTGGCCGTGACCGGCACCTACGTGGCGGCCTTCGGGCTGTCCCACCCGCTGGCCAAGAAGATCGGCTCCTGGCCGGCGGTGCTGAGCGTGACCGCCGCCACCGCCGCCGTGGCGGTGTCCGCGGGCGACCGCGACGGTTCCTGAGACACTCCGGGGCGCGGTGACGGGGACTGTGCCCGGGGTCACTGCACCGGTGGGGCCGTTCCCGTACCGTCGGCCGCGCGCCGACCGGCCTCCGCCGGCGTCTCCCCCGGTTCCCCCCACGTAGGAAGTCCCCCATGCCTCAGAACGTCCTCGTCACCGGCGCCTCCTCCGGGATCGGGCGTGCCACCGCCGAACTCTTCCACGCCAAGGGCTGGAACGTGGTGGCGACCATGCGCAACCCCTCCGCCGAGACGGAGCTGACCGGACGTGAACGCCTGCTGGTCACCCGCCTCGACGTGACCGACCACGCCTCGATCACCAGCGCCGTCGCCGAGGCCGAGGAACACTTCGGCCCGGTGGACGTGCTCGTCAACAACGCCGGCTTCGCGGTGCTGGGCCCGCTGGAGTCGGTCCCTGTGCAGGCGATCGAGCGGCAGTTCGCCACCAACGTGACCGGGCTCCTGGCCGTGACCAAGGCCGTGCTCCCGCGGTTCCGGACCCGCAGGTCGGGCGTGGTCGTCAACGTCAGCTCGCTCGCGGGCAAGGTCGCCTTCCCGCTCGGGTCCCTCTACGTGGCGTCGAAGCACGCCGTCGAAGGGGTCTCGGAGTCGCTGTCCTTCGAGCTGCGGGCGATCGGTGCGCGGATGAAGATCATCGAACCCGGCGGCGTGGAGAGCGACTTCGGGCACCGCTCCTCCGAGGTCAACCACGACGAGGAGCTGACCGAGTACGGTCCCCTGCTCGAGAAGGTGGTCGCCGGGCTGAAGGCCGGGACCGGGGCCGAGGGCGCCCCGGCCTCCGGTGTGGCCCGCGCCGTCTTCGACGCGGCCACCGACGGCACCGACCGCCTGCGCTACGTCGTCGGGGAGGACGCCGAACAGGCCATCGCGCACCGGGCCGGTGCGGACGACGCCGAGTACCTCGCCCAGGTCAACGCACAGTTCGGGCTCTGACCCGGCGCATCGGACCTCGGGTCAGGAACCCTGGATGTAGGCCTCGAGCTGGGCCCGGTCCTCCTCCAGGACCCGCAGCCGGCTCTTGACCACGTCGCCGATGCTGACCAGGCCGGCCAGGCGGCCCTGCGACATCACCGGTACGTGGCGGAAGCGGTGCCGGGTCATGGCCTCGCTGACGGACTCGACGGTGTCGTCGGGTGTGCAGGTGTGGACGTCGGCGGTCATGATGTCGGCGACGGGGGCGGCGAGCAGGTCGGCGCCGTGCCGTTCCAGACCTCGTACGACGTCGCGTTCGGAGACGATCCCGATGAGGGCCTCGTCCCGGGCGACGGCCACGGCGCCGATCCCGTGCCGGGTGAGTGCGGTGAGCAGGTCGGCCACGGTGGTCTCGGGTGCCACGCTCACCACCTCCGTGCCCTTGGTCCGGAGGATCGCGGCGATCAGCATGGGAGCCCCTTCCACTGGCGGGGTGCAGGTGCGGAAGGGGTACCCGCCCCGGGCACCGGCAACCATGGGCCACCGTGCAGACGCAGACACGCACGAGGGGGACCGGTCTCGAACCGGCGGTCCCCCTGCACAAGTGGTGCTTCAGCCGCCCTCCATCCAGTACCTCTGGAGCCTGGCCACAGCCTCTTCCTTGCTCATCCGCGCGACCTCGGCGCCGTCCAGCCCGAGGTTGGTCATCAAGAGATGCACGAGGTCGGCGGGCAGTGCTCCGACAGGAACCTCGGGAACACCTCGATCCGGGCGCACACCTTCCTGCACGCACGACCAGAACGTGTCCTCGTCCACCTCGAGCTGGTCCCGCAGAATGTGCGCCCACATGCTCTTGCCGTGGTCGGAGCGGTCCGCGGGCCGTGAGATCCGTGTCCTGAGCACACGGCCGTCGGCGAGAGCGAGCTCGTAGGTGATGTGGTGCGTGCCGGTCCGGCCCCGGGCGCTGCGGACCGGTGTCCAACCCTCCACCGTGCAGAACCGATCATGGTCCTCGCGTGTGGGTCGTGGCCACGTCACCGGGTACCCCCCACCAACCAGTCACGCAACTGCTCGTCGTCGCTGAGACCGATCATCTGGACCAACCCCCAATTGTCCCGGTGGTTGGGGGCGTCGAGCAGGTGGTCCTGCCAATCCTCCGCGTACTCGCGAAGCGCGTCGACCATCTCGGTCAGTGCCTCGCCGAACGTCGCACCGTCCGCGGCGACAGGCAAGCCGGGGATGAAGACGGACCAACCGTCGGCCTCGGGCACGACCTGGGCGCGCGCAGGAGAGACCGCTGCAAGGTAGCGGCGCAATCTCTCCACGTCGACGACGGCGGTTCTCGCCGAGTCGCGCCGGACCGTTGCGATCCGCCCGCTCTCGGCGGCATCCAGGAGTGCCTTCAGGTGCGCACGCGCCTCGGTGTAGCTGTCGTAGTGCACAGCACTCATGGTGTTCCCTCCATCGCGACGTAGTACAACAATGCCCCGACTCTGCACGTACGTCAAGTACTCCACGTACTTCCCTGCGCGCGCAAGAGAGGGGGACCGGTCTCGACCGGTCCCCCTCGTGCGCGGCGGGGCGCCCGCGTGCGGGCGCCCCGGGCGCGGATCAGCTGCAGCCGCTGGTGGCGCCGCAGCCCTCGCAGGCGTAGCAGCTACCGGACGGGCGCATCTTGGTCCCGCAGGTGATGCACAGCGGGGCGTCGGCCATGAAGCCCTGGGAGGAGCCGACCGTCGCGCTCGGCTTCGGGCTCTCCTCCTCCGTGCTCTCCTCGGCGCCGTCCTCCGACACCGAGGACTCCTGCGACGGCGCGGCCGACTGGGCGTAGGACTCCACCTGCGCCTGCATCTGGGCCGGGTCCTCGCCGTTGAGCTGGGCCTGGCGCTCGGCGGCCGAGAGCACACCCAGCGCGGCGCGCTCGTCGTAGGGCAGGTGGTCCAGGGCCAGGCGGCGGAAGATGTAGTCCACCACCGACTGGGCCATCCGGATGTCCGGGTCGTCGGTCATGCCGGCCGGGTCGAACCGCATGTTCGTGAACTTCTCCACGTAGGTCTCCAGCGGGACCCCGTACTGGAGCGCGATGGAGATGGCGATGGAGAAGGCGTCCATGACCCCGGCCAGGGTCGAGCCCTGCTTGCCGAGCTTGAGGAAGACCTCGCCGAGGCCGTCGTCCGGGTAGGAGCCGGCGGTGATGTACCCCTCGGCACCGCCCACGGAGAACGACGTGGTCTCGCTCGGGCGCTTCTTCGGCAGGCGGCGGCGCACCGGGCGCGGGACCTCGACGACCTGCGGCTCGTCCTTCTCCTTCTCCTCGTTCTTGGAGGTGGAGAGCGGCTGGCCGACCTTGCAGTTGTCGCGGTAGACGGCGAGCGCCTTCAGGCCCAGCTTCCAGCCCTGGAAGTAGATGTGCTCGAAGTCGGCGACCGTGGCCTCCTCCGGGACGTTGACCGTCTTGGAGATGGCGCCGGACAGGAACGGCTGGGTCGCGGCCATCATGCGCACGTGGCCCATGGGCTGGATGTAGCGCTTGCCCATCGCGCAGTCGAAGACCTCGTAGTGCTCCGGGCGCAGGCCGGGGGCGTCGACGACGTGGCCGTGCTCGGACACGTACTCGACGATCGCCTCGATCTGCTCGTTCTGGTAGCCGAGGTTGGTCAGCGCGCGCGGGATCGCCTGGTTGACGATCTGCATGGAACCGCCGCCGACCAGCTTCTTGAACTTGACCAGCGAGAAGTCCGGCTCGATGCCGGTCGTGTCGCAGTCCATCATGAAGCCGATGGTGCCGGTGGGCGCGAGCAGCGACGCCTGGGCGTTGCGCCAGCCGTTGCGCTCGCCGACCTTGAGGCAGTCCGCCCACTCGCGGGTGGCCGCGGCGTGGATCGGGCGCTCCAGGGTGCCGACCGTGGAGAGGTCGTCGTTGGCGGCGGCGTGCTTGCGCATGACCCGCTTGTGGGCCTGCTCGTTGCGCTTGTAACCGTCGTAGGTGCCGACGACGCCGGCGATCTCGGCGCTGCGGCGGTAGGCGGTGCCGGTCATCAGCGAGGTGATGGAGCCGGCGACCGCGCGGCCGCCGTCGGAGTCGTAGGCGTGGCCGGTCGCCATGAGCAGGGCGCCGAGGTTGGCGTAGCCGATGCCCAGCTGGCGGTAGGCGCGGGTGGTCTCACCGATCTTCTGCGTGGGGAAGTCGGCGAAGGTGATGGAGATGTCCATCGCCGTGATGATCAGCTCGGTGAGCTTGGTGAAGGCCTCGACGTCGAAGGTGTCGTCCTCGCGCAGGAACTTCAGCAGGTTGATCGAGGCGAGGTTGCAGGAGGAGTCGTCCAGCGACATGTACTCCGAGCACGGGTTGGACGCGGAGATGCGGCCCGTCTCGGGGTTGGTGTGCCAGTCCTGGATGGTGCCGTCGTACTGGATGCCGGGGTCGGCGCACTCCCAGGCGGCGTTGGCCATCCGGTTGAACAGGTGCTTGGCGTCGACGGTGGCCACGACGTCACCGGTGGTGCGGGAGGTCAGGCCGAACTCCGAACCGGTCTCGACCGCGCGCATGAACGCGTCGGAGACCCGGACCGAGTTGTTCGCGTTCTGGTACTGGACGCTGAACATGTCCGAGCCGCCCAGGTCGACGTCGAACCCGGAGTCGCGCAGGGCACGGATCTTGTGCTCCTCGCGGGACTTGGTCTCGACGAACTCCTCGACGTCGGGGTGGTCGACGTCGAGCACGACCATCTTGGCGGCCCGGCGGGTGGCGCCGCCCGACTTGATGGTGCCGGCGGAGGCGTCGGCGCCGCGCATGAAGGAGACGGGGCCGGAGGCGGTGCCGCCGGAGGAGAGCAGCTCACGGCTGGAGCGGATGCGGGACAGGTTCACACCTGCGCCGGATCCGCCCTTGAAGATGATGCCCTCTTCCTTGTACCAGTCGAGGATCGACTCCATGGTGTCGTCCACCGACAGGATGAAGCACGCGCTGACCTGCTGCGCGGACGTGGTCCCGACGTTGAACCACACGGGGGAGTTGAAGCTGAAGAACTGGTTGGCGAGGGCGTACTTCAGCTCGTGGTCGAAGATCTCCGCGTCCTCGTCGGAGGCGAAGTAGCCCTGCTCGCGCCCGGTCTCGGTGTAGACGCCGACGACCCGGTCGATGAGCTGCTTGAGGCTCCACTCCCGCTCGGGGGTGCCCATGGCGCCGCGGAAGTACTTGCTCGCCACGATCTGGGTGGCGTTCATCGTCCAGGAGGCGGGGAACTCCACGCCGCGCTGTTCGAAGTTGACCGTGCCGTCACGCCAGTTGGTCATGACGACGTCGCGGCGCTCCCATTCGAGGGAGTCGTAGGGGTGGACCCCCTCGGTGGTGAAGACCCGCTTGATCTTCAGGCCCTTGCGTCCCCCCTTGCCCTTGCGTCCCGTCGGTCCGCTGGTGGTTTCCGTCATTGCGGAGTCTCCCCGGAGTACTTCGTGGGCACGGTCGTTGTTGCCGTGCGGCGTCCATGGTTTGGGGGACGGGTGGGCCCGGCCTCTCCTGTGCCGTGCCCCTCCTCCCCGGAGGGTCTTGTGCCTTCCGGGCCGTCTCGGGAACGGCCCGGGACGCGCTACCCGGTGGTGTTGTCGCCGGACGCGGACCCGGCCTCACTGTCCGCGCGGAGGCTGGCGATCTCTGCCTCGAAGTCGGCGAGGCTCTCGAAACCGCGGTAGACACTGGCGAAGTGGAGGTAGGCCACCTCGTCCAGGTCCCGCATCGGGACCAGGATCGCCAGCCCGATCTCGTTGGCCGGCACCTCGGCCAGCCCGCGGCCGCGGATCTCCTCCTCGACCTGTTGGCCGAGCTGGGCCAGGGCGTCCTCGGAGACGGGCCGCCCCTGGCAGGCGCGCCGCACCCCGGCGATGATCTTGGTGCGGCTGAACGGTTCGGTGACCCCCGAACGCTTGGCGACCATGAGCAGGACGTTCTCCTGCGTGGTGAACCGGCGCTCGCACACGGGGCAGGTGCGGCGACGACGGATGGCGGCTCCCTCGTCGGCGGACCTGCTGTCGATCACCCGAGTGTCCGGATGGCGGCAGAACGGACAATGCACCCCGAAACACCTGCTTCCCACACCCGGAACAACGCCCCTCGCCTCTACTAAACCACAACTTCTGGGTCAGTGGCCACTAGAGCCACCCCAGATGTTGTGGTCGAACCTAGACCTCGCCGGACGCTCCCGCAACCCTGGCCACCGCGTGTTCTGCGCACAGGGGCACGACGACCCGCAGGGCAGCTTCTGAACTGGGAGAACGGGGGGTTTCGGTCGACCGTCGGGGGCGATCCGGCACCGGCCTCCAAGGATAACGTCGACGCCCTCGGGCAGCCGCCCGGACCGGGGCCCCACGGCGTGCCGGAAGCCCCGCCGAGCAGGGACTCCGGACACTCCGCAAACCCCCGGAGACACCTCCCACACCGGCGGCGACGCCTGCTCACAACACATGCCGGACGCAAGTTCTTCCTGCGTTCACACCACCCGCGCGTGCACGAACCGGTAAACACGTGTACATGAGCGAGCACCCTCCGGCCACAGCCGAGGCCATCGCCCCGAAGGCGGTCGAACGCTTGTTTGAAATCACCGTGCGCAACGATTAATGTTGGAACGATCCGACCCAAGTCGAGGAGGCCCGGCCGTGCCGGAGGAACTTCCCACAGCCGTGGACAGCAGCAACGAGGTCGCGCCCCTGGACGGGCCGGCCGGCGCCGAGGCCCAGGCCCCCAGGCTGACCGCCCGCCAACAGGCCGTCCTGAACTGCATCCAGCGCTACGTGCGCGACCGGGGCTTTCCCCCCTCCATCCGGGAGATCGGCGAGGCCGTCGGGCTCTCCAGCCCCTCCAGCGTCGCGCACCAGCTCAAGGCGCTCCAGAACAAGGGCTACCTCCACCGTGACCAGAACCGGCCACGCGCGGTCGAGGTGAAGCGCCGCGACGAGCTCGCCCCCCAACCCCAGGACGAGGACCGGGTTCCCGTTCCGCTCGTGGGCCGTATCGCCGCCGGCGGTCCGATCCTGGCCGAGGAGTCGGTCGAGGACGTCCTGTCGCTGCCGCGCCAGCTCGTGGGTGAGGGGCGCCTGTTCATGCTCACCGTCGTCGGTGACTCCATGACCGACGCGGCGATCACCGATGGTGACATGGTCGTGGTGCGCCAGCAGGCCGACGCCGAGAACGGCGACATCGTGGCGGCGCTCCTCGGCGAGGAGGCCACCGTCAAGGTGCTCAACCGGGGCTACGACGGCCACGTGTGGCTCATGCCGCGCAACAGCGCCTACTCACCCATCAACGGCGACGAGGCCACGGTGCTCGGCAAGGTGGTCACGGTCATGCGCCGGGTGTGAGGCGATAGCGTGGGTCCCGTGTCCACACCTGAGCCCTCTCTGTCCTGGTTCGTCGGCGGGGCCGCGCTGGCCCTGCTGGCCTCCGCGTGCGCGCCCGCCGAGACCGCTGCCGAGGAGCCGCCCGGTGACACCGGCAGCCATCGCGAGGTGCAGTTCACCGTCGGCGAGGACGAGGTGTACGGAACCTTCTCGCTGCCGGAGGAGGGCGCCGACGGGGTTCCGGGCGCACTCGTGATCTCCGGGAGCGGCCCCACCGACCGCGACGGCAACAGCGACATGCGCCCCGCGGCCGACACCAACCTCAACTTCGCGCACGCGTTGGCCGACGCCGGTGTGGCGACCCTGCGCTACGACAAGCTCGGCAGCGGTGAGACCGGTACCGGCGACCGCGATCCCGAGGACCCGGTGGACCCGGAGATCTTCGACGAGCAGGCAGCAGCGGCCTACGAGCACCTCCTGGAGCAGCCGGAGGTCGACCCCGAACGCACGCTCGTGCTCGGGCACAGCGAGGGCGCGCTGTACGCGCTGCGCATGCACGAGCTGGTGCCGGGGTCCTCCCCCGCCGTGGTGCTCGCGGCGCCGCCCGGGGAGCGGTACCTGGAC
Source organism: Nocardiopsis coralli (assembly GCF_014892575.1). Lineage (GTDB taxonomy): Bacteria > Actinomycetota > Actinomycetes > Streptosporangiales > Streptosporangiaceae > Nocardiopsis > Nocardiopsis coralli. Next base: position 233,653 of record NZ_JADBGI010000005.1, on the reverse strand, counting down.
GTGGTCGACCGCCAGCTGACCGAGCAGGTGCGCACGGCGGAGGCCATGGGCGGCCTCGGGGAGGTCGAGGCTCGGACCGTGCTGTCCGACGCGCGCGCGGCGCGTGCGGCGGTACGCGCCGACCGGCCGATGCCCGAGGAGATGGACCCGGCCCTCGGCGGCCTGTACGGGGCGGGGAACCGGGACACCCTGGCGTTCCTCGACGAGCTGGTGCCCGCTGAGCTGGCCGCCGGTCTGCCGGAGGGCACCGAGTCCCTCGTGCTGTGGGGCGAGCAGGACGCGCAGATCTCCCGGGAGGAGATCGACGAGCTCATGACCGGTTTCGAGGACGGTCCCGGCGAGGGCGGCGGCGTCGAACGCGTGGACCTGCCCGAGACCGACCACGTCTTCCGCGAGCAGTCCGACGACGACACGATGCCCGCCGTCGACGAGGACCGCCGCTTCTCCCCCGATGTCGCGCCCGCCCTGGAGTCCTTCGTCGACCGCGCCTGGTGACGTACGCGGGGGCGGTGGTTCAGAGGGCGTCGACGAAGGCCTCGGCGAGATCCTCGGCGGACCCCTGGATCTCCTGCTCGTCGGCCGAGCGCAACGCCTCGTAGTCCGCCGCCGCGCTGTAACAGGTCTCCAGGTACAGGTTGGACACGCGCGTGCCCACACACCCGATCGTGAACGGCCCGTCCTCGGTCCACGCGAGCGCCTCGTCACCGAGGTCGGGGACCTCCCGCGTCTCCTGCCCCGAGGCGGTCTCCCGCAGTGTGCTCGCGGCCGTCTCAGGGCCGCTCGGCTCGGGCGCGGCCACGGCGACGGCCGATGCGAACGCGGGTACCGCGACCGCCGGGCCCTCCGGGGTCGCCCACCGGCACTGCCACCCGGAGCCGAAGGCGTCCTCGGCCCCGCCGAGCGGTTCCTCCGTCTCGAGGGCGTGTGAGGGGACCAGGTCCTCCAGCACCGTGTTCTGCAGGTCCGCGCACTCGGGGGCGGCCTCGAAGTCACCGGCCTCCGCGGAGTCCCGGCTCAACACGTACCAACCGGTCAGCGCGATCGCCACGACCACGGCGAGGGAACCGGCTACCACCCCGGCCACCGCGCACCCGCGGCTCTGGGGCTGGGTCTCGGGGACGCCGGGTCTGGCGTAGGGGTCGCTCACAGGTCCTCCCCCATCCCTGCGGCCAGCTCCACGACCTCGTCCCGTCCGTCGTCGGGGCTGTCGTCGGAGTAACCGGCGTAGGAGATCCGCACGAGCAGGTTGTCGACGTGGTAGGCGAGCTCGACGGTCCCGGGCACGTGGCCGGACCACACGTGGGCGTCGCCCCCGGGCAGGTCGACCTCCTCGCCGTACTCGGGCACGGACGCACCGAGCGTCTCCGCCGTACGTGCGTGCCCGGTGACGAGGGGATCGCCGGAAGGATCGGTGAACCGCGCGGACAACCCCACGCGGAGCGCCCCGCCGTCACCCTCGCCGTGGGTCGTCCATGCGCAGGCGGTGTGTTCCCCGCCGTGCAAGGGCCCGGTCGTGTCGGTGTCCTGCACCGCCTCGCCCAGGAGCGCCTCGACCTGTTCCGCGGGGACCAGGTCGCAGCCGGGGGCGGCCGCGTGCACGTCGTCCGGGTAGGGCTCGTCGGGGGTCCCGCTCCCGGCCCAGAGCCCGATACCGACAGCCAGCGCCGACACCACGGCCGCGCCGCCGCCGATCGCGCCCCAGCGCCCGCGGGGTGAGCGCAACGCTCCGACCCAGTCCTTCGTCCCGGTTGCCGGCAACCGGTCACCGCCTCCCTGTCGGTCGCCGGGCGGCCGACCACGAAGGGCCGCGTGCGGAAAGGGGCTCCCGCACGCGGCCTTCGTCGGTCTCTCGGGGTCAGCCGACGACGATGTTCACCAGCTTCGGTGCACGCACGACCACCTTGCGGATCTGCTTGTCACCGATGAACTTCTGCGCCTTCTCCGACGCCAGCGCAAGCTTCTCCAGCTCGCCGGCGTCGATGTCGGGCGAGACGTCCAGCTTGTCACGGACCTTGCTCTGGACCTGCACGACACAGGTGACCGACTCCTGCACCAGCAGGTCCGGGTCGGCCTCGGGCCAGTTGCCGATGGCGACGCTGCCCACGTGGCCCATGCGCTCCCAGCCCTCCTCACCGACGTAGGGCGCGAAGAGCGACAGCGCCACGGCGATGAACTCGGCGGCCTCGCGCACGGCCGGGTCACCGGCGCCGGGGCCGGAGTCGATGGCCTTGCGGGCGGCGGAGACCAGCTCCATGCACCGGGCGATGGCGACGTTGAAGCGCCGCTCCTCCACCAGGCCGCTGATCTGGTCGATGGCGCGGTGGGTGGCGCGGCGCAGGTCGGTGTCGCCGGCGGAGAAGTCCACGCCCGCGGAGGTGCCCTGCCCGGCCTCGACCATGACCTTGAAGGCGCGGTTGAGGAACTTCTGCGCGGCCAGGACCGACACGTCGGCCCAGTCGACGTCGTCCTCGGGCGGGCTGGCGAAGAGCATGGTCAGGCGGACCGCGTCGACCCCGTAGGTGTCGATCTGCTCGCCGAGGTCGACACCGTTGCCCAGCGACTTGGACATCGCCCGGCCCTGGTTGATGACCTGGCCCTGGTTGGTGAGGCGGGCGAAGGGCTCGGTGAAGTCGAGCATGCCCATGTCGTGCAGGACCTTGGTGAAGAAGCGCGCGTACAGCAGGTGGAGCGTCGCGTGCTCCTTGCCGCCGATGTAGTGGTCGACGGGGCCCCACTTGTTGACGGTCTCGCTGTCGAACGGGGCGGAGTCCAGGCGCGGCGAGCAGTAGCGCCACGGGTACCAGGACGAGTCCACGAAGGTGTCCATGGTGTCGGTGTCGCGCTCGGCGGGCCCACCGCAGGTGGGGCAGTCGACCTCGAGCCACTCCTTGGCGGCGGCCAGGGGCGAGATGCCCTTGGGCGCGAGCTCGGCGCCCTTCATCTCCGGCAGGGTCACCGGCAGCTGCTCGTCCGGCACGGGCACCAGGCCGCAGGAGGGGCAGTGGATGATCGGGATCGGCGTGCCCCAGTACCGCTGGCGGGAGATCAGCCAGTCGCGCAGGCGGAAGTTGACCGTGGACTCGCCGGTGCCGCGCTCGTCGAGCACCTCGATGATGCGGGCGATCGCGTCGTCCTTGGTGAGGCCGTCCAGCGGGCCGGAGTCGCGCAGCGTTCCCTCTCCGGCGGTGGCGACGCCGCTCTCGGCGGGGTCGGGCTCACCGGTCTCGACCACGACGCGCACCGGCAGGTCGAAGGCGAGGGCGAAGTCGAGGTCGCGCTGGTCGTGCGCGGGCACGGCCATGATCGCGCCGTGGCCGTAGCCGGCCAGGACGTAGTCGGCGGCCCACACGGGCATGCGCTCGCCGTTGACCGGGTTGATGGCGTGGCGGCCCAGGAAGACACCGGTCTTGGGGCGCTCGGTGGTCTGGCGCTCGATGTCGGAGAGCTTGGCAACCTCGGTGCGGTAGGCCTCGAAGGCCTCGCGCTGCTCGGGCGCGCACAGTTCGTCGGCGAGCTCGGCGTCGGCGGCCACGACGAAGAAGGTCGCCCCGTACAGGGTGTCGGGGCGGGTGGTGTAGACGGTGACGGGCTCGTCACGGCCCTCGACGGCGAACCGGACGTCGGCGCCGGTGGAGCGCCCGATCCAGTTGCGCTGCATGCTGAGGATCTCGTCGGGCCAGCGGCCGCCGTCGAGCTGGTCCATGTCGTCCAGCAGGCGCTGGGCGTACTCGGTGATCTTGAAGTACCACTGGTTGAGGCTGCGCCGTTCGACGTCGGAACCGCAGCGCTCGCACTTGCCGTTGACGACCTGCTCGTTGGCGAGCACCGTTTGGTCCTGCGGGCACCAGTTGACCAGGCCGTCCTTGCGGTAGGCCAGGCCCCGCTCGAAGAAGCGGTTGAACAGCCACTGGTTCCACTTGTAGTACTCGGGGTCGCTGGTATGGATGCGCCGGGACCAGTCCACACCCACGCCGTAGCGGTGGAACGAGGCGGCCTGCGTCTCGATGTTGGCGTAGGTCCACTCGTCGGGGCGGCTGTCGCGCTGGATCGCGGCGTTCTCGGCGGGCAGGCCGAAGGAGTCCCACCCGATGGGGTGCAGGACGTTGTCGCCGCGCTGGAAGCGGTAGCGCCCGATCACGTCGCCGATCGCGAAGGCCTCCGCGTGGCCCATGTGCAGGTCGCCGGAGGGGTAGGCGAACATGTCGACGATGAAGGAGCGGGGACGCTCGTCGGCCGGGTCCTCACTGGCCGTGAACGGGAGCTCGGCGGCCCAGCGCGCCTGCCACTTGTCCTGGAGGGCGCGGGCGTCGTAGTTGCCGCCCGCCGTCTGGTCGCCGTCTACCGCTGTCATCGCTGCTTGTTTCCTTAGCCGGGTCCGGTGGTACCTCCTCAGGTTAACGGCTGCCGACTCGGGCCGTGAACCTGATCGTCCACCCTGTGGACAACCCCGCTCCCCCGCCGCCGCAGGGCCTGACGCGTCCCGCCGAGTCGGATCGGACCCGGTATCGGTGGGGTCACGGACTCACTCGCCTCTCCACACCGACCGTCCGGTTTGTTACTCTTCCGGAAAGTGGCGCAGAACACGAGACCTGGACCACACGCTGGTCCGTCACTGAACGCGGGAGGCCCCATGCTCAACCTGTCCGTCGTGCTCGAGGACGGAGCACGCAGCGTCCCCGAGAAGGAATGCCTGGTCTTCGGCGACCTGCGCCTGAACTACGCGCTGACGAACGCGATCTCCAACCAGGTCGCGAACCTGCTGGTCTCGCGCGGGATCCGGCCCGGCGACCGGGTGGCCCTGGCCTGCCCGAACCTGCCCTACTTCCCGTTCGTGTACTACGGCGCCCTCAAGGCGGGCGCGGTCGTGGTTCCGCTGAACGTGCTCCTCACCCCGCGCGAGATCGCCTACCACCTGGAGGACTCGGGCGCCAAGGCCCTGTTCGCCTTCACCGGGTCCCCCGAACTGCCGCTGGGCGAGCGCGCGCACGAGGCCTTCCAGCAGGTCGACGCGTGCGAGACCTATGTGGATCTGCCGGCCTCCCCCGGCGCCACCGAGTCCACGATCGAGGGCGCCGAGACCCTGTGGAAGGCCATCGAGGGCCAGCCCACGGAGTTCGAGACCGTGCGGACCGAGGCCGACGACACCGCGGTCATCATCTACACGAGCGGCACCACCGGCCGCCCCAAGGGCGCCGAGCTCTCGCACAACAACCTGATGATGAACGCCATCGGGTCGGCCGGCATGGTCCAGGCGCACCCCGACGGCCGCGACGTGGCGCTGGTCGTGCTGCCCCTCTTCCACATCTTCGGTCAGACGGTGATGCTCAACGCGGCCCTGTACCGCCAGGCCACGCTGGTGCTCATGCCGCGCTTCGACGGCAACGAGGCCCTCTCGCTCATGGAGAAGGAGGGCGTGACCGGGTTCGCCGGCGTGCCCACCATGTACTGGGGCCTTCTCAACGCCGTGAAGGACGCCGAGCCGGGCACCTACGACCTGGACCGGATCGCCGGCAACGTCGTCGACGCGGTCTCGGGCGGCGCCGCCCTGCCGGGCCAGCTCGCGGAGGACTTCACCAAGACCTTCGGCGTCGGCATCAAGGAGGGCTACGGCCTCTCGGAGACCTCCCCGGTCGTGTCCTTCAACAACCCGCGGACCGGGGCCAAGACCGGCTCCATCGGCCGCCCCGTCTGGGGTGTGGAGATGAAGCTGATCGACGCCGACTGGAACGTGCAGGACGAGGTCGGCGAGATCGCGGTGCGCGGGCACTGCGTCATGAAGGGCTACCACGAGCGGCCCGAGGTCAACGCCGAGATCATCAAGGACGGCTGGTTCCGCACCGGCGACATCGCCCGGCGCGACGAGGACGGCTTCTACTTCATCGTCGACCGGTCGAAGGACATGATCATCCGCGGCGGCTTCAACGTCTACCCGCGTGAGATCGAGGAGGTCCTGATGACGCACGAGGCGGTCAGCATGGCCGCCGTCATCGGGATCCCGCACGAGACGCACGGCGAGGAGATCAAGGCGTTCGTGATCCTCCAGAGCGGAGCGGAGATCAGCGCCGAGGAGCTCATCGCGTGGTCGAAGGAGCGCCTGGCCGGCTACAAGTACCCGCGTGAGATCGAGTTCCGCGACGAATTGCCGATGACCTCCACCGGCAAGATCCTCAAGCGCCAGCTGCGCGACTGACCCGCGTTCCGGCCACGACAGGGCCCCGCGACCGTGCACCGGCCGCGGGGCCCTCGTACGTCCGCCGGGCGATCCCGACGCGGGGCTCAGCCCTTGACCGCCCCCTGCACCAGGCCGGCGGCGAGGTAGCGCTGTACGAGCACGAAGAAGACCATCACCGGGATCGTGATGATGGTCGAGGCCGCCATGACGTGGCCCCACTCGTTGGCGTACTGGCCGAAGAACTGCCGCAGACCCACGGCGACGGTGTACTTGTCGCTCTGCTGCATGAAGGTCAGCGCGAGCACGAACTCGTTCCAGGCCACGATGAAGGAGAAGATCGCCGTCGCCACCAGGCCGGGGGCCACGAGCGGGAACAGCACCTTCCAGAACATGACCGGCCACGAGGCACCGTCGATGTAGGCGGCCTCCTCCACCTCTTTGGGCACCGCGGCCACGAACCCGCGCATCATCCACACCGCCAGCGGCAGCGACAGCGCGATGTAGACGATGCCCAGGCCGATCAGGGTGTTGAGCAGCTGCAGGTCCCGCACCTGGATGAACAGCGGGATGACCAGCGCCTCCAGCGGCACCATCTGCACGATCAGGATCATCACCAGCACCGAGGTGCGGAACTTGAACTTGAACCGCGCCACCGCCACCGCCGCGAGCAGGGCGAGCACGCACGCACCGCCGACGGTGATCCCGGCGACGGCGAGGGAGTTGAGCAGGTAGGTCGTGAAGTTGCCCTCGGTGAGGACGTAGACGAAGTTGTCGAACGAGGGGTCGTTGGGCAGCAGCGCCCCGGTCCCCGACGTGGCGCTGTCGGAGAAGGCGCTGACGACCATGAAGTAGACGGGGAACAGCGTGAACAGCAGCAGGGCGCTCACGGCCAGGCACTTGCCGAGCAGGCGCCACATCCGCGACGCCTCGCCGCGCAGGCGGGCCCGGCGCACCTGGTCCTCCCAGTGGGCGGGCTCCGGTGTGGGTGCAGTGCGCGTGCTCAACGGGTCTCCTCGTGGACGCGGCGCCCCGCGGGCGCGGACTGTCGGGCGGGCGGTACGTCGGCGCTGGGGCGCAATGCCCTAGAATCCGGCGAAGTCCGGGGCCGCCGTCCGGCCGGCCCCGCTGGAGTACGGCGGACGAAGGGCGGCCACGCGTGCACGACCTCGACGGGCCCTCCCCCACGGAGGTGGTCATCAGTTGGCTGCCGCACGACGCCCGGTTCCGGGACACCGCCGTGCGGCACGCGGTCTCCGACCCGACCGGTCGGCGCCTCTACGCGTACGTGCACAACCTCGTCAACCAGGCCAACGACGACGGCCGCGCGCTGAGCGCCTTCGACCTGCGCACCATGGGCGCGGTGCGCGAGGACCTGGACCGCCGTTCCCTGGCCTCGGTGGACTGGCGCAGGGTGCGCGACAAGCTCGCCGGGCCGGCCCGCTGACCCCGCGGCCCGGTGAGCCGCAGCCGCCGCCCTGATCGCCGCGCGGGCCCGGGCGCTCGTCCGCGCCCTCACAGCTCGTCGTCCTTGAACAGCGACCGCAGGTACACGATCGTGATCGCCAGCAGCAGGAGCGTGAGCACGACCGCCACGGCCGAACCCATGCCGTAGTCGTTGTGGCCGAAGGAACGCACGTAGGCCCACACGCCCAGGTTGAGCATCTGCGACCCGCCCACGTCGCCGCCGGGCATCAGGTAGATCTGCGCGAACACCTTGAAGTCCCAGATGGTGGAGAGGATCGTGACCACCGCGAAGACCGGGCGCAGCACCGGGAACGTCACGTGCCAGAACCGCTTCCAGGGCCCGGCACCGTCGATGAGGGCGGCCTCCTGGAGCTCCTTGGGCACGGTCAGTAGCCCTGCCAGCACCGTCACGGCCACGAACGGGAACCCGCTGTGCACGATGTTGAGGGTGACGATCGCGTAGAACCAGAAACGGTCCGCGAACCAGTTGTAGCCGCCCGCGTCGACCACACCCATGCTCATGAGGGCCTGGGCGACCACACCCTGGTCGACGTCGAAGATCCAGATCCACACGTAGGTGCCGCTGACCACCGGCATGGCCCAGGCGACCATGATGCAGGAGGTCACGATGACCCGCGGGACCACCTTGAGGTTGACCAGCAGCAGGGCGACCAGGGTGCCCAGCACGACCGTGGTGACCACGGCGACGAACGCGAACACCACGGTGTTCAGCAGCGCCACGTTCCACAGGTAGGGGTCGGTGAGCAGGGCGATGTAGTTGTCGAACCCGATGAACTCCGATTCGCCGGAGACCAGGTTGCTCAGGTGGTACTCCCGCATGGAGAGCCACACGATCCTGCCGAGCGGGAAGAGCAGGAGCGCCCCGATGACGAGCAGGGGCGGGGTGAGGAGGAGCCACGGCAGCGCGGCCCTGCGGCCCCGCATGCTCATCATCGGCCGGGAGCGGCCGGGGGCACCGCCCCCGGCCGCTCCCTTCACACCCTGGCCCGGCCCTCCGGGTCCGAGACCGACCGGTGTTCCCACGTCTTAACCCCCGTTGAGGATCTGCTCGATCTCGTCGGCGGCGCTCTCGGTGGCTTCCTCGACGGACACGTTGCCGTTGAGGATGTCCTGCTGCATCCCGACGATGACGTTCTCGGCCTCGACCTGGCCCCACTCGGGCGCGACCGGGGTACCGCGGCCGGCCTCGTTGAGCTGGATGGCGAAGGGCTGGACCGTGGGGTCCTCCGACTCGGCGTACTCCTCGATCTCCTCGACCCCGCCGGGGAAGAACCCGGTCTCGTCGGCCCAGCGCACGGACCACTCGGGGTCGGTGAGGTGCTCGATGTAGGAGATGCCGGCGTCCTCGTTGCCGGTTCCCTCGAACACGGCGAGGTTGGACCCGCCGGCGAAGGAGTCGGAGTAGCCCTCCTCCTGTCCGGGGATCGGGAAGACCCCGATGTCGCCCTCGAGGTCGGGGTTGTTCTCGACGATGGCCTTGGGGTTGGCGTTGCCGAGGATCGCCATGATCGCGTTCTCCTCGGAGAAGGACTCCATGACGTCGATCTCGTTCCAGTTCACCGCGCCGGTGGTGGAGAGGTCGTCCTCCAGGGACAGGTCGGTGAAGAACTGGATGCCCTCGCGGGCCTCCTCGCTGTCCACCTCCGACACCCAGGTGCCGTCGTCCTGCTCGACCGCGACCTCGGCGCCGCCGCCCCAGATCCAGGGCAGGACGGAGTACTGGGCGTCACCGGGCACGGGGAAGGCGATCATGTCGTCCTCGGCCTCGGACAGCTCGAGGGCGGTCTCGCGGAGCTCTTCCCAGTTCTCGGGCTCGTCGGCGCCGTGTTCCTCGAACACGTCGGTGCGGTAGACCACCGACCGGATCGCCGCGTACCAGGGCAGTGAGTACACCGCGTCGTCGATCTGGCCCATCTCGAGCATGCCCTCGTTGTAGGAGGAGGGGTCGTCGATGGCGGGCGCCAGGTCGTGCAGGGCGCCGGCGTCGGAGAATTCGGGCACGAAGGTGGTGCCGAGCTCGACGACGTCGGGCATGGTCCCGCCGGCGATGGACGTGGAGATCATGTCCTGGGCGTCGGCCCACGGGATGAACTCCACCTCGACGTCCATCCCGGTCTCCTCGGTGAAGGCGTCGTTGGCCTCCTCGAAGAACCCGGTCGCGTCGGGGTTGGTGCCCTCCATGATCCACACGGTGAGGGTCTCGTCCTCACCGGTGCCGCACGAGGTCGTGGCCAGGACGAGGGCGAGTGCGGCCGCGGGGAGGGGTGCGTGGGTGAGTAGTGGTCTGCGAGCCATCGGCGCGCCTCCCGTTCCTGTCGAGGTCCCCAAAGGGTTGGTAGGAAACCTACGTAAGGAACGGCACCTTGTGAAGTAAACAACTCGACCTTGTGTCTGAGCTGTTAGGCCCGGATGGAACTCTGTACGCGCCGACCCGGGCCCGTGACCCTCCGCGTCCGGGTGATGGCGGGCGTTCCCCTGCGCCCGGCCCCCGCCGTGTCACTCCTCCTCGAGGCCGCCCACCTGCCGAAGCGTCGACACGAGCTCGGAGCGCTTGTACACGGCCAGGCCGATCGCCGCGCAGAAGGCCGCGAGCATGTGCGCGTAGACCATGGGGTCACCCAGGGTGAAGCGTTCGGCGATCTCCTCCTCGCCCAGGGAGTGCGCCTCCCAGGCGGTGGAGACGGCGAACTCCAGTTCCGGAGGGAGCATCTCGGCGACGGTGCGGGCCACGGCCTCGCGGGAGTCGGCGGGTTTCCACATCACCCCGGTCTCCTGGACCCGGCGGCCGAGGAAGGCCGCGAGCACCTTGAGCTCGGACACGACGGCGTCGGCGTGGTCTGCCGCCGGGGGGATCGCCCGGTCCAGAGCCTCGCGGTCGTGGTCGGCGTAGGCGGCGACGAGGTCTATGGCGGACCGCTTGACCTCCTCGGAGGGCTCGGGGGTCGGGTTCGGCTCACCCGGCTGGGAGCTGTCGTCTGCGGACACGGTGGGGTCCCTTCGAGGCTGCTGGACGGTGGTGCCGCGTCCATGATGCCGCCTGGCACGGCCGCGGCGGGCAGCACGGCGCCGGCGTCCCCGCAGGGCGAACACCCGGGGACGCCGGCGACGGCCGGGCTGGTCAGTCTGGTCAGTACTGCGGGCGCAGCGGCATGCCCGACACGGTGCCGTCGAGTTTGGCGCCGAGGATCTGGTGGAGCTGCACGACGTCCTTCTCGAAGCCGAGCACGCACCCGGCCATGTACAGGCGCCAGACCCGGGCGGTGCCCTCGCCGACCTCGTGGACCGCCTCGTCCCAGTTCTGTTCGAGGTTGGCGCCCCAGTGGCGCAGGGTCAGGGCGTAGTGCTCGCGCAGGTTCTCCTGGTGGCGGATCTCGAACCCGGCGTCGTTCATCGCGACCTGGAGCTCGCCCGGCCCCTCCAGTTCCCCGTCGGGGAACACGTACCGGTTGATGACGCCCTTGGTGTTCATCCGCGGCAGGTCGTTGCGCGGCCGGGTGATGCAGTGGTTGAGCAGGCGCCCGCCCGGCACGAGCTTGTCGTACAGCGAGGCGAAGTAGGCGTCGAGGTTGGCCGCCCCCACGTGTTCGGTGAGCCCGATGGAGCTGATCCGGTCGAAGGTGCCGTCGGGCACGTCCCGGTAGTCCATGTGGCGGACCTCGGCCAGATCGCCCAGCCCTTCCTGGGCGATGCGCTTGGACGCCCACTCCGCCTGTTCCTTGGACAGTGTCACGCCCGTGGCCTTGACCCCGTGCTCGCGGGCGGCGTGCAGCACCATGCCGCCCCAGCCGCAGCCGACGTCGAGCAGGCGCATGCCCTCGGTCAGGCCGAGCTTGCGGGCGACGAGCTCGTACTTGCGGAACTGGGCGCTCTCCAGGGCCCCGTCGTCGGCACCGACCCGGTCGAGGCGGCCGTCCTCGTCGTCGAAGACCGCACACGTGTAGGTCATGCTCTCGCCGAGGACCATCTCGTAGAAGCGGTTGGAGACGTCGTAATGGTGGTGGATGGCCTCGGCGTCGCGTCTGCGGGTGTGCCGCCAGCCCATGCTCGCCAGTCTGGACGGGGTGACCTCCTGCGGCGGCGGTGCGACCCGGTTGACGAACTTGACCCAGCCCACCGACCTGACGATCGCGGCGGCGTCGGCCACGGACAGGTTGACGCCCTCGGCGAAGGCGAACTCGGCCATCGTGCTCAGGGCGGTGTACATGTCGCCCTCGAGGTCGAGGTGCCCGGAGACGTAGGCGCGGGTCAGCCCCACGGCGTTGGGTGACTGGGCGAGGTAGTTGACGGCGACCGGGGTGCGCACGTGCAGGGCGGTCCCGCTGTCCGGGTCGCCGGCGGTGCTCCCGTCGTAGGCGGTGAATCGGATCGGGGCGTCGGGTCCGACGACGCGCTCGAAGATCTCGGCAAGCCGCATGCTGTGTCCTTTCCGCTCGGAGGATGCGGCCCCACGGGTCGCGTCCCTGTGGTCCGGTCCCGCCTCAGCGGTTGCCCACGCACTTGGCGTACAGGTCGAGCAACCTCCCGTGCGGGTCGTAGGTCTCCTTGAGCTCCCCGTAGGCGGGACCGTTGTACAGCTCCCAGAACTCGTCCTCGGCGTAGAAGGAGTCCGAGTACAGGGACTTGTGCCCGCCGAGCTCGCCGACCACCTCCTCCACCCGCCTGTTGTGGTGGGCCCGGCGCTGCCCGGGAAGCATGTCGACCAGGCCCCAGAACCCGAAGTTGACGTAGAGGCGCTCGTCCTCCAGCGGGTAGAGCGGCCAGACGGGGCCTTCCTGCCCGGCACGGCGGGGTTCGCGCAGGCGGAGCGGGCACAGCCAGACCGGCGACATCCCGATCTCGCGGTGGAAGAAGTCGAGGAACTCCGCGCCGCGTTCCGCGCCCACCTCGACGTCCTGGATGAGCGGTTCCTGCTGGGGCCTGCCCCGGTAGAGGTTGAGCAGGCGGGAGAAGTCGGTGCGCCGGTCCAGGGCGACCAGGCGGCGGTAGACGTCGGAACGCTTGAGGGCGCGCGGCCACAGGGCCCGCACGACCGGGTTCTGCACGCCGAAGGCCCGCGAGCACCAGAACCAGTCGGTGTCCCAGCGCCAGAGGTAGTCCTCGGTGGTGAGGAAGTCGCCGGGGCCGGTCCCGGACAACCGCCGGATGGAGCGGTAGTAGATGTCCTGGCCCCCGTAGTCGCTGGTCCAGGGCGCGGAATCGGTGAAGCGGGCGACCGTCAGGTACAGCTCGTCCGGCCCGAAGGAGACCCCGTCCACGAAGTCGACCCGGCTGCCGCCGTACTCGGCGTCGGCGCAGATGCGGGCGAGCGTGTCCATGGCCTCGCGGTTGTCGGAGAAGCGCAGGTGGCGCAGGTGCACGTAGGGACCGACCGGTTCGAGCTCGATGCGCAGGCGCAGCGCGTAGCCGAGGGTGCCGTAGGAGTTCGGGAACCCCCGGAAGAGGTCGGCGTGCGCGTTGTCGCGGGTGGCGGTCACGACCTCCCCGCTGCCGGTGAGGATCTCCATCTCCTGGACCGCCTCGTGCGGCAGGCCGGAACGGAACGAGGACGACTCGATGCCCAGCCCGGTCACGGCCCCGCCCAGGGTGATGGTGCGCAGCTGCGGGACGACGTTGGGCATGAGCCCGTGCGGCAGGGTGGCGGCGACCAGGTCCTCGTAGGTGGTCATGCCGCCGACGTCGGCCAGCCGCTCGACGGGGTCGATGGAGAGCACGCCGTCGAAGGCCGAGACGTCGAGCGCGGGTGCGGACGAGGCTTCCCGGAACCGGAACAGGTTCGAGGTGGGTTTGGCGAGGCGGACGGGTGCGTCCTCGGGCAGCGCCCGGAAGTCCCTGCGGAGTTTCTGCACCGCGCTCACGTGTTCGGCCAGCCCGTGGCGGCCGGACGCCGAGGTGTCGGCCGTTCCCTGCTGTTGAGAGGTCATCCTGCTCCCGCTTCCGGTGTCGGCGACTCACAGCCCGGTTCGGCCGGCCGGGCGGGGCCGCCGGGGCGGGCCGATCCTCTCCGTTCTACCTGTGGGTAACGGGACGGGGCCACCCCATTTCGTCACGTGTCGTTCGCGTCGGCGCCGGGCGGGGGTGTTGGCACGACCGGGTGGTGACGGGCGCAAATATCATCGGTACTCGTGCGCATCGCTCTCGTTGACTCCGGTATCGGCATGCTCTCGACCGCGGCCGCGTTGCACGCCGCACGGCCCGACGCCGACCTGTTCCTGTCGATGGACCCGGACCACATGCCCTGGGGCGCCCGGACGCCCGACGCCGTCATCGGGCGTGCCCTGGCGGGGGCCCGCGCGGCCTGGGACGCCGCGGGCGGGCTGGACGCCGTCGTCGTGCCCTGCAACACCGCGTCCGTGCACGGGCTGGCCCGCCTGCGCGAGGTGTTCGAACCCTCGGTTCCGGTCATCGGCACCGTCCCGGCGATCAAGCCGGCCGCGCGTTCGGGCGGCCCCATCGCCGTGTGGTCGACCGTGGCCACCACACGCAGCGGGTACCAGCGCCGCCTGGTGGAGACCTTCGCGCAGGACATCGAGGTCACCCCGGTGGCCTGCGCGGGCCTGGCCGAGGCGGTGGAGTCGGCCGACCCCCGCGAGGTCGCCGACGCCGTCTCCTACGCCGCCGGCCTCACCCCCGGGAACGTGCGCGCGGTCGTGCTGGGCTGCACCCACTACGACCTGGTCGGCGAGGAGATCGTCGGGGCCCTGGGCCAGGACGTCGCGCTGCACACCGCCGCGCACGCCGTGGCCGCGCAGGCCCTGCGCCGGGTCGGCGACCTGCCCCACCACGGGCGTCCGGGCCGGGTGCGGGTGCTGGCCAGCGGGCGCCCCGCGGAGCTGCCCGCCGCCGCGCTGACCTACCCGGCCGGGCGTTCCCTCATGGCCCAGGGGTCACCGGCCCGGTCCCTCTGAGGCGCGGCCCGGCGGGGCACGACCGGGCCCTGATCACGGTGGCGCGGGACCGGCCCGGCCGTCCCCAGGTTCACACCGCCCGCGACTGCACCTGTGGCCCGGCCTCGGCGCGGTGGTGACCGGTTCCGGCCACACGCCCGGCGTTCGGGGCGGCGGTGGGCGAAGGGTTCTGCGGGGCGACCGGGGTCTGGGGTCCCGAGGGGGCAGCGGAAGCCGCGGGGGCCTGAGGCCCTGAAGGGGCTGCCGTGATGCCAGAGGTCGCGGGGGCAACGGGGGCCTGTGCGGCGGGTTCGGCCTCGGGAAGGGCCCCGGCGGCCAGGGTCCGCACCAGGTTCCGTACCCCCGCGGTGTCGTTGTCGTGCAGGAGGGTCTCCAGCAGGGACAGCGCCGCCTTCTGGTCCCCCGGGGTCTCGCGCACGTGCCGCCACTGGGGTTCGGTCGCCGCGTCGGAGAGCATGAGCGTGCGCCCGACCTGGCCCAGCGCCGACAGCAGCGGGGTGTCGTGCGGCAGGCTCGCCAGGGCGACGTTGACCTGCTCGGCCTGGTGCTCGGGGTCGACCCGGTCGGAGGGCAGGGAACGCAGGTGGGCGAGGATGCTGTCGGCCGGGGCCTCGGGGCGCACCGGCGGCATCGCGGTGATCATCGACCGCGCCTCGGCCAGGTCCCCGCGGATCTCCGACGACTCCCCCAGGTGCGCGATGAGCTCCTCGGCCCGCTGCGCCGAGCAGGTGCCCACCCACTGCGAGCCCCGGACGGCGGCCAGCCGGGCCGCGGCCAGGGCCAGTTCCGCCCCGCGCGCGGGCGCGCCCACCCGCTCGAAGTACCGAGACCACGTGGTGACCCGCACCCCCAGGCGCCAGTCGTTGCGCACCGCGCCCAGGCTCACGAGGTTCTCCGCCGCCTCCACCCAGGCCGGGCGCAGGCTCGGGACCGACTCGGCCTCCTCGACCGTTGGCAGGGTCTCGATGGCCTCACGCGCCGAGCAGGCACCCAACCGCGCCAGCCAGGACAGCAACCGCGCCCGCTCGAACCGCACCCTGCGGCGCAGGGCGGGGTCGCGGGGCCCGCCGCTGCGGGTCGCGAGCTCGCCGGCCAGGCGGTCGAGCTCGGCCAGGGCCTCCCGGTGGCGGTCCTGGTGGCGCAGCGCGCGGGCGAGGGCGAAGACCCCTCCGGTCCCCAGGACCCCGGGTCCGGTTGCGGTGTGTTCGTACCGGCGCAGCTCCGCCTCGGCGCGGTCGGGTGCGCCCTCGTCGACGAGCAGGTCGACCCTGGCGAGCGTGAAGCCCGGCCAGGCGGGGGTGCGTTCCCATCCCGCGAGGCGCCGGCTGGAGAGCAGTTCGCGCCGCAGCGCGGTGGTGCCCCGGGCATCGATGTTGGCGTGGCAGCGCACGGCGTTGGCCAGCGCCGAGACCGGGAGGGTCCCGCGCTCGTGCGGCCCCGGTTCGTCGGCGGCCGCGGCCTCTGCCTGCTTCAGGGCGCGCTGTCCTTCGGCGAGCGCACCGACGCGCACGGCCATGGGCCAGTGCGCCAGGTAGAAGAGCATGGGCGGCCCGAAGAGCCCGGGCACCTCCGGTTCTCCGGTTCCCGCCTCGGTCACCAGGCGCCGGGCCACCCGCAGCGCGGAGCGCGCCGTGGCCTCCACACGCACCGAGTCGCCGGCCTCGCTCATGACGGGAAGCTGTGCCACCGCCTCGGCGAGTTCCTCCTGACCGGCCTCGCGCAATGTGCGTGCGGTCTCCCCCGTCCATGTCCACATCGGCATGTCATCTCCCCCTGTATGTGCCGCGTGAGCACTGAAGGTAGCAGCGCAATCACAGACACGTCATGAGAATGCACAAACCAGTGCCCGGTAGCGCTTCGGGCACCCCCTGAAGAAGGGGACGGGCCGATACACTCGGGGCACCCGGGTCCCTCCCCGCCGGGCGGTGTCCCCGGGTCGCTTCGACCTCGACCGGGTGTGAGGAGACAGGACCTCCGATGGGATGGCGAGACCGTTTCGGGCTCCGCAAGGCCAACCGCAACAGCAAGGCCCGGTTCGACCGGGACTCCGAGGACTCCGACATGAAGGCCCTCAAGGAGTTCGCCGAGTCCCGGGTGGGGGTGGAGTTCTTCGTGGAACCGGAGACCTTCGCGACCCAGACCACGGCCGTGGCCGTGGCCACCGACGGTGAATGGACCCGCCGCCGTTGCGGCTCACCCGAGGCGATCCGCAAGCTCGCCAAGAAGCTCGCGCTGCCCGCCTACGACGTGCAGATCGTCGGATACCCGCAGCGCATGCGCGACTGGAGCGCCCGCAACAAGGGGGACCGCACCCTCTGAGGGCAGGGTGTTCCTGGCCACCCCGACACGCCGCCGGCCGGCACGGAAGGGCTGCTCCCCCTGCCATTTGGGGCATTGATGACGAGTCCTTGCCGTGACTTCCTCTCCGAACGGGTTCCCATAGGCGCTCCGTTCGTCGCATACTCAGCTCGGAGGGGGGACTCTGATGAAGCAGGATCTCACGGCCCTGTGCTGCGAGTGCGGCGCGATTCGCGAGGTGAGCGACTACCAGAGTGTCGGCGAAGCGCAGTCGGCCTACGGGCTGGCGCGCTGTGTCGTCTGGCGCAAGTGCCGCACCTGCGGATACCGCACCTACCACGCCTATCTCCGCGAGGACGAGGAACGCGACGAACTGGAGGACGCCCTCCAACTGGACGGCGCGCTCGCCGCGGAGGCCCTCGACGAGGAGGTGGAGCAGCTCCGCCTCTGCGGGGTCGAGATCGGGCACGCGCCCGTCCCCGCCATCTGGGACGGCCAGTCCGTGGGCATGGTGACCCAGCGCCTGACCGACCACACGTACTCGATCGTGCTCGACCCGGAGTCCTCGGTGGTCTCGCGGCTCAAGCTCATCGACATGATGTGGAACGAGCTGCTCGTGGGTGAGAACGAGGACCGCTGGTTCATCCAGGAACCGGAGGACGACTCCCCCGGGTACGCCGTGCGCCTCTTCGGTTACCGCAGCCGCGGCTGATCCCCCGCCCCGCATCTTCTGGGCCACTCGAACGGGCGCCCGGGCACGCGCGGGGACCGACGGACACCGTTCCGCCGGTCCCCGCGCGTTCGTGTGTACGGAGGCCTCCGGGCCCGGCCGACGGGGTCAACCCGCCGCGGCGGCCGCGGGTTCGGCGGAGGAGGCGGCCAGGCGGCGCAGCGCGGACCGGGCGACCTCGGGGTCGCTGGTTCCCCAGTACGGCGGGAGCGAGGCCCGCAGGAAACCCCCGTACCGCGCCTTGGCCAGGCGCGGGTCCAGGACGGCGATGACGCCGCGATCCTCGGTGGAGCGCAGCAGGCGTCCGGTGCCCTGGGCCAGCAGGAGTGCGGCGTGGGTGGCGGCCACGGACAGGAACCCGTTGCCCCCGTGCGCGCTGACCGAGCGCTGGCGGGCCGAGGAGAGAGGATCGTCGGGCCGCGGGAAGGGGATGCGGTCCACGATCACCAGGGACAGGGACGGCCCGGGCACGTCGACGCCCTGCCACAGCGACAGGGTTCCGAACAGGCAGGAGCGCCCCTCCTCGGCGAACCGGCTCACGAGCCGTCCGGTGGAGTCCTCGCCCTGGCACAGGATCGGGTGGTCGAGGCGTTCGCGCAGTTCCTCACTGGCCTGTTGGGCGCCGCGCATCGAGGAGAACAGGCACAGGGCGCGCCCGTCTGCGGCCTGGATGAGCTCGGCGATCTCGTCGAGGTAGGCGGGGTCGGGGCCCTCGCGTCCGGGCGTGGGCAGGTGGGTGGCCACGTAGAGGATGCCGCGGCGGGAGTGCTCGAACGGGGACCCGACGTCGAGGGCGCGCCAGCGGGGTTCGCCCTCGGCGCGGTGGGGCCCGTCCTCGTCCTTCCCCACGCCCTCGGCCCCGGTCTCCGGCACGGGTGACAGGCCGCGGGATTCGCGGTCGGCGGCCTCCGCTGTGACCTCCCGCCCCAGGCCCCACTGGCCGGCCAGGGCTCGGAAGTCGCCGCCGAGGGTGAGGGTGGCGGAGGTGAGCACGACGGTCCGGTCGCCGAAGAGCTTGTCGCGCAGCAGCCCGCCGATGGTGAGCGGCGCGACGTTGAGGGAGGGCGGGCGCGAGGGCGCCTTGGTGAGCCAGACGACCTCGGTGCGGTCGCGCAGGGGCTTGTCGTAGCTCTCCAGGACGGAGACGGCGGCGTCGTGGACCTCGTTGAGCGCGGCCAGGGCCATGCGGCGGTCGCCGGCGGTGTCGGGGTCCATGTCCCCGGGTGCCGGGCCGATCGCGGTCACACACGCGGAGGCGGCGTCGCGGGTGGCGGCCACGGCCCCGGCGAGGCCGTCGTCGATCTGGTCCAGGCGCCCGTCGGGGACCTCGGTGAACATCATGGCCAGGCCCTCGGCGCACTCGGTGAGGCGTTCGCTGATGCCGGCCTCGACCAGGCGCGATGCGCGTTTGGCTGCGGCGCTGACGGTGCGTTCGGTGAGGGTCTCGGTGGCCACGGAGGTGGCGCGGTCGACCAGCTCGTGGGCCTCGTCGATGATGATCGTGTCGTGCTCGGGCAGGAGGTGGAAACCCTGCTGCATGTCGATGGAGAGCATGGCGTGGTTGGTGACCGCGACGTCGACGCCGCCGACGGCCTCGCGGGCGAACTCGGCGAAGCACTCCTGGCCGAAGGGGCAGACCCGGGCGCCCATGCACTCGTTGCCGCCGACGGAGACCTGGCGCCAGGCGAGGTCGCTCACGCCGGGTTCGAGCTCGTCGCGGTCGCCGGTGGTGGTCTCCTCGGCCCATTCGTGCAGGCGTGCGACCTGGCGGCCCAGGGAGGAGAGCTGGCGGGGGTCGAAGAGCTCGGTGTCCTCGGCCTCCTCGTCGGCGTTCTGGAGCCGGTTGCGGCACAGGTAGTTGCGGCGCCCCTTGAGCACGGCGAACGTGGGCTCCCGGTCGAGCATGGGCGCCAGGGCGCGGGCCAGGCGCGGGAGGTCGCGCTCGATGAGCTGGTTCTGCAGCGCGATGGTCGCGGTGGAGACCACGACGGTGGTGTCGGTGGCCATGGCGTGCCGGATGGCGGGCACGAGGTAGGCCAGGGACTTGCCGGTTCCGGTGCCGGCCTGCACCACGAGGTGTTCGCGCTTGTCGACGGCCTCGGAGGCGGCCAGGGCCATGGTCGCCTGGCCCTCGCGGTGGGTGCCGCCCAGGGCGTCGACGGCCGCTTCGAGCATGGAGGGAACGTCCGGGAGATCTGCCACGCGTCGACATTACCGTTCCGCGGTGACAGGAACGGGCGTTGTCCACAGGCCCGACCGGGGTGTGCGGGCAGGGCGGACGGCCGGGCCCGTCGGCGGGGTCCGGCCGTGTGCGCCGGGTCGCGCGTGCCGCTGCGCCCGGCGTCGGGTGCTGGTCAGCCCCGCTCTGTGACCAGCTTCTCCAGGGCGTCCAGGGACTGGGACAGGCCGGTCTCCATCCCGGAGGCGACCATGCCGTCGCGGTCCTCCACGCTCTGGAACACCGAGACGGAGGTGTAGAGCGTGCGGCCGTCCTGCTCCTCCAGGGTGTAGGTGTCCATGGCCACGTGCCCCGGCATGCCCTCGAACTCGAAGGTCTGCACGATGCGCTCGGGGGCGACGGCGTCGTGGAAGACACCGCGGAAGGCGTACTCGGCCCCGTCCGGGCCCTTCTCGACGTAGCGCCAGCGTCCGCCGGGGCGGGCGTCGGAGACCTCGACGCGGGTGTCGGTCTCGTCCAGCCCCCACCACCGGGCGATGGATTCGGCGTCGGTCATGGCCGCGTAGACCGCCTCGCGTGGTGCGTCGAACGTACGGGTGATGACGATGTCCTGGCGTCCGGGTTCGGCGACGATCTTCAGGTCACTCATGGCTCTGTTCTCCTTCGGTGCCGTTCTGGATCCTGAGCAGTTCCTCGTCCAGGCGGGTGAAGCGGTCCTCCCACTGCTCGTGGTAGCGGCCGAGCCAGTCGGAGACCTCGTCCAGCGGGGCGGTCTCGATCCGGCAGGGGCGCCACTGTGCGGCGCGCCCTCGGGTGACGAGCCCGGCGCGTTCCAGGACCTTGAGGTGCTTGGAGACCGCCTGGAGGCTCATGGCGAACGGCTCCGCCAGTTCGTTGACGGTGGCCTCACCCCGGGACAGCCGGGCGAGGATCGCGCGGCGGGTCGGGTCCGCCAGTGCGGCGAAGGTGAGGCTGAGCGGATCGGTCGCCATCAGCGAGTTCAACCTTTCAGTTGTTCAACTCTTAGGTTGATCACACACCCGTGAGGGGTCCCGCGTCAAGGGGTGGGGACAAGCCCGGGTGATCTTTTCCGGGCGGGGCCGGGTCGAGGGCGGGTGGGGCGCGCCGCCGGGCCCCGGGTCAGGCGTCCTCGTCGTCCTGCACCTCGGCGGGGTCGGTCATGGAGGCCTCGACCCCGGCCCCGTCCAGGTCGCGCAGTTCGGCGGCGAGCAGGGAGCGGGCGGCATCGCTGAGCCCGGAGACCCGTTCCAGCTCCACGGTCACCGACGTGACGCGGGCGTCGTCCACGGCCTCCTCCAGGCGGGAGACGACCTGCTCGGCGGCGAGGAAGTCGATGTCGCCGCGCAAGTGCACGTCGAGGGTCCCGCCCGCGCGCGTGACGCTGTGCACCGGCGAGGGCGGCTCCGACGGGATGCGCAGCATGTGCAGGTCGTAGTCCTCCGACAGGCGTTCCAGGGCCGCCACGCCGCGCACGCTGTTGCCCGCACCGTCCAGCGGCGGGCTGAACACCCCGACACCGAAGGAACCGGGCGCCGCCGCGAGGATGCCGCCGCTCACCCCGCTCTTGGCCGGGATGCCCACCCGCAGGGCCCACTCCCCCGCGCGGTCGTACATGCCGCAGCTCGACATGACCGACAGGGTGTGCCGAGCCGTGCGCCGCGACACCACGCGTTCACCGGTCACCGGGTTGACGCCGCCCGAGGCCAGGGTGGCCGCCATGACCGCCAGATCGAGCACTGTCACGCTGAGCGCGCACTGGCGGAAGTAGTCCTGGACCGCTTCTTCGACCGATCCCTCCAGGACACCCCCGGCCAGGCTGAGGTACCCCAGCGCCCGGTTCCGGTGCCCGGTCTCGGCCTCGGACAGGTAGACGTCCTCGTCGAGGGACAGGCTGCGGCCGGCGAAGGACGACAGCGCGGTGCGGATGCGTTCGAAGCGCCCGTCCGGGCCCGCGCCGTGCACGAGCGAGGTCGTCACGATCGCGCCCGCGTTGATCATCGGGTTCTCGGGGCGGCCCAGCTCGTCGAGGCTGATCGCGTTGAAGGGTTCACCGCTGGGTTCTGCGCCCACGTGCTGGTGCACGTCGTCGAGGCCGCGTTCCTCGATCGCCATCGCGTAGACGAAGGGCTTGGACATCGACTGCACGGTGAAGGCCGCCGCGTCGTCCCCGGCGGAGTAGCAGCGCCCGTGCGCGCTCACGGCGGCGATCCCGAACGCGTCGGGGTCGGCGCCGGCGAGCTCGGGGATGAAGTCGGCGACGCGGCCCTCGTGCCTGGGTGCGACCTCGTCGCGGATCCGCTCGAGCACCGTGACGACCGGGCTCTGCTCATCCGTGGCCCGGGGTTCGCGGCCGTTCGAGGCGTGACCGAGGAGGCCGCGGTCGGGTCGACCGCCTGCGGTGTGGTCGCTCGCGCCGTGGTCCATCGGTCCAGTGTAGGAACGCGTGGGGCTCAGGAGCGCTGCCGGGGCAGGTGGCGCGCGAGGAGCACGGAGACGTCGTCCGCGGAGTGGATGGATTTCCGGCCGAGGCGGAGCGCGACATCGGAGGCGAGCATGGGGTCGGCCTGGACCCTCTCGCGGAAGGCGACGGCCTGCCACAGAGGCGTGAGGTGACGGTGGAGGTAGGCCTTCGAGTACAGGGGTGAGAAGTACATCCACGGGCTGTTCACCAGCAACTCACTGGCCAGGAGCCACACGGACTTCTGCTCCGCCCGGCTCTTCGTCCTGGGCAGGAGCACGGACCGGAACCAGGAACGACCCGATCTCCACTTCTGGCCCTGGACCGCGAGGAGCACGCCCACCGAAACGCTCAACACCATCTCCCACCACCAAGGGGGATCTGCGGTCGCCGCTTGGGTCCAGAGAGGCACGAGCACGGCCCAGAGCGCGACGGAGCGCCACAGCACCGGGACCTGATCCCGGACCATCCCGCGGATCGCCCCTACCTCAGCGGATCCCGCTCCGGTGCCGTCCGCGCAGGCCTGTGTGAGGAGCTCGGCGTAGAGGGACCTACGCGGGATCCGTGCCTTGAACAGAGCCAGGCGCACGCGCACCCCCCGGGTTCCTCCGCGAACGGTGGCAGGTTCGCGGGCCAGCCACCGCGCCACCTGGTCCGAGCGCAGGGCCGCGGAGAGCAGAAGCGTGCAGGCGAAATCGGGCCCCTCGGTTGCCCGGGCCCGCCTCACCGTGCGATCGAAGAACCACCGATCCCGGCAGGCCTCCAGGTGCAGGCGCATCCCGGGCAGGGCCAACCTCAGATGGTCCTCGACCAGCGCGCCGGTCGACTCATCACCCCAGTAGAGGGCGTTGAAGCTGCGCGGGTTCGCGCGGAAGACCTCCCTGAGCCCCTCCAGTTCCGCCGGCCCGCCGGCAGCGAAGAAGGCGTCGCTCACCCGGGCCAGGACCAGGAGGCGCCGGCGCAGGCCTTCGTCCGCGTAGATCGCGTCGACGTCGGTGGCCAGGGCCGCGGCCTCGGCGCTCACGTAGCGCTCCGCCGTGTCCCTCCCGAGCGCCCCGGCACCCTCGGCGCTGACACCGAGCAGGGCGGGGTCCTGGTCCCCCGCCGTCTCCAGGTACGCCAACAGCGCGGACGCCTCGTCCGTCCGCCCCTCCTCCACGAGGAGCTCGACCACCGCGGGTACGACCTCGCCGAGGTGCGCGGCGCCTTCCCCTCCGTGTGCTTCGACCGCGCTCCGATGGGCGCCGATCAGCGCAGTGACACCCCCGGCCCGGTGCACGCTGTTACGGACGAGGAACCAGCGGGCCATCACGTCCGCCATCCCCGGTTCCCCCTCGCAGCCGGCCTCCGCGGCCCAGGTGTAGAGCCGCGGGAGGGTGGAGGTCCCGTCGCCGTCCTCGACACGCCGCAGGGGCGTTTCGCAGGAGAGGAGGGAGCGGAGCCGTTGGTCCAGGACGACCCACTCGAAGGCGTCCGTGTAACCGTCCTCGCAGAGGCGCTCGTACAGACGGTTCAGCGGTTCCAACGACGCCTCCCCCACAGCTTCCACCGGAGCCTTCCCATCCCGGCCCTGGCGCGGATCTGCTCCGCACGGGCCCGATGCTTCTCGGTCGCCCCGTCCTCGGTCATCCGTTCGAGCACGGCCTCGGCCCGGGAACCGAGACCTTTGGCCACGAGTGCCTCGGCGAAATCCAGATACGCGGGCGGTCGGTAGACGAAGCTCTCGTGGTCCTCTCCCTGTACGAAGACCGCCTCGGCCTCTTCGACCTGCCCGTCGTCCACCAGCGCGACGGCCAGCCGGGCGTGCCCCGCACCGCCCGCCTCGATCGTCTCGGCCACGAGCCTGCGTTTGTCCCCTCCGAGCACGTAGACGGCCATCAGCGTGGAGACGGACATCTCCCCCTCCGACCTGGCGAACGAGGCCAGCGGCCACGTGAGGTCCTCCTCCACGCTGCCGACCTCCGTGTTGGCGTACAGGTACTCGGCCAGCTCGGCGGCGGCGGAACTGGAACCCAGGTAGACCCGGTGGCGCAGGAGTTCCACGAGCTCGCCGTGTCGTTCGCGCTCCTTGTAGAACGTGGCGAGGAGCTTCAACGCCCGCTGGTCACCTGTGTGCACGTAGAGCAGCAGGAGCTCCTCCGCACGCTGCTCGAACCCGGCCCGGAGCATGGTCAGGACGACGGCCGTCGGATAGCGGTGCTCGGTGTCCGCAGCCTCGGTGATGACCGGCATCCAGTCCTCCCGGTCCAGAGAGTCCAGGGCCTCGTCGAGGGCCTCCACCCGGTTCTCACGGCCGGCCGCCACCTCGGCGGCGAGCAGGGACACGAGCTCGCGATGGTTGCCCTGCTCGCGGTGGAGCGCGATGCGGGTCTCGGGGTCCGTCGCGGTCTCCACGGGGGCGTCGGTCGCACCGGTGTCCTTCGAACCGTCCATGTCGTCGAGGGACCCCACAACGACCTCGGGTGCGTCGGAAAGATCGGCCCCGGGGGTACCCCTGTCCGCCCACTCGATGACCCGGTCCATGGCGCGGATCACGGTCCGCGCCACCGCGAGTCTCACATGCATCTCCGAGTACAGGTCCGCGGCGGCATGTGTACGCGCGTACCAGTGGTCCCGGGATTGCTGGATCTCATCGTCGGTGATCATGCCCTGCTTCGCCATGGCCCAGAGGATCCCGGCGTCGGCGGCCCTCCGCGACCAGAGGGAGGCCATCGCCATGTTCTCCGTGTCCTCGAAGTGCCGGACCAGAGCGTAGAAGGCCCAGGCCTCCTCCTTCTCCGCCCCCTTCTCGGAGAATTCGACCGCCTCGGCGACCAGGCCCACCCGGAACAGGAGTTCGGCCCTGGCATGCATGGTCAGGAGCTCGAGCCGCCGATCGTCCAGCTCACGAGCGGCGTCGGCGAGCCAGTCGTAGGTGTACAGGGAGAGGTCGAGGTTTCCCCGGTCGGCAGCGTTCACCGCCAGGTGGAAGAAGGCCGCGATCAAGCCGCGATCGGCGACCTTCATCAGTTGCTCGTCTGCTTCATCGAGTCGGCCGAGCCCCCGAAGGGCCTTGGCGATGCGTAGCTCGAGGACACCGTCGGGTTCCTCCACCTGCCGCAGGTGTTCCAGGGCCTCCTCGAACCGCCCCGAACGCTGAAGGAAGGTTCCCAGGACCGGACGCGAGCGTTCGTCACCGGCCTCGACCGCCCGGCGGACGAGACCGACGGCCTCCGGGGTGTCGTCGTTCCACTTCAGGTCGCTGCACGCACCTCTGAGGCCGTGCCACTCGTCCTCCGCCCCGCGGCCGTGGGCCTTCTCGAGCAGGACGGCACCACGCAACCCGAGAGCCGCGGCGTCCCCCGGCCTCTCGGCGAGGCGGCGGTCGGCCGCGCGCAGCGCGCAGCCACGGTCGCTCTCCTGTGCCGCGCGTCCCAGGGACACCAGTTCCGGTCCCTCGGTGGCCTCGACGAGCTCCTCCAGGACCGGCGTCGCGACCGGTTCCTCGTTCTCCTGGGCGCGGTCGACGAGGTAGTCGAAGGCGTAGTAGGCGCCGGGGACCTGGTCGGACTCCATCAGGCAGCCGCTCGCCCCGTCGTAGGGCCGGGCGGCATCGTTCAACGCCTCGTCGAAGGTCTGTCGGCCTGCCCCGGAGCCCTCCGAGGTGTCGACGTAGTGCTCGTGCAGCCGGCGGAGGAGTTCCTTCGGCAGCGGGGTGTGCCGGCCGGCGCGGCGGGCGTCGACGGCGGCCTCGACCACGGCCCCGGCGCGGTGTGTGTCCGCGTTCCCCGACAGCCGCTCCCACTTGAGGTACGCCGCCGGCCCCTGCGCCAGGTACTCGGTGAGCCCGTGGCGGCTCTGGGCGGCGGCCTCCCGGATCCGGGGATCGTCGGGCACGTCCTCGCTGTAGCCGTCGTTGCCGCGGGGGACCTGGACCTCGTGGCCGGCGAACCTGCGCAGGAAGGTCTCCTGACTCTGCCCCGAGCGGTCGTCGCCGGAGCCCGAGCCCGGGTGGACCCGCATCGTGGCGACCACGGCGTTGCCGTGGCCCTCCGGGAGCAGGCCCGCGATGTCCTCGGGGCGCAGGCCCTGGGCGACGTGGTCCTCGACGCCGTCCAGCCAGAAGACCGCCTTCCTCGGCAGGGCACCGGTGGCGACGAGACCCCGCACGCCCGCCTCGCCGGGGAGGGGGCGGTAGAGCATGCGGTCCGGGTAGAGCTCCCGCACGACCTGGTAGGCCAACCGGCTCTTCCCCGTGGCCGACCCGCCGGTCACCACGACGAGCCCGTGCGCCTTCAGACGGTCGCGGACCTTCTTCTCGAGTTCGGGGCGCTGCACGTAGTCGGGCAGCTGGTCGCTGTGCACGTCGTCGGGGTCACGGAACCGGGCCGGGTGCACGCCCAAGAGGCCGGGCACGTCGCGAGCGGTGTCCCGGACCCGGACGGCCCCGCCCTTGACGAGGTGCTGCGTGAAACGGCCTGGGTCGGTGCGGTCCTGGAAGCGCTCGACGGGTTTCTTGAGCAGGAGCCCGACCACGGCCGTGGCGGCGGTGGCAGCGGCCGTCACCCAGAGGGGAACGCTGAGTTCCTCGACAAGGAGGCCGGCCACGGCGGACAGGGCGGTGGCGATCAGGAGCAGGACGACGAAGGGTCGGTTCACTCACGGTCCTTCGGGACAGGGGGCGAAGGGAGTGTATCGGGACGCTCCGGAACGGCACACGCCCGCGTCCGGAACCGGCCTACCCGGGATCAGGGCGGGGCGTTGCCACAGTGGTGGGAGACCGCACGACCGGCAGAAGGAAGAGCACATGTCGCACAGGTTCGAGGTCGGCGACCACGTGGAGTGGAACTCCGAGGCCGGCCGGGTGTCGGGGACGATCACCGAGGTGCACACGGCCGACTTCGACTACAAGGGGCACACAAGGCGGGCGTCGCCGGAGGAGCCGCAGTACAAGATCAAGAGCGACCGGACCGACCACGTCGCGGCGCACAAGGGGTCCGCGCTGCGCCTGGTCGACGGAGAGCAGTGAGCGGGACGGAGATCGGAACTGCGAGTGGGGCGGCTCGCGGGCGCTTCTTCACGGTCGGGCACTCGAACCGGACCCTCGCTGAGTTCACCGGCCTGCTGCAGGAGCACGGGATCACGCTGGTCGTGGACGTGCGGAGACTGCCCGGTTCGGCGCGGTATCCGCAGTTCGACGAGGACACACTCGCGGGGGCTCTCGCGGACCTGGGGACCACCCTGCGGCGGGCGGAGGAGTTGACCGGGCGCAGACCCGTGAGCAAGGACGTTCCGTTCGAAGTGAACGGGTGGTGGCGGAACCGGAGCTTCCACAACTACGCGGACCACGCGCTCTCGGAGGGGTTCGGGCGCGCGCTGGAGCTGCTGCGCGAGTGGGGGCACGAACGCCCGACCGCCGTCATGTGCGCCGAGGCGGTGTGGTGGCGGTGCCACCGGCGGATCATCGCCGACCACCTGATCGCGCGGGGTGAGGACGTGTTCCACGTACTGGGCCCGGGCCGCGGCGAGCCCGCGAGGTTGAGCGCCGGCGCCGTCGTCGGGGGTGACGGGGGCGGGGAGGGCGGCGGGTTCCGCAAGGTCGTCACCTATCCGGAGAGACGTGGCGCGTGATGCGGGGGTGGGCCGACCAGGTTCCGGGGCCGGGGGCGCACAAGCCCGGTATCTCCCACTGAAGTGCACGTGTTCTGTGGCCGAGGTACAGGCGTTCCCGCTCCGCC
Organism: Nocardiopsis coralli; assembly: GCF_014892575.1. Taxonomy (GTDB): domain Bacteria; phylum Actinomycetota; class Actinomycetes; order Streptosporangiales; family Streptosporangiaceae; genus Nocardiopsis; species Nocardiopsis coralli. The sequence goes on along the minus strand of NZ_JADBGI010000005.1, from coordinate 205,688 downwards.
ACGCACACTCGCCGGCGCCCGCGTACGAGGCGGAGCGGATCTTGGGCGGACGCTCGCGTACGACGCGGAGCGGGTCTTGGGTGAACGCTCGCGCAAAAGGCGGAGCAGGTCTTGGGCGGACGCCCGCGCAAACGGAGCAGGTCCTGGGCGCGCCGCCGGCCATGGGGGTTGCATGAGCCAGGGCAAGATGGGCTCGGCACTGCTGAGGGGGCGAGGACGGGAGAGCTCGAATCAGGTCGGGGTGTCGACCAGCGTGATCAGGTCCGGATCATCACTGGTCCACCGTTCGAGGACCTCTCCGCCGGTACAGCTGCACAGCTCGACCGTCACGCCGCTCGCGCCACGCGCGACCACCCGCCACGTGCCGCCGTACTCCTCCCACCGGAGCACTCTGCTCGCCGGGTTCGCGGGGCTGACCGGGTCGTCCTTGTCCTGGGGGTCCATACCGTCCGTCCTACCCGCGACGTTCCCGCAGGCCCCTCGGGAGCGAAAAGCGTTCGAGGCACTCGCCGAGGTCCGGTAGACTTGAGGCATCGCCTTCGGGCGACCCACAAGGGGCTATGGCGCAGTTGGTAGCGCGCCTCCATGGCATGGAGGAGGTCTGGGGTTCGAATCCCCATAGCTCCACTCGGAAGGCCCTGCTCGGCGGACTCCGTCCGCCTTCGCAGGGTCTTTGTGCTTTTCGGGGGGACGACCCCCCGGACCCCCCGGTGTGCGCTCGCCGGCGCTCGCGCCCGTTGTGGTTGTTGTGGGCAGACGTTCGGTGACACCTGGTCCTGTGGTGCTCGCCGGTCAAGAGGAGAGAAGCAGCCCGGTCTGTCACGCGCTCGCGCAGACGCGATGCCCGCTCCCGGGGCTCACCCGTCCTCGGCCTCCTCCTTGAGCGCGGCGAGCCGGTCGTCCCACCCCTGCCCGATCCGGTCCAGGTCCCGGCCGAGCGCGCTCAACCGCTCCCCCACGGCCACGTGCACGACCTCGCGCCCCCGCCGCTGTGAGAACACGAGCCCGGCGCCGGCGAGCACCTCCAAGTGCTTGACGATGGCCTGCCGACTGACCGGGAGTTCACGCGCGAGCGCGGAGGCCGAGGCGGGTTCGCGGCCGATCCGCACCAGGACCTTCCAGCGTGTTCCGTCCGCCAATGCGGCGAAGGCGGCGTCGGGTGGAGCGCTCACTACTGCCCCCGGAGACGTTCGGCGAGGGTGGTGAGGCCGCCCTCCCATCCGAGGCGTTCCATGGCGGCCTCGTCCTCGGAGGCCAGACCGGTGTGCTCGACGGTCACGAGGGAACCCGTCCCGGAGGCCCGCACGGTCACGCGGACCAGCGGCGCGTCGGCCCCCGGCTCCGTGTCGGGCTCCTGCGCCAGTCGGAACGCGAGCTCGGACGGTGCCGCCACACGTTCGACGCGCCCCAGGAAGATCCCGTGCTCCGCCCACTCCAGGCGCATCGGCGCATCCTCGATCAGGGTGTAAGCGGCGCCGCCGAACGCGTACCACGAGGCCAGGTCTGCGACCACGTCCCAGGCACGATCGGGGCCGGCCGGGACATGGACCGCGCGCCTGACCCTGGCCGGGTCGGTGTGCGCCCGCGCGACCTCGAGCTCCTCGGTCCAGCCCTGCTCCTGGCCCTGGCGTAGTCGGCGATCGACCCCCAGCGCCTCGAGCCCGCTCTCGACAACGGTGAGCCGGACCCCGCCGGGGCGTTCGGCCAACCGGAACTCGACCTGCGTGGCGGGGTCGTCCGGGCCGGTCCCCCTGTGCCACCGGAACACGGCCCGGGTGTGCGGTTCGAGCCGGACCTCCTCGATACGGAAGGACCCGTGCACGGGGTCCGTGACGAGGTACGCGCCCTCACCCAGGTCCTCGACCTCGTGTGCGACGATCTCCCCGTCGTTGACGAACCATCCGGGGCGCGTGAGGAGCTCCCACACACGCTCGGGCGGTGCGTCGATGTCCACATGGCGTTCGACGTTGTCCATACCGACCTCCTGTGCAACCCCAGGGTTGCATCTTGGCGGGAGAACCCGCAACCCTGTGGTTGCACTTGCGTAGTATTGCCGACGACCGTGTACGACCGCTCGTATCGGCTCGTATCTGCTTGCCCCTGCCCCGAACCGACCACGGAGCACACCATGATCCGCGAGGCCACACCCGGCGACGTCGAGGGCGCCGCCGACACGCTCACCGCAGCGTTCGCCGAGTACCCCTTCACCCGCCACACGATCAGCGCCGACGACCACCTGGCCAGGCTCCGTGAGTTCCAGCGCCTCTTCCTCGCCGAGATCGGGCTGCCGCACGGTCGGGTGTGGGTGAGCGACGGCCTGGACGCCGTCGCCGTGTGGTCCACCCCCGCAGGCGACGCGGGCCCGACCTTGCAGCAGCTCCTGCCCCGCCTGGTCGAGCTCGCCGGCGACCGCTCCGACGCGCACGCCTCCGCCGAAGCCGCCATGGAGGCCCACCGGCCCGCGGAACCCGTGTGGTTCCTGGGCACGGTCGGCGTGCGGCCCTCCGCTCAGGGCCGGGGCCTGGGGCGTGCGGTCATCGAGCCGGGGCTGGCGGCCGCCGACGCCGAGGGTGTTCCCGCGTTCCTGGAGACCTCCACGGACGCCAACGTGGGTGTGTACAAGGCGCTCGGGTTCGAGATCACCGCCGAGTACGACCTGCCCGACGGGGGCCCGCGCACCTGGGCAATGCTCCGGCGGCCCTCCCCCTGAATCCGGGCTCTTCCCCCGAGCGCGCGGTGGTGCTAGCTTCGGCGCAGCGTCGCGTGCCGTGGCAGACCGTGCCAGGCATGGAGGCGCCGGATCCACGGAGGAGTTCGACGATGCTCACGTCGTTCCCTTCGCCCTCACGTGTCTGAGGGCGAGAAGACCAGGTTGATCGCCTGGAGCCACGAGATGCGCGCGGTGCACAACCGCCTGCGCGAAGCCCTACGGGTCACCCGGGACGCCGTGCACGAGGGCCGGTCCGGGACGGCGGCCACCCGCGACCTCCTGTTGTTCTGCCACGGGTTCTGCACTGCCCTCACCGGTCACCACGAGGGCGAGGACCGCACGTTGTTCCCCGCCATCGCGGCCGCGTACCCGGACCTGCGCGGGACCCTGGCAAAGCTGGAGCAGGACCACTCGATGATCTCCCACCTGCTCGCAGGGTTGCAGGGGGCGGTGGAGGGGGCGGCACCACCCGAGGAACTGGACCGCCACCTCGAAGGCATAGCCGCGCTCATGGAGAACCACTTCCGGTACGAGGAACGCCGCTTGCTGACGGTGCTCGAGACCCTGGAACTGGACCGGGACCCCGCTCAGGCCCTGGGCCCGTTGTGACCCCGGCGGCCCGTTCCCTGTCTCGACCTGCGGTTCTATGCTGGGAGCATGGACGACGAGGTGCGCCGCGCCTACGACGCCTACGCGCCCCGCTACGACCGTGAGACCGGGTGGTACGAGCGTGTGATGCTGGGCGACGGCCGCGCCTGGGCGTGCTCCCAGGCGCGGGGGGTCACCCTGGAGGTCGGCGTCGGCACCGGCCGGAACCTGGAGCACTACCCGTCCTCCGTGCGGCTGATCGGGCTCGACCTGAGCACCGGGATGCTCGCACGCGCACGCGCAAGACTCCCCCACCCCAGCAGCGCACTGGTCGCCGGCGACGCCCATCACCTCCCGTTGCGCCCGGGGAGCGTCGACACGGTGGTGTGCACCCTGACCTTGAGCAGCGTGCCCGACCTCCACCTCACTCTCCGGGAGATCCGCCGGGTCCTGGACCACGGCGGGCGGTTGGTCAGTCTCGGGCACGTGGCGAGCCCGCACCGGCCGGTCCTGGCTCTGCAACGGGCATTGGACCGGGTGGCTGCCACCCGCGCGCCCGACGAACAGGCTCGGGACACCACCGCGGCCCTTCGAACCGCCGACTTCGAGGTCCTGTACCGGCGGACCACCCGGTGGGGCATCATCGAACGCCTCACTGCCGCCCCGTTGTGACCAGGCAGCCCCTCAGGAATTCCGGTAACGGGCGCGCGTTTCGGGGTCGAGCTTGGCGATGGCCAGGCGCAGGCCCGGGCGCGGCATGGATGCGGCGTGCTCGTCCAGGAATCCATGCAGCGCGTCCGGGTCTCGGTCCCCCGCGTGTTTGAGGAAGATGCCGACGGCGTTGTGCACCACCGGCTCGGGGTCGGTGGCCAGGCGGGCGGCGATGGCGAGGCCGTCCGCCAGGTCCTGGTCGGTGCCGGAGTGCGCGTGCTGGAGCGTGGCCGTGGTGGCGGTGCGCCGACGGAGCGGGTCGGCCGACTCGGCCAGCTCGAACAGGGGGCGGGGCGAGTCTCCCGCGAGGTGGCGGCCCACGACACGTGGCGCGGCCCGGTCGACCATGTCCCAGGTCGTGATCCGGTCGTGCCGCTCCACGTAGGTCAGGTACAGCTCTCTGCGCTGCGCGTCGCCGAGTTTCCGTTGGGCCTTGAAGTCGAGGATGCACACCGCGGCCATGCGCGGCTCGTAGGCGGGGTGCGATCCAGCAGGCGTTCCACCTCGGCCTGCGCAAGGTCGGTGTGCGCCTTCGAGACGTCGAACAGGTGGCGCATCCGCAGCCCGAACGCTTCCTCGTCGGGCGCCAGCCGTTTGCGGACCTTCTCCAGCTCGGCGTCGTCCTGAAGGCGCAACAACTCCTGCACGACCTCGGCCGCGGTTCGCTCGGTCCCAGCCATGGCGGCCCCCGGGGTTCCGTGGGGACGGTGGTGCCGTTTCCCAATGTCACAAGGGTAGGACGGGAGTGCTGAGGCAATAATCGGCGGCGGTTCTGCACCTTGCTGTCAGGCGGGGAACCCCGGCGGTCGAGGACAGGAGTGGTCGGCATGCTTCTCGAAGGCAAAGTGGCTGTGGTGTTCGGGGGATCCGGTGCGATCGGCGGGGCCGTGGCGCGTACGTTCGCCCGAGAGGGCGCACGGGTGATCGTGGCCGGCCGCACACGGGAGAAGGTGGAGCGCGTGGTCGACGACATCGGTCCACAGGCCACCGGAACTCTGGTGGACGCATTGGACGAGGCATCCGTCGAGGCCGTTGCGGACCTCGCACTGGAGACCTACGGGGCCTACGACGTGTCCCTGACGGCCGTCGGCCTCGACAACGGCGACCAGGGCATCCCGATCACGGAACTCGGCGCCGAGGCCTTCCTCCGTCCTGTGAGGGAGTACACGACGGCGCACTACCTCACGGCTCGGGCCGCGGTCCGGCGGATGACCGACCGCGGTGGAGGCGTGATCCTTCCGGTGTCGGCCCCGATGGCCCGCATCGGTACCCCGTACACCGGCCCGTTCGCGTCTGCCCACGCTGCGGTGGAGACCATGGCCCTCCAAGTGGCCGGCGAGGCGGGGGAACACGGTGTCCGCGTCGTCGCCCTGCGGCCGAACGGCATGCCTGATTCGGTGACCGAACACGGTTCCCACGTGCAGGAGATCTGGGGGCGGATCGCCGAGCGGTCCGGGATCGCCTTGGAGGACGTGCTCCCCGAAGTGGCTGCCGGTGGGTTCACCGATCACACGATGTCGGTGCAGGACGTGGCCGAGCTCGCCGCCTGGACCGCCTCGGATCGAGCTGTGGCCATCACGGGCACGGTCATCAACGCGACCGGTGGGGCCGTGCCCGACTGACCTCACAACCGGCGTCAAGGTTCGGGGCCCATAGGGGGTGCACGGCTTCCAAGGGCTCGGCACGCGCAAAGCTGACGGGCACCGTTCCAGCCCCCGCGTGCACTCCTCTGCTTTTCGGCCGACCCGCACCACAGGACCAGGCGCCACCGGACGACTGCCCACAGCAACCACACCGGGCGCGAGCGCCAGCGAGCGCACACCAGGCGGCCCGCGGCTCACCCCCCGACAAACACAAAGACCCCGCCAGGCAGGCGAAGTAACCAACCACGGCCACAAGCCCAGGCGCACCGCACGACTGCCCACAGCAACCACACCGGGCGCGAGCGCCAGCGAGCGCACACCAGGCGGCCCGAGGCTCACCCCCCGACAAACACAAAGAACCCGCCAGGCAGGCGAAGTAACCAACCAGGGCCACAAGACCAGGCGCACCGCACGACTGCCCACAGCAACCACAACGGGCGCGAGCGCCAGCGAGCGCACACCGGGGGGTCCGGGGGGTCGTCCCCCCGAAAAGCACAAAGGACCCTGCGAGCAAGCGAAGCTTGCGAGCAGGGTCCTTGTGGAGCTATGGGGATTCGAACCCCAGACCTCCTCCATGCCATGGAGGCGCGCTACCAACTGCGCCATAGCCCCTGGTGTGCCGGGCGGTTCCCCCGCTCGGCGATGTGTCCACTGTACCGGATGTTGGGGGTGCCTTGGCCAGCCGTTCATGTGTGAGGTGGCGCTCCCTGTCGGTGCATATCCTGATGTGGTGACCGATTCCAAGCTTGAGATCCAGATGCTCCACGACCGGCTGCTGGTGCGGACGGTCCCGGACACGAATGAGCGGCGCAGCAGCGCCGGCCTGGTCATCCCGGACACGGTGAAGCTGGCGACGCGGATGGCCTGGGGTGAGGTGTGCGGCGCCGGGACGAGCGTCCGCCACGTGAAGACGGGTGACCGTGTGCTCTTCGACCCGGAGGAGCAGGGCGAGGTCGAGATCAACGGGGAGCGGTACGTGATCCTGCGCGAGCGGGACGTGCACGCCACGGCCAACGAGTCCCCGGAGCGGGGCACCGGCCTCTACCTCTGACCTCCGGGCCGCGTCCGGCCGGCACACGCCCACCCACGCCCTGACCTTCCCGAACGCCCCGCCGCACTCCGGCGGGGCGTTCGTGCGTCCGGGTCCCGAGCGGCTCGACCCAGGCGCCCCGGCACGTCAGCGGCGCTCGACGGCCTTGAGGAACGAGTGCACGGTGAGCCGCAGCGCTTCGTAGGAGGACACCCGGGCGGAGGCGCCGTATCCCCATCCGGTGTAGAGGGTCGCCCACAGCAGGTGCTTGAACCACAGGGGTGTGATCCGCGGGTCGACGGTCCCGTCCTCGTGGCCGCGCTCGACGAGGTCGTACATGGCCAGGTCGGAGGAGCTGTCCTGCTCGCCCTGGTCCTCGCCCTCCCCGTCGTCGCACTCCCCCTCGGGGTCGGCGTCGCTCGCGACGAGCATGACGGGCGCGCGCAGTTCGAAGAGTTCGGCGACGAGGCGTTCGAGGGCCTCGATGGCGGTCCCTTCGGTGGGCCGCGCGCGTTCGGTGGCCTCGTCGACGAGTTCCCAGACGTGCTGGTCGAGGGCGCGCACGAGGTCGACGCGTTCGGGGAAGTAGCGCTGGAGCGTGCTTCTGGACACACCGGCGGCCCGCGCGACCTCCGACAGGGGGGCGGACCGGTCGGTGCCCAGAACCTCCACGGCCGCCTGCAGGATCGTGCGTCGCGTGCGGGCACGGGTGCGTGTCTCCCCGCTGTCCGCCTGAGCAGTGTTCACCATGACCCCATCGTACGGGGATGAATAATTGGTTGACAATAATCGGTCATTCATGACCTAATTTTGTTCATGACTGATCGAGACCAACCAACCGACGCCCCCTCCCCGGAGGGGGCCGGCGAACCACGCTTCGCCCAACTGCGGATCCTGTGGTCCTTCGTGCGACCGCACCGCAACAAGCTCCTGCTCGGGCTGGTCCTGGCGCTGGCCGGTTCCGCGCTCGAGCTGGCCAACCCGATGATCACCAAGTACGTCCTGGACACGATCGAGGCCGACGGCAGCCTGGCCACGCCCATCGCCGTGCTGCTGAGCCTGTTCGTCTTCGGTTCGGTCCTGGGCCTGTGGCACTGGATCGTGCTGGGCACGGTCGCCGAGAAGGTCGTGCTGGAGGCCCGCACCTCACTGGTGCACCGCTACTTCCGCGCCGCGATGCTGCCGCTGTCCCGGCGCAGCAGCGGCGAACTGGTCACCCGCGCCACCTCCGACACCGTGCTGCTGCGCGAGGCCGCCTCCAGCAGCATCATCAGCCTGCTCAACGGCGGGGTCCTGCTCGTGGGCACGCTCGTGATGATGGGCGTGCTCGACCTCGTCCTGCTCTCCGTCACGGTCGTGGCCGTGGTCGTGGTGACGATCCTGTTCCTGACCCTGATGCCCGGCATCGCGCAGGCGCAGGAGAAGGCCCAGAGCTCGCTCGGAACCATGGGTTCGGTGCTGGACGGCGCCGTGCGCGCGATCCGCACCGTCAAGGTCAGCCGCGCCGAGGACCGCCTGGGCGGGCAGATCCTCGGCCACGCGGAGGACGCGGCGCGCCACGGCGTGCGGTCGGTGCGCAAGGAGGCCCTGGCCTGGACCATCGCCTTCAGCGGGGTCCAGCTGGCCATCATCACGATCCTGGGCGTGGGCGCGACACGGGTGGCGTCGGGCGAGATCGGGGTCTCCACGCTCGTCGCGTTCCTGCTGTACGCGTTCACACTGCTGAACCCGGTGATGGAGCTGTCGCAGAGCATGACCACCCTGCAGTCCGGGATCGCGGCCGCAAAGCGCATCCGCGAGATCCAACAGCTCCCGACGGAGCCGTCCGGTGGATCCCCGGAAGGCGGCGCGGGCGCCCTCGCGGCGTTCCCCGACGGTGACGGACCCGGCCCCGGCGGGGACCCGCTCCTGGAGCTGGAGGGTGTCGGCGCGCGCTACGCCCCGGGCGCCGAACCGGCCGTGCGCGGGGTGGACCTGGCACTGCCGCGGCGCGGGCACACCGCGATCGTCGGCCCCTCGGGCGCCGGCAAGACCACGATGTTCTCCCTGCTCCTGCGGTTCCTGGAGGCCGAGGAGGGGACGCTGCGCCTGGAAGGGGTTCCGTACCGGGACCTGTCACCCCACCAGGTGCGCGGCCACTTCGCGTACGTGGAACAGGACACCCCGGTGGTGCCGGGCACCCTCGGCGACAACCTGCTGTTCAGCAACCCGGACGCCACCCCGGAGGAGGTGCGCGCGGTGCTGGAGCAGGTGCGGCTGGCGGACAAGGTCGACTCCCTGCCCGAGGGGCTGGACACGCCCCTGGACGCCTCCTCCTTCTCCGGCGGACAACGCCAGCGGGTCGCGCTCGCCCGGGCGCTGCTGCGCACGCCGCGGGTGCTGCTGCTGGACGAGGCGACGTCGCAGGTCGACGCGGTCACCGAGGCCGCGATCACCGAGAGCGTACGCGCGCACGCCGAGCGCGCGGCGGTGATCACGGTCGCGCACCGGCTGTCGACGGTGATCCACGCCGACCGGATCGTATTGATGGAGGACGGCCGGATCCGCGCGCAGGGGACCCACGCCGAGCTCCTGGCCTCGGACACGCTGTACCGGGAGATGGTGGCGTCGCTGCACATCTCCGCCGAGGCGGCGGAGGAACCCGCACCGGAGGCCTCCACGGCGTGAGACCGGGGCCCCGCTTCCGGCTCCGGCGGGCCCCCGGGGCATCACCCCTTCACGGCGCCGGACGTCAACCCGGCCACGATCCGCCGCTGCAGCACCAGCGCGAACAGGATCAGCGGGATCGACACGAGCACCGACGCCGCCATCACCTGCCCGATCGGGTCCTCGTAACCGACCCGTTCGAAGGTCCCGATGAAGACCGGCACCGTCTGCACGTTGAGGTCGGCGGGCGCGAAGGAGAACGCCAGCAGGAACTCGTTGGTCGCGTACACGAAGGTCAGGATCGCCGCGGCGCCCACACCGGGTGCGGCCAGGGGCGCCACCACACGCCAGAAGGCCTGGAACGGGGTGGCCCCGTCGACCTTCGCCGACTCCTCGATCTCCTTGGGGATCCCGGAGAAGAACGTGGTGAGGATGAAGATCGCCAGCGGCAGGGTCAGAGCGACGTACGGCAGGATCATGCCCGCGTAGGAGTTGAGCAGCGACAGCCCGATGAGGCTGTCGACCTCCAGGTACACCTGGTACAGCGGGTTGACCAGCGCGACCGGCGGGAACAGCGTCGCGACCAGCGTCAGCGCCAGGATCACGAACTTGCCCGCCAGCGGCAGCCGCGCGAGCGCGTACCCGGCCAGGGCGGCCACGGGGATGCAGATGAGCGTGGTCACCGACGCGACGATCAGCGAGTTGCGCAGCGCGTACTGGAACCCGAGGTCCACGACCTGCTCGTAGCTCTCGAAGGTGAAGGGCCCGCGCAGGATGTTGGGGTCGGTGAGTGCGTCCGCCCCGGTGCGCAGGCTGGTCATGGCCATCCAGAAGAACGGGAACAGGCACCAGACCACGACCACGGCCAGGCCGAGGATCTTCAGCGCGGCCACGGCCCAGGGCGGCAGGCCCTTGCTGCGTCGGCGGGGCGGCGGTGCGGTTGCGGCCGGCCGCGGTGCCTGCACGGTGTGCTCGCTCATGCCTTCTCCTTCCGCGGTGCGGCCTCGCCGACCACCTGTCGGCCCATCCGGCTGATGAAGGCCAGGCCCACGAGCATGACGATGATGAACGTGATGGTGGAGAGCGCGTTGGCGTAACCGAGGTCGGGTTCGGCGATCAGGTAGCGCTGCGCGTAGACCGACAGGGTCGCCAGGTGGTTGGAGTACCCGGCGAAGATGTAGGCGAAGTCGAACATGCGCAGCGCGTCGACGGTCCGGAACAGCAGGGCGACCACGATCGCGGGCTTCAGCAGCGGCAGTGTCACGTACCAGAACCGCTGTACGGCGTTGGCCCCGTCGACCCTGGCGGCCTCGTAGAAGTCGCGCGGGATGGTCTGCAGCCCGGCCAGGAGCAGCAGCGCCACGAAGGGGGCGGTCTTCCACACGTCGGCGCTGATGATGCCGACCATCGACCAGAACGGGTCGCGCAGCCAGTTGATGTCCGCGCCCAGGACGGCGTTCACGAACCCGGGGTTGTGGTCGAACATGTACCGCCAGACCTGCGCCGCGACCGCGGTCGGCACGACCCAGGGCACGAGGATGACCACGCGGGTCAGGCCGCGTCCGACGAAGGCCTGGTGCATGATCAGCGCGAACGCCATCCCGATGACGAACTCCAGCGACACCGACGTCACCGTGAACACGAACGTGTTGAACACGGCGCTGTAGAAGCCGCTGTCGCCGAGGGCGTCCAGGTAGTTGCCGAGCCCCACGAACTCCTGGTCGAAGCCGCGGATCCGGTACAGGCTCATCCCGATCGCGTAGAAGACCGGGAAGAGGGCGATGAGGGCCATGAAGGCGAACGACGGCGCGAGGAAGAACCTCCCCATCGCGCGTTCCCCCAGGCCGTGGCCGCGCCGCGATCGCGCGGCCGGGGTCCTCGCCACCATGGGCGTCACTCCTCTCCGACTGCGTCTTGGGCGGCCTCGTCCACGGCTTCCAGGGCCTCGTCCGGGTCCGTCTGTCCGAGGAAGGCGGGGTGGATGTGGTCCTGCACGGCCAGGGACAGCGAGTTGTAACCGGGGACCGGCGGCCGGGCCTCGGCGTCGGCGAGGATGTCGCCGAGCATCTGGAAGTCGGGGTCCTCGGTCTCGTCGTAGATGCTCTGCATGGTGGGCGGCAGGCTGTTGTCGAGCAGCGCGTCCTGAGCCTCGGGGTCGGTCGCGGCCCAGGTCACGAACTCGCGGGCGAGCTCGTCGTTCTCGCTGAGGGTGCTGACGGCGTTGTTGAACCCGCCCAGCACGCTGGTGCTGCCCTCACCGTGGAAGGTGGGAAGCGGTGCCACGGCGAAGTCGTCGGCCACGGCGCTCTCCTCGCCCTCCTCACCGGCCAGGAGCGGGACGGCGTAGGGCCAGTTGCGCATGTAGACGGCCTCGCCGGACTGGAAGAGGGCGCGGGCGTCGTCCTCGACCATGGAGTCGTACCCCTCGGCGAAGAAGCCCTGTTCGTTGGCGCGGACCATGAAGTCCAGGGCGGTCTCGGCGGCGTCGCCCTCCGCGAAGGTGCTGTTCTCCTGCGCCTCGTCGTAGAGCTCCCCCTCGGCGCCCCAGAAGAGCTCGAAGTAGGAGAGCACGAACCCCTCGTACCGGTCGCCGAGCCCCACGAACGGGGCGATGCCCTCCTCCTCGGCGGCCTCGGTGCCGGTCTCCAGGACCTCGTCCCAGGTGGTGGGCGGCTCGTCCACGAGGTCGGTGCGGTAGTAGAGGAAGGCGCCGTTGGAGGAGTACGGGAGGGCGTACATCTCCTGCTGCCACTGGGCGCTGTCGACGGCGCCCTCCAGGCTGGTGTCCTCGACCTCGGGGCGCAGGTCCTCGAGGCTCTCGATGTATCCGTAGTCGGCGAACTCGCCGGTCCAGATGACGTCGAGCCCGAGCACGTCGAACTCCCCGGCCCGGCTCTGGAGGTCCTGGAACAGGGCCTGGCGCTGCTCGTCGGCGGTGGCGGCGAGGAAGAAGATCTCGACCTGCCGGTCGGGGTTCTGCTCGTTCCACAGGCGGGCGACGGCCTCGTGCGCGGGACGGTCGGACGAGCCAATGGCCCACACGAACTCCGGATCGTCGGCGAGCCCGGCGGTCTCGTCGCCTTCGTCCTGGGGCGGTTCGCCGCACCCGGTGGCCAGGGCGAGGCCCAGCGCGAGGGTTCCGGCCGCCCAGGCGCGCGCCGTGTGTCCGGCGGGCCTTGGCACTTCGGACATGGCTCTGTACCTCCTCGCCCCCGGCGCCGGGTGGGCCCGCGGCGTCGCAACGGTCGTGGTCGTCCCCCGAACTGTGCGAAAACGATGCCACCGCAGGTGTGACTCAGTCAACATTCAGCGCGGGCGGTCTGACGGAAACCCGCGCGGAGGACGGTGCTCCGTTCCCACGCCGGTCATGAAAACGTTGCCATGGCGCAGGTCACACCTCTACGGTGGCCGCATGCCGAAACGGTCTGCCGGCATGCGCGACGTGGCCCGTCGAGCGGAGGTCTCGCTCTCGACGGTCTCGCGTGTGCTCCGTGGCGCCCCGGGTGTCGCACCCGAGGTGCGCGAACGGGTGCGGGCGGCCGCCGACGAGCTCTCCTACGCGGTATCGCGCAACGCCTCGGGGCTGGTGACCGGACGCACCTGCCGGGTCGCGGTCGTGGTCCCGTCCCTGCGCCCGTGGTTCTTCGGTGCGGTCGCCTCGGGGCTCGGCCACGCCCTGCACGCAGCGGGGCTCGACATGCTGGTGCACCAGGCCGACGGGGCGGAGGACTGGACCCGCGACCTCCCGCTGCCGCACAACTCCGACGCCCTCGTTGCGGTGGCGCTGCAGGTCACCGAGGAGCAGTACGCCCACCTGGGTGACCTGGCCGGCCCGGTCGTGCTCGCCGGCGAGGAGCTCCCCGGCCGGGCGAGCGTGTTCATCGACGACCGCGCGGGTACCGCAGGCGCCACGCATCACCTGCTCAACCTCGGCCATACCCGTATCGCCTACATCGGTACGCACACCGAACACGGCCCGAGCCGCAGTTCCGCCGCTCGCATGGCGGGGTACCACGACGCCATGGCGGAGGCGGGCGCGGAGCCCTGGACGGTGAGCAAACCCCCTGGTCCCGACGGCGGTGAGCTCGCCGTCGGTGAGCTGCTCTCGCACCAGAGCCCGCCCACGGCCGTGCTCGCCGAGAGCGACGACGTGGCCCTGGGCGCGTACCGGGCGCTGCGGCGCTCCGGGGTCCGTGTGCCCGAGGCGATCTCCCTCATGGGCTTCGACGACCACGACGCCTCCGCTGCCCTCGACCTGACCACCGTCGACCAGGCCCCCGAGGCGCTCGGGGCGGCCGCCGGACAGCTGGCCGCCGACCTCGTGCACGGCCGGCGCCCCTCCGACACCCGGATCGAACTTCCGGTCCAGATCGTCCCCCGCCAGTCGACCGCCGCTCCGCAGGAGCGCCGGACGTCCCCGTGAGAACCGAACCGGAGGGCTCCACATGCACCAATGGTGGCGCGACGCCGTGCTGTACCAGGTCTACCCGCGCAGCTTCACCGACTCCGACGGCGACGGGGTGGGCGACCTGCCCGGCCTCACCGCGCGGCTGGACCACGTCGCCGCCCTGGGGGTGGACGGGATCTGGCTGTCGCCGTTCTACCCCTCCCCCTGGACCGACGGCGGGTACGACGTGTCCGACTTCCGGGACGTGGACCCGTCCCTGGGTACGCTGGCCGACTTCGAGGCGATGGTGCGGGCCGCGCACAAGCGGCGGCTCAAGGTCATGATCGACATCGTGCCCAACCACACCTCGCTGGAGCACCCGTGGTTCCGGGCGGCGTTGGAGGCCGCGCCCGGGTCGCCGGAGCGGGACCTGTACGTGTTCCGCGACGGGAAGGGGCCCGGAGGGGAGCTGCCGCCGACCGACTGGCGCTCGACCTTCGGCGGTTCGGCGTGGACCCGGGTTCCGGACGGGCAGTGGTACCTGCACATGTTCGCGCCGGAACAGCCGGACCTGAACTGGGACCACCCGCGCGTGCGCGAGGAGTTCCGGGGGATCCTGCGGTTCTGGGCCGACCGGGGCGTGGACGGGTTCCGGATCGACGTCGCCTACGCCATGACCAAGGACCTCGCCGAACCGCTGCGCGAGCTGACCCCCGTGGAGGGCGGACGGTTCGAGGACATCGAGGCCAACCCCGACCACCCGCTGCTCGACCGGCCGGAGGTGCACGAGGTGCACCGGGACTGGCGGCGGGTGGCCGACTCCTACGATCCGCCGCGGGCGATGGTGGGCGAGGTGTGGCTGCCCAGCGAACGGCGGGTGCTGTACACGCGCCCGGACGAGCTGCACCAGGCGTTCAACTTCGACTTCCTGAAGGCGCCGTGGGACGCCGACGCCTACCGGACGGTCATCGACTCCTCCCTGGCCGACGCGCACCGGGTGGGGACGGTGCCGACGTGGGTGATCGGCAACCACGACGTGGTGCGCCCGGTGTCGGTGCTGGGGCTGCCCGCCGGGACCGACCTGCGCGCGTGGCTGCTCTCGGACGGCCACGACCCCGAACCCGACCCGGAGCAGGGGCAGCGGCGGGCCCGGGCGCTGGCGCTGCTGGAGCTGGCGCTGCCGGGGTCGGCCTACATCTACCAGGGCGAGGAGCTGGGGTTGCCGGAGGTCGCCGACCTGCCCGCGGCGGCGTTGGAGGACCCCCGGTGGGACAACAGCGACCACACGGACAAGGGGCGCGACGGGTGCCGGGTTCCGCTGCCGTGGAACCCGGACGGGCCCTCGTTCGGGTTCGGCCTGGCCGGATCGTGGCTGCCGCAGCCGGCCTGGTGGGGGCGGTACTCGGTATCGACGCAGGCGCAGGAGCGCGGGTCGATGCTGCGCCTCTACCAGGCGGCGCTGTCGTTGCGGCCGGACTGCCGTGCCGACGAGGAGGTGCACTGGGACCCCGACCTGAACCGGGGGCCGGTGCTGGCCTTCTGGCGGGGCGGCTACGTGTTGGTGCTGGTCAACACGGGGACGGAACCCGTTCCGCTGCCCGAGGGCGAGGTCATGGTCGCGAGCGCGCCGCTGCCCGGCGCGGAGCTGCCGGGTGAGGCGGCCGTGTGGCTGCACCGGGAGCCGTGACCGGGAGGCCGGGCCCGGAAACGCTCCGGGGCCCTCGGGGGCGTTGTCGGTCCCCCTCACGCGCGCCGGGTGAGCACGCGCGGGCCGTCCTCGGTGACGGCCACCGTGTGTTCGGAGTGCGCCGCCCTGGACCCGTCGGCGGACCGCAGGGTCCAGCCGTCCGCGTCGTGCACGACACGGTCGGTCGTGCGGGCGAACCACGGTTCCAGGGCGAGGGTGAGGCCCGGGCGGAGCACGAGCCCGCGCCCGGCCCGCCCGTCGTTGGGCACGTGGGGTTGCTCGTGCATGGTGCGGCCGAGGCCGTGCCCGCCGTACTCCAGGTTGACGGGGTATCCGTGCTCGGCGGCGACCGCCCCGATCACGGCGGACACGTCGCCCAGGCGCTTGCCGGGGCGCATTACGTCGATCGCGGCCTCCAGGGCCTCCTGGGTCGCGCGGACCAGGCGCAGGTCCTCCTCGGCCGGGGTCCCGACCACGACGGTGCGCGCGGAGTCGGCGACCCAGCCGTCGATGCCCACCGCGAGGTCCATCGTCAGCACGTCGCCGTCCTGGAGGGCCTGGTCGCGGGGTTTGCCGTGCAGGACCGCGTCGTTCACGGACAGGCAGATGACGTTGCGGAACGGACCTTCACCGAACGACGGGGCGTAGTCCCAGTAACAGGACTGCGCGCCGCGCTCGCGGACGAGTTCGCGCGCCCGGTGTTCGAGGTCGAGCAGGTTGACGCCCACGTCCGCGAGCTCGCCCAGGTCGGTGAGGACCTCGCCGACGAACGTGCCGGTCACGTCCATGCGGTCGATCTCCTCTGGTTTTTTCATCTCGATCATGGGGATCCTCGGCCTGCTCCGGTGGAACGGTATTACTGTACCGGGCGAAGCGTATAACAATACCGGCCGAACGCAAGCGGGGCCCGTGCCGTCAGCGCCGATGCTCCACGCGGAAGACGACCCGGCCCTGCTCTCGGGGAGCGCCCGATTCGATCCACCGCGCAAGCTCGGTCCAGGGCTTGGTCTCCGTCGGGCCGAGATCGAGGTCGGCCCGCGATCCCAGATACTCGAGTTCCGCATCAAGATCCGGCTCGGATCCCAGGAAGAAACTCGTGATGGACCTGTCGGCGGTCGACGGGTCGGCGACAAATGCGCCGAACGGGAAATGTTCGGGCTCTCCGGCCGCGTGCCCCAGAGCGATGACCGTGCCTCCGGGACCGAGAAGCCCGTATGCGGTGACGAGCCCCTTTCCGCCGACCATGTCGATCGCATTGTGCACAGGGCCCCCCACTGACTCCACGGTTACATGGGTCTCACGCGCGCCGAGGGAACGAAGGCGTTCGTGAAGCCGCTCGTTGCGCGCGACGGCCACGACATGCGCGCCGGAACGTGCGGCCAACTGCACCGCTGCGACGCCCACCGCGCTGCCCGCTCCGACAACGAGCACTCGCTTTCCGAGCACGGAACCGAGGCGTCGGAGCGCACGCAAGGCGCTGGTGGCGGGGACCGGAAGAGACGCCAGGTGGTCCCATGAGAAGTCATGATCGGCCGCCGCGACCATCGCGGTGGAGACACGGCGCTGTTGAGCCCATCCCCCGTCCATCCCGAGAAAGACGGCTCGCTCTCCCTTTTTCGGACCCGATCCATTCGCCGCACCTTCGATGACGGTGCCGACCCCGTCCCAGCCCGGAACCGTTCCGTCCGGGGCAGCTTGCAATGCTGCGAGGTCACCGGGGTTCGGCGCGAAGGCCTCCACGCGCACCAGGAGCTCGTCCTCCCCGGGGACAGGGTCAGGGACAGTGCGCAGAACCGGCCCGGTCGACGATGTCGTCCATGCCAACATACTTTTGATCCCTCTCAGGGTCAGCGGCGCTGGTGGAGTAGCTGCATCGATTGCAAACGATGCCGCAGGGGCACGGTCAAGGCGCGCTTCCCACTGCGGACCTCTGTCACGGCCGGCGCTGATCCCACCCGAGAAGGGCGCGGCCGGTCTCGCGTTCTTCCTCACCGCCGGATCCGTCGGCCGACCACGGGGGCTCGCGGAGGGCCGGGCAGTGCTCGGGCGTCGGATGGTGCGCGATCTCGATCATGCGGTCGAGTTCATCGCGCGCAGCGCTGAGTTCGGCCATCGTGCTCGTGATCCGGTCACGCTCGGCCGTCATCAGGTCGAACACCTCGGGCGAGGCCTGCCCGGCATCGATCGAAGGCAGGAGCTGCCCGATGGTGCGGCTCGGCAGGCCGGCGGTGAAGAGTTTCTGGATCAGCCGAACGCGCTCGACGGCCGAATCGGGGTAGGTGCGCTGACCACTGTGTGTTCGTGCCGGTGCGAGCAGGCCCTGCTCTTCGTAATAGCGCAGCGCCCTGGTGCTCACGCCTGCTTGCCGTGCGACCTCGCCGATCCGCAATCCGGCCCCTCCTCGGGTGATGGCGTGACGGACGCCCGATTTGCCCTTCACGTCGACGTCAACTTTTAGGTTAGCCGGAGCGGGGCAGCCACAGCCCCGCTCCACACGAAAGACGTACCTGGGGAGTCAACATATGAACGTCACCGGTCAGGTCGCCCTCGTCACCGGAGCCAACCGCGGCATCGGCCGGCAGTTCGTCCTCGAACTGCTCGAACGCGGGGCGCGCAAGGTCTACGCCACGGCGCGCCGTACCGAGAGCCTCGGCTTCGACGACCCCCGGGTGGTGCCGCTGGCGCTCGACCTGCTCGACCACGGGTCAGTCGTCACCGCCGCGGCCGGCACACAGGACGTGACGCTCTTGGTCAACAACGCCGGCGTCGCGACCGGCACACCACTGGTGACCGGTGACCTCACCGAAGTGCACCGCGAGATGGACACCCACTTCTGGGGCACACTCGATGTCATCCGCGAGTTCAGCCCGGTCCTGGCAGCCAACGGGGGCGGCGCGGTCGTCAACGTACTGTCGGCGCTGTCGTGGTTCGCCGCGCCGGGCACCGGAGCTTATGCGGCAGCGAAGGCCGCCGAATGGAACATGACCAACGGGGTGCGCCTCGAACTCGCCGACCAGGGCACCCTGGTCCAGGGTGTCTTCCTCGGAGCTGCCGACACCGACATCACGGCCGACTACGACGGGCCCAAGATCGACCCCGCGGAGGTCCCGCGACGGTCCTTCGACGGGCTGTCCGAGGGATCGATCGAAGTGATCGTCGACGACTGGACCGCGATGGTGAAAGAAGCGCTGGCTGCAGACCCGGCCCCGTTCTACAGCAAGATCACCGAGGTTCTCAGCACCCGGTGAGCGGCGCGTAGGGCCCGTACACAGAAACTGCCCCGCCGTCGGGCGGGGCAGCTTGCGAAAATCTCGAACTATGTGGAGCTATGGGGATTCGAACCCCAGACCTCCTCCATGCCATGGAGGCGCGCTACCAACTGCGCCATAGCCCCGTGTCGGGAGCCGGTGGGCTGCGCCCGTTCCGACCCCTCAGACTCTAGCGGAATCCGGCGCCGACGTCGAAACGAGAGCACCGGAGCGCCGCAAACCCACGATCGGAGCTCCGGGCAAGCTCCGACCCGCCGCCGGATCAGGCACGGACCCCGGTCACGCGTCGTCGCTGAGCACCACCGGTTCGGGCAGGCTCGCGGCGTTGTGTTCCAGGAGCCGCCAGTCCTCGCGCCGGCGCCCCAGCACGGACCAGCAGCAGTTGCTGAGCGGGCCGAGGATCTCCCGCTGCTCGTCGGGCACGCCCAGCATCCGGGAGATGGCCATGCGCAGGGCCGCGCCGTGGCTCACGACGACCAGCAACCCGCCGGCGGGCGTGCGCGCGAGGGCCCGGTCGACCGCGGCCTGCATGCGGTCGCCGACCTCGCCGACGTCCTCCCCGTCGGGGATGTCCATGCGTGCGTGCTCGACCGGCCAGCGGCGGGCGAGTTCCGGCCCGGTGAGGCCTTCCCAGGAACCGCCGTGGCGTTCGCGCAGGCCCTTGTCGAACTCGACCTCCAGGCCCGCGGCCCGGCCCAGGTAGCCGGCGGTGTCGGCCGCGCGCTCGAGGTCGGAGGCTACGACGAGGTCCGGGCCGAGCGTGGCGAGCAGGCCTGCGGCGCGCTCGGCCTGCGCGTGCCCGACCCGGTCGAGCCCGATGTCGGTCTGTCCCTGGAAACGGTTCTCCACGTTCCAGGAGGTACGTCCGTGCCGCCAGAACAGCACACGAGGGGTGTCACTCACGTGGTGTGTCTCTTCTCCCGGTCCGCGGATCAGGCGTCTTCGTCTTCAGGGGTGCGCTCGGTGCCGCGCGCGCTCTCGGGCAGGTCGATCTCGGGGCAGTCCTTCCAGAGGCGCTCGAGGCCGTAGTAACCCCGCTCCTCCTCGTGCTGGATGTGCACGACGATGTCGGCGTAGTCCAGCAGGACCCAGCGCCCGTCGCGCTCGCCCTCGCGGCGCACCGGCTTGGCCCCGGACTTCACGCGCAGCTGTTCCTCGACCTCGTCCACGATCGAACGCACCTGGCGGTCGTTGGGCGCCGAGCAGAGCACGAAGGCGTCGGTGATGATGAGCTGGTCGCTGACGTCGTAGGCGACGATCTCCTGGGCGAGCTTGTCGGAGGCGGCCTCGGCGGCGACCTCGACCAACTCCAGTGCCCTGTCGGTGGCTGTCACGTTCTGCTTACTGCCTTTCAGCTCTCGAGATAGAGCCCGGTCTTGTTGATGTAGCGGACGATCCCGTCCGGCACGAGGTACCAGATGGGTTCGCCCTTGCGCACGCGCTCGCGGCATTCGCTGGAGGAGATGGCGAGCGCGGGGACCTCCACGAGCGAGACCTTGCCCTCGGGCAGTCCGGTGTCGCTGAGGTGGTGACCGGGCCGGTTACAGCCTACGAAATGCGCGAGGTGGAAGAGTTCGTCGACGTTGTGCCAGCTCAGGATGGCACCGAGCGCGTCGGCCCCGGTGATGAAGTACAGGTCGACGTCGGGCCCGTAGGAGGCCCGGAGTTCGCGCAGGGTGTCGAGGGTGTAGGTGGGCCCCTGGCGGTCGATCTCGATGCGGTCCACCCGGAACGTGGGGTTCTCCGCGGTCGCGATGACCGTCATGAGGTAGCGGTCCTCGGACGGGGTGACCTTGTCGAGGTCCTTCTGCCAGGGCTGTCCGGTGGGGACGAAGACGACCTCGTCGAGCCCGTACAGGTGGGCGACCTCACTGGCGGCCACGAGGTGGCCGTGGTGGATCGGGTCGAAGGTCCCGCCCATGATGCCGACCTTGGTCGGTGAAGCACCGCCCCGCCGTGCGGGGGAGATCCCTCCCTGGGACCCGCCTTTCGCTGCGTGCGCCACTGTGCGCTCCGTTTCGCCGTGGACGTGGCCGTTGCCGGTTTCGGCCAACCGAGACTAGTCGACGCCCCGCGGACGGCAACGGGCACTCCCTCGTCTTCCCGCCCTCACGGGGTTCAACGGACTCGGGCGGCATCGTCTTCCCGCCCGGCCCACTGCGTCCGATCCGCACCCCCGGGAGAACACGTCATATCTCGTTGCCCCGGAACCATGGTCAAGCCCGTTGCACGCGCATAGCATGCCGATATGGCCAACTCACCAGACCGCGTACGCGTCCGTCTCCCCGACCTCTCACCCCGCGCCTACGAGCACCCCGCGGACCGCGGCGCCCTGGTCGCGCTGCGTTCGCTGAGCGGTTTCGACGTCCTGGTCAAGAGCCTGTTCGGCCGGGTCAGCGAACGACAGCTGCGCCTGTTGTTCCTCGCCAACGCGGTGCGGGTGGGCCCGACCCAGTTCCCGGAGCTGCACGACTACCTGCGCGACGCCGCGTACGTGCTCGACCTCGACGACGTGCCCGAGCTCTACGTCAAGATGGACCCCACCCCGAACGCGATGGCGATCGGGCGCAAGAAGCCGTTCATCGTGATGACGACGGGCCTGTTCGACCTCTTCGACGCCGAGGAGAAGCGGTTCGTCATCGGCCACGAGGTCGGCCACATCCTGAGCGGGCACGCCGTGTACCGCACGCTCCTGCTGCTCCTGGTGTGGATCGCGCAGAAGATCATGTGGATCCCACTGGGTGCGCTCGCGATCCAGGCGATCCTGGTGGCGCTCAAGGAGTGGCACCGCAAGTCGGAGCTCTCGGCCGACCGTGCGGGGCTGCTGGCCTGCCAGAACCCGGACGCCGCCAAGCGCGCGCTCATGAAGCTGGCCGGGGGTTCGAACCTCTCGGAGATGAACCCGGACGCGTTCATGGAGCAGGCCCGCGAGTACGAGGCGGGCGGCGACGCGGTCGACAGCGTGCTGAAGCTGATGTCGACGGTTCCGGCCAGCCACCCGTTCGCCGTGGTGCGCGTGGCCGAGATGCAGCGCTGGTTGGAGAGCGGTGAGTACGAGCGGATCCTGGGCGGGGAGTACCCGCGCCGCACCCAGGACTCGGAGTCCCGGGTCAGCGAGGAGGCGGGCCGTGCGGCGGACTCCTACCGCGAGGACTGGAACCGGACCAAGGACCCGCTGGTGAGCGTGGTGCGTGACGTGGCCGGCGGTGCCGCCGGTGCGGGCGGGCGCATCTTCGACTCCGTCGCCGAGCGCTGGCGCGGTGGCGGTCGCCCCGGTAACGGGGGCGAGAACGGAAGCGACGGCGGGGACGCCGGGGACAACGGCGGGGGCAACAGCAGCGACCGCCCCTGAGCGCCACGTTCACGGCCCCAAGACGCTCCGTGTCGGGCCCGAGCACCCGCCCCAAGGAACGCGCCACACCGGGCGCAACCGCACCCCCAAGACGCTCCGCGTCGGGCCCGAGCACCCGCCCAAGGAACGCTCCGCGTCGGGTGCGAGCGTCAACCCAAGGAACGCTTCGCTCTGAGCGCGAGCGCCGGCGAGTGCTCAGAGCGAAGCGGGAACACCTGAAGCCCGACCACAGGAGACATGCACCTACCGGCAAGCCCCGCCCCCTCGCGCACCGCCCCAAGTAACGCTCCACACCGGGCGCAACCGCACCCCCAAGACGCTCCACATCGGGCGCGAGCGCCAGCGAGTGCCCGACGCGGAGCGGAAACGCCTGAAGCCCGACCACAAGGGGCCCTCATCTGCGAGGAAGCCCCGACCCAGAACCCGCCCCGTCCCCGCGCACACCGACCCGAGGAACGCTTCACACCGGGCGCAAGAACCTCCCCGTCCCCACGCACTCGCCTGCACTCACGCACGACACGGGGCGTTGCTGGTGGGCACGCGCACTGGCATGGGCACGGAGCACCGTTGCCGGTGGCCGTCATGACGGCCGGCCGACCGTGCTCTCCCTCGTGACGAGCGCGAAGCCCGGCTGCAACCGCCGCGGGTCGATCTCCCGGTCCCCCGCCAGGCGCTCGAGCAGCGCGTCGGTGGCGGCACGGGCAACTGCCCGCTTGTGCGGGGCGATGGTGGTCAGGGTGGTCGCCCCGTACCGGCTCTCCTCGATGTCGTCGAACCCGATCACCGCGACGTCGTCGGGCACGCGCAGCCCGCGTTCGGCGAGAGTGCGCATGGCGCCGACCGCGATCAGGTCGTTGTAACAGAACACCGCGTCCGGCCGCGCCCCCGAGTCCAGCAGGCGGGCCACGGCCTGCGCGCCGTCCTCGCGGGTGTACCCGTCGGTGACGGCGACGAGCTCCTCGCCGGTGGGCAGCCCGTTCTCGGTCATGACCTCGCGCCAGCCGCGCAGCCGCAGGTGGGCGGTGGCGCGGGCGCGTCCGTGGCGCGCGCCGATGAAGGCGATCCGGCGGCGCCCGATGTCGACGAGGTGGGACGCGGCGGTACGGGCGGCCGCGACGTTGTCGATGGCCACGTGGTCGTAGGGGGCGTCGTACTCGCGTTCCCCGAGCAGCACCAGGGGCGCGTCTCCCCCGCGCGCCAGCAGGTCCTCGTTCTCGAGCTCGATGGGGCTGAGGATGAGCCCGTCGATGACACGCGCCCGGAACCCCTGCGCGAACAGCACCTCCTGGTCGCGCCGTCCCCCGGTGTGGTCGAGCAGCACGATGTAGTCCAGGCCGGCGGCGTACTCGATGACCGCGTCGGCGAGCTCGGCGAAGTAGGGGTTGTGGAGCTCGGGGACGGCGAGGGCGATCATGCCCGTGCGTCCTTTGCGCAGGTGGCGGGCTGTGAGGTTGGGGCGGTAGCCGAGTTCGTCGATGACCCGCTGCACCTTGAGCCGGGTCTCGGGGGTGACGTGCCGGTAGCCGTTGACGACGTTCGAGACGGTCTTGACCGAGACCCCCGCCTGCCGTGCGACGTCCTTCAGGCTGATGGCCACGTGGGCCCTCCTTGTCATTTTCCATCGTTATACATCACGGGGTCGGCCCTCGAACACCCCCCGCAACCTGGCACAGCGACCCGGACGGGCGCCGGACCACCCTCCATGGTCCGGGTCCCCGAAGTCGGTTACGGGTCTGGACAGCTTCCCGGGGCCGTGCTCTCATCGTGGTGACGTCAGGTTTTCCACGTTGTAAAGAGCAAGAGGCGCCGTCGCACCCCCATTGCGTCGGCACCCCGCATCTCCCCTTGCCACACGGAGGAACCATGCGAAGTCGACCTGTCCCCCCGAAGCGACGATCCCACCTCCGACCCCTGGCCGCCCTTCTCATGGGAGCGCTCCTGCTCCCCGTCCTGACCACCTCCCCCGCCTCCGCCGAGCAGCCCGCCGGCGTTTCCGAGGCCGAACCCCCCATGACCACCCCGTGGACCGACGAGGTCGGCCCCGACAACGCCCTGCCGGAGTACCCGCGCCCGCAGATGGTGCGCGACGACTGGCTCAACCTCAACGGAACCTGGGAGTGGGCCCCGGCCGAGGAGGGCGAGGACCCGCCGCTGGGCACCCCGCTCGACGACGAGATCCTGGTGCCCTACCCCGTGGAGTCGGCGCTCTCCGACGTCCAGGAACACCACGAACGCATGTGGTACCGCCAGGAGGTCGAGGTCCCCGAGGACTGGGGCGACCAGCGTGTGCGCCTCAACTTCGGCGCGGTCGACTGGGAGAGCACCGTCTGGGTGAACGGCACCGAGGTCGGCTCCCACACCGGCGGTTACGACTCCTTCGAGTTCGACATCACCGACGCCCTCACCGACGGCGAGAACGAGATCGTCGTGGGCGTGTACGACCCCACCGACTCCGGCGGCCAGCCCGTCGGCAAGCAGCGCCTCGAACCCGAGGGCATCTTCTACACCCCCTATTCCGGCATCTGGCAGACCGTGTGGATGGAGCCGGTCGCCGACACCCACGCCACCCGCCTCGACGTCACCCCCGACGTGGAGAACGAGGAGGTCGAGGTCGTCGTGCACGCCGAGGGCGGTGACGGCGCGACCGCGCACGTGTCGGTCAGCGACGAGGACGGCGAGGCCGGGAGCGCGGAAGGCGCACCGGGCGAGCCGATCCGGGTCCCGGTTCCCGACCCGCACCTGTGGTCGCCCGACGACCCGTTCCTGTACGACGTCGACGTCACGCTCGAGCAGGACGGCGAGACCGCCGACGAGGTCGCGGGGTACACCGGTATGCGGTCGATCGACACCGGCGAGGTCGACGGGGTCATGCGCCCGCTCCTCAACGGCGAGTACGTGTTCCAGATCGGCACGCTCGACCAGGGTTACTGGCCGGACGGCATCGCGACCGCGCCCACCGACGAGGCCCTGCGCTTCGACCTGGAGGCGCACAAGGACCTCGGCTACAACACGGTGCGCAAGCACGTGAAGGTCGAGCCGGACCGCTGGTACTACTGGGCCGACGTGCTCGGGCTGATCGTCTGGCAGGACATGCCGAACATGCCCGACGGCCCCTCCCCCGAGGCCCAGGAGCAGTTCGAGACCGAGCTGCACAACATGGTCGACCAGCACCGGTCGTTCCCCTCCATCACCCACTGGATCCCGTTCAACGAGGGCTGGGGCCAGTACGACGGCGCCCGTATCACCGACGACGTCAAGGAATCGGACCCCTCCCGCCTGGTCACGGGCGCCTCGGGTTGGTACGACACCGGCAACGGCGACGCGGTCGACTCCCACATCTACGTGGGTCCGGGCGACCCGGAACCGGCCGAGGAGGACCGCATCTCGGTGCTCGGCGAGTTCGGCGGGTACGGGGTGCGCGTCGACGGCCACGAGTGGAACCCGGGCGACGGGTTCGGTTACGAGATGCTCGAGGACACCGACTCGCTGAACCACCGCTACGTGGGCCTCATGGCCGGGGTGCAGCGGCTCGAACGCACCCACGGGCTGTCGGCGGCGATCTACACCGAGATCACCGACGTCGAGAACGAGCTGAACGGCATGTGGACCTACGACCGGCAGGTCCTGAAGCCCGACGCGGACGTGCTCTCGGAGGCGCACCGCGAGCTCCTCGCGGGCGAACCGGTCGGCGGCAGTGTCGACCTGCCCACCGAGGAACCCCTGTCGTTGCAGGTCACCACCCCCGGACACGAGGATCGTTTCCTGGCCCACGAGGACGGCCTGGGCGGGACCGCTCCGGTGGACGGCGACAGCGACGACGGGCTGAGGTCCGAGGCGACGTGGCAGTTCGTGCCGGGGCTCGCCGACGACCAGTGTTACTCGCTGGAGTCGGTGGACCGCCCGGGCGAGTACCTGCGCCACTACGAGTCGCGGGTGTCGTTGGAGTCGGAGGACGGTTCCGACACCTTCGCCGAGGACGCCACCTGGTGTGCGGTCCCCGGCCAGGAGGGCGACGGGGTCTCCCTGCGCTCCTACAACTATCCCGACAAGTTCCTGCGCCACCACGACTCCGAGCTCTGGATGGCCGGCATGGGCGGCGAGGACGGCGACCACGACACCGCCGAGAGCTTCCTGCCCGACGTGACCTGGGAGCCCGCGGACCCTTGGGCGCCCTGACCGGGGGCCTTCGCGCCCCGTGACCCGGGGCTGCCGGCCACGGCGGCCGGCGGCCCTCCCCCCGATCCGGGGCGGGCGCCCGAGCGGTGCCCGCCCCGGACCCACCCCGCTGCGGCGCTCCGGGCGCCGTCCCCATCCCCCCGAGCACGACGTGAGGACCCCCCATGCAGCACGATCCACAGGAGACGGAACCGCGGCGCCCGCGCCCGGCCCTCGCCGCGGCGGCAGCGGCGGCCGCGGTGCTGTTGGCCGTGACGGCCTGCGCACGCACCGAGGAGGACGCCTCGGAGGACGACGGAGGCGGTGGCGGCGGCGAGGGCCAGGAGCAGGTCCTGGACGAGGCCGCGGCCGGCGACGAGACCTGCACGCTCGACGAGTACGGCGGTGAGGGGTTCGACCTGACCGACGTGCGGGTCGGGTTCTCCCAGTCCGAGGCCGAGTCCAACCCGTTCCGCATCACCGAGACGCAGTCGATCGTCGACGAGGCGGAGGAGCGGGGCGTGGACCTGATCACCTCCAACGCCCAGTCCGACTTCGCCCAGCAGATCAACGACGTGCAGGACCTCATGTCGCAGGGCGCCGAGGTCCTGATCATCGCCCCGCTCAACTCCGACGGCTGGAAACCGGTGCTGGACGAGGCCGCCGCCGAGGACATCCCGATCATCACCGTGGACCGCGCCATCAACGGCACCGCCTGCGAGGACTTCGTGACCTTCATCGGTTCGGACTTCGTCGAGCAGGGGCGCCGGGCGGCCGACCAGATGATCGACGCGCTCGACGGCGAGGGCGAGGTCGCGGTGCTGCTGGGCGCGGCCGGCAACAACGTCACCACCGAACGCACCGAGGGGTTCCAGGAGCGCATCGAGGCGGAGGCGCCCGGGATCGAGATCGTCTTCGAGCAGTCCGGCGACTTCACCCGCGAGGGCGGGCAGTCGGTGACCGAGCAGCTGGTGCAGTCCGAGCCCGACATCGACGGGATCTACGCGCAGAACGACGAGATGGGCATCGGCGCGGTGACCGCGCTGAACGGCGCGGGCAAGGAATCGGGCGAGGTCTCCATCGTGACGGTGGACGGCACCGAGGAGGCCGTGCAGCACATCGTCGACGGGTGGATCCACGGTGTCGTGGAGTCCAACCCGCGGTTCGGTCCGCTGGCCTTCGAGGCGGCGGAGAGCTTCGGCGCCGGCGAGGAGGTCGGGACCGAGCTGATCATCACCGACCGCGCGTACGACCCCTCCAACGCCGAGGAGGAACTGCCCCATGCCTACTGACCGGGGCACGCCGGTGCTGCGGGCCCGCGGGCTCGTCAAGCGCTTCCCCGGGGTACGCGCCCTGGCCGGGGTGGACCTGGACCTCCACCCCGGCCGGGTCCACGCGCTGGTCGGTGAGAACGGCGCGGGGAAGTCGACCCTGATCAAGGTGCTCACGGGTGTGCACGGCCGGGACGGGGGCGAGCTCGAGCTGGACGGGCGCCCGGCCGGCTTCGCGACCCCGGCGGAGGCGCAGCGGGCGGGTCTGGCCACGATCTACCAGGAGGTCGACCTGCTGCCGCTGCTGAGCGTGGCGCGCAACCTGTTCCTGGGCCGGGAGCCGCGGTGGTTCGGGCTCATCGACTTCCCGCGCATGCACCGGGAGGCGGCCGAGGCGCTGGGCGAGTACGGGGTGCACGTGGACGTGCGGCGCCCGCTCGGCGACCTGTCGATGGGGGCGCGGCAGATGGTCGCGCTGGCCCGGGCGGTGTCGGCGCGGGCGCGGGTGGTGATCATGGACGAGCCGACCTCGTCGTTGGAACCGCGCGAGGTCCACACGCTCTTCGAGGTGATCGGGCGCCTGCGCGGGCGCGGGATCGCCGTGGTCTACGTGAGCCACCGGTTGGACGAGCTGTACGAGGTGTGCGACGACGTCACGGTGCTGCGCGACGGGCACGCGGTGCACTCGGGTCCGTTGGCGGGGTTGGAGCGGTTGCGGCTCATCGCGCTGATGCTGGGCCGGGACATGTCGGAGGTCGCGCGGGAGGGCGCCACGACCTTCGCCGGAGCACACGACGTCGCCGGCGGCGCCCCGGCGCTGACCGCGGAGGCGTTGACGGCCCGGCACCGGTTGCGCGGGGTCTCGCTCGACATCCGCCCGGGTGAGGTCGTGGGCCTGGGCGGGTTGCTCGGGTCGGGCCGCACCGAGACGGCACGAGCGGTCGCCGGCGATCTGGCGCTGGAGGAGGGGCGGGTCGCGGTGGCCGGGCTGCCGGTGCGCGGTCGCGGGACGGCCGCGGCGATCCGGGCCGGGATCAGCCTGCTGCCGGAGGACCGCAAACACGAGGGCATCGTGCCGGGCCTTTCGGTGCGGGAGAACATCGCCCTGGCCGCGATGCCCCGGCTCAGCAGGTTCGGGTTGGTCTCGGAGCGGCGGGTGGACCGGGTCGTGTCCACGTTCATGGAGCGCTTGCGCATCAAGGCGACCGGGCCGTCGCAGAAGGTCGAGGAGCTGTCCGGAGGAAACCAGCAGAAGGTCCTGCTGGCCCGCTGGCTGGCGCTGAACCCGGCGGTGCTGTTGCTGGACGAGCCCACACGCGGCATCGACGTGGGCGCCAAGGCAGAGGTGCAGCGGCTGGTGGACGAGCTGGCCGAGGACGGCCTTGGGGTGCTGCTCATCTCCTCCGACCTGGAGGAACTGGTGGAGGGCGCCGACCGGGTCGTGGTGCTCAAGGACGGCGCGGTGGTCGGTGAGCTCTCCGGGGCGTCGGTGACCGAGGACGCCCTGGTCGACGCGATCGCCCGCGGGGAGGCCTCGCCCGTGGTGCGGGACCGGTCGGACGGCGGGGCCGGGGCGGCGCCGGAGGAGGAGGTGGAGCGGTGAGTGCTGCGTCGGTGATGGCGCGGGTGGACCGGGACCGGGCGCGGTCGTGGTTGCAGGACTACGGCGTGTACGTGGGTGTGGCCGCGATCGTGCTGTTCAACGTCGTGTTCACGCCCGGGTTCGTGTCGCTGGAGAACTTCCGGGTGCAGGCGGTGCAGGCCGCGCCGATCGTGGTGGTGGCGCTCGGGATGGCGCTGGTCATCGCCACCGGGGGGATCGACCTGTCGGTGGGCGCGGTGATGGCGTTGTCGGCGGCCTTCGTGTCCCTGTACCTGGGGTACGGGCCGCTGGTGTCGGTGCTGGTCGCGTTGCTGGTGGGCGCGGTCGCGGGTGCGGTCAACGGGACGATCGTGGCGGTGGCCGGGGTGCAGGCGATCATCGTGACGCTGGCGATGATGATCGCCGGGCGCGGGTTGGCGCTGGTGCTGGTCCCGCAGTTGGAGGGGATCCGGAACCCGGCGCTGCGCGAGTTCGGTTCCGGGAGCGTCGCCGGGGTGCCGTACGTGGTGTGGGTGGCCGCGCTGATGGTGGCGCTGGTGCTGTTCCTGGTGCGGCGGACCCTGTTCGGCCGGCGCCTGGTCGCGGTGGGCGGCAACCGGCGTGCGGCGGAGCTTTCCGGTCTTCCGGTGCGGCGCACGCTGCTGCTGGTCTACACGCTGTGCGGAGCGCTGGCCGCGGTCGCAGGGGTGATGACGACCGCCCGGTTGCAGGCCAGCGACCCGAACTCGGTGGGCCTGCTCATCGAACTGTCTGCGATCACCGCGGTCGTGGTGGGCGGGACCCCGCTCTCCGGCGGACGGGTGCGTGTGGCGGGGACGGTCGCCGGGGCGATCCTCATGCAGTTGTTGGTGGCGACGCTGATCAAACACAACCTTCCGCCGTCGTGGACGCAGATGGCGCAGACGGCCGTGATCATCGCCGCGGTGTACGTGGCCCGGGAGAGAGGGCGTTCATGAGCACGGTGACCGAGCGGGTGCCGGGCCCCGGTTCCGAGTCCTCCAGGGGCGTGCCGGTGCGGGAGCTGCTGCAGCGGCACGGGGCGCTCCTGGTGCTGGCCGTGGTGCTGGTGGCGGCCGGGGTGGGTCTGGACGGGTTCCTGACGGCCGGGAACCTCAACCACGTCGCTGTGGGGTCGGCGTTCCTGGCGATCCTGGCGCTGGGCATGACCTTCGTGATCGTGACCGGCGGTATCGACCTGTCGGTGGGCACCAACTTCGCGCTGGGCGGGGTGCTGGCGGCGTGGGCGTCGCAGTACGGCAGCCTCGCCGCGCTCGCGCTGCCGCTGGCGGTGTGCGGGGCGATCGGGCTGCTCAACGGGGTGCTGATCGCGCGGGCCCGGTTGGCGCCGTTCATCACGACCCTGGCCACGATGCTGGGGGCGTGGGGGCTGATGCTGTCGGTGTCGGACGAGGGGAACACGACCTACCTGGTTCCGGACGGCGCGGTGCTGACGTCGCTGGTGCACGGCCGGTTGTTCGGCGTGATCGGGTATCCGCTGCTGTTGGTGCTGGTGCTGTTCGTGATCGGCGGGATCGCGCTGTCGCGCACCGGGTGGGGGCAGAACGTGTACGCCGTGGGCGGGGACGAACGTTCGGCCGCGCTCATGGGTGTGCCGGTCGCCCGCACCAAGACGGCGGTGTACACGGTGTCGGGGCTGTGCGCCGGGGCGGCAGGGGTGCTCAACGCGTTCTGGTTGGGCTCGGGGGTGACGATCTTCGGGATCGGGATCGAGCTGCAGGCCATCTCCGCCGTGGTCATCGGCGGGACGCTGCTCTCGGGCGGTTACGGGTTCGTGAGCGGGTCGTTCGTGGGGGTGATGCTGCTGGCGGTGATCCAGAACATCATCAATACGATCAGCGGGCTGACCTCGGCGTTCCAGGAGGTGGTGAGCGGGGTCTTCCTGATCGTGGTGGTCCTGGCCCAGTCCCGCCTGAGCCGGTCCCGCCCCCGCGCGTGAGCACAACGAAGAACGTGCACCCTCACGTATGCGTGGCGTCGGGCAGGGACCGGTCCCGTGTCACGCACTCGCCGACGCTCGCGCATGACACGGGACGTAGGTGGGCCCGTCGCGGGTCAGAACGCGGGGCCGGCCTCCATGGCCTCGTCCACGGTCTCGCCGCGCAGCTCCTCGACCTCGCCGGCCAGGTCCTGCTCGTGCGCCTCGAACCAGCCCTCGACGCCCGCGTCGAAGGTGCTCAGCGCGATCTCCTCGGTCTCGGTCCCGCCGCGCACGCGGTTGTTGTCGCCGACCTCCGCGGTCGGGCTGTTGTCCGCGGCCACGAGCGAGCCGCCGACGATGTTGTTGTCGATGTAGGCGCCGCCGGACACCCCGGCCACGCTCAGGTCACCGTCGACGTAGTTCACGGAGGAGCAGAAGCCGTCCTCCTCGCCCGCGCCGACCGCCACCGGTCCCGCGCCGCCGCTGTAGGAGACCGAGCCGATGACCTCGCTGTCGCAGAGGATGCCGCCGCCCTCGGACCCGGTCACCGCCAGGTCCCCGCGCAGCACCGAGTCCACGACGTCGGCGTAGCGCACGTCGGTGGCCGAGACACCGTCGTCGATCCGGGAGCCGACCATGTAGAGCGCGCCCGCCTCGGAGTCCACCGAGGCCAGGTCGGAGTCCACGACGAAGACGAACCCGTCCTCGAAGCCCTCGGCCGGGGTCGCGCTGACGCCGGCGCCGTCGGTCTCCTCCAGGTGGGTGCCGTAGGAGCCGGTGTTGGCAACCTCGCCGCCGATGGTCGAGTCGGAGGAGTCGAAGTAGCCGTCGGCGCCGACCTCCACGTCGCCCTCGATCTCACCCCCGATGATGTGCAGGTTCGCGCCCTCGCCCACGGTGACGTCGCCCTGGACGGTGGTGCCGTCGAGGAAGCAGCTCGCGCCGGCGGGCACGGCGAGCGGGGTCGGCAGGGTCACGTCACCGCCGTGGCCCTCGCACTGGGTGACGAGGTCGGCCTGCGCGGGTGCGGCCATGAGGGTGAGGCCGCCTACGGCCAGGGCGGCCGTGGCCGAGGCCGCGACCGTGCTCCGGAGGTTCATGGGGGGATTCCTTTCGTCGTGACCGTGGCGCGGCGCTGCCCTGCGGGCCCGAGTCTGGGATGCCCGGGGAGGCGCGCCCGCGCACCACAGCGAAAGTACCCATTCCGCCCCGGTTTGGGAATACACGTTCGACGAAGTTTCGTTTCCGTCCAGGTTTCCCGCACGAGAACGGACCGGGCGTCCAGAAAGGGCGCCCGGTCCCGGGTTGCTGCCGGGCCCGCCCCACGAGGGGTGCCCGGCGTGTGATCAGCGCAGGTGGCCGTCGCCGGTGACCACGTACTTGGTGGAGGTCAGTTCCGGCAGACCCATCGGCCCGCGCGCGTGCAGCTTCTGGTTGGAGATGCCGATCTCCGCGCCGAAGCCGAACTCGCCCCCGTCGGTGAACCGGGTGGAGGCGTTGACCATGACCGCGGCGGAGTCGACCCGTGCAGTGAAGTACCGCGAGGCCTTGAGGGAGTCGGTGACGATCGCCTCGGTGTGCTGGGTGGAGTAGGCGCGGATGTGGGCGAGCGCCGCGTCGATGTCGGGCACCACGCGCACGGCCAGATCCAGGGACAGGTACTCGGTGGCCCAGTCGTCCTCGGTGGCGGGCACGGCCTCGACGGAGGTCCCGGCGGCCGCGGCCATGACCTTCTCGTCACCGTGCACGATCACGCCGGCCTCCTCCAGGCTCTCCAGCACACGCGGCAGGTACTCGTCGGCCACGTCCTCGTGCACCAGGAGGGTCTCGGCGCTGTTGCACACCGAGACCCGCTGCGCCTTGGCGTTGGTGGCGATCGCGACGGCCTTGTCGAGGTCGGCGTCGGCGTCCACGTAGACGTGGCACAGGCCCTCGCCGGTCTCGATGACCGGGACGGTGGACTCGCGCACGACCGCCTGGATGAGGGAGGCTCCCCCACGCGGGATGAGCACGTCGACCAGCCCGCGGGCGCGCATGAGCGCCGCGGAGGAGTCACGGCCGCGACCGGGCACCATCTGCACGGCGTCGGCGGGCACACCCGTCCCCTCGAGGGCGTCCCGCAGCACCTGCACGATGACGGTGTTGGAGTCGTAGGCCGAGGACGACCCGCGCAGCAGCGACGCGTTCCCGCTCTTGAGGCAGAGCGCGGCGGCGTCGGCGGTGACGTTGGGGCGGCCTTCGTAGATGATGCCGATGACACCGAGCGGAACACGGATCTGGCGCAGGTCGAGACCGTTGGGCAGCACCCCGCCGCGTACCGATTCCCCCACCGGGTCGGGCAGTTCGGCGACCTCGCGGACGGCGTCGGCGATCTGCTCGATGCGGGCCGGGGTGAGCGTGAGCCGGTCGATCATCGCCTCGGAGGTGCCGTCGGCCCGCGCGCGCTCGACGTCGCGGGTGTTGGCCTCGGTGATCTCGTCGGACCGCTTGACCAGCGCGTCGGCGAGCGCGTGCAGCGCCGCGTCCTTCACGCCCCGGCTGAGCGGGGCCAGGTCGGCCGCGGCGTCCTTGGCACGTTCGGCGACCGCGCGGACCTCGCGCTCGGTGTCAGTCATGGCTTTCTCTCTCGGTCGGGGTGTGCTCCGGGGTCGGCTGTCCTCCCACTCTAGGCGGTTCCAGCATGCTCCGGAGCGTTGTCCACAGGCCTTGGTCCGAACCCCGTTCGGTCGACTGGCCCGCACCCCCGTAGGGTCGGTGCCCACGCCCGGCCCGCCGGTCTCCCCCGGCATCCCGATCCCACGGAAGAAGACCCCACCATGAGCAAGGGAACGATCGTCATCACCGGCGCCAGCGCGGGTCTCGGTGCCGAGATGGCCCGCCAGTTCGCGGCCCTCGGCTACGACCTGGGCCTGTGCGCACGGCGCGAGGAGAAACTCGAGGCCCTGCGTGAGGAGATCACCGCGGCCCACCCCGAGCGCCGCGTCGAGCTGCGATCCCTCGACGTGACCGACCACGAGGCCGTGCACACGGTGGTCCGCGACCTCGCGGCCGCCTTCGGGACCCTGGACCGGGTCGTGGTCAACGCCGGTCTCGGCAAGGGTGTGGCGCTGGGCAAGGGACGGCCCGACGCCAACCGGGAGACCGCGATGACCAACTTCGTGGGCGCGCTGTCCCAGGCCGAGGCTGCCCTGGAGGTCTTCCGCGCCCAGGAGCACGGACACCTGGTGATGGTCTCCTCGATGTCGGCGCTGCGGGGCATGCGCAAGGCCATGACGGTCTACGCGGCCACCAAGGCGGGCGTGGCCTCCCTCGCCGAGGGGCTGCGTTCGGAGCGGGTTCCGGGCCTGGACGTGTCGGTGATCTACCCGGGCTACATCCGCTCGGAGATGAACGAGCACGTCGCGCAGAACACCCCGTTCATGGTCGACACCGAGACCGGAACGCGCGCGATGGTCAGGGCGATCGAGAAGCGCAAGGCCAAGGCGTACGTGCCGGCGTGGCCGTGGGTGCCGATCGGGTTCCTGCTCAAGCGGGCGCCGCTGTCGGTGGTGCGCCGTATGACCTGAGCCCGGTGACCGCCGGAACCCCGGCCCTGGCCCTGTCCGCCACGGGCCCACGCCTCGGATCAGAGCGTCCGCAGCGCCGCCAGGATCCGCATCCGGGCCCGCCGCCCCTCGGGGCAGGGCACCAGCGGGTACACGTGGAAGGCGCCGGGACACGTGATCAGGTCGGTACGGGCCCCGGCCGCCTCCCGCCGCTCCCGCAGGCGCCTCAGGTCCGGCCAGAACAGGTCGTGGGTCCCGACGTAGACGTCCATCGGCGCCGTGCCCGTGTGCTCCCCGTACAGCGGGCTCAGCCGCGGGTCGGCCGGGTCGTCGCCGCCCGACCAGGCCCGCATGCACTCGTGCAGTCCGGCCCGGGCCAGCCAGGGGTCGCGGCGTTCGACCGCGGCGACCTCCGGGTTGTCCAGGGCCGCGTCGACCCACGGGGCGAGCAGGATCGTGCGCGCCGGTCCTTCGCTCCCCCGCGCGGCCAGACGCTGGTCGAGGGCGGCGGCGAGCCCGCCCCCGGCCGAGTCCCCCGCCAGGACCGTGCGGGCGGCGGGGACCTCGGCGGTCAGGTCCGCCCAGACCCGGTCGACGAACGGGTGCGCCTCCCGGTGGGTGTGGTCCGGGGCCAGGCCGTAGAGCGGCACCTCGACCCGGCAGCCCTGGTCGGCCATGAGCGCGACGAGCCGCCAGTGCCACGGCGTGATGCTGCTGACGTAGGCGCCCCCGTGCAGGTGGAGCACGGCCTTGCCGGGTTCGGGCCCGTCCTTCGGCCGCACCGTGTACACGGGGAACCCGTCGACCTCCCGTTCGGTGACGCGGTAGGCATGGCGCATCGGCGCGGGCGGGGCGCTGTCGTCCTTGGGCGCGGCGATCCGCCGCCGGGCGCGTTCGGGGGTGCTCATCTGCCGCTTGCGGGTGACACGGAAGAGCAGGGACAGGGCGCGCGTGGTCACGCTGGGCACGGGGGAACTCCTTCGGCGAGAGTGTTCTCCGAGCTTGTCACACCGTGCCCCGCGGGAACCGTGTTCCCCCGGGGCCGGCGGCCGGACCACCGGCCCGGCCGCCGGCCCCGTCACCGTCGCGGATGCTCACCCGCCGGCCATGGCGCCGACGACCATGAAGGGCTCCTCCCCCGACGCCACCCGCTCGGGCAGTGCGTCGTCGGGCGACTCGTGCGAGAGGTCCTCCTCGCAGGCGAAGTACCGCAGGTAGGCCCGGCGGCGCTTGCTGGAGTGGTCGCGGATCGTGCCCTGCAGCTCGGGCCAGCGCTGCTCCAACGCGTCCAACACCGAGTTCGGGGTGACCGGCCCCTCCACCCTCACGGCGGTCTCCCCTTCGAGGCGGGCGAGGATCCGCAGGTGGTAGGGCAGCCAGACCCGCACGTCGTGTGGCCCTGCGCCGCTCTCACGTACGTCGTCGCTCATGACCTGTACACCCCCTTCACGGCAGGGTCTGCACTTCGACGGACAGGACGGACGGCAGGGTGTCGGCCGCGGTGGACCACGTGTCCCCCGAGTCGGAGGAGACGTGGACCTGCCCCCCGGTGGTGCCGAAGTACACGCCGTCGTGCGAGTCCACGGCCATCGCGTCGCGCAGGACGTTCACGTAGCAGTCCTCCTGCGGCAGGCCCTCCGTCAGCGCTTCCCACTCCTGGCCGCCGGTGCGGCTGCGGTACACGCGCAGGCGGCCGTCGGGCGGGTAGTGCAGGGAGTCGCTGGTGATCGGCACGACGTAGAGCGTGTCGGGGTCGTCGGCGTGCACGGCGATGGGGAACCCGAAGTCGGACGGCAGGTTCCCGCTGATCTCCGTCCAGTTCTCCGCGGCGTCGTCGGTACGCATGACGTCCCAGTGCTTCTGCATGAACAGCACGTCCGGCCTGGAGGGGTGCATGGCCAGGCGGTGCACGCAGTGCCCGGCCTCGGCGTCGGGGTCGGGGATGCCGTCGGTGAGCAGGCCGCGGTTGGCCGCGGTCCAGGTCCGGCCGTCGTCGTCGGAGCGGAAGACCCCGGCGGCGGAGATCCCGACGAACATGCGGCCGTTGCCGCGCGGATCGAGCAGGATCGAGTGCAGGCACAGCCCGCCCGCGCCCGGCTGCCAGCCCGGTGCGGTCGTGTGCGTGCGCAGGCCGTCCAGTTCCTCCCACGACCGCGCGCCGTCGGTGGTGCGGAAGAGGGCGGCGTCCTGGACCCCGGCGTAGACCGTGTCGGGGTCGGTCGCGGAGGGTTCCAGGTGCCAGACCCGGGTGAACTCCCAGGGGCGAGGGGTGCCGTCGTACCAGAGGTGGGTCCCGGGGTCGCCCGTGTACTCGAACCGGTTGTCCATCGGGTCCCAGGTCCTGCCGCCGTCGTCGGAGCGCTGGATGACCTGGCCGAACCAGTCCATGGACGGCGCCGCGTACAGCCGGTCGGGGTCGGCCGGGCTGCCGGTCAGGTGGTACACCTCCCACCCGGCGAAGTGGGGCCCGTCGACTTCCCAGTCCTTGCGTTCGCTGTCGGAGGTGAGGACGAAGGCGCCCTTGCGTGTCCCCACCAGCAGCCGTACTGCGCTCATGTGCGGTCCTTCCCGCGTGCCGGTACTGCGTGATCTACCTCTCCTCAGGAGTAGACCGCACGGCACCGACAGAACGGGGCGGCTTCACGAGGATTTCCGTCTCTCTTTGCCGCGCCTGGACCCGCACGGGTCCACGCGCGCGGCCGGAGCGGTGGCGGGCGCGCGGCCCGGGCACCTCACGCCCGCGCCGCGCGCCCCGTCACAGCAGCACGAGGTCGTCGCGGTGCACGAGCTCGCGCTCGTAGGAGGGACCCAGCTCCCGCGCGAGCCAGCGCGTGGACCGCCCCATGAGGTCGGGGACCTCGGCGGCGTCGTAGTTGACCAGGCCGCGCGCGACCACGGTCCCGTCCTCGCCGCGCAGGTCGACGGGGTCGCCTGCGCTGAACTCGCCGTGGACCTTGACGACCCCGGCGGGCAGCAGCGACGCCTTCTCCGCGACCACGGCCCGCACCGCGCCCGGGTCGAGCACGAGGCTGCCGCGCCCCGCGGTGGCGTGGGCGAGCCAGAGCTGGCGGGCGGAGGGGCGGCGGCCGTCGGCCGGTGCGAAGAAGGTGCCGACACGTTCGCCCGCCAGCGCGGCCCCGGCGTTGGCGGCCGAGGTCAGCACGGTGTGCACCCCGGCCTGGCTGGCGATCCGGGCGGAGTCGACCTTCGTGACCATGCCGCCGGTGCCCACACCGCGCTTGCCGGTGCTGCCGATGTCGATACCGGCGAGGTCGGCGGGGTCCCGCACCAGGTTCACCACCGAGGTGCCGGGGTCGGAGGGGTTGCCGTCGTAGAGCGCGTCCACGTCGGACAGCAGCACCAGGGCGTCGGCGCGCATCAGGTGCGCCACCAGCGCGGCGAGCCGGTCGTTGTCGCCGAACCGGATCTCGTGCGTGGCGACGGTGTCGTTCTCGTTGACGATCGGGACCGCGCCGATGTCGAGCAGGCGCCGAAGGGTGCGCTGCGCGTTGCGGTGCTGGACCCGCCTCATCATGTCCTCGACCGTCAACAGGACCTGCGCGGCGTTGAGGCCGTACCGGGCGAGCTCGGCGGTGTAGGAGGCCAGCAGCAGGCCCTGGCCCACGCTGGCGGCAGCCTGCTGCGAGGCCAGGTCGTGCGGACGCCGGGCCATCCCCAGCGGTGTCATGCCCGCGGCGACCGCACCGGAGGAGACCAGGATGACCTCCTGGCCGGCGGTACGGCGCTCGGCGAGCACGTCGGCGAGGGCGCGGATCCTGGTGGCGTCGATCCGGCCCTCAGGGGTCGTCAACGAGGACGACCCCACCTTCACCACGATCCTGCGTGCGGACTCGACCGCGGCGCGTCCGTCGGCCTCCAGGGCGTCGATGTTGTCACTGTTCGTGCTGTGCACCGTGCGAGGGGCTTTCCATCCGTGGCGCGGCGCGCCGGCGCCGCGCGTGTACCTGACGTGGTTCCGGCTGGTGTCGGAGATCGGGTCCCCGCGCGGGTCAGCCCAGCCGGGCGTCGGATCCGCGCGGGCCGGACGGGACCGCCTCGGCGTCGGCGGACGGGTCCCAGTCGAAGACCACGGAGTCGTCCTCGTGGCCGATGTAGACCTCGGCGCCCTCGCTCGCCCCGAGCTTGGCCAGCTCCTGCTCGATCCCGAGGCGGTTGAGGCGCTCGGCGAGGTAGCCGACCGCTTCGTCGTTGGAGAAGTCGGTCTGGGCGACCCAGCGGGTGGGCTTGTCGCCACGCACCCGGAAGGCGTTGTCGCCCAGCGCGACGACCTCGAACGGGGTGTCGCCGATGACCTTGGGGCGCAGCACGACGCGCGTGGGCTCGGGCGCCGGGGCGTCGGCACGTGCGGCGGCGACCTGCTCGGCGAGGGCGAAGGAGAGCTCGCGCAGCCCCTCGCGGGAGGCGGCCGAGGCCTCCAGGACCCGGTAGCCGCGCTCGGTCAGCATGGGCGTGACCATGTCGGCGAGCTCGCGGGCGTCGGGCACGTCGACCTTGTTGAGCACGACCAGGCGCGGGCGGTCGGACAGGTCCACGCCGGTGCGCTCGCCGTACGCGGCGACCTCGGCCTCGAGGGACTCCAGGTCGCTGACGGGGTCGCGGTCGGGTTCGTAGGTCGCGCAGTCCAGCACGTGCAGGAGGGTGGAGCAGCGCTCGATGTGGCGCAGGAACTCCAGGCCCAGGCCCTTGCCGTCGCTGGCTCCGGGGATGAGGCCCGGAACGTCGGCGACGACGTACTGCACGGCGCCGGCCTCGACCACACCCAGGTTCGGGATGAGCGTGGTGAAGGGGTAGTCGGCGATCTTGGGACGCGCGGCGCTCATCGCGGCGATGAGGGAGGACTTGCCGGCGCTGGGGAACCCGACCAGGCCGACGTCGGCGATGGTCTTCATCTCCAGGCGCACGTCGAGGGCCTCGCCCTCCTCGCCCTTGAGGGCGAAGCCGGGGGCCTTGCGCTTCTTGGAGGACAGCGCGGCGTTGCCGAGGCCGCCGCGGCCGCCCTCGGCCAGCACCAGCCGGGTGCCGTGGCCGACCAGGTCGGCGATGACCTCACCGTCGGGGTGGGTGACCACGGTGCCGTCCGGGACGTACAGCACCAGGTTCTCGCCGTTGGCACCGGCGCGGTGGCCGCCCTGGCCGGGCGTGCCGTTCTGCGCCACACGGTGGGGGCGGCGCTTGTAGTCGAGCAGGGTCGCGCTCTGGGCGTCGACCTCCAGGATCACGTCACCGCCGCGGCCGCCGTTGGCACCGTCGGGCCCGCCCAGCGGCTTGAACTTCTCCCGGTGGACGGAGGCGCAGCCGTGCCCGCCGTTCCCGGCTCTGACCTGCAGAGCCGCCTCGTCGACGAAGTCAGGCATGGTTCTCCCCGTCACTCATAGGGCCGTCGTGCGACCCCGCTCGTTCACGTGTGTCACCTGGTGACAACGCAAGAGGCGGGCCAGTGTTTCCCTGGCCCGCCTCCCGACATCAGTCTCGTTCGTGCGGCTCTCAGCTCGCGGGAACGATGTTCACGGCCTTGCGGCCGCGGTGGTTGCCGAACGCGACCTCGCCGCCGACGAGCGCGAACAGCGTGTCGTCGCCGCCGCGGCCGACGTTCGCGCCCGGGTGGAACTTGGTGCCGCGCTGGCGGACCAGGATCTCACCGGCAGCGACGTTCTGGCCGCCGAAGCGCTTCACGCCGAGGCGCTTGGCGTTGGAATCGCGGCCGTTCCGGCTGGAAGAAACACCCTTCTTACTGGCCATGTCCCCAGTCCTCCTACTTCGCCGAGATACCGGTGACGCGCACCTGGGTGTGCTTCTGGCGGTGGCCCAGACGCTTCTTGTAACCGGTCTTGTTCTTGTACTTGATGATGTTGATCTTGGGGCCCTTGGTCTCGCCCAGGACCTCAGCCGTGACCGAGTAGCCGCTCAGCTTGTCGGCCTCGGTGATCACACTGCCGTCCTCGACGACGAGGATGGGCTGCCACGTGATGGTGGCGCCGGTCTCCTCGGTGACCTTGTCGATGTTCAGGACGTCATCGACGGACACCTTCTCCTGTCGGCCGCCCGCTCGCACGATCGCGTACACCGGGTAACTCTCTTCCTGCTCGCTCAACGAATACTGCGCTCGGGACCATCCCCGGGACCAACCCCTGCACGGGGCCCGAGACCCGGGGTCCTGGGTCCGGTCGTGCCCTGTGCGGGCCTGACCGGGAGGAATCACCCCACCGAAGGGGTGGAGGGAAGCCTCGTTCCACGATCCACTGATCGCCTGTAGCGGGGCGCGGGGATCTGAGGGAAACAAACCCTGCGTGGAGAGCACTTCGGTGTCGGGGCGCGCGTTCACGTGGAGCGCGCCGACGCACCGTCCACCAGGTTACCACTGCCCCACCACAGGCCCGCACATCGGACCGTGGTCCGGACCGGGGTCACACCCGGCCCGGACCTGGTCTTCTCCAGCGCCGGTCAGCCGGCGTCGGCGGTGCTCCCCGCGGAGGCCGCCGTCCTGGTGCGGCGGGTACGGCGCCGCTTGGGCCGCTCGGCGGCCTCGTCGTCACCGTCGGCCGCGGGGGCCTCGGAGACCGATCCCTCGGCCTCGCCCGAGTCCGCACCCTCGTCGCCCGTGCTGCGCGCGGACGAACGTGTGGTGCGCCTGCGGGTGCGCTTGGTGGGCGCCTCCTCGGCCTCGGCGGGGGCGGCGCCGTTGTCGGTGTTCTCCTCCGTGACCTGTTCGGTCTCGGAGGCCCGGTCGGCCTCGGCGGCCTTCTTGGACCGGGTGGAACGCTTGCGGGACCGCTTGGCGGGCGCCTCCTCGACGGGTGCGGCCTGCTCGTCCCCGCCATCGGCGGAGCCCTGCTCCCCGGCGCCCTCGTCCTTGGACTCCTCGGCGGCAGCGGCGGCCTTCTTGCCGGAGCCCTTGGCCGACCTGGAGCGGCCCTTGGACTTCTTGCCGGAGGGCGCCTCGTCGGCCTGCTCGGCCGCCTCGGACCCGGAACCGGCGTCCTCGGCCTGCTGCTCGACCTTCTCCGCCTTGGCGCCCTTGTCGGCCTTGGAACCCTTGCCGCCGGGCTTGTCGGACCCCTGGTCCGCCTTCTCGCCCTGGTCGGCCTTGTCCTTGCCGCCCTTGTCCTCGGCCTTGCCGCCCTTCTCGGAGGAGGCCTCGGCGTCGCCCTTGCCCTTGTTCTTCTTCTTGCGGCCGCCGCCGTTGCCGCCCTTGTTCTCGACCGGCTCCTCGGCGACCAGCACCCCGCGGCCGTTGCAGTGCTCGCAGGTGTGGGAGAAGGCCTCGAGCAGCCCCTGCCCCACACGCTTGCGGGTCATCTGCACCAGACCCAGCGAGGTGACCTCGGCCACCTGGTGCTTGGTGCGGTCGCGGGAGAGGCACTCCAGCATCCGGCGCAGCACGAGGTCCCGGTTGGACTCCAGGACCATGTCGATGAAGTCGATGACGATGATGCCGCCGACGTCGCGCAGCCGCAGCTGGCGCACGATCTCCTCGGCCGCCTCGAGGTTGTTCTTGGTGACGGTCTCCTCGAGGTTGCCGCCCTGGCCGGTGAACTTACCGGTGTTGACGTCCACGACCGTCATCGCCTCGGTGCGGTCGATGATGAGCGATCCGCCGCTGGGCAGCCAGACCTTGCGTTCCAGGGCCTTGTTGATCTGCTCGTCGATTCGGTAGGCGGAGAAGACGTCGCGGTCCTCGGTCCAGTGCGAGAGGCGCTCGGCCAGGTTCGGGGCGACGTAGTCCACGTACTCGTGGACGGTCTCCCAGGCCTCCTCGCCGGAGACCACCAGGCTGGAGAAGTCCTCGTTGAACACGTCGCGCACGACCCGGATGGTCAGGTCGGGCT
Source organism: Nocardiopsis coralli (assembly GCF_014892575.1). Classification (GTDB taxonomy): domain Bacteria; phylum Actinomycetota; class Actinomycetes; order Streptosporangiales; family Streptosporangiaceae; genus Nocardiopsis; species Nocardiopsis coralli. Next base: position 163,305 of record NZ_JADBGI010000005.1, on the reverse strand, counting down.
CGCTGTTGAGCAGCGCGGGCGCGGTGTTGGACTTCGACTTGCGCTGGATGGAGTCCCACTGCTTGGCCAGGCGCGTGATGTCGCGCTCCAGCTCCTCCTCGCTGGCGCCCTCGGCGGCGGTGCGCACGATCACACCGGCGTCGGCGGGCATGACCTTCTTGAGGATCTGCTTGAGGCGCGCACGCTCCTTGTCCGGGAGCTTGCGGCTGATGCCGGTCATCGAACCGCCGGGCACGTACACGAGGTAGCGGCCGGGCAGGCTGATCTGGCTGGTCAGGCGGGCGCCCTTGTGGCCGACCGGGTCCTTGGTGACCTGCACCAGGACCGACTGGCCGGACTTGAGCACCGACTCGATGCGCTTGGGCTGTCCCTCGACGCCGAGCACGTCCCAGTTGACCTCGCCGGCGTACAGGACGGCGTTGCGCCCCTTGCCGATGTCGACGAAGGCCGCCTCCATCGAGGGCAGCACGTTCTGCACACGGCCGAGGTACACGTTGCCGACGTAGGAACGGTGGCTCGCGCGGTCGACGTGGTGCTCGACCAGGACGTCGTCCTCCATGACCGCGATCTGCGTGCGGTCGCCGGTCCGGCGGACCACCAGGTCGCGCTTGACCGCCTCGCGCCGGGCCAGGAACTCCGACTCGGTCACGATGGGGGCGCGGCGGCGGCCCTGCTCGCGGCCCTCGCGGCGGCGCTGCTTCTTGGCCTCCAGGCGCGTGGATCCACGGACCGCCTGGACCTCGTCCTCGATGGGCTTCTCCGGGCGCGGCTCGCGCACCTTGACCACGGTGTTCGGCGGGTCGTCGTTGGTGGAACCGTCACCGCCGCCCGTGCCGGAACGGCGGCGACGGCGGCGCCGGCGGCGGCTGCCGTTGTCGTCGCCCTCGTCGTCCTTGGAACCCTGGTCGGGGCCGGAGGTGTTCTTCTTGTCGTCGGCGGAACGGTCGCTCTCGCCCTTGCCGCCCTCGTTCTTCGCCGACTCGTCCGAGGGGGCGTCCTGGCCCTCGTTCTCACCCGTGCGGGAACGGCCGCGACCGCGTCCGCCCCGGCGGCGACGGCGGCGTCCACCGCGCTCCTCGCCGGCGTCGTCACCGTCGTGGTCGTTGTCGTGGTCCTGGTCGGCGGAGCCGGTGTCGTCCCCGGAGGCCTCTTCGGCGCTCTCGTCCTTGCCGGGCTGTTCCGGGGGCGCTGCGGCCCTGGTCGCGCGCGCCGTGGCGACCGGCGGCTGGAAGAGCGTGCTCGGCGGCTGGAACAGGGTGCCGGGCTGGGCGGAGCCCTCCTCCGACGTGTCCTCGTCGGCCGTCTCCTCCGGGGCGGGGGCCCGGTCGGCCTCCTGCTCCTTCTTCCTGCCCCGCTGCTTCTTCCCGGCGGGCTCCCGCTGGGCCTTCTCGGAGCGCTGTGCCTCGTCCGCGCTCTCGCGGCGGGGCTTGTCGGCGGTCTTGTCCTCGGCGGCGCTCTCACGCTTGTCGGAGCGCTTCTTCGCACCGGCCGTGCTCGTACGCGCGGCAGGCGCCTCGGCGGGGCTGCCCGCCGCACGCACGGTGCGACGGCCCGAGGCGGGGGTGCTCACAGAGGTCTTGACCGTGCCGCCCTCACCGGAACCGGCGATGGAGGTGACGCGGTCGGTCGACGGCGGCGAGAAGATCTCGTCGGGCTCGGGGGGAGGGCCGGCGGCGCGGCGAGCGCCCTTGCCCGCGGGCGGCGCAGAGACGCGCACCCCGCCGTTCCCCTCGGCCGGTGTACCCGCGCCGTGGTCGGTCGTTTCAGTTGTACCCGCGGTGCCGTCGGCACCGTTCGTGGGCTCGTTGTCGAGCATCCGGGCGGTCTCCCGTCAAAGTTCCCGGGCGCGCAGGGGCCTCTCGGTCCCTGCGCCGCCTCACGAGAACTGTCGTCGCTGTGTCAGCGCCGGCGGCACCTGTGTGCCCCCGGGCAAAGTCCTGTGGTCACGTCCACGTTCCCCTTCCACGGGGCCGTTCATTGCGAAAGCCCCGTCGTGGACGCCGACGGCTGTGGTGCGTTGTCGCGCCGCTCCTCGGCGTACGGGTCCGCGGTACCGGGGTTCGTCGCCCGAGCGTCGGTCCGGTCCACGGTGAGCGGGTCGGCGATCGCACCTGTCGGCTCGTCCAGCGGCCCCTGCGCCAGCCGGGTCATCGAGGTCGATGACGGCGGCGCGAGGTCGGCCACTCGGCGGAGGCCGGTCAGCACGTCGTCGGGTCGGACAGCAGGTTGCGTGTGCCGTACGACCATACGAAGTATGGCATATGCCGCGTGTCGTCCCTCTGGCTCCGGCTCAGCGGTGTCGCCCGACACGTCGATGTCCACCACCGCAGACCGGGTGTCGAAACGGCGGCGGCCCTTCTTGGTCACGCGTTCCACCTCGACGCTGTCGGCGGCCATGTAGGCGGCCACCGCCTCGGCGGCGTCGTCGGGGCCGACGCCGGCCAGTTCCACCATCCAGAGTGATGCCTGCAGCCGATCGGCGAGCCCCGGTGTGCGCGCCTCGACGGCCTCCACGATGTCGATCCCGTCGGGCATCGCCGCGTCGAGGCCGGCGCGCACGCTCTCGGGCGGTCGCTCCTCGGCCAGAGTGAGTTCGAGGTACTCGGCCTCGCTGGCCACGCCGGTGGGTGCCGCTCCGGTGTAGGAGATCTTGGGGTGAGGTGAGAAGCCCTGGGAGAACGCCACGGGCACGGAGGCCCGACGCAGGGCGCGCTCGAGCGCCCGGGCGATGTCCCTGTGGCTGGCGAACCTCATGCGCCCGCGCTTGGCGTAGCGGACACGAAGCCGGTGTCCGGGTGTGGTGGTGGAGGGTGAGGTGGTGCCCTCGGGTGCGGGGGGCAGCTCAACTCCTTTCCTCTGTGCCCGCTCTGTGAGGCCGTCCGGCGACCTGAAGGGGCTGTTCCTCGTCCTGTTCAGCGTACGGGGCACCGCGGTGCACATGCGCCAACAGGACTACGCATACCGGTATCTCCCCCACTGACCTGGGATCGAAAAGTCCCTCCCGACCCGGACCGGGTTCGAACCGGTGTTCACCGAGGGAACGCGGGGGCCGCACAAAAAAATCCGGAGAAAATCTGCTGAGGATGGCAACCCCCGGCGCACCCCGCGAGTCTTATTACACGTACGGCCCGGCGCGAGCGGGGCGCCGGGCCGTACCCTTCCTCCTTCGCCCGCCTCCCCGTGGGGCAGGCGGGCTCCTCAGGGCGCGAAGTCTACAGCTCCGCCCTCCCAGGACAGCGACGGCCCCCGGTCCATCTCGGACCGGGGGCCGTTCTCGTGTGTACGCCCGTCGCGCCCGGGCTCAGACCACCGTCAGCGGCAGCATCGGGCGGCCCTCCGCGGGGGTGTTGATCTGGATCTCCGTGCCCATGCTGGGGCAGACCCCGCAGTCGTAGCAGGGGTTCCAGCGGCAGTCGTCGACCTCCAGCGACTCCTCGCCGTGCAGGGAGTCCTGCCAGTCCTGCCACAGCCAGTCCCGGTCGAGCCCGGCGTCGAGGTGGTCCCAGGGCAGGACCTCGTCCTCGTCGCGCTCGCGGGTGGTGAACCAGTCCAGGTCCACCGCCTGGCCGGCCAGCGCGGCCTCGGCGGCCTTCTCCCAGCGTTCATACGAGAAGTGCTCGCTCCAGCCGTCGAAGCGCCCGCCGGCGTTCCAGACCTCCTCGATGACCGCCGCGACCCGGCGGTCCCCGCGCGAGAGCAGGCCCTCGATGATGGAGGGGCGTCCCTCGTGGTACCGCAGGCCCACGGACTTGCCGTACTTGCGGTCGCCGCGCAGGGCGTCGCGCAGCTTGCGCAGGCGGGAGTCCACGTCCTGGTACGGGGTCTGGCCCGCCCACTGGAACGGGGTCTGGGGCTTGGGCACGAACCCGCCGATGGAGACGGTGCAGCGGATGTCCTTGCGCCCGGTGACCTCGCGCCCGGTCCGGATCACCTCCGTGGCCAGGCCGGCGATGGCCAGGACGTCCTCGTCCTCCTCGGTGGGCAGCCCGCACATGAAGTACAGCTTGACCTGGCGCCACCCCGCCTCGAACGCGGCGGTGACGGTACGGATGAGGTCGGCCTCGGTGACCATCTTGTTGATGACCCGGCGCATGCGCTCGCTGCCGCCCTCGGGCGCGAAGGTCAGGCCGGAACGCCGCCCGTTGCGGGTGAGCTCGTTGGCCAGGTCGATGTTGAAGGCGTCCACGCGGGTGGAGGGCAGCGACAGGCCCGTGTTGGTGCCCTCGTAGCGGTCGGCGAGCCCCTTGGCGATACCGCCGATCTCGCTGTGGTCGGCGCTGGAGAGCGAGAGCAGACCGACCTCCTGGAACCCGGAGTTCTTCACGCCCTCCTGGACCATCTCGGTCACGGTCTCCTTGTTGCGCTCGCGCACCGGGCGGGTGATCATCCCGGCCTGGCAGAACCGGCACCCGCGCGTGCAGCCGCGGAAGATCTCCACGCTGTAGCGCTCGTGCACCGACTCGGCCGTGGGCACGATGGGCTTCTTCGGGTACGGCCACTTGTCGAGGTCCATGACGGTGTGCTTCTGCACGACCGGCGGCACCCCGGGACGGTTCGGGGTGTAGGCGGCGATGCGGCCGTCCTCGTGGTACTCCACGTCGTAGAAGCGCGGGACGTAGACCCCGCCGGTCTCGGCCAGGCGCAGCAGCAGGCCGTCGCGGCCGCCGGGCTCGCCCTCCTCCTTGAACTCGCGCACGATCTCGTTGATGGCGAGGCTGATCTCCTCACCGTCGCCCAGGACCGCCGCGTCGAGGAACGGGGCGATGGGTTCGGGGTTGAAGGCGGAGTGCCCACCGGCCAGCACGACGGGGTGCTCGTCCGTGCGCCCCTCGGCGTAGCGGGGGATCCCGGCCAGATCGAGGGCGGTGAGCAGGTTCGTGTAGCCCATCTCGCTGGCGAAGCTGACCCCGAGGATGTCGAAGGCGCCGACCGGGCGGTGGCCGTCGACGGTGAAGTGGGGGATCCCGTGCTCGCGCATGAGCTCCTCCATGTCCGACCACACCGCGTAGGTGCGTTCGGCCAGGACGCCCTCCTGTTCGTTGAGGACCTCGTAGAGGATCTGCACGCCCTGGTTGGGGACCCCGACCTCGTAGGCGTCCGGGTACATGAGCGCCCAGCGGACCTGCGTCTCATCCCAGTCCTTGACCACGGAGTTGAGCTCACCGCCGACGTACTGGATCGGCTTGCTCACCCGGGACAGAAGAGGCTCCAGGCGCGGGAAGAGGCTTTCGACGGACATGGTGTGTGCCTTCGGTCGGCGGACGTCGTTCAACGGCGGATCACCCAGGCTACCGGCGCAAGGAGGCCCTCCCCGGGGATTTTCCGGGAAGGGCCTCCGCGCGGTGCCGGGTTCCGGGCTACTCGAAGCCGCGGTCCCGGGAGTTGACGCCCAGCACCAGGCCGAGCGCGAGCATGTTGGCCAGGATCGCCGTGCCCCCGTAGGAGACGAACGGCAGCGGGATACCGGTCACCGGCATGACACCCAGGCACATCCCGATGTTGACGAAGGACTGGGACCCGAACCAGGTCGCCACACCGATGCACACCATGCGCGGGTAGGGCAGGTCGCAGGCGCGGGCGATGCGCAGGACCCGCCAGAGCACGATCGCGATCAGGGCGATGATCGCGAAGGCGCCGAGGAACCCGAGCTCCTCCCCCGCCACCGTGAAGACGAAGTCGGTGTGCTGCTCGGGCACGAACCGCCCGTGGGTCTGCTCGCCCTGGAACAACCCGGTGCCCTCGAACCCGCCCGAGCCGACCGCGATGAGGGCCTGGGCGGAGTTGTACCCGGCCCCCTGTGGATCGGCGGCCGGGTCCATCAAGGTCGCCAGGCGTTGCATCTGGTACGGCTCGAGCAGGTCGAAGACCCACACGGCCGCCACCGCCAGGGCCCCGCAGGCGAGCATGCCCGCGACCCAGAAGACGGACGCGCCCGAGAGCACGAGCATCCCGAGGAAGATCGCGCCCAGCACCAGGGCGGTGCCCAGGTCGGGCTGCAGCGCCACCAGGGCCAGCGGTGCGACGACCACGAGCAGGCAGAAGAGCACGTCGCGGCTCATCGGCCTGGTCTCCCCGTCCCGGGGTTCGGCGAGCAGGGTCGCCAGCACCATGATGAGGCCGACCTTCATCAGCTCACTGGGCTGGTACTGGAACCCGGCCACGACGATCCACCCGCGGGAACCGTTGATGACGGCGCCCAGCGGGGTGAGCACGAGGACGAGCCCCACCAGCGTGAACAGGTACACCAGCGGGGCATAGGCGCGCACGGTCCGGTAGTCGATCGAGGCGACCGCCAGCCCCACGACCAGCGCGACACCCATGTGGGCCAGGTGCCGGGTCAGGTGCTCGGTCGACTCCATGGGGTCGCCGCCGTCGCCGGGCAGGGTCGCCGCCCAGACCAGGAGCGCACCCAGGACACACAGGCCCATGACGGCGCAGATCAGGATCCAGTCCAGGCGCCGGGCCCCGCCGGCCGCACTGTTCACCGTCCTGCGCAGTTCGAGGGGCCGCCGGGGCGGCCCTCCCATCTCGTTGAGCATCAGGGCTCCAGCGTCTCGATGGAACCGTCTTCACGGATCGTCGGGAGATCCTCGTGCGGAGTGCCGCCGGGCAGTACCGGGTCACCCTGCTCCACGTCCTCGGAGTCCTCTGAGGACTCGAAGCCGTAGATGCCCTTGTAGATCTCCGCGGCGATGGGCGCGGCGGTCTCACCACCGGTACCGCCCTGGGAGACCAGGACCGCGACCGCGTACTGAGGGTCGTCGGCCGGCGCGTACGAGGCGAACCACGACGAGACGTCGCGCCCCTCGGCGTCGGCGCTACCGGTCTTGCCGGCGACCGAGATCTCGTCCTGCGGGAAGTCGTCGAAGGCGCCCTGACCGGTACCGGACTTGGTCACCTCGGTCAGCGCGTCCTGCAGGTAGTTGAGGGTCTCGTCGTCGGTGGGCAGCTCGTTCTTGACCGTCGGTTCGATCTCCTCGACCTCGGAACCGTCGGCCTCGGCCAGCGCGCGCACCACCCGGGGTTCGTAGACGGTTCCGCCGTTGGCGACGGCGGCGTAGGCGGTGGCGAGCTGGAGCGGGCTGACGAGCACGTCGCCCTGTCCGATCGCGAAGTTGATGGCCTCGTTGGCGCGCCACTCGAAACCCTCGACGCAGTGTTCGTGGGCGAGCTGCTTCATGTAGGCGGCGGCGGACGGGTCGTCGACGTCCGGGTATCCCTTCTCGGCCCGCTCGCAGTTCTCCTCGCGGGTCTCCTCCCAGAAGGTGCGCTTCCAGTCGCGGTCGGGGATGCGGCCGCCGGTCTCGTAGGGCAGGTCGATCCCGGTCGGCGAGCCGAAGCCGAGGTCGCGGGCGGTCTCGGCCATGGTCTCGTCGGGTTCGCCGTCCGGGTGCAGGCCGCCGTCCTTCTGCCACATCTGGTAGCCGAAGTTGTAGAAGACGGTGTTGCAGGAGTCGATGATGGCCTGCCTGAGGCTGACCGAACCCTGCGCCGAACCCTCGAAGTTCTCGTAGCTCTGCCCGGCCAGGCTCACCGAACCGGGGCAGGCGTAGGTCGAACGCAGGGACGCCCCGTCCTCCACGGCCGCGAGCATCGAGGCGATCTTGAACGTGGAACCGGGCGGATAGGTGCCCTGCACGGCGCGGGAGAGCAGCGGTTCGCCCGCCTCCTCGCTGAGGATCTCGTCGAAGGTCTCCTGGTCGACGCCGCCCTCCCAGATGGTCGGGTCGTAGGTCGGCAGACTGGCCATGCCGACGATCCCGCCGTTCTTGACGTCCATGACCACGGCCGCACCGGAGTCGGCGATGTTCTCGGGGCGGGCCTGTTCCATGCCCTGTTCGAGCGCACGCTCGGCGACCTTCTGGATGTTCATGTCCAGGTGGGTGATCAGGTGGCGCCCGGCGACGGGTTCCTCGTCGGAGATGACGTCCATGACCTCGCCGTGGTTGTTCACGCCGAGGGTGCGCAGACCCGAGGTGCCGCGCAGTTCGTTGTCGTAGGTGGCCTCGAGCCCGTCGCGGCCGACCTGGTCGATCCCGGTGAACCGGGAGCGCAGTTCGTCGCGTTCCTCGAGCTCCTCCTCGGTGACGGGCTGGATGTAACCGAGGATCTGTCCGGCGTGGTCCTCGTAGGGGTACTCGCGCAGCGCCTGGGCCTGCGCGGTGATCCCCGGGAAGTCGTCGGAACGCTCCATGATCTGCAGGGCGACGGGGCCCTCGACGTCCTCGGCCAGGGTGACCGGTTGGTACGGCGACCCCGGCCAGCAGGGGCGCTCCACCTCCGGCCCACACAGGCGCATGCGCTGCTGGAGTTCCTCGACGGGCTCGTCCAGGACCTCGGACAGTTCGGTCAGGACGGCCTCGCCGCCGTCGTCCATGCCCTGGAGCTCGTGGTAGTCGGCCGAGACCACCAGCTCGGTGCGGTTGTTGACCATGGCGCGGCCGCTGGAGTCGAGGATCTGCCCCCGGGTGGCGGGCACGACGAGCTCCTGCTGGTGGTTGGCCTCGGCGAGCTCCCTGTAGTAGTCGGCCATGGGCACCTGGAGGTACCACAGGCGTGCGCCCAGGGCCGCGAACAACGAGATCACGACGACCTGGACGAGGATGAGTCCGAGCCGGCCCAGGCGCGGGCCGGGAAGTGTGGGGTCGACCGGTGGTCTGTGCACTGGTCACCACCCCCCTGGTGACATGGGGCCCTGGACCGTCGCGAAGTCGACCTCGGCGAAGGCGTTGCGCACCCAGAGGATCGGCAGGACGACCAACGGGGACACGACCGCGGTCGCGGCCGTGCCGATCCCGACGGTGAGAGCTGCGCCCGGAAGGTCCACTCGCGGGTCGCCGGTGAAGAACCCGATCGCGGCGAAGGTGACCCCCATGGCCAGGGCGGCCAGGAGGGTCACGCCCAGGGCGGTCCAGGCCGAGACCCGGCCGCCGAAGGACCCGGACATCCCGGTGTTGCGGTACAGCAGTGAGATGACGTAGCCGGCCAGGCACAGCAGGAGCGTGTGGGTCCCCATGGTGTGTTCGGCCGGGGGCAGGGCGTCCAGTGCCAGCCCCGCGGCGAACCCGCAGGCGGCGGCCACGGCGGGCCCGGTGGTGAGGGCGACCACGGCGACGGCCCCCACCACCAGGTCGGGCCCGGCGGGCCAGTCGAGCGGGAGCCGGTTGACGACGGCGGCCTGGGCCAGGACGGCCACGGCCACCATCACGAACGTGAGAGCTGCCCTCATCGGTCCTCCTCACGATCGGGCTTGGGCGGCAGCAGCGAGTCGCGCGGGTCGCCGGCCGGACTGTCCACGACCACCCCGACGGTGTCGAGCGAGGCGTGGTCGACCGCCGGTTCGATGGACGCGACCCGGCTGAGCGCACCGGGCGAGACGTGCACCTCTTCGACGGTCCCGATCGGGACGCCGGGCACGAAGGGTGCTCCGTCGTGCGAGCCCAGGGTGACGATGCGGTCCCCGGGTTCGATCTGGGTCTCCATGTCGAAGAGCTCGTAGGTCAGGTCGGCCTCGGGCGCACCGGGGACCTTGCCTCCGCCGGCGACGCCGATCTTGCCGGAGCCCTCCAGCCGCGCCCCGACCGACGAGTTGTGGTCGGTGGTGAGCAGAACGGTGGAGGTACGCGGGCCGGCCTCGGTGACCTTGCCGACCAGGCCCTGGCCGTTGACCACCGTCATGTTCTTCTCGACACCGGACCGAGTGCCGGCGTCGAGCGTCGCCGTGTGCGCGTACCCCTGCGAGGTGACATGGGTGATGGCCCGGGCGGGCACGATCTCGTACTCGCCCAGGCCGGAAAGGTGGAGCAGGTCGTCGAGCTGGTCGGCCCGGTCCTCGTCGAGCGCGGCGGCCTCGAGCTCGGACTCGAGTTCGGCGTTGGCCTCTTCCAGCTCGGCGATGCGGTCGGCGGCCTCCGGGCCCTCCTTGATCCCCTGGTACAGGCCGGTGACCGGGTCGGCGACGTGTCCGACCCCGCCGGCGACGGGGGCGAACGCGAGCTCGGCCCCCGCCCGGGCTGTGCCGGTGACGGGGTCGCTGCCCGGCCGGCCGTCCAGGGCCAGCAGGACCACGGCCGCGGCGACCAGTGCGAGCAGTGTCAGCCGTGACCTCGAAGAATCGCGGAACATGTCACCGCCGCCGTTCCGGGACGAGGACCTGGTGCAGACGCTCGTAGTTCTCCACGCACGTGCCCGAACCCACCGCGACGGAGTCGAGTGCGTTGTCGGCCAGGTGGATGGGCATCCCGGTCTCGTGCAGGAGCCGGTCGCCGAGCCCGCGCAGCAGAGCGCCGCCGCCGGTGACGGCGACGCCGCGGTCCATGATGTCGCCGGAGAGCTCCGGCGGGCACTTGTCGAGGCTGGTTCTGACCGCGTCGATGATGGCGGTGACCGGTTCCTCGATGGCCTGTCGGACGTCGGACTCGGACATGACGACGGTCTTGGGCAGACCGCTGACCAGGTCTCGGCCACGCACCTCGGCGTGCACCTCCTCGGCGGAGGTGGGGTAGGCCGAGCCGATCGCCATCTTGATCTCCTCGGCGGTGCGCTCCCCGATCATCAGGGAGTACTCCTTCTTGACGAAGGTCGCGATGGCCTGGTCGAGTTCGTCGCCGCCCACCCGGATGGACTGGGAGGTGACGATGCCTCCCATGGAGATGACGGCGACCTCGGTGGTGCCGCCGCCGATGTCCACGACCATGTTGCCGGTGGGTTCGTGGACGGGGAGCCCGGCGCCGATCGCGGCGGCCATGGGCTCCTCGATGATGTAGACCCGGCGTGCCCCGGCCTGGTATCCGGCTTCCTTCACGGCACGGTGCTCGACCGAGGTGATGCCGCTGGGAACCGCGACGATGACACGCGGTTTGGCGAAGTGCCGGCGCCGGTGGATCTTCTGGATGAAGTAGCGCAGCATCCGCTCGGTGATCTCGAAGTCGGCGATGACGCCGTCCTTGAGCGGGCGGATGGCGGAGATGTTGGTGGGCGTGCGGCCGATCATCTGCTTGGCCTCGATGCCGACCGCGACGATCTTTCCGGTGGACGTGTTGACCGCGACCACCGAGGGCTCGTTCAGAACGATGCCGCGCCCGCGCACGTAGACGAGCGTGTTGGCGGTTCCAAGGTCCACGGCCATGTCCCGGCCGAGAAAAGCAAGGTTGTTCGGCATGTAACGTCCTCAGAGGCGCCGTGTCGGACGTGGTTGCACGGTGCGACCATACGTAGTCGATCCGGCACGTTGGGTATTGATTCCCACATAGGGTAACGGCCTGCACTTAGCCCGTTACGGAAACACTCCGAATTGTTGCCTCGCCCCTGAAGACACGGCCCGGCGCAGCCCGAGACACGTCGGCCGGGGCGTGGTGGCCACGCCCCGGCCGGGTTCAGGCTTCCACCGCAGGGCGGCGTCGGTGCGGCCCACGGGCCGCACTCCGACCTACAGGTCGGGGAAGAACAGCTTGATCTCGCGCTCGGCGGAGTAGGTGGAGTCCGAGCCGTGCACGATGTTCTGCTGGACCTCCAGCGCGAAGTCACCGCGGACGGTGCCGGGCGCGGCGGTGACCGGGTCGGTCGCCCCGGCCAGGGCCCGGAAGGCCTCGATGGCGCGCTCGCCCTCGACGACCATGGCCACCAGCGGACCACCGGTGATGAACTCGACCAGCGACCCGAAGAACGGGCGCGAGGCGTGCTCCTCGTAGTGGGTCTTGGCCGTGTCGGCGTCCAGGGTGCGCATGTCCATCGCGACGATGTTCAGGCCCTTGCGCTCGATGCGCGAGATGACCTCGCCGACGATGTTGCGGCGGACACCGTCGGGCTTGATGAGAACGAGAGTGCGCTCCACGTGCGTGTCAACTCCTCACTGATGACTCCGCGTGGCGCACGCGGACGGGAACCCGCCCACGGCGTCGTACGCACGCGGAAGAAGGAAGGGATCGGCTGGGTGCCGCAGGCCCGCCGCGACACGGGAGGGGGTGACCACCGCGCCGGTCGGCTTAGAACCCGCGACCGGCGTCAGACTATCGCGTTTCCTGCGACGACGTGCTGGGGACAGGCGGTTCGGCGCCGCCTCACGAACCGGCCTCTGCCGCCTTCATCGCGGCGGCCCGGTCGTCGATCCGCTGACCCATGATCACGCCGACCACCCAGAGCGAGGCGAACACGATCGCGGCCAGCATCATCCCGTCCACCCAGAAGGAGCTGAACAGGACGGCCGCCTGCAGCGCCCAGGCCGCGTAGTGCGCCCAGGTGTGGCGTTGCAGCCCCGCCAGGACCAGCGCGGCCAGGGCCATGCCGCCCCACAGGCCCGCGGCCAGGCCCGGGGCGATCCCTCCGAGGTTGATGGCCACCGGGACGGCCAGGCCGATGACGATGGCCTCGAACACGAGGACGACAGCCGCGACTGTACGCACGGGGTTTCCCTTCGTCTGTTGGGGTGGGGCCGCTATGAGTCGGAATCGCGCTCTTCGGTGGAGCCGCGTTCGTCCGCGGAGCCGCGCAGCAGGTGCACGGCGTCCCCGGAGGTGACCACGGAGCCCGTGACCAGCACACCGGCCCCGCCGAACTCGGCGCCGTCCTCGGCCAGGCCCACGGCCCGGTCGATGGCGTCGTCGAGGCGGGGCGCGGTGTGGACGCGGTCCTCGCCGAAGACCTCCTCGGCGATCTGGGCGAGGCGTTCGGTGTCCAGTGAGCGCGGTGAGGAGTTGCGGGTGACGACGATGTGGTCGAGGAGCGGTTCGAGGGGTTCGAGGATCCCCTCGACGTCCTTGTCGGCCATGACCGCGACCACGCCGACGAGCCGGCTGAAGGAGAAGGCCTCCTCCACGGCCTCGGCGGTGGCGATCATGCCTGCCGGGTTGTGTGCGGCGTCGGCGACGATGGTGGGGCTGGTACGCACCACCTCCAGTCGGCCGGGTGCCTCGGTGCCGGTGAGGGCCTCCCCCACGACCTCCGGGTCCAGGGCCGGGCCGTCGCCGGTGCCCGCCGAGAAGGCCTCGACCGCGGCCACGGCCACGGCGGCGTTGCTCGCCTGGTACTCGCCGAACAGCGGCAGGAAGATCTGCTCGTAGTTGGCGGTGATGCCCTTGATCGCGATCTGCTGCCCGCCGACCGCGACCTCGCGCGCGGCCACACCGAACTCCGGTCCCTCGCGGGCCACGGTCACGCCGATCTCGGCGGCCTGCTCCATGAGGACCTCGGCCACCGGCAGCGGCTGCTGGGCCACCACCGCGATCGAACCCGGCTTGATGATGCCGGCCTTCTCCTCGGCGATGCCCTCGGGGCTGTCGGGCAGGTACTCGGTGTGGTCGACGGCGATCGGGGTCAGCACCGCAACGTCGCCGTCCACGACGTTGGTGGCGTCCCAGCGCCCGCCCATGCCGACCTCGACCACGGCCACGTCCACCGGTGCGTCGGCGAAGACGGCGTAGGACAGGACGGTGAGGATCTCGAAGAACGACAACGGGATGTCGCTCATGGAGTCGGCCATGTCGACGAAGGGACGGATGTCCTCGTAGGCCTCGACGAAGGCCTGCTCGGAGATCGGCTCACCGTCCACGACGATGCGCTCGCGCACGGTGCGCAGGTGCGGGCTCGTGTACCGGCCCACCCGCAGTCCCCGGGCCCGCACGAGCGCGTCGATCATGCGGGCGGTGGAGGTCTTGCCGTTCGTGCCGGTGACGTGGATGACGCGGAAGGAACGCTGCGGGTCACCCAGCAGGTCGAGCAGGGTCCGCACACGTTCCAGGGTCGGGTCGATCTCCGACTCGGGTGCGCGGGACATGATCTCCGCGGTGACCTCGGCGTAGCGCTCGTGGACGCTCGGTTCGGTCATGGCTTCTCGATGCTCGTCGGCGTGTACACGGCCGCCAGTTTACGTGCCGCCACCTGCGGCACCGCCCGGGGCCACGGGTTCGGTGGCCGATCTCGCACCGGTCATACTGGGGGCATGCCGCGACTCGATCCGTTCTTCGCCGAGTGGTCCGCCCGCCGCCCCGGTCAGCGCCGCTCGTTGGACCGTGCCGACGCGCTCCTGCGGGAGCTGGGACTGGACCGTCCCCGTGTGCCCGTCGTGGGGGTGGTCGGGTCGAAGGGCAAGGGCACGACCGCGACCTACGCGTCGGCGGCGCTGTCGGCGGCCGCGATCGGGAACGTGCTGGTGACCGGGCCGAGCTTCCGTTCCTACCGGGAGCGGGTGCGCCACGACGGCACCTCGGTCACCGAGGAGGAGCTGGCCGGCCTGGCCTCGGAGCTGGACCGGGGCCGCCTGTCACTGCCCCCGGTGGAGGAGTTCGGCGGGTACCTGGCGCCCAGCGGGATGTTCCTGATGGCGGGGTTGCTGCACGCCCGCAACACCGGTGCCCGGGTGTGTGTGCTGGAGGCCGGCATGGGCGGCCACCGCGACGAGCTCCGACTCATCGGCCCCGAGGTGGTGGCGATGGGCAAGGTCTTCGGCGAACACCTGGGCGTGCTGGGCGACACGGTCCCCGAGATCGCGCGCGAGAAGGCCGGGGTCGCGGGGGTGCACACGCAGTCGCTGGTGAGCCTGCCCCAGACCTCCGAGGTGGAGGACGCGATCGGCGACGCGCTGGCAGAGGCGACCGGGGACGCGGTACGGGCGGAGACCGTCGACCCGGACACGCAGGACGCCTGGCCCCCGCCGGACCTGCGCCCGCCCGGGCTGTCCGCCGCCTCCGGGGTCCTGGGTGTGGCCGCGGCCGACCGCATGCTGGGGCTGTTGGGCGAGGACCGCGCGCCGGACGGCCTGCTCACGCGGGTCCTGGAGAGCGTGCGGCTCCCGGCCCGCCTCTCCCGCCACCCGGTGCCCGGCCACGCGGGCGAGGTGATCGTGGACTCGGCGATCAACGGCGAGGGGGTGGCGGCCGCGCTCGCGCACGCCCGCGCGGTGTGGGGCGGGGTCGACCACGTGCTGCTGTGCCTGCCCGACCACAAGGACGTCGCCGGGGCCGAGGAGGCCCTGGCCGGACTCCGCGTCACAGCCGTGCGGCTGCCCGAGGCGCACCTGCGCTTCGACCACGCGCTGCCCGACCACTGGTCCCGCATCGACGCCGACGCGGTCACCCCGGGGGCCGTCGCGGCGCTGGGCGACCGGGTGCTGGCGCTGGGCACCGTCTACTTCACCGGGCGGGTGCTGGAGGCCGTGGAGGCACCCACCGACACCCTGTTCGGCCGCGGGTGAGTGCGGCGGGGGCGGGCCCGTGCGGTCCCACCCCCGCCCCCCGGTGTCAGCGTCCGGGCTCGTAGACGGGCTGCGACTGCGGGTTGAACTCGTCGTAGACCACGTCCTCCGCCGGGCGCAGGCGCGGATCGGTGATCTTCAGGACGTCGAGGCCGCGCTCGATGTCGGAGGAGTAGACGTAGCCGTTGTAGTAGTACGCCGACCAGCTGTCGTTGTCCTCGACGTCGGGCTCGACACGGGAGTCGGCGTCGAAGAAGCCGATCTCGCGCGGGTCCTCGGGGTCGTTGAAGTCGATGACCGAGACGCCGCCCTGGTACCAGGACTGCACGAAGAAGTCCTGCCCGGGCACGGGGATCAGCGAGCCGTTGTGCGAGACGCAGACCTGGTCGCCCTGGTGGCGGTCGATCTTGAAGTAGCTCGCGAACTCCATGGCCTCGCCCTCGTTGTCCAGGTCGAGGGTGTAGATGGCGTTGGCGCCGCGCTCCGGTCCGATCTCCTCGGTGCAGGTGGGGGCGCCACCACCGCCGAGCTCGTCGGTGAACAGGACGTTCTTCGCGTCGTTGGTGAACGTGGCCGAGTGCCAGAAGGCGAAGTTCTCGTCCTGGATGACCTCGGTGACCACGGGCTCCGCGGGGTCGCTGATGTCCATGAGGATGCCGTCACCCATGCACGCGCCCGCGGCGATGTCCTCCGAGGGCAGCGCGGTGATGTCGTGGCAGCCCTCGGTGGTCTCGTGCCCGCCGTCGGGGAACAGCACCGGGTCGTCCAGGAGCGCAGCCGAGGCGGGGTCGTCGAGCGGGACCTCGACGATGGAGATCTTGTCGTGCGGCGGTTGGCAGTTCGGGAACTCCTCCGAGGGCCCGTAGGAGGAGACGTAGATGTAATCGGTCTCCCCGTCCTTGCCGGGAACGAGCGTGTTGGTGTGCGAACCGCAGTCGGTACGCACGGCGGAGACGTACTCGGGGTTGGCCTTGTCGGAGATGTCGAAGATGCGCATCCCCTCGAACCCGTCCGGGTCGGTCACCGGCACCTCGGGCGAACCGCACTCCTCGTCGGCGCGCGGGTAGTCGACGGAGTAGTAGAGCAGGTCGCCGCTGACGGTGACGTCGCCCTGCCCGCCGGGGCACACGACCTCGGAGACGATGCTCGGGTCCTCGGGCTCGGAGATGTCGTAGACGACGAAGCCGTCGTAGTTGCCGCCGATGGCGTAGTCGCCGGTGAAGGCCAGGTCCGAGTTGGTGTCGCTGACCGCCTCGGGCTTGTCGATGTGTGCGACGTGTTCGAGGTTGTCGCTGATGATCTCGTCGGCGGGCGGCTCATCGTCGGCGTGGGCGGGGGCCAGCAGGCCGGCCGACAGCAGGGCCGCAGAGGCGGTGGCCAGGGCCGCGCGACCGAGCGCGCGTGGTCGGGGGAAGGGTCTCATGGGGTCCGTCCTGTTCGCGGGGGCGTGTGCGCGGGGACGCACACGTGACGGCGGGGCGCCGCGCGGTGCGCGGCGCCCCGGGGAGTCATGCGGGGGTGCAGGTCACCGCCCGGGCCCGTGCACGGGTTGGGACTGCGGGTTGAACTCGTCGTAGGTGACGTCCTCGGCCGGCCGCAGGCGCGGGTCGTCGAGGTACAGCACGTCCAGCCCGCGGCTCATGTCGGAGGAGTAGACGTGGCCGTTGTAGTAGTACGCCGACCAGCTGCTGCCGTCCTCGATGTCCGGGTCGATGCGGGAGTCGGGGTCGAAGTAGCCGATCTCGCGCGGGTTCTCCGGGTCGTTGAAGTCGATGATCGAGACGCCGCCGGTGTACCAGGACTGCACGAAGTAGTTCTGGCCCTCGACGGGGATCAACGAGCCGTTGTGGGACACGCAGGTCTCGTCGCCCTGGTGGCGGTCGATCTTGAAGTAGCTGGCGAACTCGAGCGCCGGGTCGTCGGCCTCGCCCTCGATCGTGTAGATCGCGTTCGCGCCGTGCTCGGGCCCGATCTCCTCGGTGCAGGTGGGGGCGCCACCGCCGCCGAGCTCGTCGGTGAAGAGCACGGTCCCGGCGTCGTTGGTGAAGGTCGCCGAGTGCCAGAACGCGAAGTTCTCGTCCTGGATCACCTCGGTCACGACCGGCTCGACCGGGTCGCTGATGTCCATGAGGATGCCGTCACCCATGCACGCGCCCGCCGCGATGTCGTCCTCGGGGAAGGCGGTGATGTCGTGGCAGCCCTCGGTGGGGCGCAGGAGGTTCTCCTGGTCCTCGTTGCCGCCGTCCGGGAACAGCACGGGCTCGTTGACCACCTCGGCCGAGGCGGGGTCGTCGAGCGGGACCTCGATGATGGAGATCTTGTCGTGCGGCGGCTGGCAGTTCGGGAACTCCTCGGACGGGGCGTAGGAGGAGACGTAGATGTAGTCGGTCCCGTCCTCGCCCGGCACCAGGGTGTTGGTGTGCGAACCGCAGTCCGTGCGCACGGCGGAGACGTACTCGGGGTTGGCCTTGTCGGAGATGTCGAAGATCCGCATCCCCTCGAAACCGTCCGGGTCGGTCACCGGCACCTCGGGCGAACCGCACTCCTCGTCGGCGAGGGGGTAGTCCACGGAGAAGTAGACGAGGTCGCCGCTGACGGTGACGTCGCCCTGCCCGCCGGGGCACACGACCTCGGAGACGATCTGCGGGTCGTCGGGGCTGGACACGTCGTAGATGACGAAACCGTCGTAGTTGCCGCCGATCACGTAGTCGCCGGTGAAGGCCAGGTCGGAGTTGGTGCTGCTCACCGCCGCCGGCTTGGGCACGTTGGCGATGTGGTCGACGTTGCTGCTCGTCACGTCGTCGGAGGGGGCCTCGTCGGCGTGGGCAGCCGCGGGGCCCACCAGCCCGAGGAAGAGCGTGGCCGCGGCCGCCGTGGCGAGGGCGCCCGCGCCGCGGCGGCGTCCGCGGAGCAGTGGGGGCATGGGAGCTCCAGGTGTACTAGCGGGTCGGGTGGGGGACGGGGGCGAGGCACACGGCTCGCCCCTCCCGCCTTCCCGCGCCGGCTCGTGGGGGCCGGCGCGGGGCGGGGGTCTGCGGGGTCAGCGCCCGGGTCGGTACTCGGGCTGGGACTGCGGGTTGAACTCGTCGTAGGTGACGTCCTCGGCCGGGCGGAGGCGGGGGTCGTCCAGCCGGATCACGTCGAGTCCGCGCTCCATGTCGGAGGAGTAGACGTAGCCGTTGTAGTAGTAGGCCGACCACGACCCGCCGGGCACCAGCTCGTCCTCGTCGATGGGCTCGCGGTCGAACCAGCCGATCTCCTGCGGGTCGGCCGGGTCGTTGAAGTCGATGACCGAGACGCCGCCCTGGTACCAGGCCTGGACGAAGAAGTCCTGCCCGGGAACCGGGATGAGCGAGCCGTTGTGGGCCACGCAGTTCTCGGTGTCGGTCTGTTCGCGGGGGATCTTGTAGTAGCTCGCGAACTCCAGCTCCGGGTCGTCGGCCTCACCGGCGACCGTGTAGAGCGCGTTGGCGCCCTGTGTCTCGTCGTGGGCATCGGTGCAGATAGGGCTGGTACCGCCGCCGAGCTCGTCGGTGAACAGGACCGTGCCGCCATCGTTGGTGAAGGTCGCCGAGTGCCAGAACGCGAAGTTGTCGTCCTGGACCACCTCGGTCACGACGGGTTCGGCCGGGTCGCTGATGTCCATGAGGATGCCGTCGCCCATGCACGCACCGGCGGCGACGTCCTCCTCGGGGTAGGCCGTGATGTCGTGGCACCCGGTGGTGCTCTCGTGGCCGCCGTCGGGGAAGAGCACGGGTTCGCCGGAGACCTCGGCCGAGGCGGGGTCGTCCAGCGGGACCTCGATCACCGAGATCTTGTCGTGCGGCGGCTGACAGTTCGGGAAGTCCTCGGAAGGCGAGTACGAGGACACGTAGATGTAGTCGGTCTCGCCGTCCTTGCCCGGGACCAGGGTGTTGGTGTGTGAACCGCAGTCCGTGGCGACGGCGGTGATGTACTCGGGGTCGGCCTTGTCGGAGATGTCGAAGATCCGCATCCCCTCGAAACCGTCGGGGTCCGTGGTGGGCACCTCCGGCGCGCCGCACTCCTCGTCGGCGCGCGGGTAGTCCACGGAGAAGTACAACAGGTCGCCGCTGACCGACACGTCGCCCTGGCCGCCCGGGCAGACCACCTCGGACACGACCTGGGGGTCCTCGGGCTCGGAGATGTCGTAGACGGTGAACCCGTTGTAGTTGCCGCCGATGGCGTAGTCGCCGGTGAACGCCAGGTCGGAATTCCAGGCGTCCATGGCCTCGGACTTGGGCACGTTGGCCACGTGCGTGAGGTTGGGGCTCGTCTCGGCGTCGCTCTCGAAGGCGGTCTCGTCGGCGCCGGCCGAGGCAGGGCCCAGCACCGAGAGGGCGAGCGCGGTCGCCGCGAGGGTGGCGGCCCCCTTGAGGGCGCCGGAGTGTCGACGTCTGGGGGAACCGGGGGAAGACGCCATGCGTACTCCTGAGTCCGAATGGAGCTAAACAGGAAGAACGTACACAGTTCAACATCAAAATGTATAGGGGGGAACAAAAGAAACCTTGTTCTTAACACGGCGTTCTCATGGGCCGAACGGACAGTCCACTGCGTCCAGGTACAACGGCGGCGGCCCGGGAACGCCCTGCGCCCCCGGGCCGCCGGTTCTGCCGCGGAGCGGTGTCAGCCCTGGTCGTAGACGGGCTGGGACTGCGGGTTGAACTCATCCATGACGATCTCCTCCGCGCCCCGGGTGCGCTCGTCGGTCAGGCGCAGGACGTCGAGCCCGTGCTGGATGTCCGAGGAGTACACGTGGCCGTTGTAGTAGTAGGCCGACCACGATCCGGCCGTACTGAGCTGGTCGGGGTCCCACGGCCCGCGGTCGAAGTACCCGATCTCCTCGGGGTTGTCGGGGTCGCTCATGTCGATGATCGAGACCCCGCCCTGGTACCAGGCCTGCACGAAGAAGTCACCGCCCGGAACCGGAATGAGCGAACCATTGTGCGCCACACAGTTCTCAGTTTCGGACTGGTGCCTCGGCAATTTGAAGTAGCTCCGAAATTCGAGGTTCGGGCTTTCCCCGCTGTCGTCGAGCGAGTGGATCGCGTTGGCGCCGCGTTCGGGACCGGTCTCCTCGTCGCAGGTGGCCGCGTGGCCGCTGCCGAGCTCGTCGGTGAAGACGACGTTGTTCGCGTCGTCGGTGAAGGTGGCCGAGTGCCAGAAGGCGAAGTTCTCGTCCTGGACGCGTTCGACGACCTCGGGGTTCACGGGGTCGGTGATGTCCATGATGATGCCGTCGCCGATGCAGGCGCCGGCCGCGATGTTCTTCTCCGGGTACGCGGTGATGTCGTGGCAGCCGGTGGTCTCCTCGTGGCCGCCGTCCGGGAACAGCACGGGTTCGTTGACCACCTCGGCCGAGGCGGGGTCGGCCGTGGGCACCTCGATGATCGAGATCTTGTCGTGCGGCGGCTGACAGTTCGGGAAGTTCTCCGACGGCGAGTACGAGGACACGTAGATGTAGTCGGTCCCGTCCTCCCCGGGCACGAGCGTATTGGTGTGCGAACCGCAGTCGGTGCGCACCGCCTTCACGTATTCGGGGTCGGCCTTGTCCGAGATGTCGAAGATCCGCATCCCCTCGAACCCGTCGGGGTCGGACGCGGGGACCTCGGCGTCACCGCACTCCTCGCCCGCCCGCGGGTAGTCCACGGAGAAGTAGAGCAGGTCCCCGCTGACGGTGACGTCGCCCTGTCCGCCGGGGCACACCACCGTGGAGACCACCTGGGGGTCCTCCGGCTGTGAGATGTCGTAGACGGTGAACCCGTCGTAGTTGCCTCCGATGGCGTAGTCACCGCTGAAGGCGAGGTCGGAGTTGAACTGTGGCTCGCTGTCCAGGCCCGGCTGTTTGGGGACGTTGGCCAGGTGCACCACTCCCCCGCCGGTCTCGACCCCGTCCGCGGCCCACGCGCCCGGCGCGGCCCCTGCCGCGGCGAACAGGACCAACACCGACGCTGTCGCCGCCCGGTGCACCGCGGAGCGTTCTCCGCGCCCTGGTACGACCCCCATACCCACCCCCGAAAAACACAGAAAGCAGTCTTTTGACTACTTTGTGTTGTACTCACCGCACAGGCCACAGACCAGGCGAAACACCGAGATCGGACATCTGATGACGTAAGGGTGCACACGTGGCCCCGCCTCGACGGGGACGCGCCACCGGAACCCAGGGCTGGACAAAACACCCGCGGACTGAGTAGAAAACCCCGCAGGGTGTCGCACACGGCCGACACCGCGGGCCCTGCGCCCGCGCCCGCCCCCACCCCTGGAGGACACCTCGTGCGCCGCCTCGCACTCGCCACCGGATCGGCCCTCGTCCTGCTCGCCGCGACCGCCTGCACCGACGACGCCGACCAGGAGTCCGCCAACGTCATCGCCCCCGGCGCCCCCGGGGAGTCCTCCTCACCCGCCACCCAGGAACAGATCGCCGCGCTCGCCGAGGAGCAGGGCCACAACGAGGCCGACGTCGACTACCTCGTGATGATGATCGAGCACCACACGCAGGCCCTGGAGATGACCGACCTGGTCCCCGACCGCCACGAGCGCGACGGCATCGAGCGGATCGCCGACCGCATCTCGGCGGCGCAGGAACCGGAGATCACCGCGATGGAGAGCTGGCTGGAGGAGAACGTCTTCGCCCCGGCCCGCGAGAACCCCGCCCACCAGAACTTCTGTGGTCTCGAGGGCGACGGGGACCACCACGCGGAGGGCGAGGACGTCGCCGAGTGCGTGCTCGACGTCGACCACGACGACATGGAGGGCATGGTCTCCGAGGAGGACCTCGAGCGCCTGGAGTCGGCCGAGGGCGACGACTTCGACCAGCTCTTCGTGGAGCTCATGAGTGAGCACCACCGGGGCGCGGTCACCATGGCCGAGGACGTCATGGCCGACGGCAGCGACCGCCAGGTCCTGGAGATGGCCAACGACCTCATCGCCGAGCAGAACACCGAGATCTCCCGCATGGAGCGCATCCTCGAGGAGGGCTGACCGCCCGGCTCAGCCCTGCTCCGGGGCCGGCGGTGCTTCACCGGTGTCGGCCAGGGCCAGGACCTCCTCCGCTGCAGCCCGTCTGCGCACCACCCAGCGGTTGCAGAAGTAGAGAGACACCACCCCGACGGTGAACATGACGGCCCCGGCGAGGTGGATCCAGGAACCCTCGCTCAGTGCGACCAGGGTCCAGTTGAGCATCGCCATGAGCGCGAAGAACACCCCCGAGGTCCGCGGCCACCAAGGCATACGGAGCATCTGGCGGGCGAATTGCACGGTGAGGCGGTCGATCTCCGGTGGACCGCCGAGGTGGCCCCCTTCCAGTTGCCTCCGGGCGGCGAGGACGTCCTCCGCGCGGGTTCCGGCCACCAGGGGTTCGGGGTCGGCCCGGCGTGCGTACCAGGCGAACCATCCGCCCATCGTCGCCCCGAAGGCCACCCCCATGGCCAGGGCCCAGAAACCGGCCTCAACGGCCGAATCGAAACTCTCGCTCGGCACCAGGTCGAACCACATCGCCGCGAACCAGAAGAGCGCGAACAGGAATCCGCTGAGGATGCCCTGCACGACCGCGGTTCTGCCGGGGCGGGCCCGGGCACGGATCTGGAACTCGATGAACCGGCGGCGGAGGGGGTGAGGGGGCTCAGGGGGCATGGAACGCCCCTACCCGATCAGGGGCGCCGCTCACCTGAGACGTGACGCACACGAGCGCCCGCCCCCGGGTGCGGGGACGGGCGCTCGGTCGTTCTCGGGGTGGCAGGCTAGGCCGACTTCTCCTGCTGCCCGTCGTCGTCACCGAGCTGGTTGCGGGGCACGATCGTCGGGTTCACGTGCTCCTCGACGGCCTCGCGGGTGATGATCACCTGGCCCACGTCCTCGCGGCTGGGCACCTCGTACATCACCGAGAGCAGGACCTCCTCGATGATCGCGCGCAGGCCGCGGGCGCCGGTACCGCGGATGATGCCCTGCTCGGCGATCGCGGACAGGGCGTCCTCGGAGAACTCCAGCTCCACGTCGTCGAGGTCGAAGAGCCGCTGGTACTGCTTGACCAGGGCGTTCTTCGGCTCGGTGAGGATCCGGATCAGCGCCGGGTTGTCGAGGTCGTGCACGCTCGTGATCACCGGCAGGCGGCCGATGAACTCCGGGATCATGCCGAACTTGAGCAGGTCCTCGGGCATCGCCTCGGCGAAGACCTCGCTGCTGTCGACCTCGCTCTTGGGGCGCAGCTCCGCGTTGAAGCCCATGCCCTGCTGGCCCGTGCGCGAGTCGATGATCTTGTCCAGACCGGCAAAAGCACCACCGCAGATGAACAGCACGTTGGTGGTGTCGATCTGGATGAACTCCTGGTGGGGGTGCTTGCGCCCGCCCTGCGGAGGCACGCTCGCGGTCGTGCCCTCCAGGATCTTCAGCAGCGCCTGCTGCACACCCTCGCCGGAGACGTCTCTGGTGATCGACGGGTTCTCGCTCTTGCGGGCGACCTTGTCGACCTCGTCGATGTAGATGATCCCGGTCTCGGCCTTCTTGACGTCGTAGTCGGCGGCCTGGATCAACTTCAACAGGATGTTCTCGACGTCCTCGCCCACGTAACCGGCCTCGGTCAGCACCGTGGCGTCGGCGATCGCGAAGGGGACGTTGAGGATCTTGGCGAGCGTCTGCGCGAGCAGCGTCTTGCCCGAACCCGTCGGGCCGAGCAGGAGGATGTTGGACTTGGCGATCTCGACGTCCTCGTCGCCGGGCCGCTCACCCTCCGAACGCACACGCTTGTAGTGGTTGTAGACGGCCACGGAGAGCGCCTTCTTCGCGCGGTCCTGGCCGATCACGTAGGAGTCGAGGAACTCGTAGATCTCACGGGGCTTCGGAAGGGAGTCCCAGGTGAGGTCGGTGGCGTCGGCGAGTTCCTCTTCGATGATCTCGTTGCACAGTTCGATGCACTCATCGCAGATGTACACACCGGGGCCAGCGATGAGCTTCTTCACCTGCTTCTGGCTCTTGCCACAGAACGAGCACTTCAGCAGGTCCCCGCCGTCGCCGATGCGTGCCACCCAGCCACTCCTCAAAACTAAGGCCACCCCGCCCGGCGGGCGAGGCGATCTGTGTGTCGCTCTTCGCCAGACTAAGCGACGAACCGGACCGGCTTCACCACCGGATTGCCACAGGCGGGTCAGGAACCGGCCCGGTTCGGCGCTCGTGTCGCCCGTGCACCCTACTTCAGGGAAGCCTTGCGGTAGGGGAGCACGAAGTCGATGAGACCGTACTCGACGGACTCTTCCGCGGTCAGGATCTTGTCCCGCTCGATGTCGTCCGAGACCTGCTCGACCGTACGCCCGGTGTGCTTGGCCAGCGTCTCCTCGAGCTGCTGGCGGATCCGGGTGATCTCGTTGGCCTGGATCTCGATGTCACTGGCCTGGCCGTGCATGCCCTCGGTGGCGGGCTGGTGGATCATCATCCGCGCGTTGGGCAGCGCACCGCGCTTGCCCTTGGTCCCGCCGGCCAGCAGGATCGCCGCGGCGGACGCGGCCTGGCCGATGCACACCGTCTGGATGTCCGGACGGACGAACTGCATGGTGTCGTAGATCGCCATCAGCGACGTGAACGACCCGCCCGGGGAGTTGATGTACATCTGGATGTCGCGCTCGGAGTCGAGCTGCTCCAACGTGATGAGCTGCGCCATCAGGTCGTTGGCCGAGACGTCGTCGATCTGGACGCCGACGAAGATGATCCGCTCCTCGAAGAGCTTGTTGTACGGATTCATCTCCTTGACGCCGTAGGACGTCCGCTCGGTGAAGGACGGCAGGACGTAGCGGCTCTGCGGAGCCGAGGGGGCCATGCCGCCGATGAGACTGCTCGGGTTGAACTCGGTCATTTCACGCCTTCCACGCACTGCGCCGTTCCTGGAACAAGGTACGACGGGCTCAACTCTGGTTCCGGTCCCCGGTCACGTCGAGGGACCCCTCCAGGACCTCGTCGATGAAGCCGTACTCCAGGGCCTGCTGGGCAGTGAACCAACGGTCCCGGTCGGCGTCCTTCTCGATCTGCTCGAGCGGCTGGCCGGTGTGGTGGGAGACCCGCTCCAGGAACATCTTCTTCACGTAGAGAAGCTGGTCCGCCAGGATGCGGATGTCGGAGGCCGTGCCCCCGATACCACCGGAGGGCTGGTGCATCATGACGCGCGTGTGCGGCAGGGCGTAACGCTTGCCCGGGGCACCGGCGCACAGAAGCATCTGGCCCATGGACGCGGCCAGACCGATACCCACGGTCCGGACGTCGTTGGGGATGTACTGCATGACGTCGTAGATCGCCATACCGGCGGTCACAGAACCACCGGGCGAGTTGACGTACATCGTGATGTCCCGCTGGCGGTCCTCGGCGGACAGCAGCAGGAGTTCACCCACGAGGCGGTTGGCGATCTCGTCATCGACCTGCTGCCCGAGGAAAACGATTCGCTGGCGCAACAGGCGCTGAGGCGTCTGCTCCATAAAAGGGGAAAGCTGCGGGTCCGACGTACGAGCGTCGAACGTGGACTCATCAATCGGCGGCACTCTCGTCACCTGCTCCGGAATCGAAACGGCTGCGATACCCCAGACACTAACGCCGACATGCACCGCGGACGCACGGATCCCGAGGCTGTTCGCTTTGAGCGCATGTGGCCCGGCGCTGTGGTCTGGGCCTTCCTCCACCGGCGAACGCGGCGGGCCCCGCCGGCGACCCTTGGGTCACCGGCGGGGCCCGAAACAGACGTCCGGCCGGGGCGGGACTACTTGGACTCGGTGTCGTCCTTCGCCTCGTCCTTGCTGTCCTCGGACTCCTCCGAAGCGGCCTCGGCCGACTCGTCGGAAGCCTCGGCAACGGCGGACGCGGCAGCCTTGGCGGCCTCCTCCGTCTCGGAGGCGGTCTCCTGCTCGACGACGTTGCCGTCCTCGTCGGTGATCTTGGCGTTGGCCAGGACCAGGTCCATCGCCTTGCCGCGCACGACCTCGGTGAAGGCCACGCGGATCTGGTTGGACTCGACGAGGTGCTGCGCCAGCTGGTCCGGGCTCACACCCATGCGCTGGGCCTGCTCGAACACGTACTGGCTGAGCTCGCTCTGGTCGGCGCTCAGGTCCTCCTGGAGGGCGAGCTGGTCGAGGATGAAGCCGGCCTTGACCGCCGAGCTGGCGCCGGTCTTCAGCTCCTCCTCGAACTCCTCCTCGGTCTTCTCCTGCGACTCGAGGTAGGCCTCCTTGCTCAGGCCGCTCTGGCCGAGCTGCTGCTCCAGGCTCTGGCGACGGCGCTCGATCTCCTCGTCGACCACGGCGTCGGGCAGCGGCAGGTCGATCTGCTCGATGAGCTTCTCGAGGGCCTTGTCGCGCGCAGCGGACAGCTGCTGCATACGACGGACCTCGGCCATGCGGTTGCGCACGTCGTCACGGAGCTCGGCGATCGTGTCGAACTCGCTCGCCAGCTGGGCGAACTCGTCGTCCAGCTCCGGGAGCTCCTTCGTCTTCACGCTGTGCACGGTGACGGAGACGTCGGCCTCCTGGCCCTCGTGGTCACCGCCGACGAGGGTCGTACGGAAGCTCTCCTCGCCGCCGGACTCCATACCGCGCAGGGTCTCGTCCAGGCCCTCGAGCATGTTGTTCGTGCCCACCTCGTACGAGTAGCCGCTGACGGCCACGTCGTCGAGCTTCTCGCCGTCCACCGAAGCGGACAGGTCGATGGACAGGTGGTCGCCGTCCTCGATGGGACGGTCGACACCGACGAGGGTGGAGAAACGCTCGCGCAGGGTGTTGATCTGCTCGTCGATCTGCTCGTCGGTGACCTCGGCGCTGTCGACGGTCACCTCGATGCCCTTGTGGTCCTCCACCTCGAACTTCGGCCGGACGTCGACCTCGGCGGTGAAGGCGAGCTCGTCGTTGTCCTCGAGCTTGGTGACCTCCACGTCGGGCTGGCCGAGCGCGAAGATCTCCTCCTTCTGGACAGCGTCGTTGTACAGCTCGGGGACAGCGTGGTTGACCGCTTCGCTGATCACAGCTCCACGGCCGACGTAGCGGTCGATCAGCCGCGCCGGCGCCTTGCCCGGGCGGAAGCCCTTGATCCGAACCTGCTTCGCGAGCGACTTGTAGGTCACGTCGAAAGCGTGCTCGAGCTCCTCGAAGGGCACCTCGATGGTCAGCTTGACCCGGGTGGGGCTGAGCTCCTCGACATCGGTCTTCACGGGGCGGTACTCCTAGGTTTGCCGGCTGGTGTCCGCGTCGGCCCGCAGGCGCACCACTCGAACGGCGAATGCACGCACGCACCCCGGGACCGGTCTGACGACCGCGTTCTGAAGGGGTGCCCTGCGACGGGCTGGGACTTACAGTTTCCTGCTGATCGCACCAAGTCTAGGGCAGACAGACAGGGGGCCACGGCGCACAGCCGTGAGAAGCCGTGCCACCGCGGTCGGTTCCGTCGGGGTGGCGGGATTCGAACCCGCGGCCTCATGCTCCCAAAGCATGCGCGCTAACCAAGCTGCGCTACACCCCGCTGCGCCGGACCCAAGGATCGCATCCCCGGGATGAGTGTGCGACCACCACCCCGGAGACTGTACTCTGGTCTCCGTCGGCGCAACGAGTCTAGAGGAAACTCAACGGCTCCGGCGCCACGCGGGCGTAGTTCAATGGTAGAACCCCAGCCTTCCAAGCTGGTCATGCGAGTTCGATTCTCGTCGCCCGCTCCGCTCGCGGGGCGAGCTGCGTGTGCTTCGCACACCGCAGCTCGCTCCGCGCTTCTTTCGGGGGGCCACCCCCCGAACCCCCCAGTGGCGCTCGCTTGCGCTCGCGCCGTCTGTGGCGGAGGTAGCGCCCATCCCTCCCACGTCCGTGGTCGAGGTTCGAACCTTCGAAGAGGCCACACCACGCACTCTGTCCTGTTCGAGGGACGCCCCCGTGCGCGCTCGCTTGCGCTCGCGCCGTCTGTGGCGGAGGTAGCGCCCATCCCTCCCACGTCCGTGGTCGAGGCTCGAACCTTCGAAGAGGCCCCACCGCGCACTCTGTCCTGTTCGAGGGACGCCCCCGTGCGCGCTCGCTTGCGCTCGCGCCGTCTGTGGCGGAGGTAGCGCCCATCCCTCCCCCGTCCGTGGGCGAGGTTCGAACCTTCGAAGAGGCCACACCACGCACTCTGTCCTGTTCGAGGGACGACCCCGTGCGCGCTCGCTTGCGCTCGCGCCGTCTGTGGCGGAGGTCGCGCACACCCCCCACCTCTGTAGTCGAGGTTCGAACCTTCGAAGAGGCCACACCACGCACTCTGTCTTGTTCGGGGGACGACCCCGTGCGCGCTCGCCGGCGCTCGCGCCCGCTGTGGCGGAGGCCGCGCGCCCCCTCCCACGTCCGTGGTCGAGGCCGGAAGCTTCAGAGAGGCCCTGTCGGGCTTTCTTGGTGCCGTTCTGTGATCTACCGATCGAGTTTTCGGCACTTCTATCCGGTGAGCGGACTCCCCCTGGTCACTGACAGCTCCCAGGCCCGCACGCGGACGCCGAACCGTAGAGCGCAGGGGCGGCCAGGCAAGGTGGGACCGGGGAACGAATCCGCTTGGCGAGGGGCACTCGCCGGCGCTCGTGCGCCCTCGACAAGCGTTCTGGAGGGGGTGTTCTGGGGGCCGGATGTGGTCAGGCGGGGGCGCCCGTGCCGGGGGTGATGTGCTCGGCGACGGTCACGCGGAAGTGGAAGTCCGCCGTCGCGCCGACCACACGCACGATGTACTCACTCGGTGAGATGCGGAACGCGTTCCGGTCCCGTTCCGACCACGGGTGCTGCGGCCGGTAATCGCGCGTCAACCGCAACGCGGCGTCCGCGGCGCTGTCGAAGTCGCCGAACGGCCCCGCCACGATGGGGGTCATCCCCCAGCGCCACCGGTCCCGCCCCAGCCCCTCGGACTCCTCGACCAACACGACCCAAGCCATGGGCTCTTCCTCTCCGGAGAGTCTCTGTTCCGGGGATGGGACGCAGGGAACGGGTGTCCGGTTCGGGGCCGCACGGTTGTGATCCCGGGCACCCCCGGGGCGGTTTCACCCGACCCGCGCACCGGAATACCCACTTCGAAGAGGTACGTTGACCACTCGTGAGGGCCCTCGGATGCTTCGAGAACAGGTGACGGCATGACGGAGACGAACGCGCAGCACAAGGCGGTCAGACCTCTGCGCGCGCACTGGTTCGACCGGCCCGACCCCCTGGAGCGGCCCGTCGTGGTCACCGGTGTCTTCGACGTCCTGCACGTGGGGCACGTGCGCTTCCTCAGGTCCATCGCCGAACGCGGTCTCCCCCTGGTCGTGGGCATCGAGTCCGACCAGCGGGTGCGCGCCTGGAAGGGCCCCGGACGCCCCGTCAACCCGGCCGAGGAACGCGCCGAGACCATCGCCGCGCTGGGCTGCGTGAGCGGGTCCTTCGTCATCGACGGCGCCCCCGAGATCGCCGACTGGGCCGCCTACGCCGACATCCTGCGCCCCCTCTCCCCCGCCGCCCTGGCCTTCACCGAGGGCGACCGGTACACCCACGCCAAGATCCGCGGCGCCGAGGCGCTCGGGGCGCAGGCGTGGGAGCTCCCCTTCACCCCCGGCCGTTCCACCACCGCGGCACTGGGACGCCTGGCACACTCGCTCTGACGGTCACGTTCGGGAAGAGCCGCCCCCGCCCCGGTGTTGATGGTCGGCGAATCCGCGAACACGAAGAGGCTGTCCATGATGTCAGGAAGGCCCTCCTACAGGGCCTTGGTCAATGACGGGAGCGCACGGGGACAGAGGCTGCCCCCGGGGATCACGCGCCGCATCCTGTCCTACGCCGTCCCGCACTGGCGTTCCATCCTCGTCTTCCTGTTGGTGACGGCGGTCGGTGCGGGCATCGTCGTCGCCAACCCCCTGCTGCTCCGCGCCATCATCGACGAGGGAATCATCCCCTCGGACACGTCGGTCGTGGTGTGGCTGGCGGTCGCGGCGGGTGTGCTGGCGATCCTGGAGGGTGCCATCACCCTGACCGGGCGCTGGCTGTCCTCCCGCATCGGCGAGGGCGTCATCTACCTGCTGCGCACCCAGGTGTTCACGCACGTGCAGCGCATGCCGATCTCGTTCTTCACCCGCACGCAGACGGGGTCGTTGATCAGCCGGCTCAACACCGACGTCGTGGGCGCCCAGCGCGCCATCACCTCGGTGCTGCAGTCGGTGGTGACCAACCTGGTGAGCCTGGTGGCGGTGCTCATCACGATGATGGCGCTGTCGTGGCAGGTCACGCTGGCGGCGCTGGCGATGATCCCGCTGTTCATCGTTCCGGCGAAGGTCCTGGGCCGCAAGCTCGCGGTGATCTCCCGGGACGCGATGGACAACAACGCCCAGATGAGCTCCCTCATGACGGAGCGCTTCAACGTCGGCGGCGCGATGCTCGTCAAGCTCTACGGGCGCCCGTCGGAGGAATCGGCCGGATTCGCCGTGCGGGCCGAGCGCGTGCGCGACCTCGGGGTACGCCAGGCGGTCTACGGCGGGCTGCTGTTCACGATGCTGGCCACGATCACGGCGCTGGCCACCGCGATGGTCTACGGCGTCGGCGGTGTGCTGGCGGTGGACGGGGCGTTCGAGGTCGGGACCCTGGTCGCCCTCACGGCGCTGCTGGCACGGCTGTACGGGCCCATCACGACGCTCTCCAACGTGCACGTGGAGATCATGACGGCGCTGGTCTCCTTCGACCGGGTCTTCGAGGTGCTGGACCTGGAACCGGCGATCAAGGAGAGCCCGGACGCGCGCCCGCTGCCGCAGGGGCCGCTGTCGGTGGAGTTCGACCGGGTCTCGTTCCGGTATCCGAGCGCCGAGGAGACCTCGGTGGCCTCGCTCGAACTGACCCCGCAAGTGCAGAGCAGCGACGACGCCCAGGTGCTGAGCGAGGTCTCGTTCCGTGCCGAACCGGGCCGCATGGTCGCGCTCGTGGGACCGTCGGGCGCCGGCAAGACCACGCTCACTCACCTGGTCTCACGCCTGTACGACCCCACGGAGGGCACGGTGCGCGTGGGCGGGGTGGACCTGCGCGAGGCCACCGGCGACTCGTTGCGCGACTCGGTGGGTGTGGTCACCCAGGACGCGCAGCTC
The DNA here is from genome assembly GCF_014892575.1 of Nocardiopsis coralli. Classification (GTDB taxonomy): domain Bacteria; phylum Actinomycetota; class Actinomycetes; order Streptosporangiales; family Streptosporangiaceae; genus Nocardiopsis; species Nocardiopsis coralli. The sequence goes on along the minus strand of NZ_JADBGI010000005.1, from coordinate 132,040 downwards.
TTCCACGACACCGTCGGCGCCAACCTGCGGTACGCGAAGCCCGAGGCCACCGACGAGGAGCTCGTCGAAGCCCTGCGCATGGCACGCCTGGGCGCCCTGCTGGACCAGCTGCCCGACGGGCTGGACACCATGGTCGGCGACCGCGGGTACCGGCTCTCGGGCGGTGAGAAGCAGCGCCTGGCGATCGCACGGCTACTTCTGAAGGCCCCGTCGGTCGTGGTGCTGGACGAGGCCACCGCCCATCTGGACTCGGAGTCGGAGGCCGCGGTGCAGGAGGCCCTGGCCGTGGCGCTGGCGGGCCGGACGTCCCTGGTGATCGCCCACCGGCTGGCGACGGTGCGCGAGGCCGACCAGATCCTGGTGCTCGAGGACGGCCGCATCCTTGAACGCGGCACCCACGACGAGCTCCTGGGAGCGGGCGGGCTGTACACGGCGCTCTACCGCACGCAGTTCGCCGCGCAGGACCGCTGACGCAACAGGGGCCGCCCCGCACGGGGGTGGCCCCTCACGCGGCGCGTAGGCGTTCGCGCTCGCGTTCGCGTTCCCGCTCGAGTTCGGCCTCCACCGCCCTCTTTCGGGCCTTCTTGTCGGCCTTCCTGCGCTTCTTGCTGCTCTTCTCGGTGCCCTCGTCCTGATCCTTGCCCCGGGCGGCCTTCTCGGCCTCCTTCTTCCTCGCCTTCTTGCCCTTCTTCTGTTTCTTGGGCTTCTTGGCGTCCTTGGAGGTGACGTGGTCGCGGAGGGGCTCGGGCAGGGGCGCCAGGCCGGGGCCGCCCTCGAAGATCCAGTCGTCGAGGGCCTCGACCAGCTCGTCGTCGGTGACGCGGCCGAGCCACACCGGGCGCCCGCCGGCCGCGCGGCCCTTGGCGGAGGGCTGCACGACCACGACGTTGGCCTCGAAACAGATGTCCAGGCACTTGGAGCGGCGCACGGGGACGGTGCGCCCGGTGTGGTCGTCGATGGCGCTGAGGCGGGCGAACTGGGCCTCGTGGTCGACTCCGGGAACCTTCTTGGTGGTGCCGCAGCAGCATCCCCGGCAGACCGTGAGACGGCATGGGGCGTCACCGACGGAGCTCATGTGCACCCCCTGGAGCAACGATGGTTAGGTGTGCCTTACCTCTGCCCAGCATACGTGCCACGGGCGACCGTGCGGTGCGCCCCGTCACCGCCGCCCGGAGCACGGGGGGACTACTTGCGGTCGTCCGTCTCGCCCTTGTCGTCCTCGCCGGAACCGTCCTGCTCCTGCGAGCGCTTACGCAGGTAGTCCCCTGCCGCACCGGCGCCCTTGTCGATCTTGTCGTCGTGCGCGCCGCCCGTGGCCTTCTTCGCGGCGTCGGCCGCCTTGCCGACCAGCCCCTCGACCTTGTCGGCGTTGTCGTCGACGGCCTTGCGCAGCTTGCCGAACGCGTCCGAGACACCGGACATCGTGCATTCCCCCTTCGGTGCGTGACCTGTCCGAGCAGATACCCGCTCGCGGGGCAACCTATCGGGGCTCAGATCCCGAGGATCATCCGGGCGATGGAGAAGTAGATGATGAGCCCGGTCGCGTCCACGAGCGTGGCGACCATGGGCGAGGAGACCACCGCCGGGTCGACCCCGACCTTGTTGGCCAGCAGGGGCATCGCCGAACCGATGATCGCCGCCCAGGTACAGATCGCGATGACCGTGCACGCCACCACCAGGGCGATGAGCGTGCCCACCAGGAGCGATCCGATGCCCAGGGCCAGGGCGGCCAGGGTCAGGCCGAGCATGAAGCCGACCCGGCACTCCTTCCACAACACCTGGGGCAGATCGCGCACCCGCACCTCGCCCACCGCCAGGGCGCGCACGATCGCGGTCGCCGACTGCGCGCCGACGTTACCGCCGGTACCGATGAGCATGGGCACGAACAGCGCCAGCGCGGTGACCTCTTCGAGGGTCGCCTCGTAGGCCTGCATGACGTTGACGGTGAGGGTGGCGGCCACCAGCAGCACGACCAGCCACACCGCACGGGCTCCCACCAGGCGGAACACACCCACGGACACGTAGTGGTCGCCGACCGGGCTCGCACCGGACTGGCGCGCCATGTCCTCGGAGTCGGCCGCCTCGATGACCTCCAGCGCGTCGTCGAAGGTCAGCATGCCGACGAAGCGTTCCTCGGAGTCGACCACCGACAGGGCGACCAGGTTGGCCTCCTGCATCAGACGGGCGGCGCTTTCAACGTCCTCGGAGGCCCGGACCCGGGGCGCGAACACGTCGACGACGTCCTTGAGCAGGCGGTTGTCGTCGGAGATGACCAGGTCGCCCAGGGCCACCGTGCCGACCATGCGGCGTCCGTCGCTGACCACGGGCAGGGTGTAGATGTTCTCCGCGTCGGCCCCTCTGGCGCGCACGACCTCCAGGGCGCGCCCCACGGTCAGGTCCCGGTGCAGGATCACCGTCTCGGGTGTCATGTACCGGCCGACGGAGTTCTCGGGGTAACCGAGCAGCGCGGCGGTCATCCGGCGTTCGGAAGGGCTCAGTCCCGCCAGGGCGCGGGTGGCGATCTTGGCGGGGGCCTCCCCGATCAGACGGGCCCTGTCGTCGGGGTCCATCTGCTCGAGGATGTCGTGGAAGGCGTGGTCCCGCAGGCCCAGGAGGATGCCCTGCTGCTGGCTGGGGTCGAGCTCCTCGAAGACCTCGAGCTCTCGGTCCTTGTCCAGAAGCCGGAAGGGGATGATCGCGTGGCCCTCGTCCATGCGCGAGAGTTCGTCGGCGATCTCGTAGGGCCGATGTTCCGCCAGCCAGAGCCGGATCCCCGTCAGATCGTTGGAGTCGATCAGATCGAGCAGTTCCTCAGCGCGTTCGCCTTCTGCCATGCGAAGCACCCCCTCGCGTCTCCTGCGCCCACCGGGGCGCGGGGCGCCGTGGACGTTCCTCTGACTTGGCCCGGGCCTGTGGTGAGGGCCCCGCTCCGTGTCCCGGTGTCGTGGTGGGGTCGTGCTGAGTTGGCGCCCGGGGGCGGAAAGGGCGGGCACGACGTGCCGGGGACGGTGTACGGCCGGGCCGTACGTGGGACGGGGAGCACCCCGACCTTACCCCTCCCGAAGGGCGCGGGCGTTCGTCCGGCCCGGCGTGGGGTGTGCCCGCAACCGTCAGTCGCGCCAGAGGACGACGAGCGCGCAGTCGTCGTTCTTGTCCTTGCTGAGGGTGTCGACGACGTCGTCGGCGCCGCTGGAGAAACCGTGCGTCACCAGGGTCTCGGCGGCGCCCAGGAGCCGGTCGATGCCGGCGTCGAGGTCCTCGCCGGGGGTCTCCACGAGCCCGTCGGTGCAGAGCATCAGGGCGTCGCCGGGACGCAGGCGTCCGTCGACGGGGGTGTAGGTCATCTCCGGGATCACGCCCAGGACCACACCCTTGGCGTCGGTGGTGGCCCACACGCCCTTGCCGCCGTCGTAGTGCACGGCGGGCGGGTGGCCGGCCGAGAAGACCTGGTAGGCGCCGGTGGACAGGTCCACGCTCAGGTGCACGGCGGTGACGAACCCCTCACCCTCGCTGTGGCGCATGAGGTAGTCGTTGCAGTGGGCGAGGAAGTCCCGGGTGGAGACCGCGCCGATGAGGCCGCTGAAGGCGCCGGAGAGCAGCAGGGCCCGGGTTCCGGCGTCCACGCCCTTGCCGGAGACGTCGACGACCGCGATGTCGAGCTGGTCGCCCTGGCGGTGGGAGACCACGAAGTCGCCGCCGAAGGAGGAGCCCCCGGCCTGGCGCAGGACGGCGGTGCGCCCCCACCCCTGCGGGACCTCGGGGAGTTTGCCCTGGTGGCGCAGGCGGTCGCGCAGGTCCAGCAGCATCATCTCGCCGCCCAGGCCCTGCACGCCGAGGCGTTCGCGCACCCCGGACAGCAGGTAGGACAGCACACCGGTCACACCGATGGTCACCAGCAGGCCCGGCCCGACCTGTCCGAAGTCGAGCATGTACCCGACGAAGAGCAGAACGGCGGCGACCACCCCGAGCAGGAAGGCCAGGCTCTTGCGCTTGAGCAGGAGCCCGCCGGCGAGCACCGTCAGGATCGTGGAGCTGGGCGGGAACCACTGGGTGGGCCCCCAGACGGCGCCGACGCCTATCCCGACCGCTATCGCGCACAGGGTGATGAGCACCAGCCGGTAGCGGAACAGCACCTTGCGCCGCAGCACGGCGACGAACCGCTGCGCGGTCGAGCGCATCAGCCGGGTCACCTTGGCGGTCGGTGTGGCGTTCATGGATCCTCTGCTCGGCTCACCCGCGGACGGGTGGTCGGTTCGGTAGGGGCTCGGCGCAGCGCTGGGGTTCGGACACGGCCGGGCGGCCCGGGCCGGTCCACCGGAGCACTGTGGGAGGCCCCGGACGTGGAGGGCGCTGCGGCCGGTGCCCGCGGGCGGGGCCGCGCCACGGCCTTGAGGGGGCCGTGATCGTGCACGAACTCTAGCGCGGGGGGTACCGGCCAAGCACGCGTGGCGGACCGGGTCGACCCCCGATACCCGGGTTAACGGTTCGGCCTAAACCCGAGTGCCCGGAGGGGCGCGGAGATCGCCCGGCTGCCGGGCCAGACTCTCACGGGGGACCGGATCGGACCAGGGCCGGAGCAGGATCGGTGGGGCGGGATCGGGGCCCGGATCCGGGTGCGCCGGCGGGCCTCGGAGGCAAGGGCCGGAAGGCCCCTACAGGTCGCGCCCCGTACCGGCGCGGGCACGGGGCGCGGGGCGGACGGTCGGGTCAGGGAAGCGGCGGCAGCTCGCCGTTCTCCTCGTAGCGGGAGAGCATCTCGATGCGCCGGGTGTGGCGCTCCTCGTCGCTGTAGGGCGTGGCGAGGAAGACCTCGACGAAGCGGGTGGCCTCCTCGAGGGAGTGCATCCGCCCGCCGACACCGAGCACGTTCGCGTCGTTGTGCTCGCGCGCCAGCTTCGCGGTGTCCTCGCTCCAGGCCAGGGCCGCGCGGACGCCCTCGACCTTGTTGGCGGCGATCTGCTCGCCGTTGCCGGAGCCGCCGATGACCACGCCGAGGGAACCGGGGTCCTTCGCCACGCCCTCGGCGGCGCGAAGGACGAAGGGCGGGTAGTCGTCCACGGCGTCGTAGACCGCCGGCCCGGCGTCCACGACCTCGTGGCCGTGCTCCTTCAGCCAGGAGACGAGGTGTTCTTTGAGCTCGAAGCCCGCATGATCTGATCCAAGGTAAACACGCACGTGTCCAGTCTTGCAGGTCGCGGGCGCACAACGCGCCGCGCCCCACCCCGGAGGTCCGGGGTGGGGCGCGGCGTGCGGTTCTTCTGGTCCTGCCCGACTCAGGCGCCGGCCGCGGCGGCGGCCACGCTCAGACCGAGGGCAGCGAAGCCGACCATCGAGAGCAGCGCGATCAGGTTGTAGTTCACGACGGACTTGATGTCCTTGCTGAGAGGACCAGCCTTGGAGACCTTGGGCTTGTTGCTCAACTCACACCTCGATTGGGTTCGACCGGGAAGGACCAGTCCGGATTTTTCCACACCGATGAACGCGACTTGAACCGGGTCCGATTCCCCGGCCCACCGCTGCGCGTGTGTGATTCCGAGCACCGCCACGGGTCCGGTGGCTACATCTGCACGGCCTTGACCTCGCAGAACTCCTCCAGGCCGGGCAGTCCCCACTCGCGGCCGTTGCCGGAGCGCTTGTACCCGCCGAAGGGAACCCGGGGGTTCATGGCGCCCCCGTTGAGCTCGACCTGGCCGGCCCGCAGGCGCCGGGCCACGGCCAGCCCTTCGTCGGGGTCGCCCGACCACACCGCGGCGCTCAGGCCGTAGACGGTGTCGTTGGCGAGGCCGACCGCTTCCTCGACGTCGTCGTACGGGATCAGGGCCAGGACCGGACCGAAGATCTCCTCCTGGGCCACGCGCATGTCGTTGCGCACGTCCGCGAGGATCGTCGGCTTCACGTAGTACCCGGTGTCCAGGCCCTCGACGGGCTCGGCGCCGCCGGTCACGACGCGGGCGCCCTCGGTCCCGGCGAGCTCGATGTAGGAACGCACCTTCTCCAGCTGGGCGGCGGAGACGAGCGGGCCCATGCGGGTGGAGCCGTCGGTGGGGTCGCCCGGCGCGTACTTCTCGGCCGAGGCGGCGGCCAGTTCCACGGCCTCGTCGTAGGAGTCGCGGTGGACGAACATGCGGGTGAGGGCGTTGCAGCTCTGCCCGGTGTTGCGCATGACGTCGGCGACGCCGCGCTTGACCGCCTGGGTGAGGTCGGCGTCCGGCAGGATCACGTTCGGCGACTTGCCGCCCAGTTCCAGAGCGACGCGCTTGACGGTCTCGGCGGCGACCTGCGAGACGCGGGTACCGGCGCGGGTGGAGCCGGTGAAGGAGACCATGTCGACCTTCGGGTGGGCGGCGATGGCCTCGCCCACGACCGGGCCCGTGCCCGAGACGAGGTTGAACACACCGGCGGGGAGCCCGGCCTCGTCGAAGATCTCGGCGAGCGCGTAGGCGCCCAGCGGGGCGATCTCGGTGGGCTTGAGCACGACGGTGTTGCCGGCGAGCAGGGCCGGCACGACCTTGAGCACGATCTGGTGGAGCGGGTAGTTCCACGGGGTGATCGCACCGACCACGCCGACGGCCTCGTGCACCACGAGGGAGTTCTCGACGCGCTCACCGGTGAAGTAGCGCTCGCCGTGCTCCTCGACGAGGTCGATGTAGGTCTTGAACATCATCTGGGGCAGGCCGGCCTGGACCTTGCGGGAGAAGCCGGCGGGTGCGCCCATGTCGCGGGTGAGCAGCGCGGCGATGTCCTCCGCGCGCTCGTCGAAGAGTTCCAGGGCCTTGGCCAGGTGGGTGACGCGCTGTCCGTAGGGGCGCCGGGACCAGGCCGGGAAGGCGGCAGCGGCGGCCTCGACCGCGCTGTCGACGTCCTTGGCCGATCCCGCGGGAACGGTGTCGATGACCTGTTCGGTGGCCGGGTCGAGGACCTCGAGGCCCTCGTCGGAGGCGGAGTCCGTCCAGGCGCCGTCGATGTAGAGGGAACGCATAGGGCCACTGTCCCAGAGCGTCTCGGGCTTTGGCCAGACGGGCGGGGTCGGCACCGGTGATCCCACCGATACGGGGATCCGGTGGTCGGGTCGGGTGTGGGCGGCGGGCGCGCCGGGGCGCGAGTGGGGCCGGGCCCGGACCGTGGTCGGCCCGGGCCCGGCCCTACGGCTCAGTCCCAGTGGGGAGGGCGGTCCTCGAGCAGCCGTGCGGTGCTGTCGTCGTCGGCGTCGCCCCAGCCCGACCCGCGCTCGTCGCTGGTGGTGTCGGGCAGGATGTCGAGGTCGTCGAGGAGTTCGACGACGCGGTCCTCATCGGGTCCGGACACGGCAGTGTTCCCTTCGGGTGAGCCTTCGGTTCGGTCAGTCGAAGATGGGGTCGCGGGTGCGGGTGCGCTTGAGCTCGAAGAAGCCGTCGGTGCCGGCCACGGCGCGCACGCCGTCCCAGAGCTTGCCGGCCTCCTCGCCGCGGGGGGCCGGGCTGACGACCGGGCCGAAGAAGGAGACGCCCTCCACCCGGACGACCGGGGTCCCGACGTCCTCGCCGACCAGCTTCATGGCCTCGGCGTGCGAGGCGCGCAGGGGCTCATCGTATTCGGTGCTGTCGGCGGCCTCCACGAGCTCCTCGGGCAGCCCGGCCTCGGCCAGGGCGGCCTTCAGGGTGGCGGTGTCCTGGGCCTCCCCGCGGTTGTGGAACCGGGTTCCGATGGCGGTGTAGAGCGGGCCCAGCACCTCGGGGCCGAAACGCTGCTCGGCGGCCGTGCACACACGCACCGCGGCCCAGGAACGCTCCATGAGCTCCTGGTAGCCGTCGGGCAGCTCGCGGCCGGCGTTGAGCACGGCCAGGCTCATCACCCGCCAGCGCACCGTCACCGGGCGCACCTTCTCGACCTCGACCAGCCAGCGCGAGGTGATCCACGCCCAGGGGCACAGGGGGTCGAACCACATGTCGGCGACCGTGGTCTGCGGCTCGTGCGCCTCGCTCATCACTCAACTCCTCGGAAGTCGTGCACAGGGGTTTCCCTCGATGGCAACCGGACCGATCGGTTGCGCATTCCGCACCCGTGCGTGGCAGGATCGATCCGTTACCGACAACGATCTCCGGCCGGCGTCGACGGCGGCCGTGGAAGGAGCGTGGCGTGGCGGGCAACCTCAAGCGGGACGAGGCTCGGGAGCGGGCACGCGTCCTCGGCGTGGACTCCTACACCGTGGAGCTGGACCTGACCACCGGGGACGAGACCTTCCGGTCCACCACGGTCGTGCGCTTCTCCAGCAGCGAACCCGGTGCGCGGACCTTCATCGAGCTGGCCGCCCCGCGGGTGCTGTCGGCGACGCTCAACGGCCAGGAGCTGGACCCGGCCGAACTCTTCGACGGCGAGCGCCTGACCCTGCCCTCGGTCGCGGCCGAGAACGAGCTCACGGTCGTGGCCGACGCCGCCTACATGCGCACCGGCGAAGGCCTGCACCGCTTCGTCGACCCGGTCGACGGGGCCGTGTACCTGTACAGCCAGTTCGAGACGGCCGACGCGCACCGCATGTACGCGTGCTTCGACCAGCCCGACCTCAAGGCGACCTTCGAGCTGACCGTGCTCGCCCCGCCGGAGTGGGAGGTCGTCTCCAACAGCGCGCCCGACGCCGTGCGGGAGGACACCGGGGCCGAGGGGCGGGTGCGCTGGCACTTCCCCGCGACCGAGCCGATGTCGACCTACATCACCGCGCTCATCGCCGGGCCGTACCACGTGGTGCGCGACCACCACGACGGCATCGACCTGGGCCTGTTCTGCCGCGCGTCCCTCGCCGAGCACCTGGACTCCGCGGAACTGTTCGACGTCACCAAGCGCGGCTTCGACTTCTTCCACGAGCTGTTCGGCGTGCGGTACGCGTTCGGCAAGTACGACCAGCTGTTCGTGCCCGAGTTCAACGCCGGCGCCATGGAGAACGCGGGCGCCGTCACCTTCCTCGAGGACTACGTCTTCCGTTCCCGGGTCACCGACGCCCGTTACGAGCGCCGCGCCGAGACGATCCTCCACGAGATGGCACACATGTGGTTCGGCGACCTGGTGACGATGCGCTGGTGGGACGACCTGTGGCTCAACGAGTCCTTCGCCACCTACGCGAGCGTGTACGCGCAGGTCAACGCCACGCGGTGGAAGGAAGCCTGGACGACCTTCGCCAACGTCGAGAAGGCGTGGGCGCTGCGCCAGGACCAGCTTCCCTCGACCCACCCGATCGCCGCGGACATGACCGACATCCAAGCGGTGGAGGTCAACTTCGACGGCATCACCTACGCCAAGGGCGCCTCGGTGCTCAAGCAGCTGGCCGCCTACGTGGGTGTGGACTCCTTCTTCGCCGGTGTGCGCGCCTACTTCCAGGAGTTCGCGTTCGGCAACACCGAGCTCAAGGACCTGCTCAAGCACCTGGAGGCCGCCTCGGGCCGCGACCTGTCGGACTGGTCGCGCGAGTGGCTGGAGACGACCGGCGTCAACACGATGCGCGCCGACTTCGAGGTCGCCGACGACGGCACGTTCACCTCGTTCGCGGTACTGCAGGAGGCCGCGCCCGAGCACCCGACGCTGCGCTCGCACCGGCTGGCGGTGGGCCTGTACGACCGCACCGACGAGGGCATCGTGCGGCGCGAGCGGGTGGAGCTCGACGTCAGCGGCGCACGGACCGAGGTTCCGGAGCTGGTCGGCAAGGCCCGCCCCGACCTGGTGCTGGTCAACGACGACGACCTGACCTTCACCAAGATCCGCCTGGACGAGCGTTCGCTGGCCACGGTGGTCGACGGCGCCGGGCAGATCCGCGAGTCCCTGCCGCGTGCGCTGGTCTTCGGCGCCGCGTGGGACATGACCCGCGACGGTGAGATGGCCGCCCGCGACTACGTGCGCCTGGTCATCTCGGGCATCGACGGGGTCGACGACGTGATGGTCGCGCAGACCCTGCTGCGCCAGGCCCACGGTGCGCTGGTCAACTACGCGGACCAGAGCTGGCGCCGGGTCGGGCAGGAGCAGCTCGCCGACCGCCTGCAGCAGCTGGTCAACGACGCGGAGCCCGGCGGCGACCTGCAGCTGGCGTACGTGAACGCACTCGCGGCCACCGCGGTGAGCGACGCGCACCTGTCGCTGCTACGCGGGCTGCTCGACGGGGCGCTCACGGTGGAGGGCCTGAGCGTGGACACCGACCTGCGGTGGACGATCCTGCGCCGCCTGGTCTCCACGGGCCAGGCCGGCGAGGACGAGATCGCCGCGGAGCTGGAGAAGGACCCCACCGCGACCGGTGCCCGCCACGCGGCGGGCGCACGCGCGGCGATCCCGACCCCGGAGGCCAAGGCCGCGGCGTGGGAGCGCATCGTGGGGTCGGAGCTGGCCAACGCCGAGTTCCGGGCCACCCTGCTCGGCTTCACGGAGCCGGACCACGCCGAGCTGCTGCGCCCGTACGTGGAGAAGTACTTCGCGCAGCTGCAGCCGGCGTGGAAGGGCTGGACCGGGGAGTTCGCACAGAGCTTCGCGGAGATGGTCTACCCGAGCGCCCTGGTTGAGGACGCCACCGTGGAGCGCACGGACGCCTACATCGAGAAGGAGGACCCGGCCCCGGCGCTGCGGCGCCTGCTGATCGAGGGGCGCGCCGGTGTGGTGCGTGCCCTGCGGGCCCGCGAGACCGACACCGCGGCCGGGCGCGAGCGCGCCTGACGCCGTACGCACGCGGGGCCCGGTGGCACGCCACCGGGCCCCGCCCGTGTCCGGGCACCCCTGGGCTCTCCCGGGGCGAGGGCCGTGCCGAAGGCACGGTGCCGGATGAGTGCGGCCCTCGCAGGCAGCGCCCCGGCCGGAAGGGCCCCACGGGGCCAGCCCGTCGGTGCGCGACCTCCCGCCCTTCACGACCGTATGCGGACGAGCCGGTTCATGGCCCGGGGCATGGGCGTACTGAAGACAGGGATGCCCGGAACCAGCAGGGCCGTCCAGCAGGACCCAGGCGGACCGGGGGCACGGACCGTGCCGGAGGCGCGAACCCCCGGCCGGAAGGGCCCACGGGCCCAGCCCGTCGGTGCGAGGCCTCACGTCCCGTCACGGCCGCATGCGAGGGAGCCGGTTCATGGCCCGGGGGCCATGCCCGGGGCACCGCGCGTCCCACCCCGAACCAACAGGGTCGTCCAACGGGACCCAGGCGGGCCAGGGGCAAGACCGTGCCGAAGGCACGAACCCCCGGGCGGAAGGCCCCCACGGGGCCAGCCCGTCGGTGCGAGGCCTCACGTCCCGTCACGGCCGCATGCGAGGGAGCCGGTTCATGGCCCGGGGGCCATGCCCGGGGCACCGCGCGTCCCACCCCGAACCAACAGGGTCGTCCAACGGGACCCAGGCGGGCCAGGGGCAAGACCGTGCCGAAGGCACGAACCCCCCGCCGGAACGGCCCTACGGGCCGAGCTCGGCCTGTCAGGCCGCAATGCGAACCGCGCAGGCACCTTGCCCAGTAGGGCAATCGCCGCGGAGCGACCGTGTTGTGGATCAGGCGGGGGCGGCGGGGCCGGCGTAGAAACGATGGAGCGCGGCGGCGAAGTCCGCGGGGCGGCCGACGTTGAGCTCGTGCCCTCCGCCCTGCACGATCCGCAGCTGCGCGTGCGGCAGGCCCTCGGCCATGGTGCGCGCGGCGGGCAGGTTGACCACGTCCCAGGACCCGCACATCACCAGGGTAGGAACGCCGACCTCGGCGAGGCGTTCGCTGAAGTCCACACGCCCCACCTCCTCCAGTGCGGCGAGGAACCGGCGCTTGTCCATGCCCCCGGGCTCGGCGAGGCCTTCCGGCAGCACACGGAAGACGGCGGTCTGCAGGGCCAGCGCCGCCCGCGGGGGCCGCACCTGGCCACCGGAGAGCACCAGGGACGCGACACGGTCCGGGTACTCCAGCGCGGTCCACAGCGAGAGCATCGCCCCGATCGACAGCCCGCACAGATGGGCCCGGCCGATCCCGCGCCGGTCCAACCCGTCCACGACCTCCTCGGCGGCAGCGCCGAACGTGAAGAGCCCGTCGCCCTGGTCGGAGAGGCCCGTGATGTGCGGCGCGGAACCGGCGAAACCGTCCGGCAGTGCCGCGAGCTCCGCGTCCCAGGAGTCCGGGCCCGCGCCGAGACCGTGGAGGAAGACCACCTGTTCGGTACCCATGTCCCCAACGCTACAGCGCGCGTTCCCGGCGTCAGAGGATCTGGCCGTCCCCGCCGACGGGACCGACCGTGCGCCGGATCCGGGCGACCATACGCGGATCGGCGAGCAGCTCGTCCACGAGCACGGGTTCGCCCTCGGCACTGGTGAGCGGGATCCGCCAGTTCGGGTACTCGGTGCTCGTCCCGGGCTGGTTCTGCATCCGGCGGTCCCCCACGACGTCGGTGAGCGCGACCCCGACCATGCGGGCCGGCGTACGTGCGAGATAAGCGTGCATGGCGGCCACGACAGCAGCCGGATCGGTGACGGGGTCGACGTCGTCCTCGAGCAGGCCGAGCTCCACGAGCAGGGCGCGCCAGCGTTCCACCCGTTCCTCGGCGTCGGCGCGCTCCTCCTCGACCGGCCGTTCGAGCAGGCCGAGCCGGTCGCGCAGTTCGACGTGCTCGGTGGACAGGAACGAGGCCACCGGCGGCAGGTCGTGCGTGGCGACGGTGGCCAGGCAGTCGGTGCGCCATCGGTCCGGGGTCAGGGGCCGGCCGCTGCGGTCCTGTTCGAACCACAGCACCGACGTGCCCAGGACCCCGCGGTCGTCGAGGTGGTCGCGCACCCACGGTTCGACGGTGCCGAGGTCCTCGCCGATCACGACGGCGTCCGCGCGGTGTGCGGCCAGCAGCAGGGATCCGACGGTGCCCTCGTGGTCGTAGTGCACGTAGGTCCCCTGGTCGGGCGGGGCGCCCTCGGGCACGCACCAGACCCGGAAGAGGCCCATGACGTGGTCCATGCGCACCCCGCCGGCGTGGGCCAGCGCCTGTCCCAGAACCTGGCGCAGGGGCGCGTACCCGAGCTCGGCCAGGCGGCGGGGGTGCCAGGGCGGCTGACCCCAGTCCTGTCCGCGCCGGTTGAACTCGTCCGGGGGCGCGCCCACGTGCAGCCCGGGAACAAGGGCGTCGCCGTACATCCACGCGTCGGCGCCCCCGGGCTGCACGCCGAGGGCGAGGTCGTGCACGACCCCCACGGCCATCCCGGCGTCGAGGGCGGAGTGCTGCGCGTGGCCGAGCTGCTCGTCGAGGATCCACTGGAGCCAACGGTGGAACTCCACGGTCGGCCACCGGCGCAGCGCCTCCTGCCCGACCGCGTGGCGGCCCACGTCCCGCAGGTGTTCGGGCCAGGTGCGGAAGTCGGTCCCGTAGTCCTCGGCCAGGGCGCTCCAGGTCGCGAACTCCACGAGGGGACGGCCCTCACGCTCGAGGTAGGTGCGCAGCGCCGCCTCGCGGCCCGGGGCGCGTTGCACCTGGAAGAGCACCTCGAGGGCCTGGCGCTTGGCCTCCCACACGGCGTCGCGGTCGAGCAGGTCGGCGGTGCGGCCGCGTTCGCGCAGGGGCCGGGCCAGGCGCTGGATCCCCTCGCGCTGGGCCGGGTCCAGGCGTGCGTACTCGGGCACGTCCTCGATGCGGATGTAGAGCGGGCTGGCGTAGCGGCGGCTGACCGGGAGGTAGGGGGAGGCCTCCACCGGGGGCAGGGGTTCGGTGGCGTGGACCGGGTTGACGAGCGTGAAGTCGGCGCCGAGGTCGCGGGCGCTCCAGTCGGTGAGTTCGGCGAGGTCGCGCAGGTCCCCGGTGCCCCAGGAGGCCCGCGATCGCACGCTGTAGATCTGCGTCATGAGGCCCCACAGGCGGCGTCGGCGTCGCAGCGCGGTGGGTTCGATCCGGTCGGGCACCACGAGCAGGGGCGCCTGGTGTTCACCGTCGGCGGCGGTCACCCGCAAGGTGTGCGCGCCCAGGGGCAGCCCGGGCCCCAGGGGCAGCAGGGCACCGTCGGCGGTCTCCACGGTTCCGTGGGCGCCGTCGGGCAGCGCGAGCTCCGGTGCCTTTCCCTCACGTACGACGACGGCCGGGGGCAGTCTCCGGTCGCGTTCGCGTGCGGCGGCCGCCGGATCGGTGGTGTCCGCGCCCAGAGCGGTGAGCACGGCACGGACGGTCTCGGGGCTCACGGCGACCCGCTGCCCTCGCCAGTCCTCGTACTCGGTCGCGACACCGTACTGCTCGGCCAGGTGGGCCAGCTGAACGTCCCTCACAGCAATCGATCATGCCCCACCGGGCTGCGATCACACAGGAGGCGGACCCGGCGTGGGACGGCCCCCGCACCCAGCCCGGCGGGAAACCCTGTGGTCGGGTCACCGGAGCTCTGCGATCATGGCGAGGGTGTTGGCCAACTACCGTCGTCTCTTCGCCGTCCCCCACGTCCTGTCCCTGCTGGTCTGGTCGCTCGTCGCGCGTTTCTACATGCCCGGGCAGATGATCGCGGTGACCTTCCTGGTCGTCGAGTGGACCGGCTCCTACAGTTACGCGGGGCTGGTCGCGGGCGCCTTCACCCTGGGCATGGCGCTGGTCGGGCCCTTGCGCGGCAGGATGGCCGACCGGGGCAACAGCGACCGCCTGGTGATGGTGTGCGGCGTGGTGTTCTCGGCCGGGCTCACCGCCATGGCGCTGATGCCGGGCTCGCTGTGGTGGGCGGCCGCCCCGTTGGCACTGGTCACGGGCGTCTTCGGCAGTCCGGCGAACCAGGTCGTGCGCGGTCTCTGGCCCCGCCTGACGCGCGGTCCGGAACGCCAGGCCATCTACGCGGCCGAGGCCACCACCCAGGAACTGCTGTTCGTCTTCTCCCCCATCGCGACCGCCGCCGTGGTGGCCTGGGCCGGCCCACGGGAAGCGGTGCTCATGCTCGCGGCCCTGGCTCTGGCCGGTTCCGTCGGGTTCTGCCTCGCCCTGCGCAGGGCCGGGGTGACCGGGCCGGCACCGGTCGAGGAGGACGCCGAGGAGGCCGGGAGCCCGCGGCGGAGCCTGGTGCGCATCCCGGCGCTGGCGCTGCTGTTCGTCATGGCGTTCCTGACGGTCGGCGGGGTCATCGGCATGGACCTGACCATCGTGGCCTGGGCGAACGAGCTCGACGCACCGGAGTACGTCATGGTGCTGGCCTCGGTGTGGGCGCTGGGGTCGCTCGTGGGCGGCGCGGTCGCCGGAGCGCTGCCGGGCCGCCCCCGGTTGTCCAGGCGTGCGCTGGCCGCGGCGGCCGGCCTGATGCTGCTCGTGCCGTTCGCGCCGCCGGTGCTGCATCTGCCCACCCCGCTGTGGACCCTGCCCCTGTTGTTCCTGTCCGGCCTGGCGCTGGCCCCGCTGCTAGCCGCGGTCATGGGGCGCATCGGGGACCTGGCCCCGTCGAACCGCCGCTCGGAGGCCTTCGGGTGGATGGCCAGCGCGTTCGGCGCGGGCGGTGCGTTGGCGAGCCCGATGGTCGGCGCGATGATCGACGGGTTCGGGATCGCCGGAGGGATGGCCGGTGCCGCGCTGATGCTGCTGGTCTCGGCGGGCATGAGCCTGTTCGTGCCCCTGCCCGCCGAACCGTCCACCGCACCACCGCCGACCGCACGGCCCCCGGTCGAGCCGGCCCCGGTCGAGGACGGCCCCGGCGCCCGGGACGGCGGCGTCACACCCCCGGCGGAACCCGGTGCGCCCACGGACGGGCCCGCTCCAGCTGGGCCGACAGGGCCAACAGGGTCCCCTCGCCCCCGACCGGAGCGCTGATCATCGACCCGATGGGCAGGCCGTCCGGGCTCCAGTACAGGGGCACGTTGACCGAGGGCTGTCCGGTGACGTTGTAGAGGGACGTGAAGGGCGAGAACTGCGTCATCAGCTCGAAGGTGCGCTCGGGGCCCTCCTGGGTGAAGTGCCCGATCGGGACCGGCGGGCGGGCCAGGGTCGGGGCGAGCAGGGCGTCGAACTGCGCGGTCGCGGTCATGAAGGAGCGCACCCCCTGCTGGAGGCGGCCCAACGCCTGCACCAGGCGCGGGGCGGGGGTGGCGCGGGCGCGTTCGCGCAGCCACCGGTTGAGCGGGGTCAGTACGTCCTCGTGCTCGGGCGGGACGGGCGCGGCCGAGGCCATGGCGGCCCACAGCACCCCGAAGTCCTCCGCGAAGTGCCCGCCGAAGTGGGTGTCGTAGGGGACCGGGACCTCTTCGACCTCGTGCCCCAGGCCGGTGAGGAGCGCGACGGTCTCCTCGTGGGCCGTGCGCACGTCGGGGTGGAGCTCCACGCCCGCGGATCCGGTCCCGGCGTAGGTGCCGATGCGCAGGCGGCCTGGTTCCTCCTCCACGTGGCGCAGGAAACCGCCGTGGTGCTCGGGTGCACGGAACGGGTCGCCGGGCGCGCTGAAGGCCATGGTGTCCAGCAGGAGCGCGGCATCGGCGACCGTACGGGTCAGCGGGCCCGAGGTGGACAGCCCGAGCAGATCGGCGCGGGCCGGGGCGCCGGAGATCCGGCCGCGGGTGGGTTTGAGCCCGAAGAGCCCGCACGAGCTCGCGGGGATGCGGATCGATCCGCCGCCGTCGCTGGCGTGGGCGGCCGGGGCCAGGCGTGCGGCGACCGCGGCGGCCGCTCCCCCGCTGGAGCCGCCCGGGGTGAGCGCGGTGTCCCAGGGGTTGCGGGTGGGCGGGGCGACCTCGTTCTCGGTGTAACAGCTCGACCCGAACTCGGGGGTGTTGGTCTTGCCGGTGATCACGGCCCCGGCCGCGCGCAGCCGGGTGACGACGCCGCCGTCGGAGGGTGCGACGGTGTCGTGGAACAGTCGGGACCCGTGGGTCACGGGTGCACCTGCGACCGGTTCGAGGTCTTTGACCGGAACCGGGACCCCCAGCAGGGGCGGAAGCCGGTCGGGCGCGTCGGACATGACACGCTTCTCCGCATTCAGAGCCTGCTCCATGGCCATTTCTGACATGACCGAAACGAATGCACCGAGGGCCGGATCGTGCCGTTCGGTCCGCCGCAGAACATGCTCAGTGATCTCAACAGGGGACAGTTCACGACTGCGGACCAATGCAGCCAACCCCTGTGCCGTCTGGTCGTGGATCTGGGTCATGGGGCCTCAGGTTAGCGGGCACCAGAGGGGGCACCACTGGAGTTGGCGCCGCTTCTCCAGAGAGACCGACGAAGCAACGATCATGCCCCCGTTTCCTTGCGCACACACGCGTGCACACAGAAGAGCGAGGAAACAACCGTGTGAGATGTCAGGCACTAGGACTCGGATATGGATGGAACTAACCTGTCCGACGTGGAAACGGCAACGCGAGTGAACGGCCCCGAAGAGGCGTCTGGAAACCGGGAGACGGACAACCCCGAGACCCTCTTTTTCCCCAACCAACGTAAGAACCAGGACGATTCGGGCGCATCGATGTACGGCGCGCTCAAATCGAGCCAGTCCGCCCGCAAATGGATCATCCGTATCGGCGCGGCCGTGGCCGTCACCGCCGTGTTCGGCCTGCTCACCTCGGAATGGGCGGTCAGCGCGACCCTGGGCATCATCGTCATGATCGCCTGGACGATCTACAGCTCCCGGCGCGAGTCGGAGATCCCCCGCTGGCGCAAACCCTCTGCGGCACAACGGCGCACCGAGGTCCAGCTCAAGGTCATGAAGCAGCTCGGGTACCGGGTGCTGCACGCCCGGGCCGTGCCGGGCGGCAACGGGCAGATCGACCACTTCATCGTGGGTCGGCGCGGTGCGTTCGCCATCGACTCCGAGGCGTGGGACAAGCGCCTGCCTCTGCGCAACAAGCTGGAGAAGCTCTACCACGGTCGCTTCTCCAAGAACGAGCGCATCGACGAGGCCCTGGAGGAGGCCCAGCGCGCGGAAGAGCTCGTCAGCGCCGAGCTCGGACGCGACATCAAGGTCCGGGCCTCGCTGGCGATCTACGGCCCCGGCATGCCCTGGGACAGCCACCGGCTGCGCGGGGTGGACATCATCCAGGGGACCAAGGTCCGCAAGTGGTTGCGCAGCGGACGCGACCGGTTGACCGAGACGGAGATCGAGGAGATCTATCAGGCCGCGAAGAAGGCCCTGCCGGCCCGTTACTGAGGGCCGCACGAAAGCACGCAGGACACGGGCCCGGGACCGGCCACGACGAGGTGGCACCCGGGCCCTCGGTATGTCCGGGGCCTGCCTCCGGTGAACAGGACGGGCGCGCGGAGCTCTCCCCGGACCCACCGCGGACCGACTGTCTCATGATTCGGACGCAGCGTCTTCACTCATGAGACCGAAGCGCCCCTCACGAGGGATTACCATCGGAACACGCACACCCCGTAACGATGGGAGTCTCCCCGATGCCAGCCCTACGCTCACGCACCGTCACCCACGGCAGGAACATGGCCGGCGCGCGTGCCCTCATGCGCGCCACCGGTGTGGAGCGCGAGGACTTCGGCAAGCCCATCGTGGCCGTGGCCAACAGCTTCACCGAGTTCGTCCCCGGACACGTGCACCTGCGCGAGGTCGCCGAGGTCGTGGCGAACGCGATCCGCGAGGCCGGGGGCGTCCCCCGCGAGTTCAACTCCATCGCCGTGGACGACGGCATCGCCATGGGCCACGGGGGCATGCTCTACTCGCTGCCCAGCCGCGAGCTCATCGCCGACTCCGTCGAGTACATGGTCAACGCGCACTGCGCCGACGCCCTGGTGTGCGTGTCCAACTGCGACAAGATCACCCCCGGGATGCTGCTGGCCGCCATGCGCCTCAACGTCCCCACCGTCTTCGTCTCCGGCGGGCCCATGGAAGCCGGCAAGGTCACCGTCGTGGACGGCACCGCGACCAAGGTCAAGAAGCTCGACCTCATCAACCCGATGATCGCCTCCGCCGACGAGAGCGTCTCCCAGGAGGAGCTCGACGAGATGGAGGAGAACGCCTGCCCGACCTGCGGTTCCTGCTCGGGCATGTTCACCGCCAACTCGATGAACTGCCTGACCGAGGCGATGGGGCTGGCCCTGCCCGGCAACGGCACCGTGCTCGCCACGCACACCGCCCGCCGCGCCCTCTACGAGAAGGCCGGGCACCGCGTCGTGGAGGCCGCGCGCCGCTACTACCAGGACGACGACGACTCCGTCCTGCCGCTGTCGATCGCCACCCCCGCGGCCTTCGAGAACGCCATGGCGCTCGACGTGGCCATGGGCGGCTCGACCAACACGATCCTGCACCTGCTCGCCACCGCCACCGAGGCCGGCGTCGACTACGGGCTGCCGGAGATCGACGAGGTCTCGCGCAGGGTCCCGTGCCTGTGCAAGGTCGCGCCGAACACGGAGAAGTACCACATCGAGGACGTGCACCGGGCGGGCGGCATCCCCGGGATCCTCGGCGAACTGGCCCGCGGCGGCCTGCTCGACACCAGCCGGCCCACCGTGCACGGCAAGACCATCGGTGAGTTCATCGAGGAGTGGGACATCGCCGGCGAGTCCCCGCTGCCCGAGGCGGTCGAGCTCTTCCACGCCGCACCCGGCGGCAAGCGCACCACCAAGGCCTACTCCCAGAGCACACGGTGGGACAGCCTGGACACCGACCGGGAGCAGGGCTGCATCCGCTCATACGAGCACGCCTACACCAAGGACGGCGGGCTCGCGGTGCTCTTCGGCAACCTCGCCCCGCAGGGCGCGATCGTCAAGACCGCCGGCGTGGAGGAGGAGCTGTGGACCTTCTCCGGGCCCGCGAAGGTCTTCGAGTCGCAGGAGGACGCCGTCGACGGGATCCTGCGCAAGGAGATCGAGCCCGGTGACGTCGTGGTGATCCGCTACGAGGGCCCCAAGGGCGGCCCCGGCATGCAGGAGATGCTGTACCCGACGAGCTTCCTCAAGGGCCGCGGCCTGGGCAAGGCCTGCGCGCTCATCACCGACGGCCGCTTCTCCGGCGGGACCTCCGGGCTGTCGATCGGCCACGCCTCCCCCGAGGCGGCCGCGGGCGGCGACATCGCGCTCGTGGAGGACGGCGACACCATCAGCATCGACATCCCGAACCGGGGGATCGTGCTGGAGGTGCCCGAGGACGAGCTCGACACCCGCCGCGAGCGCCTGCTGAAGGAGCTGGGCCGGTTCCGCCCGGTCGACCGCGAGCGCCCGGTGACGGCGGCTCTGCGCGCCTACGCCGCGATGGCCACCTCGGCCCACACCGGCGCCGCGCGGGACGTGGAGCAGATCGAGAAGTAGGCGCCGAGCACGCCCCGGGACAAAGCGAAGCTCCTGGGGGCAGCCCCCGTGAAAAGGGTGCCCCCAGGAGCCTGGGTCGGTGGTGTGTTCCTCGGGCGCTGACAGCGGGGCCGGCCGGGACGCAGGACACCGGCCCCTGAAGCTCAGGCCGCCAGGTGCCCGGTGTAGGGCTCCCACTGTGGATCACCGTGCAGGTCGCCGTTGATCAACCGCCAGTGCGGACCCTTGGGCACCTTCGGGGTGACGTTGAGTTGCCAGCCGATCTCGTCCAGGAACTTGTCGGCCTTCCGGTGATTACAGGGTTTGCAGGCGGCCACCACGTTCTCCCACACATGTGCGCCACCGCGGCTGCGCGGAATGACGTGGTCGATGGTCTCCGCCCGCTTTCCGCAGTAACCGCACGTGTGCCGGTCCCGCCGCATGAGCGCCACCCGTGTCAGCGGCACCCGCCGTCCGTGGGGGACGTTGATGTACCGCCGCAACCGGATCACCGACGGCACCTCGTAGGTCCTCGTCGCCGAATGGAGCAGCGCCCCGGCCTCGTCCCGGTGCACGACCTCGGCCTTCTCGCGTAGAACGAGCAGGACCGCCCTGCGCAGCGGCAATGTCGTGAGCGGTTCGAAGCTGGCATTGAGCAGGAGCACGTGCCTCCGGGCGGCGGCAGTGGCATCCGCCCCGCCGTTCCGGGCACTCATCGTCCCACCCCGGCCGCCGGACGCGACGGCCGTGTCTCATCCCCGGCCAGCCGATCGGCCAGCCAGGAGACCTCCTTGTGCACCGACCCGAGGATCGGTGATTCTGTTCGCCTTGCCACACGGACCTCCCGGTGGTTCCCGCCGAGTTGCGTCCCGCATTCAGTCTGCTTGTTGGGACCGTCCCGGCGCCACCCCAATTTACGCCGGACCGCGCAGAAACCGTGTGTTCTCCGTTTTCGCGGGCCATTCCGTGTCGCCCAAAACCCTTTCCTGGACGGTTCGGAGGACTGGATAGGCTTCGGAGCATGCACGAACTCCGCTACCCCTCCGCCGAACGGCTGGACCTCACCGAGAACCTGCACGGCCACACCGTCTCCGATCCCTACCGGTGGTTGGAGGAGGCCGACTCCTCCGCGACCAAGGAGTGGGCCGAGGCGCAGGACACCCTCTACGCGCGCGCGAGCGCCGAGTACAGCGGCCGGGACCGGTTCGCCCTCCACCTGCGCGCCCTGATGGGCTCGGGCGGGGTGGGCGCCCCCGTGCACGTCGGCGCGCGGTCCTTCTACCTTCGGCGCGACCCCGACCAGGAACACGCCGTGCTGCTCATGTCCGAGGACGGGCAGGAGCGCGTGCTCGTCGACCCCGGCGCGCTCGACCCCGAGGGCCTGACCACGCTCGACGCCTGGAAGGTCGACCCGGGCGGGCGCCTGCTCGCCCACCAGCTCTCCGAGGGCGGGAACGAGGAGTCGGTGCTCCGTGTGGTCGACATCGACACCGGTGAGCTCGTGGACGGCCCCATCGACCGCGGCCGTTACTCCCCCGTCGCGTGGCTGCCGGACTCCTCGGCCTTCTACTACGTGCGCCGGCTGCCCGCCGACGAGGTCCCCGAGGGCGAGGAGCACTACCACCGGCGTGTGTACCTGCACCGCCTGGGCACCCCGACCGAGGAGGACGCGCTGGTCTTCGGCGCGGGCCGGGACATGACCGACTTCCACCTGCCCTCCCTCAGCCGGGACGGGCGCTGGCTCACGGTCACAACCTCCCGCGGGACCTCCGCCGCCACCGAGGTGCGCCTGGCCGACCTGACGGTGTCGCCTCCCGACGCCCCTGAGTTCACGGTCGTGCAGGAGGGTGTGGACGCCGCGCTCAGCCCGCACGTGGGCCGGGACGGGCGCCTGTATCTGTTCACCGACCGCGACGCCCCGCGCGGGCGCCTGTGCGTGGCCGACCCCGCGTCCCCCGGCGACTGGACCGAACTGGTCTCGGAGGACCCCGAGGCGGTCATGGAGGACTACGCGGTCCTCGACGGCCCCGACCTGGACCGGCCGGAACTTCTGGTGGCCTGGGCCCGGCACGCGGTCAGCGAGATCACCCGCCACGACCTGGCCACCGGTGAGCGCCTGGGTGCGCTGGAGATGCCGGGGCTGGGTGCGATCGGCGGGATCGTCGAGCGGCGCGAGGGCGGGCACGAGGCGTGGTTCGGTTACACCGACACCACCCACCCGTCGTCGGTGTACCGCTACGACGCCCTGGCCGGCGAGGTGACGGCGTGGGCGCACGCGCCGGGTGAGATCGAGGTCCCGGACGTCTCGGTCGAGCAGGTGACGTACACGTCGCGGGACGGCACACCGGTGCGGATGCTCGTGGTGGCGCCGGCCGACGCGGGTGAGGGGCCGCGGCCGACGATCCTGTACGGCTACGGCGGGTTCCGGATCTCCCAGCCGCCGGCGTTCTCCCCGACGGCGCTGGCCTGGGTGCGTTCGGGCGGTGTGCACGTGGTCGCGAACCTGCGCGGCGGCCTGGAGGAGGGCGAGGAGTGGCACCGGGACGGGATGCTCGAGCGCAAGCAGAACGTCTTCGACGACTGCATCGCCGCGGGTGAGCACCTGATCGCGACCGGGGTCACCACGCCCGGGCAGCTGTCGGTGCTGGGCGGGAGCAACGGCGGGCTGCTGGTCGGCGCGATGGTCACCCAGCGCCCGGACCTGTTCGCGGCGGCCGTGTGCTCCGCGCCGCTGCTGGACATGGTGCGGTACGAGCGCTTCGGCCTGGGACAGCTGTGGAACGTCGAGTACGGCACGGCCGACGACGCCGAGCAGCTGGGCTGGCTGCTGGGTTACTCGCCGTACCACAAGGTGCGCGAGGGGACCCGGTACCCGGCGACGCTGTTCACGGTCTTCGACAACGACACCCGGGTGGACCCGCTGCACGCCCGCAAGCTGTGCGCGCAGATGCAGTGGGCGACGTCGGCGGCGCCGGAGGAGAGCCCGGTGCTGCTCAGGCGCGAGTCCGAGGTCGGGCACAGCGCACGTTCGGTGAGCCGGCGGGTGTCGCTCAACTCCGAGCAGCTGGCGTTCCTCGCGCACCATCTCGGGGCGGCCACGGCCTGACCTCCGGTTCCACCGGCGTCCGTTCCGGGCACGGCCACCGGCCGCGCACGCCTCTGACCTGCACAGTGAAGCCCCGAGAGGAACAACACAGCGTTTTCCTACTCGGGAGTAACACTCTCTCCCGGGGGTGTTGAGACAATCGGAACCGTCCGACACCCCCGGAGAGCACCCACGAGAGGATCCCCGACGTGACACAGACCGAGGCCGGACCGGCGGCGAGCGAGACGCAGGGCGGGACGCCGCAGCGCCACGTGCACCTGCAGCAGGTCCGCTACGCCGACCTCGACCCGCAGTTCCACGTCAACAACGTGCGCATGCTCACCTACCTGGAGGACGCCCGGATCTCGTTCCTCCACTTCGGGCAGGGCCACACCGACCAGGTCTTCGGGGCGATGGTCGTCGCACGCCAGGAGGCCGACTACCTCGCTCCGCTGCTCCCGCGCACCGAGCCGGTCCGGGTCGAACTGTGGGTCACCGAGGTGCGCAACTCCAGCTTCACCCTGGCCTACGAGATCCTCGACGAGAACACCGTCTATCTGCGCGCCCGCACCGTGCTGGTCGGTTTCGACGTGGACCAGCAGCGCGCCCGGAGGCTCGACGCCGCCGAGCGCGCCTTCCTCGCCGACTACGCGTAGACCGACCTCACCGGGAACCGCGGGGCGGGGCGGTCACTTCAGGGAGATCGTGACGGTCTCACCGTCGTCATCGTCGTCGCCGGAATCGGCGGAGACCGACACCGAGGTCGGGTCGGACACCTGCGGGGCCGCTGTCTCCTCGGGCACGTTCACCATGCTGTGCGCGGCCATGACCATGTACTCCCACAGCTGGCGCTCCAGCGGTTCGGGGAGTTCGACCGAGTCCACGGCGGCGCGCATGTGCTTGAGCCACACGTCGCGCTCGTGCGCACCGATGCGGAACGGGAAGTGCCGCATGCGCAGGCGCGGGTGGCCGCGCTGTTCGTTGTAGGTGCGCGGCCCGCCCCAGTACTGGATGAGGAACAGGCGCAGCCGCTCCTCGGCAGGGCCGAGGTCCTCCTCCGGGTACATGGCCCGGAGCTCTTCGTCCTGGGCCACGCCCTCGTAGAAACGGCCGACCAGGCGGGTGAAGAACTCCTCCCCGCCCACGGCCTCGTAGAACGTCATGCGTACCGGCTGCTCGCCCTGGCTCTGGTGGTCATCACGCGCGGAAGTCATCGCCCCCAGGGTATGCCACGCCCTCTCGGCGCAAGGGGGACGAAGACCGCGGCGATGGTCACCCCGCACGCACGCCGGGGGCCCGGCCGCATCGGCCGGACCCCCGTGCGCTCAGCCGGAGGCCCGTACCCGCCGTGGCGGGAACGGGCGGTGCTGTGCCCGGTGCGGCCGCCCCGGTCGGAGCGGCCTTCACACCGTGTCAGCCGCGCGTGAGCTTGCGGTGCGTGACCGCGTGCGGACGTGCGGCCTCCGGGCCCAGGCGCTCGACCTTGTTCTTCTCGTAGGCCTCGAAGTTGCCCTCGAACCAGTACCAGTTCGCGTCGCCCTCCCAGGCGAGGATGTGGGTGGCCACGCGGTCCAGGAACCACCGGTCGTGGGAGGTGATCACGGCGCAGCCCGGGAACTCCAGGAGCGCGTTCTCGAGCGAACCCAGGGTCTCGACGTCGAGGTCGTTGGTGGGCTCGTCCAGCAGCAGCAGGTTGCCGCCCTGCTTGAGGGTCAGCGCCAGGTTCACGCGGTTGCGCTCACCGCCGGAGAGGACCCCGGCCGGCTTCTGCTGGTCCGAACCCTTGAACCCGAACGCGGCCACGTAGGCGCGGCTGGGGATCTCGACCTTGCCGACCTCGATGAAGGTCTCGCCGTCGGAGATGGTCTCCCACACGTTCTTGGTGTCGTCGATCCGGCCCCGGTACTGGTCGACGTAGGAGATGTCGACCGTGTTGCCGATGTTGATCTTGCCCTCGTCGGGGGTCTCCTCCCCCATGATCATCCGGAACAGCGTCGTCTTACCGACACCGTTCGGACCGATCACACCCACGATGCCGTTGGGCGGCAGCGAGAAGTTGAGGTTCTCGATGAGCACGCGGTCGCCGAAGCCCTTGGTCAGGTTGCTGACCTCGACGACGGTGTCGCCCAGACGCGGGCCCGGCGGGATCTGGATCTCCTCGAAGTCCAGCTTGCGGGTCTTGTCGGCCTCGGCGGCCATCTCCTCGTAGCGCTGGAGACGGGCCTTGGACTTGGTCTGGCGCGCCTTGGGGTTGGAGCGCACCCACTCCAGCTCCTCCTTGATGCGGCGCTGGCGCTTGACGTCCTTCTGCCCCTCGACCTTGAGACGCGACTCCTTGGTCTCCAGGTAGGTGCTGTAGTTGCCCTCGTAGGGGTAGAACTGGCCGCGGTCCAGCTCCAGGATCCAGGTGGCCACGTGGTCCAGGAAGTACCTGTCGTGTGTGATGGCCACGATGGTGCCCGGGTAGCTCGCCAGGTGGGACTCGAGCCAGTTCACGGACTCGGCGTCCAGGTGGTTGGTGGGCTCGTCGAGCAGCAGCAGGTCGGGCTGTTCGAGCAGCAGGCGGCACAGGGCCACGCGGCGCTTCTCACCACCGGACAGGCTGTCGACCGACGCGTCCTTGGGCGGGCAGCGCAGCGCGTCCATGGCCTGCTCGAGCTGGCTGTCGAGGTCCCAGGCGCCTCGGTGGTCGAGCTGCTCCTGCAGCTTGCCCATCTCCTCCATGAGATCGTCGGAGTAGTCCGTCGCCATCTTCTCGGCGATCTCGTTGAAGCGGGCCATCATGTCCTTGGTCTCGCGAACGCCGTCCTCGACGTTCTCGAGCACCGTCTTGTCCTCGTCCAGGCGGGGCTCCTGGGCGAGCAGCCCGACGGTGAAGCCCGGCATCAGGCGCGCTTCGCCGTTGGACGCCTGCTCGATGCCGGCCATGATCTTCAGAAGCGTCGACTTACCCGCCCCGTTGGGGCCCACGACGCCGATCTTGGCTCCGGGCAGGAACGACCCCGAAACGTTGTCCAGGACGACTTTGTCGCCGTGCGCCTTGCGCACGTTGTTCATGGTGTAGATGTACTCCGGCATGTCTTCCAGCCTAGGGCGTCGGGGACCGTGCCAGGGCCGCCGGCGAGCGCCGCCTCACACCGGTATCTCCCGGTGTGCGCGCGCCCGCCCCGGGACGGCCGCCAGCAGTTCGTGCGTGTGCTCGTGCTCGGGTGCCGCGAACAGGGTCCGGACGTCGGCCTCCTCGACGATGCGCCCACGGTGCATGACACCGACCCGGTGGGCGACCCGGCGGACGACGGCCAGGTCGTGCGAAATGAAGAGGTAGGCCACGCCCAGGTCCCGTTGGAGTTCGGCGAGCAGGTCGAGGATGCGCGCCTGGACGCGCACGTCCAGGGCGGAGACCGGTTCGTCGCACACGACCAGGTCGGGTTCGAGGGCGAGAGCACGGGCGATGGCCACACGTTGGAGCTGCCCGCCCGAGAGCTCCCCGGGCCGGCGGTCGGCGGTGCTTGCGTGCAGACCGACCCGGTCGAGGAGCTCCACGGCACGGGCCCTGCGCCAGGCGCGGTCCCCCACACGGAAGGCCCGCAGCGGTTCGGCGACCGAGGCCGCCGCGCCCGTGCGCGGGTCCAGCGACGCGTAGGGGTCCTGGTACACGACCTGGAACCGGCGGCGCATCCGGCGCAACCGCGACCCGCGCAGCGAGGTGAGGTCCACCCCGTCGAAGAGCACGGAACCGGACGTGGGACGGGTCAGCCCGATCACCGTCCGGGCCGTCGTGGTCTTGCCGGACCCCGACTCCCCGACCAGGGCGTAGGTCCGCCCGCGCTCGAGTGTGAGGTCGACCCCGGCGACCGCCGGTTCGGGCCCGCCGTAGTCCTTGATCAGGTTCTCGACGCGGACCAGGGGCGGGCCGTCGTTGGCATTCGGATCTGTTCGGGGCGCGTCGGCCCCGGTCGGGTCGTCCAGGCCGGGGGCCGCTTCCAGGAGGGCCCGTGTGTACGTGTGGCCCGGCCGGTGCAACACCGCGTCGGCGGGTCCCTGTTCCACGATGCGGCCTGCGGACATGACGGCGATCCGGTGCGCCCGGTCCGCGGCCACGCCCAGGTCGTGCGTGATGAGGAGCATCGACAGGTTCTGCTCGGAACGCAGGTGGTCGAGGTGGTCGAGGAGGCGGTGCTGCACGGTCGCGTCCAGGGCGCTGGTGGGTTCGTCGGCGACCAGGAGGCGAGGTCCGCCCGCCAGGGCCATGGCCACGAGCACCCGTTGGCGCATGCCTCCGGAGAGTTCGTGGGGCAGGCGCAGGGCGATGCGCGCGGGGTCGGGCAGACCGGCCTCGCCCAGGAGGCGGACCGCGTTCGTTCGTGCGCCGGCCCGGTCGGTGCGGTGGTGCAGGCGCACGGCCTCGGCGACCTGCGCTCCCACGCGCTGGACCGGGTTCAGTGCGGCGGCGGGGTCCTGGGGGACGAACCCGATCTCACCTCCGCGCACCTGGCGCAGGCGGCGTTCGGTGGCGGTGAGCACGTCGGTCCGAGTGCCCCCGGACCCGTGGAGGAGGATGCGTCCGCCGACCCGTGCGCGTCCGGACAGCCCGAGGATCGCGCGGGCGGTGGTGGACTTGCCCGACCCGGACTCCCCCACCAGGGCGAGCACCTCGCCCGGGAACAGGTCGAGGTCCACCCCGTCCACGGCCCGGTGGCGCCCCGAGCGGGTGGCATGGTCCACGCGCAGATCCCGCACGGACAGGAGGGCATCCGCTTCGTCAGGGGCAGCCGCGGTGGAATCGGGCGGTGTGGGCCTGTGAACAACGGTCATACGGGGCGCCTCGTCTCGGGGTCGAAGGCTCGGGAGATCCGGTGGGTGGAGAGCACGGTGGCCACGACGACCAGTCCGGGCAGGGTCGTCAGCCACCACGCGGTCACCATGTAGTCGCGCCCCTCGGCCACGAGCGATCCCCATTCGGGTGCGGGCGGGGCGGCCCCGAACCCGAGGAAGCTCAGCGCGGAGACGGCCAGGACCGCCTGCCCGAACTGCACGGCGGCGAGGGAGAGCACCGGTCCGGCGGAGTTGGGCAGCACGTGGCGCACCAGGACCCCGCCCCACCGCACCCCGCCCGCGCGGGCGGCCTCGACGTAGGTCGCGGTGCTCACCCGCAGCACCTCCGCGCGGGTCACACGCGCGAAGGCCGCCACGAAGCTCACCCCGACCGCGACGGCGACGTTGACGGTCCCGAACCCCAGGACGGTGATGACGGCCATGGACAGCAGGAGCCCGGGCACGGCCTGCACCACGTCCACGCACCGCATGAGGAACCCGTCCGTCCGGCCGCCCGCGAACCCGGACACCAGCCCGAGCGCGCCGCCGGCGAGCGCGCCCAGGCCGACCGCGAGGAACGTGGCCCGCAGGGTGAGCGAGGCCCCGTGCACGACCCGGGAGTGCAGATCGCGTCCCAGGTGGTCGGTGCCGAACCAGTGCTCGGTGCCGGGTGGGACCAGGACCTGCGCGGTGTCGCCGGTGAGGGGATCGTGCGCGCTGAACAGGGACGGCCACAGGGCCCAACCGGCCAGGAGCACGAAAACGCCCAGCGCCGCCGACAGGCCGGCCCCGGGCCGCGCACGGACCGCGGCCAGAGGGGTGTCGGGTGCGACTGCCGTTCCGGGTGTGTCTGCTGTGTCGGGTGCGTCCGGAGCGTCGGACGGGGCTGAAGGGCTCGGCGTGGAGGGGATGGTCATGCGGCGGCTCCGCCGGGTCGGCGCGCACCGATGCGCACGCGCGGGTCGAGCAGGGGCAGGAGGAGGTCGACCAGGAGGTTGGCCAGGACGAAGACGACCGCGGCGAGCAGGACGACCCCTTGGACGAGGGGAAGGTCCTGGGCCTCCACGGCGGTGGCGGTGATGCGTCCGATGCCGGGCCGGGAGAAGACGGTCTCCACGACGACGGCCCCGGCGAGGAGTTCCCCGGTCACGACCCCGACCAGGGTGAGGGTGGGCAGCACGCCGCCGCTCAGCGCGTGCGCGAGGTGCACGCGGGCGCGCGAGGCCCCTTTGGCGCGGGCGGTCGTGGTGTGGGGGCGGGCGAGTTCGGCGCGCAGGCCGTCGGAGAGCACCTGGGCGATGAGCGCCGCGACCGGCAGGGACAGCGTGAGGGCGGGCAGGACGAGCCCGGCGGCGCTGGTCTCCCCGCCGAGGGCGGTCAGCAGTCCCCACTGGAAGGAGACGACCTGCACGAGCACGAGCCCCACCCAGAACGTCGGCATCGCCACCCCCACCGGCGGCAGGGCGGTGAGGAACCGTGCCAGGAGCGGCGACCGGGTGTAGGTGGCCGCCACCGCCACGCCCCCGCCCAGGAGCACGGCGGTCACCAACGCTGCGCCGGCGAGCTGGGCGGTGGGCGGCAGGGCCTCGGCGAGCGCGGCGACGACGGGTTGCCCGGTCGTCAGGGAGGTTCCCAGGTCGCCGGTCAGGGCGAGGCCGAGCATGGTCAGGTACTGGATCGCCGGGGGCTGGTCGAAGCCCCACCGTTCGCGGAGTTCGGCCTCCTGTTCGGGGGTGGCGAAGGATTCCTCTCCCCCGCCGCGCAGCATGAGGGAGACGGGGTCGCTGGGCAGCAGGTAGAGCAGTGCGAAGGTGGCGGTGTAGGCGGCCCACAACACCAGGAGGGCCTGGAACAGGCGGCGCAGGACGTAGCGGGTCACCGTTCCGGTTCCGGGCCCTGCCGTGCCGAACCCTGCCGGTCGGGTACGCCGCGCCACCGCGTGCGCGTGGCGGCCCATCAGTCCTCCGTCCAGGCCTCGTAGAAGCTCAGGCGCGAGGACGCCTCGAACTCGACGCCGTGCACGTGCTGCCCGAGGCCGTGGATCTGGGCGAACTCGAAGACCGGGACGATGTAGCCCTCCTCGATGATGTGGCTCTCGGCCTGTTCGACCAGGTCGGCGCGTTCCCCGGGGTCGGAGGTCGCGGCCTGGTCGGCGAGCAGGGCGTCGAGTTCGTCCTCCTCCCCCAGCCCCGTGCGGTCGGCGTACTCGGTGTGGAAGAGGGTGCGCAGGACGTCGGGATCGGTGCGCGTGAGGTTGTACCAGGCCAGGTCGTAGTCGCCGTCTTGTTGCACGGTGTCGTACTCGGCGGGGGTCATGGAGCGCAGTTCCAGGTCGACACCGAGGTCGCGGAACTGCTGCTGGAGGAGTTCGAGCACGGTCTCGTTGGCGTTGAACAGTGGGCTGAAGATGACGTCGAGCTCGAGGGGTTCGCCGTCCTTGGTGCGCACCCCGTCGCCGCCCTCGGTCCAGCCGGCCTCGTCGAGGAGCTCCGCTGCGGCCTCGGGATCGTGCTGCAGTCCGTCACCGGTGCCGGCTGCGTGGTCGGTGACCTCGGCCAGGGGCCCGGCGGCGACGGGGTAGCGCTCGCTGAGCACGGTGTCGACGATCTCCTGGCGGTCGACGGCGAGCTGGAGCGCCTGCACGATCGCGGGGTCGTCGAACGTCGGCGAGGCGAGGTTGGGGTGCAGGTTGAAGGGGATCCCGGGGTTGGGGCGCGTGAGGACCTGCACGTCGTCGCCCTCGAAGCGTTCCTCGTCCTGGGGCGGGATGTCGGCGATGGCGTCCACCTCGCCGGAGAGCAGGGCCCCGGTGCGCACCCCGGACTCGGGCACGATGCGGAAGTCGATGCCGTCCAGCCGTGCGGGGCCGGTGTGCTCGGTGCGTTCGGAACTCCAGTCGTAGTCCTCGCGCGCGGTGGTGGTGACCTGCTGCTCGGGTTCGTAGGAGTCGAGGGTGAAGGGCCCCGACCCCTCGTACTCGCCCTGGCAGCGCTGCTCGGGTGTGGTCTCCTCCAGCGAGACCGGCGAGACCAG
Source organism: Nocardiopsis coralli (assembly GCF_014892575.1). GTDB lineage: Bacteria > Actinomycetota > Actinomycetes > Streptosporangiales > Streptosporangiaceae > Nocardiopsis > Nocardiopsis coralli. The sequence goes on along the minus strand of NZ_JADBGI010000005.1, from coordinate 100,987 downwards.
GCCCAGGGACATGGTGGAGGTGGCCTGGAGGAACTGGGCGTTGGGGTCGTCGAACCGCACGGTGAGGGAGAGGTCGTCGTGGACCTCGGTCCCGGCGTATCCGCCGAGGTAGCTGGAGCCGAGCTCGGCCAGGGCTCCCAGTTCGGAGACGGTGTCGAAGTTGGCGCGCACGGCCTCGGCGTCGAGGGGTTCGCCGTCGGAGAAGGTCACGCCGTCGCGCAGGTGGAAGGTGTACTCGTCCGCGTCGTCGGAGACCTCCCAGTCCTCCGCGAGCCAGGGCACGATCTCCCCGGTCTCGGGGTCCTGGTCGGTGAGGGAGTCGACGACCTGCCGTCCGACGTTGAGGGCCTGGTTGTTGCCGGACTGCTGGGGATCGACGCAGGAGGGGTCGGCGGCCAGGGCGAAGGCGAGGGTTCCGCCGTCGGAGGGGCTGCCGGTCTCGCCTCCGGCCGTGCCGCAGCCGGTGAGGACGAGGACCGGGGCCAGGGCGAGGGCGGTCCGGGCGAGTGCGGGCCCGGACGCGGGTCGGAGGGACACGGCGGTGGCTCCTCGGATGGGGGGTGGACGATCAACCGATATTCCAGATCGAATTAGTAGGCATTATGGGCGCGCAGGGAAGCCCGCCGCAAGCCCCGGTCGCCCGATTGTCCATATTTACTACCTACTAAGTATGGATTAGTCTCGTCGCGTGACCTCCCCAGCCCAGGCCCGCCCCTACCGGATCGCTCTCGTCGGAGGCGGACCCCGCAGCACATCCCTCCTGGAACGCATCGCCGCCAACCTCCCCCTCCTGGCACCCGGCCGGCGCGTGTACGTGCACGTCCTCGACCCGTTTCCCCCCGGGGCCGGCCGCATCTGGCGCCGCGAACAGTCCGAACACCTGTGGATGAACACCACCGCAGGCGACTGCACGATGTACACCGACCCGTCGGTGACCTGCGACGGGCCCATCGTCCAGGGCCCGACCCTGACCGAGTGGGCCACCCGCCTGGCCGCGGGCGGGCTCGAACGCCCGCCGGGGTTCACCACCGACGAGCACGACCTGGCCGAGGCGCGCCGGGTGAGCGCCGGCTGGTTCTCCACCCGGCGCCTTCTCAACCGGTACCTCGCCTGGGTCTTCCACGACACGGCCGCCCGCGCACGCGGGGACCTGTCGGTACGCGCGCTGCCCTCGACCGTCGTCGACCTGCTCGACCTGCCCGGCGGCGGCCACCGGCTGGTGCTGGAACCCGGTTTCGGCCACCTCGACGCGGACGCCGTCGTGCTCGCCCAGGGCGGCACCCCCACGGCCCCCACCGACGAGGAGGAGCGGCTGGCGCGCCACGCCGATGATCACGGCCTCGTGCACCTGCCGACGGCGCCCACCGCCGACGCCGACCTGGACCGCGTCCCGCCCGGCGCGCGGGTGCTGGTGCGCGGCCTGGGCCTGGCCTTCGTCGACACCGTGGTGCTGCTGACCTCGGGGCGGGGCGGCACGTTCGTGCGGTCGGCCGACGGCACGCTGCGGTACCGGCCCTCGGGGCGCGAACCGCTGCTGTGGGCGGGGTCCCGGCGCGGTGTTCCGTACCATTCCAAGCTCCACTACGACCTGCCCGGAGCGCGCCCGCCGCTGCCCCGACACCTGACCCCCGAGGTGCTGGCCGGGGGCGGGAAGTGGAACCTGGGCGAGGACGTGTGGCCCCTGATCCTGCGCGAGATCACCCACGCCCACTACCACGAGCTCGCCACCCAGCACCCCGAGCGCCTGGCCGTCCCCGCCCGCGAGTTCCTCGACCGGTTGGAGACCCTGGACTGGGAGGGGCCGGGGCTCAAACACCTGGTGACCGAGGCCGTCCCGCACGAGCACGACGTCTTCGACGTGGAACGCATCGACCGTCCGCTCGCGGGACTCCGGTTCGGCGGCCACGAAGAGCTCGCGGACTGGATGCGCACGTACATGCGCGGCGACCTGGAACGGCGCAGGGACGAGCAACACAGCCCCGACCTGGCCGTCTTCTTCGCGCTGCTGTCGGTCTTCGGGGTGCTGTCCGAGGCGCTCGCGGCCGGCCGGATCGCCCCGGAGAACCTGACGCAGGACCTGGACCGGTTCCGGGGGTTCTTCAGCTTCCTGGCCAGCGGGCCGCCCGGGCCCCGCTTGGAGGAGTTGCTGGCCCTGACCGACGCCGGGGTCCTGCGCTTCACGGGGGCCAACACGGCCGTCGAACCGGTGCCCGGCGGGTTCGAGGCGTCGTCGGACAGTACCGGGGCCACAGTGCGGGCCGAAGCGCTGGTCGAGGCACGCCTGCCCCGGTACTCGCTGGAGCGCACCACCGATCCGCTGCTGAGCGCGCTGCGGGCGCGGGGGCGTGTGCGGGCCCGCGCCGACGACGGGCTCATCGACACCGACCCGGAGCAGCGGCTGGTGGACTCCGAGGGGCGGGCCCACCCCATGCTGTTCGGTGCCGGGATCATGGTGGCCGGCGGGGTGGGGTCGGGCGGTTTCTCGCGGCCCCGCACCGACGCCGGGTTCTTCCGGCAGAACGACCGGTTGGCGCGGACGCTGTTGGCCCCGGACGGTTCGGACGGTTCGGGCGGACCGGGCGCTGCGTGATCGCACCCGGTCCGCTGCGCGCTCCGGGACGTGTGCCGTTCCGGGCCGCGCCCCAGTGTCAGGGGCCCGGAACGGGTGTCGGCTCTCCGGCCCCGGACGGCTCTCGGGTCGCACCGCGGTCGGGCGCCGGGCGCGGGCGCAGCCCCAGGTTCTCCCGCAGCGTCGCCCCCTCGTATTCGGTGCGCAGGGCACCGCGTTCGCGCAGCAACGGCACGACGCGGTCCACGAACTCGTCGAGCCCGCCCGGCGTGAGGTGCGGGACCAGTACGAACCCGTCGCAGGCGCGGGTCTCCACGTGCTCGACGAGCGTGTCGGCCACGGTCCGCGGGGTTCCGACGAAGGTCTGGCGCGCCGACACGCGCACCACGAGCTCGCGGAGGCTGAGCCCTTCGGCCTCGGCCAGGTCCCGCCATTCCCGCGCCTTGGCGGCACGGTCGTGGAAGCGGGCCGCCGCCTTGCCCTGGGTCACGACGGTGTCCAGGTCGGGTTCGACCGTGGGGAAGGGGCCCTCGGGGTCGTGGTCGGACAGGTCGCGCCCCCACACCTGCTCGACGAACTGGATCGCGGTCGCGCCGCTGACCTGCTGGTACCTGATGTGCCGCGCCCGCTCGGCCGCCTCCTCCTCCGTGTCGCCGAGCACGAGGGTGGCGGCGGGCATGATGAGCAGATCGTCCTCGTCCCTGCCGTGCGCGGGCAGGCGTGCTTTGACGTCGGCGTAGAACTCACGGCCTTCCTCGAGCCCGCCGTGCCGGGAGAAGACGACGTCCGCCTGGGCGGCGGCGAGGTCGCGGCCGCGGGGTGAGTCTCCGGCCTGGATGATCACGGGGTGCCCCTGGGGCGGGCGGGGCACGGTGGCGTTGCCGGCGATGTCGAAGAAGCGGTCCCGGTGGCTCACGGGGTGCACGGCCCCGGGCCGGGCGGTGCCGCGCGTCCCGGTGTGCGGGCTGAGCGCGTCGGTGTCCCAGGAGTCCCAGAAGGCCCGGGCCGCCCGCAGGAAGGACTCGGCCCGTTCGTAGCGGTCGGCGTGGTCGAGGTAGCCGCCGCGGCGGAAGTTCTCCCCGGTGAAGGCGTCGGAGGAGGTGACGACGTTCCAGGCGGCCCGGCCCCCGCTGAGGTGGTCGAGGGTGGCGATCTGGCGGGAGATCTCGTAGGGCTCGTTGTAGGTGGCGCTGAGGGTTCCGGCGAGACCGAGGTGCTCGGTGACCGCGGACAGCGCGGCCAGGACGGTCAGGGTGTCGGGGCGGCCCATGACGTCGAGGTCGTGGATGCGTCCGCGGTGTTCGCGCAGGCGCAGGCCCTCGGCGAGGAAGAGGTAGTCGAACCCCCCGCGCTCCGCGGTGCGGGCGAGGTGGGCGAAGGAGCCGAAGCCGATCTGACTGTGTGAGCGCGGGTCGGCCCACACGGTGGTGTTGTTGACGCCGGGGAAGTGCGCGGCCAGGCGGATGCGTCGGCCGGTGCGGCGGTCGGAGGCGCTCATCGCGGGGCTCCTTCACTGGCGGGGGCGGTGGGTGCGGTGCGCGCGGTGGGCGCGTGACGGTTGGCGGGCCGGCGCAGGCCCAGGTTCCCGCGCAGGGTGTCGGCGGTGCGGGCGGTGCGCAGGATCCCGGCCTCCTTCAGCAGCGGGACGGTGTCGGCGGCGAACCGCTCGAGGTCGACCGGTAGGACGGCGGGGCGCAGCGTCAGACCGTCCACGGCCTCGGACCATGCTTCGATCTCGCGGGCCAGGTCACGCGGGGTCCCGGCGAAGGTGGCGGCCGGCCTGGAAGGCGCGGAGGGCTTGGCTCCGGAGATCCCGGTTCCGCGGGCGCCGGTCTCGGGGGCGCCGTCCCCGGGCACGAGCGCATCGAGCCGGGCGCTGCGTTCCTCGGCGATGCGCCGGTCCCGGTCGAGCACGATGCCGAGGTCGGCCAGCACACGGACCTGCCCCGGGTCGCGGCCCGCTCCCCGGACGGCCCGGTGCACCTCGGCCCGGCGCTGCGCCGCGCGTTCCGGGGTCCGGGCCCGGATGAGCACGGCGTCGGCGTACCGGGCGGCGGTCCGGAGCCGGTCGTCGGTGTCGGCGCGCACGAAGACCACCGGATGGCCCTGGGGCGGGCGGGGTGTGATCGAGGGCCCGCGTACGGTCCAGCCGGTGTCCTCCGCGTGGGGGCCGTCCTCCGGCCGAGCGTCCTCGCGCCGCACGTACTCGTGGTCGACGTAGTGGAGCCGGTCCCGGTCGATGAAGCGGCCGGTGGCGACGTCACGGATCTCCGCGCCGTCCTCCCAGCTGTCCCACAGTGCCGAGGCGGCGTCGACGACCGCTCCGGCCTCGTTCCAGAGCTCCTCGGCGGGGGCCACCGGACGGCGTCCCACGAGCCGGGCGTCGTCCTCGGTGTCGGAGACCTCGACGAGCCAGCCGGCCCGGCCCCGGGAGGCGTGGTCGAGCGAGGCGATGCCCTTGGAGACGTGGAAGGGCTCGGTGTGGGTGGTGGTGACGGTGGGGACCAGGCCGATCCCCGAGGTGACCGGGGCCAGGGCGGCGAGGGTGAGCAGCGCGTCGGGGCGCCCCGGAACGCCCGGGCGTCCGGGTGCGGCGAAGCTGTCGTCGAGGGTGACGTAGTCGAGGGTCGCGCGCTCGGCGAGACGGGCGCTGTGGGCGTAGTGGGCCGCGGTGAAGAGTTCGTACGGGGCTGCGGGTGTCGAGCGGTGGGCGGCCGGATGGGAGCCGGCGCCGTCGATGGCGGCGCCGATGTGCAGGGGGTGGGCCACGGGTCCCTCCTCGTCGGTCTCCTGTGGCGTTCTTATCTCAATTAAACCTACATGAATGGTGGGGTATTTCGAAGAGGGGTCCGGGGGTTGCGACTGCAGGGCGATGACTTAGAATCTTCGTATGAATGAAGATAAGAAGGCTTGCAGTTTCGGACTCGACAGCCCCTACGTCGACCTGGCCGTGGAGGTGTTCCGGCTGCTGTCGGACGCCACCCGGATCCGGATCGTCCTGGCTCTGCGTGAAGGGGAACGCTCGGTCAACGACCTGGCCGAGGCCGTGGGCAAGTCACCCACCACCGTCTCCCAGCACCTGGCCAAGCTGCGCTGGGGCCGCGTGGTCGCCACCCGCCAGCACGGCACCCGCGTCTACTACCGCCTCCAGGACGAGCACGTGCGCGAGCTGGTCGCACAGGCGGTCTTCCAGGCCGAGCACGCCTTGGACGAAACCCCCGCCCACCACCGAGCCGGCGTGCCCGCGGACCCGCGCAAGAGCCCCGGATGCCCCGCCGGGACCTCCTCGGACGCCCCGGAAGAGCAGACGTGACCCGGCTCCAGGCCCCGCCCGCGCTCCAGGACGGCCGCGTCCTGGCCCGGCCCCCGTCGATCTTCACGACCGCGCTCACCCTGCCCGAGGTGCGCTGGGCCCTGGGCGCCCTGGTCCTCTTCTTCCTGGGTTGGGGCCTGCAGCTGGGTGGAGCCCCGGAGCTCCTGTGGTGGGCCGCCTACTTGGCCTGCTACGGCGTCGGAGGCTGGCAGCAAGCACTGTCGGGCCTGAACGCCCTGCGCGAGAAGACCCTCGACGTGGACCTGCTGATGGTCGTCGCCGCCATCGCAGCGGCCTCCATCGGGCAGGTCTTCGACGGTGCCCTGCTCATCGTCATCTTCGCCACCTCCGGGGCGCTCGAGGTGATCGTCACCCGGCGCACCGCCGACTCGGTCGACTCACTGCTCGGACTGGCCCCCGAACAGGCCGAGCTGCTCCACGAGGACGGCAGCACGTCCACGGTCGCCGGCCGGGACCTGGAACCCGGGCACCGCATCATCGTGCGCCCCGGCGAACGCATCGGCGGTGACGGGACCGTCGTCGAAGGAGTCAGCGAGGTCGACCAGCAGGCGATCACCGGCGAATCGGTGCCCGTCACCCGGGGCATGGGCGACGAGGTGCTCTCCGGAACCGTCAACGGCACCGGCACCCTCACCGTCGAGATCACCCGACCGGCCTCCGAGTCGGTCATCTCGCGCATCGTCACCCTGGTCGAGGAAGCCTCCGGGACCAAGGCGAAGACCCAACTGTTCATCGAGAAGGTCGAGCAGCGCTACTCCCTCGGCGTCGTCGTGGGCACCCTGCTCGTGCTGACCGTCCCGATGCTCTTCTTCGCCCACACCTTCGAAGACGCCCTGCTGCGCGCGATCGTGTTCATGATCGTCGCGTCCCCCTGCGCCGTGGTGCTCTCCACCATGCCGCCGCTCCTGGCCTCCATCGCCAACGCGGGCCGGCACGGCGTCCTGGTCAAGTCGGCGACCGTCATGGAGACCATCGGCCGCTCCAGCGTGGTCGCCTTCGACAAGACGGGAACACTCACCGAGGGCTCGCCCGAGGTCAGTGCCGTCGAGCCCGGCGCCGGCCACGGCGCGGACCAGGTGCTGGCCCTCGCCGCGGCCGTCGAACGCCACAGCGAGCACCCCCTGGGCCGGGCTGTGGTGCAAACGGCCACTCAGCGGGGCCTGACCCTGCCCGAGGTCGACGGGTTCCGAGCGCTTCCCGGCCGCGGGGTCACCGGCAGCGTCTCCGGACGAACGGTCACCGTGGAACGGGCCGAGCGTGGGACCTCGACCACCGGCACCCGTGTGCAGGTGCGGTGCGGGGACGAGGTCATCGGAACCATCCTGCTGGTGGACCGGTTGCGCGTCGACGCACCCGATGCGGTGCGCGCGGTCTCGCGCTTGACAGGGAGCCCGGCCGTACTGCTCACCGGGGACAACGCGTCCACCGCGGCGGCGGTGGCCCAGCGCACCGGGATCGGGACGGTGCACCACTCCCTGATGCCGCAGGACAAGGTCGGCATCGTCGACGAGCTGTCGGCACGGGGTGAGCACGTCCTGGTGGTCGGGGACGGCATCAACGACGCCCCGGCCCTGGCAACGGCCGGCACCGGGGTGGCGATGGGGCGCCGCGGTTCGGACCTGGCCCTGGACACCTCCGACGTGATCATCGTGCGCGACGAGCTCGGGGCGTTGGAGAACCTGGTTCGTCTGTCCCGGAAGGCACGGCGTTACGTCATCGCCAACCTGACCATCGCCGCGACCTTCATCGTGACGCTGGTGACGTTGGATCTGGTGGCCACCCTGCCCCTGGGTCTGGCCGTGGCCGGCCACGAGGGGTCCACGGTCCTGGTCGCGCTCAACGGCGCCAGGCTGCTCCGGCGCTCGGCCTGGGAGGGGTGACCCGGCGTGCACGGTGCCCGTGGGGCCGGGTGCCGTGCACGATCTGCCCCGCGATCGGCTCTGGAGACCGGGCCCGTGCGCCGGCCCTCAACCGGAGCGGTCGTGAAGATGGTCGATCCACCGTTCGGCGGGCAACCCCACGTCGAGGGCCTGCTGCATGAGCAGCGCCATGGAGTACTGCGGATCCGCCTCCAGCGAGACCTCCAACGCCGCCCGGGCCAGGACGAGGTCCTCGAGCTGCCAGGCCGCGACGGCAGCCAGTGCGGCAGGTGCGGCGCGGTCCGCGCGGGCGGCCATGTGCCCTGCGTGGCCGGCATCTTCGGCGCTCGCGCCCTGGGCCGTGGAGGCACCGTGCTCAGGGTGCCCGGTGTGCGCTCGCCGGCCCGGCTCGGCGGCAGGGCCCTGGTCGGCCCGGTCGACCGTGTCCGCCCACGGGGCGTGCTCGCCCGCCCCGGAACCCCGGGCCGGCAGGGACGCCCGGGTGACGCGGGACCACAGGTCCAGGTGGGTGCGTGCGGTCTCGGGGGTGATCGTGGCCCAGACGGTGTCCCGCACCGGACGCTCTCGCAGGAACACGGCGAGCCGGATCAGCTCCTCCACCCCGTGGGGACCTGCCCCGGTGCGCTCGGCCTCGACCGCGGACCGCACGACCGCCGCCCCGCAACGGCGCAGGACCCGCTCCCCGGACCGGCGCAGGCGTTCGGCCTCGGACTCCGCGTCCATGAGCGCAGCCCGGACCGTCTCGGCCCTGAGCGACCCGGGCGGGTCCAGGGTCCGGCGCGCCCGCGCGATCCCGTCCATCACGGTGCGCAGCGGCGGACGCGGGGCCAGCCCGCGCAGGACCGCCTCGGCGGGCCCGGTGGAACGGTCGGGGTCGAGCTCCGTCCCCTCCGGCGGACAGCATCCGGGACGCACGCACACCTGCGACCAGTAACGGCCGCCGTGCACCCGGAAGGCCTCCAGGACCTTGAGGCCCCGCCGTCCGGCCGTCGTGACCAGACCTCCCACGTGGCCGGAGACCTGGGCCGCGGTTCCGTACCCGACCACGATGACGGCATCGGCGCCCTCGGTGACCGCGCTGTCCACAGGCGGCCCGGCGCAGGCGAGCGGGTCTGCGGCCTCGGCCTGCCCGAGGTCGCGGCACAGGACCGAGCGCACGCTCCTGCCGCACAGGGTGAGCACCACCAGGCCGGGTACGGGCGGTTCCCCGACCAGGTAGGGCATGGTCGCGACGACGTCGTTGGGCGAGGACAGGCTGATGCGCTCGGACGAGGGCTCGGCGGGCGGGCCGGTGCCCGGGGTACCGCTGTCGGTGGAGCCGCTGATCGGACCGCCCTGGGCCCGGCCGGTCAGCCCCTCCACGGGGGTGTCGGGCGCGGGCACAGAACGGGATCCGCGGTGGGTCCCGGGGTCGGGCCCCGGGAGGGGTGAGGGCGCAGCGGGTCCGTCGTCCCGAGCGCGGGCTGTCCGGCCGCCGTCGGACGCATCGCTCTGGGCGGTGTCGTGTTCCTGCTCCAGATCCGGTTCGCGGCTGCGGTCCCGTTCGTGTTCGAGCTCGTGCCCGGGCGCCTGTTCGGGGCCCGGCCCGGGCGCATCTGCGCGCCCAGGCCGGTCGGGGCCGTGCTCGGAGCCGTCGTCGGGGTCGATCGGGTGAGGGGTGTGGTGTGAGGCCATGACCTCACGGTGAGTGACGCCGGATCGCCCCGCAATGGCGTTCTCCCGGCCTGTGGACAACGCTGGCGCGCAGGTCAGCGACGCCGCCCGAAGAAACGCCCACCAGGGGGCGCAAGGGGTCCCTCCGAGGCAGGCTCACCGCCCCGGGGCGACGTCGCTCATTCGGCCGGCGTGGCCCTCGGGCAGGGGTCCACCCGTGACGGACGGGGGTACCCCGAGAGGGCTCGGGCGGTGTTCCGGGGGAGCTGCCCGGCAGGGCCGGGGCCGGCCTCAGGGGTGTTCAGCAGAAGGCTTTCGCATCGGCGAGCGCCCGCACAGGCGGCCTCGCGCACGACAGTGCGCGAAGGCCGGCCTGATCGGCTTCACAGGGGCGAAACGAGAGGCGTCCTGGTCGTTGCACGTAAACACAGTCGCGCGCCGACGCGTCCGTCGAGGGCGCTGGTGGGCGACGGTACAGGAGCGGAATGCTTCAAAGAGCATGACCCCGGGGACCGTCCGCCGGGGCGGGCGGAGAGCTCGCAGAGCGTCGCCCGCCAGGCCTGCGCCCGGGAACCCGGCCGGCCCCGACACGTTCCGTCCGGGGCCGACCGGGTTCGACCGGCCGCGCGCTTCCGGTCAGGGGATCTCGCCGGCCGGGACCCCGGCGTCCCCGGCGTCCCGAAGGCCTTGGGCGTCCCGCACGTGCCCGGACGGTCCTGCGTCCGCAACGTCCCCGGCGGGGTCGCCCACGGGACACCGGACCGGGTCCCCGGTCGCCGCTCCGTCGGACGCAGCCCCACGAATGTCTGCGTCGGCACCGGTCGCCTGTTCCGACAGGTCGGACCGTGGTTCGCCGACGGAAGGGCTTGGGCCCACCGAAGCCCTCGGCGCAGGGGGCTCCGTGCGCTCGCCACCCGGAACGCGCGGCGGCGCCCCGGGCGTCACCGACGGCTCCGCGACCGCAGAGGCAGCAGCCCCGGCGACCGCATCGACGGCCACCTCGGCGACCACCGCCTCGGGTACTCCGCCCTCCCGTGGCCCCGGGATGCGTCCGACCGGACCGGTGTGGCCCTCATGGCGCGCCGTCGACCGGTCCGCGGCCCGGTGCTCGGCAGCACGGTGCATGGACGCGTCGTGCCCGTGCGCCGGGTGCACCGACGGGGCGGGGCCCTCCCCGGATCCGGCGTCCCCGACCGGACCGGCCCCCTGCGTTCCGCACCCCGCAGGACACGTCTGAACCCCGCGCAACTCCACGGAACCGGGGTGGTCGGTGGAGGTTCCCACGACACCGGGACCGCCCACAGAACCGGGTTCGCCCTTGCCCTCGGGCTCCCCCACGGAATCCCCCGTCGGACCGGGCCCCCCGGCAGGCAGGCACACCCGGTTCCGCCCGGTCTCCTTCGCGCGGTACAGGGCCAGGTCGGCAGCGGTCAACAGCTCCACGAGGTCGTTCCCGTGCTCCCCGGTGACCGCCAGGCCGACCGACACGGTGATCGCGACCGGTACGTCGTCCACGGTGATCTCCATCCCGCCGACGCGGGCGCGCAGGCGCTCAGCGGCCCGGGAGGCCTCACCCACGTCCGCCCCGGGCAACAGCACCACGAACTCCTCGCCACCGAACCTTCCGAGCAGGTCGGACTGGCGCAGCTGCTGGTCGATGGTCGTGGCGACCCCGAGCAGCACCTGGTCACCGAAGAGGTGTCCGTGACTGTCGTTGACGCGCTTGAAGTGGTCGATGTCGATGATGAGCACGGCTGCACGCCCCCTCGTGCTGCGGGCCCGCGCGATCGCGTTCACGGCGGCCTGCTCCCACGTGGGGGCGTTCAGCAATCCGGTCTTGGGATCGGTCCGTGCCGCGGCCCTGAGTTGGTGGTACATCAGGCTCCGCTGCAGCAGGAGGATCGGCGGCAGAGCGATGGCCAGCAGCAACAGCGAGAGCTGGGCGAGGATGGCGACGGTGATCCCGACACATAATTCGACGGCGTCCACCATGACCGCCTCGCGGTCGGCGTTGGTGCGCCGGACCCGCTCGGGGCCGTTGCTGATCCGGGCGGCGAGGGCGATCAGCGCGGTGTTGAGGCCGGTGAAGGCCATACAGCACAACACCGCCAGCAAGACCCCGCCGACCGTCAGGAGCGAGGCGGCGGAACCGGCGGAACCGCCCAGCCCCGCGATCGGGTCGCCCGCGTGCACACCGTGCCAGAGCACCGAGGCCAGGAACCCGCAGAGCGCGATCGAGCAGGCATTGAACACACGGCGGTGCACCCGCGCGCGCCGTACACGGCACTGCATCAGCACGAAGACCGGGAGCGGGACGAGGAGCGCGTAGATCGGCGGCAAGAGCACGACCACGGGGAACCACCAGGCCCCCAACAGGTCGTGCGAGAGCCCGCGCGGTTGGCCGAGGCGGCGCACGCCCTCGACGGAAACGGCCGCGCACAGGGTGAGCGCGGCGAAGGTGACCACGTCCGAGGTGGTGAGTGTGGTCAGGGCCGCGGCCACGCCGATGAGGAACAGCACGGCGAACACCAGCAGCCCCATGTAGACCACGAACCCCGGGGGTTGCTGCAGGATCGGCCAGCCGGGGCGTTCACCGTGTGCCTGTTCCGCCGCCGGTTGCTCCGGGATGCTCACGTCTCCCGCCTCCCTCCCGAACTCACTCCGTGTCGACTGCCCCATTCACCCCTGTGATGGGCCCACCCTCTCCAGAGGTTCTCCCTCAGACGGAACGTGATCGCACCGAGTTCCCCCGCAGTGCCGGAACGGCAACCCCCATGACCCCCTCTGCGCCTGCGCGCCCTAGAGCATCATCCGCATCATTGTCGACCACACACGACCCACTTTACATTACGTTGAGTAATTCATTTATTGCCCATTGTACTGCCAGCGCAGGCAGGGGCAAGGTTCCCGGGGAGCTCGTCCGAGAAGGGGGTTGGGATCGCCTGTGGATTAGGGCATCCTGCCGTGGGCGGACGACGGCCCGGAGAGTCGGAGGACCGTGGCTCGCCGGTCGGCCGCCCCGTACGTGCCCACCCCCACCGACAAGGAGTGCACCCATGAGCAAGGGTCTGACCTGGGTCTGAGGACGCACAGAAGCCGGGGGCGGGCGGCATCGGTCGTGCCGCCCGCCCCCGGGCCGGTCCGAGCGTCCGGCCGGCCACCGGACGTGCTCGTCGTGTTCTGTTATCGCCTGCGGACCTTGATCCGCTCCTGGAACCGGTACTCGGGGCCGGTTCCGGCCCCGTTCACCGACCGCTTCGGTCAGCCCCCGGAACCATGCTCGGCAGGCCCTCGTGCGGTCTCGTAGGCCCGGCGGAAGGACCGGAACCGTTCCAGCTCGGCCTCCAACGGGCGCACCACACGTTCCCCGGCGATCTCGCGCATGCTCGCGTCCGCGGTGCGTTCGATCTCCTCACGCCGCTGGACGGCCGCGACCTCCACGAGGTTCCCGCAGCCCACCCCCGTGAGCCAGCCGACCACCAGCGAGGCGGCCACGACCGCAGCCGAGTAGGCGATGAAGACCGGGTCGTCGAAGACCCGGAGCCCGGTGATGCCGCCGCCCAACCAGCTCACCGCCGACACCAGCGCCCAGGCAGCGCCCACGCCGGCCACACCCAGCAGCACGTACTGCACCAGGCGCGCGAAGGCCCACCAGGAGGGGGTCCGCTCCGACCCGCGTACGGCGGCGTCGACGGTCTTGCCCAGCTCGGTGGGGAGCTCGCCCACACCCGAACGGGCCGCCGCGCGCAAACGCCGGCGCCACATCGACGGCATGCCCTCGGAGACGTTGTCGGCCGCCTCCACCAGGGACTTCTCCAGCTCGGCCTCGTGCGCGTCGACCCGTCCGGACACCCCGTTCTCGGTGTCGCGGCGCACGAAGTCCAACTGCACCGCTGCCAACGGATCCTTGCGCAGCTTGGCGAGCCGGCGCGCCACCGGCCACCCGACCCTGCGCCGGCCGCGGCGCACGTCGTTGGCCTCCGTGACGTCGGCGACCGCGCTGACCCCGGCCGCGTTCGACAACCCCTTCTGCAGGGAGGAACGCACCTCGGTCGAGACGGTCGTGGGGATCTCGCCCTCGCCCTGGAACGGTTCGAAGTCCCCGATGATGACGTCGAGGTCGGCGTCGAGGCGGTCGACCAGGGCACGCCGCTCGTGCACGGTCTCGACCAGGAACTCGCGCAGGTCGTCCACGCCCTGGTCGGTGGTGGTCGAGGTGGTGATGATGCGCGGGTGCACACCCGACTCGCTCTCGAGCAGGCGCCGCAGGTCGGTGAGCAGCTCCTCGAGCTCCTCGTTCCCGACCCGGTCGACCTGGTTGAGCACGGCCACGGTCACCGCGCCGTGCCCGGCCATCTTGGCCAGGTAACGGTGGTGGACGGCAGCGTCGGCGTACTTCTGCGGGTCCAGGACCCACACGAGCAGGTCGACGGAGCCGATGAGCCGGTCGGCTTCGGCGGTGTGCATGCTGCGGACCGAGTCGTGGTCGGGCAGGTCGAGCAGGACCAGCCCGTTCATCTCGGAGTTGCCGGAGTCGAGCACGCCCGTGCGCGAGTGGCGGTAGCGCTGCGGGACCCCGAGCCAGCCCAGGAGTTCGTCGGCGCCCTCGTGCCCCCACACGCAGGCGTGCGCCTTGGAGGTGGTGGGGCGAGTGATGCCGGTCTGCGACAGTTCCAGCCCGCACAAGGCGTTGAACAGGGAGGACTTGCCGCTGCCGGTGCCGCCGGCCAGGGCGACGACGGTGTGGTCGCCGGACAGGTTCAGGCGGGCCCCGGCGTGCTCCAGGAGCTGGGCGGAGCGTTCGGTCACGTTGGAGGGGATCTCGCCCTCGCCGAGCTCCTGCAGGGTGCCGAGCGCTTCGAGGCGTTCGACCAGTTCCTCGCGGGTGGAGGCGCGGGCCGGACGCCAGGTGTCGTGGTCGGTCGGGCGGTAGTCGTTCTCGTCGGAGGCGGGTCCGTCCTCGTCGGCCCCGGCCGGGGCCGAGGGGCTCGGTCCGGTGTCGCCGTCGGCCTTGCCGGTGGTGCCGGCGTTGGGGTTCACGGCCCGGAACGCGCCCGACATGGGCGAGGTGCCGGGGACGCGGTGCGGCAGCGGCTCGGCCTCGTCCGGGCCGCGCCGGCTCTCGCCCGCGTCCTCGTCCTGGTCCTGCGCCGACGCGTCGGAAGCTGCGGACGCAGTGGAGTCGACGGAATCCGCCGGGTCGTCGGCGAGCAGGTCACCCGAGGGCTCCCCGGAAGGGCGACCGCCCTCTGCGGTCGCGCCGGCGGAGGCGCTGCGGGCGGCCGTGTCGGTCTGCCCGTCGGCCTCGGTGGCACCAGTGGTCCCGTCGGCCTCGTTCGCGCCGCGCGCGGCGGCCCGGCCTCCGCTGGCCCACGGGAGCTCGGCGTCGTACGCGGACGCACCGGAATCGGGGACACCCGAGGGCCCTGCGGCTCCGGAGGAAGCGGGGTCGTCGCGCCACGGGTCCTGCCCGCCATTGGCCTCCGAGCTGTCCGAGACACCGGGAGCTCCAGTGGTGCCGGAAGTTCCATCGGCCTCGTGGGCGCCCGCGATGCCGCCGGCCGGGGTGTCCTGACGCCAGGACCCCTGCCCCCCGGTGCCCCCGGAACCCGCGTTCAAGGGCGCGGACGCGCCGGCCCCGGCAGGGTCAGAAGAAGCGGGGTCGTCGCGCCAGGGGCTCCGCCTGCCCGTGGCCTCGTGGGCGCCTGATCCCCCGAGGGCCCCAGTGACAGCTGTGGCCCCTGTGGCCCCCGCGCCGGTGGCCCGAGGCCCCTCGTTCACACGCTCGGAGCTGTCGGCCCCGGCGGTACCCGGGGCCCCCTCTGCGCCGGAGGAATCCGTGTCGTCGCGCCACGGGTTCTGGGGCTCGGCCGTCCCGGCGCTTCCGGCGGAGGCGTCGGGGCCGATGCCCCCGGCTTCGGGACGGGCCGCCCAGGGGCGCACCGTCTCGGTCCAGGACCCCTCCGCAGGGGTCGCCCCGGTCGTCCCCGTGTCTCCGGGTTCCGGCTGCGTCTCACCGGGCCGGGTCTTGGGCCGAACCGTCTCCGTCCAGGAACCCTCTGCCCCGGAACGCTGCGCTCGGCCGGCTTCGCGACCGGACACCGCCGGGAAGGACCCGGTCGTCCGGCCCGCGATCCGGGTGTCGTCGGCCGCCTCCGTGAGACTGCCGACCCACCCCGCGAGACCGTCGGGGTCGTCGTCCCCGTCCTCCGGGCTGAGCCCGCCGCTCGGCCCCGTCGGACGAGCGTGACGGCCCGTGGAACGGTGCTGGGCCCCCTCCCCGGGCCCGGCGGGCCCCGCGGGCGCCGGGTAACCGGTGATCCCGTCGTAGCCCAGTTCCTCCGGCTCGGCCTCCGCGCCCGCCTCGTCACCGTGCTCGGGGTTCTCGGGCACCGGCATCGTGTACACGCGCCAGGGACCGGGGTCGGCCTCGGCGCGCCCGGCGTCCGACGCCTGGGCCGGGGACGGCGCGTCCGACCCGTGCTGGTCCGCGTGCGGACCGGCCTGGGAACCGGTACCCGCGTCCTCCCCGTTGCCGTTGCCGTCAGCGCCGGGCTCGCCCTGGTGCCCCGCAGGGTTCCACTGAGTCGTCATCGTGTTATCTCAAGGTTGTACGTGGCCTGGTAGAGCTGGACGGCGGCGTCCTCCGACGGGACCCCCGCCGACGCGAGCGCGGTGTCGAAGGGCAGGCGCTCGCGACGGAGCAGCCCCTCGATGCGCTCCCGCAGGTTGTCGCGCGCGGTCGCGCCCATGCTGCGCAGGGACGGTGCTCCGAACAACCCCTTGAGCAAGCGCTGCGGGGAGGGCCCGGAGGCCTCGGCGGCGTGGGCTCCGCCCCCCGACTGGCTGCGCTCGTAACCGAGCAGGTCGATGATCAGGACCAGCGCCACGACGTCGTGGTCGAAGGTGACGAACCGGGCCACGGAGCGCTTGGTGGCGCCGCTCGCCGCGGTCATCTCCGCGATCTCGCGCTGCCACTCGGCGATCTCCTGCCGGATCTGCTGCGTGAGCATCCCGGTGCCGGGCTGTTCGAGCGCCGTCGCCGCGAGGTCCCCGCCGCCCGAGACGGTGCGCCACTCTTCCTCGACCTCGTCGGAGGCACGCTCGCTCGCCGAGACCACGAGGGCCTCCAGGGCGTCACGCACCGCACGTTCGAGGGAGGCGACGCGCTGTCCGCGTTCGGCCTGCTGCGCCTTGGCCTTGCGGCCGCGCTTGCTGCGCATCTTCAGGGTCTTGGCGAGTTCACCGCTGGCGGCGACCTCGTGCCAGCGCGCCAGCAGGGTCCCGCGCAGGAGGGAGCCGTCGCCCAACCCGGAGTCGATGCGCTGGGCGGCACCGGCGTAGGCGTCGTCCACGACGGACTCCAGCTGCCGGGAGAGCTCGATCTGGCCCTCCACACAGCGGGCCAGCTCGGGCACACGCTTGGCGAAGCTGTCGATGACACCGATGAAGGTACGGCGGGAGACGCGGTCGCGCTGTTCGGCCTCGCCCGCGACGTCGGCCAGGTAGTCGCGCACCGGGTCGGCGACGTTGGAGGTGAAGCGCTCCCCGGAGATCTGGTCGGTCTCGGGAACGGCGAAACGGGTGGCGTTGCCGAGCCCGTTGGCCTCCAGCATCGCTCCGAAGTGGTCGAGGAGCTGGCGGCGGCCCTTGCGCGGCACTCGCGAGAGCACCACGGCCAGGGAGGTGTCGCGGTCCCGGGCCACCTGCAGGAACTCCCACACACGGGCGTCGGCGTAGCGGGTGCTGGTGGTGACGAACACCCACAGGTCGGCGGCGTCCAGGAACTTGGACGCGAACTCGTGGTGGGCGGCGACGGCGGAGTCGACGTCCGGGGTGTCCAGCAGGGCCACACCGGGCGGCATGGCCTCGCTCGCGGCGAGCACGAGCATGCCGTCCTTACCGGGCATCGCCAGACCCTGCTGGCGCACGCGCGGCAGGGTCGGGATGAAGTGCGACTCGCTGAACCAGTCGACGTCGGCCGGGTTGCAGGCCAGCACCGGGCTGTTCGTGGTCGGACGGCGCACGCCCGTGGTCGTGACCTGCTCGCCCACCAGGCTGTTGACCAGGGTGGACTTGCCCGCGCCGGTGGATCCGGCCACGGCGATCAGCAGGGGGATGTCGGGGCGGCGCACACGCGGCAGCACGTAGTCGGAGAGCTGCGCCAGGACGTCGGCCTGGAGCTCGGCGCCCTCCTCGGCACCGGGCAGACCCTCGGCGAAACGGAGGTCCCGGATCTGGGTGCGCAGTGACTCCAGGACCTGTTCGAAGCGGCCGTCGTCGGCGGCCGGGGCGCGGTGCTTGGCCCGCCCGGCGGGGATGGGGACGGTCGGGCCCCGGCGCCCGGCGGCGTACGGGGTTCCGGCCTCGGGCACGTCGTGGTGCCCTTCGGTGGTCTGGTCGGAGGTGGCGGCCGGTCCTGGGTCGAACCGGTCCGAGGCACCGGAGCCGGTGGCGTTCGGTGCAGCCGACGGCCGGGTCATGATCGGTATGCCCTCCTCATCGGTACTGATCTGTCCCCACCGGCTCGGACGGACGCCGCCGGAGAGGTCTCACTGGAGATCGCGCCCGGTCGCCAGTCGACGGGTCTCGAACTGGGTTCCCGTGTGCAGTATGTCAAGTTCCCGCGCTGTTTTGACCACTTCTCCGATGATCACCACCGCCGGGGGCCGCACGTCGGCCGATCGGGCCTCGGCGGCGATGGTCGCCAGAGTACCCGTCACGGTTCGCTGCCCAGGCAGCGTGGCCTCCTGCACGACGGCGACGGAGGTTTCGGGGTCGCGACCGTGTGTGACCATCGCCTCGGCGACCTTGTCCAGGCGCTCCACACCCATGAGTACGACGACCGTACCGCCCGAGGCGGCGAGCCCGGCCCAGTCGACGGTCGAACGCGGATCGTCGGGCGCCACGTGGGCGGAGACGACGTGCGCGCTCTGGGCGACACCGCGGTGGGTGGTGGGCACCCCGGCGGCGGCCGGAGCTGCGAGCGCGCTGGTCACGCCGGGCACGGCCAGGACCGGAACGCCGGCCTCTGCGCAGGCCGCCGCCTCCTCGCCACCGCGGCCGAACAGGAACGAGTCGCCGCCCTTGAGCCGCACCACGAACTTGCCCTGTCGGGCGCGGTCGACGAGAACCTCGTTGATCGCCTGCTGCGCCATCGAACGGCCGTAGGGGATCTTGGCGGCGTCGACGATCTCCACGTCGGCCGGGAGGCGGTCGAGCAGGGAGGTCGGCGCGAGGCGGTCCACGACCACGACGTCGGCCTGGGAGAGCAGCTGCTGTCCGCGGACCGTGATCAGGCCGGGGTCGCCGGGGCCGCCGCCGACCAGGGCGACACCGGAGAGGCGTTCGCGGCCGCGGCGGGCGTCGAGGGTCCCGTCGGCGAGCTGCCCGGTGACGGCATCGCGGAGCCCGGCCGCGCGGCGGGGGTCACCGGAAGCGACCACACCCACCGTGACGTCCCCGACGCTTCCGCTGGCCGGCGTCCAGGCCGCGGAGGCGTGGCGGTCGTCGGCGCGCACGCACCACAGGCGGGCGTTCTCGGCCTCCTCGGCGACGGCGGCGTTGACCGCGGGGTCGTCGGTGGCGGCGTGGACCAGCCAGTAGGCGGCGGCGTCCGGGCCGGCGACGTCGCCGGGTTCGTAACCGCGCGCGGCCCACGTGATGTGCCCGGCGGCGGCGAGGTCCTCCAGCGCAGTGGACACGGCCGGGGAGACGAGGTGCACCCGGGCGCCCGATTCGATGAGGACGGGGATGCGGCGCTGGGCGACCCTTCCCCCGCCGACCACGAGCACGTCGCGTCCGGCCATGCGCAAACCAAGGAGATAGGTCATGGGAGCTCCCCTTCGGTCGTCCGGCCGGCCCCCGGCGACGTCGGCGGGGTGCGTGTGGGTCGGAGGCCCACACCGCCGGCGCTGATACGGCGATTCCTACGTATCACCTTGTCAGAGAGGTGTAACACACAGGTAAATCGGGGCGCTTCGGACGATGTGAGACGCCCCGCACCTGGGGGTGGGTACGGGGCGGATCTCGCTGGCGTGTGCGGGCGGGGCCGCTCGGTCAGGGCGCGGCGGTGATCCCGGAGTCCTCGAGGGTGGCCACCGAACGCAGGGCACGCGCCGAGGCCTGCAGCATCGGCAGGGCGAGCAGGGCCCCGGAGCCCTCCCCCAGACGCATCTCCAGGTCCACCAGCGGGCGCAGTCCGAGGTGGTCGAGGGCGGCGGCGTGCCCGGGTTCGGAGGAACGGTGCCCCGCGAAGCAGGCGCTCACCGACTCCGGGGAGATCGCTGCGGCTGCCAGGGCGGCAGATCCCGCGATGACACCGTCCAGGAGGACCGGCACGCGCATGGCGGCGCCGCCGAGCACGAACCCGGCCAGGGCGGCGTGCTCCAGTCCTCCGAGGGCGGCGAGGGTTCCGACCGGGTCGGAGGCGTCGACCGGGTTGGCCTCCAGGGCGCGGCGGACCACGTCGACCTTGCGCTTGTGGGTCTGCTCGTCCACACCGGTACCCACACCCGTGGCGTCCTCGGGGGAAGCACCGGTGTAGGCGCAGACCAGGGCGGCGGACGGGGTGGTGTTGGCGATGCCCATGTCGCCGGTGATCAGGCAGCGGTGGCCCGCGGAGACCAGGTCGCGGGCGACCTCGATGCCGGTCTCCAGCGCCTGGAGGACCTGCGGGCGGGTCATGGCCGGGCCCTGGGTGGGGTCGGCGGTGCCGCGGGCGACCTTGCGGGGCAGCAGGCCCTGGGACGGCGGGAGGTCGGCGACCACGCCCACGTCCACGACGGTGACGTCCGCACCGACCTGCGCGGCGAACGCGTTGACGACCGCTCCGCCCGACAGGAAGGTCTGCACCATCTGCGCGGTGACCTCCTGCGGCCACGGGGTGACCCCCTGGGCGTGCACCCCGTGGTCACCCGCGAACACCGCTACGGCGGCGGGTTCGGGGATCGGGGGCGGGCACTCGCCGGAGAGGCCGGCCAGGCGCACGGAGACCTCCTCCAGGACACCGAGGGAGCCCGGGGGTTTGGCCATTCTGCTCTGGCGGTCTCTGGCCTCCTCGACGGCGCGGGCGCTGAGCGCTCCGATGGCGGCGATGGTCTCCTCCAGCAAGCTCGTGGGTTCCCGTCCCGGGAGGCCGCGGCGGCCGTA
Source organism: Nocardiopsis coralli (assembly GCF_014892575.1). Lineage (GTDB taxonomy): Bacteria > Actinomycetota > Actinomycetes > Streptosporangiales > Streptosporangiaceae > Nocardiopsis > Nocardiopsis coralli. Next base: position 80,400 of record NZ_JADBGI010000005.1, on the reverse strand, counting down.
GCGGTCGTGGTGGACCGCCCAGGACAGGGGGCGTCCCTTCGCCCAGCCTCCGAGGCCGAGTTCGGGTTCGGTTGGGAACTCGTCGACGTGGCCCACGCAGAGGTAGGCGACGACGTCGAGGTGAGGGGGCAGGTCGAGGGCGCGGGCGACGTCGCGTTCGTCCAGGAAGGAGACCCAGCCGACCCCGAGGCCCTCCGCGCGTGCGGCGAGCCAGAGGTTCTCCACGGCCAGCGCCGCGGAGTAGGGGGCGTTCATGGGGCGGGCGTCGCGGCCGGCGGCGGGGCGGGGGCCGCGCGTGGGGTCGACGGTGACGGCGATGTTGAGGGGGGCCTCGAGTATCGCCTCGACCTTGAGCCCGGAGAACGCGTGCGCGCGGGTGCCCGGGAGGGAGCGCGCGTGGCCCTCGCGTTCGGCGCGGGCGAGGTCGTGGACGCGGGTGCGCAGGGCGCGGTCGTCGACGACGAGGAAGTCCCAGGGTTTGGCGTGGCCGACGCTGGGTGCCTGGTGGGCGGCCTCGAGTATGCGGGTGAGGAGGTCGTGGGCGATGGGGTCGGGGCGGAACCCGACGCGGACGTCGCGGCGTTCGCGGATGGTGCGGTAGACCGCCTCGCGCTCGGCGTCGGCGTAGGCCTGGCCGGCGGAGGTGCGCGCGAGGGGTTCCGCGTCCGCATCAACGCGCGTCGCTGCCGCGTGCGGTACTGCGCCTTCCTGACCGTCCCCATGGGCGCGGGGTGCTGCGCCGGACGTGCTGGGCGCGTCCTGGGTCCCGTCTTCCTCGTGCGTACCAGCGGTCCCCGGCGCGCTACGCGCGGGCACAGGCTCGGGCGTCTCGCCAACAACCCCACCGGGCTCACCCGACGCGCTTCGCGCGTCCTGGGTCCCGTGCTCCTGGCGCGCGCTGAACGGGCCAGGCACGTGATGTGCACCGGCGGGGCCCTGGGCCCCATCCGTTTCAACAGGCGCATGCGGCGGCTCGGACGCATCGGACCTGGAGGAACGCCCAGACGCCCCGGACATGCCCACGCCCACGTGCTCGCCCGTGGGCGCAGCCCTTCCGGGGGCCACGGATCCAGTTCCGCGAGGCTCGCCCGCCGGTTTCTCCCCGACCACGTGCCTGCGCGTGCGGGACGCACCGCGCGTGCCGGACGTGCTGGGAGTGCCGGCCGCGCTACGCGCTTCCTGCGCCCCGTGTTCCTCGTGCGTACCAGCGGCCCCGGGCTCACTCGGCGCGGGCCTGGAGGGGACGGAGTCGTCGGCGGCAGCACCATCCGCGCCGTCGGGCTCACGTGTCGCGGCCTGCACGGCCTGCCGCCCGTGCTCGACGGGCGCGCTGGGTCCGCTGGGCGCGTTCATCGGGGCATGGGGGGCCTCACCAACGGCACCACCTGCGCCGCCGGGCTCACCCGACGCGCTTCGCGCGTCCTGGGTCCCGTGCTCCTGGCGCGCGCTGAACGGGCCAGGCACGTGATGTGCACCGGCGGGGCCCTGGGCCCCATCCGTTTCAACAGGCGCATGCGGCGGCTCGGACGCATCGGACCTGGAGGAACGCCCAGACGCCCCGGACATGCCCACGCCCACGTGCTCGCCCGTGGGCGCAGCCCTTCCGGGGGCCACGGATCCAGTTCCGCGAGGCTCGCCCGCCGGTTTCTCCCCGACCACGTGCCTGCGCGTGCGGGACGCACCGCGCGTGCCGGACGTGCTGGGAGTGCCGGCCGCGCTACGCGCTTCCTGCGCCCCGTGTTCCTCGTGCGTACCAGCGGCCCCGGGCTCACTCGGCGCGGGCCTGGAGGGGACGGAGTCGTCGGCGGCAGCACCATCCGCGCCGTCGGGCTCACGTGTCGCGGCCTGCACGGCCTGCCGCCCGTGCTCGACGGGCGCGCTGGGTCCGCTGGGCGCGTTCATCGGGGCATGGGGGGCCTCACCAACGGCACCACCTGCGCCGCCGGGCTCACCCGAAGCGCTTCGCGCGTCCTGGGTCCCGTGCTCCTGGCGCGCGCTGAACGGGCCAGGCACGTGATGTGCACCGGCGGGGCCCTCGGCCTCATCCATTTCAACAGGCGCATGCGGCGGCTCGGACGCATCGGACCTGGAGGAACGCCCAGACGCCCCCGATGTCCCCGGGCCCGGGTGCTCACCCGTGCCCAGAGGCGCGTCACGAGAAGGCGTTGCCCCACCAGGGGCGCGAGTTCCACCGTGCGCGCCATGTGCGCCGGCAGAGGGCTCGGCCTCGTTGCTTTCAACGGGCGCAGCAGGCGCGACAGGCGCATGCGGCGGCTCAGAGGCCACAGGCACCACAGCGGTGGCGGACTGCTCAGGGGGCGCAGGGTTCTCAGGGGCTGCGGGTTCCGCAGATACCGGTGACGCGGGTCGCTCGGGAGATTCAGGGGATGCAGGGGACTCAGCCTGCTCAGGAGCCGCGAGGGCCTCGGAGGCATCACGGCCGTCGGACGTCTGAGGAGCCTCGGGCCGCTGAGGGGTGCCGGGGTTCCCCTGCGTTCCGGTCGCGTCGGGGTTCCGGTCGGCACGTGAGTCCTGCACGCCAGCAGCGAGGGCACCTTGCGCAGCATGCGGGTCATGCGGGTCATGCGCGGCACGTGCGCCATCCGCGCCCCGCGCAGAATGCGCGACCTGCACGTCCGACACATTGTGCGTGGCGCGGGCGTCATCCGCTCCCCGCGAGTCATGGGTCGGGTTCGGGGCCTGCTCCGCAGGCGAAGTCACCGCATCACACACGGCCTTCTGCGCGTCGTGCGCAGGGTTCGGGACGGGCGCCGCATCCGCGGTTTCCGCCAGAGGCTCGGTGCGCGCGTCGTGCGCAGCGTGTGTGGCAGGCGCATCCGCACCCTGCACCGCATTGGCGGCGGCCTGCGCGCCCCGTTCGTCATGCGAGACGCTCTGGGCGCCCTGGGCGAGCTGAGCTCGCTCGGCGACGCCGTGGGGCTCGACATTGAGGTCGTAGCCCGTCGCATGCCCGCCCGCGACGGTCGGAACAGCGTGCCCGCCGGGGCCGGAGCCGGCGCCTGCGCGGATGCGGCTGTCGGCATCACTGTCGGTCCCAGCAGCAGAGCTTCCACCGGTAGGACCGACGGCCCCCTCAGCGGTACCGGTCTCCGTGCCGGGCTGGGCAACGGCCGCATCGAGGTTCTGGCTCTCGGCCTGGGCGGTGTTCCGCACGGCGTCCTGAGCGCCGGTCTTCCCGGCAGGCAGGCCGCTGGTGTTCCCGCCGGCGTTCCCACCGGTGTGCGCGGCCGGAACTGTGGGCGCGCCGCCGGCGGCAGACCCGTCAGGCCCGTCCGACGCTTCGTGCCCGCCATCGAGGTCCGGGCCGTCAGGCAGATCTCGCCCGGAGAGTTCGGTCTCGACATGCTCGGTGCGTCGATTCGGTTCCCCGTGGATGTCGGGGGACACGGAGCCCTCGGCGTCCTCGGCATCCTCAGCCCCTGCGGCGCCCGCAGGGGACGTCGTAGGCGTGGGGGCCACGTCGGCCGTCGGTTCCGCAGGCTCGGCACGCACCTCGGACGCCTCCCCGCTCCCATCGCTCGCAGGAACACCATGCGCCCCCTGCGCTTCGGGGGCATCTGGTGCATCGCGGGTCTCCGCCGTGTCCGGCCGGCCTGTCGGATGCACGGGGGCAGAAGGACCGGAAGGCGCACCAGGCGTGCTCGCACCGCCGGGCGCGACGTTCGTGGGGTGTTGACCGGGGTGACCTCCCTGGTCGCGGTCGCCCGAGTGGCCGGTGTCGTTCGCATGGTCCCCGTCGCTGAGACCGCCGGAAGAGGCGTCGGCGATGCCACCGACCCCCTGCACCCCGTACTCACCGTGAGACCCGTGGTTCACGTGGGCCACGTGGTCCCCGTGACCCGCACGGTCACCGTGGTCCGCACCCGTTCCCCCACCGGCCGTGCTCTGCGGCATCTGCCTGTGCGCGCCGGTGCCGGCGGTGCCAGTGGTGTCCGTGGTGCCGACGGCTTCACCGGTGTCACCGCTACCGGTGGAGTCCCCGGGCCCCGGTGCATCCGGACGTGCGTGTGCCCCACGCGCGCCGGACGATTCATGCACCGGAGGCGTGTCATGCCCCGCGGGCGCTTCAGGCGCGCCGGGCGCGCTGGGCGTGCTGGGGCCGGTGGAGGTGGGCCCCTCCGCCGGGGGCACAGACGGCCCGGGAACAGGTTCTCCAGCCACGGGCTCCTCAGGCACGGGCTCCCCGAGCGCGGGATCACCGGGCACGGATCCCCCGAGGGCGCTCTCCCCGGGCACGTCCCCCTCCGGTCCGTGAGCACGGCGCGTTCCAGGGGCCCCGGGCGCATCGTCGCCGGGCGCATCGGCGCCGGGCGCATCGTCGCCGAGCGCATCGTCGCCGGGCGCATCGGCGCCGGGCGCATCGTCGCCGAGCGCATCGTCGCCGGGCGCATCGGCGCCGGGCGCATCGTCGCCGGGCGCATCGTCGCCGGGCGCATCTTGGTCGGATCCCGCGGACGTCGGCAGGCCCGGAGCGGCAGGGAAGGACGTGGAAGCCGGAGACGCCGGGGAAGCCGGGTACGTCTCGGCCCCGTCGGATGTGTCGGGCGGACCGGACGCAGGTGTACCGGACGCGTCAGCCCCGCCTACGTCCCACGTGGTTCCCAGCGGTCCGGGCGTTGCCGGCGTTACGGGGACACCGGAGACCGGCGCACCACCGTCGGGCGGCCCCGCGCCCGGCCCGGCGCCGCCCGCACCGTCCGCACCCTGGAGACCGCGCGGGCTCCAGGTCTGCTGCGAGGGCGCCAGGGGACCTGTCGCCGAAGCAAGGCCCAGCGGGTCGGGGTCAGCCTCGGTACTCACCGGCGGACCGGTGGGCGGCGGCGCGTCCGGCGGCGGTGTGTCCGTGGGAGTTGCGTGCGCCGGCGGCTCGGACGTCCGGAAGGGGTTGGCAGGCGCCGGCTCCCCGAGACCACCTGCACCACCGGTACCACCGGGGTCCCCGATACCGCGTCCGCTCTCGGGCAGCCCGTCCAACAGTCCGCCGAGCAGCGCTCCTGCCTCGTCCCCACCGCGGGCACCGCCCTCGGCACCACCCGGCGCCTCGGCACGGCCCGCCGCCTCGGCACCACCGTCCTCGGGATCCCCGGGCAGCCCGGAGAGCCCCGGCCCCGGACGGCTGTCCTGGCGGTCGTCGTCGGTCATGCTTCGCTCCCCGGAGAGGTCGACCGCTGCCCGTCACACCCGGTCCGGCGCGGGGAAAAGATGGAGGAAGGGGCCCGCGCCCCGGGCAGCGCCACCCGGCCCGTCCGGGTGCCCAAGTCACCCACAACTGTGCCAGAGACCGCCCGCACCCGTTCCCGGAGACCACCACGAACGGGACGAAGCCGACACGCAGCGGCCCGGGCAAACGGGATGCGCTGCCCTTTTCCGCCCCATAGCCTGACCCCACCCCGACCGCCGGAACGAAGGGAACCCACTCGCCGTGAGCGACCTCCAGGAGAAGAAGATGCTGCCCTCCGTCGTCCTCGAGACGGACCGGCTCCGGCTCCGGGCCTTCATCGAGGACGACATCGACGACGTCCTGGCCACCTGCAGCGACCCCGACCTGCAGAAGTGGATCCCGATCCCCGCGCCCGACACCCCCTACACCCGCAAGGACGCCGAGGAGTGGTGCCGCGAGGTCTCCCCGGGCATGCGTACGCGCGGCGAGGGGCAGCAGTGGGCGATGACCGAGGCCGACACGGGCCGCCTGGTCGGGGCGATCGGCCTGCTGCGCGTCAGCTGGGCAGCGATGAACGGGGAGCTGGGGTACTGGTCCTCACCGTGGGCGCGCAACCGGGGTTACATGACCGAGGCGGTCGTTGCGGTGTCGCGGTGGGCGCTGGACCAGGGGTTCCGCCGCGTCGAGATCAAGGCGGCGACGGGGAACGCGCCTTCCCGCAGCATCCCGGAGCGCACGGGGTACACGTTCGAGGGTGTGGAGCGCAGCGCCATGCCGGGCCACGGCGGAACCCGGTACGACCTGGCCGTCTACAGCCTGCTGCCGTCGGACCCGCGTCCCTGAGGCCGTCCGGCGCACGTCCGGGGCGCTCGGTCGCGGGTCGGCACCCCGGCACCACCGCACCGGGATCAGCCGGGCCCTGAGCCCCTGGGCCAACGTCCCGGGATCACCGGATCTCGCGGCCCCCGCCACACCGGATCCTGCACACCCCGGAACCCGTCGGCGCAGCTGCCTCGGAACCGCGGGGCCCTGCCCCGTTCACCCCCGCCCCCATTCACCGCAGCCCGGCCGTCAGTCCCACACCCGGGAGAGCGACCACTGCCCGCTGGCTCCGTCCTTGCGTAGTTCGTACACCCCCTGCGCCCGTACCGTCCCGGCCTCCACGCGCCAGTGCCACCGCTCGGGCACACCGCCGCCGGGCACGGGGGCCCAGTCCATGCGCACGTTGACCCAGTGGTCGATGATGCGGCGCACCCCGTACACGCGCCCGTCCCAGGTGAACCTGGTCGGCCGCCCGTCGTCCTCCACGACCGTGATCTGCGCCCCGTAGTACCGGCTCACGTCTCCCCCATGTCTTGATGCCTCCGGCTTTCTTCGGACTCCGACCCGGGGCACGCTCTGCGCGCCCGACGGGCCCGGCCGCGGGGAAGGACGGCCGTTCGAACAGGTGTTCCCATAGTAGCGAAATCGGGGCGACCGTGGAACTGTTTCCACAGGCTCGGCATCCTTCTTCTTGACGCGGTTTCTCCGCGCCGCACCCCACATGCGCCGACACCAGCACCGATCCCGCGCGACCGCCCCTCGTGCACCGCGCCGACACGACCCCTGAGGTTGCAGCAGTGACGTCGAACAGCGCCGGTCCCCCGCCGGCCGACTCCCCCGGTTCCGCGGGCCCGCCCGGCCCCTCCGGACCCCCGCCACCGGGCGGCGCCTCCCCCTGGGACCCGCCGCACCCGCCGACCGGACACCCAGGTGCGCCCCGACCGGCACCCCCGGCGCGCGGGCGCCGACGCCTGCCCTGGGCCCTCGGCGCGGGCGCGGCGGCGGTCGTCCTGCTCGGCACCACCGCGTTCCTCGTGTTCTCCGGCGACGAGGGGCCGCCCGAGGACCTCACGAGCCTCTACGCCACCGACTTCGCCACGAACCCGCAGTGGAGCGACAGCGTGCACGACCCGGAGGAGGACCCCTACGCCTCCGGCCACCTCCCGGGCGAGGGGCACGTGATGGCCTACGACCCGGCCGAGGAGTCCGACCCGTGGTCCGGCGCGGTGTTCCTGGTGCCGAGCGTCGACGACGGCGACCTGCCGCCGTCCCTGATGGTCGAGGCGGACGTGCGCATCCTCGAGGGGTACGAGTACCTGTCCTTCGGGGTGGAGTGCACCGACGAGTACCACGAGCCCGGCACCGACCCCGAGGACACCTCCGACGACCCCGTACACCACGCCACCTACCGGATCTCGGTACGCGCCGACGGAGAACGCGCGGACCTGACCCGCAACACGCCCGACACCGACGGCTCGGAGGAGCTCGCGAGCGGCCCGGTTCCGGGGTTCGAGCCCTACCCGGCGGTGACCGGAGACACGGACGAGGGCGACGACCCGGCCTCGAACAACGTCAAGCTCTCCTGCGACTCCGAGGCCCCCGACGGCGACAGCCCCGGGCGCACCACCGTGACGGCGTGGGTCAACGACCAGCTCGTCGCGCAGGCGGTCGACGAGAACGCCGCACCGGCCGGCCACGACGGCCACGAGCTCGTGCGCAAGCAGCGCATCGCCTACGACCGGGGCCAGGGCGAGGGGCCGCTCCGGGTGCTGTTCGAGGACTACCGCCTGTACGAGGTCGGCGACCGGCCACACACGACCTGACCCGCCCCGGAACCTGCCCCGAACACCCGGCCCGAGTCAGGGCTCCCGACCACGCCGGGGCAGCCGCCTCGGTACCCTGATGACCGCGAATCCGAACAATGATGCGAGGGACCCCCCACCGTGATGTCCAACGGCCACAACAGCGGCAAGCCCCTGCGTGCAGGAGACCCGCACGAACTCAACGGCTACCGCGTGGCGAGCCGGCTGGGACGCGGTGGCATGGGCACCGTCTACCTGGCCGAGGACGGGGCCGGGCACAAGGTCGCGCTCAAGCTCATCCACCCCGACCTCGCCGACGACGAGGACTTCCGCCGCCGCTTCGCGCGCGAGGTCGAGTCGGCCCGGCGGGTGGCGCGCTTCTCCACGGCCGGGGTCATCGACGCCCGGTTGGAGGGTGAACCGCTCTACATCGTCTCCGAGTACGTTCCGGGCCCGAACCTGGACGAGGCCGTACGGGCCGACGGGGCGATGTCCGGCGGCACCCTGGAGAGCCTGGCGATGGGCGTGGCCGCGGCGCTGACGGCGATCCACGGTTCCGGGATCATCCACCGCGACCTCAAGCCCGCGAACGTGCTGCTGTCGCCGGTGGGCCCCAAGGTCATCGACTTCGGGATCGCGCGGGCCCTGGACGACTCGGCGGGCGCGGTCACCCGGTCCAGCCAGCTCATGGGCACACCCTCGTACATGGCGCCGGAGCTGATCCTGGGCGAGCAGCCGACGGCGGCCGCGGACATCTTCGCGTGGGGCTGCCTGGTGGCCTTCGCCGGTATCGGTTCGGCGCCCTACGACGCCCCGACGGTGCCGGCCGTGCTGCACAACATCTCCTCCGCGGAACCGCGCCTCGAAGGGTTGGACCAGGACCTGTCGGAGCTGGTGGTCGCGGCCCTGGACAAGGATCCGCGCAACCGGCCGACCTCGCAGCAGCTCCTGGCCCGGCTCACGGGGCAGCCGCAGCCGGAGGAGTCCGAGGTCAACCGCACGATCTCGACGTCGTGGGCCCCGCCCGCCAGCGCGCCGATCCCGGGAGCCCCGCCGCAGGAGACGGCCGCGCACGGTGCCGAGGCCCCGAGCGCGCCCAGCGGGCCGCAGCAGCCCCAGGGCGGACCGGATCAGCCGCCGAGCGGACCGCAGCAGCCGGTCGCGGGCACCCCGCCGCAGGGGCAGACGACCACGCCGTACACGACCCCGCCGACGCAGGCCTACACCGCGCAGCAGGGGTTCGCGCCGTCCGGCCCCCAGCCCCCGCACCAGCCGCCGAGCGGGCCGCAGCAGCCGCGCCCGGGCCAGGTTCCGCCGGGACACCAGCCGCACGCCGGTCCCCACCCGCAGCAGCACCCGTACGGGCACCCCTCACCTCCGCAGGGGCAGCAGGCCTTCGCGGCGCCGGCCGGCCCCGGAGGCCCGGGCGGTCCCGGAGGCCCCCACGGTCCCGGCGGTCCCGGGCAGCAGCCCGGCGGGGGCGACCCCTCCGGCCGCAAGCGCCGCAAGCGCCTCACGATGCTCGCCGGGGGCGCCGCGGTGCTGGTGATGGTGCTGGTCGCCGCGGTCGTGCTGACCCGGCCGCCGTCCGTGCCCGACAACACCCTGTCGCTGTACAACACCGACTTCTCCACGCACCCGGACTGGATCCGGGGCTCCTTCGACAGCGCGAGCCTGAACGACGACGGTTACTGGCCGCAGGAGCAGGCGGCCCTGCTGCACGTGGACCCCACCAGCCAGGAGACCCGGGGCGAGTGGCTCGTGCGCGAGGACGAGGCGCTGCCCGACCGGGTGCTGGTCACGGCCGACGCGCACGTGCTGGAGGGCCCCGACGAGTCCACGTTCGGTGTGCGCTGCTGGGGCAACGACGGCGAGGACGAGTTCACGCGTTACGACGGTGTGGTCCGCGCCGACGGGCAGCAGGCCGAGATCCGGCGTTCCTCGGACGAGAGCGGGGACAACGCGCTGGCCTCCACCACCGACGTGTCCGGTTTCGAGGAGTACGAGCACCTGGAGGAGCTCCCCGCCCCCGACCCCGACAGTGACGAGCGCGCCGGGATCGCGGCCTACGACGCCTCCGAGGCGGTGAGCAACACGGTCACGCTGGCCTGCGAGTACGACGACGAGGAGGACACCCTCGAACTCGGCCTGTGGGTCAACGGCGACTTCGCGGTTTCCGCGGTGGACGACAACCCGCTGCCCGACGACGCCGAGGACGAGGAGGACCGCCGCCAGACCGGGATCACGGCGCGTGCCGCCCCGGGGCACGAGGCGACCAGCGACGTGATGTTCTCGTCCTTCTCGGTGCACGAGATCTCCGACGAGAACTGAGCCGGCAGGGCCCGGGGACCTCGGTCGCCGCTGAAAGCCCCCGGCCGGCCCGAACACGTCGGGACCGGCGACAGCTCGAGTCCGTTCGAGCACCGGCTCTCGGGCAGGGCCCGAGTCCGTACGGACCCAGGCCTGGCGACGCGGCCCGAACCCGAGCCACCGGCACCGCCGTGCGGCGGGCCCTTGCTCCGAAGGATCGAACGCTCGGGCACCGGGATCAGCCCTCGTCCCCCTCACGCGGGGACGGGGTCGTGGGCCCGCCGGCGCCGGCCCTGCGCACGTCGTCGCGGGCGTCGGCCACGGCCTTCTCCGCGGCTTCGGCCGCATGCATGGCCGCCTGTGCCGAGGACGAGCGGGTCGCATCGGGGCCGGTGATACTCCGCTGGCCGTGTTCGTCCGTGCCGCGCTCCTTCTCCGTGGAGGGCGTGGTCTGCGCGGCGTCCCCCGCGAAGGCGTGGGTGACGTTCTTGACCGCCTCGGTGAACTCGCCGGGGATGACCCAGAACGTGTTGCCTTCGCCCTGCGCCAGCGCCGGCAGGGTCTCCAGGTACTTGTACGCCAGCATCTTGGCGTCGGCGTCGTTGTCGTGCACCGCCTGGAACACACGCTCGACGGCCTGGGCCTCACCGTCGGCGCGCAGGATCGCGGCCTGCTGGTCACCCTGCGCCTCCAGGATCGCCTGCTGCCGGGCGCCCTCGGCCTTGAGGATGCGGGACTGCCGCTCACCCTCGGCGTGCAGGATCGCCGCCCGCTTGTCGCGGTCGGCCCGCATCTGCTTCTCCATCGCCTCCTTGATGGTGGGCGGCGGGTCGATCGCCTTGATCTCGACGCGGTTTATGCGGATGCCCCACTTGCCGGTGGTCTCGTCCAGGACCCCGCGCAAGCGGGTGTTGATCTCCTCGCGGGAGGTCAGCGTGCGTTCGAGGTCCATGGAACCGATGACGTTGCGCAGCGTCGTGACGGTGAGCTGGTCGATGGCCTGGATGTAGTTGGCGACCTCATAGGCCGCGGCCTTCGGCGCGGTGATCTGGTAGTAGAGCACCGTGTCGATGTTGACGACCAGGTTGTCCTCGGTGATGACGGGCTGCGGGCGCGAACTGAAGACCTGTTCGCGCAGGTCGAACTTGGTGTTGACCCGGTCCACCCCCGGAACGAGGAAGTTGAGCCCGGGGTTGAGGGTGCGGATGTAGCGGCCGAATCTTTCGATGTTGTAGGCACGCGCCTGCGGCACGATCCGGATCGCCGACAGCGCCAATGCGACGAAGAGGACCGCGAGGATGATGAAGGGAATGGCCGGATCCATCGTGTGATCACCTGGCTTCGGTTGGCTGTGGTTGCCGGCCTGGGCCGGTACCGCCCTGAGTGCGTCAGGCACGCCCCGACTGGTTGTTGTCGTCGGTCTCCTCCGGGCCGGTCTCCTCGAGGGCGGACCCCTCGGGAAGGGCCTCGCGCGGGTAGACCACTGCGGTGGCTCCGTCGATCTCCACGACGTCCACGTGGGCACCGACCGGGATGACCAGGTCCTCGTCGATGCAGCGGGCCGACCACTCCTCGCCGGACAGTTTGATGCGCCCCTGGTCGCCGTCGACGGGCTGCAGGACCACGGCCGAGCGCCCCACGAGCGCGTCCGCGCCCGAACGTGCGTCGGGTGTGCGGTCCATCTGGCGTTTGATGAGGGGGCGGACGAAGACGAGTCCCGCCGCGGTGGCCGCGGCGAACCCGATGATCTGCACGGCGACGGGCAGGCCGATCGCGCCGAGGAGCGCGGCGACCAGCGCCGCGGTGGCCATGAGCCCGAGGACGAAGGTCAGTGTGAAGAGTTCGGCCACGCCCAGGCCCGCGGCGAGGATGAGCCAGATCAACCAGGCCGGCATCGTCGTCTCGACCCTCCCGCCTTCTTGTCGGGTATTGGTGTGCCTACCCACGCAAGCGGGGCGAAGCACCCGATTGCGGGTCTCCGTTGCCTTCCCGAGACCGCGGGAAGGAAAACACGTGGCCCGCGGCACGCCGTCCGGTGCCGCGGGCCGGGCCCCGGGAGGTCCGGGACCCTCGTGCGTTCGCCTTGACCTCTCCTACCGTCCGCCGGAGAACTGGTAGACGACCTGGAAGGTGGGACGGTTCTGCCAGTGCACGGGCCACATGTCGATGCCGCCCACGGACTGGTGGATCACCGAGTCCGCGCAGAGCTGGTCGCCGGCGTCGCAGTGCTCGTCGCCGGGGTAGACCTCCTCGGCCGGGGTGTCGGCGGCCGCCGCGAGACTCTCCAGCAGGACCGTGCGGCAGGTGTCGACGTCCCCGTCACCGCAGTAGGACTCGGGCAGGGCGCCGTCGACGTCCTCGCCCAGGACCGTTCGCAGATCCTTGTCGACGTAGGACCACCAGCCGAGCTGGAAGGCCGAGCCCCGGTGCGGCTGGGACTGGTTGGGGCTGCCCGGTTCTCCGCCGCCGATCTGCCCCGAGGGGGACTCGTCGATCTGGGAGACCGCGGTGACCTGCTCGTACAGGTCCTCGCCCAGGCCCGGTTCGAACTGCGCCTGCACCAGGAGCGGCCACCATGCGTCCAGGACCTGGATCGCCTCGGCGTGGTCGTAGGAGCCGGCGTCGCGTTCGGGTTCCTGCCGCTGGGCACCGTCGTCGACCCAGGCACGCAGGCCCTCGACGGTCTCCGCGAGTTCGGGGTCGTCCACCTCGGCGGTGTCGATGACCTCCAGCAGCAGCGGCAGGAGCTCCTGCGCACGGAGGTCGCCCACGCCCGCCTCGACGGACAGCGCGGTGAGGGAGGCCGGGGTGAAGGCGTGGCCCTCGTCCAACGCGGCTTCCACGCGCGCCTCCAGCAGGTCGTTGCGGTGCACCGACCCGTGCGACCAGCCCGAGGTGTAGCCGTCCGCGGGTTTGTTGTTCCAGTTGAGCAGGTGATCGGGGTTGATCTCCTGCGGGTGGTCCTCCGGCGGGTGGTAGTCGGCGAGGTTGGTCGCGGGGTCCCAGCCCGACCAACCGGCGTCCGAGGTCGCGTCGATGGGCATGTTCGGGTTGGTGCCCTCGGTCCGCACCGGGTTGGCCCCGGAGTTGACGAACGCGATGTCCTCGTTGTCGACGTAGTGCCAGTTGAAGGCGTACTCGATGTCGTAGGCGGCCTCGGTGAAGCTCTCCGCCGAGGTGATGTCGTCCGGGTCGTTGAAGCGCTGGAACCCGATGATCGAGTCGACCTCGCGCATGTAGGTCGAGCGCAGGTTCGTGTGCGCCACGGGGGTGCCGTCGACGGTCGCGAACGACTCCACGAGCCCGTACTCCGAGCGCAGGGACGTGAGTGTGTATCCGCCCTCGGGTGTCTGGTCGGCGATGGTGGGCGACCACTCGTTGGTGACGCTGAGCTCCTCGAACTCCGTGCACTCGCCGGACGTGTCGACGTAGGCGCGGGAGTCGGTGGTGGGGTCGGACCCGTCGGTCTCGCACAGCGGCACCGCGTAGGTGTCGGTGACGTCCTGGTTGGCGGAGGTCGCGCTCCACGCGTAGTCGGCGCCGCGCCCCATCTGGACGTAGAAGCTCACGCCGGCGAAGGAGGCGCCGCGGGCGCTGATGCCCGGGCCCTGCAGTTCCTGGAGCATGAGCAGTTGCGGGGAGAAGTAGCCGGTCTGCGGCCCCATCACGGCGACGGGGTTGCCGCTCTCGGTGTGCTCGGCCGAGACCAGGAGGGCGTTGGACATCCCGCCCGGGTCGAGGAAGCCCTCGGGGAGCACACCGTCGTTGAACAGGCCCTCGGCGACGGAGAGGTCGTCCTCCTCGACCATGCGGTCGAGCTCGTCGCGCTGCTCGTCGGTGAGGTCGTCGACGGTGCCCGCGTCGGCGCCGGCGGCCTCGGTGTCGGCGGCCGCGAGCGGGTCGGCCGTCTCACCGCTCTCCGCGGAACCGTGTTCGTCGTGCACGATGTCGTAGCCCTCGACCGAACCGCCGTCGGGCACGGACTCGCCCACGGCCTCGTCGGGGGTCTGGCTGTAGGGGAACTCGCCGTCGACCGTGGCGGGGGCCTCGGGGTCGTTCTCCATGCGCCAGGCGTCGTAGGCGGCCAGGCCCTCCTCGGCGCCGTACTGGTCCTGGAACCCGGCGCGGGTCAGGGCGGACTGGACCTCGCCGCCTCCGCCGCCGCCGAAGATCCCGCCGACCATCGCGGCGATGCCGACCACGTCGGGGGCGGTGAACGGTTCGATCTCGCCCTCGTTGGTGATCGCGTCCTTGTGGCCGGTGAGCACGTACTCGCCGGGGAAGTTGCGGTCGGAGTCGGCCTCGTCGATGTAGGTGTTGATGCCCTCGAGGTAGTCCTCGACATCGTCCAGGGCCTGCTCGCCGCGTTCACCGGCGGAGGCGACGCGGTCGATCTGGGCCTGCTTGTCCTCCTCGGTGTAGGGGGCAGTGCGCCACAGGTCCTGTTCGAGGTCGCGGTTGCCCTCGGCCCCGCCGGCGAAGGAGGTCAGCTCGCCGCGGCCGACGCGGCGCAGCACGTCCATGAGGAAGAGGCGGTCCTCGGCGGCGGCGTACCCGGCGCCGTACATGGTGCCCTCGCGGGTGTCCCCGTGGATGTGCGGGATGCCGTGCGAGGCGTCGCGGGTGATGGTGACGTCGTCCCGCGGCTGGTACTCCTCGCCGATGTCGTCGGGGTCGGCCCCGAAGCCGGCGTCGAGGAAGTAGTCGTCCAGGTCGTCGCCGGTGAGTCCGTCGTAGTTGTGGACGATGTCGTCGTACATGTCCAGCTGGCTGGAGGAGTGCTCGGGACGGGTGCCGAACGCCTGGTGGGCGAGGATCTCCACGAGGGTGGCGCTGCCGTTCTGCCCGGGACCGAGGATGTCGTGGCATCCGTCGGGGGCGCAGTGGTCCTCGCGGTCCTGGGCGGCGGGGAGAGTGGGGGCCTGTGGGGGCTCGGGGGCCCGTGCGGGGGCGGTGCCGGCCGAGACGGGCACGGCGCTGATCGTGGCCGCTGCCACGGCCAGCGCCACACCCGAGGCGGCTGCGCCCAGGCGTCGTCTGCGGGAGGGAAGCATGTGCTGTTGTCACCACCTGGGGGTGAGGGCGATGGATCAGCGGCATGCTACGCAGCGGTAACCAAAACGCGAAAGAGTTTCATGTTTTTCGGGGAGGCCTGGTGAGCCGGGGTGCGCAGGGCTCCGCATTCACAGGTTTGGTGTGTTCGCGCCCGCACGCAGCGCACACGCTCCGGCGGTCACCCCGAAACCCGACCCGGAACCTGACCACATCCGGCCACATGGGAACCCCGTACCGCCCGAGACCAGGGCAAAAGCCCGGGCGCCTCCCCGACCCCCTGCAGAACCACTCCCCCGCTGCCACAATCGAGCCATGTACCAGCAACCGGACCCCCACTCTGGTGACCCCCGCCAACCCCCCGACCCGAGCATCGGCGGGTGGGGCCTGCCACCCAGCGTGGACGGCGGAACCCTCCAGCCGTACGGCGCGGGCGACGCCGGCCCGCAGCTGCTCACACTCGGCGACATCTCCGTCTCGCAGCACATGGTGGTGACCCCGGCCGGCCGCTTCCCGCTCCGGGGCAGCGTCTGGACCGTGACCGACATGAGCAGAACCGAGCGCACCACCCCGGCCTGGGCGATCGTGGTCGCGATCCTGACCTTCTTGTGGACCTGCCTGCTCGGACTGCTGTTCCTGCTCGCCAAGGAGACCCGCACGACCGGGCACATCCAGGTGACGGTGCAGCGCGAAGGCCACTTCCACGCCACGGTGGTGCCCGCGAACTCGCCGATGGATGCGCAGCGCATCCACCAACAGGTGAACTACGTGCGGTCCCTCAGCGGCTGACCGGGCCCGGGGCCGGGGTGAACCACCACCGGACCACGGCCCCGCCACCCGCACACCAAGCGCGCCGTGCCCCGGGCCAAGTCGCGACAGTGCGACGCCCAAGGCACCGCAAACCCGCGTTTGCTACTCAACGCGTTCGCCCATACACGTAGGGCACCCTAGAGTCGAGCGCGAAGTAGGCACGAGCATGCTGTCCACCCTGGCGGCCCTGATGGTGATCCTGGGCCAGTGGTGGGTCTTCTGACCCGCCCGGGGTCGCCTGCGGGGGCGGCCCTGCCGACTTCACGAAACGCCGCGGGGTCAGCACACCCGCCGGTGTTAATCACCGGTAACGTGGTGCGCGAGGCCCATAGCGACCGATTTGGTGGAACACACGTGGTAACGAGACGTAACTACGAATGACGGTAGTTGAGAGGCTTTGCCCTCCTGTGGGCGACATCTACGGAATACCCTAGAATGTCTGCCCGGAAGCCCCCGGCACCGCGGGACGGACCCCGACCGCAGGACCGCCACCGGCTTCGCTCCACCCCGGCGCACGGCACCCACCCCGAGCCGACGACGCGGCCGGTCGGCCCGACCGGCTCGGCCCGCCGCCCCGCCGCCGCTGTGGAGACAACTTCAAGCGAGCACCCGTAGCTCAGTGGATAGAGCACCGGACTTCTAATCCGATGGTCGCAGGTTCGAACCCTGCCGGGTGCGCCAGCTACATCCCCTGCACAGCAGGGGCTCCCGCCCCCTCCGGGGGCGACCAGAGGACTCGTGACGTGCCTCCGTGCCGTTCCCTGTGCAGTTCCCTGCTGCCGAGGGATCACGAAACAGAGGGCCTCGGCGTGTCGCGCGGGGCGGTTCGCCCTACCTCAGGCGAACCGCCCCGCTCCATGGATCCAGGGTGGGACCGAGATCGCGTGCCCCGACACCGCCCGCGCCGCCCCCGGCTCCACCCCGGCCGCGGAGACCAGGACTCAACCAAACATGGGAAACAGAACCCGCCGGGAAGACCTCACGACCTCTCCTCGGCCGTTCTCGCACTCTGCCGGTACTCGATCGCCTCCGGGACCTCCTCGTACTGGATGAGGTCTCCCGCAACGCTACCGAGCAGGTCACGCACCTCCGAGGGCGAGGTGTAGAAGAACTCGCGACGGAGGTTGACACGGTTCACGCGTTTCTCGGCGAGCCTGCGGTGCATCTCCGCTTCGACCCCCACCGCGTCGTCGGAGAAATGCAGGGCATGCACGTCGAAATTGAACGGCACTGAGGCATCACTCAGCTCGCGGATCCGGTCCATGGGCTCCAGCCGGCGGGTCATGCCGACCTTGACCATCCGTTCCCCGAAGGAACCCAGGTTCGAGATGACGTACACGTAGCCCGCGCGGACATTGGCGGCGCGGTCGGCGACGTTCTCCATGGCCAGCCCGACGCCGTCGAGCTGCTCCTGCAGGCGCTCGACCCCCGCGTCGTCGCCCTTGTCCTTCAGCGCGAGAAGGGCGTTCTCGTAATGGCGCCGTTCCTTCTCCAGCCGGGCCCTCTCGCGGTCCAGTTCGGCTTGGGCCCGGCGTTCTTCCCGGAGCCGGGCCTTCTCCTCGCGTTCCCGTTCCTTCTCCTCCGCCAGCTTGTTCCGATGGTCCGCGGTCAGTTCGAGCTCGCGCAACCGCAGCCGGTGATAGGGGTCGGAGATGCGGATGTCCATCGACCGGCCCAGTTTCTCGATCGTGGCCCTGCTCTTGATGAGCCGATCCCGTGAGGTGGGGAGCTTGTAGGCCTTCATCCCACGCACCAGATTGTCAGCCTCGTTGTTGTAGGCACGCAGGAGCAGTTTGGAGAACTCACGTACCATTCTGCGCCCCTCGGTGAGGGATCCGTTCATGGTGAAGGACGTCGTGGCTTCGACCGCCCCGCCGTCCTTGCGGTTCATCGACCTCGTACGGTCCTTGAGCTCAGCGAGGGCTGACTTGTAGGCGACCGAGTCGTCCAGAGGGTGGGAGTACTCGTAGATTCCGGCCTCTTGGAGAGCGATCAGATCCTCGGACGCGACGATCTGACCTCGCAGTTCGTTCAGGCGCAGGTCGTGCTGCCTGATGTCCGCGGTGGCACGGGCGTACCGGCGCTGTTCCTCCGCCTCCAGCTGAGCGACCTTCTTCTCGAGGGCGTCCCGCGAGTGCACCAGCTGTTGGGTGGTCTGCTCCGCCGATGCCCGGATCTCGTCCTCGATCCGAGCACGCCTGCGCTCCTTCTCCTGTTCCAGCTCGGCGATCTCCTCCCGGACCCGGTCCCGAAGGTCTTCGAGCTCGACGGCCTCGAGTACCCCGAGCCGTTGCAAGCTGTTCCTGAGGTAGATGTTCTCACCGGCGAGCTGGTTGACCTTGGACGCCAGCTCGCGAGCTTTGGCACGCGCACCGAACAGACCGATCTCCGTGTCCACATGCGGATGTGCCGGATGCGCTCCGGGCACGACCGGTGATGCTGCGGGGCTTCCGGGCCCACTGGAAGAAGCATGCTCCGGGCTGACCTGCATCCAAAAAGTCCAGCCGGGTGGAGCGGGGCCCCACGCGGGATCCGGTTGCCACCCCGGGGGCGGGTTCCATCCGGGCGGCATCGCGGGCCAGTTCGGCGGGGTCTGGAAACGGTACTCGGGCTGGTCGCCCCGGTAAGAGTTCATGGGCAGGGATCCCCTGGGGAGGGCGGCCCGAGCGGGAGGACGCGGCCGACAAGGCCTCTACATTAACGCGCAAAGGGCGCGCCGGGCACTCGCAGCGCAATCCGGACCATAAGCTTCCGACACCCAGGCACCACACAACTATTGTCGCGTGGCCACTGTTGGCCACGCACCACCGCGGGCGGGCACAGCACATGCCGCATCGGGCGGGACACGCAGGAACCAGGGCCGAACGTTCCGCCCCTGGCCGGAACCGGGGGCGGGTCAGTTTCCCCGTCGCGGTCGGCGCAAACCCCCACGCGCCGAGGATCACCCACAGCAAGATCGATTACCCTGCGTGCACAACCTTCTGACCGTGTGTGCGCTTAGCATCCCTGTGGCGTCTGCAGACCGGCCCGAGGTGCCTGCTCTCACCATCTAGCCCACCGCCGACGCTCCCCCGATCCCCCTTTCCCCCTGTCTGGAGCGCTCCCCCAGTGAGATGGCACCTACCCCGGGCCATCGTGGCCACCACAGCTGCCGCGACCCTGACCGCGTCCCTCGTGCACGCACCCCCCGCACTGGCCGACACCGACCCCCACTCCCCGCACGACCGCACCGTCCCGGTCCCCGAGACCTTCGAACCCGGCGAAGCCACCGGCGAACACCAAGCCCAAGATCCGCCGGACGAGGCCTGGGAACCGGCCGGGCCCGACGAGCAGGACGAGGACGAGGCCGAGCGCAGCCCCGCCTGGACCTGTTCCACGGGCGAGGAGAACCTCGGGATCGCCGACTGGCACCCGATGCAGCGCCACCAGATCAGCGACCGCCTCGACGTGGACATCAACCTGGAGAACGGCAACGCCGTGATCCGCCACCGCGATCTGACCGTCGGCGGCACCGGCGTCCATCTCGGGTTGAACAGCGTCTACAACTCCCGCGACCTCAACCAGCAGTGGAAGCACTCCTACGGGCGCGACATCGGCCTGAAGTTCGAGTCCGACCGCATCGCCTTCCACGGCCCCACCGGCTCCTGCGATGAGTTCATGGAGGACGGCGACGGCGGATACGACTCACCCGCCGGGCTGAATGCGACCCTGACCGAGCTCGACAACGGCCACTACGCGCTCACCTATACCCGGGGTGAGTTCGAGGACGAGGTCTGGTACTTCGACGCCAACGGGTGGGCCATCACCCACGCCGACCGCAACGGCAACACCAACGACTTCGTCTACTCCAACGGCGGCGACCTGATCGCCATCAACGA
The DNA here is from genome assembly GCF_014892575.1 of Nocardiopsis coralli. Classification (GTDB taxonomy): domain Bacteria; phylum Actinomycetota; class Actinomycetes; order Streptosporangiales; family Streptosporangiaceae; genus Nocardiopsis; species Nocardiopsis coralli. Next base: position 60,544 of record NZ_JADBGI010000005.1, on the reverse strand, counting down.
CTCCCAGAACCGCTCGACCTCACTGGACTGGGACACCGGCGCCAACCGGCCCACCGAGGTCACCGACCCCACCGGAGAGACGGCCGCCTCCTACACCTACGGGGGCGAGTCCACCCGGCAGCCGGACACCATCACCGACCGCGCCGGCAACGACATCGACTTCGCCTATGAGGACGGCTACCTCACCGAGATCACCGACCCCGAAGGCGCCGTGTGGGAGCTGTCCTACGACGCCCAGGGGCGGGTCACCTCCTTCACCGAGCCCTACGGCGAGGACGGGGCGACCTACAGCTTCGACCACGGCGACGGCGACGGAACCTCCACCACGGTCACCGACCCGGGCGGCGGCGAATCCACCCACGAGTTCGATGACATGGGGCGCCAGACCGAGGCCACCGACCAGGTCGGCAACACCCGCTCCCAGGAGTGGACCGCCAACTCCGACGTCGCCTCCACCACCGACGCCCTGGAAGCCTCGGTCAGCTATGACTACGACGACGCCAACAACCTCATCGGCACCGAACTGCCCACCGGGGCGGAGACGGCCGTGGGCTATGGCGACAGCGCGAACCCGGCCAAACCGACCTCGTTCACCGGGCCCGACGGCAACGAACTGTCCTTCACCTACGACGAGGCCGGCAACATGATGCGGGCCTACTCCGAGGACGAGGACATCCTGCTCTCGTCCATGCACTACAACAACGACGGCACACCCTCCTCGGCCACCGACGCCAACGGCAACCGGACCACGTTCGACTACGACGACGCGGGCAACATGGTGGCCCAGCACGAACCCGGGCCGATGGGGTCGATGGAGTTCACCTACGACTCGCTGTCCCGGGTCACCTCGGTCACCGACGGCAACGGCCAGACGCTGGAGTACGGCTACGACCGCCTCGACCGGGTCGTGTCCATCAGCCACGACGGCGAGCTCATCCAGTCGCACTCCTACGACGACAACGGGCGGTTGGTGGCCACCCACACCGACCAGGTGAGCACTGAGTTCACCTTCAACGCCCGCGGTGACCTGCTCCAGAGCGTGCGCAGCGATTCCTCGGACGAGGAGAGCACGGAGTATGCCTACGACGCGGTCGGCAACGTCACCGAGTTCACCGAGCACGGGCGCACCACCGAGTACTCCTTCGACGACGCGTTCCGGCTGACCTCGCTGCTCGACATCACCGGGGCCGAGACCACCTTCAGCCACGACGAGAACAACCAGCGCACCAACACCACCCACCCGGACGGGGCCGAGGAGGACCGCAGCTACGACGACTCCGGACGCCTGACCTCCATCACTGCCACCGGCGCCGAGGGCCAAGAGCTCTTGAGTGCTTCCTACTCCTGGACCAGCGGTGAGGACGACTCCGACAAGCTCTCCGAGCGCACCGTGGACGGCACCACGGAGGAGTTCACCTACGACGGGCTGGACCGGCTGACCAGCAACGGGCAGATCGATTACTCCTACGACGAGGCCGGCAACCTCGTCTCGGCCGACGGTGAGGAGTGGTCCTACAACGACGCCGACCAGGTCACCGACGCCCGCGGAACCGGGGTGGAGCACGACGACGCGGGCAACATGGTCACCCGGGGCGGCACCACGTACGAGTACAGCCCCACCGACCAGATGCTGCGTTCGGAAGACGGTGACGGGGACCTGGCCCGGTCGCTGAGTTACGACACCACCGACCAGACCCAGATCCGCGGCATCACCGACGTCGAGGACGGCGACGATGGCGAGCGTGTGGAGCGCCAGCTCTCCAACACCGCGCTGGGCACGACCAACATCGCCTCCGAGGGCGAGCGCACCAGTTACGTGCGCGACCCCGCCGGGGAGCTGGTCTCGATGGTGGCCTGGGAGGACGAGGAGCGCTTCCACTACACCACCGACCACCAGAACACGGTGTTGGCGCTGACCGCCGAGGGCTCGGAGGCCGAGGCCCCGGACGCGGTCTATGAGTACACCCCGTTCGGCGAACGCACCGACGAGGTCGACGAGGACAGCCGGGCCGGTGAGCTCAACCCGTTCGGGTTCACCGGTGCGTACCAGTTCCTGGACGGGACCACCCACCTGGGACACCGGTTCCTGGACGCGATGACGCTCAACTTCACCCAGGCCGACCCCTCCCGCCAGGAGATGAACAACTACGCCTACGCCATGGGCGACCCCATCAACCGCACCGACCCCACCGGGCTCATGAGCGCGGTCGATCACGGTGACATGGCGTCTGGACTCGCTACCGGGCTCTTCGGAGTGGGTATGTTTCTCACTTGCACGGCAGCCTTCCTAGTATGCGCGACTGCTGGCGTAGTGGGTGGTATGGCCATCGGAGGTGCTGCTGGAGGAATGGGTGCGATCGCTTCCGGTGGCTCGCAGGGTCAGGTTCGAGAGGCGACGTTCCGAGGCATGGCCAGCGGGGGCGTTGGTGGAGCATTCCCTGACCCTGTAAGCGGTGCCGCTGTGACAGAAGTAGGCACAACGGTGTTCTGACATATGACCCATTGACAGACATGCAGAAACGAGGCGGGCGACCTCCAGCAAGGCGCCCGCCTCAAACAAACACTAAATGAACACTGAAAGGGGGCGTGAAAAATGGAGAACGAACATGAAGGAAATGCAAGGCACGTAGACATAATTGAACGCCTGGCACGTTCAAGCCTTCTTTCTTTCGGCGCCAAGTGGAAGATGCCCAACCATCCAACTTCACGGCAATGGATCGACTACATCGCCGCCAGTTCTCTCGGCTTGCTGGCACTCCTGGGGTTCACTTTCGTGAGCTACCTTCAGAATGATCCTCTCTTGATTGCCATATTCTCCCTCATGGCATTCTTTTATTTCTCGATATGGATCCTACCCAAGCTGATCCTCTGGATGAGGATGGGAGGGAAGAAAAACCTGAGAGATTCATGAACGAGAAGCGCAGGAACCATGAGAGGCCTTGATTCGAGGAACGCACCCGAAGCGGGGATACTGGTGCCCGAAAAGACTCATGAGGAACCCCTGACGACTTCGGAGGCAACCTCGAGACAGAAACAAGGACTGGCATACTGGCTTGCCTGCAGGGGCCCGTTTTCCTTCGTCCACTATCTACAAGAACCTCCCGAGCACCCTGAAGACCACATCCGGCTTCCTCTCATAGCAGCAACCTTCATACCCACCCTCATCCTCGCCGGACTTTCTTGGCTCTTCCCAGATGAGGGTGTAGGTCGGCCGGGCGCGTCGGTCCGCAGATAGACGTCGAGATCTCCCGACGACGGAGGTTCCTACGCCATCCATCCGAAAGACCTCGACGTGACCGACGCTACCCCGCCGGCCGGCTTCGGCCGCCCTGACCTGACCGCCTTCGCGTCTCATCCCAATCGACTCTGATCGGGTCTGCTGATCCTCTCGACGAGAACGCAGCGACATCACAGCCACCCAACCCCGACCGTCCGGGAAGCCGGGACACGTCACATGGCCTGTGCTGCGGGCGTGTCGAGTGGGTCGTCCAGGGGCGACGCAGGAGCGTCGACGCGACGTGCTGAGAGGTGGTTCCAGTCGAGCACTAGCACACCGGCTACAGGAATGGCGATAGGTCAGGAACGGCGTCGCTCCCTACGCAGGAGGGAGCGCAGAGTCTCGGCGTTCGCGTAGCCGACCCGTAGCGCGATCTCGGCGGAGGTGAGGTCCGTGGTTGCTGAGAGGTGCCGAGCTCGTTCGATGCGAAGCCGTTGGACGAAGCCGAGCGGAGTGAGGTTGAGCGCCGCACGGACTCGTCGTTCGAGGGTGCGCCGGCTGGTGCCGAGCGACTGCGCGACGAAGGCGACGTTGAACGGTTCGTCCAGGCGGGCGCGCACGAAGCGTTCGAACTCGACGACGATCGGGTCCTCGTGCCGGAGATGTTCGTAGGCGACGAAGGCCGCCTGCGACGGGCGCTCGTCGATGATGAGGAGCTTGGCGACATGTTGGGCCAGGTCGGGGCTGATCGATCGCACGAGTGAGAGCGCGAGGTCGATGTGGGCGAACGCGGCGCCGGCGGTGACGAGGTTCCCGTCGACCACGACCATGGTGTCGAGATCGAGGGCGACGGTCGGATAGCGCTTCAGGAACTCCGGCCCCAGGAACCAGCTGGTCGTCGCCCGCCGATGATACATCCGTCCGGTCTCGGCGACAGCGAACACGCCGGTGCACGCCGCGGCGATCCGGGTGGTCGCCTCGTCGAGGCGCCCGAGCGAGGCGATGACCGAACGAGCATCTCGGCTCTGGAGGGCGTCGTTGGTAGCGGCGGCCGTAAGGGTTCCAAGCGCAGGGACGACGACCACGTCGAACTCTCCGGACTCCGACAGCGGGTGGTCCACCGACAGGGTCATCGATGCCGTCGTGGTCACTCGCCGTTTCGGTCCGAGGATGGCGAGTTCGATCGGGTCGATCCGCGGGTCGACATCGCCGCGGGCTCCGTCGGCCACCCGCACGATGTCGATGATCGACGCGATAGCCGAACCGAAGCAGCCGTCGATCGCGATCAGTCCGATACGCATGACGTAAACAATAGCAATACTGCCGTATACGCCACTCCCCACCGCCCCTCGCTCGTCATACGCTGAACTCGTCCCACGAAGAACCACGACTTCAAGGAGAGTCCCTCATGTCAACACCCGCATCACTTCCGTATGCCTTCGTCGCCAAGATCGTCGCGGCCGATGGACAGCACGACGCGCTCGCCGATCTGCTCGCCGGCGCTGTCGCACTCGCCAACGAAGAAGTAGGAACGATTGTCTGGTTCGCGGTCAGGACCCACGCCGACACCTTCTGGATCTTCGATGCATTCCCCGACGAGGCCGCTCGCGACGCCCACGCCAACGGCGCCATCGTCGCAGCCCTGATGGCCAACCAGCACCTCCTCAGCGCAGCACCCGAGATCCTGGCGGCCGACGTCCTCGCGTCCAAGCTCCCGTAGTCCGCCAACGCACGAGACGATCGCGCCCCGCCGAGCCGTCGCCAGGTCGCGACGCAACGCCATGCTGCGTTGCCGAGCGGTGCGAGGCCTATCGGCACACGGACAGGATGCCGGCCGCGAGCGCTCAGCCGGCGAGGGGTCCGTCGCAGAGGAGAGCGACGTCGGTGTCGGGCAGAGCCGTGAGGCCAGCGCATCGCGCGACCACCAGAACCGAACCGCCCCTGCCCTGCGTTTCCGCAGGTCAGGGGCTGTTCGCCGGAGCCGCCTGTCGGAATCGAACCGACGACCTAATCACGTCGGCTTTGCGTCTATCGCTTGATGCGCCCACTGGGCGAACGAGCCGCTGACCTGCGCAAACGCCGAGCGTGGGGGACGCCGCCATCCGGTGGTGACCGACGACGACCGACCAGTACCGACCGTTTCACCGGAGCTTGCGGCGGCGTCGAAGCCGAGCAAGCTCCATTCCTTTAGCTCACCGCGCCCTCCTCCTCGCCGGTCCCGTCGTCGTCGAAGACGTTTCAGGGGTCTTCTCAGATGACGGTGTAGGTCGGCCGGGCGCGTCGGTCCGCAGATAGACGTCGAGGTCTCCCGACGACGGAGGTTCCTAGGCCATCCATCCGAAAGACCTCGACGTGTCCGACGCTACCCCGCCGGCCGGCTTCGGCCGCCCTGACCTGACCGCCTTCGCTCGACTCGACGGCCTCGGTCTGAGCGTGACCGGACAACGACTTGAACCGGATCGTGCGGTCCTCGCGTGCCGCGTGGTGGAACCAGATCAGTGGTACCGACGGTGCGGCAGCGAAGGCGCTGCTCGTGACACCGTGATCCGGCGGTTGGCCCACGAGCCGCTGGGCTGGCGACCGACCGTGCTGGAAGTTGTAGTGCGCCGCTACCGCTGTGCCGACTGCGGACACGTGTGGCGCCAAGACACCAGCGCCGCGGCGGAGCCACGCGCGAAGCTCTCGCGCACCGGGCTGCGGTGGGCGCTGGAAGGGATCGTGGTCGCACACCTCACCGTCGCCCGTGTCGCCGAGGGACTCGGGGTCGCGTGGGACACCGCCAACAACGCGGTCCTGGCTGAAGGCAAGCGGCTGCTGATCAACGACCCCACGCGGTTTGAGGGCGTGAAGGTCATTGGCGTCGATGAGCACGTCTGGCGCCACACCAGGCGTGGCGACAAGTACGTCACCGTGATCATCGACCTCACCCCGGTCCGCGATGGCGCCGGCCCAGCAAGGCTGCTGGACATGGTCGAGGGCCGGTCGAAGGCGGCGTTCAAGACCTGGCTCGCCGACCGCGACGACGCCTTCCGTGACGCGGTCGAGGTGGTCGCGATGGACGGCTTCACCGGGTTCAAGACCGCCGCTGCAGAGGAGATCCCGGACGCGGTCACGGTGATGGATCCCTTCCACGTCGTGCGCCTGGCCGGTGACGCCCTCGACAGGTGCCGGCGCCGGGTCCAACTCGCGATCCACGGGCACCGTGGGTTCAGGGACGACCCGCTCTACAAGTCGCGGCGCACGCTGCACACCGGCGCGGACCTGCTCACCGACAAGCAGAGCGACAGGCTACGCGCGCTGTTCGTTGATGACGCTCACGTCGAGGTCGAGGCGACCTGGGGTGTCTACCAGCGCATGATCGCCGCCTATCGCCACGAGGACCGGCAACGTGGCCGCGAGCTCATGGAGAAGCTGATCACCGACCTCAGCGCCGGCGTCCCCAAGGTGCTCACCGAGCTCACCACCCTGGGCCGGACCCTGAAGAAGCGAGCCGCTGACGTGCTCGCCTACTTCGAACGACCCGGCACCAGCAACGGGCCGACCGAGGCGCTCAACGGACGGCTCGAACACCTGCGCGGCTCCGCACTCGGGTTCCGCAACCTGACCAACTACATCGCCCGAAGCCTGCTCGAGACCGGCGGCTTCAGACCCCAACTCCTACACCCCCGATTGGGATGAGCCACTTTCTTTTTATCTCTATCACACGAATCAAGGACCGGCCGTACTGGCTCTTACATTCTCCCTCATCGCATTCCTGGTGATCCCAGCTCCATATACATTGGCCTACCACAGAAACAAAAGATTACACGAGTGAAGACATGGCCAAATAGATTGACCCTACCCATGGAAGAGAATAGATTTTTTTTCGGACGAGCAATGATGAGTCTCGCCCTGAACCCCCTCCTGATGCCAAAAGCTGCTGCCGACAAACTGAGCGAAGAGTCTTCAACCAAGGAAGTAAGAGCTGTGATCATCGGCTCACTGATGGCAGTCCTACCCCTTGGAGCCCTGGGCTACATGTCATTTTTTGGCGAGATAGCCTTGGCGGCATGGTGCTCAGCCTTGCTCTTATTGTATTTTGCATTTTCTTCATGGCCATCCCCAAGATCTACCTGCTGAACGCCGTAAAAAATAACAAGCACTAAAACAAAAATATTATGCCCCAATCGCAACATGGAAGGTTAGGGCTACACCGGCCTGAGCATGCGCGGACTTCTGACTGGAGACTCGGCCTAATGACGTAGAGTTGGGCGCAATCAGAGAACTCACGTGCAACGCATGCGCATGATCCTCGCATTCATCACCCAAAGCTGGAGGAGCATATGGCAAGGAGTTCGCCCACCGGATTCATCGAGCGCCTTGCCAAGTCTCATATGCTCCTCCCCATCGGATACAAGGAATTCCCAGAGAACCCGGGAAGCCATGACTGGCGCGCATTGATAGTCGGACTCTCCCTTGTTCCAATCATGCTCCTTGCCGCATCCCTTTGGTTTGCATATGACGACACCCCTGGGGCGGGGGCTGCCTTTGCCGCCATGGCCATCGTGTTCTTTCTCATCTGGATCCTCCCCAAGATCATTCTGTGGAACCGGACAAGAAACTAGCCGCCACATGACGTGAGCGCTTCCATTGCCGTAGCAAGTTCGAGACGAAACAGTTCGGAAGAGATAACAGAAAGCAGGGAAACAACATGTCCCCCCACCTGCTCAGAAGCACGGCCCTTCTGGGCGCGAGCGCCCTGTGCGTGCCCCTGATGTTGGTCCCCGCCCAGGCCCAGACGGTCTCTGCCTCCGACATCGACGGTGACGGTTACGCCGACCTGTTCGTGGGCGCCCCCGAAGGCATCGGCGGCAACGACGTGCGCGGCGGATACGTGGCCGTCGTTCCCGGCAGCCCGGACGGCGCCGATCCGGAGGCCGGCTACCAGATCGACCAGGACTCCCCGGGTGTGCCGGGCGCGCCCGAGGTCGGTGACCGCTTCGGCGAGCAGGTCGCCTCGGCCGACCTGAACGGCGACGGCCACGCCGACCTGGTGGTCTCGGCCCCCGAGGAAGACGTGGGCGAGTACGAGGACGCCGGTCTGGTCCAAGTCGTCTTCGGGTCCGAGGACGGGCTCTCCCAGGACGCGATCGGTTTGCACTCGCCACGCCAGGAGCGCGGTGACACCGGGTTCGGCACCCACCTGGCCACCGGCGACCTGGACGGCGACGGACTGGAAGATGTGGCCATCAGCAACGGCGACCACATCAGCGTGCTGTGGGGACGCGAGGATCTGGACGAGGCGGACGATCCATCGGTGACCTCGTTCCTGGCCGCCGCCGGCCCCGGTGACGAAGTCGAAGGGTTGGCCATGGCCGACGTGAGCGGCAACGGCGTCGACGACCTCATCGTGACCTCTGCCCACGATGAGGGCCCCGACCTGGGTGACCTGCTGGTCTTCTCCGGAACCGAGGCGGGCTCCGATCCGGTCCGTATCGGTGAACCGGTTCTGCTTCCCGAGGGGGCTTCGGACGTGGCCGCAGGCGACATCGACGGTGACGGCCACGCCGACGTGGTCCTCACCCCCGCCGACGGTGACGCCGCTCGGGTCTTCGCCGGTTCGGCCGACGGGATCACCGAGGACGGCACCACGCTGGACGAAGGCCTGGGGACCGATTCCGTCGCGATCGGTGACATCGACGATGACGGGCACGCCGACATCGTGCTCGGTGACACCACCGTGGAGGACCCCGACGGCGGTGACGATGCGGGCGGGGTGAGCGTGGTCCACGGCGGCCCGGACTGGACCGACGGGCGCCAAGAGTCCTTCGTTCAGGGCTCCGACGGCGTGGACGGTGTGTCCGAGGCCGGTGACCGCATGGGCGCGGACGTGAGCCTGATCGACCTGGACGGCGACGGGATGCTGGACCTGGTGGCCGGGGTACCCGGAGAGAACGACGGCAACGGCGCCATCACCATCATCTACAACTCCGACGAGGGCCTGAGCGGTGAAGGCTCACAGACCTTCGGCGCGGCCACCATGGGCCTGGACGGCACGGAAGCCGAATTCGGCGCCGCACTGCCGTAGAGACCCTGTACCGACCGGCGGAAGAAAACTCGGTCACATGCCTGCCCAGGGTCCGATCACGTTCGCCGGGCCCCGGGCAGACGCACCGAAGTAGGGGGCTCTTCACAGCAACCGTCACGTGCAGGGGCCAGTCCGGGCGAGTGGCCGCGACAACCCTGGGGCTGTAGTACTCACTTTCAACCGGCTCTACGCGGATGCCCTGCCCGGTTGGGGGGGGCGACCCTGGCGGGGCATCGAGGCCCTGGAGATCGCGGTGGCCGAGCACGTGGACTGGTTCAACCGCCGCCGCTTGCCCGGAGAGATCGGCTTGGTCCCTCCCTCGGAGTTCGAAGCCGACTTCTACCAGCAGCACGATCCGGCATCGGCGCACGTCGATGCGTTGGTTCCGAGCTTCGGCTCTGCTGTCGATCGGAACCAGGAGCTCCGGCCCGTGGTTCACCGGTCCCGGGCCTTGCTTCACGGGCATACCGTGTGTGGTTTCCCCGTCGTCGGAGCGAACCCTCCCGCGCCCGGCCGTCCGGCAACGGACACGACGGGGAAGGAAGAGCCCCAGCGGATCCGACCGGAAGTCGCACGACACATGACAGACAGCACGCCCACGGGCAGCGGTCCCCAGAACGCCTCCGATCTCATGTCCCTGCTGCTCGAGACCTACGAGCGTCACGGGGTCGAGGTGGAGCAGCTTCCGCCGACGGGGATGCGTATTCGGATCCCCGGCAACGACCCCTTGGAGACGGATTACGCCGACGCCATCGAGCGCGCACGGGACCTGTCGGCCGAGCAGTATCCGGAGTTGGCCGAACAGGTGGTGCTCGCCCTGATCCGCCAGGTCCGCGAGCAGGGGGTGCCTCTGGGTACGCACTACCCGCCGCGCCCGGACGACCACGGCCGACAGGTGCTGATCAGGGTCCTGCACGAGCTCGGGTACTCCGCCCGGTTCGAGGATCCGCAGACCATCAGCGTCCCGCTCCGCGACGGCGAACGGGGCGCCATGGACATGAGTGACTACCTCTCCCGTGTCGAGGACGCCGACCTCGACACGGCCTTCGACGAAGTGACCCCCTTCGCCGAGGCCGTCATCAAGCGTGTCTCCGAGGTGGCCGACCTCTCGGAGGCCTCCTCGGAGCAGCTGCGCGTGCGCCTGTACCCGGAGTCCGGGTTCCCCGAGGGTGTGGCCGGCACCCTGCTCGGCCGACGGGTCGGAGCCGATCTGTTCGAGACCGTCGCGCTGAACACCCCCGACACCGTCCAGCCGGTGAAGCGGGACCAGCACGAGGAGACCGGCCGCTCGGAGGAGGGAACCTATGGTGAGGCGGTCGCCAACAGCGTCGCCGAACCCGTGGAGGTCTCCCACCACGACTTCGGCGGTATGAACTTCGTGCACATCAGCGGTGAGCACCCGTACGTGTCCGCCCAGCTGCACGTCCTCACGAGGCACGTGGAGCAGGCCCCGCACGGTGTGCTCGTGGCACTTCCCGTCCCGCAGGTGATCCTGGCCCATGTCCTCGGGGAGGAGAGCAGCCACCCCGTGGCCGCGCTCGAGCTCCTCCAGAACATGGCCGACCGCTTCGTCGAGGAGGCCGACAGGCCCATCACCTCCCAGGTGTACTGGTGGCACCCCTCTTCCCGGGACCGTGCCGAGTCCGAGCTGCCCGACCTGCGTGCCGTCCGGATCGAGATCGACCAGGAGCAGGGTTCGGCCTCGCTGTTCACCGACGACGAGGAGTTCGGCGACCTCGTGCAGTCCCTCCTGGCGAAGTGAGGCCCGGGAGGTCGACCTTCGGTAGGTCCGGAGACAACACCGGGCGGCGGCCCGCCCGCCTACACCAGGCCGGCGTCGTGGGCGATGATGGCCGCCTGGACACGGTTGCGTACGTCGAGCTTGGCCAGAGCCCGGCTGAGGTGGCTCTTGACGGTGGCCTCGCTCATCCACAGCTCGCGGCCGATCTCGGCGTTGGACAGCCCGAGGGTCACCTCCCGGATGACGGCTGTCTCGCGTTCGGTCAGGACGGAGAGCCGTTCCCGCGCCCGGGTCCGGGCCGACGGGTTCTCCTCGGTGAACGTGCCGATGAGTCGCGTGGTGACCGTGGGCGCGAGCATCGCCCCGCCCTCGGCGACGGTGCGTACGGCTGAGGCGAGCGTGTCGGGTTCGGCGTCCTTGAGCAGGTACCCCGCCGCTCCCGCGCGCAACGCGCTGTGCACGTACTCGTCGAGGTCGAACGTGGTCAGCACGACGACCCGCGGAGGGTGTGGACCGCGGGCGAGGTGTTCGGTGGCCGCGATGCCGTCCATGGTCGGCATACGGACGTCCATCAGCACCACGTCGGGGCGGTGCCGGATCACGGCCCGCAAGGCCTCGCCCCCGTCGCCGGCCTCCCCCACGACCTCGATCCCCTGTTCCTGGCCGAGGATCGCGCTCAGGCTGGCCCGGACCAGTTCCTCGTCGTCGACGATCAGAACCCGGATCACTGTGCATCCTCACTGGACGTTGCGGGATCGGCCGCCCCTGCGGCGTCCTCACCCGTGCGGGCGGGCAGGTGCGCGACGAGGACGAAGCCGCCGTCGGCACTGTGGTCGGCATGGAGACGGCCGCCCAGGATCTCCGCGCGCTGCCGCAGGCCCGCGAGGCCCTGGTTCGAGCCCGTGGAACCCTCGACCGGCTGCGATGCGGGCGCGCCGTTGCGGACGTGGACCATGAGCTCGTCGCCGTGGAGCCGCAACTCGACCTCCGCTGCGGCACCGCCGGCATGTTTGCGCACGTTGGTCAGCCCCTCCTGCACCGTTCGGTACGCGGCGCGCTGCACCAGGGGCGCGAGACGGTCGAGGCCGCGGTCGGCGGCGAGGTCGACCGGCACCCCTGCCGCACGCGACTGCTCCACGAGCCGGTCCAGGTCGGTCAGGAAGGGTTGCGGAGCGCGTTCGGCTTCGTCACCCGAGTTCCGCAACACCCCCAACACCTCGCGGAGCTCCGCCAGAGCGCCGCGCGCCGCACCCCGGATCCGTGCGAGCTGCTCGGTGGAGACCGTGCCGGTGGTGACCTGCGCGGCCGTGGTCTGCAGCACGATCAGCGAGATGTGGTGGGCGACCACGTCGTGCATCTCCCGGGCGATACGGGCACGCTCCTCCGCCCGTGCCTGGTCCTCGCGCGCTTCCTGTTCCCGTTGGGCGTGCTCAGCCCGTTCCCTCAGGGCGTCCGTCGTGGCCTGTCGGGCGTTGACCCACAGTCCCACGAGGACCGGGACGACCACCGTCATCGGCAGAGCGCCCAGCAGGTCCTCGGCGAGCTCTTGCCATTCCGGCAGGGGCTGAAGCACCGACCGCACCAGTGCCGGGGCTTCCACCAGGAGCACCGCGAGCACCACGTAGACCACCAGGTGTGCGCGGCGGCGGAGGCGCGTGGCCGCGACGAAGGAGGCGGCGAACAGCGCGGGCCACGAGGCGAAGGCCAGCCAGCCGACGGCCGCCGCGGCGAAGAGCGGCCACGGGGTGATCCGGGCGGCGGCGACCGCGGCGGCGGAGAGCGTGGCGACGGTGAGCGTGAGCGCGATCTCGGCCGGGCTCGACAGACGCATCGGGGTGGCGAACATGTGCGTCACAGGGGCCCCCGCCCCCGTGGCGACGATCGCCCCGAAGACCAGCACGCTCAGCACGACCGGGGCGGTGTTGCCCGCCGGACGTGTGAACGGTTCCCGCTCGACCCCTCGTGATTGCTGCACGGGGTCGAGCGTAGGCGGCCCTCGACCGGCGCGTCCTCGTCCGATCGGACCAGCGTGTCTCCTCCTCGGGGAGGACCATGCGTAGCGCCTTGGGCGAGGCGCGGGCGTGCGCCGCCGGTCCACGCTCGGCACATGACGACACATGCCGCGGTCCGCACGACCGGACTGACCAAGACCTACGGGGCCGGCCCATCGCAGGTCCGGGCACTCACCGACGTGGACGCCGAGTTCGCCCGCGCGGAGTTCACCGCGATCATGGGGCCTTCGGGTTCGGGGAAGTCCACCCTGCTGCACTGTGTCGCCGGGTTGGACACGCTCTCCGCCGGACGGGTGTGGATCGGGGACACCGACCTCACCGGCCTCGACGACGACGCCTTGACCGTCTTCCGCCGGGACCGGCTCGGGTTCGTGTTCCAGGCGTTCAACCTGCTGCCCACCCTGACGGCGCGGGAGAACATCGTGCTGCCGTTGGAGTTGGCGCGCCGTCGCCCCGACCCGGAGAAGGTCGCGGGGATCGTCGACGCCGTCGGGCTCTCCGACCGGCTCGACCACCGTCCGAGTGAGTTGTCGGGCGGGCAGCAACAGCGTGTGGCGTGCGCGCGTGCCCTGGTCACCGGGCCCGAGGTGGTGTTCGCGGACGAGCCGACGGGGGCGCTCGACTCCACGTCCTCCGCCGAGGTGCTCGGACTGCTGCGGCACAGCGCCGACGCGTTCGGACAGACGGTCGTGATGGTCACCCACGACCCCTCGGCCGCGGCCTACGCGGACTCCGTGCTCTTCCTCGATGACGGGCGCGTCGTCGACTCCCTGCGAGGGCCCACCGCGGACTCGGTCCTGGACCGGATCAAGGCGCTCGAGAAGGCGGTGCGGTGATGCTGCGCGCGATCCTTCGCGACCTGCGGGAGCACAAGGTCCGTGTGGCGATGACCCTCGCCGCGATCGCCCTGGGCGCGTGCGCGGTGGTCGCGAGTTGGGTGGTGAGCGACTCGACCATCGCCACGCTGGCTGCGGGGACCGAGAGCCGTGAGGGCGTGGACGCCGCGGCCTGGCGCGGCGACGAGGGGATCCTGTCCGAAGCCGATCGGGAGGCTCTCGAGGACATGGAGGGGGTCGCCTCCGCCCGTTCGGTGACGGCGTTCCGTGCCGGGCTCATCGGTCCGGACGGCGATCTGGTGGGGAGCACGACCCCGCTGGACATGACCGGTACGGGTTGGGACGACAGCGGGCGCTTCTCGCTCGTCGAGGGACGTTCCCCCCGGGCCCCCGAGGAGATCGCGGTCGACCGGGTCACCGCCGAGCAGGCCGGCATCGCCGTGGGTGAGGACACCGGCGTTCTGCTCGACGGGGGTCACATCGCCGAGGTCACCGTGGTGGGCGCCTTCGACTACCGGACCCTCGGTGAGCACGACGCCGACGACGCCTGGGTCGATCCCCGGCCGGACGTCGTGTTCGACGCTCGGAGCGCGCAGGAGCACACGCCCGGGTTCGCGCGGGTCGAGTTGGCGGCCGCTTCCGGAGCCGACCCCGAGCAGGTGTCACGGGACGCGGAATCCGTCGTCGCCGGGGCTTCCGCCGCGAGCGCGACCACCTTGGCGGAGGTGAGCGATGAAGGGCAGCGCGATGCGGCCCGTGAACTGCGCCTGAGCCTTCTGCCCTTCGCCGGGATCGCGATGCTGGTCGGGGTCTTCGTCATCTCGAACACCTTCCGGCTCCTGGTCACCCAACGCACCCGGCACTTCGCGCTCCTGCGTGCGGTGGGGGCCCGGCGCGCGCAGGTGCGGGCGACCGTCGTCGTGGAGGCCTTGGTGCTCGGGGCGGTCGGGGCCGTGCTGGGGTCGGCCCTGGGAGCGGTGCTGGGCCCGGCCGTGTTGACCGTGCTGCGGCCGGGAGAGGAACTGGTCTTCGCGGTCTCCCCGGTCGCGTTGTTCGCGGGCGGGCTCGCCGCGATCGTGACCACCGTCGCGGCCGCGTACGGGGCTGCCCGGCGCGCGGGCTCCGTGGCGCCGATGGCCGCCCTGCGCGAGGGGACCGGCGAGCCGGGAGGGGTGCGGCGCGGCCGGCACCTGCTGGGAGCGGTGTTGCTGCTGGCGGGGGTGGCGGCCGTGCTGGCCACCTCGTCACCCAGTGAGGCGGCGGCGTCCCGCATCATCGGCCTCGCCGGGGCAGCGGTGTCGGCGGTGGGCGTACTCCTGCTGACCCCCGCGTTCACTCGGGCGGCCCTGGGGCTCGTCTCCGGAGTGGTGCGGAACGGGGCCGGTCCGGCCACCCGCCTGGGCCTGCGGAACGCCGCGCGCGATCCGCGCCGCGCGGCGAGTACGGTCGGCGCGGTCACGGTCGGGCTGGCACTGGTGTGCGCCATCGCGACCCTGAGCGCGACCTTCGCCTCGTTGATCGCCTCGACCACGGAGGCGAACGTCCCCGAGTCCACGACCGTGGTCGAGCCCGCGGCCGGAGACCGGGGAGCGCTCGTTCCGGCGGCGGAGGACCCGGTACTCGAGAGCACGGACGTGGCGGAGATCGCCGCGCTTTCAGAGGTCGGGACCGCGATGGCCGGCAGTGACGCCATGGCTCGGATCGACCACCCCGGCGGCAGCACTCGACGCGTCGTCTCGGCCGTGGATCCGGAGGGTCTGGGAACCGCGCTCACCCCGCACATGCTCGAGGGCGAAGCCGACCTGGACCGAGGCGTCATCATGGCCGAGACCCAGGCGGACATGCTCGGCCTCGGGGTGGGCGACCGCCTCACGCTCGGTATCGAGGGCGTCGACCTGGAGACGCGCGTCGCCGGTCTCTACGAGGCGACGGAGATGTCGGCGAGCGTGTTCTTCGACGTCGCGGACGCGCCGCACGAACTGGCCGACCGGGTCAACCGCGTGCACGTCACCGGGCCGGACCCGCAGGCCGCCCGCGCCGCGGTCGAGGAGGCCGTCGGGGACCGCCCGGACGTCATGGTCAGCGACAGGGACGCGCTCATCGAACGGGACGTCGAACGGCAGCAGGCCGGGTTCATGGTCATGAACGCGATGTTCGGCCTGGTCATCCTCGTCGCGGTGTTCGGGGTGGTCAATACGCTCGTGCTGTCGGTGCGGGAGAGGGGCCGTGAGATCGGCATGTTGCGGGCGGTCGGAGCGCGCCGCCGGACCGTCCACCGGGTGATCCGCGTGGAGAGCCTGGCCCTGTGCGTGTTCGGAGGGCTGCTCGGCATCGTCCTGGGGGTCGGTGTCGGAGCGGTGATGCAGAACGCGATGCTGGGCCAATCTCTGTGGACCCCGACCGTGCCGGTACCCGTGATCGCGACCGCGGCGGCGGGGACGGTCGCCCTCGGGGTGATCGCCGCGGTCTGGCCGGCCGGCGTCGCGGCCCGGACCGATCCCCTGGAGGCCATCACCGCCGAATAGGCCGGGTGTGCCGGGCCGGGTGCGCAACGCGCCGGAGTGGCGCGCCCGGCCGCATGGGACCACTACGAGGGGGCCCGGCCTGCCGACCAGGGATCCTCCGGGCGCCGCTCAGCCGGACAGGGCCGAGGGCTCCTCCGCCCCCAGGCGGGTCACCCGCGCGGGGTCGTTGATGACGGCCTCGATGCCCAGGCCCGCTGCCCCGCGAACCGCCGCGTCCGAGCCCAGCTCGGAGACGGCGACGCGGGGAGGCACCCACCTGGCGGCGATCGTCTGCCGGTGCAGGGCCTCGGTGAAGCGCTCGACGAGCCAGGGCGCGAGCGGCGCGTAGACCCCTCCGAGCACGACGGTGTCGGGGTCGACGGTGTTCACCACGTTGGCCATCCCCACCCCGAGGTAGTCGGCCGCCCGGCCGACCGCCCGGAGGGCCTGTGGCTCCTCACGGCGTAGGGCGGCGACCAGCTGAGAGATCGGGCCGGTCGGGTCGCCGATGCGCGTGGTCAGTTCCGAGGACGACAGACCCGCGCCCCGCAGCATCGTCTCCAGGCCGCAGTACCGTTCCAGGCATCCGCGGCCGCCGCAGCCGCACGGCTCGCCGTAAGGATCGACGCTGATGTGGCCGATCTCCCCGGCGAAACCCCGGGATCCCCGATCGATGCGGCCGCCGGTGATGATCCCGGCCCCCACACCGATCTCTCCGGAGATCTGGACGTAGTTCCCCCACTCGCCGCCCCCGCCGAAGGAGAGTTCTCCCAGCGCAGCAAGGTTCGCCTCGTTCTCCAGCCGGATCATCCCGGGCCGTAGGCCCAGCCGTTCGGCGAGCATGCCGGCGATCGGCAGATCGCTCCACTCCAGGTTGGGGGCGTGCAGCAGGCGGCCGTCCGAGACGTCGATGAGGCCGGGCAGGGCCAGCGCGACCCCCACCGGTCGCAGCTCGGCCTCACGCGCGGCGTCCAACGCTTGCCCCAGCACCCGGGCGAGCCGGTCGACCGCCGACCGCGGGGCGCCCCGGTTGTCGGCGCACTCCACCCGGTGGTAGCGGATCCGGTGGCCCAGATCGCTGACGCAGGCGGCCATGTAGTCGACGTTGACCTCGAGTCCGATGCTCGCGTGGGAGTCGCTGTCGATGTCGATCACACTGCCCGGACGCCCCGCTCCACCGTTGGACCGCACGCCCAGTTCGGTCAACAGCCTCGCCTGGATGAGTTCCGAGACGAGGCTGGAGACGGTCGCCTTGGTCAACCCGGTGACCGTCGCGAGCCGCGCCCGCGTGGCGGGGCCGTGCGTGCTGACCCTGCGCAGGATCAACCTGAGGTTGTTCTCGCGGACACCGCGCTGGTGCACGGAAGCACCCGATGAGGCATGCGTGTGAGCGGCCATGGACCCGATACTCTCCCACCACAGGTGTGGCACCAAGAAGACCCGGAGCGTCATGTGAGACAGAGCGCGCTCGCGGGCCGAATTTCGTTCGACGCACGAATGATTGGCGCCCCAGTCACCTTACGGCACGCTCCTGTCACGGTTTTCGGCCACACGACGGAGCTATGGTGTTCTCGGGTTGCGGGTTCGGCGTAGGGGACTCCCGCACGACATCGGGCGTCACCGCCTGGGACATCTCGACCGACGGGGAACAGGACCTCATCAACGACGTCGCCTCCCGGTTCAGCGGCGTAGCCGGCGAAGTGCTTCAGCGTCGCGATGACTCCGGAGGACTGCAGACCTCGGACGCAGGCGGTACCGACCGTTCCGACCGCCCGGTGGGGGAGGTCAGCGCAGGCCGAACAGGTGCTCCAGCGCGAGCTGGTCGAGGCGCTCGACGTGGTAACCGCGCTCTCCGGCGCTGTCGACGTCCAGGGATTCGCTCAACAGTTCCGCGATCCGCTCGTCGGGGGCGAGTGTGGGGCGTGAGAGCTCCTCGACACCCGTGACGGCCCGCGCCTCGATCACGTCCGGGTCGGCCCTGAACGCCGCGGCCTTCTCCTTGAGGATCAGGTAGTTGCGCATACAGGCCTCGGCCGAGGCCCACACGCCGTCGAAGTTCTCTGTTCGGGCCGGCTTGAAGTCGAAGTGCCGGGGGCCGGTGTAACCCGCGTGCTCCAGGAGGTCCACCAGGTAGAAGGCCTCCTTGACGTCGCCGGCCCCGAAGCGCAGGTCCTGGTCGTACTTGATCCCGCGCTGGGAGTTGAGGTCGATGTGGAAGAGCTTGCCGTGCCACAGCGCCTGGGCGACACCGTGCGCCGCATTCAGCCCCGCCATCTGCTCGTGGCCGACCTCGGGGTTCACGCCGACCATCTCCGGGTGTTCGAGTTCGGAGATGAACGCCAGGGCGTGGCCGACCGTCGGCAGCAGGATGTCGCCGCGCGGCTCGTTGGGCTTGGGCTCGATCGCGAACCGCATGTCGTAACCCTGCTCGCGCACGTGGCGGCACAGGATGTCGAAGGCCTCGCGCAACCGGTCCAGTGCGGCCCGGCTGTCCTTGCCGGCTTCGCTCTCCGCCCCGTCCTGGCCGCCCCAGCAGACGAAGGTCTTCGCACCCAGCTCGGCCGCCAGGTCGATGTTGCGGATGACCTTGCGCAGCGCGTACCGGCGCACTTCCCGGCTGTTGGAGGTGAAGCCCCCGTCACGGAACACGGGGTGGCTGAAGAGGTTGGTGGTGACCATCGGCACCACCAGGCCGGTCTCCTCCAGCACCGACCGGAACTTCCGCAGGATCGAGTCGCGCGTCGCGGGGTCGCTGCCGGGCGGGACGAGGTCGTCGTCGTGGAACGTGACACCGTACGCTCCCAGCTCACCGAGGTTGCGCACCGCGTCGGCGGGGTCGAGCGGCGGCCGCACCGCCGAGCCGAAGGTATTGATGCCTTGCCACCCCACGGTCCACAGGCCGAAGGTGAACTTGTCTTCCGGGGTCGGGCGGTAGTCACTCATGTCCGGCTCCTCGTTCGTCGGTTGGCGTTGTCGGCGGTCCTGGCCCACCGCGGCGTCCCGGGCCGACGCGTACTGATGGGGGACGGAGGCGCGGCCGCTGTCAAAATAGTTTGTTGAGTGAACGAACTCATGTCAAGACGCCGGCGCGGGGGTGGCCGAAGAACGGTGGGGCACGGAGCAAGGCCGGATCCGCACCAGCCCGGGCCGGTGGCGGATCTCGAGGAGATCACGAGAGCTGCGGACGGCCCCCGAGCCCGGTGAAGGACTCGCGACGGAACCGGAGGGCCTGAGCAGATGCCGACAGCGGCACGGCGTCGGCCATGGCCCACCGGGGCCGAGGAGAAGCGGGCACCGCGGGCACCGCGCTCACCCGCCCAGTGCCGCACCCGGGGTCCGGTGGCTGTCCGGGGATGCGAGCCAGGGGGCGCCCGAACCCGGGGACCCGAGGGAGGCCCCGACGAGGATCATGCGCAGGACACGTTCGGCGGCGTCCGCGGTCAGCGGGACGGCCTGCTCGATGGCGCCTGCGAGGTCGAGCGGCGCCGCGAGGATCCCCAGGATCGCGTCGATGCCCGCGGCGTGGTTGAGGTCGGCGCCGCGGCCCACGGTCCCGGCCAGGGCCACGACCGGCGTGTTCTGCAGCTTGGCCCGGCGCGCGACCTCGGCGGGGACCTTGCCCTTCGGGGTCTGGTCGTCGATGGCCCCCTCGGCGGTGATGACGAGGTCGGCCTCGGCGATGCGGCGGTCCAGGTCCAAGCTGCCGGTGAGCACCTCGAAGCGCGGGACCAGGCGGGCCCCCAGCACGGCGGCGGCCCCGGCACCCAGCCCGCCCGAGGCGCCGCTGCCCGGGGCGGTGCGAACGTCGGTCCCGGCATGGGCGCTGAGCAGGTCGCCCCAGTGCTCCAGGGCGGCGTCCAGGCACCGCACCTGCTCGGGCGTGGCACCCTTCTGCGGACCGAAGACGCGGGCGACGCCCTTCGGACCGGTGAGCAGGTTGAACGGGTTGCAGGCCAGCACGACGGAGGTGTGGCGCACCCGGGGATCGAGTCCGGAGGCGTCGATGCGGTCCAGCCGGGCCAGCTCACCGCCGCCGCGGCCGATCGGGGCGCCGTCGCGGTCGAGCAGGCCGACGCCGAGCGCCTGCAGCATCCCGGCTCCGCCGTCGTTGGTGCCGGAGTCCCCGCAGCCGACGATGATGCGTTCACAGCCCTCGTCGAGCGCCGCGGCGATCAGGGTGCCGACGCCGTAGGTGGAGGTGCGCCCCAGGTCGCGCAGGTGGCGGGGCACCAGCCGCAGGCCCGCCGCGGCGGCCATCTCGACCACCGCGGTACGCGGACCGGGCCCGCCGAGCACCGCGAAGTGGGACTCGACCGGGGTGCCGACCGGCCCTTCGACCGTGGTGTGGACCAGCCGTCCCCCGGTGCTGCGGGCCAGCGAGGCGGCGGTGCCTTCGCCGCCGTCGACCATGGGCGCGGTGTCGATCACCGCGTCGGGCACGGCGCGCACCGCCCCCTCGGCGATCGCGGCGGAGACTTCGGTGGCGTCGAGGGACTCCTTGAACCCGCTGGGTGCGACGAGGATGCGCATACGGCGTTCGTGGGACAGGTGGGACATGGCTGAGCCTTTCGGTCGGATACTCGAGGGGTGGTGCGTTGCGCGTCGGTACCGCGGGTCAGCGCAGGGGCAGGCCCAGGTGGGGCCAGACGAACACGGCGGCGCCCAGGACCAGGGCGACCATGAGCGGCCCGAGCAGCGCCGAGAGCCGCAGCAGGTCGGCGCGCCCGTAGGTGGGCGATCCGTCGGGCAGGTCGGAGAAGAGCGCGACGGGTTTGGCCGAAGAGGTCAGGGTGTGGCAGAAGCCGGCGGCCGCGGTGGAGGCGAACACGGCCGCGGCGGGGTCGAGTCCCACCGCGGAAGCGAGCGGGATCACCGCCGGCACCAGCACGGCGGCGCGCGCCGAGCGGGACTGCAGGACGAGATGGGAGGCCGCGCTGACGGCGATGACGGCCGCGAGCACGACGGTGGAATCCGTCCCGGCGGCCCCGGCGAGGGCTGCCTGGGCCGCCCATTCGGCCGCCCCGGTGCGCACCAGCGCGTCGGCCAGGGCCGCGGCGCTGATCATGAACACCAGGAGTGGCCAGGGGACCGACTTCAGCGCCGCCGTCATGGGTGTGGTGCCGAACCCCGGCGCCGTGGCGGCCAGCGCGCCCAGCAGGGCGACGGCGGTGGGCGGCACCCCGTGGAGCGACTCGGTGCACCACAGCGCGACCACCACTGCCACCAGGGCGAGCATCCGCCACTGGGCGTTCGTGAGGCGCCCTGGGACATCCCCACCGGAAGCAGAATCCCCGTGGGCGGGGTCGCCCAGCTGCTCGGGGTCGAGGGTGAGGCGGCCGCGCCGGTCGGCGCGGCGTGTCATGAGCAGCAGGACCAGTTCGGCCGCCAGGTGGGCCGAGACCACGGCGAGCGGGACGCCGAGCAGCAGCCAATGGCCGAACCCGATGCCGGACCCGGTCATGCCGCGCAGGATCTCGTCGCCGATGAGGTGGGCGGCGGCGCCGATGAGGCTGGCGATAGCGCTGAGCAGGATCGTGGTGGGAAAGACCAGGGCCAGGGCGCGCACGACGGCGGGGCGCTCGGCGAACACGCGCGCCAGCGCCAGGAAGACGGGCAGGGCCAGCGCGGCCCGCCCCGAGGTCGAGGGGATGGCCAGGGCGGTGAGGACCACGCCCACCGTGACCAGGTGGACCAGGGCGCGCACACTGCCGGCGCGGACGATGAGGGCGCGGGCGGCTCGGGCCGGGAGTCCACTGGCCTCGATGCCCGCGGCCATGACGCCGGCCGCGACCAGGAGCCAGACGGTCTCCGAACCCAGCAGGCCGAGGACGTCCCCGTAGGGCAGGATCCCGGCCGCGACCAGCACTGCCACCGCGGCCATGCCGATGAAGGCGTCGTCGGCGCGGGTGAGCGTCCAGCACAGCAGCGCCGCGGCGAACACCGACAGGACGACGCGGGCGTCGGCGGTGAGCTCTCCCCCGGGCCCACCGGCGGCGGGCAGGGCCGCGGCGACGGCCGTGGTCCCGGCCGCGACCGCCGACAGCGCCGCCGCTCCCTGGATGAGTCCGGAACGCGAGCGCCGACCGCCGGCGGTTTCCGGCGCCGCGTCAGTGTCGCGGTGCTCGTCGGGGTCCGGGGACTCGGAGTGTCGTGCGTCCGCGGCGCCGGGGACGGCGTCAGGGACGGTGTCGGCGACCGCGGAGTCCTGCGTGGTGGTGCTTGTCCTCATGGTTCTTCAGCCTGTTAGTGGCGGCTGAATCCCCGATGAGGCAATCATGAGCAAGTCCTCATGAACTGATTTGCGGCGGTCTGTGCCTCACGCGGACGCCCGGAACGGCGAACCATCGGGTGCGTTCTCACCGATGCTCGACGGGTAGAGGCGAACCGAAAGAGCCATGACCACCAGCGTCACCAGGCCGATCCCCGACGCCGCCACGACAGCACCGATTCCGCCGTGGAGTGTGATCGCACCGCCGCCCACTGCGCCCGCGACAGCGATGCCGACATACAGGCCGCTGGTGTTGAGCGCTACAGCTTCGGTCCCGGCATCGCCCGCCAGGCTCAGTGCGCGCGTGTTCATGGGCGGGTTGAACCCCCATCCCGCGAAGCCGTAGACAGCCAGAGCCACGGTGACCAGCCAGACCGGAGCGGTCCCCCGTCCCAGGAGACCGATCGCCGACAGAGCCACGGTGGCCAGGACCAGCACGGTGAAGGTGGCGATCAGCGTTCGGTCCGCCCCCCATCGGTCGGTCAGGCGTCCGCCCGCGAAGGTACCGACCGCGCCGGCTACACCGACCGTCCCGATGAACACCGCGAGCATCAGGCCGCCCTGCCCGCTGAGGGCCTCGGTGATGGGGCCGATGTACGTGTAGACCAGCAATCCGCCGCTGGCACCCATCACCGTGCCCATCACACAGGTCAGCACAGCGGGGCGCGACAGGATGCTCAGCTGCCGGCGCACCCCGATCTCCGGTGCGCCGGGGAGCCGCGGGAGCAGAAGCACGCACGCGACCAACACGGCGACGGTGAGCAGGGCCACCGCGATGAACGTCGAGCGCCAGCCGAAGGTGGTTCCCAGCACCGAACCGATCGGAACCCCCACGAACAGGGAGACGGTCAGCCCCGCCGCAACCACACCCATGGCCCGGCCCACTCTTTCCGGGGCGGCGAGCCGGCCGGCCATACCGAAGACCGCAGGCGTGATCGATGCACCCACCAGCGCCGCGAGCACACGCAGTACCAGGAGCGCCCCGTACGTGGGCGCGAAGGCCGTCAGGAGGTTGAGAGCTGCGAAGACCAGCAGACCTCCCACGATCAGGGTCTTGCGCGGCCACCGGGCCGTCGCAACTGCGATGGGAGGCGCGGCCACGGCGTAGGTGATGGAGAAGACCGTGACCAACTGTCCCGCGGCCGCTTCGCTGACCTGCAGATCGGACGCGATGGCCGGCAGTACGCCCGCGATGATGAAGTCATCGGTGCCGATGACGAACGTGACCAGCAAGAGGCAGAGGAGCCGGCCCGTGCCTGAACCGTCCTTGTGCTCATGAGAAACCATGAGCGGACGGTAGAAGGTTGACACGGGCGTCAAGGTCAACCCCGGGACTCGGGCACCTGCTCCGCTTCGATGGCGTGCGCCAGTTCGGTGTGGTGGGAGACCAACCGTTCGCGCAGGCTCTGGAGCCGTGCGATGCGTTCGTCCAGACCGGCCAACCGCTCCTGCACGGTGTCGAGTTCCGCGGAACAGGGCGGTGACTCGGCCAGGGGCCGGTCCAGACACCCGTTCTCGATGTACTGGATGACATCCGCAGAGGTGAGACCGGCCTCGAAGAGTTGCTTGATGTTCTCGGCCCGGACGATGGAGAGCTCATCGTAGATCCGGTATCCGTTGTCACCCCGGGTGGGCGAAAGGAGCCCCTGCTGTTCGTAGTAGCGCAATGAGCGGGCACTGACGCCGATGCGTTTCGCCAGCTCACCGATCTGCATTGTCGTCACGTCGGACATGGTTTCCCACTCTATCCCACGCCCCGAAAAGGCAACACACAGGAATCTTCCGCCCCCTGCACCCCCTTTTCATGAATGGAACTCCCGTTCTTGGCCGGGAGGACCGCGGCGTCATTTTTCCTTCTTGGCCTCGGCCTTCAGGCGCTTCTTCTCGGCGCGCACCTCGTGCAGCGTCTCGTCGTCGACCACGTCGGCGATGGAACGCCGGGCGCCTTCCGCGCCGTAGACGCCGGAGGCGTCCCGCCACCCGGGGATCTGCACGCCCCACTGCTTGCCCAGCAGCGCGAGGAAGATCTTCGCCTTCTGCTCACCGAACCCGGGCAACGCCCGCAGCCGGCGCAGCACCTCGCGCCCGTCGGGGTTCCCGGACGTCCACAGTTCTTCGGGGTCGCCGCCGTACCCCTCGACCAGGGCAGCGCACAGCGCCTGGATCCGTTTGGCCATCGACCCCGGGAAGCGGTGCACCGCGGGCGACCGGGCGCAGAGCTCCTGGAACCGCTCCGGGTCCATGGACGCGATCTCGTCGGTGTCCAACGAACCCAGCCGGTCCAGGATCTTCTTCGGCCCCGCGAAGGCGGACTCCATGGGCACCTGCTGGTCCAGCAGCATCCCGATCATCAGGGCCGTCGGGTTCTCGGACAGCAGCCGGTCCGCGTCGGCGTCCCCGGTGAAAAACAACGTGCGGCTCATCCTCGTCCTCCTCCGGTCTCACGGCGGCACAGACGGTCGCCGCCGGTTCCCACCGTGGCGGGTTCTGTTCCCCTGTCGGGCGGGGTCCGTACCCGCCATGACCGGGGACCGCTCCAGGTCGTGCTCCACTTCTACCCGGTCGTGCTGCAGCGTTCGTCCCTTCACCGGATCCCACCCGCCCCGAGAGCATCGAACGAGCGTGTCAGGGCCGAGAAGTGCGCACGGATGTGGGCGATGTCCTCCCGGTACAGGTCGATGTGCCCGTCGGAGATGTGTTCCTGGAAGGCCGTGCTGCCCCGGTCGGCCTGTTCACGCATGTGCTCGATGGTCCACCGGAGCCGTTCGACCACGGCGTCGAGCAGGGCTCCGTCCGGTTCCCGTCCGTACGCCCGGCAGAGAAGGACGACGCGTCCGGCCTGGTCCGCGATGTCCCCGAGGCTGTCCGGGTTGTCCGGCGCGTGGAGAGGCGCGAACCGGTAGGCGGCGTGGGCGAGGTCCCACAGTCGCGGCCCGGGGTGTGCGGTGTCGAAGTCGATGAACCCCACGACGCGCCCGTCCCGCACCACGCTGTTGTAGGGGGCGATGTCCCCGTGGCAGATCACCTCCCTCGGCGCCCGAGGGGCCACCTGCCAGCGGTCCTCGGGCCCGGTCCCGAACGAGGCGCTCGCGTCGTGCAAGCCGCGCAGCAGGGCACCGGCCGATCCGAGGAGCCGCTCGGACCTCAGCCGGGGCGGCAGGGACCCCGGCACCTCGCCCGGGAGGAACGACAGGACCTCGTCGCCCTGCGCGTCCCGGCCGAGGGGTGTCGGAGCCCCGGCGAACCCCCGTGCACGCAGGTGCGCGAGCAGGCGGTGGATGGTCGGTGTGGCCGCCGTCGACGGGCGGTGGACCCGGTCGCCGGATCTGCGGACCACATTGACCCCGCCGCGCAACCCCTCGCCGTCAACCATGCGGTCGGCCCGTCAGGTTCGGCACGGCGCTCACCCCGGAGGGATGTTGTGGGTGAGGCGGAACATGTTGTCGCTGTCCACGTCCGACTTCACCGACACCAGGCGCTCGTACACCTCGGGCGCGTACGCGCGCTCCACGTCGGCCGGGTCCGCCTCGTCGCTGGACAGGAAGTTGACGTAGGCGCCGCCGATGCCCCAAGGCTCCATCGCCTCGACGAGCAGGGCGCCGTGCGCGCGCACCTCCTCGACCTGCTCGGGCGGCGCCAGCCCGATGGTGAAGAACGTGAAGGCGGCGTCGCGGTGCCCCACGGCGTTCGGCACCTCGGGGTCGCGCGCCAGGGCGCCGCCGAGCTGGCGGACCTCGACCAGGTCCATCGGCGAACCCGAGTCTGCCCCGGCGAGTTCGATCATCACCTCCAGCGCCAGATCCGGGAGCTCGCCGAGGAGGCTCGTGCGCTCGTAGGCCGGGATCGGCCCCTCCGGGTCGCTGTGGATGATGTCCCAGTCGGTGAACGGCATCTCGTCGACGGAGTCCAGGAGGACCGGCCCGGCGTCCCGGAGCGGGGCCACGAGCCGGGCGCCCTCGTCGGTGTCCCCCACGTAGGAGACCCGCACGCTCACCACACGCCGGCCGCGCACGTCGTCGGGGAGCGGCGCGTCGGGCGGGATCTCCACGAACGCCGCCGAGGTCGTCACGCTCTCCGGCGCCTCGGCGGCCCAGTCGCGCCAGGCCGGCAGGACCTCGCGGGCGACTTCGGCGGGGTACATGATCGCGCCCGCGTAGAGGGTCCGCACGGGGAAGAGCCCGAAGTCGAGCGAGGTGACGATCCCGAAATTGCCCTTGCCGCCCCGGGCCGCCCAGAACAGGTCCTGTTCCTGCTCCGGGGTGGCGACCCGCAGTTCGCCGTCGGCGGTCACGATCTCGAGGCGCGACACGTGGTCGGCGGCGTAGCCGTGCAGGCGGCCGAACGTGGGGCTCAGCCCGCCGCCGAGCGTGTAACCGACGGCCCCGACGCTCACCGACGAGCCGACGAGCCCCGCCAGGCCGTGGGGTGCGGTGGCTTCGGCGATGGGCCCCCACTGGGCCCCGGGCCCGACCCGCACCGACGAGGAGTGCTGGTCCACGCGGACCCCGTCCATCGCCGCGGTCGAGACGAGGATGCCGCCCTCGAAGGAGACCGATGCCTGATGCCCGGTCGCCATCACACACACGGGGAGGTCCTCACGTCCGGCGTAGCGCACGGCCTGCTGCACGTCCTCCGCGTCGCGGGCGAGGACCACCGCCTCCGGCCGACGGGTCACCGTGGTGTTGAAGCCGGACACCGCCGCGTCGTACCCCTCGTCGCCGGGGCGGAGCCAGTGGTCGGGCCGGCCGGCCCCGTACGCGGGGTTGGTGAGGGCACCCAGGGCACCGGCGGCACCGAGCACCCCTCCGGCCCGGAGGAGGGTCCGCCGGCCGATGCCCGTGTTCCTCGGAGACGGCCCTGCACGGTCGAACTGTTGTGTCATTCCTGCACCTCTGCACTGTCACGGGGCGCATTCGAGGCCCCCGAATTCCGATTCGTCGCCGGACCCGGACGCGGGAAATTAATGGGGGATCCTTGTCGGGCGCCACGTTCTGGGCGGCAGGTTGTGCGCCGGACCGGCAAACCGGATCTCAGGGGGGCCGACCACCAGCTCAACCTCGGTCACCAGTCGAGTATCACCACGGGCCGGGCACGGTTCAACCGACGCTCCGACGGACGGAGGAACGTCTCCGGGATGCGCCACCGGTTCTCGCGGGAATGGTCCGTCGATGTCCGGTTCTCGAGGTGATCCGGATGATGAAGAATGGAGGAGAATGGTACGGCTGGTGCAAATGCGCACCCGTGCCCGACCCGAATTCACCCCCACGTCCTGCCCGATCCGGATCCCGAGGAGCCGCCCGATGCTCAGCAGTGAACTCGCCGAGCTGGCCGGTGTCACCGTCCGCACGTTGCGCCACTACCACCGGATCGGACTGTTGCCGGAGCCGCCGCGCTCGTCCGGGGGCTACCGGCGTTACGGCGTGAGCGACCTCGTCCGCCTCTTGCGCATCACGAGGATGACCGCGCTCGGCCTGCCCCTGTCCGCGCTCCCGGAGGTGCTGGACGATCCGACGGCCGCGGAGGAACTGCTCGACGAGCTCGATCGCCGGGCCGCCGCCGAGATCGAACGGCTCACCGCCCGCCGGGCCGACATCGCCGCGCTGCGCCGGGGCAACACCCCGCCCGATCTGCCTCCGGGGTGGTCGGGCTGGCGCACCGACCCGGAGAAGATCAGCGCGGACATGGCCCGCTACGAACACGAGCAGCTGGTGCTGGCCGGACACCTGCTCGGCCACGGCGGTCCGGCGCTGCTCACCGCCCTGGTCGGTGAATCGGCCCCGGACTCGGCGGTGAACGTGGCTCTGACGGAGCGCTTCTACGCCCTCGGGCCCGACACCCCGGACGTCGAGGTCGCCGCTCTGGTCGACGAATTGGTGACCCACCTGGAACCGGTGGTGGCCGGGCTGACCGAGCTGCCCCCGCTCGACCACCGGGCCTCGGCTCTGATGGAGCAATTGAACGAGCAGGCGCTCGAACCCGTGCAACACCGTGTCCTGCAGCAGGTCCAGCAGCGGTTGGCCGCGACCGGCGAGGGCTCCGGCGGGGGCTGAGACCGCGCCGAGCCCCTGAGCCGCCCCTCGATCGACGGTGATGCACGTCATCCATCGAGGCCTTGAGTCCGACGCGACGTCGGGGTCTGGAGTGGCTGGTGCACGCCGCCACCGACCACGAGGATCCACCATGACCGCACCGTCGACGCCGATCCCCGTCGAAGACTTCTTCGGCCTGCCGGTACGGAGCCGGGCCGTGCTGTCCCCGGACGGCACGAAGGCCGCCTACCTCGCCCCGTGGCGGGGACGGCTCAACGTGTTCGTCCGTGACATCGACTCGGACTGGTCCGCCCCCGACGACAGCGACACCGCCGGCGCCCGGCGCGTCACCTCCGAGACCCGCCGCAACATCGACACCTTCTTCTGGAGCACGGACGGCCGTCGCCTGCTGTTCCTGCAGGACTCCGACGGCGACGAGAACTGGCACCTGCACCGCGCGGACCCGTACCGCCCCGGGGAGCCCACGGTCGACCTCACGCCTTACGAGGGTGTGCGGCTGCTCGGCACCCAGCTCCCCCCGGACCGCCCGGACACCGCGCTCGTGCCGCTGAACAAGCGCAGCCCCGACCTCGTCGACCTGTACGAGCTCGATCTGGACACCGGCGAGCTGACCTGCGCCGCGGAGAACCCGGGCGACGTCTACACCTGGCTGCGTAGCCCCGACCGGTTGTTGTCCTTCTCCGTCGAGGAGGGCGGCGACCACCTGCTGTCGGAGTGGGAGCCGGAAGGGCGGCGCCCGATCGCCCGGTTCGCCGGCATCGACTTCCCCTTCGGCCCTGCCCCGGCCGTGCTCAGCCCGGACGGGGAGGGTCTGTGGATCGGTTCGCCGGAGAACTCGGACCGCACCCGCCCGGTCCGGGTCGACCTGACCACCGGGGAGCAGAGCGAGGTGGACAGCCACCCGGTGTTCGACCTGGACACGCCCCGGCCCGAGGCCGACCCGCGCTTCCCGTCCTCGCTGATCCTGCACTCGTGCACCGGGGACCTGCTCGGCGTCCGCTACCTGGGTGCCCGCCAGGAGATCCACGCGCTCGACCCGCATTTCGCCGAGGTGCTGCCGCGGCTGGCGGAGCTGTCCGACGGCGATCTGGGGCACGTGTCCTGCGACGCCACCGGGCAGCGCTGGGTCGTGGACTTCACCCACGACCGCGACCCCGGTGTCACGTGGTTCTACGACCACAACACGGGGCAGGCGCGCCGGCTGTTCCGTCCCTACCCGCACCTGGACCCGGCCCGGCTCGCCCCCGTCACGCCCTTCACCGTCACGGCCCGCGACGGCCTGGCCCTGCCCTGCCACCTCACCCTGCCGGTCGGGGTCGAGCCGCGCGGCCTGCCCACCGTGCTGCTGGTGCACGGCGGCCCGTGGTACCGGGACAGCTGGTGTTACGACCCGGAGGTGCAGCTTCTGGCCGACCGCGGTTACGCGGTGCTCCAGGTGGACATGCGCGGCTCCACCGGCTACGGCAAGGCCCACACCCAGGCGGCGATCGGGGAGTTCGCCGGACGCATGCACGACGACCTGATCGACGCCCTCGACCGGGTGATCGAGCAGGGCGTCACCGACCCGGACCGGGTCGCGATCTACGGCTGCTCCTACGGCGGGTACGCCGCCCTGGTCGGGGCCGCGTTCACCCCGGACCGGTTCGCCGCCGCGGTCAGCTACACCGGCATGTCCGACCTCGTCGACCTCGTGCGGTCGGTCGTGCCGTTCGCGCGGCGCACCGTCGAGAACAGCTACCTGCGCTACATCGGCGACCCGGACGACCCCCGCCAGGAGGCCGACATGCTGGCCCGCTCCCCCATCAGCCGGGTCGACGACATCACCGCGCCGGTGCTGTTGGTCCACGGCGCCAACGACGTGCGCGTCCACCGCCGCAATTCCGACCGGATCGCCGACGCGCTCCGCAGCCGCGGCGCCGAGGTCGAGCACCTGGTGAACGAGTCCGAGGGGCACTGGTTCACCAACCCGGACAGCAACATCGAGCTGTACCGGACACTCGAGCGGTTCCTCGCACGCCACCTGGGCGGACGGTCCTCCACCCCGGCCTGATGCGCCGCGAGCGCGGCAACGGTGCCCGCGGGGGCGCAGAGGACCTACGAGGACGGGGCCGGAATGTGCACCGACGCGGGACGCGTGGCGGCGTCGTAGGCGGCGTGCGCGCCGGTGGCGCCCATCCCGCTGTCGCGGGCCGGCTCGTACAACCGCTCCGGGCCCCCGCCCTGCCATTGGTTGATCCAGGTGACACCGGCGGGGATGCGCGTCGCCGCGGCCGCGTGCCCGGGGTCGTGGGTGAAGACGGTGGCGGCCAGTCCGAACCTCGACCGCGACGCGCGCTCCAGCCCTTCCTCGAACGATTCGACGACGGCGACCGGGGCGACCGGGCCGAAGGTCTCCTCGGCCATGACCAGCATGGAATCGTCCACGCCGGTCAGGACCGTCGGCGGGTAGAAGAACCCCCGCCCCTCGGGCACGGCGCCGCCGGTGCGCACCCGTGCACCCCGGTTCACGGCGTCGGTGACGTGACTGTGGACGAGCCCGCGCTGACGTGCGTCGACGAGCGGGCCGAGCACCGTGTCCTCCCGGCGTCCGTCGCCCACGGTGAAGCCCTGGGCCGCGGTGACCAGTGCGTCGACGAACCTCTCGGCGATCTCCCGGTGCACATAGATGCGCTCCATCGACGTGCAGATCTGCCCGGTGTTGACGAAGGCGCCGAAGGCCACGGCCTCGGCGGTGGCCTCCGGGTCGCTGTCGGCGTCGATGACGACCGGGTCCTTGCCGCCGAGTTCGAGCACGGTCCGGTGCAACTGCCTGCCGGCGTTGGCCCCGATCGTGCGCCCGGCCCCGACCGAGCCCGTGAAGTGCACCAGCTGCACCGTCCCGTGTTCGGCCAGGGGCGCACCCGCGCGGGCATCGCCGAGCACCAGGTTGACCACACCGGGCGGCAGGTCGAGGAGCTCGAACAGCCGCGCGGTGGACAGCGGTGAACGCTCGGAGGGTTTGACCACCACGGTGTTGCCCGCGGCGAGCAGGGGGCCGAGGGCGGACAGGACCATCGCGACCGGGAAGTTCCACGGCGTGATGACCGCGGCCACGCCCAGCGGGTGCCGCAGGATGCGTGTGCGTCCGCCGTCGGCGCGTTCGATGTCCCGCTCGAACGGGTAGTCCAGCGCTTCTTCCGCGGCGCCCCTGAGCCCCTCGACCGCCCCGTCGATGAACGTGCGGGCGGTCCCGACCGGTTTGCCCATCTCCCGGCATTCCAGCTCGGCCAGTTCGGCGCTGTGTTCGGCGACGACGTCGGCCCAGGCCGAGATGCGTGCGACACGTTCGGCGACCGGCAGCGCGGCCCACTGGGGTTGCGCCTGCTCCGCTGCCTCCACCGCTCGGTCGACGTCGTCGGTCGAGCCGGCCGGGAACCGGGCCACGGCCTCCTCGGTGGCGGGGTCGACGACCTCGAGGTACACCGTGCGCCGCGATCCCTCCCACGCGCTGCCGATGAGGTTCTGCAGGGTCTTCATGGGCGTCTTGTCCCTCCGTGGTGCCGGGCGGGCCCGCCGAGATGGCGCGCCCGAGGGTGTGGGGCGGCGGCGTCAGTCGAGCCGGGAGGCCATGAGCTCTCCGGCCATGATGGTGACGAGGTTGGTGTTGGCCCTGGGCACGCTCGGGAACACGGACGCGTCGACCACCCGCAGGCCCTCCACCCCGAGTACGCGGCACGCGGGGTCGACCACGGTGCCGTCCCCGTCGGGGTGGCCCATGCGGCAGGTGCTGGTCCCGTGCTGTGCGTCGCCCACCGTGGCCAGAAGGTGTGCGTCGAGGGCGCGGTCGTCGTCGAGCGCGGCGAACAGGGCCGCGTTCGCGTGTTCCACGGCCCCCTCGGTGACGGCTGCCGTCGCGGGCCGGCGGGCCAGGTCGACCAGGGCCCTGATCCCGTCCCGCATCCGGGCGAGGTCGTGTTCGTCGGAGAGCATCCGTTGGCGGATCCGCGGTTGTTGCGCCGGATCGGTCGAGGTCAGGGTCAGCTCACCGCGCGACCGGGCCTGGTTGAGCCAAACCCCGTAGGCGCCCGCCCCGGCCCCGGTGTCGGCCGCGGCCATGGCCAGCACGTTCTGGTTCATGGAGACGAACATCAGGTCGTTGACGGGTGCCCCGGCGCCGCTGGTCCAGCGGACGCAGACGTTGGTGTGCCGGTCGTTCGGGGTCCCGACCGACGCGGCCGGGGTCAGGGGCAGGGACAGCAGTGCCATGGGGTGGTCCTGCATGCCCTGTCCCACCGGGAGGTCCTGCCGGACGCCGATGCCGAGGGACTCCAGGCGCCGGGCCGGGCCGATGCCGGAACGCATCAGGATCCCCGGGGTGTGGACGACGCCGGCGCTCAGCACGACCGTGTCCGCGTGCTCGGTCACCGTGGTCCCGCCGGTGACGACCCGGACCCCGGTCGCGCGCCCGCCCTCGAGGACCACCCGGTCCACGAGCGCATCCCCGCGCACGGTGAGGTTCTCCAGGTCGCGGGCGTGTTCCAGGTAGGCGTCGTTGACCGACACCCGCCGCCCGTCGCGGGAGTTGATCGGGTAGGGCGAGACCCCGGTCGCCCCGGGTGCGTTGACGTCGGGTGCCCACTCGAACCCTGCGGCCCGTGCGGAGCTGAACAGCGCGGTGTCGACGCTGCCCCACCGGTCCTGCGGGGTCCGGTGGATGGGTGTGGGGCCACCGCGTCCGTGGTGTGGCGCGTCGCCGAAGTCCTCGTCGTCCTCGACCCGGGCGAAGTGGGGCAGGACGTCTCCGGGCGACCATCCGTCGCAACCGAGTGCGGCCCAGTCGGTGAAGTCCTCCATCGGCGGCCGGATCGCGATCTGGCCGTTGACCGACGAGCTGCCCCCGGCGCCCCGGCCGCGCCAGTACGGTGCGGGCTGCTGCGCATCGGTGCGCGAGGAGTCCAGGCCCGTCCAGAGCATGCCTTCGATCGCTGCGGGGTCGGCCAGCGCGGCCGCGGGGTTGGGCGAGCGCCACGCCTCGTGCATCTGCGCCGACCGGTAGTCGGGGCCGGCCTCCAGCAGCAGGACCCGCTTGCCCTTCTCGGCCTGGCGGACCGCGAGCGGTGCGCCCGCCGAGCCCGCGCCCACCACGATGAGGTCCCATCCGTTGCTCGCCACTGCTCATCTCCCGCCCTGTGTGGGGCGCCTCGACCCCCGTCACGGCCCGGTCGCCCGATCTGTACAATGACCCACATCACAGAGTTCGGTCAATACTGAACGTTCACTTTTTTGCGAACTTTCGTGGAGGAAGCGTGGCCCTGGCAGCCGACGACAGCGGGGCCGACCCGCTCGCGTCGATCGTCGAGCAGTTCGGACTGCACATCGGCAGGGCGATGGGCTGGCCGCCGATGGCCGGTCGGGCCGCGGGCGTGCTCATCCTCAGTGAACGTGCGCTGACCTCGGCGGAGCTGCAAGAAGCGCTCGGGGCCGGGAAGGGGTCGGTCTCGGAGACGACCCGGCTGCTCAAGACCAACGGCGTCGTCGAGCGTGTCAAGGAGCCGGGCTCACGGCACTTCGTGTACCGCTGGCGCGACGACGCCTGGGTCGGCTGCCTGCGGCACCAGCTCGAGTCGACCACCCGGTTGCTGCACCTGGCGGAGAGCGCGGAGGAACACCGCGCCGAACTGTCGGCCGTGCAACGGGAACGGCTGGGCGAGATGCTGGATTACTACCGCTTCCTGGTCTCGCAGCTCGAGTCCCTGCTCACCGAGTACACCGCACGGTGGGAGGCCCGCCGGGCACAGCCCTGACCTGGACCCTCGCGCCCCCGTGGTCACGCGGTGGCGAGGGGCAGGCGGATGTGCACCGAGCTCCCCTCGGGGCCGCTGTCGATGTCGACCTCTCCCCCTTGCGCCCGCACGCGCGCCTGGACGATCGCCAGCCCCAGACCGGACAGCCCGCCCGATGCGTCGGAGCGAGTCGTCACGAACGGTTCGAACACGTGCGGAAGCAGACCGGGGTCGATCCCGTTCCCGTCGTCCGCGACCGTCAGGACCGCAGTACCGGCCTCCGCACGGGCGGCCACCGTGACGGTCACGTCCGGCGGGTTGTGGTCCACGGCGTTGGAGACCAGGTTCATGAGGCACTGTTCCAACCGGTCCTGATCGCCCAGCACGACCTGGGGCGAAGCCTCCTCGAACACGACGGAGCGTGCGTGGGGCAGGGAGCTCACGCGGGCGCGTACGGCCTCCACGACGTCGGGGAGGAAGACCGGACCGCGGTGGGCGTCGATCTCGTCGCCCCCGCGTGCCACGGCCATGAGGTCCTCCAACACCTGCCGCAACCGGTCGAGTTCGGCGTGCACGACGTCCGCCTCGGGACCGCCCAACAGCTCCAGGTGCCCCTTGGCGACCGCCAGCGGCGTGCGGACCTCGTGGGAGATGGCCGCCAGGTACCGGCGCCGGGTGTCGTCGGCCTGTTCGATGCGGGTGAGCATCTGGTTGATCTCGGTGGCCAGTTCGGCGATCTCGTCGTCGGTGTCCGGTACGGGGACACGTGTGGCCAGGTCGGTCGGGCGGATCTCCTTCGCGGCCGCGGAGACCGTGCGTACCGGTGCGAGGGTCCGGCGCACCACCAACCACAACGTCGTCCCGCCCACGCCGAGGCCGAGGGCACCGGCCGCAGAGGCGACCAGCAGGACGGTGGTGGCCTTGTCGTGGACCGTGTCCAAGGGCGAGGCGAGGCTGATCACCGCGACCTGCCGTCCGGTCCCGTCGGTGACGGCGGTGTCGAGCACACGCATAGGCCCGGCGTCCGTGTGCTCGGTGCGCACGGCCCCGGGCTCCGGCCGGGGTGCGTCGTCGCCGCGCATGAGGGCCGCCGCCCTGGACGGACCGCCCGTGCTCTGCAACCGGACCCCGTTGGCGTGCACCGACGACACGTGCCGCTCCCCGCTGGGGCGCACGGTCAGTGCCTGGCGTGCGGCCTCCTCTGCCTCGGGGCCCGACACCACGCCGTCCAGCCCGGCCGCGGCGGGCAGCTCCTCGCCGAGCGCGTCGCTCAGGAACTCGGCCTCCTGCTGCAACAGCTCGTCCACGTCGTTGCGCCCCGAGACCTGCACCAGTTCGTAGGTCAGAGCAGTGATGCCACCGATCACCAAGGCCATGACCAACAGCGACCGCAGGATCAGGCGGCCGGCGAGGTTCACCCTCGGCCGTTCAGGCGGTAACCGACACCGCGCACCGTCTGGATACGGTCGGCGCCGAGTTTGCGCCTCAGCTGGCTGACGTAGACCTCGACGACGTTGGAGGCGCCCTCGAAGTCGTACCCCCACACCAGGTCCAGGAGCTGGGGCCGGGAGAACACCTGTCCGGGGTGGCGGATGAAGACCGCCAACAGGGCGAACTCCCGGGCCGACAGGGTGATGGCGGTCCCGTCCACGTGGGCCACGTGTCCCCCGAAGTCCAGTGTCACGCCCCCTGCGGCCAGGGCATCACCGCGTTCCTGGCCGCTGGTGCGCAACCGGGCCCGGACCCTGGCCAGCAGTTCGTTCAGGCTGAACGGCTTGACGGTGTAGTCGTCCGCGCCGGCGTCGAGGTTGGCGACGCGGTCGCTCACCGCGTCCTTCGCGGTCAGTACGATCACCGGTACGGAAGGACGGCGACGGCGCAGTCGGCGCAGGACCTCCTCACCGGGCAGGCCCGGCAACCCGAGGTCCAGGATGACGAGGTCGACGTCGGAGGACTGCGCCAGGATCAACCCGTCCACACCGTCGGAGGCGGTCAGCACCTGGTGCCCGGCGCTCTCCAGCCCGCGCTGCACGAAGGAGACGATGCCCGCCTCGTCCTCGACCAACAGAATCGACACCGCGTTGCATCCCCCTGCCCGCTCGGCCGCCCCGGCACGGAAAGAATGCCGGCCCACGACAAAAGAAACCTGAATTCGATCTTCAGGATGTTTTCAGGGACCCGTCATCGGGCCCGTGAACAATGGGAACCTGTCCGCACCCACCGTATAAGGAACGACGATGCGACGAAGAACGACCGTGCTCGCCGCCTGTGTGGTGGCGGCGACGGTCCTGGGCGTCGGTGGGCGCCTGGTCTTCTCCGAGGACCCGGAACACACGGTCGAGACGGTGCACCTCGACGGGTTCACCGGCGCCCCCTCACTGCCCGAACCCGGCGGAGAGGGCGAGTCCGTACCGGTCGAGGGCCTGGAACAGCTGGTCGGTGAGCTGCGCTCGGGGGACGGCCCCGACGATTGGTACGGCGCGGGTGTCGGGGTCGACTTCGGCCCCCGCGCGTGGCTGCTCACCGATCCCGTCCTGGAGGACTTCGACGCCGACGGGGTCGCCGATCCGGTCCTGGAGGAGCTGCGTTCCCTGGACGGTTCCGACGTGACGCTCGGCGTGCGCTACGACGCGAGCGGGGAGGACGGCCGCGACGAGGCCGATGTCTTCACCATCAACGGGCGTTCGTTGCGCGACCCCGGCGGGGGTCCTGCCCCGTGGGAGGACACCGGGCCGCGGGCCGAGGCCGACCGGGAATCCGCCCGCGCCGCCGCCGAGGACGCGGTCGGGGACGGCGCGCGTGCGACCGGTGTCGAGCGCACCGGCGAGGACGGCTGGGAGATCGCTGTGCGGAGCCCCGACGGGCGCTCCTACGACGTGCTCCTCGATCACTCCGGTGAGGTCGTCGACATCCGCCCGGGCGACTGACGGGTCCCGGGGTTCACCTGAAGAGGGGCTTCAGGATCGTTTCAGCCTTGATTCAGTAATCGTTGACACGCTGGGCGGGGCCGTTCGGCGCGCATGAGGGCCCGGCCCTGCCTTGCGCGCATTTTTCGAACCGGCCCGTTCGGAACCCGTTCCGGCTCGGAAATCACGTGAACTCGTCGCGGTCGCAAAAAGAACCCGAGTTCGGTGGCGCCCTTCGGCCGGAAACAGTTCTGCGATTCCACTCGCCCGCTCCACCGAAAGCTCTGCCACCTCATGCTCGAAGAACGCTCCGCCCGGGGCGCGTCCCGGCTGTCCACCCTGCAGTGGATCGCCTGTGCCGCTACCGCACTGGCCGTCATCGTGAGTCTGGCCGGCTACGGCTGGTACCAGGGCCTGGTCGGCAACGTCACGACCACCGAGGTGGACACCGACGAGTGGGGCGAGAGGCCGGTGGACGTGGACGGCATCATGAACCTCCTCGTGCTCGGCTCCGACGTGCGCACGGGCGACAACGCCGACTACGGGGACGCCGAGGGCGAGCGCGCCGACACGATGCTCATCGCCAGTATCGACGTCGACAGCGGCGCCGCCACGCTGGTGAACCTGCCCCGCGACCTCGTGGTCGACCTGCCGGGCTGCGATCCGGGCGACGGCTACGAGGGCATGTCGCCGCAGGAGGGCATGATCAGCTCCGCCATGACCTTCGGCGGGGTGGGATGCCAGTGGAGGGCGGTCGAGGAGGTCACGGGGGTGCACCTGGACCACTTCGTCATGATGGACTTCATCGGGTTCAAGGACATGGTGGACGCCCTCGGCGGGGTCGAGATGTGTGTCCCCGAACCCGTCGACGACCCCAAGGCCCAGCTGGAGCTGGACGCCGGACTCCAGGTCCTGGACGGCGAGGACTCGCTGGGTTTCGTGCGCTCGCGCTACGCCCAGGGCGACGGCAGCGACCTGTCCCGGATCGACCGCCAGCAGGAGTTCATGGGCGCGATGCTGCGCGAAGCCCTCAGCAGCGAGGTCATGCGCAACCCTGCGACGGTGACCGAGTTCCTCGGCGCGGTGACCGACTCCATCACCACCGACGACGACCTGTCCGTCGACACCATGGCCGACATCGCGGTCTCCCTGCGGGAGATCGACCTGGACCAGGTCCAGTTCGTCACGGTCCCCACCGAGGCCCACCCCGAGAACGAAAACCGCCTGGCCATGGGCCCCGAGGCCCCGGAGCTGTTCGCGGCGATCAACGAGGGGGCGGACCTGACCGCCGACCAGGAAGACGAGGCCCCGGACGGGGACGGCTCGGTCGACCCCTCCGACGTCTCCGTCGAGATCGTCAACAACACCGACATCGACGGGCTGGCCTCGGAGGTCGAGGCGTT
Organism: Nocardiopsis coralli; assembly: GCF_014892575.1. GTDB lineage: Bacteria > Actinomycetota > Actinomycetes > Streptosporangiales > Streptosporangiaceae > Nocardiopsis > Nocardiopsis coralli. Next base: position 21,778 of record NZ_JADBGI010000005.1, on the reverse strand, counting down.
CCTGACCGGGGAGGGCTACGAGGTCACCGGGACGGGCAACCCCGAGGAGCGTGCTCCCGAGGCCACCACGGTCTTCCACGGCCCCGGTGAGGAGGCGGCCGCGGAGCTGCTGGCGGGTTCCCTCGAGAACACCCCGCAGACGGAGGAGGCCGACGGGCTGGAGGGAACGCTCGAACTGGTCACCGGCGTCGACTGGGACGGGTTCGCCGAGAGATCGGACCCGGGGAGCGACCTGTCCGTCACCGAGGACCTCGACGGTGTCACCGCCGAGGACGAGGAGGAGGGCGCCTGCTGAACGGGCCCGCGCGGCACCGGCCCCCGCTCGGCGCCGCGCGGAAGCGCTCATGCCCTCTGCGCGCGTGGCACCTGGCGCGGTCCCAGCGCTGAGGCGAGGAAGGGGCGGATCAGCGCGGCGACCTCGTCGAGGTGGGTCTCGAGCAGGAAGTGACCGCCGGGCAGCAGTTCGATCTGTGCGTCGGGGAGGTCCCGGGCGAAGGCCTCGGCGCCGGCGGGGCCGAAGATCCGGTCGTTCTCGCCCCACACGGCCAGGAGCGGCACCCGGAAGATGCGGAAGTACTCGTGCAGCCGCGGGTACAGGGGCGGGTTGGTGGCGTAGTCGCGCAGGAGCCGGAGCTGGACCAGGTCGTTCCCCGGACGGGAGAGCAGGGCGAGGTCGTGTTCCCAGACCTCCGGGTCGACCAGTGTCGGGTCGGGGACACCGTGCAGGTACTGCCATTCGACCGCTTCACGGGTGAGCGCGGACCGGACCGCGGACTCGGTCCGCTCGTCGGGGTTCTGCGCGTAGGCCCACACGTCCTTCCAGAAGCCGTCCACGAAACCCTCGTCGTAGGCGTTGCCGCTCTGGCTGATGATCGCCGTGACCGCCGAGGGGTCCGCCAGCGCGAGCCGCCAGGCGACGGGGGCACCGTAGTCCTGCACGTAGACCGCGTACTCGGTGATGCCCAGCTTCGACAGGAGGGCGGCGGTGATCTGGGCAAGGCTGTCGAAGGTGTAGTCGAACTCGTCGACACCCGGCGCGTCGGAGAGCCCGAAGCCGATGTGGTCCGGCGCCACGACGCGGTAGTGCTCGGCGAGCTCCGGGATGAGGGCGCGGAACATGAACGAGCTCGTCGGATAGCCGTGGAGCAGCACGACCACCGGGGCGTCACGAGGGCCGGCCTCGCGGTAGAAGACCCTGTGCCCGTCGACCTCGGTGAACCGGTGGTGACCTGCAACCATCAGATCTAACCCCTTCAGTAGCTTTGACTGGTTAGGGGTGCAGTCGACCACCGCTCGACTAACCTGTCAAACGGAGTTAGGGGGTTAGATGCGGCCCGGGTGGCACACGCGGACCAGAACCCGCCGCCGGCGCCGACACACGCCACCCCGACAGACCTTCGCAAACCGGGCAATCAGGGCCCTTTGCCGACAACGCATACATGGACCGCGACGGACACGGCGCCCGGAAATGCCCCGACCACAGGAGGAATGCCGGCCGCGCTTTCCGCAGAACCCCGGAAAGAGACACGCGCACGGCGGATTCCGATTCCGCAGTTGACAGGCGCCTCAATCCACAGTTACTGTGTGTCGCATATGTCCGAATTCCGATCGCCGACACAGCGCCGCGACGGGCGCGGGTCCGCGGAGCGCCAGGGGCCCCTGGCCGCGCTCCGTGACCGGGTCGGCTCTCACGCCGCCACCGACACGGTCGGCCACGAGAACGACTCGTGGGCAGGCGTGGCGATCGGCTGGTCGGGCGGCGAACCGTAACCGGTCCGCCCCGGGACATCGATCCGGCACCGTCGGCAATGACGCCTGACGCATGCCGTTCTCACCATGCGCAGAGGTGCGTGCACACCTTTCCGTCGTGCTCGCCGAAGCCTCCCGCCTCTGCCGGAACCCGGCGATTCCGCTGCCGGTTCCCCAATCTTTCTGCTCCCTTCTTTCGACGTGCGTGCGCGCCTTTCCGGGCCCGTTCTGCATCTCCGCTCGAAGACTCCTGAGGAGGCTGTTTTTGTCATGCCCGAAAACCCGAACAAAGGCCTAGGGCAGCCGCACAACCCTCAAGAACCGAACAAGAACACCACAGAGGACGGGGTAGGACCGAACCCCCAGCGGCGGACCGGGAACTCCGCGTTCGCGAGCCTCGACTACCGGCGTCCCAAGTACCCCCACGACACACACCCGGTCCTCGTCCCGGGCATCCCCATCGACGAGCAGCGCCGCCGCTACCGGATCGACCGGCTCGTGTTCGCGATCGCCGGATCGCTGACGGTCGCCTTCGTCGCCTGGGGCATCTGGTCGCCCCAGAACGTCGCCGCGGTCTCCGAGACGGCCTTCTTCTGGGCGACCGACAACCTCGGCTGGATGTTCAACGCCGTGGCGATCATCGTGCTCGCCTCGACGGTGGGCATCGCCCTCTCCCGCTACGGCAGGATCCCGCTCGGCAAGGACGGCGAAAAACCCGAGTTCAGCACGTTCTCGTGGGTGGCCATGCTCTTCGCCGCAGGCCTGGGCGTCGCGGTCCTGTTCTGGGGCCCCTCCGAACCGCTCGGTTATTTCATCTCCCCTCCCCCGATGACCGAGGAACCCGAGTCGACCGAGGCCCTGCACACGGCCATGGCCCAGATGTACTTCCACTGGGGCTTCCACGCGTGGGCGTTCTACGCCCTGGTCGGCGGCGCCGTCGCCTACGCGGCCTACCGCCGCGGCCGGTCCCTGCTCATGTCGTCGATCTTCCGGGCCCTGTTCGGGCAGCGGCTCACCGAGGGTTTCGCCGGCAAGCTCGTCGACGTCTTCGCGATCATCGCGACCCTCTTCGGCACGGCCGCCGCCCTCGGTATCGCGGCGATGCAGATCGGCGCGGGCGTCACCATCGTCTCGGGCGCCGGTGAGCTCACCAACAGCGCCCTGGTCGTCATCATCGCGATCCTGACCGTCGCGTTCGTCGTCTCGGCCGTCTCGGGTGTGGCCCGCGGCATCCGCTACCTGTCGAACATCAACATCGTGCTCACGATCGGCATGATCGCGATCGTGTTCTTCGCCGGCCCATCGCTGTTCCTCCTGAACCTGCTCCCCTCGGCGGTCATGGAGTACATCGGGTCCCTGTTCGACATGATGGGCCGCTCGCTCTCGTGGGGCGGGGAGACGCAGGAGTTCCAGTCCACGTGGACCGTCTACTACTGGGCCTGGTGGATCTCCTGGTCGCCGTTTGTCGGCATCTTCCTCGCCCGCATCTCCCGCGGCCGCAGTATCCGCCAGTTCACCCTCGGGACGATCCTCATCCCCTCGTCGCTGCTCTTCATCGCCTACGCGGTGATGGGCGGTACCTCCATCTGGATGTACCGGGACGGCGCGGAGGGACTCGGCGCCGACACCCCGCCGCCGGAGGTGCTCTTCTCCGTCATCGGCAACCTGCCCTACATCGGCTGGCTTCCCTACGTCGTGATCGTCGTGCTGGCGATCTTCTTCGTCACCGCCGCCGACTCCGCGTCGGTCGTGATGGGCATGCTCACCACGCAGGGCGACCAGAAGCCCCGCCGCTGGGTGGTCGTCTTCTGGGGCCTGGTCATGTCGGGGATCGCGATCGTGATGCTGCTCCTCGGTGATGCGATGGCCCTGGAGGGCCTGCAGCAACTCGTGATCGTCACGGCGGTCCCGTTCGCCCTCATCCTGGTCGCCGCGATCGTCGCGTGGTTCAAGGAACTGCGAACCGACCCGCTCGCACTGCGCATGCGCTACGTCGAGACCGCGGTGAACAACGCCGTGACCGAGGGCGTGGAACGCTACGGCGACGACTTCTCGCTGAAGGTCGTCGAGTCCCGCCCGGGCAACGGTGCAGGTGCCGACATCGACTCCACCGACGAGAGTTACACCGAGTGGTACCGGCGCACCAACGAGGAGGGCGAACCGGTCGACTACGACTTCGGGACCGGGGAGTGGGCCGACGGGTACGACGCGGCCACCGGCGAGATCTGCGAGCCCGCCGCCGAACCCGGGCCCGAGACCGGTGCCGAGCCCGAGCCGGTGACGGGCGCCGGGCCCGACACCGATCCGGACACCGGGGCCGAGCGTGAGCGCCGCTGACGGCCCGGGAACCCGGCCCGACCGGTCAGCCGGCGTCCACGGCCAGGCGGAACCCCGTGTGCCCCAGGCTCGTGTCCGCGGTCACCGCGGTGCGCGCCGAGGTGCGGTACCGGCGGCAGTACGACGCGTGGCACATGTACGACCCGCCGCGCAGCACGGGGCGCGGGTCGTCCGCGCCGAACACGCCGGAGGTCCACTCCCACACGTTGCCGGTGGTGTTGTACAGGCCGTAGCCGTTGGGTTCGAAGGAGTCCGCGGCCATGGCGCCGACCGGGCCGGTCGGGCCGTCCGGGAACCGGCCGGGGAAGGTGTTCATGCGCACCTGTCCGCCCGGTTCCCGTTCCCCGCCCCAGGGGAAGGGCTGCTGTTCGAGGCCGCCGCGGGAAGCGAACTCCCACTCGGCCTCGGACGGCAGCCGGCCACCGACCCACTCGGCGTAGGCGTTCGCGTCGCGCTGCGAGACGTGGGTGACGGGGTGGCGTGCGCGCCTCTCGGCCGAGGAACCGGGGCCCTCGGGGCGGTGCCAGCAGGCGCCCCCGACCTGGCGCCACCACGGTGTCGCCTCCACCGCCGGCGCGCGGTCGCGCAGCGCTTCGGGCAGCAGGCCCTGGAACACGAGGGAGTCCCCGTGTTCCTCGGCGTCGGTGCGGTACCCGGTGTCGTGCACGAAGGCGGCGAACTCGGCCACGGTCACCGTCGTGGGTGCGATGGCGAACGGCGCCACGTGCACCTCGCGCACCGGGCCCTCGCCGTCCTCCGGGTAGGCGAACCGGTCGGTGCTCCCCATGAGGAAGGCACCGCCGGCCAGGCCGACCATGCGCAGTTCACCGTCGGCGGCCGCGGCCAGGCGTTCCAGCACCGCTGTGTCTGCGCCCGCCGGGCCCCCGGGCCGCGGGCCGGCCGTCTCACGCGCAGGACCACAGCAACTCATTCGAACCCCTTTGTTCCGTCCTCAGAAAGGAAGACCCATGACTCGGAATCGGCCGAACATCATCGTCGTCCAGGCCGACCAGATGGCGGCGCAGGCCCTCGGTGCCTACGGTGACGAGGCCGCGCGCACACCCAACATGGACGCGCTGGCCGATGAGGGGGCGGTGTTCGATCGCGCGTACTGTAACACCCCGTTGTGCGCGCCCTCGCGTGCGTCGATGATGACCGGGCGCATGCCCTCGGAGATCGACTGCTACGACAACGGGGACGACTTCGCCGCCTCCGAGCCGACCTTCGCGCACCGGCTGCGGGCGGTCGGCTACCACACGGCGCTGGTCGGGCGGATGCACTTCATCGGCCCGGACCAGCAGCACGGTTTCGAGGAGCGCCTGACCACCGACGTCTACCCGGCCGACCTGGACATGGTGCCCGACTGGAACCGGCCGCTGAAGGACCGGCTCCAGTGGTACCACGACGCCGACGCGGTCTTCACCGCCGGTGTTTCCAAGGCCACGGTGCAGCAGGACTTCGACGACGAGGTCGGGTTCCGCACCCTGCGCCACCTCAACGACCGGGTCCGCGCGAACCAGGCCGCCGGCGAGGACCAGCCGTTCCTGATGGTGTCCTCGTTCATCCACCCGCACGACCCGTACGAGCCGCCGCGTGAGCACTGGGACCGGTTCGCCGATGTGGAGATCCCGGACCCGGCTCACCCCGAGGTGCCCGACCCGGAGCAGGACCCGCACAGCCACCGCCTGCGCACGATGAGCGGGTTCGACCGGCGCGACCCCGGGATCGACGAGGTCCGCCGGGCCCGCCGCGCGTACTACGCCGCGGTGAGTTACATCGACGACCACGTGGGGCGCATCCGCGACCGGGTCGAGGAGCTGGGTCTGGCCGACAACACCGTCATCGTCGTCACCAGCGACCACGGCGACATGCTCGGCGAGAAGGGCCTCTGGTACAAGATGTCGCCGTACGAGCAGTCCTCGCGCGTGCCGATGATCGTGTACGGGCCCGAGCACCTGGTGCCGCGCGGCCGCTTCGCGAACCCGGTGAGCCTGGTCGACCTCATGCCCACCCTGCTGGAGCTCTCCGGGGCCCCGGAGGCGGAGGAACAGGCCGGCCGTTCACTGCTGGAGTCCGCACGCCTGGAGCGGGCGGGCGATGTTGCACCGGAGGACCGCGACATCGTGATCGAGTACCTGGCCGAGGGCACGGTCCGGCCGCAGCTGACCGTCGTGCGGGGCGACCTGAAGTACGTGTTGTGCCCGGGCGACCCGGAGCAGCTCTTCGACCTGGCGGCCGACCCGGACGAGCTGCACAACCGTGCCGCGGACCCCGCGTACGCCGACCGGGTGAAGGAGCTGCGGTCTGCGCTCGAGGCGCGCTACGACGTCCCGGCGCTGGAGGAGAAGGTGCTCGCGAGCCAGTCGAGCCGCCGCCTGGTCGCCGAGGCCCTGCAGAACGGGCGCGTGCGCCGCTGGGACTACGAGCCCGAGGCGGAGGACCGCTACGTGCGCGGGGACTTCTGGAACGCCCTGGGCCACGGGAAGATCGCCGACCCGTCGAGGTGACCGACCCCGGGGATCTTGCTACTGGAACCAACATCAGCGCTGAAGCCGGCTCTGGTAGCAAGATCCCCGACGGTCAGCGCTCCTCCGGACCGGGCCGGGTGCGCCTGCTCATGCGGTGGCCTCCTGTTCGGGGCACTCGGCGTCGAGGTCGGGCACCGGGGTGAGGCTCACCGAGAAACGGGGCACCTTCGTGAGCCCGTGTTCCCGGTCCCACAGGAGGTCGACGCCGTCCGTGCCCTCGAAGTACAGGACCGGCCGGTCGGTGGTCAGCGGCGGCCCGATCCGGGTGACCGGGTCCTCATCGGGTACCGCACAAACGGCGGAGGGCAGCACCCCCGCGTGCCCGAGGGGTTCCCCGCCCTGGTCCCGGTAGTGGGCGGCGTGTTCGGCGCCGACCTCGACGCTCCGCTCCAGGGACACGGCCATGGCGGTGAGCAGCAGGTACAGGGTGGCGAGCCCGTACAGACCGACCACGCCGACCGACAGCAGCTGCGGCACGAACCCCACCCCACGCCGGCCCACGTGGAAGTACCGGAGCAGGCCGAAGACCCCGAGGGAGAACAGCAGCACGAACAGCACCGGGGGCAGGGTGTCGGACAGGGCGAAGAGCCGGCCGGCGGCGCCGGTTGGCGCCACCTCCCCCGGTGTGATCCCGAAGGTCTCCAGGTAGGTGTCGTAGCTGGAGTTGCTCAGGGCGACCGCCAAGGGTGTGGCCAGAGCGGCCAGGGCCACGGGGAGCCAGGTGTTGATGCGGCCTTCGGGGACACGTCGGAGCATCTGCCACAGCCCGAAGACGCAGAAGCCGGCGGCGAGGATGCCGGCGAAGAGCCACCTCGTGATCCCCTCGGGCATCCAGAAGGCGGAGTAGAGGCCGAGGAACAACGCCCCGGCCGCGATCGCGGCCGCTGCGGCGAGGAGGAAACGCCAGTCGCTCCAGGGGTCGTGTTCCGCCGGGGCCGAGCCGGGGCTCGGGGCGTCCGGGGGATCCGGCGGCCCGGCCACCATGAGCCCGGTCGGCGGACCGGCCTCGGGGTTGCGTTCGGCGAAATCGGGCAGCCTCGATCTGGCTTCCTCGAGCGAGGCGGCTTGGATCGTTCCCCGGGACCACCAGGCCAGCAGACCCCGGGCGGGGGCCGCGAGCCATTCCCGTTCGGGCATCCGCCCCTTGGGCAGAACCAGGTACCGGCGGGACGGCTGCGAGCGCCGCAGCAGCCGGGCGGCGCACACGACCCGGGCGTTCGAACCGGCCTTGTCCATGGCCTGGTGGCACTCGGCCAGGGCCACCCCGGTGGCACCCAGAGCGGCACCGGCGACGGCGATGTGCACGTCGTACCGGCCCGGGCCCACCCTCCGTGTCTGCCACGGCCGGCCGCCGGCCACCGCGAGGAAGGCGGCTTCGTCCCGGGGGTCGGCCTCCACCCCGATACGCACCACGTGGTCGTAGTGGCGGGGGAGCTCACCCTTCAACGGTTCGGGGGCAGAGGCCTCGGGGGCGGGTGCCTCGGGTGGTCCGGAGGGCCGCGGACCGCGTCGGCGACCGCATCGGAAGAAACGCATACGGACCTCGTCTGCTGGGGGCTCCGGCGAGCCTACTGCGCGGCGGACGAGCCCCGGGGCCCCGGGCGTGCACCCGTGGGTGGGGCCCACCCGCGTGGACCCCACCCCGGCACTACCGCGGGCCGCCGACCTCGAGCGGCCCCTCGGCGAAGTGGCAGGCGCTCGGGTGGTCTGATCCGGGTCGCACCGTCAGCTCCGGGTCGTCGGTGGAGCAGATCTCCTCCGCCTTCCAGCAGCGAGTGCGGAACCGGCACCCCGAGGGCGGGTCGGCCGGGCTGGGCACGTCCCCGGAGAGCAGGATCCGCTGCCGCGACTCCCGCCCGACCGGGGTCGGGTTGGGCACCGCCGACAGCAGGGCCTGGGAGTACGGGTGGCTCGCGTGGTCGTAGATCTCGGTGTCGGTACCGGATTCGACGAAGCGGCCCAGGTACATCACCGAGACCCGGTCGGAGATGTGGCGTACCACCGACAGGTCGTGTGCGATGAAGACGTAGGCGAGCCCGAACTCCTTCTGGAGCTTGATCAGCAGGTTGATGACCTGCGCCTGGATCGACACGTCCAGTGCCGAGACCGGCTCGTCGCACACCAGGATGCTGGGGCGCAGCGCCAGGGCCCGCGCGATCCCGATCCGTTGCCGCTGCCCGCCGGAGAACTGGTGCGGGTAGCGGTTGATGTGCTCGGGGTTGAGGCCGACCACCTCGAGGAGTTCCTGGGCGCGGCCCCGGCGTTCGGAGGACGGGAGCACGTCGCCGTGGATCTCGAACGGTTCGCAGATGATGTCGCCGACGGTCATCCGCGGGTTGAGCGAGGTGTAGGGGTCCTGGAAGATCATCTGGATGTCGCGGCGCATGCGCTTGGCCCCGCGCCGGTCCAGTTCCGTGATGTCCTTCCCGTGCACCTTGATCGAGCCCGATGTGGGCCCCTCCAGACCGATCAGCATCTTGGCGAGCGTGGACTTGCCGGACCCGCTCTCCCCCACCACGCCCAGGGTCTCGCCCGGACGCAGGTCGAAGCTCACCCCGTCCACGGCCTGCACGGCGCCGTAGCTGCGCTGGAACAGGATCCCGCGGGTGATGGGGTAGTGCTTGACCAGGTCGCGCACCTCCAGGACCGGTTCGGCCGAGGGCGCCGGGCCGCGCTCACCGCTCTGCGTCATCGAGGACCTCCTGGTAGTGGTGGCAGGCGCTGCCGCGGCCCCCGCCGATGTCGTGCAGTGGCGGGTCCTCGGTCAGGCACTCGTCCGTACGGAACCGGCAGCGCGGGCGGAAGGCGCAGCCCGAGGGCCTGTGCAGCAGGTCAGGCGGGGTTCCCGGGATCGAGAACAGGTCCCCGCCCTTCTGGTCCAGCCGCGGGATGGATTCCAGCAGGCCCTTGGTGTAGGGGTGCGCGGGTGCGGCGTAGGCGTCGAACACCCCGGCCTGTTCCATGACCCGGCCCGCGTACATCACCGCGGTGCGGTCGGCGATGTCGGCGACCACCCCCAGGTCGTGCGTGATGAGGATCAGCCCCATGCCGCTCTCCTCCTGGAGTTCGGCCAGCAGCTCCATGATCTGGGCCTGCACCGTCACGTCCAGGGCGGTGGTGGGCTCGTCCGCGATGAGCACCTCCGGGTCCAGCGCGATCGCCATCGCGATCATGATGCGCTGGCGCATCCCGCCGGAGAACTGGTGCGGGAAGTCGTCGACGCGTTTGGCCGCGGCCGGGATGTGCACCCGCTCCATCAGCTCGATCGCCCGCTTCTTCGCCTCCCGGCGGGACATGCCCCGGTGGACCCGGAACATCTCCGCGATCTGCCAGCCCACGGAGAAGACCGGGTTCAGCGCCGACAGCGCGTCCTGGAAGATCATCGAGATCTTCTGGCCCCGGATGGCACGCCGTTCGGGCGGGGAGAGCCCGAGCAGGTCGGTGCCGCGGTACCGGACCGCTCCGCCCGCGATGACGGCCGGGGGCATGTCGAGGATGCCCATGATGGTCTGCGCGGTCACGCTCTTCCCGGAGCCCGACTCACCGAGGACGGCCAGCGTCTCCCGGTGGTCCACACTGAAGCTCACACCGTCGACGGCCTTGAGCACGCCCGCGCGGGTGTGGAACTCGACCTGGAGGTCCTCCACCTCCAGCAGGGGGACGGAGGAGTCACCCGAGTCCCTGTTCTGCAGGGTCACTGCTTCACAACTCCTATCTGAGCTTCGGGTCGAGGGCGTCGCGGATGGCATCGCCCAACATGACGAAGGCCAGGACCGTGACGCACAGGAACGCGGTGGGGAACGCCGTCAGGAAGAAGGCCTGGCGGATGTAGTCGCCGGCCTCGGAGATGGCCACGCCCCAGGACACCACCGGCGGCCGCAGGCCCACACCCAGGAAGGACAGGGTCGCCTCGGCGCTGATGAAGGTGGCGACCATGAGCGATCCGTAGACGATCACCGGTGCCATGACGTTGGGCAGCAGGTGCCGGAACATGATCCGGAACGGGCCCGCCCCGAGCGCCCGCGCCGCCTGCACGTAGTCGGCGTGTTTGACGGAGTAGGCGGCCGAACGGGCGATCCGGGCCACCAGTGGCCACGACAACAGCGTCAGTGTGCCCACGACCAAGGTGATGACGAGCGCGGGCCCCGCCCCGCTCTGGGCCCCGGCGAAGGTCGTCAGGATGATGATCGCGCCCAGCACGAACGGCAGGCCGAGCAGGATCTCGCCGAGACGGGAGATCAGGGTGTCGGCCCATCCGCCGAGGTAGGCGGCCAGGATCCCCAGCAGCCCGCCGATGAGCGTGGTCACCAGGGTCGCGGCGAGCCCGACGATGATCGAGGCCCGCGCGCCGTGGATCGTGCGGGCGAACACGTCGCGCCCCTGCCGGTCCAGGCCGAACCAGTGCTCGGCGCTGGGTTCCTCCATGCTGCGGCTGAGGTCCGCCACGTGCGGGTCCACCCGGGTGAAGAGGGTGGGGAAGGCGGCCATCAGGATGAACAGGAGGATCAGGACCGAGGAGATCCAGAAGATCGGCCGGCCCTTCAACTCGTCCCAGGCGTCGTCCCAGAGCCCGCGTGGCCGGGTACTGGTGCTCACCTGGGCCAGCTGCTCACTCATATCGGATCCTTGGGTCGAGGAGGCCATAGATCAAGTCGACGACCAGGTTGGCGAGGATGTAGATCAGGACGAAGAGCGTGGCGACCGGGACCACCACGGTCGAGTCCAGCCGCATGACGTGGTCGTAGACCAGTCCGCCCAGCCCGTTGATGTTGAAGATGCCTTCGGTGACCACCGCTCCGACCATGAGGGTGCCCAGGTCCAGACCGATCAGGGTGATGATCGGGATCATGGAGTTGCGCAGCAGGTGCACACCGATGACCCGGTGCGGCGGCATGCCCTTGGCGATCGCGGTCCGTACGTAGTCGGCCCGCAGGTTCTCGGCGATGGTCGTGCGCGCCAACCGGGCGAGGATCGCCGTCGTGGTCGTGGCGATCACGATGCCGGGCACGATGAGTTCGCCCCAGGTCGCCTCACCCGAGACCGAGGGTGTGATGATGCCCCACTGCACACCGAGCAGCCACTGCAGGAACCGGCCCAGAACGAAGGTCGGGATGGACAGCGCGAGCAGGGTGCTGACGAAGACCAGGTTGTCGAAGAAGCTGTTCCGGCGCAGGCCCGAGAGCACGCCGGCGACCACGCCGATCACGATCTCGAAGGCGAGCGCGACCAGCGCCAGGCGCAGGGTGATCGGCGCCGCCTGGGCGATCAGGTCGGTGACGGGCACCATGTTGTAGGTCAGCCCGAGGTCGCCCTGGAGCATGTTGGCGATGTAGTGCCCGTACTGCACGAGCAGCGGCTCGTCCAGGCGGAACTGTTCGTTCATCGCGTTGACGAACGCGTCGGGGCAGGCCCGGTCGCCGCACCGGCCGGCGAACGGGTCTCCGGGGAGCTGCCAGACCACCACGTAGATCAGGAAGGTCGTTCCGAAGAGCACCGGGACGGCTTGGAGCAGGCGCCGCAGGAGATAACGGCCCATGGGTGTCCTCTCACATGCGGGCGGAGCGCCCGGGGACCGGACGCTCCGCCGCGTATTACCGCGTCTCGCTGGTCACTGCACCGTGAGGCGCTCGTAGACCGGGACACCGAAGGGGTTGATCTCCATGTTGTCCATCCGCTCGGAGTAGCCGGAGATGGTACGGCCCGCGAAGATCGGGATGGTGGGCATGTCCTGGGCGAGGATGCGCTCGGCCTCCTGGTACAGCTCGGCGGCCTCGTCCTCGTCGGAGCTCTGCTTGGCCTCGGCGACCAGCTCGTCGAACTCCTCGTTGCTGTAGTCGCCGTCGTTGGAGGCGGCGCCGGTGACGAACAGCGGGGTCAGGAAGTTCTCCAGGTGCGGGTAGTCCATCTGCCACCCGGTGCGCAGGATGCCGTCGTAGTCCCGGTTGTTGATGTTCTCGCGGAACTCGCCGAAGGTCGGGACAGGGACGGCGTTGGCCTCGAGGCGGCCCTCGAAGACCTGGTTCCAGTTCGTGACGACGGCCTCGACCCACTCGCGGTGCTCGGCGTCGTCGTTGAAGTAGAAGTTGACCTCCTCGGGCACGTCGAAGCCGTCGTCCTCGGCCTCGTCGAGGAGCTCGTTGGCGCGGTCCGGGTCGTACGTGCAGAACTCGCCGCAGGCGTCCTCCTGGTAGGCGACGACCGCACCGGTGGCCCAGCCGTCGGCGGCCTCCTGGCCGTTGTTGAAGATCTGCTCGGCGAGCTCGTCGCGGTCGACCGCCATCGACAGCGCCTGGCGGAAGGTCGGGTCGTCGTAGCCCTCCGACTCCGTGGTGATGGTGGCGCTGTAGGTCAGGCCCGACTCCTGGTCGATGTAGCGGTCCTCGAGGTCGTCCTGGTAGACGTCGCCGGCCAGCGCGGCCGGGGTCAGCCGGGTCATGATGTCGAGGTTGCCGGAGATCAGGTCCTGGTAGGCGGTGTCCTGGTTGTCGTACATGCGCCACTGGATGGCGTCGACCTGGCCCGGCTCCTCACCCGGGAAGTCGTCCCACCGCTCGACGGTGATCTCCTCGTTGTCGGTCCAGGAGGAGAACTCGTACGGCCCGTTGCCGACCGGCTCGGAGCCGAAGGCCTCGGGGTCGTCGTAGAAGGAGTCCGGCAGGGGCGAGTAGACCGTGTACCCCAGCTGGAACGGCCAGTCCGCGAAGGGCTCGTTCAGGGTGACCTCGAAGGTGTGGTCGTCGATGATCTCCAGGCCCGACATCTCGTCGGTCTCCGGCTCGGCGTCCTCGTCCTCGGGGTTGAGGTCCTCGTAGCCCTCGATGTCCTCGAACCAGTAGTTGTTCACGAACCCGTTGGGACCGTAGGCGGAGTAGTTCCACGCGTCCACGAAGTGGCGCGCCTCCAGCTCGGTGCCGTCGTGGAACGACCAGTCGTCCCGGATGGTGATGGTGAAGGTCTGGTCGTCGTCGGTCTCGATGGACTCGGCGATGTGCTCCTCGGGTTCAGCGGTGTCGGGGTCGTACCGCATGAGCTTGGCGAAGAGGGCGTCGAGGATGTCGCCGCCGTAGACCTCGTTGGTGTTCCCGGGGACCAGGGGGTTCTCCGGCTGGCCGCCGTCGATGGTCACCGGCCCTTCGGCCTGGTCTTCGTCACCGGACCCGCCACACGCGGTGAGCAGGAGCGTCACCGACAGAGTCGCAGGTAGGAACAGGCGAGATCGGGGGACTCGCATGGTCGAAGCGCCTCCTTGAGCGCAGGGGATATCAACCGACATAGTTTCCCTGGCCTGCAAAAATGTTCAATACTTTGACGGTTGCATTTAAGTAACACACCCGGGTTTTTTCATGTTGTTCCTCTGAGTGAAAAGAGCAGAACCAGGGGTGACATCCATCGTGAGCACTCGGCCACATGTGGCCACGGATTCCGTTCCGGAACGGGACGGAACCGGGTTCGGGCGGCACTAGGATGCGGCCCGCACGTCCCCCTCACCGAGAAGGCCCCCATGTATCCCCGACCTTCCCAGCCGGACCGGCCCGCCCTGCTGGAGCAGTATCCGCCGCCCGGACCCGTACAGAATCTGGCGGCGATGCTGTGGATCTCCGCGGCGGTCTCGTTCGCCGTTCTCGTCTTCAACATGGCCACCGGGCTCATGGCCGGTGTTTCGGCCGGGTACGCGTTCGGTTATTCCCTGCCCCATCTGGTCCTGGGCGCGTTGTTGGCCGCGCCGGCGTTCTCCCTGACCCGCGGGCGGCCCTGGGCGCGGAAGATGGCCAAGGTCATGCTCATCGTGCAGACCGTGATGCAGTCGCTGTTCCTGCTGAGCGGGGAACAGTGGCTGTGGGCGCTGTTCCTGCTTCCGCTGTCCATCGCCGGGCTGGTGTCGCTCGGGCGCCCGCTGTCCGGACGGTTCTTCGCGATCCACCGGGGCGACGCCGTGCAGGACCACGCCCAGCAGTACGCGCCGCATCCCGGTCAGCCCCACTACGGGCAGCAGTACGGTCAGCCGCCGTACGGCCCGCAGCAGCCGGTGGGCGAGAGGTACGTACCGCAGCAGCCGCACGCGCAGCCGCCGCAGAACGGGCCCTGGGGACCGCCGCCCCAGCAGTGACCGCGCGCCGCTGACCTGGGCGCTCCGCCCCGAGGCGGGGCGCCCTTTCCTGTGGTCCCGTAGCGGTATCCGTACAGAACGTAAGAATCGAACATGCGATATTTACATTCTGGTCATGTGCCACAGCAGCCCCGCCGGTAATCATGAGGGACATGCTTCACCCCCGGCGAAGGGCATATCCATGACCAGGAGAACTCCGACGCCCGTCACCACGACGCTCTGGACCCTCATCATCATCGGCCTGGCGACACTGCAGTTCCCGGGCATCCTCTTCTACCACGACGTGACCGAACCCCGGATTCTCGGTATGCCGTTCATCTACGGCTTCAACCTGGTGATCTGGTTCGCGATCTGCGTCGTCCTCTTCATCGCCTACAAGGTGCGCTGGGGCAGACCCCGGCCCGACGAACTCGACGGTGAACCCGACGGAAACGGGAACCGGGACGCCGGCGAGGGGGAATCGCACCGATGACCTCCCAACACGTGCTCGGCGTCCTGGTGATCGCGGCTTTCCTGGCGGTACCGCTGATCATCGGCGGACTCGCCGCACGCAGGTCCACGGCCACCGCCGACGACTACTTCGTGCAGGGGCGCTCCATGGGGTCGGTCGCGGTGTTCTTCACCGTCACCGCCACGTGGTGGAGCGCCTTCGCCTTCCTCGGGTCCAACGCGAGCTTCTACCTCGACGGCCCGCTGTACTGGACGGCCCTGGTCTGGAACGTCTTCTTCGGGGTCATGTTCTACTGGATCGGCAAACGCGTCTGGTTCCACGGAAAGCGCGGGAACTACGTGACCCCGCGGGACTTCTTCGTGGGCCTGTTCGGGTCGCAGCGGCTGGGCACGTTCATCGCGATCATCCTGTTGGTGTTCACCCTCCCCCACCTGCAGATCCAGCTCACCGGCGGCGCCTACCTCATGGAGGTCGCCTCCGACGGCGCGATCCCGTTCTGGCTCGGCGCGCTGCTGTTCTACCTGGTGATCATCGCCTACGTGTGGGCCGGCGGGGTGCGGGCCATCGCCTGGACCGACGTGTTCTACGGCGTCACGATCTTCCTCGGGCTCATCGCCGGGGGCATCTTCGTGGTCGGCGAGGTCGGCGGCATGGGCACGATGTTCGACCGCATCGAGCAGGTGCAGCCCGACCACCTCGTGCTCGGCGACGGCGTGTGGATGACCTGGGTGGCGATGTTCCTCATCACGCCCCTCGGCGCCCTGATGGGGCCGCAGATGTGGACCCGGATGTATGCCACCAAGAGTGCGCGCATCTTCGACCTGATGCCGTTCCTCGTCGGGCTCATGGCCTTCGCCTACATCGGTTCGATGCTCGTCGGGAACTCCGCCGTCCTGCTGGACCCCGTCATCGAGGAGGCCGACCAGGTCCTGCCCGCGGTGCTGCTGGAGCACGCGCCGCTGCTCCTGGCGCTCCTGGTGATCGCGGCCGGCGCGGGCGCGGCGATGTCGACCGCCAATTCGCAGGTGCACGCGATGGCCGCGAGTTACACGGTCGATTTCCACGAGCGCTACGTGCAGCGCGACCTCCCCGAGCGCAAGAGGGTGTGGATCGGCCGCTGGGCGATCCTCGGGTTCTCCGCGCTCGCGTACGTGATGACGCTGTACGTGCCCGGACTGCTCGTCACCATCGGCCTGGTGGCCTTCGCAGGCCTCGCGCAGGTCGTCGTTCCGACGGTCGGCGCCCTGTTCTGGAGGCGTGCGAGCGTCGTCGGAGCCACCGCGGGGCTGGTCGTCGGCCTGGTCTCCCTGGCCGTCTTCACCGCCGTGCCCGCGTGGGCGCCCGGGCCCTTCTCGGAGGGCGGCGGCGGGCTCCTGGCGCTGTTGCTGAACGCGGCCGTGTTCACGGCCGTGAGCCTGTGCACGAAGCCCCGCGACGAGCGGCTCCTGGGGTTGCTGCGCTCCCGCAAGCACGATTTCGACCGGGAGAAATGGGAATCCGAGGACACGACGGACTCGGGCGAACCCAGTGGCGACCCCGGACTGCAAGGTGATCACCAGTGACGGATCGAGGTACCCCCGTGCCGAACAGCCCCTCCCCCGACGCCTTCGGCCCCGACACCGAAGAGTTCCTCGCCGACTTCCACCACACCACGCGCTACGGCGCCACCGACAACGGCGGCATCGACCGCCAGGCCGCGACCGTGCCCCACGGGCAGGTGCGGGACTGGTTCGAGGCCCGGGCGGCGGAACGCGGGTTCGAGGTCCGCACCGACACGATCGGCAACATCTTCGCGGTCAAGGAGTGGAACCCCGGGGCGCCGTACGTCCTGGTCGGGTCGCACCTGGACAGCCAGCCGCTGGGCGGGCGCTTCGACGGGACCTACGGCGTGGTCGCGGCCCTGCACGCCGCCTCCGCCCTCGACCGCGCGGTGCGCGACGGGCACCTGGTCCCGCAGGCCAACATCGCGGTCGTCGACTGGTTCAACGAGGAGGGCGCGCGCTTCCCTCCGTCGATCATGGGCAGCTCGGTCTTCGTGGGGCTGCTGGAGCTCGAAGCGGCGCTGCGCACCGTCGATCCGGACGGTGTGACCGTCGCCGACGCGCTGGCCGACACGGGCCGGGCCGGGGAACCGGTCGACCTGCCGCTCGCCGGTTACGCGGAGGTGCACATCGAGCAGGGCCGTCGCCTGGAGCGCGCGGGCATCCCCATCGGCGTGGTCGACCGCAGTTGGCACACCCAGAAGCTGCTGGTGCGGGTCGTCGGGGAGCAGTCGCACACCGGCGCGACCCTCATGGCCGACCGCAGGGACGCGCTCGTGGCCGCCTCGCACGTGGTCGTCATGGTGGAGGAGATGGTCGACGAGTTCACCCCGGAGACGATCGTGACCTCGGTCGGCAAGTTCGACGTCGAACCGAACTCGCCCATCGTGGTTCCGCGCCGGGTGGACCTGGTGGTGGACCTGCGGGCCGCCGACCGGGGCGACGTCACCCGCGCCCGGTCCCTGCTGCTCGAACGCATGGAGCGCCTGGCCGAGCGGCGCGGGGTGGAGATCGAGGCCGACGACTTCGACGTCCGCCCGGTCCAGCCGTTCCCGCAGGACGCGATCGCCCTCGGCCAGGAGGCCGCCCGCGACGAGGGCATGGGATCGGCGGTGCTCAACACCCTGGCCGGCCACGACTCGGTGGCGTTGAACCGGGTGACGCCGACGGTGATGCTCTTCGTGCCGTCCGTCGACGGGGTCTCGCACTGCGAACGGGAGTTCACCTCCGACGAGGACCTGGTCAGCGGGCTCCGGGTGCTGACCAACGTCGCAGCGCGCATGGTGACCGGTGCACTGTCGCAGACCGAACCCGGGGGCGAGCGCCCGCATGGCTGACGGACCGACGCCGGACACGGAGGCGGGCCGGATCGCCGCGCTGCCGGCGGTCGAGGTCCTGCGCCTGTTCCGTACCCGGGCCCTGGCACCGAGCGAGTACCTCGGTGTGGTGCTCGACCGGATCGCCGCCGATGCCCGGCACGAGCTGCCGCTCAACGCGTTCATGGAGGTGTTGGACGGGCCCGCGCGCGAGGAGGCGCGGGCCGCGGACGCCTTCTACGCGCGGGACGGCAACGACGCACCCCTGGGTGCGGCGCTGTTGGGCCTTCCGGTGGCCACCAAGGAGAAACACGCACTGGCCGGCCGCTCGATCAGCCAGGGGATGCGGGCGCACGCCGACGCGGTGGCCGCGGAGGACCACCCCGCGGTCGCGCGCATCCGGGCGGCCGGGGGCATCGTACACGGGAGGACCACCTCACCGGAGTTCTCCTGTGCGACCGTGACCCATTCCCGGATGTGGGGCGTGACCCGCAACCCGTGGGACCGCGCGCTCTCGCCCGGCGGCTCGTCCGGGGGTGCGGCAGCGGCGTTGGCCGCCGGCATGACACCCCTGGCGACCGCGTCCGACATCGCCGGGTCCACCCGCCTGCCGGCCGCCTTCACCGGCAACGTCGGGTACAAGGGGCCCTACGGCACGGTTCCGGGGGCGGGGCCGTTGGCCGCGGACTGGTACCGGGGCGACGGTGCCATGGCCCGGACCGTGGCCGACACCGCCCTGCTGACCGACGTGATGCGGGGCCCGCACCCGTCCGACCACGCCACGGTGCCGTCCCGGGGCATCGCGGTCGCCACGGAGGAGCAGGCCCTGAGCACGCTGCAGGGGCGGCGGTTGGCCTACTCCCCCACCTTGGGCGACTTCCCGGTCGAGCGCGGGGTGCGGCGTGAGGTCGACCGCACCGTCGCCGCCCTCGAGGCCGCCGGGGCGGACGTGGTCGAGGTGGACCTGCCCTGGACCACCGAGGAGATCGGCCGGGTCAGCATGGCGCACTTCGGGCACCTGTTGGCCGAGGGGATGCGTTCCCTGCTCGCCGGCCGGGAGGACACGGCCGAGGCGTACACGCTGCGCTTCATCGAGGTGGCCCGGGAGCACGCCGCCCGGCACACGCTGTTCGAGACCGTGGCCGCGGAGCACCGGATCCAGGCGGACCTGGCGGCGGCGCTGCGGGGCGTCGACGCACTGCTGACCCCGGCCTCGGCGGTGCGCGCGTTGGCGGCCGACGGCCAGTACCTGGACGGGATCACGGTCACCGACCAGCCCGACGGGGTCGACCGCACGCTGGAGCACTACTGGCAGGCGCACATGACCGTGCCGTTCAACATCGCCAACCGGTGTCCGGCCCTGTGCGTGCCCTCCGGGACGGCGGCCGGGTTCCCGGTCGGCCTGCAGATAGTGGGCCACCCGTTCGACGAGACGACCGTCTTCGAGATCGGGCGGGCCGTCGAGGGGCTCCCCAGCACGAGTGGTCAATGAACCTGGTCCCGTTTGGGGTCGGCAGGGCGCGCGATCGGGTGTGGGGTGTTCTGTGGTGTTGCCTCGGGGTAGCCGGCGGGATGGGTGTTCTGTGGTGTTGCCTCGGGGGTGGTGGTTCGTCGGGGTCGGATCTTAGCCCGGCCGGGCCTTCTCGCAACCCACGTCGGCGCCACCCCCGAGGCTTTCTCTGGGCGGTGATGGTGTCGGTGGTGTGGTGGGTTGTTCGGGGCGCCTCGGGGTGTGCGTTCCGGCCCTGTTCGCCGGGCTGACCCGACCCGCATCGACGAACCCCCTTCACCCCCGAGGCCCCCGCCAGCCCAAAGGAACGGTGGCACTACGGGCGCCTTCGGCGCGGTGACCCTCTGGGGTGGCCACACTGCTGGCCGACGCTTGCGGTGTGGGGGTGGTGGCTCGCTCCTGCGACGGCAACGGCACAGGCGCGCCCCGCGCACTCCCGGCGGAGCATTGAGGCCAGGGGTGACACGTGTGCGGGTGGGGCCGGGCGGACCTGTGCTCCGGTCCACCCCTCTGGTTGCTGGTGGCGTTGGTGTGCCCGGTGGGGCAGGTGTCCGGCGCTGTGTCGTTGATAGTGCTCAATTAGGCACTGACAACGTTTTCAGGTGCTCAAAAGAGCACTATCAACCGCTGAGGGACGGCCGCTCGGGCCACGCGCAGACTCGCGTGCGATCCGGCCCGGTGGAGCCGGAGCTGGCCGCCGTCGGTAGGCGTGCTGCGGTCGCATGCGAGGGGTATGCGGTGGCCATCCTGCGGAGATTCTCCAGAGACGACGCCCGGCGCCCGGTGCCTGGCGCCCGGTACCTGGTGCCTGGTGCGCGGTGGGCCTCGACGGGGCCGGTTACGGCAGTGGCCGTCCAAGCGTGCACCACTGGACCCAGGTCTGGAGAGGCCCCGGTGGCCCCGGTGGGGCTCGGTTGAACTCGGTTCCGCAACAGCCCCACGGAGCGGTCCTGGGGATCTAACCGGTGCCGACGACCCACGGAGGGCCCCCGGGGATCTAACCGGTGGCGACGTTGACGGTGTCGTTGTCGGAGTCGGCGGCCTGAGCACCCGAGCCGCTTAGGGCGCCGACACCGGTCCCGTTGGTGGGGGTGTTCTCGGTACGGGAGCGGCGGTACTTGGCGCGGTTGTGCTTGGAGCACAGGGGCTGGAGGTTGGTGGCCTTGGTTTCGCCGCCGTGGGAGAACTCGGTGATGTGGTCGGCCTCGCACTGCGAGACCGGCACGTCGCACCCACCCGACCAGGCGCAGGTGGTGTGCCCGGCAAAAGCGGCAGTGCGCAGGTAACCGGGGGCCAGGCGGTGGGCCCGGCCCAGGTCCAGGGGCAGGCCGGTGCGGTCGTCGAAGATCAACCGGCGGATCTGGGCCGTGGGCGCCATGGCGCGCACCGCCGACAGGGCGAGCACGTTGCCGTCCTCGGTCACCGCCAGGCCGGAGGATGCGAGCGGCCCGGGAGACCCGGGGCCACCAGGGGCACCGTGGGTGCCGGGGGTGCCGGGCGCACCGGCGTAGCCGGGCGGGCCGGTGTTGGAAGCAGGGGTGGTGCCGCCTGTGGTGGTATCGCCACCGCAGGTGCAGCCACCGCCGCCGGGGTCGGGGCCAGTCCCGGCGCCCGAGCCGGAACCCGAGCCCGGCGGCGACCCGCTCGCCCCGAATGCCCCGGCCGCGCCAGCGGCCCCGGGGGCGGTTGCCCCGGTGGCGCCTGCGGCGCCGTCGGCGTCGGCGTTGCCGTTGGCGTCGTGGGCGTCGGTGTTGAAGGCGAAGCCGAAGCCCAGCAGCGCCGACAGGGGCACGGTGATGTTGATGACCGCCTTCGTGCCCGGCGGCTCGGTGCAGCCACCGCCCGAGGCGGAGCCGTCCGCGTCAGCGGCAGAGCCGCCCACGACGTCGCCGTCGGCGCCAGCAGCGCCGGAGACGTTGCCGGTGGCCGCCCCTGCGGTGCCGGCGGCTTCGCCGCTGCCGGAGGCGTTGCCCTTGCCCTTGCCCTTGCCGGTGACCTCGGTCCCGGTCTTGGTGTTGGTGTGGCCGTGGTGGCCGTGGGCGAAGCCCATCGCGCTGATGAGCGCGTCGTAGGTGCGCCCGTAGCGCGAGGTCACGGCCTCGCCCGGGGGGATGAAGTCGATGTCGGAGCCACCCGCGCCACCGGGGCCGCCGGAGGCGGCGGAGGCAGCGGTGCCGTCGGCGCCCGCGCCGTTGTCGGAGTTCTTCTCCGTGGTGCCGTAGGGGGCCGTGAACGAGGC